>NZ_REFC01000013.1 GCF_003688405.1 Ulvibacter antarcticus
GGAACCGATCAGTTTGTATATGAAGTATGTGATGATGGTGTGCCTCAGGCATGTGATCAGGCTACAGTATACATCAGTATCGATCCAAACGGTGGTGGAAACGAGATTCTAGCAATCGACGATATCAATGATACGTTTGTAAACTTAGCAGTAAGTGGTGATGTAGGTACCAACGATTTAAACCCTGACGGTCCAGCTGGAACGGAAGTGTTTACTTTAGTGACAGGACCTACCAATGGTACCCTGACATTAAACGCTGATGGTACGTATACCTATACTCCGAACCTTGATTATGTTGGTGAAGATCAGTTTGTATATCAAATATGTGATGCGGGGAACCCGATTGCATGTGATACGGCAACAGTGACTATCGAAATTATTGGAGATCCTGTTATAGGAAATGACCCTCCAATTGCTAATAACGATACGAACGTGACAGAGGTAGGTGTACCAATTGATGGGAACATACTTTCAAATGATTTTGATCCAGATGGAGATCCGATTACAGTAACGGCCAATACCCAACCTACTAATGGTACGGTGGTTATTGATCCTATAACTGGAGCATATACATATACTCCGAATCCAGGATATTCTGGTGAAGATACTTTCGAGTATACGATCTGTGATGATGGAACACCTCAGTTATGTGATACTGCAACGGTTTATATTCAAATTATTCCAGATCTAAGTAATATCACCGTCGCTAATGATGATGCATATTATGGTGAAGTGAATACAGATATTACTGGTAATCTATTGGAGAATGATTCAGATCCGGAAGGACAGTCTCAAACATTGGATGTAACAATTAGTCCAATAAGTGGTCCGACTAGTGGATCGGTAGTACTTCAACCAAATGGTGACTTTATTTACACACCAGGTTTAGACTTTACTGGAACAGATCAATTTGTATATGAAATCTTTGATGCTGGTTCTCCAGTAGCAACAGATCAGGCTACAGTTTATATAGTGATCAATCAAACACCTGCTCCTGCTATTGCCATTATTAAGGAAGGAACTTTCAACGATGAAGATGGCGATGGTTGTGCAGATGTTGATGAAACTATTACATATAACTTTACTGTTGTCAATACTGGAAATGTAACTCTAAACAATGTTAACGTTACAGATCCTCTAGTTGGACTTGTATTAGTAGGAGGCCCAATAATATTGGCTGCTGGTGATACCGATACTACTACATTTGTAGGTACGTATCCAATTACACAGGTAGACATTGATAATGGAAATGTAACGAATCAAGCAACTGCTGAAGGAACTGATGATGCTGGTACTATAGTAAATGACCTTTCCGATGATAATAGTTTGACGGAAGATGATCCAACTATAACTGTGCTTTGTCAGAATGCAAGTATCGCAGTGATTAAAGAAGGAACATTCAACGATGAGGATGGTGACGGTTGTGCAGATATTGACGAAACCATTACGTATAACTTTACAGTTGTAAATACTGGAAACGTTACTTTGACAAACGTGAACATTACTGATCCTTTAGTAGGTTTAGTTCTTGTGGGTGGTCCAATAACATTGGCTGCTGGTGATACGGATACTGCTACGTTCGTAGGAACATATCCAATTACTCAGGTAGATATTGATAACGGAAATGTAACGAATCAAGCAACTGCTGAAGGAACTGATCCAAATGCAGT
Organism: Ulvibacter antarcticus; assembly: GCF_003688405.1. Classification (GTDB taxonomy): domain Bacteria; phylum Bacteroidota; class Bacteroidia; order Flavobacteriales; family Flavobacteriaceae; genus Ulvibacter; species Ulvibacter antarcticus. The sequence continues at coordinate 1,671 of NZ_REFC01000013.1, forward strand.
AGTAGTAAGTGATCTTTCTGATGACAATAGTTTAACTGAAGATGATCCAACAGTTACTGAACTTTGTCAGAACGCGAGTATCGCAATTATAAAAGAAGGTACTTTCAACGATGAAGATGGTGACGGTTGTGCAGATGTAGATGAAACCATTACCTATAACTTCACAGTTGTAAATACTGGGAATGTCACGCTGACTAATGTGAATATTACTGATCCATTACCAGGAATGGTATTGGTAGGTGGTCCAATTACATTAGCTGCAGGTTCAACTGATACTGCTACGTTTGTTGGAACATATCCAATCACTCAAATAAATATTGATGAAGGAAATGTAACGAATCAGGCAACTGTTTTTGGAACTGATCCAAGTGCAATAGTAGTAAGTGATCTTTCAGATGATAATAGTTTAACTGAAGATGACCCAACAGTTACTGTACTTTGTCAGAATGCTAGTATTGCATTAATCAAAATGGGTGAACTACCTCCGAATCCTATTAAAGGAACAGGATGTCCAACACCAGGAGATATAATACAATACACATTTACAGTTGTGAATACTGGAAACGTTACATTGACAAATGTTAATATAACTGACCCACTACCTGGTATCGTTCTAGTTGGTGGTCCAATTTCACTGGATGCTGGAGAAACTGACACTACCACATTTACAGCATCTTATGCTGTAACTCAAGCTGATATAGATGCTGGACAGGTGGTAAATCAGGCAACTGGTCATGGTACACCGCTTACTGGTGGAGAAGTGACAGATCTTTCAGATGATGATGTATTAACTGAAGATGATCCAACAGTAGTTGTATTATGTCAAGCTCCGTTTATTGCACTTGTGAAAGAAGGAACTTTCAATGATACGAATGGTGACGGTTGTGCTAATGTAAATGAGACCATTACGTATACATTTACTGTATACAATCAAGGTAACGTTACCTTAGAGAACATTACAATCTCAGATCCAGGAGTTAATGTAGTGGGTGGTCCAATCACATTGGCGCCATTAACTACAGACGCAACTTCATTTACTGCGATTTATCCAATAACTCAAATCGACATTGATGCTGGGTTCAAGGAGAACCAAGCGATCGTATCTGGATTTACGTTGCTAGGTCAGCAAGTACTTGATCTATCTGATGACAATAGTCCGTTTGAAGACGATCCAACAATCACTGTCCTTTGTCAAGGAGCTGCAATTGCAGTAATTAAAACTGCGACTCCAACAGATGAGAATGGTGATGGTTGTATAGATGTTAATGAAACTATAGTATATAACTTCGTTGTGAAGAATGTTGGTAACGTTGAATTGACCAATATATATATCACAGATCCATTAGTAGCTGTAACAGGTGGTCCAATTATTTTGGCAGCTGGAGATTCTGATGCTAGTAGCTTCATGGCTATTTACACAGTTACTCAGGCAGATATTGATGCAGGTAATGTTACGAATCAGGCAACTGTGTTCGGAACACCACCGGTTGGTACTGAAGTTTCAGACTTGTCTGATGATAATAGCTTCTTCGAAGACGATCCTACTGTAGTTATTGCATGTAGTGGTGTTATGATGTCTGTAACGAAATCTGGAGTTATTGATCTAGGAGCAGATAATTTACCGCAAATTGGTGAACTAATATCGTACATATTTACAGTTACAAACACAGGTTCAGTAACACTTCACAATGTTATATTGGAAGATCCACTTCCTGGTTTGGTAATCGTAGGTGGACCAATTCCTGTATTATTACCTGGAGAAACAGATACTACTACATTTACGGCTACATATCCAATTACACAAGCGGATATTGATGCAGGACTTGTAATTAACCAAGCGCGAGGTACTGGTTTCGATATAAACGGAAATGTAATAGCGATGGATGACTCTGATGATCCTAATGATAATACTAACTTTGATAATAACGGAGATGGAGAACCAGATGATCCAACAATCACGATCATACCAAATGTTTTGGTTGGACAGTTCGAAATCTTCAATGGTATCACACCTGATGGAGATGGTCTAAATGACTACTTTGAAATTAGAGGTATCGAAGCGTTTGGACCTAATAACGTTCAAATCTTCAACAGATGGGGAGTATTAGTTTTTGAAACTGATAATTATGGTGGATCTAATGGAGAGGAAAATGTCTTTAGAGGAATTTCCGAAGGACGTGTAACTATACTTGAAAATAATGAGTTGCCAACAGGTACATATTACTATGTACTGCGATTCTCAGGCGATAATCCTGGAAAAGAGAGTTACGCAGGATACTTATATATTAATAGATAGAAAATCAAAAATTTCCGGGAGGATAACCTCCTCCCGGCTTTAAAATATGTAACTATGAAACACAGTTATTTCGCAATCATACTTTTGATTTTGCTAGGGACATTTTCAACTAATGCGCAGCAAGATCCCCAATATACTCAGTATATGTATAATACCGAAGTGGTCAATCCTGCTTATGCAGGCTCCAGAGATGCCTTGAGCATAGGTTTCTTGGGAAGAACACAATGGGTAAGTTTTGATGGAGCACCTAAGACAGGTACTATCACTCTTAACACACCTATTGGATCCATGGATAATATGGGGTTAGGTCTTGCAATAGTGCACGATCGAATAGGACCAGGAGATGAGTCTAATATTAACGTGGATTATTCATATTCTATCAATACGTCGGATGATTCTGAGCTTTCCTTCGGAATAAAGGCAGGGCTTGATATATTAAATGTGGATTATACACGCCTGAATATTGCAGATCAAAATGACCCTCGTTTTCAGAATTCAATAGATAATAAGTTACAACCACAAATAGGAGCTGGTATCTATTATAATACTCAAAAGTTTTATGCGGGATTGTCTGTGCCTAACTTTTTAACAACACAACATTTTGACGAAAGTAGTTTAACTAATACACAGAGTTCTGCAGTTGCAGCAGAGAGGTTACATTATTTTTTAATTGCAGGTTATGTGTTTGAAATTAGTGATAATCTAAAATTTAAGCCAGCAACTCTTGTAAAAGCAGTAAGCGGTTCTCCACTACAGTGGGATGCATCTGCCAACTTTTTGATAAATGATAAATTTACAGTAGGTGCTGCCTATAGATGGAGTGCGGCAATAAGCGCAATGTTAGGTTTTCAAGCATCTGATGAGTTTTTTATAGGATTTGGGTATGATTATCAATCTACTGATATTGAAAAGTACAGTGATGGTTCATACGAGCTTATGCTTCGTTACGAAGTATTCAAAAAACCAGAACGTGTCTTAACTCCAAGATTCTTTTAAAATTTGTACACTATGAATACATTACTCCGAAAAATATTATTAGTAACGCTGGTGTGCTTTATTACTGGCGTTTCATTTTCTCAAAAAAATCAGATTGCCAAAGCTAATAAGGAATTTGACAGGTTTTCATACATAGATGCCAGAGAGATTTATCTCAAGGTGGTAGAAGATGGTTATAAATCGGCCGAGATCTATCAAAAACTAGGCGATACTTACTATTGGAATAGTGATTATGATAATGCTGCGAAATGGTATTCAAAATTAATTACAGAGTTTCCTAATGAAGCGGAAGCGGAGTATTACTATAGAGCATCTCAATCTCTTAAGAGTCTGAAAAAATATGACGAAGCGGATAAGATGATGCTGGGATTTGCTGCGAAAGGTGGTAATGGTTTATTACTCAAGAATTTTGAAAAAGATCCAAATTATTTGAAGAGTATAGGATTGGTATCCAAAGCGTATATTCTTGAGAAAGTTTCAGTTAATACAGATTATTCAGATTTTGGTCCTTCGTTTTATGGCGATAATAAACTAGTTTACGCTACATCTTCAAATAAATCGGAAGGTTTCAGAATCTATGAATGGAATCAACAACCATTTTTAGATCTGTTTATGGCAGATATTGATGAAGAAGGAAAATTGTCTAATCCGCGTTCATTAAGTAAAGAAATTAATACAACGTATCATGAATCTTCAACGTCGTTTTCAAAAGATGGAAAGACAGTTTATTTCACACGAAATAATTTCATCAACGGAAAAAGCGGAAAAGATAAAGACAAAACGATACGTTTAAAATTATATAAAGCTACTAATAATGGTGATGGGAAATGGGGAGATATTGTTGAACTACCTTTTAATAGTAAAGAATATTCTGTAGCTCATCCAGCGTTAAGCCCCGATGAAAAGAGATTGTACTTTTCATCAGATATGCCCGGAACTATTGGTATGTCTGACCTTTGGTTTGTAGATATCATTGGAGATAATACTTATGGCGTGCCTGTTAATTTAGGAGATCAGATAAATACAGAGGCAAGGGAATCATTTCCTTATATTAGTAAGGAAGGAAACTTATATTATGCAACCGATGGATTAGCTGGTTTAGGTGGCTATGATATTTATGTTACAAAATTAAATGAAGACGGTACTACTGGTGATATTACCAATTTAGGCGAACCTATTAATAGTAATCAAGATGATTTCGGTTTTGTTTTAAATGAATCGAAGGGATTAGGATATCTATCTTCGAACAGAGATGGTGAAAAAGGTAGTATTGATGATGATATTTATAGAATTCAGGAAAAATGTGTTATTGAGTTAATTGGGACAGTTTTTGATGAAAATTCAAAAGAACTAATCCCTGGAGCGGAGGTGACATTATTGGATGAAAATAACAAAGTTATAAATACTATTATTGTGGGTGAAGATGCTGCTTACAATTTTACAGTAGAATGTTCTACCACCTATTCGGTTAGGGGTACTCATGAAGATTATAAACCAAATGAGAAAATTGTAACCACTCCGGACAAGACTGGACAAATCGTTGTTCCAATTCCTCTTCAACGTAAAGGCTGTCCTCCAAATGATCTGGGATGTATTTTATGTTTGCAGCCTATTTTCTTTGATTTTGATAGATATAATATTCGTCCGGATGCCGAAATAGAACTGGCCAAAATACTTGCCGCAATGGTTAAGTACCCGCAATTAATTATTGACATTGAGTCACATACGGATTCACGAGGTAGTTTCTCGTATAACGATGGCTTATCTGAAAAAAGAGCACAAGCATCTAGAAGCTGGCTTATTAGTAAGGGTATTGCTTCATCGCGCTTAACCGCTAAAGGTTATGGTGAAAGACAATTGTTAAATCGTTGTGTTATGTTTGGGGAGTGTGGTAATGAAATTGGTACTTACGACTGTACTCAAGAACAACTCAATAATATAAAATGTAGTGATGGAATAAAATGTTCGGAAGCAGAACATCAATTAAATCGAAGATCTATGTTTCTTATTCAAAACTAACTCAGTTAGATAGTTTTAAAAACGCCCAATGTTAGTTGGGCGTTTTTTTTTTGCATCAAAAATCGAACCATCCTACAAAGATTAACCCAATATTTACAGTTGTAGTCAATATATACGTAGTCCTACGTATATTGCTTCCTACAAGAGTTTGTGCATAAATCAATAAAAAATGCACTTAGCCGTTTAATACAAACCGTTAAACTAAAATTGATCTAATTGTAATAATTTTACGCATTTTCCTACGTATCTTTATCATAGATTGATGAAGTGTTAATTTTATCCAAAAGGAATTCTGAATATTTTAGAAACAAATTCTTTTCAGTTATCATAGAACACTATACTTACCTAAACCATCATTTACCTATCCCCGATTTTATTGAATAGTTTTCAGAATTGATACAAATTCATTTCTGTGAATAAAGTTAAATAATATTTGAAAAAATATTTTAATCGAATGCATATGTATCTCTTTACTAAATTCATTTCTTCTGAAAAGATTCAAATATTTATTTGCGTTTTTTTACTTGCGATATTCGGATCTTCTTATGCACAAACAATAAACACCACAACTCCTGCAGGTGGTTTTGAAATTGACGGCAATTTAGGTTCAAATACTCCAACAAATGGAGTTGGTGATTGGGTTGAAGGAGTAGCCGGAACCGGTGGTTTTGTACTTACTAGTACAGGCGATGGAGTGAACGTGAGTACATCTGCCTTAAAAAGAGATCAATTTAATTCACCTGGCGATAACATTTTTGCTGCTGGATTAACAAGTAATGATAACCCTGGAACATGGATATGGACAACTGGATCTATCCCTGGAAAATTAGATATCGGGAACACTATGTACCATATCACAAAAGATGGAAGCAATAATGAATGGATTTTCGTTTCCGGTGACAGACGGCTAGCTAATGGGGTGAGTTATCTGGATTTTGAATTTTTACAGAATACATTAACGTTGACGCCTACCTTTGGATTTACTTCTGCAGGTCCTGATAATGGAAGAACAGTAAATGATATATTAATGACTGTTGAATACGGAACTGGTGGCAATGTTGCTACTATTGACGTTTACCAATGGGAAGATATAGGTGGAGGGAATTTTGAGTATGTGTTACAAGCGGTAGCCCCGGCGAACGCAGTAGCAAAAACTAATGATGTTAATGTTGCCGTCCCATTTGGGGCATTTGGTGTTTTTAATTATACACCTGAAAGGTTTGTTGAAGCTGGCTTAAATATTACCAGCATCTTAGGGACTTTACCAGATCCTTGTGTAGGTGTGAGCTTTAAAACTCTATTTGTTCGTTCTAAGGAGGCATCATTACCTACTACTTCCCTTAAAGACTTTAGAGTGCCTATACAATTAGGACCAATTTTAGCTACGGCAAAAATTAGTTATGTGCCAAATGTAGTGTGTAATGATTCTGCTCCTATTCAAGTTACTCAAACCGGAGTAAGTGGAGGTGTTTATTCTGCAGTTCCTGCTGGACTTGACATAGATCCAGCAACTGGTGAAATAAATGTTCAGAATAGCGTCCCTGGAGTATTCACGATTACCTATACATATGGCAATATAGCTTGTCTACAAACTACGACAACCACGTTTACAATTTTAGCAAATCCAGATGCCCCTATAAGTGGTGGGGATCAATCAGAATGTGCAGAAGATCCTATTCAAACACTTACAGCAACTGCAACTGTGCCCGCTGGGCAAACCATTGTTTGGTACGATGCACCTGCTGGCGGAAATGTGGTAGCCAATCCTACACTAAATACAGTTGGCACAATTACATACTATGCAGAGGCCGTTATAAATTCTAGTAATTGCAAAAGTACATCACGAACTTCTGTAACACTAACGATTATAGCTTCTCCTAATGCTCCAATTAGTGGAGGGAATCAAACTGAATGTGAAGAGAATCCAATTCAAACACTAACTGCAACGGCTACAGTACCTGCTGGACAAACAATTACTTGGTATGATGCTCCAACTGGAGGAAATGTTGTAGCAAATCCTATTTTAAATACAGTTGGCACAATTACTTATTATGCCGAAGCGACACTAATTGCTGGAGGTTGTCAGAGTACGACAAGGACAGCGGTTATTTTAACTATCACGGCTGCTCCTAACGCTCCATTGAGTGGAGGAGATCAAACAGAATGTGCGCAGGATCCTATTCAAACATTAACTGCAACTGCTACGGTTCCGGGAGGACAAACCATTGTTTGGTACGATGCTGCAACTGGTGGCAATGTAGTTGCCAATCCAATTTTAAATACTATAGGAACTGTTACATATTATGCTGAAGCTGTTATCACCGTTGGTGGTTGTACTAGTTCAACAAGGACAGCTGTAACATTGACGATCACGGCTTCACCTGCAGCTCCAATTTCAGGAGGTGACCAAACAGAATGTGCAGAAAATCCTATTCAAACACTTACAGCAACTGCTACGGTCCCTGGCGGACAAACCATCGTTTGGTATGATGCTGCAATTGGTGGCAATGTAGTTGCCAATCCTATATTGAACGCAGTTGGTACTGTTACTTATTATGCTGAAGCATCTATTACAGCAACAGCTTGTTTAAGTTTAACTAGAACTGCCGTTATACTTACAATTTTAAATACTCCTGCTGCGCCTATTTCAGGAGGAGATCAAACAGAATGTGCGCAGGATCCTATTCAAACATTGACTGCAACTGCTACGGTTCCGGGAGGACAGACCATCGTTTGGTACGATGCTGCAACTGGTGGAAATGTAGTAGCGAATCCAATTTTGAATACAATTGGTACGATAACTTATTATGCTGAAGCTGTTATCACCGTTGGTGGTTGTACTAGTTCAACAAGGACAGCTGTAACATTGACGATCACGGCTTCACCTGCAGCTCCAATTTCAGGAGGTGACCAAACAGAATGTGCAGAAAATCCTATTCAAACTCTTACAGCAACGGCTACAGTACCTGCTGGACAAACCATCGTTTGGTATGATGCTGCAATTGGTGGCAATGTAGTTGCCAATCCTATATTGAACGCAGTTGGTACTGTTACTTATTATGCTGAAGCATCTATTACAGCAACAGCTTGTTTAAGTTTAACTAGAACTGCCGTTACACTTACAATTTTAAATACTCCTGCTGCGCCTATTTCAGGAGGAGATCAAACAGAATGTGAGGAAGATCCAATTCAGACACTAACTGCAACTGCTACGGTTCCGGGAGGACAAACCATCGTTTGGTACGATGCTGCAACTGGTGGAAATGTAGTAGCGAATCCAATTTTGAATACAATCGGTACGATAACTTATTATGCTGAAGCTGTTATCACAGTTGGTGGTTGTACTAGTCTAACAAGGACAGCTGTAACATTGACGATCACTGCTTCTCCTGCAGCTCCTATTTCAGGAGGTGACCAAACAGAATGTGCAGAAAATCCTATTCAAACTTTGACCGCAACGGCTACGGTACCTGCTGGACAAACCATCGTTTGGTATGATGCTGCAACTGGTGGCAATGTAGTTGCCAATCCTATATTAAACGCAGTTGGTACTGTTACTTATTATGCTGAAGCAACTATTACAGCAACAGCTTGTTTAAGTTTAACTAGAACTGCTGTTACACTTACAATTTTAAATACTCCTGCTGCTCCTATTTCAGGAGGAGATCAAACAGAATGTGCGCAGGATCCAATTCAGACATTAACTGCAACTGCTACGGTTCCGGGAGGACAAACCATCGTATGGTACGATGCTGCAACTGGAGGCAATGTAGTAGCCAATCCAATCTTGAATACTATAGGAACTGTTACATATTATGCTGAAGCTGTTATCACAGTTGGTGGTTGTACTAGTTTAACAAGAACAGCTGTAACATTGACGATCACCGCTTCTCCTGCAGCTCCTATTTCAGGAGGTGACCAAACAGAATGTACAGAAGATCCTATCCAAACACTTACAGCAACTGCTACAGTACCTGCTGGACAAACCATCGTTTGGTATGATGCCGCAACTGGTGGCAATGTAGTTGCCAATCCTATTTTAAATACAGTTGGTACTGTTACTTATTATGCTGAAGCATCTATTACAGCAACAGCTTGTTTAAGTTTAACTAGAACTGCTGTAACACTTACAATTTTAAATACTCCCGCTGCGCCTATTTCAGGAGGTGACCAAACAGAATGTGAGGAAGATCCAATTCAGACACTAACTGCAACTGCTACGGTCCCTGGAGGACAAACCATTGTTTGGTACGATGCTGCAACTGGTGGAAATGTAGTAGCGAATCCAATTTTGAATACAATCGGTACGATAACTTATTATGCTGAAGCTGTTATCACAGTTGGTGGTTGTACTAGTTTAACAAGGACAGCTGTAACATTGACAATCACGGCTTCTCCTAATGCTCCAATTAGTGGAGGTGACCAAACAGAATGTACAGAAGATCCTATCCAAACACTTACAGCAACTGCTACGGTCCCTGCTGGACAAACCATCGTTTGGTATGATGCTGCAACTGGTGGCAATGTAGTTGCCAATCCTATATTGAACGCAGTTGGTACTGTTACTTATTATGCTGAAGCATCTATTACAGCAACAGCTTGTTTAAGTTTAACTAGAACTGCCGTTACACTTACAATTTTAAATACTCCTGCTGCGCCTATTTCAGGAGGTGACCAAACAGAATGTGAGGAAGATCCAATTCAGACACTAACTGCAACTGCTACGGTACCTGGAGGACAAACCATTGTTTGGTACGATGCTGCAACTGGTGGAAATGTTGTTGCCAACCCAATTTTGAATACAATTGGTACGATAACTTATTATGCTGAAGCAGTGGTAACTATAGGAGGTTGTATCAGTTCAACAAGGACAGCCGTAACTTTGACAATCACAGCTGCAGCAAATGCTCCTATCTCGGGTGGAGATCAAACAGAATGTGCAGAAGATCCTATTCAAACGTTAACAGCAACGGCTACGGTCCCTGGTGGACAAACCATTGTTTGGTATGATGCTGCAACTGGGGGCAATGTTGTTGCGAATCCAGTTTTAAATGCTATAGGTACAGTAACATATTATGCGGAAGCAATTATCACAGCTAGTGGGTGTATTAGTCTAAGTAGAACAGCAGTGACTCTTACCATTACAGTGGCACCTGATGCTCCTATTTCGGGAGGTGATCAAATAGAATGTGAAGAAAATCCAATTCAAACGTTAACAGCAACGGCTACGGTACCTGGAGGACAAACCATTGTTTGGTACGATGCTCCAACCGGTGGAAATGTTGTTGCCAACCCAATTTTAAATACAGTTGGTACGATTACATATTATGCCGAAGCTGTAATTACAGCCGGAGGTTGTGTTAGTTTGACAAGAGTGGCTGTTACACTGACCATAACGGCAGCGCCAATTGCTCCAATAACTGGAGGAGATCAAACAGAATGTGCGCAGGATCCAATTCAGACACTAACTGCAACGGCTACGGTACCTGGAGGACAAACCATAGTGTGGTACGATGCTCCAACCGGTGGCAATGTAGTTGCCAATCCTATTTTAAATACAGTTGGTACGATTACATATTATGCTGAAGCAATTATAACAGCTGGCGGTTGTTCTAGTTTAACAAGGACAGCAGTAACATTGACAATAACTGCCGCACCAGATGCTCCTATATCGGGAGGTGATCAAACAGAATGTGAAGAAGATCCTATTCAAACTCTAACAGCAACGGCTACGGTTCCTGGCGGGCAAACCATTGTTTGGTATGATGCTGCAACTGGTGGAAACATTGTTGCTAATCCAACGTTAAATACAGTTGGTACAATTACATATTATGCGGAAGCTGTAATTACAGCCGGTGGTTGTATTAGTTTGACAAGAACTTCTGTAACCTTGACTATTACAGCCGCACCAGATGCTCCTATAACTGGAGGTGATCAATCTGAATGTGTAGAAAATCCAATACAAACCTTAACTGCTACTGCGACCGTTCCCGGGGGTCAAACCATTGTTTGGTACGACGCTCCAACTGGTGGAAACATTGTTGCCAATCCTATTTTAAATACAGTTGGTACAATAACATATTACGCTGAAGCAAATGTAACAGCTAGTGGTTGTGTTAGTTTGTCCAGAATTTCAGTAACATTAACATTATCAGCTGCTCCGGACGCTCCTATTTCTGGTGGCGATCAGACTGAATGTGCTGAAACTCCAATTCAAACATTGACCGCAACAGCAACTGTTCCTGGAGGACAGACAATTATATGGTATGATGCGCTTACCGGTGGAAATGTAGTCGCGAATCCAACATTAAACTCTATAGGTAGTATCACTTATTATGCTGAAGCATTAGATGGTTCTTCGAGTTGTATCAGTGGAGGAAGAACGGCTGTGACACTTACTCTAACAGATGCGCCTACGCTTCCTATAAGTGGTGGTAATCAAACTGAATGTGAGTTAGATCCAATCCAGACGCTCACAGCTATAGCTACAGTTCCTGGTGGACAGAGCGTGGTTTGGTACGACTCGGCTATTGGAGGTAGTATAGTTGCAAATCCAACCTTGAACGTGGTGGGGTCAGTGACTTATTATGCTGAAGCAGTTGTTACCATTGGTGGATGTACAAGTTCATCAAGAACTGCTGTTGTACTTACAATTAATAGTTGTTCTGTAAGCCTAAGTAAGTCTGGTGTGTTTGATGATAATAATGGTGATACAAGTTCTCAGGCTGGCGAAACCATTTCTTATATATTTTCACTTGACAATACAAGCACTTCGATTTTCTATAATGTTGTAATAAGCGATCCATTAATTGTTGGAGCTATTACCGGACCAGTTTCAGGTGATGATAATAATGACAACAATCTTGATCCTAATGAAATTTGGGTCTTTACAGCGACTTATGTCGTTACTCAGGCAGATGTTGATGACGGACAAGTAATAAATCAAGCTACTGTAAATGTGGAAGACATCGTTGGAAATGTTATATCCGACTTATCTGATGACCCTAATAATGATGATGATTTTGATGCAAATGGTGACCTCGAACCCGATGATCCAACGATTACTCTTTTACCTGGAGTAGCCGGTGTAACCTTCGTAATCTATAATGGAGTTACCCCTAACGGAGATAACGCACATGATTATTTCCAAATTTTAGGTATTGAAGATTTTCAGAATAATTCAATGCAAATTTTTAATAGATGGGGAGTTATAGTTTTTGAAACAGTGGGCTATGGTGGTTCTTCAGGAGATCAAAATGTTTTCCGAGGAATTTCTGAAGGAAGAGCTACTGTAAGTGGTGATAAAGAACTTCCAACAGGAACTTATTTTTATGTGTTAAAGTTTCCGGGTGAAAATCCTGGTAAAAATACTTATTCAGGTTATTTGTATCTGAATAGATAAAATTAAAAAGCTTCTTACGGTCTGATTCCGTTCAAGTTTAAATTATATAACTATGAAAAGCAGTTATTTTACAATTATAATTTTGGTTCTCTTCGGAATTTTTACCGGGAGTGCGCAACAGGATTCGCAATACACTCAATATATGTATAATACGCAAATCGTGAATCCGGCATACGCAGGTACTGGCGATGTATTGAGTTTTGGTTTGTTGTTGCGAACACAATGGGTAAGTCTTGAAGGTGCTCCAAAAACCGGGTCTTTTTCAATTAATTCACCATTGGGTTTAATGGATAATATGGGTATCGGATTATCCGTAGTTCATGATGAGTTGGGCCCATCGGTTGAATCGAATATAAACGTAGATTTTGCTTATGCTATAAGTACTTCCGATACAGGAGAAATTTCATTTGGTTTAAAGGCGGGACTCGATATACTGGATGTTGATTTTAGTAAGTTAAATCTTAATCCAAATACACCCGATTCACGTTTTGAGAACAACATTGATAATAAATTGCAACCTCAAATAGGTGCCGGAGTTTATTTTAACACCGAAAAATTCTACTTAGGTGCTTCTGTTCCTAATTTTTTAACGACCAAGCATTTCGATACAAATAGTCTAACAAATACACAGTCGAGTGCTATCGCGGCAGAGAGATTACATTACTTTTTAATTGCCGGCTATGTGTTCGATTTAAGTGACAATCTTAAATTTAAACCAGCGACTTTAGTGAAAGCTGTAAGTGGCGCACCGCTTCAATGGGACGCCTCAGCAAACTTCCTTATTAATGAAAAATTTACAGTAGGAGCTTCTTACAGATGGAGTGCAGCCGTAAGTGCTATGCTTGGATTTCAGGCTTCTAAAGGTATATTTATTGGTTTTGGATATGATTACCAAACAACCGACCTTGAGGAATTTAGCGATGGCTCCTATGAATTAATTTTACGTTATGATCTCTTTAACAAGGCCGAACGATTTGTAACTCCTAGATTCTTTTAAAAATACCTGCTATGAAAACTTTTATTCGCATTATTTTCTTGTCTTTAGTAATTGTGTTTAGCTCTGGGAATTTATTCGCACAAAAGAAACAACTCGAAAAAGCGAATCAGGAATTTGATAGGTTTTCATATATAGATGCTCGAGCTATTTATCTCAAAGTTATTGAAGACGGTTACACTTCCGCAGAAATATATCAAAAGCTTGGAGACACCTATTATTGGAATAGTGATTACGATAATGCAGCAAAATGGTATTCTAAACTCGCAAATGAATTTCCGAAGCAAACAACAGCACAATATTACTTTAGAGCTGCTCAATCGTTAAAAAGTATAAATATGCTTGATGAAGCCAATCATATGATGGCCCAATTTGAAGCTAATGGAGGAAATGGATTACTTCTGAAGGAATTTGACAATGATCCAAATTATTTACAGAGTATTGGATTAGTTACTAAGAATTTTGATCTGGAAAAAGTATCAATCAATTCTGAATCATCAGATTTCGGACCGTCATTTTACGGTGCCAATAAAGTGGTTTATGCTACTTCTTCGAACAAAAATGAAGGCTTTAAAATAGATGAGTGGAATCAACAACCATTTCTAGATCTTTTTGTAGCCGATATGGACGAGGAAGGAAACCTTTCAAATCCTAGATCCTTTAGTAGTAAAATAAATACCCCGTATCATGAATCCTCTGCGGTATTCACTAAGGATTTAAAAACAGTTTACTTCACAAGAAACAACTTTATCAACGGCAAAAAAGGAAAGGATAAGGAAAAAACAATACGGTTAAAACTTTATAAAGCAACCAGTTCGGGAGATGGCGATTGGGATAACATTGTGGAGCTTCCGTTTAATTCTAAAGAGTATTCTGTCGCCCATCCGGCTTTAAGTGTCAATGAACAACGACTTTATTTCTCTTCCGATATGCCCGGTACTCTTGGGATGTCCGATTTATGGTATGTTGATATAATTGGTGATAACAGTTATGGTACGCCTGTAAATCTGGGTGAAGCTATTAATACTGAAGCAAGGGAATCTTTCCCCTTTATTAGTGATGAAGGAAAACTTTACTATTCGAGTGATGGCCTTGACGGATTTGGAGGATTTGATGTTTATGTTACTACTCTTAATTCAAGTGGACTTACTGGTTCCATTACTGGTTTAGGTAAACCTGTAAATAGTAGCCAGGATGATTTCGGCTTTATAATTAATGAGGAAAAAGGACTTGGATACATATCATCTAATCGAGGAAGTGCCGTAGGTGGTAGTATTAATGATGAAATTTACCTCATAAAAGGTAAGTGCGAAATTTCAATAAAAGGTACTGTAATAGATGTAGATGATTTGTCTTTAATTGAAGGAGCTGAGGTAACACTTTTGGATGGTGATAACAATATAGTAGATACGTTTGTTGTGAAATCTGATGCGGCATTTAGTTTTATGGCAGATTGCGATTCAGATTATGCCTTACGTGCATCGAAAAATGGGTACCAGCCCAATGAAAAACTCATCTCAACGCCAGATAAATCCGGTGAAATTGTGGTGCCTATTGCACTGAAAAGTATGAGCCCTTGCCCGCCTAATGATTTGGGCTGTATATTGAGCTTACAACCTATTTATTTTGATTACGATAGGTTCAATATTAGACCTGACGCAGAAATAGAAATCGCAAAGGTTTTAGCCGCTATGAGGGAATATCCTGAATTGGTTATACACATAGAATCACATACAGATTCCCGCGCACCAAATAAGTACAATGAAAGACTTTCTGAAAATCGTGCACAGGCAACCTTAAGTTGGTTGGTTAAGAAAGGGATCAGTAAGAGCAGATTAACCGCCAAGGGTTATGGTGAAACTCAACTTACGAATAGATGTTCAGATGGAGTCGCGTGTTCTGAAGCGGAACATCAGTTGAATAGACGTTCGATGTTTATTATTCAGAATTAAAACCAATACTTCAGCCAAAGATTTCCGACATTTCACCTTGAATTAGGTGGGTAAGTATCCATAAACGACATATTTTGAGTATGTTATCGTGTATATCGGTATTTAGTCTAATTCCTACATTATTTTATTCCTACAAAAGAAATCTTTATTATCTTTACTGAAGTTAAGACTTATCTCCGAATTTGGTTATAAGTTATAATACTCTTCCCCACAGGTATTTTACATACTGGAATAAATTAGATAGTTAAATCAAAGGTTAATTGGTCATTATATATGGCAATTCGCCACAGGACTTTTATGCTTAAAAATCAAGTTCTGGAAAAGAAAAAGTTTAAGAATTTAAAGTGTATAGCTATGAAGAGGTATATAAAAAGTATTGCTTTAATTGTAATTACAATCCTTTGTAATCAGAATATTATTGCTCAAAATCAGAAGCTTAATAAGGCAGATCTGGAATATGATCAATACGACTTTATAGATGCACGAGACATTTATTTAAAAGTGGTTGAAAAGGGATATCATTCCGCAGAAATTTATAAAAAATTAGGAGATACTTACTACTATAATAGTGATTATAAAACTGCTTCGGATTGGTATGGTAAACTATTTGAAACTTATCCGGGTGATGTTGATATTGAATATTTTTACCGTGCTGCCCAGTCATACAAGAGCATAGATAGATATGAAGAATCCAATGAATTAATGGATACATATATCGCTATGGGAGGAGAAGAAAAAGTAATTCAAGCGTTTGAAAATGATCCCGAATACTTAAAAAGCCTTGGTATCGAAACATTCAAATATGTATTGAATAAAATCTCTGTCAACAGTAAATTTTCTGATTTTGGACCTTCTTATTATAAGAATAAAATTGTCTTTGCTTCTTCGACTAAAGATTTAGAAAACTTCAAAACGCATAACTGGAATAATTTACCTTATTTGGACCTTTATTCGGCCGATATAGACAAAGACGGTAACTATTCAAATCCGGAACCCTTATCCGGAGAAGTTAACACAGTTTATCACGAATCATCGACTGCATTTACGAAGGATGGAAAAACCATGTACTTTACCAGAAATAACTATACAAATGGTAAAAAGGGAAGTGATGACAGACGTACTATGCGTTTAAAACTATACAAGGCTACTAAGAATTTAATTGGAGAATGGGTAAATGTGGAGGAATTGCCTTTCAATTCTCCTCAATACAGTGTAGCGCATC
The DNA here is from genome assembly GCF_003688405.1 of Ulvibacter antarcticus. Classification (GTDB taxonomy): domain Bacteria; phylum Bacteroidota; class Bacteroidia; order Flavobacteriales; family Flavobacteriaceae; genus Ulvibacter; species Ulvibacter antarcticus. The sequence goes on from NZ_REFC01000013.1 coordinate 18,552, forward strand.
CTGCCTTAAGCAAGGACGAAAAACGACTTTATTTTGCATCCGACATGCTCGGGACATATGGGAGATCTGATTTGTGGTATACTGAAATTTTGGAGAATAATATGTATGGTGAACCGGTAAACCTCGGTCCAAATATCAATACCAGATCACGTGAAACATTTCCTTATATCAGTGAATATAATAACCTTTATTTTTCCAGCGATGGATATGGAGGGTATGGAGGTCTTGATATTTTCATAACACCATTAGACGAGGAAGGAAACTATGGGAAAATTTCAAATTTTGGTGAACCAATTAATAGTAATCAGGATGATTTTGGTTTTATAACTAAAGAAAGTGAAGGAACAGGATATTTCTCTTCAAATATTGATGGAGGTCGAGGAAGTATAGACGATGAAATATTTAGGTTTGTAGAGGAATGTGTAATGACGATTACCACTACTGTTACTGATATCGACACCGGTGAATTAATACCGGGCGCCGAAGTCTCTCTTCTGGATTCCAACAATAAATTGATTGAAAAGGTAACAGTAGGAGATGATGCCAAATATACTTTTACCGGTCATTGCGAAACACAATATTCTGTGTTGGCAACAAAGAAAAAATTCTTCCCTAACGAAAAAATAATAGTAACGCCAAACGAAGGAGGTGTGATCGACTTAATTTTAGAGCTAAAACGAAAAGAAGATTGTTTGCCAAATGATCTCGGTTGTCGTCTTAATTTGCAGCCCATATACTTCGATTATGACAGAGCAGAAATACGAGATGATGCGGCAATCGAACTGGCAAAAATTCTGTCAGCCTTGCAATTATATCCGGAACTTGTAATACATATTGAGTCACATACAGATTCAAGAGGTCGAGATAGTTATAATGAAAAATTATCCGATCGTAGAGCAAAATCGACCATGAATTGGATAGCTGAAAGAGGAGTAGACCCTTTTAGATTAACGGCCAAAGGTTATGGCGAATCTCAGCTGGTAAATTATTGCTCAAACGATGTTGAATGCACAGAAGAAGAGCATCAATTAAACAGACGTTCCATGTTCTTAATACAAGATCACAATTCGACCGTGACTTCAAAATAGTCGTTACTAAGCATAATTGTTTTTAATTACCGTCTCCTATTTCGTACTTTTGAGGAAATAAAATTGTCCATGAAAGAAGAGCAAGTTATTCTTGTAAACGAGAAAGATGAGCAAGTTGGGCTAATGCCTAAACAGGAAGCGCATGAAAAGGCTTTGTTGCATCGTGCATTTTCAGTGTTTATTTTCAATGATAAAAATGAATTGATGCTGCAACAAAGAGCCGTGCATAAGTATCATTCGCCCGGTTTATGGACAAATACTTGTTGTAGCCATCAGCGGGATGGAGAAAGTTCCCTAAATGCCGGCAAACGCAGACTTATGGAGGAGATGGGATTTACCACCAAACTAAAAGAAACCACCTCATTTATTTATAAAGCCCCTTTTGATAATGGCCTTACAGAACATGAATTTGACCATATTCTGGTGGGAAAATACAATGCAATTCCATCAATAAATCCCGATGAGGTAGCATCCTGGAAATGGATAAGCATAGAGGCATTAGAAAAAGACTTAGTAGAAAATTCTGAAAGCTACACAGTCTGGTTTAAGATCATTTTCGATAAATTTCAAAAACATCTTGCGGTATGAGCCTCACAATCTTTCGTAAAGCGCATTTTAACGCAGCACATCGACTCTATAAAGCGAGTTGGGATGATGCTAAGAACCTCGAAGTTTTTGGAAAATGTAGTAATCCTAATTATCACGGTCATAATTATGAGCTTGAAGTAGGCTTAACCGGAAATATTGATCCGGAAACTGGTTATTTAATCGATCTTAAAGTATTAAAAGATATTATTAAATCTGAAGTTGAAGATGCTTTCGACCATAAAAATTTGAACCTCGAAGTAGAAGATTTTAAAGAGCTAAACCCCACGGTTGAGAATATAGCCATTGTTATATGGAAGCGATTGAGAAATCAACTGGATTCTAAGTATCGTATTACGGTGAAGCTATACGAAACACCTAGAAACTTTGTAATTTATACAGGAGAAGAATGAGTTTGAAAAAAGGACAAATGCTCCCGAAATTTTCACTGAAGGATCAAAATGGGAATTTATTTTCTTCGGAATCTATACGCACTAAGCAACCAATCGTGATTTTTTTCTATCCAAAAAACTTTACCCCCGGTTGTGTAAAAGAAGTTTGCAGCTTTCGCGATAATTATCAGGATTTTACAGATGCTGGCGCTGTAGTTATTGGTATTAGTGGTGATTCGGAAGGATCGCATAAAAAATTCGAAACTCGGTTTGATCTACCTTTTACGCTTTTAGCAGATACAGAAGCTAAGGTTCGTAAATTATTTGGTGTAAAAAGCAGCTTTTTAGGATTACTCCCCGGACGAGAAACATTTGTTTTCGATAGATCGGGAAAACTATTTTTCAGATTTCAATCTTTAAATGCTCAGCCTCATATCGATATGGCTTTAGAACAATTACAATTACAAATTGAAAAGTAAAACATCCTTATATCCGTTGCGATTTAGACCCATCTTAAAAGAAAAGGTCTGGGGCGGCACAAAATTGTCCGAGCTCTTCGGAAAAGATAAGGGTGATAAAATAGGTGAAAGCTGGGAATTATCGGGAGTTGAAAATAATATTTCAATAGTGCTCAATGGTTCTCTTTCGGGCAATTCGTTAGTTTCACTTATTGATGAGTATAAGGAGCAGTTGGTAGGAACGAAGGTTTACAAGCGCTTCGGAAGTAAGTTTCCTTTATTATTTAAGTTTATTGATGCTTCTGAAGATCTTTCGGTACAATTGCACCCGAACGATTCTCTTGCAAAATCCCGTCATAATTCCTTCGGAAAGACCGAAATGTGGTACATTTTACATACCGAAAAAGATGCTCGTCTTATTCTCGGTTTTAAGAATGACATAACGGAAGCAGAGTACTTAGAAAAGCTTTCAGAAAAAAAAATAACAGATATTTTACATCCTGAACCTGTTAAAGTAGGAGATGCATTCTTTATTGAACCCGGAACCGTTCATGCGATAGGCGCAGGAATTGTATTGGCAGAAATTCAGCAAACTTCAGATGTGACCTATCGAATTTACGATTGGGACAGACCTGATATCGACGGTGAACTAAGAGAATTGCATACCGATCTTGCCCGTGAAGCTATCGATTATAAGACAGCAGATGCTAAATTGAAGTATACTAATAAGTCAAATTCGGCTATACAGCTTTGCAGCACTGCTTATTTTGAAACGAATAAATTAGTTGTGACTCGCACTGTTGAACGCGATTACTCAAACCTAGATTCTTTTGTGGTATATATGTGTGTGGATGGAAAAGCGAATGTTGAAATTATGAACACTTCAGAAGAAATAAAAAAAGGAGAAACTATCTTAATCCCTGCCTGTGAAGACATGGTTAGGCTTACTTCCAGTAATGCAACTATTTTAGAAATTTATATCCCTTAATACACTCTAAAGTAGTATTTTTGCACAAAATTTAAAATTATGGCAAACGTACGCGACCTTAAAAAAGATATTAATTATGTGTTGGGAGATATCATTGAAGCGGTGTATATCTGGGAACTAACGAACCCTTCAAAGGACAATAAAAAGGCAGAATCGATCATCGATGAGGCTATTGTTACTTTCGATGAACTTATCGTAAAAGTGAACGATAAGAAGGTTGAAAATAAGAAAAAACATTTCAAAACGATTAATACCGAATTGGAAGAAAAAGGAAGAAAATTAATCGAAAAAATTAACGGATTAGGTTAATTTTCAGATTTTTTTCTATCACCAATAAAAGACTCTAATGCTTTACCGTATTTAGAGTCTTTTATTTTTGGAGTAAGTTTTTGATAAACGGTATCCAAATATTTAATGTTGGCATTAGGGATTTCCGAAAGAACTAAATAGGGGGAAAGTTCGCTTTCGAAATTATTCAAGGCATAATTTACGGTCATTAAATACTTGCTACTTTCCAAATTCTTACTTTTCTTCTCTAGCGATTTAAACAATGAATCGTTGCCTTCCTGATATGCGGCAAACTTTTCTTCTATATACTCCAGGTTTTTAGTGGTATAGCGTTGTTTTATCTTCTTGTAATCGTCGAATAATTTTTCGTTATTAGAGCCTGTAATCACTGCATCAATTGCAAAACTTTTAAGGGAGGTGTTGATTGTTATTTCTCCGGCTTCAGCAAAAAATGGTATTCTGTCATCAAGTAAAGTACCGTCCTTTAAGCGTAGATAGAGGTAATATACTTCCGGACTTTCAATTTCTTCGGAAAACTTAAAATTAGAGTCTCCGTTAATTTGAACTGAATCTACTGAAACCAATAAAGTGTCTTCGATCTTCTGAAGGAGAATAGTTCCTTTTTTAAGTCCTTTCACATATCCTGAAAGTTGCATTTCCTTATCACTTTTAGAACAACTAACAACTAAAACAAGTACTGCGAAAAGAGAAAAAACGTATTTCATGACACCATTATTTTAAGCGGGCAAAGATGTTACTTTTTTCAGAAACTCCAACCGAAATATTTTATTTTTGCTCCCAGCTCCCAGCTCCCAGCTCCCAGCTCCCAGCTCCCAGCTCCCAGCTCCCAGCTCCCAGCATTAACTTACCGATGCCAATTGCATTAATACTGTACAAGCCACAGCGCCAAGAGTTCCAATAGCATATCCAAAAACTGCCAATAACACTCCTACTGTAGCCAACGATGGATGGAAGGCCGATGCAACAATGGGAGCAGAGGCAGCCCCGCCCACGTTCGCCTGACTTCCAACAGCTAAAAAGAAATACGGAGCTTTAATAAGTTTGGCAACGAGAATTAATAGTCCGGCGTGAATCACCATCCAGACTAGCCCAATTACAATAAGCCATCCGTTCTCAAAAATTTGAGTGAGGTCCATTTTCATTCCAATACTGGCGACCAGAATATAGATAAATACACTTCCAAATTTACTAGCACCGGCACCTTCATAACTTCTTGCTTTTGTATAAGAAAGCAATATCCCAATAATGGTGGTTATGGTGATCATCCAAAAGAAACTCGAATCGAGAAATGTAAATATATTTCTGGTAAGTCCTTTAGGAAGTGTAGCTACAAACGATTCGAAAAAACTACTTAGATGACCAGCTCCAAAATGGGCAAAACTCACGGTACCAAAGGCGATTGCTGCAAGTATCATTAAATCGGTTAAGGATGGATTCCTGTCCACGGATGCTGAATACGCTGACATCTTATTTTTTAAACTTTCAATCGCTGAAGTATCTGCCCCCAACCATTTATCAATTTTTGCCGATTTTCCAATTCCGATAAGGATAATTGCCATCCAGATATTTGCGACAACTATATCTACGAATACCATTCCGCCGTATAATTTTTGGTTGTATCCGTAAATTTCCAACATCGCAGTTTGATTGGCTCCACCACCAATCCAGCTTCCTGCAAGAGTAGAAAGGCCTCTCCAAACTGCATCTGCACCTTCTCCGCCAACAGCTTCAGGGTGAATACTTCCAATCAATAAAACGGCGACAGGACCACCAATGATGATTCCTGCGGTACCTGCTAGAAACATGATCAATGCCTTCGGACCTAAATTAAAAACAGCTTTTAAGTCTATGCTTAAGGTCATTAGAACGAGTGCTGCAGGAAGTAAATATCTACTCGACATATAGTAAAGACTTGAACTATGTTGACTTACATCGCCACTTTCAGAAACTGTGGTCCAATCTGGTGCAATTAGGCCAAAGGTGGTAAACAATGCCGGAATGAAATACGCGACAAAAAGTGCAGGAACGATTTTGTAAAAGGAACTCCAAAATCCTGATTCTTTAGAGGAAGTAAAAAATATGAATCCTAAAGACAGCATAAGTACGCCAAAAACGATGGTGTCACTGGTAAAAAAGGGAGTGGTGTCTTTTATAACTTCTGAAACTATATCCTGCATAACGATGGTTTTGCTGCAAAATACTTTTTTTAATTCAGAAAGAAGAATTCTAAATTCAGAATTATGTACTCAACTTTTAATTTACGTGTAAAAGCTCAGAATTTATAAATTATTAAGTCAGTTTTACCCAACAATCCAACAATCCAACAATCCAACAATCCAAGAATCTATTTCCTTTTCGGATGTCTGCCTTCTTTTTTTAAAACTTCGTTAAGCATCCACTCGATTTGGCCATTGGTGCTGCGAAACTCGTCCGAAGCCCATTTTTCTATGGCTTTCATCATATCTTCATTAACCCGAAGTGCGAATGCTTTCTTTTTCGTCATAAATATTATTTCTTTATAAACGTGCTAATATTCTCGATGAGCTCGGGCATCACCGGAATCTTATACTCGTTGTACGATTTACTATTTTCAATATCATTGCCGTTTATCTCTTTCATAATATGATTCATTTGTGGAAAGATCTTATAATCGGCATCAGGTGCTGCATTATGTAGAATCTCAGCTTCACTAAGCTGTACTTGCAGATCTTTTTCACCGTTGATAATTAGAATCGGCGTATTTAATTTTCTGATTTCCACAGATGGATCGTATGCCATCCAGCTTCGTATAAACGGCTGAATGTCCTTTCTGAAAATTGACGCAAGGCCTGGGCTGTAATTTATTGCAACTCCATTTACTCTAAGGTCATCGAACGCAAGACGAGCGTTTTCTTCTAGTCCGGGAGCTTGATTGGCAAGTTGATCTACGATAACGTCATCAATCTGTTGTCCTGCACCTGCGATTGAAACAAATCCGTCTGCACGGTTTTGAGCTGCGACCATGCCAACTAAAGAACCCTGACCATGTCCGATGACATAAATTTTTGAGAATTCACCGCTTCGTTTAAAATAGTCAATAACTTTGACGGCGTCTTCTATAAAGTCATCAAAACGAATGTCTTTTTCTGAAATAGTACGATCCTTCATCTGCTTTACAATTCGCTTATCGTAACGAAAGCTTGCGATACCATTATTGTAAAGCCCTTCTGCCAAATATCGCAGGGAATTGTTTTCCATCATTTGCTGATTTCCGTTTCTGTCTGTTGGTCCGGAATCTGCGATAATTATTGCTAGTAGAGGTTTTTCAGGAGTATCCGGTAATAATAAGGTGCCGTCGATTAAGGAAGATACACTTAAATTTTTTGAGTTAAAATTCGAATTTTGAGCAGAGATAATTCCGAAGCAAAATAAAAAAAGAATAATGAGTTTAGTTTTCATGAGTGTTCTATTTTGTGACTGTAGGTTTTGAGCACCTTTTCGACCGTATCTTTTTGTTGGGTTCCAATAAGGAGCTTCTTACCGTCCTTTAACACAATTTGAATGCCAATATTGCCTTTTACATTCATCGCCCTGGGATTTTGACTAAATAACTTCGACCGATATCCCCAGCCACCGTATTCGGTAATCGGACTATACTTCCGAACATAGCACTGAGAAATATCACGCCATGGTATAAGTTTGAGATTGAGTTGAAAAGGCCAAAATCCGTATTGAATACCCTGTTCATCAATTCTTGTTTCTAGTTTCAAATAAAATAATACTAGCATAATTATTAAAACTCCTATTAAACTGAAACCAAGAGAGGAGATCATTGCCGTCATGTTGTCTTTGAAAGTAGGGAAGGTGTTCACCAATCCAACAATTATAACAACCAATACAACTAGCATAAGAGCGCGGAACCACCATTGATCGAAACCTTGAGTTTCAGAAAAGGATTTCATAATACTAAGTGTTTAATGTTCCTGCATTTACAATTGGCGTAGCATCTTTATCACTACAAAGGATAACCATTAAGTTGCTAACCATAGCCGCTTTCTTATCCTCATCCAGATCTACAATCTGTTTTCTACTTAATTCATGTAAGGCCATTTCTACCATACTGACAGCTCCTTCTACAATTTTATGACGAGCAGCGACAATTGCGGTGGCTTGCTGTCTTTTCAACATAGCGCTAGCGATTTCATTAGAATATGCTAAATACCCAATTCTCGATTCCAAAACTTCAATACCTGCGATAGCGAGGCGCTCTTCCAATTCTTTTTCGAGTGCTTCATTAACTTCGGTCATGCTCGATCTCAAGGTAATTTCTTCGTCCAAACCTTCGTCGGCAAAATTATCATAAGGATATTTACTCGCCAATTGTCTTACAGCTGCATCGGTCTGAATTCGCACAAAGTTTTCATAATTATCGACATCAAAGGCTGCCTTATGTGTGTCTCGAACTCGCCAAACCAAAATGGTGCTAATGATTATAGGGTTTCCTAATTTATCATTCACTTTTAAGCGTTCACTATCAAAGTTTCGTGCTCTCAATGAGATCTTCTTTTTTACGTACAATGGATTTACCCAAAAAAGACCATTGTTTCTTATGGTTCCAATGTACTTTCCGAATAATAACAATACTCTGGATCCATTAGGGTTAACCAGCACAAAACCCGGAATAAGCATGAAGGAAATAAAGAATAAGCCAACAAACCAAGGGTTTTTAGTAAGAAATAGGCCGGCAATACTCGTTGCGACCAATAAAAAGAATACAAAGAGCATTAAGTAGCCATTTGCCGGATGAAGTGTTTTTTCGTTAGTCATAGTGTTTGATTTATAATGATATCAAAATGATATTAAACAAATATAGCTTATTTATTTCCAATTTTCCTAATAAATTTCTCGATTACTCTATATCAAGATTGTTATCTTTGTGAAAATTGATCTCTTATGAAGAATTATATCAGCCTTTTATTCTTAATTGTATTTTCAGCACAAACCCTTACTGCTACTAATGATTGGGGGAAAACAGGACATAGAGTGACGGGTGAAATTGCTCAGAATTACCTGTCAAAAAAAGCACAAAAAAAGATCAGTAAATTATTAAATGGGGCCTCGCTTGCCTTTGTTTCAAATTATGGAGATGACATTAAAAGTGATGATGCCTATCGAAGTTATAGTCCATGGCATTATGTGAACTTTCCATTCGACTCCACATACGAAGCACATCCTAAAAGTGAAAAAGGAGATCTAATAGCTGGTATAAATACCTGTATTGAAGTTTTAAAAAACGAGACATCTTCAAATCAAGAGAAGGTTTTCCATTTAAAAATGCTGGTTCATTTTATTGGTGATCTACATCAGCCACTGCATATAGGTTTGGCAGAAGACAAAGGTGGTAATGATTTTCAGGTGCGATGGTTTAACGACGGTACAAATCTACATACCGTTTGGGACACAAAAATGATTGAAGATTTTAGTATGTCTTATACCGAATTGGCGAAAAACACGGATGTTCTTACAAAAAATGAACTGGAAAATATCCAATCGGGGAAGGTAATAGATTGGATGAATGAAAGTAGAGCTCTCTGCAAAGAGATTTATGCTTCGACGGAAATAGGTGATAAACTAAGCTACCGCTACATCTATGATCACATGAATACCGTACGATCTCAACTACAAAAAGGAGGTATTCGCCTTGCCGTCCTTCTCAACAATATTTTCGGATAGTACTCTTAATCGAATGGAAATCAAGCTTATTTAAGTTCTTTAAGAGTTTTATTCGGTCAATTTTAAGTCAATTGTCTATTCTAGCGGGTACTTGAACGAAAACCCTTTTTTTCTTCCTAAATTTTAGTATTCTGTTAAGTAAAAGCTGACTAAAGACCGTACTTTTGCCGCCTATTTAAAATCGCTTAAAAAATGCGTAAGGTGTTAAAAATGAATACGATAAAATCTAATTTAAGAAGTATTTCGGGAATTATTATTGGCGTTCACGGCTTGTTGCGGATTGTATTTTATTCTAGTTATATCGAATTTGTTCTAAATAACTTTTCAAATTTTATTTTTTCAGAAACAATTTTAGTGATAGGCGCAGCTCTTTTTCCATTTATTGAGTTCTTTACCGGTTTTCTGCTTTTCTTCAATGTAATAACAAAAAAGGCAATAATTTCAGGGATACTTATATCGGTTATAATGAGTGCTTTTATTATTGTGGGACATCTTTATTTGCGACTGATCTATCACGGGATCGTACTGGGGCTCTTAATAGCTGTCTATCTTAAAACGAAGTCTGAAAAGGAAACCGAATCATTTATTTAATACTTCTAAAGGTGAGGTTTATTCGAGGTTTTATAACTTTTTTAGACTTCGGAAGTTGATGTTGCCAGGTATGCTGAGTGGCTCCTTTCATTAACAACAAACTACCATTTTCCAAAATGAGCTTGTGTTTAACACTTTTGTCTTTTTTATTTCTAAAATGAAATATTCTATCGGCTCCCAGGCTCACAGAAGCAATCACAGGGTTTCTTCCTAATTCCTTTTCATCATCACTATGCCATCCATTACTGTCGTTGCCATCGCGATACAAATTGAGGAGTACGGTGGTGAAATTTTCTTCGGAAACAGTTTGTATTTTTCTCTGAATCTCTTTCAAAATATCAGTGTATGGCTTCGGAAACATGGTAATGCCCGAATAGGAGTAAGGTTTAGAATTTGTGGCGTATAATGAGGTTAATCGAGGCTGCGGATAGGTTTTTCCGAAGAGTGTAATATCATCTTGTTGCCAATTGGTCTGATGCGTAAGGGTTTCAAAGTAAGTAGTGGCCTCTTCCGAAGTAAAAAAAGAAGGACAATATACCACATCTGCATCAACTAAGGGTAGTTTGATGAAATTTCCATTTTTTTCCGAAGAAAATAAATCCATGTTATACGTACAAATATGCCCAGTACATTAATGCAAATTGCAGTGGAAGCCTGAGTATAAGCAACCATTTTGGCATTTTCATAGCCGCTTTTTCATTCTGAAGCATGTAAATATGCACCGGAATAAATATAATTAACATGGCGATAATTCCCCAACCAGCAGCCGATTGAGTATCAGGATTCATGATCATAAAACCAAGAATCATTTCGGCAAGACCGCTCAACATCACCATCGTTCCTTTTGCAGGAATGTAGGGAGGCATAATGCGTTCGTATATTTTAGGAACTCTAAAATGATTCGCTCCTGCGAGCACGAAGACGAGTCCGAATATGTATTGGTGCCATGGTAAATTCATATGATTAGTTTTGTTTAGGGGCCTCTACTTTTTTTGAATCTGAAGGAACCTTAAAATCTGCTTCGTCCATAAACATGAAGTTAGTTAAGCTTGCGTCTCCAATGCTGTCACCATAAAGTTCTTTTTCTTCACTCCAATTGTAAAATTCCCAGGAATCAGCAATCGCAACACCATCTAGAACTTTATAATTTGTGTAAACTATTGCGTGTGGTGCGGCCTCAGCTTTTTCTAATGTTTTACCATAGGTTACAATATAAGCGGCATAGCTAAGTAAGTTGGTGTCGGTATCGGCATACGTCATATACCAGTCATCTGCGGTGTCGCCCACATCATTTTTAAAAGAAAGTTTGGCTCTGGCAAACGCTTTACTGTTAATTGTTTTTTCCTCAAAACCATTCCATTGAGTTCCAGAGTCTGTTAATTTAAATGGCATTGCAGTGAAGTATGTCCACGTAAAAATATCGAAACGAGCTGAAGGATTTTCGGTATTGGTTGGAGTAAGGTAAACTTCATTTCCGTCGTAAATTATACTACTCCCATCTTTAAAATCCATTCTTAACTTTGATGAGTTGGTTAGCATCGTCACTTTGACATCCAATCTTTGTTTCCCATTAAAATTTAATAATAAGTCGTAAGAGATCGCTTTTTTTGAAGTATAAGCGTCTTTGTTATGTGATTCTTCCAGACGTTGCGCAAAAGAATCGGAAAGTGATGTTGCACCATCACCAATTCCTCCATCGGCTTCAACAGGCGTTAAATGTTGGTCTTTCTTATTTTCTTTACAAGCTGAAATGGCTACCAAGAGAACCATAATAAAGATAATTTTCTTCATCAATTGAGCATTATTTTTTAGCAATATGTAAGAGGTCAAAAGTAAATCTTTTAAATGAAAAACCCCTTCAATTCTGAGATTTCAGAAGAAGGGGTTTTAAGGGTTTTAAAGATTAATGTTTATTCTTTAAGCAATCGTAAATTCGCAACGGCATTGTCCGTAATAATTTGGACATTGTAAGTTGCGCTTGCCAGATTTGAAATATCTATGGATTTTTCAACTCCCATATTTCTAAGATCTATTGTGTCAATCTTTCTTCCACGCATATCATAGATGATGGCTTGATTAAGTTCGATCCCTTGAGGATTCGATAAGTAAACCACATCATTTGCAGGATTCGGATAAATTGAAACAGTATTAAGACTTAGTGCAACTTCATTCACTCCAAGAATACTTTCAATTGTTAATTGAAAGTCGCAAGTGCTAGTATTTCCATACTCATCTTCAGCTGTAAATGTTACAGTATAGATTCCGTCAGGCAATAATGTTCCTGCTGCAGGATCTTGTGTAAGAATAGTTACAGGATCTGTACAATTATCGATAGCAGTCGCTTCTCCGGTTGCAAAATAATCTGGTACTTCGTAGAATAAGTTTCCTACTCCAGGATCTTGTGATTGGTCTGCAGGACATGTTAATTCAGGAGCTAAAAGATCAATCACGGTTACTGTTGCAAAACAAGTTGCTAAGTTACCATTGTTATCTTGACTGAATACCTGAACAGTTACAGGAGTTCCAATATCACTACAATCGAAATTGGTGATATCTACCGCTGTGGTTAAAATTCCACAAGCATCATCGTTATTGGCGATCACATCAGCTGGCGTTATAGTAGCAGTACCATCAGCATTTAATTCTAAAGTGATGTCCATACATACTAAAACCGGTGAAGTATTGTCTTCAACAGTTACAACTGCATTACAAGTCGCTACGTTTCCATTAACATCCGTTACCGTTAAGATAACATCGTTAGTTCCTACGTTGCTACAATCGAATGTACTCATATCCAGTTCGTAACTTGCGATTCCACAAGCATCTGTTGAACCACCATCGACATCGGTACCAGTAATTGTTACCGTTCCTGAGGCATCTAGTTCCACAGTTATGTCTTGACAAACTACAACTGGTGCCGTTACTTCTTCAACTGTTACAACTGCGATACATGTTGCAGTATTTCCGTTTACATCTGTTACTGAAAGTGTAACGTCATTAGGACCTACATTGCTACAATCGAAAGTGTCAATATCGATACTGATCGAATCAATTCCGCAGTTATCGGTAGAACCACCATCTACATCTGCAGCAACAATCATTGCATTTCCATTAGCGTCAAGCTGAATAGTAATGTCCTGACAAACTGTTACAGGTGCTTCATTGTCTGTCACTGTAATTGTAAAGTCACAAATTGTCATGTTTCCATTTACATCGGTTGCTGTATATTCTACAACGCTAACACCTACAGGGAATAAACTTCCTGAAGGAAGACCTGCAGTTTGTATAACACTTGCCACACCACAATTATCTAACGCGATTGCATCCGGGAAGAAAACAACAGCACCACAGATCGTAGGATCTGTATTTGCTGCAAGATCTGCTGGACATGCAATGATTGGAGCTTCGTTGTCTTCAACAGTTATAACTGTTGTACAAGTAGCAGATTGACCATTTCCGTCATCCACTGTCCATACTACTATAGTATCTCCAGTTGGTAGAATTTCACCATCAATGGTTGCAGTTCCGTTTAAATCATTTGTTATGCTTCCATCAGCGCAATTATCTGTGAAAGTTGCATCGAATTCAGTTCCAACCACCGTGTATTCACATATACCCGGATCTGTATCTCGTGTATCATTAGCAATACAAGAAATAATAGGATCTTCGTTGTCTTCTACAGTGATTACAGTTGTACATGAAGCCATTTGACCGTTACCATCATCTACCGTCCAAACAACAGTTGTTACTCCTTTTGGAAGTACTTCACCATCGATTGTTGCGGTTCCATTTAAGTCATTAGTAATTGATCCGTCCGTACAGTTATCTGTGAAGGTTGCATCAAATTCAGTTCCAACTACAGTGTATTCACATACTCCAGGATTTGTATCACGAGTGTCATTTGCTGCACAAGTAATTACTGGATCTATGTTGTCTTCAACATTAACGATAACATCAATTATTCTTTCATTTCCTACAACATCGCTAGCTGTTAATTGAATCGTATTACTTCCAATATTTGAACAGTCGAAATCAGTTATACTTAATGTCTGCGTTACTGTGCTACAATTATCTACAGCCGTTAGTCCAAAATCTGCAGCTGTTATTGTCACGTTTCCTGATGCGTCAAGTTGCACTGTGATTGTGGTACTTCCAACGATGGAAGAAGGTGAAAGATCTCCTCTTACCCAAACACGATGAATTGTGCTAAAATTATTCAGACTAAAATCATCAACTTCCCAACGATTTCCTAAACCTCTAATTCCCCAGTGAGCCTGTCCAGCTCTCCAAAATGGAAAATTGGTCAAGGCAAAATCTCCTTCATTTGAAAAGAAGTCTGGAGCATTTTGTGGAATGGAAGAATTATGACTAGTTCCCAATGTATAGTTTGCAGGATTATTTATTCCGGCAAAACTTCCATTTCCTGTTTTTACATAGTTTGAAACTGCGGAATAGTCTGTAGTGAAATCAATTATATTATTTGGATCTCTTGAGGTTTGTGCATAGAAACGTACTTCTTCAAAATCGATATCGGCAGCCAATGCATTTCCAAAGTGTCCCCAAGAAGGTGAAGCCGCTTCACTGGTCCCTATTGTGGATGCACCTAATAGAGGAAGATCTGTATTTCTTACCTGAAGGTTTGAGTTATCTCCTGCTTGATGCACATAATTTAAGATCATTAACCATCCTCCGCCATCGGTATCGTTGTCCAATACTCCCTGGAAAGTACTTCCGTTAAAACTAAAGTAATAAGTCCCGGTCGCAACACTTCCAACTATTTCTGGCTGAATGGAAGTAAAAGGATTAGATAAAGTTCCATCTCCGTAAATGTCTGCAAAAACAGGAGCTTCCGTATCATTTATGGTCACGTCAAAACTACAAGTAGCTGTATTTCCTGAGGCATCTGTCACAACAAAAGTATTGGTTGTAGTTCCTACTGGGAACGTGCTTCCACTTGGTAAGCCTGCAGTTTGTACTGGACCTACTGGAAGTTGCAGTACATATTGTTTTGAAACGAAATTAGGATAGTCATTCCACCTTCCGTTATTTAGATCTATCTCCGTGTAATCTTCATTTCCTGAATTATTCGGTTCTCCCGGAGTCCAATTGGTATAACTAACAGGAGATCCATCCTGCCATTCAAATGATCCTTCCAAAGCAACATCGTTAAGCCCTAACATTGGGCTTATTCCAGAAGTTATTGCAGCAATCGCAGCACGTATAAATTCATTTTGTGCAGCATTGGCAATTGATGCTACAAAACCTCCTTTTGCAATAGCATCAGCGAAGGCATTTGGAGGTGTAAAAGGAGTGTCGGAAAGATAATAGTCATTTCCATTGTCTTGTCCTAAATATGTAAATCCGGCTGGTGTGGGATTCATTAAAGTACAATTATCTGTGGCAGTAACGCTATACGTCACAACGGCTCCACATTCACCAAGATCATTTTCTTGAGTTATATCACCAGGACATGAAATCACAGGATCTTCGTTGTCTTCTACAGTTATTGTGTCGGAAGCACTATTCGTACAGCTATTTCCATCCGTAAAAGTATATGTTAACGTATGTGTTCCATTGCCAGAAGCTCCTGAATCAAAAGTAAATGTCGTACCATTTCCATCATCAGTAACTCCAGCACCACTATAAACTCCTCCGACAGGTGATCCACCTCCAAGATTTGTTGTAGTCGAATTAGGACAAAAAGGACTCGCTGGTGCAGTGAAGGTTACGGTAGGTAATGCATTGACAGTTACACTCACATTTGAACTATTTGGACAAGTTCCAACAGTTGTATAAGTCACTGTATATGTTCCCGGTGTACTTGCTGAAACATCAACTGTTCCATTTGCTGCATTCATTGATAATCCCGCAGTTGAAGAGAATGTTCCGCCTGCTAATCCTGTAATTGTCGGAGTAGGGTCGGTGTCATCAGCGCAATAAGCTGCCGCGTCGTAATTAAATGAAGCGTCATCTAAAGCATTTACTGTTACACTCACATTTGAGCTATTTGGACAAGTTCCAGCGGTTGTATAAGTCACTGTATATGTTCCCGGTGTACTTGCAGAAACATCCACTGTTCCATTTGCAGCATTAATTGATAGTCCCGCAGTAGAAGAAAACGTTCCTCCAGCTAATCCTGTAATTGTCGGAGTAGGGTCGGTATCATAAGCGCAATAAGCTGCCGCGTCATAATTAAATGAAGCATCATCCAAGGCGTTTACTGTCACACTCACATTTGAGCTATTTGGACAAGTTCCAGCGGTTGTATAAGTAACTGTATACGTTCCCGGTGTACTTGCAGAAACATCCACTGTTCCATTTGCAGCATTGATTGATAATCCCGCAGTAGAAGAAAACGTTCCTCCAGCTAATCCTGTAATTGTCGGAGTAGGGTCGGTATCATCAACGCAATAAGCTGCCGCGTCATAATTAAATGAAGCGTCATCTAAAGCATTTACTGTTACACTCACATTTGAGCTATTTGGACAAGTTCCAGCGGTCGTGTAAGTCACTGTATATGTTCCTGGTGTACTCGCTGAAACATCAACTGTTCCATTTGCAGCATTAAGCGATAATCCGGCAGTTGAAGAAAACGTTCCTCCGGCTAATCCTGTAATTGTAGGAGTAGGGTCGGTATCATCAGCACAATAAGCTGCCGCAGCATAATTAAATGAAGCGTCATCTAAAGCATTTACTGTCACACTCACATTTGAGCTATTTGGACAAGTTCCAGCGGTCGTGTAAGTCACTGTATATGTTCCCGGTGTACTTGCTGAAACATCAACAGTTCCATTTGCAGCATTAATTGATAATCCCGCAGTTGAAGAGAATGTTCCGCCTGCTAATCCTGTAATTGTAGGAGTAGGGTCGGTATCATCAGCACAATAAGCTGCCGCAGCATAATTAAATGAAGCGTCATCTAAAGCGTTTACTGTCACACTCACATTTGAGCTATTTGGACAAGCTCCAGCGGTCGTGTAAGTAACTGTATATGTTCCTGGTGTACTTGCTGAAACATCCACTGTTCCATTTGCAGCATTAAGTGATAATCCCGCAGTTGAAGAGAATGTTCCACCAGCTAATCCTGTGATTGTTGGAGTAGGGTCGGTGTCATCAGCACAATAAGCTGCCGCATCGTAATTAAATGAAGCATCGTCTATTGCAGTTGTGTTAACAGTAACAGATCCACATGAACCTGGAGTTACACAGCCACCTTCACCTCTTACAAAATAAGTTGTAGACGCACCTGCAGGTGTTACTACAAAAGTTGATGTAGTCGTCGTTCCAACCAATGTTCCTCCGCAAGAACCTGTGTAAACAGACCATGCTGTGGCATCATTAAGTGTTCCTGAAATGTTTAATGTCGATGTACTTCCCGTACATACAGTTGAAGGAGTCGCTGTAATTGTTGGAACCGTAGGGCTTGTACAAGAACTGGTAACATTAATGGTTAAATTCCAATTAGTTCCTGTTGAAAAACCGGTACTAATAATATTATTGTAGGTTCCAGGCATTGTGAAGGATGGGTCTGAATTGATAGTTCCACCTGGAAAAGCGACACCAGCTCCAAATCCTCCAAAGGAATAGCTTCCGGTACCACCTCCACCAGTGGCAGAAAACACTATGCTTGTTATAGTTTGTCCTACGCCCAAAGTAGTCGAAAACGCATCTTGGCTGTCACTCGGAGTAGATACATTTCCACTATAAGTATTTGCACCGTTAGTCAAACTATAATTAGGTATAGGGCCGGGTGAAAGATTTGGAAAATCCGGCGGTTCGTTTTGTGCTGTTAGTAATAGTGACGTCATAAAAAATGACATCAACATCATTAGTAAAGTACTTTTTTTCATAATTAGGAATTTGATGTGTAAATAGATAGGGGTTAATTGATTATTAGGTATTAATTGTGTGCAAATTATTAAGCACGTATTAAATCTGAATTAGAGATCATGAATACGTATTATATAAAAAGTCGTTAAAGTGTAGTATTTTTAGGTGAATAGATCATTTTGGGGGCTTTGACCACAAATCTATGTTAAAATTTATTAATTTACCTACGTACTTATACGTATTTTATTACAAATCGATGTTTTTCAGCGTATTTATATGTTTATTAACGATATTAATAAGGGAATTCCTACAATATTGATCTCTATAAACAAAAAAACACCCTACATATTTCCGATTTCTCGAAATATATAGGGTGTCTAAAAATTTTATAGCTTGAAGAAGCTATTTCTCAATTCACTATTTTATCATCTCATAGCTACGCTTTATAAACGCAGTTAATTCTTCTCCCTTTAAAAGGTTTTTACTCAAGCGAGCAAGATCCAGTGCTTGACTAACCAACCGCTCTTTCTTCTTTTGAGTTTTGGTATTTAAAATCTCACCTACCAATTCGTGATTCGTATTTACAATTAGATTGTACATTTCCGGCATTTGTCCCATTCCGAACATACCACCGCCACCACCAGACTGCTGCATTTCCTTCATACGTCGCATGAATTCTGGCTCAGTAATGATAAACGGACTTGCATTGCTGTCCATTGCTTCCAACTGAACCGCGAACTTTTCCGAAGGTATTACTTCAGTCAAGAATGTTTTTAGCGTTTCTTTTTCTTCATCGGAAAGTTTTGAAATAGCAGTATCCTCTTTTTTAATAAGGTTATCGATATGATCTCCATCCACTCTCGCGAAAGAAACATTTTCTTCAGTTGATTCTAATTTCTGAATCAAATGCGACACAATTGGAGAGTCTAATAACAACACTTCATATCCTTTTTCTTTGGCAGATTCAATATACGAATGCTGCTCTTCCTTATTTGAAGCGTATAATATCACCAATTTATCATCCTTATCGGTCTGTGTGACTTTTATCTTTTCCTTCAATTCAGAAAAAGTGTAGAATTTTCCATCTACCGTAGGATACAATACGAAATCCTGTGCTTTTTCAAAGAATTTTTCTTCGGAAAGCATACCATATTCTATTACAATCTTTATATCGTTCCACTTCGATTCGAAGTCCTCACGGTTGCTATTAAACAAACTTTTCAATTTGTCTGCAACTTTACGCGTTATATAACTTGCGATTTTCTTTACAGCACCATCTGCCTGTAAATAACTTCTTGAAACATTTAATGGGATATCCGGCGAATCAATCACTCCTCTTAACATTGTTAAGAATTCGGGAACTATACCTTCCACGTTATCTGTTACAAACACCTGATTTTGATACAATTGTATCTTATCCTTTTGCATGTTCATATCATTGGTCATCTTCGGGAAATAAAGAATTCCTGTAAGATTAAACGGGTAATCTACATTCAAGTGGATATTAAATAAAGGTTCATCAAATTGCATTGGATACAACTCTCTGTAAAAGCTCTTGTAATCTTTATCTTCTAACTCTGTAGGTTGTTTTGTCCACGCCGGATTTGGATTGTTGATGATATTATCAACTTCCTTTGTAGGTGCTTTATCTTCTTCTTTAGCTCCTTCAGGTTTTGGTAATGTTTCTGTGATGGTTCCAAATTTAATTGGAATAGGCATAAACTTATTATACTTCACCAACAGTTCAGTGATTTTGCTCTTCTCCAAAAACTCGGTAGAATCTTCTGCGATATGCAAAATAATCTCTGTTCCTCTTTTGGTTTTCTTAGCTTTTGTGATCTTGTATTCAGGTGAACCGTCACACTCCCAGTGTACTGCCGGCTCATCTTTATAGCTCTTGGTGATGATCTCTACTTTTTCCGCCACCATAAAGGCAGAGTAAAAACCGAGACCGAAGTGTCCAATAATCCCGGCATCTTCACCTTTTTTGTCTTTGTATTTTTCAAGAAACTCTTCAGCTCCCGAAAATGCAATTTCATTAATATATTTTTCAACTTCATCTTGAGTCATCCCGATTCCCTGATCGATGATACGAAGCTGCTTTTTTTCCTTATCGATTTTCACCTCGATCATCGGATTACCGTACTCGACTTTCGCTTCTCCAATACTAGTTAAATGCTTTAGTTTTAAAGTTGCATCTGTTGCATTAGAAATTAATTCACGTAAAAAGATTTCGTGATCGCTGTATAAAAACTTTTTAATCAGCGGAAATATATTCTCTACCGCTACATTAATAGTGCCCTTGCTCATTATATTATTGTTTTGATTAATTTATTATTCTGAAGAGCTAATAGTCAAATAGAATACCATTTCAGTTATGGCTGACACCTTGTCACTAATTATAATAGTATGTGTGGTGATTTCCGAAGAAAATAGACGTTATAGAAAAAGCAGTATAAACTTTAACAAAATTTTGTTTAAAGGTTGCAGAAAGGGTTTAAACAATTTTCGTAATTTTATACCGAGATAATAAATAATAAAACTTGCTATGAAAAAGGTAAAATTATTCTATTATCTTATTGGTTAAGGTTGTTTAAAAGGGTGCATAAACTGCACCCTTTTTCCATTTAAAAACTTAAGAAGCTTGTTAGTTTTTTAATTCTGTAGTAGGCATAATGCTGTTCTCTTCCCTGTTCTTAACGTATGTATCTAACCATGTATCCTGTTCCCAAAGTAAGTGAAGGATACTCTCTTTAGCGCGATACCCGTGACTTTCTTTTGGAAGCATAACGAGTCTGGCAGGAGCTCCAAGACCTTTTAAAGCATTAAAATAACGCTCACTTTGCAGCGGATATGTCCCCGAATTGTTATCTGCTTCCCCATGAACTAGCAATAAAGGGGTTTTCATTTTATCGGCATGCATAAACGGTGACATAGTATAATAAGTTTCCGGCGAATCCCAATAACTACGTTCCTCACTTTGAAATCCGAAAGGTGTAAGGGTTCTGTTATAGGCGCCTGATCTAGCTATACCCGCGGCAAACAGATTACTATGACTCAATAAATTTGCGACCATAAATGCACCATAAGAATGACCGCCAACGCCTACACGATTACGATCTATGTATCCTAATTTATCAACGGCATCGATAGCGGCTTTGGCATTTCCCACCAATTGTTCTCTAAACGTATCGTTAGGTTGTTCGTCACCTTCACCAACGATTGGAAAAGCAGCGTCATCCAGAACCACATATCCCTGAGTCACCCAGTAGATAGGCGAACCATAATAAGGATAGATAAATTCATTGGGATTTGTGGTGTTTTGTGACGCACTGTTTTTATCCTTGAATTCTCGTGGGTATGCCCATAATATCAAAGGTTTTTTCTCTTTCTTATCCATATCATAGCCCACCGGTAAATATAGTGTGCCTTGCAGTTCCAGTCCGTCGTCACGCTTATATGAAATTACTTCTTTGTGAACATTAGCGAGGCTTTTATAAGGATTGTCGAATGACGTGACTGGAGTAAGGTCATTTTCTTTGTAGATATTTCTGAAAAAATAATTAGGGTATTCATTTTGCGATTCGATTCGCACTAGAATTTTACCTTTTTTCATGTCAATAGCGGTTCGAAGGTCTTCCAGTTTATCGGTAAATTTCGATTCGTAAATACGCTTTGTTTTATGAGTTTTAAGATTAAATTCATCTACAAAAGGAAACTGTCCTTTTTCAGAAAAACCATCTCCCATGGCGAATAATTTTCCATCTATAATTTCGAGGACCGATCGGTTAAATTTATTTTTCTTCTTTACGAAGCTTCCAGGATGACTATAACGATCCTGATAATTACGATCATGAATAATTTTGGGTGTTTCCGAAGCATTAGAAGGATTAAAAAGGTAGGTTTTGGTATTTCTGTCGTTCCACCAATAATCATAAGCCGTGGCTATATTATCATTACCCCAGCTAATAACTGAAAATCGATTTTTCGTTTTCAAAAGCATTGAAGGTTTACCATTAAACGGCGCGTTTAGTTGATATACAGCATCCCGGAATTCAACTTCTATTTCCGGATCTCCTCCATCGAGCGCCTCGGCCCAATAGAGAGTCGCAGGAGTATCGCTGCGCCAAGCCATATCGCGTTTCCCTTTTCGGGTTGCCATAAAACCTTTGGGTTGTACTTCATTTAGTGGTACGTCGTTTACAGTTGCCACAGCTTTTCCACTTGTATTGTAAACCACACTTGTGAAAGGAAACCTGTAATAAGGCACCAGATATGAAAACGGTCTTTTTAAATGACTGATCATTATATATGCCCCATCTGGCGAAAAATCTATATCGTCGTACATAGCAACCGGAAGAAAATCACTGATCTCACCCTTAAGGTTTACTTTTTTGATTTCTGAAAAGGCTAGTTGCTCAAAATTTAATTCGTCGTTAGGATTTTTCAGTAAATCCTGATAGGTTCTGTTTTGTGCCTTCTCTCCATCACTTACTGAAACAGTTGGGCCTTCAGGAACTGCTTCGGAAGTGTTGATTAATTCTTTTCTGTTCTTCGGAAGCATTTTTACAAGCAAGGCCGAATTATCACCAAACCAGCTAATCGGATTTCTCATATTAGCGTTTATAGTTCCTTCTGTTAATCGTTTGGCCGAAGCATTTTCAATATCCAGAATCCAAACTTCCGTTCCAGTAGCTGTAGTATTTAAAAATGCGATATACTTTTCATTAGGAGAGTAATTAAAATAGGAAAACCTTGCGTTTTCAGGCAATCCCGACACGGCTGAAGCATCTTTGATAAGGGCTTTTTTTACTTTAATATCATTGTAGAAATTGGTCCGACTCCCAATATTAGTTTTTGGGTTGATTCTCAAGCCTGCAAGTCTCATCTCAGTTTCGGATAATTCGGAAATAGACTTATAGGCATCACGATAAAGAAGGACGACATTTTCACCTTTATTGTCAATTAGTACAGATGGAGCTAATGGTGCATCGACCAGTTCAAGGATTTCGGCCGGGGGCTTTTGATATGTAAGTTTTTCTTGCGCTAATAAAGGAAGACAAACTAATAGAAACGAAATGAGTAAGCAAAGGTTTTTCATTGATCGAAATTTTCGAAAAAGATAGGCATTAAATAGGTATCTTACAATCTAATAACTATGCTCGCATAATATATAATTCTAAAAAGTTTCTCCCAATAAAGGGTAATACTTATCTTGCACTACCGATTTAACAAAGCACTTAATGTATACATCAAAAATCACCGGATTGGGCAGCTATGTGCCCGAAAATATAGTTACGAACGACGATCTGTCTAAATTAATGGATACGAACGATGCCTGGATACAGGAGCGCACAGGTATTGAGGAGCGCCATCACATTAAGAAAGGTGATGGTAATTCGACTTCAGTAATGGGTGTAAAAGCTTCAAAGATTGCCTTAGAAAGGGCCGGATTAAAACCCAAGGACATAGATATGATCGTATTTGCGACCTTAAGTCCGAATATGTATTTCCCAGGCGGTGGAGTAGAGGTGCAGGAAATGATGGGGATGCGAACGATTCCGGCATTGGATGTAAGGAATCAATGTAGTGGGTTTGTATATGCGATATCGGTTGCCGATCAGTTTATCAAGACTGGAATGTATAAAAACATATTGGTTATTGGAAGTGAGAATCACAGTGGCGGTCTTGATTTTTCAGATCGCAGCAGAAGTATATCCGTTATTTTCGGAGACGGAGCCGGTGCTGCAGTTTTATCTCGAAACGAAAGTGGGAAAGGTGGAATATTGTCTACACATCTTCACAGTGAAGGGAAACATAAAAATGAATTATCACTTCAAGGACCAAGTACTGAGTATTGGGTCCCTGAAATTATAGAAAAGAATCCTCAGGAAAATATTCCTTATTACCCGTATATGAATGGACAATTTGTGTTTAAACATGCCATTGTTCGGTTTTCAGAAGTAATAAACGAAGGGCTTAAAGCAAACAATTTGAAGGTAGAAGATATCGATATGTTGATTCCGCATCAAGCCAATTTGAGAATCTCTCAGTTTATACAAAAGAAAATGAAATTGCCGGATTCGAAAGTTTTTAATAACATTCAGAAGTATGGGAATACCACAGCTGCTTCAATCCCAATTGCATTAACAGAAGCATGGGAAGCCGGAAAAATTAAGGAAGACGATTTGGTTGTACTTGCGGCTTTCGGAAGTGGATTCACTTGGGGAAGCACGATTATTCGATGGTAGCTTCAGAAAAAACGAGAAAAGATATATTCAAAATTTGACAAAAAAATACCTTCCGAAGAAAACTTCAGAAGGTATGCAAATACCTAGAGTCAACAATTTTTTAAAGGCTAATTCAAATAAATTATAAACGTATAGGATACTAAATAGACTACGATTAATTTAAAATGTTACATTAATTTTCAAAATTATTCTTGAAATAACCGATTTTAACACATAAAATTGTGTTCCAAACAGTATCAAAAAAAAACAAACCCGAGATTAAAACCTCGGGTTTGCAACTTTACTGCTATTATTAACACTAACCATCAACGTAAAAATTTTCACAGTAAAGCAGAAATATTTCTATACTATAGACGTGACAAAACTTAATATGTTACATCCAAAAGTTAGATTTAACTTAGTTTTATGAATTTCGGCTGAACGGCGGAATAAAACATTTATACATTAAAATACTATGAAAAAAACACTTGTAATTGGAGCCAGTTTAAACCCGGGACGATACTCGAACTTGGCAATTGTAAATTTAGTTAACAATAAACAGGATGTAGTGGCTATTGGCTTAAAGAAAGGCATTGTGGCTGGAGTAGAAATAGAAACGGAAAATGTTCATTTTACAGATATAGATACAGTGACTTTGTATTTAAACCCTTCCCGTCAACAAGCTTTTTATGATTATATCATTTCTCTGAAACCCAAGCGTGTGATTTTTAATCCGGGTACCGAAAACCCTGAATTATTCACGCTACTCACAAAAAATAATATTGCATTCGAAAGCGCTTGTACCCTTGTTTTACTTAGTACGAATCAGTACTAGTCCGAGATATGTAAGGAATCCATTAAGAATCAAAATAAAGAATTGAAAATCGAACGCGAAATATTTCAAACAAAGAAAACTAATACTATAGCCTATAAATGGTGTCGCAATAGCGATATAGGGTACTAATTTATCTTTTACTTTCCATTTGGAAAACAACCCAAAAGCATAAAGCCCGAGCAAGGGACCATAGGTATAACCAGCAAAAGTAAACAGCTTAGCTATTACAGATGCATCTCCTATTATATAATTAAAAGATATAATGACCACGATTAACACTATTGACATAATAATGTGAATCTGCTTACGAACACGTTTTTGCTTTTGTTCATCGTATTTCTTTTCAATATCAAGAATATCTATACTAAATGAGGTTGTCAATGCAGTTAGAGCGCTATCTGCACTTGAGTAGGCTGCAGCAATCAACCCTAATAGGAAGAATATAGCAATTCCGGTGCCCATATTAGATTGTACCGCTATCGTTGAAAATAGTTGGTCTTTATGTGCATCGATTCCATTTTGCTCGGCATAAACAGTAAGTAATACTCCAAGTCCTAAGAAGATAAAATTCACTATTGTTAGTACAATGGTAAACCAAAACATATTTTTTTGTGCGTCTTTTAGATTGCGACACGTAAGATTTTTTTGCATCATATCCTGATCGAGTCCTGTCATTACTATCGCAATAAAAGCTCCGCTAATAAATTGTTTTACAAAATGATCTCCCGATTTCCAATCTTCGAAATAGAATATTTGAGACATATCACTCTCTGCAATAAAATTGAAGATTTGGTTCCCGGAGAGTCCAAGACCTGAAGCTACATAATAAACTGCAACACCAACCGCAATTAGCATAAACAGGGTTTGAAGAGTATCTGTCCAAACAATGGTTTTAATACCGCTTTTAAACGTGTATAACCAGATTAGTAGGATAGTGATGGTGACGGTGACCCAAAATGGTATTCCCATCGCATTGAACACTAATTCCTGAAGCACAATTGCTACAAGATATAATCTAAAACTCGCGCCTACGATTCTCGATAGTAAGAAAAAAGAGGCTCCTGTTTTATAAGAAGCAGTTCCAAAACGACCTTCAAGATATGAATAAATGGAAGTAAGGTTTAATCGATAATATAAAGGGAGTAACACAGTTCCTATCACAGCATAACCAACAGTGTAGCCTAATACCACTTGAAAATAGCTAAAATTTGAAGCTTCTACCCATCCCGGAACGGAAATAAAAGTGACACCACTTAGGGAGGCGCCTATCATTCCAAATGCAACCAAATACCAAGGTGATTGTTTTCCCGCCTTAAAGAAATCGTAATTACTTCCGCCTTTGTTTGTTAAGTAAGAGATAAAGAGTAAAATTCCGAAATAACCGGCAATTAATAACACAATATGTAATGGCTGCATAAATTTGTAGACTTAATGACAAGATTTCGATAAAAATACAAAGTTTATAAAAGCGAACACCTTATTTTTTTATTACTTTTGGATGCATTTGAAAATTAACTAATTACAAAAAAATTATGCGTTACTATTTATTATTATTTGTTGCAATTCTTGGGGGAATGGCAACAGTACAATCTCAAGAGTATTTAGGAATGATCGAACAAGGAACCTATTCGGTTCAGGAAATAGTCGATAATGCCGAGATTTATTTTGAAAACAAAGATAAAGGAAGAGGATCAGGTTATAAACAATTTAAACGTTGGGAATACAATGCCAAAAGATTGCAGAACGAAGATGGTTATCTTAGAAGTGTTTCTGAAGACCTTGCAGAATTAGAGCGATATAACGCTTATTTAAATAATACCGCCCATAATAGGGTTACGCTTACTGATAATTGGCAGGAACTCGGACCTCAAAATTGGAATGCAACGAGTAGTTGGAATCCAGGTGTTGGTAGAATAACCGGGATTGCAGTAGATAAAACCAATAGTGATCATATTATTGTTGGGGCAAATACAGGAGGGGTATGGAAGACTACTGATGCCGGACAGACCTGGACGCCACTCAACGATTATTTTACAAATTTGAAAGTATATTCGGTTGCCATTGACCCATCCAATTCAGACACTTATTATTTTGGTTCTACAGATGGTTTTTTGTTTCGTTCTACTGATGCCGGAGCAACTTGGACTCAAATTGCGGATCTAGGTTCTGCCGATGTAAATAAGATATTAATTCACCCTACCGATAGCGATATAATTTTTGCCTCAGGAGGTGGTGTATGGAGAACTGTGGATGGTGGAGCTAATTGGACACAACCTTTGTTTGGCGGTTACGATATAGAATTTAAGCCAGGAGATCCTTCTACAGTGTATGCGACAGGAAATAATTTCTTTAAATCTACCGATGGTGGTGCTAATTTCTCTGCCGGTTCTGGTTTTGGTACTGGTCCAAAAATGATGGGTGTTTCTCCAGCTGATCCAACTGTGGTTTATGTATTAGAAGCAAGTAGTGGTTCTTTTGGAGGTTTTTATAAATCTACAAATAGTGGTGATAGTTTTACAGAGTTAGACCATACGGGTAGAAATTACTTCGGTTATGATACTGCAGGTTTTTCATCTGGAGGACAAGCGCCACGCGATATGGATGTCGCAGTGAACCCTACAAACATTGACGAAGTTCACATTGCTGGTGTTTTAACCTGGAGATCATTAGATGGTGGTGTATCATTTACATGTACTGCAGATTGGATTCCGGGAAATGCTGCTTCAGCTGGAATTGGATACTGTCATGCCGATGTTGATATTTTAGAATTCGATGGTACCACTTTATTTGCAGGAACAGATGGAGGAATATTTAAGGCAGAAAACACCTTAACATTGGATGAGAATTATTATGAAGATATAACAACAGGAATGGGAATTCGCCAGTTTTATAAAATTGGGGTGTCTCAAACACCTAGTGTAGTGATCACAGGTGGTTCGCAGGATAACGGTTCATCATTTTACAATGAAACCAGTGGATGGAGAGATTGGATAGGAGCAGATGGTATGGAAGGAATGGTCGATAAAGATGCAGCGACTACCATGTACGGGATGATTCAGTTTGGAGGTTTATACAGATCTATGAATGGTGGGATTAGTGTTACTGGTCTTTCGGGACCGGGAGGTTCTGGAGATTGGGTTTCTCCTATGGAGCAAGATCCTTCAGTAACCAATACAATTTATGTGGGATATGATGCCGTACACAAATCGACCGATAGAGGAAATACATGGGCACAGATTTCGCAAATTTTTACAGGTGATCTTTCAAATTTGAAGATTGCTCCAAATAACAATCAGATCATGTATGCATCTCGAAGCGCCTTCATTTATAAAACAGAAGATGGCGGTGCAACGAACTGGACTCAGCTCGCAACTCCTGGTGGACTTATTAATTCGATAGCGATACATCCTACAAACCCAAATAAGATAGCGGTAGCGACTTCAGGAACTTTTAAAGTATACGTATCTAACGATGGTGGTGCTACTTGGGATAGTTATTTGCATAATTTACCTGCATTTAGTGCTCTTTCCGTAATATGGGATGATAACGGAGCTGATGCTTTATATCTCGGAATGGATTATGGTATCTATTATATCGACAATACATTCTCTGAATGGCAACCTTATAATAACAATATTCCTAATGTAATTATTAATGAGTTTGATATCAATCATACAACTGGAATGATCTATGCCGGGACTTACGGAAGAGGTCTTTGGGTTTCACCAGTTGGAAGACCAGGCCTGGGAATTTCAGATTTATTTTCTGAAAATGATTTAAAACTATATCCTAATCCTGCAGGAGATCAAATTTCAATTTCGCTTCCAAGAACAGTTGAAGCAGATATTCGTGTATTCTCGGTTTTGGGAAAATTAATGATTTATGAGGCGAATCAGACTGTATCAAATAATTATACACTTTCGCTTTCGTCATTAGCTTCCGGAATGTATTTTATTAGAATTAATTCTGAAAATGGAACGGTAACAAAACAGTTTATTAAAGAATAAAATATCATTTTACTCTTTGTACAATGCTTCAGAAAGGCTTACTTTTCTGAAGCATTTTTTTTATCTTGCGAGCTACAAGTATACTATGGAATTCTCTTCAAAATTATTGGAAAATGCAGTAAACGAAATGTCGCAATTACCCGGCATTGGGAAACGTACAGCTTTGAGATTGGTTTTGCATCTACTCAAACAGCCAAAAGAGCAAACCCATAGTCTATCTCGTCATCTGTTGCAGATGAGGGATAACATCAATTTTTGTGAAAATTGCCACAATATTAGTGATACTAAACGCTGTGAGATATGTGCTAACCCAAACCGTTTGGAACGCATAGTTTGTGTGGTAGAGGACATAAGAGATGTAATGGCAATAGAGAATACGAGTCAATACAGAGGACATTATCACGTATTGGGAGGAAAAATTTCACCAATGGATGGTATTGGCCCCGGCGAATTAACGATCAATTCCCTGGTGGAAAAAGTAAAATCCGGAGCTATAGACGAAATTATTTTTGCATTAAGCTCAACAATGGAGGGAGACACTACGAATTTTTATATTTTTAAACAGCTAGAAGGCTTGAATGTGATAACTACAACAATTGCCAGAGGGATTTCTGTGGGTGATGAATTGGAGTATGCAGATGAAGTAACTTTAGGCCGTAGTATACTAAACCGAATTCCGTTCGAAAATTCCTTAAAAAACTCCTGATTTGAAATTAACGGTTGTTATTCTAAATTACAATGTACGTTACTTTCTGGAACAGTGCATACAAAGTGTGCAATCTGCAATTAAAAATATTGACGCAGAAATTATTGTCATTGACAACGATTCTAAGGACGATAGTTGTGAGATGATGAAATCTAAATTTCCTCAAATACAATTAATCGAAAATAGAGAGAATGTTGGTTTTAGCAAGGCAAATAATCAGGCTGTAAAAGTAGCTAAAGGAGAGTATGTGTGTATTTTAAATCCGGATACTGCCGTTGCCGAGGATGCCTTTTTAAATAGTTTGAAATATGCCGAATCACTCGAAAAAATGGGTGCTTTAGGAGTTTATTTAATGGACGGGACTGGAAATTATCTTCCGGAAAGTAAACGGAATATACCTACACCAGCTATTTCTCTTCTGAAGTTATTAGGACGCGTGAAGTCTTACTACGCGAACCATCTCGGAGATAAAGAGAAGGGAGAGGTAGAAGTACTGGTTGGAGCATATATGCTTCTGAAACGATCCGTGTATAACGAAGTATCTGGATTTGATGAGGATTACTTTATGTATGGTGAGGATATAGATCTTTCCTATAAAATATTAAATGCAGGTTATAAAAACCATTACCTCGGAAGCCTAAATGTTTTACATTATAAAGGAGAAAGTACTCAAAAAAATGCGAAGTATTACGAACGCTTTTATGGGGCAATGCAGATTTTCTACAAAAAGCATTTCAAACCAAATCCTATTCTGAATTTTGCAGTAAACGCAGGAGTTTTTATTATGAAAAAGCTTCGGCATACTTCAGAAGGGAAAAATCAAGCCATGATATCTACAGAGCAGGCTTATGTTTTTACCGAGAATTTCTCTCTCTTTAAAAAGATTTCAGAAAAAATAGAAATTCCTGTAAAAAATGTTTCAAAATCAATGCTTGAAGATCAAATTATAAAAAACGCTATGCTAATTTTTGATGTGGATTATATGCCTTATTCCCAGATATTTTCAGTTATGGATCAACTCAAGAATAAAAACAACCAGTTTCGGATACGTCCTAAAAATTGTAATTTTATACTGGGCAGCGACACAAGTGATGAAAAAGGGCATGTGATGGTTTTTTAACAAAAATGAAACATAATCGGGCATTTTTTGACTAATTTTGCACCGTTAAAAAATGGTAAAGTTTCTAAATATGAGTCTATACCATTTCAAAAATACCTAACGAATTAATATCGAATAGCTTAAACCAGCGTTTATATTTAAAAAAGACGCTAACTTTAAAGGAGATTATGGCAAAATTTGAATTGAAACTTCCAAAAATGGGTGAAAGTGTTGCTGAAGCTACGCTGACAAATTGGCTCAAAGAAATTGGGGATACTATCGAAGCTGATGAAGCGGTACTAGAAATAGCAACCGATAAGGTGGACAGTGAAGTTCCTAGTGAAGTGGATGGCGTGTTAGTAGAGCGTTTGTTTGAGATTGACGATGTAATTCAAGTAGGACAAACCATTGCTATAATTGAAACAGAAGGAGGCGCTCCTGAAGCTCCTAAAGTTGAAGCAGTAAAAACAGCTACACCAACTAAAGATGCTATTGCTGCTGTGGAGGCACCTATAGTTGCAGCTTCGGAAACTACTACAATTGAGAGTAGCGGTGATCGTTTCTATTCGCCTTTAGTAAAAAATATAGCTGCTGCCGAAGGAATTTCTCAAAGCGAACTAGACAGTATTTCCGGAACTGGAAAAGACGGTCGCGTTACAAAGAACGATATTCTAAATTATGTAGAAAACAGATCGGCTCAGCCGGCAATAGCTGCAGCACCTGCTAAAGTTGAAACTGCACTTGCCGCTGTTAAAACGGAAAAAACAAAAGCACCAGTCTCTGTGAATGGTGGGGATGAGATTATTGAAATGACCAGAATGGGCAAGCTTATTGCGCACCATATGGTCGAGAGTGTACAGACTTCTGCTCACGTACAATCGTTTATAGAAGCCGATGTTACTAAAATTTGGAACTGGCGTAAAAAAGTGAAAGATGCTTTCGCAAAACGTGAAGGAGAAAATCTTACATTCACACCTATATTTATGGAAGCCGTGGCTAAAGCCTTGAAGGATTTTCCTATGATGAACATTGCCTTGGATGGCGATAGAATCATAAAACGAAAAAACATCAATTTGGGTATGGCAGCCGCATTAGGAGACGGTAATCTAATCGTTCCTGTTATCAAAAATGCCGACCAGTTAAACCTTGTCGGGATGAGTAAGGCCGTGAATGATTTGGCTGGAAGAGCGCGTGAAAACAAGTTGAAGCCGGACGAAATACAAGGTGGAACTTATACGGTGACCAATGTGGGTACTTTTGGAAGTATCATGGGAACACCAATTATAAATCAGCCGCAGGTGGGAATATTAGCACTTGGAGCTATTAGAAAGGTCCCTGCAGTTATTGAAACTCCGGAAGGTGATTTTATCGGTATTCGTTACAAAATGTTTTTGTCTCACAGCTATGACCATCGCGTTGTAAATGGAGCTTTGGGAGGACAGTTTGTAAAACAAGTGGCCGATTATCTGGAAGCTTGGGATTCTAATCGAGAGATTTAATAGTTTACAGTTTACAGTTCATAGTAATCAGTTAGCTTTTTGTTTATTAAACTTAATGCTTCAATTTTGAACACTGAACACTGAACATTGAACACTGAATTCTCATTTCTCAATTTCAATTAAGATCTCATCCAGTTTTTTATACCCAAAGATCGTGTGGTCTTTATTCCATATCACGGGAAACATGATGCGCATAACTTCCGAGTGATCCTTTTTTATGAAAGCCATAAATTGCCTATACAGTTCTTCATCCTTATGAATATTGAAGGTTCTGTGTGCAATATTCCGATCGTTAAGCGTATTTGAAAGTTGTTCGCATTTGTCGCAGTCATCTATGGTAAAGAGAACCAATTTGCCTTCAATCAATTTTTCAATATCCTTCACATCTTTTTTGATGGAGACATCCAAATTGTATTCCTTATCATTAACGACAAGTTCGTAACTATATGAAGACGGGATATCTGCCAATTCTATCAAGGTAATCATCGGAATTTTACTAAGCGGAGGTATGTTCTTTATTACCGGCCTGTCTGCACTTCTTCGATATCCTTCAGAAAGAACCATAAAAAATACATTCAGGCTGTCTTTGGTGGTATTCTCGGCAAAGAGAACTACTCGTTTTCCCGATTTTTTTTCAGAAATAACCACACCATCTTCCTGCGCGATTAAAACAGATGTAGCGAATAAAATAATAATAGTAAGTATAATTTTCCGAAGCATAACTTATAGCAAAAGTATTAAATAGTACCTTTGCAGCAATAATTAATCCAAATGGAATTAAAACTAAATAAACCCATCTGTTTTTTCGATCTTGAAACCACAGGAATCAACATTGCAAAAGATAGAATCGTAGAGATTTCAATACTCAAAGTGTTTCCTAATGGTAATAAGGAAAGTCATACATGGAGGGTAAATCCGCAGATGCCTATTCCGGCCGTAACTTCGGCTATACATGGAATTACAGACGAAATGGTTGCGAATGAGCCCACGTTTAATGAACTGTCAACTAAGGTATATGCCTTGATAAAGGATTGTGATCTTGGTGGCTTTAATTCAAATCGGTTTGATATTCCATTACTTGCTGAAGAACTGCTTCGCTCGGATATTGATTTCGACATGAAGAAAGCACTTTCGGTTGATGTTCAGACTATTTTTCATAAAAAAGAGAAACGTACTCTGGAGGCTGCTTATAAATTCTATTGTGATAGGACTTTAGAGAATGCACATAGTGCTGCTGCCGATACTGAAGCTACTTATGAAGTACTAAAAGCTCAATTATCGAGATACGAAGACCTTGAAAACGATATTTCTTTTCTAGCCACTTTTAGCTCGCATAAGAACTTCGCTGATTTTGCCGGATATATTGGTTACAATAAGAAAGGGGAAGAAATTTTTAGCTTCGGAAAGCACAAAGGTGCATTGGTAGACGATATTTTGGAGAAAGAACCAGGTTATTTTGGATGGCTGTTAAATGCCGATTTTCCGTTGTATACAAAAAAAGTGCTTACCGGAATTAAACTTCGGAAGCTGAATAATAAGTTTTAACCTCATTCCAATTTCCAAATTTCTAAAAATTAAATAAAGATGAAAATAATATGTGTAGGGCGTAATTACACAGACCATATCGCAGAATTAGATAACGTAAGACCAGAACATCCTATTCTGTTTTTAAAACCGGATACTGCCATCTTATTAAAAAAACAACCCTTTTTTATTCCTGAATTCTCCAATGATGTTCATCATGAAGTAGAGATTTTAGTGAAGATAAATAAGATTGGAAAGCATATCGACCGTAAGTTTGCACATAAGTATTACGATGAAATAGGCTTGGGGATCGATTTCACTGCTAGGGATCTTCAAATGGAGCTAAAATCCAAGGGGCTACCATGGGAAAAGGCTAAAAGTTTTGACGGAGCGGCTGTAGTCGGCAATTTCCTACCAAAAAGTGCGTTTGAAAATATTGATGCCATTGATTTCAGCTTGAAAAAGAACGATGAGATCGTACAAAAAGGCAATACTGGGTTGATGTTATGGAAAATCGATGCGTTAATCGAATATATTTCAAAATATTTTACATTAAAGATAGGAGACATTATCTTTACCGGGACACCTTCGGGCGTTGCCAAAGTTAATCCCAATGATGTCCTAAAAGGATATATTGAAGAGAAGGAAATGTTTTCAGTAAAAATAAAATAAATGAGCAAAAATTATTCTATTGATAGTCTAAAAGAAATAGCCGGAGGAGATACCGAATTTATGACGGTTGTTGCCCAAACTTTTTTAGACGAAATACCTCCGGATTTAGCATCTATGGAGGAGGCTGTAGCCAACGATAACAGAGAGCTAGCCTATCAATTTGCTCATAAAATGAAACCTAATCTGGAAATGTTTGGGATTGAATTACAAAAGGAAATTTCGTCCATAGAATCCTGGTCCAAAAGCTCAAAATCTAAGGAGGTTGTTTTGGAACAGCTCGAAAAAATAGTTGCTATATTGAAGCTTGTTTTTGCAGAGCTCAAATCAGATTTTAAATTATAAATGCTTGCTGAAATAATTACCATCGGTGACGAAATACTCATCGGGCAAATAGTCGATACAAATTCCGCTTATATTTCAAAGGAACTGAATAAAATTGGTGTTCAGGTCTATCAGATAACTTCCATTCAGGACGATAAAGAGCATATTTTAAAGGCTTTAGAGCTAGCAGAAAACAATGCCGATCTTATTATAATTACCGGTGGTCTGGGACCAACAAAAGATGATATTACCAAATCAACTATATGTGAGTTTTTCAATGATACTTTAGTAGAAAATAAAAAAGTTCTTGCTCATATATATCGTATTTTCTCTCAGTATATAGACAGTGATCCGCTCCCTTCCAATCTGCTGCAAGCAATGGTGCCATCTAAAGCTACAGTGCTTCAGAATAAGCATGGAACCGCTCCGGGAATGTGGCTGGAAAAGAATAAGACTGTGTTTGTATCCATGCCGGGTGTGCCTTACGAGATGAAGTATTTGATGCAGGATGAAGTACTTCCTCGGGTAATCAAAAAATTTAACCGACCCCATATTTACCACAAAACATTACTGACTTATGGGATGGGAGAAAGTGAAGTAGCAAATCGTTTAGAGGATTGGGAAAACGCTTTGCCAAAAGATATAAAACTTGCGTATTTGCCTTCATTGGGAAAAGTAAGACTTCGTTTGTCTTCAAAGGGAGTAAATGAAAAATTGCTTAAGGAAGCCGTAGATGATGAAATGAATACTTTGGAGGAGCTTCTAAAGGATATTGCGATTGGATATGAAGACGAAACCAGCATTGAACAGCGTATTGGGGAAATCTTAGTAAAAAAAGGACAAAGCATGAGCCTTGCGGAGAGTTGTACCGGCGGAGGAATTGCACAGAAAATAACTGAAAATGCAGGTGCTTCAGCCTATTTTAAAGGAGGGATCGTGCCTTACGAAACAGCACTAAAAACGGCTATTCTTGGAGTCGACGATCAACTTATAGCTGTAAATAATGTCGTGAGCATCCCTGTTTCCGAAGCTATGGCACTCCAGGCTAAAAAACTTTTTAAAAGTGATTATGCGATTGCGACTACCGGAATTGCAGGACCAACAATAGGGGATGGAGATGATGAGGTAGGAACAGTATGTATTGCAATTGCTACCCCAACAGGGGTTGTGTCGCAAAAATTTAGCTTTGGAAAAGCAAGGGAAAGAGTTATAGCAAAGGCAATTAACAAGGCTTTGGAAATGCTGCTAAAAGAAATTTTAAAAAACTAGATTCCTTTTGTTGTGCAAATAGATAAAATTAACTAAATTTGCACCCTGTTTTAAAATAACCAAAAATATTTTAACGAAATGTCGAGAGTTTGTGAGCTTACGGGCAAAAGAGCAATGGTAGGGAATAATGTTTCCCACGCCATGAATAAAACGAAACGCAAGTTCAATGTGAACCTTGCAAAGAAACGTTTTTACATTCCTGAAGAGGATAAGTGGATCACCTTAAGAGTGTCTACTTCAGTATTAAAAACAATCAATAAAAAAGGTATTTCTGCCGTTATCAAGGAAGCTCGTTCAAAAGGCTTTCTTACAAAATAACAGCAATAATTCATAAAGTCTATTATAATGGCTAAAAGAGGAAACAGAGTACAGGTAATTTTAGAATGTACAGAGCACAAGGATTCTGGGAAACCGGGAACTTCTCGTTACATCACAACCAAAAACAAAAAGAACACGCCAGATAGAGTGGAGTTGAAGAAATTCAACCCAATCTTGAAAAAAATGACGGTTCATAAAGAGATTAAATAACTAGGATTTTATAAGCTCGTATATTTCGGGTCAATAAATTTCCACTAAAGTACAGCGCCATGGCAAAGAAATCGGTAGCATCATTACAAACAGGATCTAAGCGTTTAACCAAAGCAATCAAGATGGTTAAGTCGCCAAAGACAGGAGCATACACTTTTACGGAGTCAATTATGGCGCCCGAATTAGTAAATGACTGGTTAAACAAAAGATAACCACAACGATATTTATAGTACAAAAGCCACTTTTTTAGTAAAGTGGCTTTTTCTATTTGTATCTTTGCCGTCGAAGAATTGTTGGGCGTTCCTAAAGTGAGCTTGGCTCTACTTTAGGGCGGGCTATCCGCTGTATCCCTGTAGTCACAATGAGGTAGAGCGAAGCTCACTACATGACTACTTCAGGGGATGCCGCTACTATCCCTAACGCACTATCAAAAAGTCACATCAACGAATAATCAAACTTAATGAGCTTCTTTAAAAAGATATTCACCAAAGAAAAAAAAGAGACCCTTGATAAAGGCCTTGAAAAAACTTCTACTTCTTTTTTAGACAAACTTGGAAAGGCCGTTGCCGGGAAAAGTAAGGTCGATGAAGATGTACTCGATAATCTCGAGGAGGTACTCGTATCGAGCGATGTGGGAGTAACTACAACCTTAAAAGTTATAGATCGCATAGAAGCCAGAGTAGCTAAGGATAAATACCTTGGCACAGATGAGCTCAATAAAATTCTTAGAGAAGAAATCGCAGGACTTTTAAGTGAAACCAATAGCGGTAATGCAACCGAATTCGAAATACCAAAACAAGATGCTCCTTATGTAATCATGGTTGTAGGCGTTAATGGTGTAGGGAAAACAACAACTATAGGAAAACTAGCACATCAGTTCAAAAGTGCCGGTAAAACCGTAGTTCTTGGTGCTGCAGATACGTTTCGTGCAGCGGCTATCGATCAACTACAAATCTGGGCAGATCGCACAGGTGTTCCCTTAGTACGTCAGGAAATGGGAAGTGATCCCGCAAGTGTTGCTTTCGATACCTTAGAAAGTGCAGTAACCAAAAATGCCGATGTAGTAATTATCGATACAGCCGGACGTTTACACAATAAAGTGAATTTAATGAATGAGCTTACAAAAGTAAAGCGCGTCATGCAAAAGGTAATCCCTGATGCACCTCACGAAGTGCTTTTAGTATTAGACGGTTCTACCGGACAAAACGCTTTTGAACAAGCAAAACAATTTACTGCTGCCACCGAAGTTACTTCACTAGCAGTTACCAAACTTGACGGTACCGCAAAGGGAGGCGTCGTGATTGGTATTTCAGATCAGTTTCAAATTCCCGTGAAATACATCGGAGTAGGAGAAGGCATCGAAGATCTTCAGGTGTTTAATAAAATTGAATTTGTAGATAGCTTTTTTAAATAAATTTAGGGTAGTATTATTCCTTTGGTTATATGAAATTTTTTAGTCGGCCGAGTATCTTGTATATTCAACGGCTAACCAATTAAATATAATCATGAAAAAACAACTTCTATTAGTAATAATTCTCATTATTTCAGTATCAGCTTGCAAAGAACAAACGAACAAAGATGTCGCCAGTGACCAAAATGAGAATTTTGACTCCTTTAAAGAAGAATTCTTACAAAATCTTTGGAAACAAAGTCCAGGTTGGGCATCTTGGGCTGGATTGCACGAGTACGATTCTATTTTGAATATCGATTCAGAAGAAAATAAACAAAAATATCTCAATTCGCTTAAGGAAATGGACGCTAAGCTCCAGCAGTTTGAGCTCGCCAATTTAGATGATAAAAATAAAATAGACTATCATCTTATAGAAAATTCACTGGAATCTAGCGTATGGTGGGTTAACGAATTTAAAGGTCATGAATGGGATGCATCTGGTTACAATATTGCAGGTCGCGTATGGACAATAGTAAATGGCGATTATGCAGATCTTGATACACGTTTAGAAATTCTGTCTGCATTGTTGAAAAACGTTCCCGCTTATTATGAAAGCGGAATAGAAAACCTTACAAGACCAACGATGGAGCATCTTGATCTTGGCTACAATCAAAACCAAGGAGCTTTGCATATTTTAGGAGAGCAACTTTTAGATTCTATATCAAGTTCAACGCTGAGCGATGCTACAAAAGAAACGTTGTTAGCAAGAGTACAATCATCAAAAGAAGCTGTTAGCAACTATATTGCTACACTTGAAAAACTTAAAGTTGAGCTTGCAGATGGCAAAGCTGAAAGCCCGAGAATTGGGAAAAAGCTTTATGATAAAAATTATGCTTTACAAGTTAACTCAGGGTATACAGCCGATGAGATTTATAACAAAGCACTAAAAGAAAAGAAGAAGATTCACGCAAAAATGATTGAAATTTCAGATTCAATTTGGGATAATCATCTAGCCGGTTTAAAAAAGCCTACAGATGAAATTGTGATGATTAAAATGCTCATCGATAAAATTGCCGAAAAGCATGTAGCCCGTGAAGATTTTGTTGACGAGATTAAACGACAGATGCCCATCCTCGCTTCATTTGTAACAGAGCACGACCTTTTAACACAAGATCCGTCTAAACCTTTAGTTGTGCGCGAAATGCCAGTACATATGCGTGGCGTTAGTGGTGCTTCTGTAAGCAGCCCTGGTCCCTACGAAAAAGGGAAGGACACCTATTATAATGTGACTCCTCTTGACGGTTATAGCGATGAAGAAGCCGAAAGTAATTTGAGAGAATACAATCACTATATCCTTCAAATCTTAAATATACACGAAGGAATCCCTGGACATTATACGCAACTCGTTTATGGTAATGAATCTCCAAGTATTATTAAGACTATCCTAGCGAATGGCGCAATGGTTGAAGGATGGGCAAATTATGCCGAAATTATGATGCTGGAGGAGGGTTATAACGAATCTCCAGAAATGTGGTTAATGTGGTACAAATGGCAGTTGAGATCTGTGACAAATACAATTCTGGATTACAGCTATCACGTGCTTGATCTCCAAAAAGAAGATGCGATGAAATTGATGATTGCAGAGGCCTTCCAGGAAAAAACGGAGGCGGAAGAAAAGTGGGTGAGAGTGACCTTAACTTCTGTGCAACTCACTTCCTATTTTACTGGCTTTTCTGAAATTTATGAATTGAGAGATGAGATGAAAACATTAAAAGGAGACGATTTCGATTTAAAAGAATTTCATGAGCAGTTTTTAAGCTATGGAAATGCTCCTGTTAAATATATTCGCGAGTTGATGATAAAATAAGTGCATGAAACTTCATAATACAAAGCATACAAAAAATAGGCGAATAAGTACTAAATTCAAGGTTTTGTGCTCGTATCAAACTTTGTGCTAAACCGAGTTCTGTGCTTCTAAATTGCCTACTTTCATATACTAAACGTTAGCCAAGAGCTGAAAAAAGCGAAATAACGATGACATTAGATAGAAAAGAACATTGGGAAAAGGTTTATAAGACTAAAAATCCAGACCAAGTAAGTTGGACGCAAGAAATACCAAAAACTTCGGTTGAATTTATAAATTCATTCGGATTAAAGAAAACTGCGAAAATAATAGATATTGGTGGCGGCGACAGTACCCTTGTGGATTTCTTACTAGAAGAAGGTTTTGAAAATGTTACTGTACTTGACATTTCCTCTAAATCACTTGAAAAAGCAAAAAATCGACTTGGAGAAAAAGCAACTAAGGTAAATTGGATTGTAAGCGACATTACAGAATTTGAACCAAATACAACTTATGATGTTTGGCACGACAGAGCTACCTTTCATTTTCTCACAACGACTGAACAAATAGAAAAATACCTAAAAATTGCTAGAAAGTCTGTGAGCGGTTTCTTAATAATTGGAACTTTTTCACAAAACGGACCTAAAAAATGTAGCGGGCTTGAAATAAAGCAATACAATGAAAAGGAATTAACTTCGGAATTGAACGATGGATTTCAGAAAATTAAGTGCGTAACAGAAGACCACTTAACACCATTTGATACAAAGCAGAATTTCTTGTTTTGTAGTTTTAAAAGACAATTGAACTTAATAACCATTAGTTAACCACGAATTCTCAATCTAGGCTTATTTAGAAATCGCATTTAAGTTCTTAATTTTTTAACGGAAGTAAATCCGATTGCTACTTAACAAATTAAAAAAAAACGCAAAATGTAAAAGTCCAAAGTATAGTACACTTTGGACTTTTACATTTTACATTTAAGATTTTACATTAACCTTTTAGGGCTGATTATCTCTAGGTAATCAATTCTAAAGCGTTTCCTTCAACCAATCAAAAAACTGTCGCTGCCACACCAAGGCATTCTGAGGTTGTAACACCCAATGATTCTCTCCCGGTAAGTACAACAGTTTACTTTTTATACCTTGTAATTGCGCTGCTTGAAATGCTTCCAATCCTTGTTCAATCGGGACTCTGTAATCTTTTCCGCCCTGTACAATTAAAATTGGTGTATCCCATTTATCCACAAAATTTATCGGATTAAATTCATTGAATGCCTTTTGCGCTTTTGCATTGTCCTTTTCCCAATAAGCTCCGCCCATGTCGTAGTTCACAAAAAATAACTCTTCGGTAGTGCCATACATACTTCTCATATCGAAAACACCATCGTGTGATATAAAACTTTTAAAACGCCCATTGTGATGTCCTGCTAAATAGAACACAGAATATCCTCCAAAGCTCGCGCCAACAGCGCCCAAACGGTCATTATCTACATAAGGTTCTTTAGCTATATCGTCAATAGCATCCAGGTAATCCTGCATAGCTTTTCCACCCCAATCTCCGCTAATCGCCTCATTCCATTCAACACCATGTCCCGGCATACCTCTTCGATTAGGAGCTACCACTATATATCCTTGTGATGCCATTAGCTGAAAATTCCAACGAAAAGAGTAAAATTGCGACAGCGCAGATTGCGGCCCACCTTGTGCATACATTAAGGTTGGATACTTTTTTGAAGCGTCAAAATTTGGAGGTAAGATCACCCACACAAGCATTTTCTTATTGTCTTTTGTGGTAACATATCTTTTCTCCACCTTCGGAAGTGTTAGCCCTTTATACAAATCATCATTTACATGAGTAAGCTGTTTAAAAGCCTTCGTTTTCAAATCAAACGAATATATTTCCGAAGCATGATTCATATCGGTTCGGGTTACAATGAGACTATTTTTCGTCTGACCAACAATACCGGTAATATTGAATTGTCCTTCGGAAAGCTGATCAACCACAGGTAATTTACGAGTCAGGCCTGGATAATCAACCTTAAAAATTTGAATCGTGCCATCAACAGGTGCTGTGAAATAAATATCCTTGTTATTATCGGCCCAAGTAAATCCATTTACGGTACCGTCCCACCGTGCCGTTAGATTCTGCTTAATACCATCCCTAAGTACTACTATGTCATTTTTATCGGCTTCATATCCGTCTGTTTGCATTTGCGTCCAAGCAAGCGAACCATCCTTCGAAAATGCCGGCTGAGTATCGTATCCCTTATTATCGGCTGTAACATTTACCGTCGTTTTATCCTTCAAATTGTATTTGTAAATATCTGTATTCGTACTTATAGCATAAGCCGTTCCTGCGACTTTTTTACTCACATAATAAATGTCATTGCTATCTGGCGACCAGATATAGTCTTCATCCCCGCCAAATGGAGCTTGAGGTGTATAAAATGGCTCTCCCGGCATTATATCTGTGTCTTCACCTGTTTTCATGTTCTTATAAAAAACATGGTTGTATGAACCATCGTTCCAAGAGTCCCAATGACGGTAATCTAGAGCTGTATATACATAAGCATCTGATTGTGGCAAATCACTGTATAAATCTTTTCCGGTAATTTTCTCGATTGCTACTGCTTTATGAAGTAACTGCCATCCATAATTTGGGGAAACATTCTTATCGGCAACCAATCCTGCCGCACTTTCGAGTGCTATGGCAGCACCTCCATCTAAAGGCATTTTATAAAACTTGGAATCGAATTTATTCTCAGCCATATTCGGACTCGAAACTTTGTAGACAAGACTTTGTCCGTCGGTCGAGATTCCCATCGGACTCACCTTCTTTACCTGCCAAAGCAGTTCGGGAGTCATTACGTTTTGGGCTTGTAGTAAGCCGCATCCAATAAAGGCCAGCAATAGTGTGAAGTATATTTTCATAGTTGAATTGTTTAAAAGAAAGTAAAGTTATGCAAATGATGATTATTTTAAAAGGGAATAGGTTCTACATTTAAAGAAGGCACGATTATTTATTGGCATTAAACTCCTACTTTAATCAGCTTGTAGTCTTAGTAATAAGCAGTATCTTTGCAGGCTTTTAAAATGTAAGTTATGCGTACCAAAACTCTGAAAAAGAATAAGATCAATGTAGTAACCCTTGGATGTTCCAAGAATGTATACGACAGTGAAGTATTGATGGGACAGTTACGCGCTAATAACAAAGAGGTAGTTCATGAAGAAGAGGGGAATATTGTTGTAATCAATACCTGCGGTTTTATTGCGAACGCGAAAGAAGAAAGTATCAACACCATTTTAGAGTACGTTAAGAAAAAAGAAGAGGGTAGTGTAGACAAGGTTTTCGTAACCGGATGTTTATCGGAACGCTATAAGCCGGATCTACAAAAAGAAATTCCATCTGTTGATCAATATTTTGGAACTACAGAACTTCCGGGACTGTTGAAAGCATTAGGTGCAGATTACAGACACGAATTAATTGGTGAGCGTTTAACAACAACTCCTAAGAATTACGCTTATCTTAAAATTGCAGAAGGCTGCGATCGCCCTTGTTCTTTCTGTGCCATCCCAATAATGCGCGGAAAACATAAAAGTACACCTATTGAAGAATTAGTAATCGAATCCGAAAAACTGGCTGCAAATGGTGTAAAAGAGCTAATCCTTATTGCCCAGGATCTTACGTATTACGGTTTAGATATCTACAAAAAAAGAAATCTAGGCGAGCTGCTTCAAGCACTTGTAAAAGTTGAAGGTATCGATTGGATTCGTCTGCATTATGCTTTTCCAACCGGTTTCCCAATGGATGTGCTGGAAATAATGCGCAATGAGCCTAAGATCTGTAATTATATCGATATTCCTTTGCAACACATTGCAGACCCTATTTTAAAGTCAATGCGTCGCGGAACTACAAAAGCTAAGACAACAAAATTATTGGAAGAGTTTAGAGCTGCAGTTCCCGAAATGGCAATTCGCACGACCCTTATTGTTGGTTATCCCGGAGAAACAGAAGAAGACTTCCAGACGCTTAAAAATTGGGTTGAGGAAATGCGTTTTGAACGTTTAGGTTGTTTTACCTATTCACACGAAGAAAACACCCACGCCTACAATCTGGAAGATGATGTGCCGGAAG
The DNA here is from genome assembly GCF_003688405.1 of Ulvibacter antarcticus. GTDB lineage: Bacteria > Bacteroidota > Bacteroidia > Flavobacteriales > Flavobacteriaceae > Ulvibacter > Ulvibacter antarcticus. Next base: position 62,562 of record NZ_REFC01000013.1, read on the forward strand.
ATGTAAAAATGGATCGTGCCAACCAAATCATGGAAATACAATCTCAGATCTCCTGGGAGCTTAATCAGCAGAAAATTGGTAAGGAATTCAAAGTAGTGATCGACCGTAAGGAAGGTAGTTATTATGTGGGTCGTACCGAATTTGATAGCCCGGATGTCGACAATGAAGTCTTGATCAATGCCGTGGAAGGTTATTTAAGAACAGGAGAGTTTTTTACAGTTAAAATTACGGCTGCAGAAGACTTTGATCTCTATGCTGAGGTAGTTATGGATTAAATTAATATCTTCATACTATGAAGATCTCCTCACCATTTTCATTTGTTTGCTTCGGAATACTTTTCGTCTTTATATCATGTAAGAATGATGTGAAAAAGGAGGAAAATATCACTTCAGAAGAAAAAAAAATAGCACTACAATATTTTGCAAACCCGGTGACGGGAATTAGCGAGCTTCCTAATTTATTTTCAAACGGCAATGAACTATTTCTTTCATGGACCGAAGAAAAAGATTCACTTTCCATACTATACTTTTCTAAGTTTAAAAATGAAAAATGGAGCCCTTCCGAAGAAATCACTTCTGGTAAAGATTGGTTTGTAAATTGGGCCGATTTCCCTGCTATTGTTGAAAATAACGGAAATATTTTAACGAATATCCTTCAGAAATCATCACCAGATACATATTCATACGATGTTAAACTAAACCTATTTAATTCCGAAGAAAAAAAATGGAACAGCAATTTTATGCTTCATAATGACGGAACTAAGTCGGAACATGGATTCGTTTCTATGGTTCCTTACAACGATTCATTTTTTGTTACGTGGTTGGATGGGAGAAATACTGGTGGGGGACATGAGGGTCATGATCATAACGAATCTGCAGGGGCTATGACTTTAAGAGGTGCTGTAGTAGGGGTAGATGGGAGCATTACTTCCGAAAACGAATTAGATGCGAAAGTTTGTGATTGTTGTCAGACTTCAACTGCTCTTTCTTCTCAAGGTCCCGTAGTAGTTTACAGAGATAGGAGTGACAAAGAGATTCGTGATATTTCTATTGTGCGTTGGGCAGATAGTACTTGGTCCCAACCGAAAACCGTTGTTGCGGATAATTGGGACATTGAAGGTTGTCCGGTCAATGGTCCGGCAGTGGCGGCATTTGAGGATAATCTTGCTGTAGCTTGGTTTACCGGTAAAGATGAAAAACCTAAAGTTCAAATTACATTTTCGAATGATGGAGGCAAATCATTCGATACACCAATACGAGTAGATAGTAACACTACACTTGGTCGAGTGGATGTTGCGATGCTATCTCAAGAATCGGCAGTGATTAGTTGGATGGAAGTTGTTGATCAAGAAACCTTTATTCGATTAAAGAAAATATATGCCAACGGCTCAAAGGGTGAAGTAATCACCATATCCGGGACTAGTTCTGCGCGAGCGAGTGGTTTCCCAAAGATCGCAATCGTCAAAGATTTTGTATATATCGCCTGGACGCAAATAAATGGAAAGCAGTCTTCTATACAAACTGCACGCATATCGCTTGATAACTTATAAGTGGTTCAATCTTTTTTTTATCTTTATAGGCTAACAGCAACTCAAATTGAATTCAAAACAAGTAGATTTAGTAAATATCGGACTCATAGTGGTGTCTCTATGGATCGCCATTAAACTCCCTTTTGAACTTTTTTTATTTTCATATGCTGTCTTAGGGCCGCTTCATTATCTCACCGAAATCAATTGGTTGAAAGAGAAGAATTATTTTGTTAAACCTAATTCCCTTTGGATAACCATCTTCTTTATTTTCGCGGGCTTGCTTGCACTGTATCCTGTTGTGAAACTACTCGATGTAGGTATCAATGTTTCAGAAGAAAGTACCATTGGTTTTATTTCAACAAAGGGGAAAATGCTTTTACTCACCGGTTTCTTATTTGCCATTAGCTTAATTTTCTTTAAAAAAGCGAAGCATATGTTGCTTTCATTATTGGCGAGTTTCTTTATTTCGGTAAGCATGTATTTATATGTCCCAAGTTCGGTATATATCTTCGGACTTTTTCTGCCTACAATTTTGCATGTTTATTTATTCACTTTGCTATTTATGATATATGGAACCACGCGTTCCAAAAGTCGAAATGGGGTGTATGCTGCTGTATTATTGTTTTTGGTGCCAATAGCGATTATTTTCTTAAACGTTGATGAAACGGTCTATTCAGTTTCTACTCAGACAGCCGGAATCATGGATGAGAGCAATATGTTGGAAGTAAATTATATGATTGCTAAAATTTTTGGTGGAGTGGTGGAAGAAGGCAAATTTTACCACCTGTCCGCCTTAGGGATTAAAATACAAATTTTTATTGCCTTTGCGTATACCTACCATTATCTTAATTGGTTTTCGAAAACTACAGTTATCGGTTGGAAAAATTCGTTGACGAAAAAGAAGTCTGCCCTTATTTTATTTATCTGGATAAGCTCAATAGCGATTTATTATTACGATTATGCCACAGGTTTAGTAGCACTTTTCTTTCTAAGTTTCTTACATGTTTTTCTGGAGTTTCCGTTAAATGTTATTACGATCAAGGGGCTTTTTGATCTTCGTAAATCTAAGAAAGTCAGTAAGCCAGCTAAAGTAACAACCTGATTATCTAAATTTATTTTGAAGAAGTTACTCGTCATCGGTCATACGTTTCCCGAGCCATCAACTACGGCTGCCGGCGGACGAATGATGCAAATTTTATCGCTTTTTTCTGAAGATAAATTTAAAATCACTTTTGTTAGTACGGCAAGGGCTTCGGAAAGAACCGTGGATTTGAGTATGTTAGGAATACAAACTGAAAAGGTAGTACTAAATAGTGACAGCTTCGATGTGTTCGTTTCACAACTGAAGCCGACGGTAGTGCTATTCGACCGTTATATCACCGAGGAACAATTTGGTTGGCGGGTCGCTGAACACTGTCCAGATGCTTTGCGAATACTAGATACAGAAGACCTTCATTTTCTTCGGAAGGCAAGACAAGAAGCAATCAAGAATAACAAAGATGTTGCTGAGGCAAATTTGTTTTCAGAAACTGCCAAAAGAGAGCTCGCAAGTATTTTAAGGTCGGATTTATCTCTAATTATTTCAGAAGTTGAAATGGAACTGCTTCAAGATACCTTTAGAGTTCCTAAAGAAATTTTACACTATCTGCCGTTATGGGTCGAGACCTCTTCCGAAGAGAAAACACATAGAGAATTACCCTTCGAAGAACGACGCGACTTCTATACGATTGGTAATTTATTTCATGCCCCAAATGTAGATGCCGTGCTCTTTTTAAAAAAGGAAATCTGGCCACTTATAAGAAAACAACTTCCCGATGCTCAAATACATATTTATGGTGAATATGCGCCTCAGCGAATAAAAGAGCTGCATGCAGAGAAAGAGGGGTTTTTAATTAAAGGCTGGGTCGAAGATGCGTCGCAAGTAGTAAGCAATGCAAAAGTTTGCTTAGCACCACTGAGATTTGGAGCAGGTTTAAAAGGTAAATTACTACAGGCAATGACATACGGTACGCCTTCCGTTACGACTCCTATTGGTGCGGAAGGAATAAACGGACAATATCCTTATGGTGGCAGTATAGCAGAGAGTGTTCCCGACTTTGTGGAGGCTTCAGTTAGCTTATACATGCAGAAGGAAAATTGGTTAAAAGCGCAGCAAAATGGTTATGAAATTGTGCGACAAAGGTTTCAGAAAGAAAGTTTTTCCGAAGCATTTAAAGAAAAAATAAAATCACTTTTACTCACTATAAATCAGCACAGAAAAGCACATTTTTTAGGGCAAATATTAGTACATCAATCGTTGCAAAGCACTAAATACATGAGTAAATGGATTAGTTTAAAAGAGCAAATTAATACAGAGAAGCGAGGTTAATTGACAGTAATTCAGTAAGTTAATGCCTTTTGCAACAACTAAACAGCTGGACAAATACAAAGTTTCTTTCATTTTTTTTCATAAATTTATTACAAACCCATATTTAAAACTGACATACTATCAAAACAGTACAATCGGATATTGAATTAATTGAAATGATGAACGGGCCGGAGCGTGATCGTAACAAGGCATTAGGCATCGTTTACCGAACACACAAACAAATGGTGTGCAGTTATATTATGAAAAATAGTGGCTCCCCCGAAGAAGCAAAAGATGTCTATCAAGAAGCGATGATAGCGATGTACGAGAATGTTGGACAGGGAAAATTTAAAGGGGATAGCGCGATTGGGACTTACTTATATTCGATAGCTCGTTTTAAATGGCTCAATCAGATTAAGAAGAATAGTGTTCGAAGTTCCCATCACGAAAAGCTGGAAACACCCGAATTTCAAGAGAGTCCGATGACGGTTATCATTGAAAAGGAACATAAAAATGCCGTTTTGGAAGTTTTAACGGAGTTGGGAGATAGTTGCAAACGGCTCTTAGTAGATACCATGTACAACAATGCTTCGATGAAAGAAATTGTTTTAAAAGGGGAATTTAGCAGCGAACAGATTGCAAGGAATAAAAAATATAAATGCCTTCAGAAATTGAAGGAGCTCATTCAGAATAAACCTGGATTACTACAAAAATTAAAAGGAAATGAATAATTCATACGACATAGAAATAGAGCGTTTTATCTCGGGAGAGATGACTTCTGAAGAAAGCCGTGAATTCGAAACAAAGATGAAGGGCGATAAGGAACTTTCGGAAAACTATAAACTCACCTTGGCAGCACATCAACTTATTCAAGATGCCGGCCGACTCGAATTAAAAGCGAAGCTCGAACATTTTGAAAACGAAGATTCTACTCAAACATTTGATTCAGAAAACAGCAATTTAAAAGTTGTTACGCAAAAAGGAGTCTTGCCTTTATGGATAAAACGTGCGATTCCAATTGCCGCCATACTAGTATTATTTATTGCAATTTATCAATTTGGAATTTTTAATAGTAGCAGCACAGTTTCGGATGTGTATAGCGAACATTTTGAAGTGTATTCTCCTCCTGGAGTTACAAGGCATAACAATGAGACCGCACAGGTGAATTGGGAGGCGGCAACGGTGTTATATCGCAACAATGAATATGAGGAAGCAATAGAGCGTTTTTCGAATGCCGAAAATGGCGTTCCCGATTTTCAGGTTTTCTTTTATAAAGGGGTGAGTTATATGGCACAGAATCAACCTGATTATAATATGGCGATTCAGAACTTTGATTCGGTTTTAGCAACAGACAATGATTATCATCAACAAGCCCGATGGTATAAATCTTTAGCGCTTCTGAAATCCGGTAAGCAAAGTGAAGCTTATGCATTACTGGAAACCATCGTGGCGGGCAAATTCTACAAAAATGAGGAAGCTGAAAATATTCTAAATACGAAGATCAAAGAATAAACTTTAGTAGTTAATAGAAATAAATTATTTTCATCTAACATCTAACATCTAACATCTAACATCTAACATCTAACAATGTCTACATTTCTTCCCATTGAATACATCGTATTCCTGCAAAATTAGAAGGAAACGGAACAATAGCCGTAATATATAGCAAGTAGATTTTATCGTTATGGAGTTCAATTCCCCAAGCCCCTTGATTGTTATGTCGATCACCATAGGTTGAAACCAAGAAGGCATTAGCCGGATTTGCAACGTCCATAACCACCATTTCACTACCTCCCGACGATAAAAATATTAGTTGAGAAGCGGCATCATAAGCTATTTGATTTGTATGTCCGTCACTATTGAACCATGTATTGGCATTGGTCTCACATGCCCAAGGATTCACCCAGTCAAGTTGTATAGGATGGGTAGGATCTGAAATATCTACTATTTCCACCCCACAAAAATCGGTCGTAATATAAGCAACCGAACAGTTTATAATAATGTTGTTAAAGGCCTGCTGTTTATTAATACCTTCGTTAATATACCGACCAATTTCAATTGGATTTACTTTGTCGCTAACATCGATGATACGTAATCCACCAGCATCGTAGCACAAGTATAGAAGTTCATTTACGATTGCCATACCTCTGGCATTTGGCTCCTGAATACTTGTTGGATTAGGCATGGGAAAATCAACATCTGGGATATATTGTGAAATTTCCGTTATAGCGGACTTATTGGATACATCCAATATAAAAACACCTTGATTCATTGCGCCTAGATAAGCGAAATCACCTTCCACTTTGACAACTGCACTTCCTTTGACCTCTGTTGAAGTTGACCAATAATCGGTTATTTGAGGTGTTTCCGGATTGGAAACGTCAATGATAGCCATTCCTGCCTTTGCATTGCCACCAAAAAAATCACCGAGTGATACAAATAGATAATTGCCCTGTTGGGTGATATTCATTGCATGAAGATTATCAAAATTGGCAGTTGAGACCGATGTTATTGGGACTGGATTGTCAGCGCTATATATAGCGACTCCGCCCGATTTCATGACGACATAAAAATAGGGTCTATTCGCAACATCATAAATCATTGCCTGAGGTAATTGAGGCGTGGTGGCATTTTCCCAAAGAGTTGTAAATTCTATGTTTTCAGGATCCGGATTATCGTCTGCTGAACCATTGTCGTTATTACTGCAACTTTGTAGAAGTAAAAAGAAGCACAGAATATATAGTGAAGAGCTTTTCATAAAGCGAGGTTTAGTAACTTCTCTTTAAAACGCAATACACTGTGAATTAGTGTTTAGACTATGTTTTGATTTGTGGGATAGTTAGTAACGAAGAAGACCGTCAACTAATTGACGATCTTCTATTAATACTAAACGCAATATTTAAAGTTCTTGGTAATCATTCCACTAATAGCTGTTTTATCAAGCTCGAACTTTCGCTTGTAATCTGAACTATATAAAGTCCCGAGCTTAATCGTGATACATCGATGATCTGGTCCGTATCCATGTTAATGAGACTTGTTTCTGAAACCAATTTACCCAACATATCATAAATACGAATTTGATCTAATAGTAGTTGGCCTCTGTTCGTGATAGTCAACATACTATTAACTGGATTCGGATGAATGAGAATCGAATTCTCTAACGTATTCTGTCCAACTCCTAAGAAATGGGTCACGGTTAATTCAAATGTACATAATGAATCATTTCCATAATCATCTTCTGCTGTAACAGTTACAGTATAAGTGCCAATATCCAGCATTGTTCCAGCTGAAGGTGATTGCGAGGTAACTGTGATTGTAGTAGTACAATTATCAACGGCAACCGCTTCCCCTGTTAAAAAATAATCGGGTACTTCGTACAAATCACCTATATCTATTTCATGTTCCTGATCTAAGGGACAAGTAATATCCGGCCCTGTACTATCCTCTATTGTTACAGTGGCTGTACACGTATCTGAATTTCCACTTGAGTCTGCAACAGTTAAAGTAACGACAATCGGACTTCCAATATCGGTGCAACTAAAAGTATCCGGACTAACCGTCATACTATCAATTGCACAATTATCGGATGACCCAGAATCTACATCAGTAGGACTAATTGTAATACTTCCTGACGCATCTAGTGAAATCGTTGTGTCAGTACAACTTGCAACAGGTGGAATGTCGTCTTCTACTGTGACCAATGCTGTACACGTGGATGAATTTCCACTAGCATCTGTAGCAGTTAGCGTCACGGTTACTGGTGTGCCAATAGCACTACAATCGAAAGTGTCTGGGGAAGCATTCATAACATCAATTCCACAATTGTCTGTAGATCCTGCATCTATATCTGTTTCATCTATCGTTACCATTCCTGATGGTCCAAGCAAAACAGTTATGTCCATACAACTTACAGTTGGGGGAGTGGTGTCGGCGCCGGAAGGTATTACCACGAGATTCTCTGTCCAAGAAGTAATACATGCGGTAGAAGAGCTGTTTTCAGCAGTCACTTCGTATGAGTTCGATGCTAAGCCTACAAAAATGCCGTCATCGATTTGAGTTATCGAAGGCCCAGTCGGATCTGTCGGTGTTATTGTATATTTTATTGACGAACATAGATCACAACTCGCAGTTACCGTTAAAGTTGCATCGAGAGCACCCGGACATGTTGGAGCTGTAAAAACGACATCCGTAATTCGGACTGCTCCGTAAAGTGTTGTTTCCCATAGACCTCGACCTTTAGTTCCAGCTCGAAGCTTACAAGTAGCATAATTAATTTCCAAATCATAGATAGGGACATTTGGTAGACCCGAATTATACAAGGTCCATGCGGTTGAATCCGATTTATAATATACCCCGACTGCCATCCCTACGTAAAGAGCATCCGATGGACTGCCACCTGTATCTTGATATACAAGGCTTACAACAGGTGTGTTGGGTAAACTGCCTGATACATTAGTCCAAGTTGCCCCTGCGTCTGTAGATTCATAGACTTTTTCACCTGCCTCGTATTCGTTTAATCCAACCCAAACATTAGTTGCATCATCTGGATCAAGGACAATCTCGTTAATATGTTTACTTGTAGGCCACGGACCTGTAACTGTCGTCCAGGTAGCGCCTGTATCGGAGGAAGTAGTTATTACATTATCCTTAGCCGCATAAATTCTTGCCGGATCATCGACTCCTATCGCGATCGCATTTCTACCATCCGATTCTAAATTGGTCCAGCTCGAACCTTTGTCGGTACTTCGATAAACATCATCATATCCACCATAGATTATACTTGGGTCCGTAGCGTCCATTGCATAAGGAGTGACGAACTTTCCTGTGGCACCACCGGGTTTTATCATAGTAAATGAATCTCCTCCATTGGTAGATTTAAGCAAGTTTCCAAATTGAGTGCCATAATAGAGTGTTTCCTTATCGGTATAGTCTATCATACAGTCACCTCCATCTGCACCATAAATATGTTCCACACTCGTAGTCCCTGTATAGATGTTTGTGCCATTATCCTGAGTTCCGCCAATTATGAAATCAGGATCAGATTCTATCCCTGCAATTTTATAGAACTGCATGATTTCGAGTCCGTCCCAGATGTTTGTCCAAGTAACTCCATCGTCCGTACTTTTTGAAATTCCACCATCTGTACCACAATACAAAACATTGTTTAATGGGTTGTAAACCAATTCGTGGATATCTGCATGTACGTACTCAAAAGTCGTCGGTGTACTCCAATTTGTGATCGCAGTATGAGAAGCTCCTCCATCTGTTGATCGCCAAATATTTATTCCGCCTGTAATTATATTATCTTTATCTAAAGGGTTTACTGCCATCGCAAGATCATAACCTGATTGATCCACTACCCCAGTACCGTCTGTTTCATAGCTTAATATATTAGGAGTTGTTGACTTACTACTAAAGGAGTCTCCAGAATCGACTGAGAGATACAGCCCTTTGAAAGTTCCTGCCCCATCCGAACCTCCTGCTAAGTAATATACATGACTGCTGTCATGAGGACTTACAGCTATTGCAATTCTTTTTTCGCCGGCGGGGAGAACCGATGTAATTTCAGTCCAAGTTGCTCCAGTGTCTGTTGACTTGTAAAATTTTTCCTTCTCTACGGCATAAACAATAGAAGGGTCCCCTGGTTTGAATTCAATATCCCTGAAACTTCCTGGTTTCACTATTGCATGACTCGCCCAACCGTCGGTTGTTTTGAGTAAACCAGCATTGGTCACGACAAACATTATATCGCTGTCTGTTGGATGCATTAAGAGTTTGAAACCTCTAATTTTAGTAGTAACCGAAGCCGAAAGTCCTGTTGATGCCCAACTGGCACCGCTATCTGTGGATTTCATGACTCCAACAGAAAAAGTATCTCCTCCATCACCATCACCCGTAAGTACATAAATAGTTGAAGGTGTTGCATGATCAACGGCGATACCAGAAATACCTATACTCGCCAGGGCATCGGCTATGGGAGTCCAAGTTGCACCTCCATCGGTTGTTTTCCATAAACCTCCAGCTGGGGTTCCAATATAGATCGTGGAAGCATCTGTAGGATGAAATCCAATAACGTTAACCCTTCCAAGACCTCCATTATAGCCAAGAGCGCCATTAGTATAGGTTATAGGGCCTAAATTATCCCAATCGCTTGAAGCAACTTTACTTTGTGGGCTAGAAGCAATGACATCCTGATAAACGTCCCAATTCATTTTACTTAAATTTCGAATTTTTCGCTCGGAACTGGTATTTCGTTCCATGATATATTCCCAGCGTTTATATTGTTTATAACCACTGCCTTTACCTTTATCTCTATTGGCAAAGTAAAGTTCAGCACTATCCTGAATGTCTTGGAGTGTCGTATTTTCTACCGGATTGCTAATTAATTCCTGATATTCCTGCGCCTTTAGTTGGACGCTTCCAATTCCGAAGAGAAATAGAGCAATTAATAGCATTCTTTTTCCGAAGTAAAAATTGTTACTGCTCACAAAACTCAAATTTGTATTTCCTCTCGCCTGAATTCTTTCTTTGGCTTTCTGCTTAGTCTTGCGCTCTATTCGCGGGTTGCCGGTACTGTCGTCTACATGTCTCATAATAATCAAATTTTAAATTAACTAATAAATAAGGGGAGGAGTCACAACTATGTCAGTTGTCATATTTAAATTGTAACCTAGATTTGAATACTTTTTATAGCTTCGGAAGAATTTGTCTGGAAATATTAACTTTAATTTTCACGATACTCACTTCGGAAAATAACGTTGTTCATCCAGAATAATGCTAGTTCTGAAGCTTGAAAAAGCTAGTTTGATGGGTGTTTTCGGTTTCTGAAAGAGTATTAATACAATGACAATTTTAAGTTGATCGATATATTTAATGCTTTGAAGATGCATCAATCAGTTTGTGAGATCTTTTTTTTCTTCGGAAGAAAATAACACCTAGAATTATAGTAATCGCAGCAATTCCTGTAGCTACTATACCTGTATTCGACTTATGAGCAAGCGGCTCGGTATTTCCGGTGAGTTTGAAGCTACTCCAATAAAAAGGATGCAGATTTTCGGGTGTTGCAGTCTTGAGGTATTGTAATTTGGCGTTTTGTAAGGCAACATCTTTTGAATTTCCCTCCCGAATATTGGTTAAAAAATTCTTTGTGAGTTGCAAAGAAGCTTCATCATCTACAGTCCAAAGTGTGGATAAGAGTGCTTTGCTTCCGGCATATTGAAAAGCCCGCTCCAAACTAGCAATTCCCTCTCCCCGAATTAATTTCCCTGATGCAGAATTACAAGCGCTTAGAATGACCAATTGCGCTTTGATATTGAGGTTGTAAATTTCGTAAATATGAAGCATGCCATCATTTCCTTCGGAAGAATTGAAATATAATTTAGACAAAAGGGGATGCTCGTCTTCAATGGCACCGTGCATGGCGAGGTGCAAAATTCCAGCTTCCGAAGAAACATCCTTCAGAAGATCTTCAGTAACTAATTTCCCAATCTCACTTCTTCCTTTAAATAAGGAAGCTCCAGATTCTATTTCTTTCTTATTAAAATGAAGCAAGGATAAGGTTTTACTTGTTTGCTCGGCATCCATATATAACTGTCCCTCGTAATTTGGAGCGAAACCGAAATAAGCATCATTACTGTTTCTATCATTTTCAACCAATAGTTTAATGGAGGCAGATGGGCTATAGGAAATAGCATATTCTTTGAGCAAATACGATAATTCCCTATATCCTCTTGGTTTGTTTATAGGTGTTTCTTTTAATAGAATTTCAAAAGGAAGGTAGTAAAGTTTACCATCGGGAATTATGATTAGTTTCGAAAAATTGTGATTCGATAACTCAGGCTTCAGAAGTTTGTTGTAAAGTAAACTGGATGTTTCAGTGAAGCTTAAATATGTCTTCTGAGCCTCTGTTTGCACTAAATTTTGTGAACTTAGATTTGTAAATAATTCACTAACCTCTTTAAATAATTGTGGAGTATCTTCCAGCTTACGAATTGCAATTTCTTCCGAAGTGATTAAAAAAACGTAGCTATTCTCACTACCTGCAAAATAGCTAATCATGGCAGTATTTACATCCAGAATTTGATCCTGAATCACGGCTACGGTGGCGATAGGACTCTCGTATTTTAAATTATAATATTCAGGATGCTTTTCCTGGATGGTTTTTATTAAAATATCATATTCATTTTGTAAAGCATCCAGTTTTGTTACCCAAAGACTCAACATTTTTCCTCTGGTTTCGGCACATCTGCTTTCTTCCGACTGGATCTTTCCGGCGTAATCGTTGATTTCTGATTTTAATTTAATTTCTTCGGAAATAATAGCTTCGGAAACATTTGTAAAAGATCGAATTTCCTGATCGTAGAGTGAGGCTAATAATAATAAAGCTTTGCTTCTTTCAGAATAACTAAACGCCTTCGAAAGATAATCTTTGTTATTCGTTATTTGAAACAATTCCAAGGCTGTAGTAATGCTGCTTTCGATTATAATTAGCGTTCGTTGTGTCCAAAATTCTCTTGAAGCTTCAGAGAGCTGATTGCTTTTTTGGTTTTCTAGTAGCGTAATTGTTGCTTCATAGGTCTGTAGTGCCGCTTCCAGATCGCTTATCTCATTTGTTTTTAAGTAATATTCTTTAAGTAGATCGCCTTTTGCGATTAAAGATTCAAAGAGGTACTGCGATGATTGTACCTTCATTTGAGGACTCGGATTTTCATACCAGGATGTTTGAGAGATTTCCTCCAAACCTCGCATATCTGGAACTAGAATTTGAATCGCTTCCTGATAGGCGATTAATGCAGCTTCAGTATCTCCCGAAAACCGAAGCGCCCTTGCTACAAAATTTTTGCAAGCGCCAGTCTGAACATTATTTTTACCTAGTTCTTTTTCCCTCCACTTATACGCTTCATTGTAATAGTCGATTGCTGTAGCATAGTTTCCGGAATTAATAAGGCTATCTGCAATGCCAATTGTTTTGGTACTAAGGTCATTATTCACTTTTTTTTCGTCTTCGATCGAATAATTAAAATAAAGTAGCGCATTTTCAGGGTCTTCGAGTTCCCAATACATATCACCAATGGCCTCGTTGAGGTAGCGCATATATTTGTCCTGAGGCTTCATAGTATGTATCCAAACTTCCCTTGCCTGCAGGTAATAAGTGAGGGCTGATTCATATTCCATTTTCTCGTAGTACACACTTGCAATACGGTAGTTAAAGTAAGCGATTTCATAGTGATTGGAAGGATAATGTTTCAGAAGAAAGTCTCTTCCCTGAAAGTAATAATAATTTGATTTGTCAAAATCACCTGCATTTCGATACCTATTCCCTAAGTTTCCGAGGGTTTCATAATAATAATATACAGGAGGGTTCTCGAGTTTATCAAAAGCCTCAAGTGCGGCGAGTAAATGATTTATCGCCTCTGTGCGTAGCGAGGCTTCATTTATTTGTTGAAATATAGTCCGTTCAAGTCTTCCTTGGAGCTCGTAATTTGGTCCAAATGGTGAAGCAATGCTGTCAGTTACTTTTTTAATATGTTTTTTATATAATATCGGGTCGTTTGTTGCTGCGTAGTTTTCTGCTAATAATAAGTGAAGGTCAAAATCTGGAGTTAGATTATTTTTTATAAGTGTTTCTTTCGCGAAAAGAATAGCATTATTCGCTTCTTTAAATTCCCGATTGTTCCTGTAAGCTTGATATTCTCTTTTTAGTAGTGTAATAAGCTCCTTGGTGGAAAGGTCATTGCAGTCTTTAGCCGAGCTAGTTTTAATCAAAGCATTTTTAAAATCTCCATGTTTTATAAGTGCATCTATTTCTCGAATTTGTGTATTAAAATCGCAAAGTTGTGGCGTGACAAAAAGGGAACTAAAAATAAAGCTAAGAAGTAGTAACGATTTCACCCTAAATCATTGAATTTACACATATTACAAGATACGAATATTTATTTTTCCTTTTGAAAATGGGTCTTGTGCTATTTTCGTAAGATTCTTTAATCCGAAGTGGTAATTTATCGTGGAAAGAGATGTTTTTAACTGATTTACAGTTAATTAACTGTTAAGATTATGATTTTTTCCTTATTCCTGTTTAACTTTTACAAAGAATTAGGGATTGACAACGCAAGTTGTCGTCCAAACTATTTTCTTGTTTTCCTATATTGCTACTGTAGGAAATAAGGTTTAAAAAGCTCATTGCATGCAAATGGGCTTTTTTTTATGCTGTTTATCAGGATATTATATGAAATATACGTGTTTTTACGTATTGTTTTTACTGCGAATCATAATTACATTTACCTTGAGGTTACCCCAGTAATGCTACTTACTGGTTGAATATTAAATTCTTTGTTGCCATATTGCTACTTTGGTTAACAAGGACAATCATAAAGCTCGTTATTATAACGGGCTTTATTTGTTTTAAAAATTTCCAGATTTCATCAACATAAGAAAGTAGGCTTCTCTAATTATCGGCAATTTTCTTAATTTTAATGTTCAGAAGATAGCTTGTTGTTATTTTCTGAATTAATTTAAAATCGATTAATCATGAACCTTTGTACACAAATTGCGAGTCACTTAAATAATATCTATTTCGGCGGCAACTGGTCTGTGGCTAATTACAAAGAAGTACTTGAAGACATACCTTTGAAGCAGGCAAATAAGAAGCTTCCAACTTTCAATAGTATTACTGCGCTGGTTTATCACAGCAATTACTATATAAATGCTTTGTTAAAAGTACTTGAAGGGGGTTCGTTAGAAGCCAAAGATGCCCTGAGCTTCGATCACCTGGAAGTGAAGTCGGATAAAGACTGGCAGTCAATGAAAACGAAATCGCTTTCCGAAGCAAAAAAAGTTTCAGAATTAATTGCACAACTAGAAGAATCAAAACTTTGGGAGCCTTTTACTGATGAGAAATACGGGAATTATTACAGCAATATTCACGGTATTATTGAACATTGTCATTATCATTTGGGACAAATTGTTATTTTGAAAAAGATGCATTCACAGAAATAAAAAGGATTGCTTCAAAAACACTTAAACTTACAACCATTTGTAATTCGTATGTTTGTATGAACAACAACTAAACTAAATATCTCGACAATTATCGACTTCCAAAATGACCCGGAAAAAACACAGTAAAAAAAAGACCTCCCGGAAAGTTGGTAATTCCAGCAAAACTATAACCGAGGAAATCACCAAGACAAAGAAAACTGTCACTAAAAAAAACCTCCATTTAGAAGCAATGCGAGGTATATTGGCACTAATGGTATTGGTGAGTCATGTGGAATTAATCCGGTTGTATTTTGGACATTCAGATGACTATCTAAACCCAATTATTTACCATCTGGGAAGAGTTGCGGTCACAGGGTTTTTCGTACTAAGTGGCTATCTAATTACTATGAGTATTCTCAGGCGCATCGAGACAAACAGATGGAGTGTGGGTGATTTTTATATTGGAAGAATATTTCGAATTTGGCCACTTTATTTCTTCGTTATTATCCTGGCAATTTGGGTATTACCCCATGTCTCAATCTTAGAATTCAATGTTCCGGACTTTCTTATAGATGCACGTGAGAATTCCGATAATTACTGGTATTTCCTTTTCTTTCTTCCACAGATTCCTTTAATCCACAACAATATTCTTCCCTTCGCCGAACCTACCTGGTCCATTGGTGTTGAGGAGATTTTTTATATAATTATTCCGTGGGTTTTTGTGTTTCTTAAGAAACGATTTATCAAAGGTGTTTTTATCTTTTTTATTATCTTCTTGATTGCAAAGTATATTGCCATTTATGGTTACGAACTTCCTGTTGGTAATCGTTGGGCCTTGTATATTAATTTTTATAGATACGATTGCATTGCACTTGGTTGTCTCATGGGAGCCATGCATTTTAAGAAAAGCACATTATTCGAAAAGGTGAATCGTTGGCATCTTCTGCTAGCATTAGCCTCGTTCGCGTTATTATTTTTAATTATCGACGTGGAATCCTATGATTATTTTCCTTTTGCATTATGTTTTGGAGTTATGATCGCCTATTTGGTGAACAAAAATAGTACGCTAAGAAGCCCGAAATGGTTGGTGTATGTAGGTACTATTTCCTATAGTTTGTATCTAACTCACGAGATTGCCATTGTATTTTTTATTAATTTGGGGATCGATGGTAAATCGATGGTTGCCATGTATGCTCTTAGTATTTTAGGGGCGATTTTATTGGCCTCCGGAATCTATTATTTAATCGAAAAACCTTTTATGGACTTCGGAAACAATAAATTGAGGAATCATAAGGTGGTGGCCGTTCCAAAAGAGCAATCCGTTCAATAATCCAATTATTTTAATCATTATTCATGTCATTTAACATCGTATTAATAGAACCCGAAATTCCTAATAACACAGGTAATATTGGAAGGCTGTCGCTGGCGACCGGAAGTAAATTACATCTTGTAAAACCCTTCGGATTTGAGTTAAGCGATAAACGTGTTAAACGGGCAGGACTCGACTACTGGAAGCATCTGGATTTAGCGATCTATGAAAATCAGGAAGAATTCTTTGCGGTGCATGCCGATAAAAAAATGGCGTTTTTATCCAGTCATGGAACACAGAATTATTGGGATATCAATTTTGAAGATAACCTGTTTTTTATCTTCGGAAAGGAATCCGTTGGCCTTGATACGGGTCTAACCGATGCGAATCAGGATCGTTTGTTCAAGATCCCAATACACAGCGAACACATCCGAAGCATAAATCTTGCAAATGCTGTTAGCGTTGTGGTTTATGAAGGACTTCGGAATTTGAGATAGGCTTCATCTCGATACAATCCGCCTGTGGCGGACCGCTCGATGTGACAGTGCTATAAAATTTGATTCTTAGCGACAATTCCTATTAAAGAGTTCATCTGTCACTTCGAGTGATTTTAGGATGCGTAGCAATCTTAAAATAGTATCGAGAAGTTCTCGATATTATCAATAGAGTTATTATAATCACTTGAAGTAACATATTTTCACTAACAACTAACAACTAACAACTAACAACTAACAACTAACAACTAACCACTAAATCCCACATCTAAAATCTCATAACTGAAGCCCCACCCAACTTTTACACTATCTTTGCACAAATATCTTGTAAAAACCTATGCACTTTACCGAACTCGCTTTAAACAAACCAATCTTAAAAGCAATTTTTGAGAAGAACTACGATAGCCCAACTGAAGTTCAGAAACAGGCTATTCCTTTGGTTTTGGATAAAAAAGATTTAATTGCCTCAGCCCAAACAGGAACTGGAAAGACGGCTGCCTTTGCCTTACCAATATTGCAACTATTATTTCATCAACAAGATGCGACAAAGAAAAACAAAAGGATAAGGGCTTTAATTGTAAGTCCTACCCGGGAATTAGCAGTACAAATTGAAGCAGAATTTAAAGCCTACGGAAAGTATACAAATCTTAAAACAGCGGTAGTTTTTGGTGGTACGTCCATTGAGCCACAGAAAGACATCCTCAAAAAAGGAGTGGACATTTTAATTGCTACCCCAGGTCGATTGCTTGATCTTCGAAAGCAAGAATTTATTAATTTGGACAAGGTAGAAATACTGGTTTTAGACGAGGCCGATTTAATGTTGGACATGGGTTTTATTGATGATGTCTTAAAGATTGATCGTATGTGTCCGGAAGACAAGCAGACCCTTTTATTTTCGGCTACTATGCCAATAAAGGTGATTCAATTGGCAAAATCCATCTTGACCGATCCGGAAAGAATAGAAATTTCACCTACAGCGGCAGCGGCTGGCGGAGTGCTTCAGTTGTTGTACTACGTGCCAAAACCTTCCAAAATCGAGTTGTGTTTGCATTTACTTCGGAATGAAATAAAAGGCAACATCTTAGTTTTCCGAAGAACAAAAAATGGTGTAGACAAACTTGAACAAACATTGATTAAGAATGACTTTAAAGTAGATAGTCTCCATGGAGATAAGTCTCAGAGTGCGCGTCAATCTGCTTTGAACAAGTTTAAAAACGGTGAAGTAAATATTCTTATCGCCACCGATGTAGCATCTCGTGGTATTGATATTGAAGATCTTGATGCGGTAATTAATTTCGACTTGCCTAATATTCCGGAAACTTACATCCATCGAATTGGAAGAACTGGGCGTGCAGGAAAATCGGGGACATCGTACTCCTTGTGTGCTGCCGATGAAAAAAAGTATGTGAAGGAGATTCAGAAACTACTTCAGAAGCCCATCAAGGTTGTTGAAGATCACCTTTTTCCACTTGATCCTGAGGCAAAACCTCCTATTCATAAAAAGAAGAAAACAGGAAGCAAACATAAGTCAGGTAGAAAATCGGCTGCTTCAAAAAAGAATAAAAAGCGCTGGTATTAAGCTAAATAAAGTAGCTAGAACTTCCGTTTAACCATAATTCTTTTCATTTCCTCTAAAAAGTACGAAAAAGATTACGTAAGATTATCTCAAGTGTAAATGATTTCCTACATTTATCTTGCCCGTCAATCTACAATAGTCTTTTCTCTTTGCTATTTAAATGTAAAGAAGATGGAAAAAGAATTAAATTATCCGTTCAATAGGCGTTCAGAAAATTATTTTGATTGGCTATATCATGTTATCCGGTCTGAAAAATATTATCAAGCCGATGCAGTAATTGTTATGAATGATATAAATTCGATATATCTACCGAAGGATGATCGAGACTAAAGGAAGTTTACATATCCGACTTAATATCGTTCACAAAGAAAATCGCGTTGGCGATAAACAACTTTCCGTTCTCCCAAAAAGATCGGAACAGTACGTCGTCAACTAGATAAACAACACTTCCTTTTCCGATTCTATCTTCCCCAAAAACAAGTGAATTTTTAAGCCCGGCTTTGGCATCAATACCTGAAAAACCAGAGACACTCACGGCATCCTCATTGATATATCCCACATTATAACCATCCTCTAAAAAGGCATAAGAGCTCCCACCTTGTTTTAAGCTGAAGTAGCTACTGCCGTAGCCAAAAGCCAAAGGGTGTGAGGCATCGAGCGTTACCTTATAAATACTACCTGTAATAAAATCTTTTACACTTTCTCTTTCACGTTGATCGTAAGGAGTGAGTTTTCCTTTTTTAATAGCAACTGAATCTTTAGCTTTATCTTCGTTCTTTTTCAATCCGAAGCCATCTTTGTCTTTAAATGCACTCACAGCTCTTCCAATTGTAATGAGTTTTCCACCCTCCTTTATCCAATCTTTAACAATGCTTAAAGTAGAATCGTTTAGTACATCAGAATACCATCCTTCTGGCAGTATAAGTGTATTGAATTCTGAAAGGTCAATCTGCTTAAAATCGTCGGTATCTATATTCGTGACCGGATACTGTAATTGTGTTTCGAAAAAGTGCCATGCCGCACCGAAACTCAGGGATGAGACACCTTTGCCTTTTAACATTGCGATTTTTGGAGCGTTTATAATCTTTATATTAGCCGATCCAAAATCGATTCTGTTATCACTAAAACTACTTTTAGCAGCGTATAATTCCTTCTGATTCTCGTTCGCAATTTTTACAACTGTTTTATGAAAATCCTTGTTTGTCCTATTATCACTTTTGGTGATTACCAAACTACCTCTTCCGAAGCTTTGACCACCAAATTGCAGTTCCTTTTCGGAAAAACGGACTCTAATACCTTTTTGCAGCAGGGCAGCTAAGAAAGTTGCGTCACTAATATCATCCCAACCGGCAATATATCCGGCACCCGAAGGCAATTCAGTATTTAGTACCTGCCGTTTTATGATTTTATTGTCGGCTTTCACCAATGATGTACTCGCTACAGCGTCCAAACCATAAGCATATGGAATACTCCAGGCCGTAATATCGTAGGTTAACGGATCATCCAGTTTGGCTTCCGGCTCGAAAAGTACCTTTATCATTTTGCCTTTTGGCTGATTGGTACTTACTACTAAAGCGCCTTGGCTATTCATACTTCCGTTTTTGGCTTCGATAAAATTGAAGCCACTAACTGTTCCTCCACTTGAAAAACCATAAGTGATATCGTGTTTATCCAATAATTTGGTAAGCGAAAGGATTTTGTCCGGATTGCCATTCAGCACATAACTTTTGTACTTTAATCCATCATTTTTAAAGAACTTCTGAAATTCAGAATTTAAGCGTTTGGCATTTTTTGAAGCCATTTCGACCGTAGATAAACCGGTAGTGGTATGATGTGCAATTCGGTCTTCTAATGTAAGTACAAATCCTTCATCGGTGTTGATTCCTAATCCGGCACGCCCATGACCTGCTTGTTCGTAAGTCATTCCGATGGCACCCATAAACATCGGGTAGGTATCACCATAGCTTGGATATAATAGATCAAACAATTCGCCAGTGAAGAATAACCAGCCTTTATCATCGAAATAACGCGCGTGGTTTTTACCGATCTCAATTTGAAATTCTCGTTGAAATGGTGTTATAATTTCATGATAAGGTTCTGCAGCCGGCGCAAAATAATAAGGATCATTTATTCCTTGTTCGTGAAAATCTACGTGAATCTGTGGCATCCACTGATTGTATATTTTTAGCCGTTGTTGACTTTCAACCTGTGTTGCCCATGCCCAGTCACGATTAAGGTCGAACAAATAATGATTAGGACGTCCTCCCGGCCAAGGTTCACTGTGTTCTGTTGCAGATTGAAGGACATTATAAGGCGTAGATTTTACCTGATTGTACCAATTCGCATATCGATCGCGTCCGTCGGGATTAATACACGGGTCTATAATAACGACAGTATTTTTTAACCATTGTTGATTTTCAGTAATGAGCTTGTACAAGGTGATCATAGCCGCTTCGGTGCTGGAAGCTTCATTTCCATGTACATTATAACTAAGCCAAACGATGGCGGTTTCGGGATTAGCGGTCCCGGATTCAATACCCGTTTGCTTCAGATTGTCGGTACGAATTTTTTCGATGTTTTTTATGTTTTCTTCGGAAGAAATTATGGCATAACTCAAGGGGCGGCGTTCGTTCGTCTTTCCGTAGAAATCGTAATTCACCATATTGCTTTCAGAAGCTACATGCTCAAAATATCGTACCACGTCTGCATGTCGCGAAAATTCACTGCCAAGTTCGTACCCTAGAAATTCTGAAGGTGATTGTAGTTGAGCATTCGTAAGCGTAGTTATAAGTAAAAGTAGGAGGGTGATACCGCGAGTCATAGATTGTATTTTAATTCGTTAAATCTACTAAAGAATACGGGAATAGCCATAAAGAATTTTATAATCCGAAGCATCTTGTTTTTACTATTTTTTAGAGATCGCATTTTTGTTCTGTGTAAAATCTGAAATGGTTACTTTTTGGGTGAATTAACGTAACTTTAAAATTTTTACAATTTAAAGTAGCTATTTTTACAGCATTATTTCTGAATTACCCTATGACCAAACAATCCATTGCTTATAAAGATACCGGCTACTTCTCGAAACTAATGTGTGATTATTTAGATGAGGCGTCGTCGCTTCAGGAGTTCTACGGAAACTTCCCGAAATTGGCCAACTTTCAAAAGCAAATTGCATTAAAAAAGGAAAGCTTCTCTGCGGAATCTCGCGCTGTTTTGGTCGACTCACTTCAGAAGCAATACAAAAACATAACACTTTCCGAAGCCACTCAAAAGAATATTACTTCCCTTTCCGAAGAAAACACCTTTACCATTACAACCGGACATCAACTAAATCTGTTTACGGGTCCTCTTTATTTTTTGTACAAGATTTTTTCAGTTATTAATCTTAGCGAGCAATTAAAGAAGGCATATCCTGATTCGAATTTTGTGCCGGTTTACTGGATGGCAACCGAAGATCATGATTTTGAAGAAATTAATTATTTTAATCTCTTCGGAAAAAAGGTGCAGTGGAAACGGAAAGATGGCGGTGCTGTAGGAGAATTGTCAACCGAAGGACTAGCTGATGTCGCCGCTATTTTACTGAAGCAGTTTGGAGATTCTGAAAATGGCAAGGCGTTAAGTTCGCTATTTTCTGAAGCTTATCTAAAACATGATAATCTTGCTGAGGCAACTCGCGATTTAGGAAATGCCTTGTTCGCTAAATATGGACTTGTCATTGTTGACGGGAATGATACCGATTTAAAAAAAGCCTTCGTTCCATACGCTCATAAAGAAATTGAATCACAGCTTTCTTTTAATAAAATCACGAAAACTACTCAAAAATTAACGGCTTTGGGGTATCCGGAACAGGTGCATCCAAGGGAGATTAATTTATTCTATTTGGACAAGGGGATTCGGGAAAGAATCATCGAAAAAGACGGGCGGTTTTATATTAATGAAACCACCTTAGAATTTTCGAAGGATGAGTTGTTGGAATTAATAGAGGCTGCTCCTGAAAAGTTTTCACCGAATGCGCTACTTCGTCCTCTGTATCAGGAGGTGATCTTGCCTAATTTGTGTTATATAGGTGGTGGTGGAGAAGTGGCGTATTGGTTGCAGTTAAAAGATTATTTTGAAAGTGTGTCTGTTCCCTTTCCGGTATTGTTACTTCGGAATTCGGTGCTATTAATGCCAACCTATCTTTCAGAAAAGCTTAAAAAAATGGAAGTGCCTTTAGAGTCGCTTTTTCTGAAACAATCGGATCTTAGAACGAAACATACACATCAGATTTCGGAGGTAGCTATCGATTTTTCAACTCAGCGCACACATTTAGAACAACAATTTAAAGACCTGTACAACTTGGCTGAAAAAACAGATGCTTCCTTCAAAGGTGCTGTTGGAGCGCAGGAAAAGAAGCAGTTGAACGGTCTGGATCATCTCGAGAAGCGACTTTTAAAAGCACAGAAACGAAAATTGAAAGATGAGTTGGAACGCTTAACCGAGCTTCAGAACGAACTATTTCCAAATCAAGGTTTGCAGGAACGTACTTTAAATTTCTCTGAATTCTATTTGGAGTACGGAGACATACTGCTTTCAGAATTAAAAGAAAATCTGGACCCACTTCATCACGAATTCACGATATTAGAATTATAATACTACAGTGTCGCTAACCGGCTATTAAACAAGTAGTCTTCATAAACGTTATTATAATGCACCTTCTTCTCGATAGATTTGATCACTTCTGTGGCGAAGTCGGCATCGTACATTTGACCCATCACATTTAACCCTCCAGGACTAAAGACATTAATCTCCATTAATTTATCACCTACAATATCGATCCCAACCAGGAACATTCCATCCTGAACTAGTTTAGGACGAACAATCTCCGCCAAAGCTAAAATAGTATCGTTCATTTTTACTTTTTGAGGGCGGCCACCAGCATGAATGTTACTGCGAATATCGCCACTTGCATTTACGCGTTGCATTATTGCATATTTTCCATCTGGCGTTTTAAGTGGTTCACCATTCATTAAAAAGAGTCGTGTGTCACCATTTTTAGCTTCCGGAAGATATTCCTGTGCGATTACAAATCCGTCACGACAAATTGCATCGATGGTTTGAGTGAGATTATGTTCATTTTTTTTATCCATCATAAACACATTTGTTCCTCCTGAACCTTGTAAAGGTTTTAAAATCATCTTATTCTTTTGAGCCGCGAAAAATTCTTTAATCTCTGCATGGTCTCTTGAAATAATGGTTTTTGGCCTGAGAATTTCCGGGAAATGTTGGAAATACATCTTATTTACGGCACCGGCTAAACTACTTGGGTGATTTAAAACGATTACATTATCTCTTGTGGCGATTTCTCCAAAAATGAATGCGGCATTTTGAGCCCATTCTCTTTCGTTGATTTCATCGGAAGGATCATTTCGAAGAAATAAAACATCTAATTCTTTTGATGTGATTCGCGTAAATTCTTCTTTTTGAACTGCCTTGAAATAAGTTTCCTGTGTTTTAAAATTTTTACCACTTATAGTTTTGCATCTCGCTGAAAGATGACCATCACTAGCGTACGCCAGTTCGCCAACTCCAATGAAATAAACTTCATGTTCTCTTTTGTAGGCTGAAAATCCTAGTGCTGGTGTTGTAAAGTTTGGCTTTTCAGTTGCGTGGTCGTTTATTATAAATGCTATTTTCATTGTTTTTTAGTTTATAAGATCAATTAAGTTAATTCCATTCTTCAATTTTTCAATTCGCTTTTTTACATCATCCCGTTCCAAAAAGCGAGGTAATATTGGAGGCTTAAGCACACCTCTTTGTAATAATTCTTCTATCAGGATCACGTGATTTGTATTAAATTTCCCAGTGTAAAGTGTTTCAAGATTTCCACCTTCTTTAATATATTGTATCACATGAACCAATCCGGCTAAATAAACTGCATCCTTAGTTAACCCTCCACCTCGGTAAATACGCATCGTAATATAATAGGCAGTTCTATCGGAAAAATTATGTGAGCGATATAATAATTGAAATGTCTCGAGAAAGGTAGCCCCTGACGTCAAGCTATCGGCAGCTATCACTCTCCCGGCTAACAATCGAAGCCGATTCACGGTAAGTCCGCCAACCAGATATTCTGCGAGGACAGCCAATCCTTCCTGTAGCTGATCGTAACCGGCAAAACCGGCGTACATTTGTTTTATGGGTTGATTTTTACCATTGCAATACGTCAAGATATGGGTGGCTACCTCATGTTGGATGAGCGCATCGCACCTTCTGGCGTCCATAGAAAGTTGATCGCTAATAAATAGGTTTGTTTCCGAAACCATAATACCGGCGACATCCTTTCTTATTTCCAAACACAATTTCAAACGCGGAAATTTCTCTTGATAGTAGTCTAGTTCCTTCTGTGCATGGAAAGCAAATTCATGACAATCAAATTTTTGAGTATTTCCAACTGTGTCGGTCTCAGGATACGCTTTCAATATAGCGTATGCACTTTCTAATACTGATGGTTCTACCGCTCCATATAGACTTTCACCAATAAACCTAAAATTGTCGGTTCCTCTTTCCTCCAACATGGTGAGTTGTTTTTCGATTTCCAATCTTTTATCTCTCAATATAAATGCAAGTGTTGGATCGTCGACTTTGTCCAACGCAATATCATACAGTTTTCGTTTTTCCAGCTCAGGGTCGAGTGCTATTAAGCGATAATTAAAGGAAGGAATTTTGCTAAAATTATTTTCTTTGAATTTCTTCCATTGCTGTGTACTATTTACCGGTGTTGTTCGCAGAAGAAATGACATTCCTTCACTAATATCGGCCAATTGATCATCTGATTGGAGAGTTATTTTATCGATATTCGTTTTCCCCAACATTAAGTAATTACGGTACGGATTTGATGTCTGGACTCGAATAAACTCAAAAACTGTTCTTTTGATTATTTCGGAGAGACGGGAAGCAAACTTTCTGTAAAAGATGGAAAAAATTTCATTTTCTTCCGGTCTCTCATAGATTGTTGGAACTTGCAAACCAATAATCAGTGTTCCGGATTCTTTTGTTTCATCGATATCCAATAAGGGTTTCAGATGTTTTGGATAGCGATACTTTGTATCAGAAACAACGGCAGAAATTTCGGGATAAATTATTCGCATCTCATCAATTCCTTCCTTCAGAGCGTTTATGGTCGCGGGTGCTTTTCCTTCAGGGCAAGAAATATCAAATTCTGCCTGATGATCTTTTCTTACCGGCCACATTTCAATTATTAAAAAGGCATTTAATTTTTTTGAAATGGTTGTTGAAAGGCAATCGACTAAATTCGAAATATCCACAGCTTCTGGAACAATCAAATAGGATCCCTGTGTTTTTAAAAGTCCGGAAAACAATAGGTCTGTATTTTTATAGCGATAGATACAGATATAGGGAAGTAGTTTATCTATATGTAGAATGCCATTTTCTGGTAGTGATTCATTAATTGGAAGATTATCTTCCAAATCTTTACAAATTTGTGTTATTAAAACCTCATCGATCATAGATTTCTAAAGTTACTATAAATCGATTCTTCTTAACAGTGGCGAGGCCTACATTTAGGATAGATTTAACGGAAAAATCAGGTTTTATAACGTTTCATTTTGTTTTAATACTTCGTTGAAAAATATCTTAAATTTTTTGAAATTGGTTTTAGGCAACTTACTTTTTTAATTTACTTTTGCCTATGCAAAATAATGTCCTCATTTTAGATTTCGGATCGCAGTACACACAACTTATTGCAAGACGTGTTCGAGAACTCAATATTTACTGTGAAATCCACCCTTATAGTAAAATTCCGGAAAATTTAGAACCTTTTAAAGCCGTAATACTTTCAGGTAGTCCTTTATCGGTACGGGGCGATAATGCTGCTCATCCGGATTTATCAAATATTAAAGGGAAAATACCACTTTTAGGAGTGTGTTATGGAGCACAATATCTCGCACATTTTAACGGTGGATTGGTAGCGCCATCTGATATTAGGGAGTATGGACGTGCTAAATTGGAGACGATCTATGATCATCATGGTTTGTTTTCAGGAATCGATGAGGGAACTCATGTATGGATGAGTCATAGTGATACGATCGCAGAATTACCTAAAGATGGCGTACGATTAGCAAGTACCAATGATGTGATGAATGCGGCCTATCGCATTGAAGGGGAAGAAACCTTTGCAATCCAATTTCATCCTGAAGTATACCATACAACAGATGGGAAACAACTTCTTGAAAATTTCTTAGTACATATTGCCGGCGTGAAGCAATCATGGACTCCTGCAGCTTTTGTAGATACTACAGTTCAGGAACTAAAGAATAAGTTGGGTGATGACAAAGTGGTGCTCGGATTGAGTGGAGGAGTAGATTCGACTGTTGCTGCAATACTACTGAACAAAGCGATTGGAGAGAATCTGTATTGTATTTTTGTCAATAACGGTTTACTTCGGAAGAATGAATTCGATAGCGTTTTAGATCAGTATAAAGGCATGGGGCTTAACGTGAAAGGAGTCGATGCTTCGGCACACTTCTTGAAAGCTTTGAGTGGAAAAAGTGATCCTGAAGAAAAACGAAAAGCGATTGGAAATGCCTTTATTGAGATTTTCGACCAGGAAGCACATTTGGTTGAAGGTGTCCATTGGCTGGCTCAGGGAACCATTTATCCCGATGTTATTGAAAGCGTCTCAGTAAACGGACCTTCGGTAACGATTAAATCGCACCATAATGTAGGTGGATTACCGGATTTTATGAAGTTAAAAGTGGTAGAACCATTGCGAATGTTGTTTAAAGATGAGGTAAGACGTATTGGAAAAGAGATGGGTATAGCTTCGGAATTATTGGGAAGACATCCTTTTCCGGGTCCCGGACTGGCAATTAGAATCCTTGGAGATATAACAGCAGAAAAAGTTCGTATATTACAGGAGGTAGATGCAATCTTTATCAACGGACTAAGAAAATGGGATCTTTACGATAAAGTTTGGCAAGCGGGAGCAATTTTACTACCCGTGAATAGTGTTGGAGTTATGGGAGACGAGCGAACCTACGAAAAAGTAGTGGCCTTGCGAGCAGTAGAATCAACTGATGGAATGACCGCCGATTGGGTGAATCTACCATATGAGTTTTTACAGGAGACTTCAAATCATATAATAAACAGGGTAAAAGGCGTTAATAGAGTAGTGTATGACATAAGTTCTAAACCACCGGCTACCATAGAATGGGAATAACCATTTAAAGAAATTTAAACCTCATATTAGATGAAATTAGTAGTATATATCAGTTTTCTCTTCGTTTTTAGCGTAGGATGTGGATCTATCGCGCAGCAACAACAAGAGCAGTATAAAAGTCATTATGTAAAGAAAGGCGAGACAATTTTTAGCATCGCCAAACAATACGGAGTGACCACTGCCGATATTTATAAGTTGAACCCAGACGTGAAAGAAAGTGTAAAAACAAACGCACTATTGATCATTCCTAATGCTTCATCAGTAAGTCAGACTTCTGAAGATGTAAAATTTAAAAAGCATAAGGTTAGAAGAAAAGAAACTTTGTTCAGCATTTCGCAGTTGTACAATATCTCTGTGGATGATCTGAAGAAATACAATAAGGAGTTGTATTCACGACAGCTAAAAAAAGGGGAGAAGATTGAAATCCCAATTCGGGTGAAAAGTATAATTGGGACCGATCCTTCTAATGGAAACATAACGCCGGTTTCAGCTATCCATAAAGTGGAAGCAAAAGAAACCAAATATGGGATTGCAAGAAAGTACGGTATTACTATAGCCGAGCTTGAAGAATTAAATCCAACTATGGGTGAAAACCTTCAGATGGGTACCATTTTAAATGTGCCTGAAAAAGCAGTAATAGGCTCGGCAACCATAGATGACGACTATGATTTTTACGAGGTGCAACCTAAAGAAGGATTTTTCAGATTAAAAATAAAACTAGGTCTTTCCGAAGAAGAAATTGTAGCGCTAAACCCTTACACCAAAGATGGTTTGAAAGAAGGGATGATACTTAAAATTCCGAAGAAAAACATAGAGATGTTAACTTCAGAAAAAGCCGTTGTTGTAAATCTTGAGAATCGAATCACTAATTTGAAGAAGAAGAATCTGGCAATTTTGCTTCCTTTCGAATTGCAAAAAGTAGATGGTGATTCAGTTAGCTCTAATACCGAATTACTTAAAAAAGGCGGTTTACTCCGTGTAGCGCTGGATTTTTATAGTGGAGTGTTAATGGCCGCCGAATTTGCTAAAGACAAAGGGATATCTGTAAATCTCAATATTTATGATACTCAAGGTAGTGAAAGTAAAACTGCATCTATCTTATCAGGTAGCGGTTTTGGCAATGTTGATGCAGTAATAGGACCGCTACGCCAAAAAAATGTTGAAAAGGCAGCTGCTTTGTTGAGATCATCAAATACGCCTATTTTTTCCCCTCTTAGTAATCGTGAAATGCAAATGTCATCTAATTTCTTTCAGACATTGCCATCCGATGATATGTTAAGACGTTCGATGCTAAAATTTCTGAAAGAAAAAGGAACCGATAAAAATATATTGCTCATTTCGGATGTCAAAAGAAGTGCTCAAAAGGCTGCTATTGTAAAGGAATTACCGAATGCAAAAACGATGTCACCTAGAGATAAGGGTTTCTTGTATGCAGTAGATATTAACGCCAAACTAGTAAAAGGAGTTGAGAATTGGGTGATACTTGAATCCGGAGATCCGGTGATTATTAGTAATGTAGTAGGACTTCTAAATGGGATACCATCAGATTTTAAGCTGAGGTTGTTTACTTTGGACAAGAATGATGCCTACGATTATCACGATATATCGAATATGCATTTGGCGAAGTTGAACTTTACGTTTCCTTCGGTAAATAAGAGCTACGATTATAAAGATAAAGCTCCCTTTTTAGTGAGTTATAAGAACAAATATGGCGTATACCCTAATCGTTATGCAGTAAGGGGATTTGATATTACTTATGACGTCTTATTACGTTTGGCATCGGATGATGATATTTATATGGCATCGGAAGGAGATTATGAAACAGAATATGTTGAAAATAAATTCAGATACACGAAAAATAATAGCAATGGTTACCAAAACCTGGCTACATATATCATCAAGTATAAGAACAATCTGGATTTTGAAATCGTAGAATGAGCACTTCTAAAGTAACCTATCTCGGCGGACTTCGTACAGAGAACGAACACCTTAAATCGGGAAGCACTTTTATTACCGATGCACCAATAGACAACAATGGTAAAGGGGAAGCATTTTCACCAACCGATACTGTTGCCACTGGTCTAGCCAATTGCATGCTAACAATGATGGGGATTAAGGCAAGAGATTTAAAGGTCGATCTTCAGGGGAGTACGGCTATAGTGACAAAAACGATGGCAGCAAACCCAAGAAGGATCTCTCGTATTGAAGTAGTGATGCAGCTTCCGGAAAATATAGATGCTAAATCTAGAAAAATTCTTCAAAATACAGCGAATACTTGTCCTGTACACTACAGTTTACATCCAGATATAGAAAAGGAAGTGGTTTTTAATTGGGGAAACTAGGATTGAAGATTGCCTGCCAATAAATCACTAATTTCCTCGTTTATTTTAAATGAAAATACTCTCAATAATATTACTTATTCTTTTTTCTTATCCTTCGGAAAGCGATCCGGAAAAGATTAACTGGAGTAATTCACGAAAGTTAAGTTGGGCCGATTTTAAAGGCGTTCCCAATAAAGGAGCCGATTTTGTAGCAAGTACAAATTCGGGTATTTCTTTTTCGTATTCCTTCAAATATAAGAATGATGATATTACATATGATTTCTCGGTTGAAAGTTTTTTTTATCCGAAGGAATCCTGGTACAAACGTGGTTTGGTTTCACCATATATTCTGAAACACGAGCAGGCACATTTTGATATTTCAGAATTGCATGCTCGTAAATTACGTCGCCTTATTTCCGAAGCGACCTTTACTAAAAACATAAAGAAAGAAATAGAACCACTTTATAGAAAGGTTGAAGAAGATCGCAGAGAGATGCAAAATAAGTTCGATGCAGAATCGGAACATTCAAAGAACGAGGAAATGGAATATCAATGGGAGGCGTATATTGCAAAACAACTGAAGGCTTATGAGCACTGGAGATAACACATCGAATGCTTTTGGGCCTGATCCTAAACATCTGGCAGAATTAGCAAATTACCGAATGCCCTTTGGAAAGTACAAAGGAGAATTACTCCTAAAAATCCCCGAACCTTATTTTACATGGTTTAAACAAAAAGGATTCCCGCCCGGGAAATTGGGTGCCATGATGCAGGAAATGGACGAGATTAAAGTTAATGGTTTAGAGCATCTGCTCAAACCTTTAGTGGAGAAGAAACCACGCTACCTTGGAGACGATTAGAATTATTATTAAAAATAGTGATAATTAGTTTTTTCCGGAACTAGTCGATTATTGATAAATCTTTGTTTCCTTCTGCAATAATACTGTACCTTTGCATCCCGTATAGTTATTATAGTATTTGCATTCATGAACACTACAAAATACATCTTCGTTACGGGCGGAGTATCATCTTCATTAGGAAAAGGGATTATCGCGGCTTCATTGGCTAAATTGCTACAAGCCAGAGGGTATCGTGTGACAATCCAGAAATTGGACCCTTATATTAACGTAGATCCCGGAACTTTAAATCCATACGAGCATGGAGAGTGTTATGTTACCGACGATGGTGCAGAAACAGATCTCGATCTTGGTCATTATGAACGCTTTTTAAATGTCAAGACTTCACAGGCAAACAATGTCACTACCGGTAGAATTTACCAAAGTGTAATTGAGAAGGAACGCCGTGGAGAATTTCTAGGAAAGACTGTTCAGGTAATTCCGCATATCACAAACGAGATTAAAGAACGAATTCAGTTGCTCGGGAAAACCGGTGATTACGATATTATTATCACGGAAATTGGTGGAACAGTAGGTGATATTGAATCATTGCCTTACATAGAATCTGTGCGCCAGTTAAAATGGGAGATGGGAGATGAAAATGCCTTGGTAATTCATTTAACCTTAATACCTTATCTATCTGCTGCTGGAGAATTGAAGACCAAGCCTACACAGCACTCTGTAAAGACATTGATGGAAAGTGGAATACGGGCGGATATCTTGGTATGCCGCACCGAACATGAATTGTCTGATGAACTGAGAAGAAAATTAGCCTTATTTTGCAATGTGAAACTAGACGCAGTAATTCAGTCTATAGATGCTTCTACAATCTACGATGTTCCTAACATGATGCTCGAGGAAGGTCTGGATACGGTTACGCTTAAGAAACTAAAACTTGAAAAGGCGAATGAGCCTAATTTAGAGCGATGGAATCAGTTTTTACAGCGGCATAAAAATCCTAAAAGTGAAGTTACTATTGGGTTAATCGGTAAATATGTGGAGCTTCAGGACAGTTATAAATCTATTCTGGAATCTTTTATTCACGCCGGAGCAGCGAATGAGGTAAAAGTGAATGTAGAGTCTATTCATTCAGAATTTATCAATGACAAGAATATCCCTGAAAAATTTAAAAATCTGGATGCTGTATTAGTCGCGCCAGGATTTGGGGAACGCGGTATTGAAGGTAAAGTTGCTGCGGTTCGATACGCCAGGGAAAATAATATACCATTCTTAGGAATTTGCTTGGGAATGCAAATGGCAGTTATTGAATACGCAAGAAATGTGCTTCACATAAAGAATGCTAATTCTCTTGAGATGGATGAGAACACTAGTGATCCGGTGATCAACCTTATGGAAGAGCAAAAAACCATTACTAAAAAAGGTGGGACTATGCGATTAGGTTCTTGGAAATGTGAGTTAAAAGAAGGTAGTCTGGTAGCATCGATTTACAATAGTATGTTGATCAATGAAAGGCACAGACATCGTTATGAGTACAATAACACCTATAAGTCAAAACTGGAAGCAGCCGGCATGATGGCCACAGGTTTGAATCCTGAGACAGGCTTGGTGGAAATCATAGAAATTCCTGCGCATCCATGGTTCGTGGGAGTGCAATATCACCCGGAGTATAAGAGTACTGTTGCCAACCCGCATCCATTATTTGTAGCTTTTGTAAAAGCCGCGAGTGAATATGCTGCGAAAAAGTAACACGACAATTTGGCGTAATCTTGAAAGAGGCGTTATTGTTGCTAACAATTGATTGAATAATTTAAATAATGTCTTCTGAAATTTCTTCGGAAGAAAAAGTACTTACCAATACGGTAGTAAGATATGGAAGAAAAGAAATTTGACGTAAACTCACTGATAGGGTTTGTATTAATTGGAGCAATTTTAGTTTGGATGTTATATCTAAACAAACCTTCAGAAGAAGAAGTTCTAGCCGAAAAAGCACGTACTGAAGCAGCAGCTGCAGAAAAGGAAGCTTCCGAAGCAAATAAAACTACCGATATTTCAATCGATAAAGCTGTTGAGGAAATGGCAATCGCTACTCCAGGCGATTCTTTAGCCTTCGATAAACTTAAAAACAGATTAGGATCTTTTGCTTATTCTGGAACTTTGCCATCTGCTTCAGATGCCGTTACGGTGCTTGAAAATGATGTGCTATATCTTGAAGTAAGTAATAAAGGGGGCTACATTACAGAAGCGCGATTAAAGAATTTTGTGAAGTACGATTCTGTACCAATTTATATGATTCAGGACGGAAATGCTTCTTTAAATCTTCAGTTTTCGGCAGAGAACCGTTTACTAAATTCTGAAGAATTATTTTTCGAACCTTCACTTACTAAAAATGGTGAAAATAGTGTGTTGACCATGCGCCTTAAAACCGCTGCCAACTCCTATATCGAGTATCGTTATGAGTTAACGCCAGGGGAGTATATGCTTAATTTCGATGTAAAAACTGAAGGTCTTGATGGCGTGATCAATACTTCTCAACCTATATCATTAGATTGGAGATTAAAGGGGTATCGACATGCGAAAAGTATAAGCTATGAAAACAGATATTCTCGTCTAACATACGAGTATGAGGATGATAAACATTCGAAATTGGCGCCAAATGGGGAAGATGATGAGATAGAAAAAGATGTGACATGGATGAATTTTCGTCAGCATTTCTTTAGTTCGATGTTGTTAACTAATACACCGTTTAAAGAGGTATCACTTAGTTCAGTTGATCTTGTTGAGGATGAAGAGGTTGACACATTGTATACTAAGCAGTACGGTGCTAAGATGTTACTGGAGCCTAAAGGTGGCGGTATTTCCTATAATATGAATATGTATTATGGGCCTACAGACTATAAAATATTCAAAAAATACGATCGTAATTTGGATGAAGCAATGCCAATGGGTTGGGGAATATTTGGAATGATTAATAAGTATATTATCATCCCTTTATTCGGATTTTTAAGTGCATTCTTTCCTGCAGGTATTGCGATTATTGTACTTACTATTTTAATTAAATTGGCATTATCGCCGGTACAATACAAACAGTACTTATCTCAAGCAAAATTGAAGGTGTTAAAGCCAGAATTAGACGAAATTCGTGAGAAGTACAAGGATAATAAGATGAAGATTCAACAAGAAACGATGAAGCTTCAAAATGTCGCAGGCGCCAGTCCGTTAAAGGGATGCTTGCCGGCCTTGCTTCAAATTCCGGTATTCTACGCCTTGTTTACATTTTTCCCATCGGCCTTTGATCTTCGACAAAAGAGTTTCTTATGGGCAGAAGATCTTTCCAGTTACGATAAGATTGCCGAATTGCCGTTTCATATTCCATTTTATGGTGATCATGTGAGTTTATTCCCAATCCTTGCATCTATTGCCATTTTTATATACATGATGATGACTACAGGGCAAACAATGCAGGCACAGCAGCAACCTGGGATGCCAAATATGAAATTCATTATGTATTTGTCTCCACTCTTCATGTTGGTATTCTTTAACAACTACGCTAGTGGATTATCACTTTATTATTTTGTTTCCAACCTTATTACTATCGGAATTATGTTAGTGATTAAGAATTTTATTATTGATGATGAAAAAATTCATGCGAAGATTCAGGTAAAAAAGAAGTCACCTAAAAAGCAGAATAAGTTTCAGAAGAAAATGGCAGATATGATGGAGCAGGCAGAGCAGCAGAAAAACGCATCTAAGAAGAAGTAATTCAGATTACATAGCTGTTTGAGTAGAAAGGCATCTTTTTTGAGATAGTGTTCAATACTTTCTAAAATATTACGTTTAGAGAATACAATTAATAGTATATCTATGAGGCTTTTATTTATTTTTTTCTTCGGAATTATTTTTAGTTCCGCTCCACTAATTGCTCAGGCCGATATTAATCAGCTGGATGCCCAAGGCAATCGTCATGGTTTATGGAAGAAAATGCACCCCGGCAACAAGCAAATCCGATATGAAGGTACTTTCGATCATGGAAAAGAAGTAGGAACCTTTAAATTCTATTGTGAAGATTGCAAGAATCAGCCTATGGTGATTAAAGAGTTCAATACTCGTGATGCCGTGGCAGATGTTCAATATTTTACTGTAAAAGGAAAGCTGGTAAGCGAGGGTAAAATGGATGGAAAGAATCGTGTTGGTGAGTGGTTATATTATCAAAAGAAATCTAAAACGGTAATGACGCGGGAAAATTATAATAATGGAAATCTTGACGGTCAAAAAATCACCTATTATCCCGACGGAAAGATAACTGAAGAAATAACCTATGTAAATGGTTCTAAGGAAGGTCCCAATAATTATTATTCTCCAATAGGTGTTTTGCTGAAAAAACTTAATTACAAAAATGATGCGTTGCAAGGTGAAGCCATGTATTACGACTCAAGCGGAAATGTGACGATTGAAGGGCAGTACAAGAAAGGAAAGAAAGATGGGCTTTGGAAATATTATAAAAATGGAAAGGTAGAATTGGAAGAAACTTACCCAAAACCTCTAAATATCGTAGAGAATTAAGCAGCCGAAATACCAAAACATAAATCCCAAATTCCAAGGCAATTGTTTCGGAATTTGGGATTTGTTTTTTGCATGAGAATTAGCTTAGATATTTTGTAATTTTGCAGTATTAAGATGAAAAAGCAAAGAGTAGTAGTCGGATTGAGCGGTGGAGTAGATTCCAGTGTAGCAGCCTACCTTTTAAAGGAGCAAGGCTATGAAGTGATTGGCCTTTTTATGAAAAATTGGCATGATGACTCAGTAACTATATCTGACGAATGCCCATGGCTGGAAGACAGCAATGATGCAATGTTAGTGGCCGATAAACTTGGAATTCCCTTTCAAACGGTAGATCTTTCTGAACAGTACAAGGAGCGTATCGTGGATTATATGTTTCATGAATACAAAATGGGACGAACTCCAAACCCGGATGTACTTTGTAATAGAGAAATTAAGTTTGATGTCTTTATGAAAATCGCCCTTCAATTGGGAGCAGATTTTGTGGCTACGGGACATTATTGTAGAAAAGGAACGCTTCAGAAGGGTGGAAAAGAGATATATCAATTACTCTCCGGAAAAGATCCCAATAAGGATCAGTCGTATTTTTTATGTCAGTTATCACAACAGCAATTAGAGAAAACATTATTTCCAGTTGGAGAACTTCTGAAACCTGAGGTACGTAAAATAGCTTCAGAACAAGGATTGATCACTGCCGAGAAAAGAGATTCGCAAGGTCTTTGCTTTATTGGAAAAGTGAGACTTCCCGATTTCCTTCAGCAACAACTGGCACCTAAAGAAGGCGTTATCGTTGAAGTGCCTTCAGATTTTTCAGAATACAAAAAAGAAACACCCGATTTCACTTCCGAAGAAGATGAACTAAAATATTTGTCGGCCAAACCACATTACTCCTTGGACGATGGAAAAACAGTAGGAAAACATCAGGGAGCACATTATTTTACGAAAGGACAACGAAAAGGACTTGCAGTTGGCGGGACTCAGGAGCCTTTGTTTGTAATCGACACCGATGTAAAAGAAAATGTGATTTATACAGGACAGGGAAAGAATCACCCCGGATTGTATCGTCGTGGACTTTTTGTGAAACAAGATGAAGTACATTGGATTCGCGAAGATTTAAGGCTGGAAGAAAATGAAACCTTGGAGGTCTTGGCTCGAATACGTTATCGCCAGCCTTTGGAAAAAGCGACACTACACCAAACTTTCTCCGGACTTTATGTTATCTTTAATAATCCGCAATCGGCAATTACTGAAGGTCAGTTTGTTGCTTGGTATGTTAACGAAGAGTTGTTAGGTAGCGGTGTTATTGCTTAAAAAGTATAACATATGAAAAAAATACTACTACTAGTTGCATTGCTTATTAGTTCTTTAGTTTATTCGCAACCTTCAATTGCACTTATCAAAGTTGGTACTTTTAACGACGAAAATGGAAATGATGAAGCCGATGAAGGAGAAACCATCTCTTTTGCATTTTCTGTATTAAATAATGGGGATGAACCTTTAACAGAAGTAGGAGTTTTTGATCCTTTAATTACTGTCTTGGGTGGTCCAATAAATTTGGATCCAGGAGAAACAGATACAACTACCTTTACCGCAGCATTCGAACTCAGTCAGGCAGATATCGATCATGGTGAAGTTTTGAATCAGGCGGTTGCTTATGGAACACCTACTTCGGGCGATATTGTTATGGATTTATCTGATGGCGATAGTTATTTTGAGGATGATCCAACGGTCATAGTCCTTCGTGAACTGGGAATTGAAGATCAACTAAAGACGGTTCTAGTTAAAATGTACCCTAATCCTGTTCAAAATGAGATTCAATTTGAATTAGCTGCTGAGGTAGCAAACGCAACGGTAAATCTTTATAATATGGTTGGTGTGGAAATTATGAAACATGAAATTTCTTCAGAAAAAAATAGTGTTGACCTATCACATCTCGCATCTGGCACTTACATTGTGACAGTTCGTGGCGCACATAAATTATCAAGTTTTACCTTGATAAAGAACTAGATTCCAATCGAAATTGCTCATTTCTAGACTAGCCTTTAATAGACTTTATGTTATATTTGATTGGTCGCGATTCGCAAATACTGAGAATCAGTTTGTTGCGTATTCGCTATAATATCGTTGTTAGATATTGTTCTAATTGCTTAAATAAAATAGAATGAAAAAATTATTATTTTGCTTAACCTTATGTTCGTGCACTTTTGCATTTTCACAAGCTCAAATGGGGCTAGTTAAACAAGCTCAATTCAACGACGAGAATGATGATGGTTGTGCAAGTATTGGTGAGACTATTTCCTACTTTTTTCAAGTTTCTAATTATGGTACCGAACTAATTGAAAATATCATGGTGTCCGACATTCTTATTGATGTTACTGGAAGTCCAATTTCATTAAATCCGGGTGAGGTCGATACCACAACTTTCACTGGAGTATATGCACTTACTCAGGACGACTTAAATGAGGAGCATGTTATAAACCAAGCGGTTGCTGAAGGAATGACCACAGGTGGGGACACTATTTCAGATCTTTCTGATGATAGTAGTTTTGCAGAAGATGATCCAACAATTACAAATTTGTGTGTTCTTGGAGTTGAAGATCAATTAAAACCGGTGCTTGTTAAAATGTACCCTAATCCTGTTCAAGATGAGATTCAATTTGAATTAGCTGCTGAGGTTGGCAGTGCAACTGTAAATCTTTATAGTGTGATTGGTGTCGAAATCTTGAATCAAGAAATTTCTTCAGAAAATAAAAGAATCGACGTATCACATCTTGCATCTGGTACGTATTTTGTTACTGTCCTTGTAGCACATAAAGTATCGAGTTTTACCCTACTGAAAGACTAGATATTAGACTAGAATTTTCACCATTTAATATAAGACTTTGTGTTATATTTGGAATCCTATAAAAAAGTGCGATTATTTGTCGATACCATCTGCTTTTTGAATCAATCTTATTTAAAAAATATTATGAAAAAATTACTATTACTCTTAGCCGTTTTATCGGCTCCATTAATGAATGCGCAGGAAGACGCTCTGGTTTATTTTGCGGATAAAGAAAATGTAGCGGTTTCGATTGCAAATCCTATTTCGATTATGACGCAGGCTGCTATCGACCGTAAAACTTTACACGGTACGCCAATAGACGAGCGCGATGTACCTGTAAATGAAGATTATGTTACTCAGGTAAAAAATGCTTCTGGTGTTACTGTTTTGGCAAAATCAAAATGGTTAAATACAGTTTATGTACGTGGGTCTCAAACAAATATTCAAAACTTAGCAAATTTGTCTTTTGTAACTGAAATTGAGTTTATGGACGACAGTTTAAATTTTACTCCTATAGCAGGTAACCCGGAAGATAAATTTGGGATGGAAACACCTGTGAGTAATATTGTTTACAATTATGGTGCTGCATTAAATCAAACAACTATGCTGGCAGTCGATTATTTGCATGAAGAAGATTATACAGGTGAAGGAATCTTAGTTGCTGTTTTGGATAATGGATTTCCAGGTGTCATGACCAATCCTGCGTTTTCACATGTAATTAACGAAAACAGACTTTTAGGTACTTACGATTTTGTAGAGCGCGAGGTCAATGCAGATGGGACAGGATCTCATGGTTTGAATACTTCAAGTGACATTGCCGGACTTTTGGTAGGAGGTCCTTCGTTTGCTGGAACAGCGCCAAATGCTTCATTTTATTTATTCGTAACTGAAGATGGAAATAGCGAAACCCCTGCTGAAGAAGCGTACTGGGTTGAAGCTTTAGAACGTTCAGATAGCTTAGGTGTTCGTGTAGTAAATACTTCTTTAAGTTACAGAGATTTTGATAATTCAAGCTACGATTACACCTATGCAGATATGGATGGGCAAACAGCTTTAGGTTCTAGGGGTGGAAATCATGCATTCGATAAAGGAATGATTATGGTGAACTCGGCTGGAAATAATGGAAATAGCGGATCTTTTCCATGGATGGGAAGCCCTGCAGATTCTCCTGGAGTATTGACTATAGGAGCGGTAGATTCGAATGGTGATTACGTTGGATTTAGTGCGAAAGGACCAACAGCCGATGGAAGAGTTAAACCAGACGTTATGGCTCAAGGGTTGAGTGCTGCTGTGATTGAAACCAACGGTAGTGTAGGAAGCAGTAGTGGAACATCTTTTAGTTCTCCTATTATGGCAGGTGCTGTTGCAAGTCTTTGGCAATTACGTCCTGAGGTTCCTAATCATATGATTATGCAAGTGGTTAGAGAATCGGCACACCTTTATAATACTCCAAACAATAATATGGGGTATGGAATACCAAACTTTTTTGATGCATTCCAATTACTTCAGGTATTGGGAACTGAAGAGCAATTACTTAAAGAGCAGTTTGCAGTTTATCCGAATCCCGTTGTAGATAAGGTCAATATTTCTTTTCCGAAGAATGTAACAACAGCAAATTTTAGATTGTACAATGTTATAGGAAAGGAATTAATAAATACAACCGTTTCTTCGGAAAACAATTCGGTAGATGTTTCTCAGTTAACGAGTGGAATGTACATCGCATCAATTTCTTCAGAAGGGAAAACTAATAGCTTTAAATTGATTAAGCAGTAGTAGTGGAAAACAAAATTACCGAGCTTTTTGGAATAAAATATCCTCTTATACAAGCCGGCATGATCTGGAACAGTGGATGGCGTCTTGCCAGTGCTGTGAGTAATGCCGGTGGTTTAGGATTGTTAGGTGCTGGATCTATGTATCCGGAAATACTTCGTGAGCATATTGTGAAGTGTAAAAAAGCAACCGACAGACCTTTTGGGGTGAATGTTCCTATGTTGTACCCCAATATAGAGGAGATTATAAATATTATTATTTCTGAAGGAGTAAAAATTGTATTTACCTCTGCCGGAAACCCTAAAACACATACAGCAAGACTTAAGGAAAACGGGATTACCGTAGTTCATGTAGTTAGCAGTGTAAAATTTGCATTAAAAGCTGAAGCCGCCGGAGTAGATGCTGTTGTAGCTGAAGGTTTTGAAGCGGGAGGGCATAACGGACGTGAAGAGACTACAACATTCACGTTGATACCAATGGTGAAGGAACAATTAAAAGTTCCGCTAATAGCCGCTGGTGGTATTGCAACCGGTCGTGGAATGTTAGCAGCAATGGTATTAGGAGCAGATGCTGTACAGGTAGGTAGTCGTTTTGTAGCTTCGGAAGAATCTTCTTCTCATCGGGCGTTTAAAAAGTTGGTGGTAGATGCTAAAGAAGGCGCAACCTTACTAACCTTAAAAGAGCTGGCTCCCGTTCGAATGATGAAAAACAAATTCTTCGAAGAGGTGATGCAACTATATACTACAAACCCTTCCAAAGAACAATTAATAGAACTTTTAGGAAGAGCAAGAGCCAAAAAAGGAATGTTTGAAGGTGATCTCGAAAACGGAGAATTAGAAATTGGCCAAATCGCCGGACTTATCCATGATATTAGGCCTGCAGCACAAATTGTAGAAGATATGATTGCTGAATTTGAAATTGCTAAAAAAGAAGTCGCAAAATTATAGAAGTTTTAAAATTTGTTTTAAAAGTCTTATATTTAAGGAACTAACTGTGTTTCTGTACTCAGAAAACTAACCAAATATTTATGGCTACTGCAATTGAAAGTTATCAAATCACCTATTTGGGTGGGGGTAAAAGGAGCTCAAGCAGAGAAGAACGTCGCGCGATCATTCATTTATACGATAGTAAGAAAAACCGCATTGGGATTGCCCTTTTTTATATAGATAGCAGTACGATGCCTGACACTGATGAGTCTACAGCAGGTTTAACAAAAATTCACTATCCGAATGATAGTTATCATGCGATAGTCGATTTACTTCGTAATGAAGATCCAATTTTCCTTAATTACTATGAAGATATCCAATCTGGATCAATAGAGACTGTCCGAGAAGGTGTCGGAGAGCACGAATTACCTTAGTTGATTTTTGTGTTCATTTGGCCATTTCGTAAATTGATTCCGGTGTACAAATAAGCTTTTAAAGAACATATGAAATCGGTCCAGCCTTGCGTTTGTTGTAAGGCTTTTTTTATTTCCTCTTCCTTTGTTTGATACGGTTTCTCAGTGATATCGATTGTGGTAACATTTGCCGTATCAGAGCTTAGTCGTATTTCGACCAAAGCGATTTCTCCTGTGGCAGACCATTCAAAAGAAATGAATTCATTAATTATGACCTTCTTTACCTTTACTTGCAATGAAACATTATATTCTTTGAATTCCCATTTGATATCTTTCCCTTCAGAAATAGAATCACTTGCCGATGAAACGAAGTAACCGATGATTTTATCACGGTTCACAATGGCTTCAAACACTTCAGATGAAGATTTAAAAATGGTATCCTTTACATTAATCGGTATGTTCATCTATTATTTAGTCTTTTGACCTAAAATATACAAATAATCTCCAACATCACTTTCGTAGCTTTCCATGATTTTTTGAATCACACCATTATCAATATCTTTCCTTAATTTTTCTAAACCTGAAGTAACTTCGTCTCTGTTGGCAACTGCAGCAAATGAGGATATTCCACTTCTAATTTCAGGTCTAAAATAGATTTCGGGATCATATTTTCCGCATTGAAGAAACAAATCTTCAAGCTCGGAACTTACGCTATAATTTTCAATTCCTGCAAATTCAATCCCAGCCTTTTGCATCGCCGTTTTTATCACTTCGGAAGTGTGCATCAATTTCATTGAGTCTTTAAGCATCTTCGGAAAGTACTCGTTTAACCAATAGCCTTTCATCTGCTCCGGAGTGGAGTGGAAGATCACGAATTTACCGCCAGGCTTAAGGATACGCCCAATTTCCTGAAAACCTTTTTCTAGATCCGTCCAATGATGAATGGTAAGAAATGCCGTAACACCATCCATACAATCATCTGGCAAATTAATTTTTTCGGCTACTCCTAATTTGTAATCTATTATAGGGTTTTTAGATCTTGCCTTCTGAAGCATTTCAACAGAAGGGTCAATACCAATGATATTCGCACCTCGTTCATAAAGTGCGTTTGTATAGTTGCCACTTCCACATCCAATATCTAAATAATTACCATTACCAATTACATTTAAATGGCGGTACAATCTTTCGACTAAAAAAGGATCTGCCTTACGTGTTTGATTGTAGGTTTTACCAATAGTGTCGTATTTGGCCATAAAATATAATTTAAAGTGGCGCAGAAAGTCAGTAGAATTATTTTCTCTTCAACTCAAATAAGTCCAACCTTCTATCTCTTAAGTTTTTTACAGCACCAAACTGATTTAATTGTCTTAGTAGATCAATATCGACGTCGGCAATAAGTATCATTTCAGTATTTGGAGTTGCTTCTGCCTTTATTCCGGTGGCAGGAAAAGCAAAGTCACATGGAGTAAAAACCATCGATTGCGCATACTGCATATCCATATTTTCCACTTTAGGTAAATTCCCAACGCTTCCCGCGATTGCGACATAACATTCGTTCTCAATAGCACGCGCCTGAGAACAAAGGCGTACCCGCGAATAACCGTTTTGTGTATCGGTTAAGAAAGGGACAAATAAAATGTCCATACCTTCATCGGCGAGCAATCGACTTAGTTCCGGGAATTCGGAATCATAACAAATTAAAACACCAATTTTACCACAATCGGTATCAAAAACTTTGAGTGCACTTCCACCTTGTAATCCCCATACTTTAGCTTCATCTGGTGTAACGTGTAATTTTTCGTATCGTTCGGTTGAACCGTCTCTTCTACATAAATAACCTACATTGTATAGTTTCCCTTCTCTTACTTCAGGCATACTCCCGCAAATGATATTTATATTGTAAGACATTGCCAACTCTACAAATTTCTGAACTATGGCTTCTGAATGCTTTGCGAGTTCTCTAATCGCATCCGGTACCGCTAAATGATTATTTTCTGCCATTAAAGGCGCCATAAAAAATTCAGGAAATAAAGCGAAATCTGATCTGTATCCGGAAACAGCATCTACAAAAAATTCAACTTGCTGCATTAGCTCATCAAAATCTTTATATGGACGCATTTGCCATTGAATTAAACCAAGTCTCACCACCTTCTTAACAGTCGCTGCTTTTTTAGGTTTCTTTTCATAGTAGATATTGTCCCATTCTAATAGAACCGCATAATCATTAGAATCATGATCACCTTCCAAGTAATTTTTTAGAATTTTTGAAGGATGGAAGTCGTTTGAAATCTGAAAATTAAAAACAGGATCGTGAATTTCTTTACGCTTTACCTTATCGATATACTCCTTTGGTGATAATTTGTCTGAATATTTATGATAATTTGGAATTCTACCTCCAAAAGCAACACCTCTTAAATTTAGGCGTTCACAAAGTTCTTTACGATAATCATAAAGACGACGCCCTAATCTCAGTCCGCGAAACTCCGGTTTTATGAATACATCTATCCCGTAGAGCACATCCCCGTCATTAGTATGTGTACTAAAGGTATACTTTCCTGTAATTTCTTCATAGCTGTGATGCTCATCAAACTTATCATAATCCAAAATTATTGATAAGGCGCATCCTGCTAATTCGCCATTGATTTTTATTGTCACCTGGCCCTCTGGAAACTGGTCGATGAGCCGCTGAATTTGAAGCTCTGTCCAATGGGTGTTTTCCATATTAGAATAGGAAGCAATCATTGCCGTTTTTAATTCCTGGTAGTCATCTGTTGTTAAGAACTTTAGTTCTATATTTTCAATATCGTTCATCATAGTATATTGGTTCCAAGCTTATTAGTTGGATATGTAAAGTTAACATTTATCAACTAATTAGTTGTTTTATGGTATTTTTTAATTGTTTTTTTAAGTTTTCTGAGAATTTCAAGTCTTCTAGAAGGGATTGGTTTATTTCAAGTTCAATTCCAATATAGTTTTGTTTAAATTTTTTCCGAAGAAAGGTCGTAAAGCCGTCTGCATTACCACGGTATGGGTAATTATAACGAATTTTTAGTTGATCGTTTTCGGACAAAAGTCCCGATTTTAATTTACTTGAAAAATCTTTCTCAGCTTTGATTTTGGGATCATACAGTAGGCCAATATCATTGATTCGAACTTCCTTTTCTAATCGAGGTGTAAAGGAATGAAGTGAAATATGTAAAACTTGATCTCCATTCTTTAAAAGCAATTCAATTTCCTTTTCAATTGCCGTTCGATAAGGTAAATAGTAACTTTTTATCAATTGTTTTTTGGTTTCTGAAGTACAGCTTTTACTGATTTCTGAAAACAGATTAGGGTGATGTAAAGATCGATTACATTCAATAAGTAGTCTACTTATAGTATTGC
This sequence comes from Ulvibacter antarcticus, assembly GCF_003688405.1. Taxonomy (GTDB): domain Bacteria; phylum Bacteroidota; class Bacteroidia; order Flavobacteriales; family Flavobacteriaceae; genus Ulvibacter; species Ulvibacter antarcticus. The sequence continues at coordinate 107,062 of NZ_REFC01000013.1, forward strand.
TTTTTGAAAATACTGCGAGCTTCTGAAGGTATTTGAACAAATCTAAGGTGCCTGGATCATAACCACGATGTGAATTCAACAAACTTTGTTTTCCTTTAAATAAGCTATTATATTGCTCAGGAATTTCATTGCCTCCATGTTCACAACTTAAAATTAGTTGCATCCTATAAATAGTTTGTTTTGTTGCAGACAGTCACCTAACTGCTGATAAACCTTCAAAATAGCCTCAGGACTTTCGTCTCCGTTTGTGGCTTTCATTATTCTGGTAGATAGACTTCCTTGCTTCAAAATGATTTCAAGAGTAGATTGGTATTCCAACGATATATGATGCTTTATTTGATCATATAGTGAACGCCAAATTTGTGCTACCGTTGCTTCGTCTTCAATTTTAAAAAGGCTGAGATACGCTATGTTTTTAATCAATGTAGTCTCTCCGTCCTTTATAACATCGTTCAGGATGGCAAACAAGTCATTTTCATGCCATGACTTTTGATCATTTAAAGAGGTGTATTTGCCATATACAAGATATTTTAATGTTTCGATGATAAGTACTGCAATTGCAATATCTGCCTTTGGACATTCCTGAATATCCACGACCCTAATTTCTATAGCGTTTCTATCGAAACGGGCAATTGCTCCTCTGGAATTAAGGAAATGATGATCCAAAATATTCTCTGTATCGTATGGTTTTATTGCCTTATTGATAGGCTGGAAAATTTGATCAAAGTATTCTTGTTTGCTGAAAACTTGTTCTGGAATAACTTTCCCAGTCATTTCTGGAATCTCTTTCTGGTTTGTTTTATAAACCTCCATTCTAGCATCCTTAAATCCTGTATATTTTCCTTCGAAAATGGGAGAACTAGCACTTAAACCTGGTACTATAGGAAGTAAAACTCGAATGGCAGCATGTAGTTTTTCAAATTCTTCATCATTTGCAAATGGAAGATTTATATGCATGCTTTGCACATTCGACCATCCATGTCCGTTACAATCAAAGATTCGATTGTATAGCGCATATATTTCACTGTAACTATGTTTCCATAATTGCATTTCGGTTTTGGGGTCCATTAAGGGATGTGAAGCGGTAGGTAACAATTTTGCGTTAAATGAAGCTAAAAGAGAGTTCATTTCTACTACATTTTTATGAAATTCATCCGACAGGCCATTTAAATTGGACGTTGGACCATTGGTCTTCATTTCTACAACATGAGCAACAAGCTCATTACTCCATTCAACATCACCGTTGCTTACATCCGAAGTCAATGAGCCATGTTTTGCAGTTAAAAGTTGGTCAACAATAGGAAGTATCTTTAGTTTATCCAAACTCACAACCATATATTCGAGCTCAATACCAAAAACTTCAAAAAGATGATATTTCATATTATTTGTCGTCTAAACGTTTTAGTAATGCTTCGATTATTTTTGTGTACACCAGATCCCCATAAAAAGCGTCTTCAACGCCAGCATCAATATTTGGGTTGTCATTTATTTCAATAACCAATGGTTTCCCATTCACCACTTTAATATCAATTCCGTAGAGACCCAATCCCATAATTTTAGCGGTATTAAGCGCTGTTTCCAGGATTTCTTTCGGAACGTCCTCAATCGCTAAACAATCGGCATTTCCGTCCTGATCATCTTTCTTTTTTGCATCCCAATTATAGATTTGCCAATGACCTTTCGCCATATAATACCGACATGCATAAATTGCTTCGCCGTCTAAAATTCCAATTCGCCAATCATATTCTGAAGGGCAAAATTCTTGAGCAATTATAAGCTCAGATTCCTGAAGCATATTTTTTACAAGAGAGTAGAATTCTTCTTCAGTTTTTGCTTTTTTTACGCCAAAGGAGAAAGTCGAATCCGGCGCTTTCAATACACATGGAAGCTTTATTTTCTCCAATGTTTCCTTTACATTGTCCTGATGAACAATAATCGTTTTTGGTGCCAGAATACCCGCGTTCTCAAGGGCTTCTGCCATAAATACCTTGTTGCAGCATTTTAAAATAGCGTCAGGATAATCTACAATCGCAATATTTTCTTGTTGCGCCTTTCTTGCAAAAGCGTAAGCTTCATTATGCACTTCGGTACTTTGTCTAATGAGAAGAGCGTCGAAAGATGAAAGTCGCGATAATTCTTTTGGGCTTATTACTTCCACGTAGAAATTAAGCTTTTCAGCAATCTCAATAAATTTTTTAATTCCTTTCGGATTACTTGGCGGTGCCGGATCATTTTGTTGGACCAGAATTGCCAGATCGTAAATGGCCTTTGAAGGTTTAGGCGTATCGTATCTTTTCTTAGAAAAATACTGAAGAGCAAAGTCATTAGCACTTTCTTGATGTTCATCCGGAATTTCAGCCAGAGATATCGCCTTGATACTCTGAATCTTCCATCTCTTATTATGGATAAATTTTATACGTAAAAATGGGATCTGAAAGTGTTTGTGAAACATCGCACTAAGGTCTTTATATTTGAGTGCCACGTTCTGACCAAAATAGACGCTTAATACAAATTCTTTCGATTTTATACTTTTGAAGCTTTGCTGAATAAGATCGTCGAACTCTTCAGAAACTATCCGAACCAACTTCGGTGCTTTAAGATCCACAAGGTTTTTGATCGTGGGAATTGGTAAGTGACCTCGAGCTTCTGCCAAAAGTGAAACATAATACCCCTTAGATTGATAGGAATAATTTCGGCAAAGATTAAAAACTCTTGCGCTCTTAATTTTTGCAAAAATAGGATTTGTAAGATACTCTTGAGAAGAGATTACAGGAATATTTTTACCTAAAAAGTCCCAATTTTTAGGATTGTCTACGACAATAAATTTGTTCATTTAATGATTTAAGTATCATATCAAATGTATGCTATTTCTCGATTTCTTAAACAATATTAACAATTTATTAATTGCTAAGAGAACAAGGTGTAAAATTGAGAAAAATGGGCTTGTTAAAACTAATTATTTCAATTTGGCGCAAAAAAAAACATCCGCGAATAGCGGATGTTTTTACTTTTAAAAAAGTTAAAGCGTATTTTATAAAACTTTTACGTTTACTGCGTTCAATCCTTTTTTACCTTCTGTTAGATCAAATTCTACTTCATCACCTTCACGAATTTCATCGATTAATCCAGAGATGTGTACAAAATGTTCTTTGTTTGATCCTTCTTCTGTGATAAAACCAAATCCTTTGGTATCGTTGAAGAATTTTACTGTTCCTTTACTCATTACTAAAATTTAAATAATTATTATAAGATGCGAAGATAATACTATAATGTTATAATTCTTTACTTATTAGGGTTTTATTTTAAAATATTCAATATTCTGACATTATAAAGGAACGATAGTTTTTGTGAAGCAAGTTAAATTTTTGCCGAAAATAAAGACTTTGCTGTTTTTAGAATGTACCTTTGTAAGTAACTATGGGACTATCAAATAATGACGTGTTTAAGAAATTAAGAGTTGCTCACAAATTTCGGGATGAAGACATTGTGAAAATTTGCGAACTAGCAGATTTTAAGGTGTCTAAAAGCGAATTAGGTGCGTTTTTCAGAAACGAAAATCATCCCAAATATATGGAGTGTGGAGATCAGATACTTCGTAATTTTTTGAACGGTTTAGTCATTCATCTTAGAGGTCCCATGCCGGAGAAGAAACCTGGAGCTGGGCAAAATTCTAATGCTCCTAAGAGAAAAGAAAGTTTTAAAAAGGCACCACCTAAAAAGAGCTAGTAAGTTACTTTGTTCTATTTAAAAGATTCTTTTTTACGTCTTTTTGCCATTCATTTTTAAGTATACTCAATACTATACTGTCTCTTCTTCCAGTGAGAGCGGCGCAATTTTGCCTTAAAATACCCTCAACTTTACATCCTATGCTTTTCATGGCTGCGATACTACGTTCATTGGAAGCATCGGCACGGAATTCAACTCTTTCCACACCTAATTCATCAAACGCAAACTGAAGCATTAGTAACTTGCAATTTTTGTTAAGACCGGTTCCCTGAAATTTTTTACCATACCACGTATATCCTAATTGAACAGAATTATGTTGAAGTTGGTAATCATAAAATCGTGTGCTTCCGGCATATTCCTTCGTGCGTTTATCGAAAACTATAAACGGGTAAGAGTCATGCTCTTTTCGTTTTTGAAGCGCCAGGTTAAGATAGGATTTTAAGTTTTTCAATCCGTTAGCGGGCACTAACGAATAGTTCCAAAGCTCCGGTTCTGCTAATGAAAATTCACTTAAGTGTTTTAAATCATCCTCTATTAAAGGTCTTAGGATGACCATTTCATTTTCAAGAATGTATTCTTTGGAAAAATCCAGCTTCATAAGATTTTAGTTATTAGATATCGCTAGGTTAATGCAAAACTAAAGGTATAAAAAAACCGCCTTTGAAGGCGGAGTTTTTTATAGTTCTATAGAAATCTGATTTCTTGCAATATCCTCGAAATTTTCTCTTTTTCTAATAAGATGTGCTTTGTTTTTATACCAAAGAACTTCGGCAGGGCGGTAGCGGGAATTATAATTGCTCGCCATCGAAAAACAATAAGCTCCGGCATTGCTAAATGAAAGAATATCCCCTTCACTAATTTCAGCAATTCTTCTGTTATTTGCAAAGGTATCGGTCTCACAGATATAGCCTACCACACTGTAGAAACGTTCTCTGCCCTTCGGCTGTGAAATATTTTCAATTTCATGCTGTGAGCCATAAAGCATCGGACGAATAAGGTGATTAAAACCGCTGTCAACCTGAGCAAAAACCGTAGAAGTAGTTTGTTTAACCACATTCACTTTTACTAGAAACTTTCCAGATTCACTAACCAAGAATTTCCCCGGTTCGAAGGCCAAGGTAAGTTCCTTGCCATATTCTTTACAAAAAGAGTTGAATCGCGTGCTTAGTTTTTCCCCTAGTTCCTCAATGTTAGTTTCAATGTCTCCCTCTTTATAAGGCACCTTAAAGCCACTTCCGAAGTCAATAAACTCAAGGTTGTGGAAATTCTTAGCTGCTTCAAAAAGAATTTCGGAAGCATATAGAAATACATCAATGTCGAGAATATCACTACCAGTATGCATGTGAATACCGTTAATATTCATCTTGGTGTTTTCAACAATTCGTTTAAGATGTGGCATCTGGTGAATTGAAATTCCGAATTTACTATCGATATGACCCACCGATATATTGGTGTTACCTCCAGCCATTACGTGTGGATTGATACGAATACAAACAGGGACTTTGGGATGTTTCGTTCCAAACTGCTCCAAAATTGAAAGGTTGTCGATATTAATCTGAACTCCCAATCCAGCGGCTTTTTCAATTTCTTCCATCGAAACACCATTTGGCGTGTAAATAATTTTATCAGGAGAAACTCCGGCTTCCATTGCAAGACGCACTTCCTGGATGGATACAGTGTCCATACCACTACCCATGGCGCTTAGAAGCTTTAAGACTGAAATATTAGAAAGTGCTTTTACGGCATAGTTGATTTTTAGCTGTTTAACCTTCTTGAATGCCTTGTTTAGGCGTTTGTATTGTGCTTCAATTATTGCGGCATCATAAACATACACGGGGCTATCAAATTCGTCAACTACAGTTAAAAGGTCTTTTCTATTCATTGGTGTTTCAGTTAATTTTAAAGGGGGCTAAATTAATGTGTCTTAAAGGATTAAACACTAAATAAATTATAAAATAATATTAATTTTTTCTTCTGAAATTTTTTCCGAAGAACCTACAAAAAAAGATTAGTGCAATCGTTCAACATTTGCTATTTTTGCAGTTCTTAAATCGAATAACATTCCATTATGAATTTACACGAATATCAAGGAAAACAAATATTAAACAGTTTTGGTGTTGAAATACAACGTGGACTTGTAGCCTCTACTCCGGCTGAAGCAGTTGAAGCAGCTAAAAAACTAACGGAAGAAACAGGAACAGGATGGCACGTAATCAAAGCACAGGTTCACGCAGGTGGCCGTGGTAAAGGTGGTGGTGTAAAACTGGCGAAGAATATTCAAGAAGTTGAAAGGATCGCGGGTGAAATTATAGGAATGACTCTAATTACGCCTCAAACAAGTGCAGAAGGTAAAAAAGTACATCAGATACTAGTAGCCGAGGATGTGTATTATCCAGGTGATAATGAGCCGGAAGAATATTATATGAGTGTGTTGCTTAATAGAGCAACTGGTAGAAATATGATCATGTATTCTACTGAAGGTGGGATGGATATCGAACAGGTAGCAGAAGAAACTCCGCATCTGATCTTTCATGAAGAAATTGACCCTGCAGTTGGACTGTTAGGTTTTCAAGCTAGAAAAATTGCTTTTAATCTTGGTCTAAGTGGTAAAGCATTTAAGGAAATGACAAAATTTGTTAGTGCCTTGTACAAAGCATACGCGAACAGTGATTCTTCATTGTTCGAGATAAATCCGGTATTAAAAACTAGTGATGATCGTATTATCGCAGTTGATGCCAAAGTAAGTATCGATGATAATGCGTTGTTCCGTCATAAAGATTATTTGGCGATGCGTGACCTTCGTGAAGAAAACGCGATTGAAGTCGAAGCAGGTGAAGCAGGATTGAATTATGTGGATCTTGATGGTAATGTTGGATGTATGGTAAACGGTGCAGGATTGGCAATGGCTACCATGGATTTAATAAAGCAAGCGGGTGGAGAACCGGCAAACTTCCTTGATGTAGGTGGTACGGCAGACGCCGAGCGTGTTGAAATTGCATTTAAACTTATACTAAAAGACCCTAATGTAAAGGCAATTTTAGTGAATATTTTTGGTGGAATTGTACGTTGCGACCGAGTAGCACAAGGAATTGTAGATGCATATAAAAATATGGGGACTATCAATGTGCCTATTATAGTAAGACTACAAGGTACTAACGCAGATATCGCTAAAGAACTAATTGATAACAGTGGACTTGATGTGCAGAGCGCAATTGAGTTTCAGGAAGCTGCAGACAAAGTACAGAAAGTACTTGCCTAATAAGTTTTCTGGCTTTTGACATTATAAAAGTGAAGCCCCGAATTTTTTTTTCGGGGCTTTCTGTTTTTTGACTGGTTGCGTTAAGAAAGTGTTAAAATTTGATTTTAGAGTAACGTTCGTTGATGATATACAGTCTATTAAGTATATCAATCATTTAAATCGAACAATCATGAAAAAATTCAGTGTAATTTTAGTAGCCTTTGTGCTACTATTGGGAACCTCTTTATCAGCAACAACCTTAGATAAAGAAAAAGTAAAAAAGACTACAGCTCAAGAAATGGGGACGCTTCTAAAAAATCCCCATCTCACGCTTATAGAAGATCAAAATGTAAACGTGACCTTTATTGTGAATAAAGATCGTGAGATCGTTGTGTTGTCTGTAGGTACAGATAATGAGAGTATAGAAAGTTTCATTAAGAATCGTTTGAACTACGAAAAGCTAGACAACAAATTAACCGTTGGAAAAAAATATATTCAACCAGTTAAGATCTTGAAAAATAGTTAAGTACCTAAATTTTGTCTCAAATCCCGGCCTAATCAACCGGGATTTTCTTTGTCAAATTTTTAGGGCCAATTAGTATCGAAGTTTAATTTTTTATGCAGCGAACGAGGGTGTTCATTTTTAAAACTCAAAGATTTGACTTAGTATTGTTATATGGAAAGAGACACACATCTAGCTATGATTAGTGACTATATTGTCTTGGCGTTTGCCGATGATAAAGTCACTCAATCCGAGTTTGAATTCATTCTAAGATTAGCTGAGCGAATGAATGTTTCAGAAAAAGATGTTGTTGAGCTTTTCGAGAATCCTAAACCATCGAAACCTTTGTTTTCTGAATTGGAACGTATAACTCATTTTTACAAACTTGTCTTGCTAATGAATATAGACATGGAAGCCCACGAAAAGGAAATTATTGCGGTGAGAAATTTCGGACTTAAAATGGGAATTCGCCCTGGAGTGATAGATCAGGTTTTATTAAAAATGGATCAATTTAATGATAAAATTATCCCAAGTGAAGAGTTGATAAAGATTTTTCAAACCTATTACAACTAAAATTCACCGACTAGATTTTTTAAAATTGTTTTATCCTTTTCTGTAGTATAGGTGTTAAGAGCTTCTTTTACTAAGATTTCTACTTCTTCCTTTACGGCCACTTTGTACTGATCATTAAGCGCTGGTTGTATATACAGATGTTTTAGCATCCAAATCAGTTTTTGTACAATTATGGGGTCATGTTTACAGTAAGTGCGTATAGACGCCATCACATTATATAAAAGTTCACTAAATTTAATTGTCGCAATTTTCACATAAACAGTTTCATTTTGCATATAATATTCATCATCTCTTTTTTTCATTCGCAACGCGAAGATCTCTGTTAAATAATCAATAGCATTAATCGCGGTTCCCGGATCGTTCACTCCCGGAGACATTGCTTTTAGTATAATTTCAGTCATTTGTTTAAAGGCCAATATATAATTATCACTTATTAGTTCTCCTCTTGAAAAACTGATGCTGGAGTGTATCTCGGACAAGATTTCTTCATCCAATTCTTTTTCAGACTTTATTAATGAAACATTTTTCAATAAGTAGGAACCTCGGGGTTTCGTAATGTAAATTTTCGTTGAATTCTTTTCGCAAATTTCAGCAATTGCAGAGAGAGAGATATTCTGAAAGTACCCGTTATTCTTAGAGAAGTAAGTATTCCAATTGGAAGTATCAGGAAAATCATCTTTGATGTCGCATTCCTTTTCGATTTCAATAATGTGCTGAAGGCGATCTACAGATTCTTCATAAATTCGATCCAATATCGTATTAATTTGAATACTCTGGGACATATTGTGGATAAAATATATGAAGGCAATTAAACATATAATAGTGAAAATAATCGCAAGCAACACCGAAGTTCCGGGTAAGGAATATTTTTCACCGCCGGGTTCTATGGAAAAAAGAGTAAAGATGTTGTAAATGATTGTTCCTAAGTATATTCCTAGAATTACCTGATGTCTTTTATCTGAAATCAATCCAGGTAATAGGCGGGGAGAGAAATTACTAGAGGCCTGGCTCAATAACAGCATCACCATAGAGAAACTAAATACCATTAGTGAAATTAACCCACCCAAACAAGCACTTATAATTGTGAGTGCTGTATCTCCATTTTCAACAAGCAATTGTGGTACTCTATTCAGAAGTTCATTCGATAATCCCTTACTTTCGAGATATATCATTAAAAAAGCAAAATTAAATCCGCCAATCGCAAATAAAGCAGGGAAAAAAATTATGTTGCTTTTTATGAGGTTGTAAAAAGTGAGAAACTTAAAGTATATGTACTTCATAAGCTAAATTGAATCATATTTTCTTTTAAAGGTATGAATATTTTAAATGAAATTATTTTTGGAAACAATTAATAAAAGAAGATTTTACCAAATTTATGATCACTTTATAAACAGGTAAAATTTTAATAAACAGGTAGTTTTAAAATTAATTAGAGCGCGCAAATAGAATTAATGAAATTCAGCATTTGTATTTTCGTTAAAAAGCTTAACATTAAAGGTGAAATACCGAATTTATGTGTTAATTTTAATGTAACACACACGAACAAATCGGTAAAGTTTTCCGAATTTTGCTTTATAAAATATTACAAGTTTAATCTGCTTGAAGAGATATATCAATTCCCTGCATTAAGTTCTTCAGATTTATTGATTTATGCTATTTGAGTACAATCCCCAATAGCAGAGAAATATATTGAAGAGAATGGTTGAGAAATTTCATAATTGGAATTTAATTTGGTTAGTTAGTTGAAAATGGTCACGTGTTACTCAATCGGCACGTGATCTATTTTTTTATAAGGTTTTCCCAAAATAATCTTCTAGGGTCTGCGTCGGCGACCAGTAAATTTTAAATCCTTAACTGCCGCAGGAGCATTGTCTGAAGAAACCACCGAAGATCTTAATCCTTCCAGTTCCTTTATTGTTAAATCCCGCCATTTACCTACAGGAAGATCACCTAAAGAAACATTCATTATTCGAATTCTTTTGAGACTCACAACCTCGTATTCTAAATATTCACACATACGACGTATCTGCCGATTAAGACCTTGTACAAGTATAATTTTAAACACGAAACGACTTAATCGTTCTACTTCACATTTTTTAGTAGTGACTTCCAGTTCATTAAGAGGTACGCCATTACTCATCTTATAAATAAAATCATCAGTTATGGGACGATCTACTCTTACGATGTATTCTTTTTCATGTTTGTTTCCGGCGCGTAAAATCTTATTCACAATATCACCATCATTTGTCATTATCAAAAGCCCTTCACTGGGTTTATCTAATCGGCCCACATGGAAAATCCTTTCTTTATGACCAATGAAATCAACAACATTTCCATCGACCCTTTTATCGGTTGTGCAGGTGATTCCAACAGGTTTATTTAATGCAATATAAACCAGATTATTATTTTCGGTAATCAGTTTACCATCAACATGAATCTCATCTCCTGGCATCACACGATCTCCTAGTGTCTGAGGCACCCCATTCACGGTTACTTTGCCTTTTTCAATAAGAACGTCAGCCTGTCTACGCGAACAGTAACCACTGTCGCTAATTGCTTTATTTAATCGGGTAGAATCAGGATGATTTGTCATAGGCGACAAAGATACTATATGTTCTCCAACTTTAAAAAAGGTTAAACTTCCTTTAAAGTGCACACTATGGCTTACACAAATTTGTATTTTTAAGCTTAAAATTTTTTACATGGCGATATTAGGTACTATCATAAAAGCAGCTATTGATCTGCGCGACTCTTTAGTTTCAGAAACTTCCCCGGTGGAGGCACAAAAAGAAGTTCTTAAGGATTTATTGACTAAGGCTAAAGAGACTTCCTTCGGAAAGTATTACGGATTCAAAAAGATATTAGAAGCTGAAGATATGACAAAGGCTTTCTCCGATGCAATCCCTTATCACGATTATGATCTTATGAAGTCCGAATGGTGGGATAGAGTGATCGATGGTCATGAAGATATTACATGGCCGGGAAAACCCGCTTACTTCGCATTGAGTAGTGGAACTACTGGAAAAACAAGTAAACGAATTCCTGTAACCGAGGCTATGATCGATGCTATTCGGGCAGCTGGCATTAAGCAAGTTGGAGCCTTGACAAATTTTGATCTGCCAGCCGATTTTTTTGAAAAAGAGATCATGATGCTGGGAAGTTCAACAGACCTCACCGAACGAGGGGAATTTCTCGAAGGTGAGATAAGTGGAATATCTGCTAGCAATATTCCTTTCTGGTTCTCTGGTTATTACAAGCCCGGTACCGATGTTGCGAAGATAGATGATTGGGATGAACGTGTACAAACAATCGCAGAACGCGCTAAGAACTGGGATATTGGAGCTTTAAGTGGTATTCCCTCCTGGATGGAACTTATGATGAAAAAAGTAATTGCGCATCATAATTTAAAAACAATTCACGACATCTGGCCAAACTTACAAGTGTTTACCAGTGGTGGTGTTGCCTTCCAACCCTATGAAAAAAGTTTTAATCTGCTACTTTCAAAACCCATAACCGTAATTGATACCTATTTGGCTTCGGAAGGATTTATAGCCTTTCAATCGAGACCAGAAACTACAGCTATGAAGTTGGTTACCGATAATGGTATATATTTCGAATTCGTTCCTTTTAAACCTGAGTACATTAAAGAAGATGGTTCTTTAGATCAGGAAGCTCCGGTATTAACACTTTCCGAAGTAAAAAAAGATACAGATTATGTGCTTATTATTAGTACAGTTTCGGGAACCTGGCGTTACCTAATTGGAGATACTGTCGCATTTACCGATGTAGACAGAGCCGAAATCGTTATTACGGGTCGGACGAAATTTTTCTTAAATGTAGTTGGATCGCAGTTGTCTGTTAATAAAATGGACGTTGCGCTTAGAGAGTTAGAGCAGCAATTTGATATAGAAATTCCCGAATTTACAGTTGCCGCTGTGGAAATAGATAATGAGTTTTATCATAGTTGGTACTTAGGTACTGATGCAACTATTGAACCTAAAAAGCTTTCCGAAGCACTAGATAAAGCGCTACAAGAGGCAAATAAGAATTACAAAGTTGCTAGAAATAAAGCCTTAAAGGGAGTGATTGTTCATACGGTTGCAGCCGATGTTTTTTATGAATGGAATGCACGTAACAAAAAGAAAGGCGGACAGGTTAAAATGGCGCGAGTAATGAAAGAGGATAAATTTACCGAGTGGGAAGCCTTTGTGAAATCACTTTAATCCCCGGTAGATCCTTCATTAATTAAATGCATCACTTCTTCAGGCGACATATATAATCTTCTTAAACGTTCTTTGTATTTTTCTGAAATATGAGCGTGGTCTAAAATGAAATTCTTGGTTTGAAGTATATAATCTCCCATTCCATGAGCAATAGCGTATGTATCCGCAGCACGTTCTACTTCCTGAATATGGCTTCCGGAGTATAAATATTTAATGCCGAAAATTAGCATCCCTACGTTGGAACGGTCTCTATAGTCCATAACGTGACCCAGCTCGTGACCAAGCCACCCTATAAGTACATCGCCGGGAATATCTTCTATGGTAAAACTTTCACCATCTATCTGTATCTGCTGACTAATTAAAATGATATAACTTCTGTTCTTTCTTCCCTTAAAAAAACTAGTCCATGTTGGTTGAGCTTGCATGGTAGACTTTTTAATGTTTTCCTTAAATTTAAAAGAGATTTCAGCATCTTTTAATTCTGGATAAAAAGAAAGTGCGGTAATAGCTTCCTTGTAAATGTTTTCGGGAATGGATTTATTATTTAAGGAAATATCTTCTTGTGCAATCATACAAAATGGAAAGTACAAAATAGCAATAAGAAGCTGTGTTAAGGTCATTGTAAAGTTTGTTTTAATACCAAATTCAGGCTTCATAACGGTCTCACTTAAGGCTTATTGCTTAACTTCTTCCAACTGCTTTTGATAAATATGTATCTTATCACGTAATTTCGCAGCCATTAGGAAGTCAAGATCTTTTGCCGATTTTTCCATCGCCTTTCTTGTATCACGTATTTTCTTTTCAATTTGAGCCTTGGTTAAGTACTCTGCTTCATTTTCAGCTGCTAAGCTCTCCGCATTTTCAAACATATATGCTTCTTGCTTGGATTTTGTGAGTGCATTTTCAAAGGACTTCTTTATCGCTGTAGGGGTTATATTATTAGCCTCATTGTATTCCATTTGCTTCGATCGACGATAATCTGTTTTGTCCATCGTAATTTGCATACTTCTCGTAATCTTGTCCGCATACATAATCGCTTTTCCGTTTAGATTTCTCGCTGCCCTTCCTACTGTTTGCGTCAGTGATCTTTCACTTCTAAGAAAACCTTCTTTATCAGCATCGAGAATCGCGACCAGTGAAACTTCAGGAAGATCAAGACCTTCTCTTAATAAGTTTACTCCTACAAGTACATCGAAAAGCCCTAATCGTAGATCCTGCATAATTTCAACACGCTCCAGAGTATCCACATCACTGTGAATATAGCGACATCGCACTTGTACTCGTTCCAGATATTTAGTAAGTTCCTCTGCCATTCTTTTGGTTAAAGTAGTTACCAAAATACGTTCGTCTTTTTCAATTCTAAGATGTATTTCTTCTAAGAGGTCGTCTATCTGATTCAAACTTGGACGCACTTCGATGGGAGGATCCAAAAGGCCGGTAGGACGGATAACTTGCTCCACAAAAACGCCGTCACTTTTAGCAAGTTCATAATCGGCAGGAGTTGCACTAACATAGATCACCTGATTCTGAAGCGCCTCGAATTCTTCAAATTTTAAAGGTCGGTTGTCCATGGCAGCTGGTAATCGGAAGCCATACTCTACAAGATTTTCTTTTCGTGAACGGTCACCGCCGTACATCGCACTAACCTGCGGAATCGATACATGACTTTCATCCACGATCATTAAATAATCATCTGGAAAGAAGTCTAATAAACAGAATGGACGAGTGCCAGGTAATCTTTGATCCAGATATCTTGAATAGTTTTCGATGCCACTACAATATCCCAGCTCCCGAATCATTTCCAAATCAAAATTCGTGCGTTCATCAAGTCGCTTTGCTTCCAAATGCTTTCCAATGTCTTTGAAATATTCCAATTGTTTTACCAAATCATCCTGAATTTCCCGAATCGCACCTTGTAGCACGTCAGGAGAGGTAACAAACATATTCGCCGGATAGATATTAAGTCGGTCGTATTTCTCAATGACTTCGTTGTTCTGTGGATCAAAGGCTTCGATTTCTTCAATTTCATCTCCAAAAAAGTGTATTCTAAAGGCGTGATCTGCATATCCCGGAAATACATCGACGGTATCTCCTTTTATTCTGAAACGACCGTGACTAAACTCAGCTTCAGTTCTCGAATACAAACTTTGCACTAAGCGATGCAATAATTTTGTTCTTGAAAGTGTCTGTCCGGATCTTAAATCAATCACATTTTTTTGAAACTCCGCTGGATTCCCAATACCGTATAAACAGGAAACAGAAGAAACAACAATCACATCTCGTCTTCCGGATAGTAGGGAAGAGGTTGTACTCAATCGCATCACTTCAATCTCTTCATTAATAGAGAGATCTTTTTCTATATACGTTCCACTGGAAGGAATAAAGGCTTCCGGCTGATAATAATCGTAATAGGAAACAAAATATTCAACGGCATTTTCGGGGAATAAATTCTTGAATTCAGTGTATAATTGAGCTGCCAGAGTTTTGTTGTGAGCAAGCACCAAGGTAGGTTTTTGAACACTTTCTATTACATTGGCAACTGTAAATGTCTTTCCACTTCCGGTGACTCCAAGTAGCGTTTGGTATTTCTCTTCGGAATTAATTCCGTTTACCAGAGATTTTATGGCTTCCGGTTGATCGCCTGTAGGTGTAAAATCTGACTTTAATTTGAATTTCATTTCTTTCCGAAGCTAAAATCAAAAATACTTAAAAATCATGAAATAAGGTAGTCGAAATGAAGTAGGTATTCCTTCAGAATCAATTAATTCTATAGAAGAACTTGACTCCCAAAGTAGTGCTAACACCAAATCTTGAACCCTCTGTTCTACGTTCTGAAAACCAATCATGATCATCATAATCATTTTGAACACTAGGATTAACAACATCCTTATATGTAATATTCTTTAATCTTGGTCCAATTCCAATGTAGACATTCATACCAACCTTTTCACCAAAGGGAAACATCGCTCCGTATTTAAGATTAAAGCCAATTTTTTCTCTTATAAAATGTGCTTCATCAAAAAAAACTTGCTCGTCTCTTGCATCCAGGTGGTAATGAGTATTATAAAAATCCTCTTCATGATATATATAATAGAGCTCTCCAGATATATAATGATTTAAACGTTTGCTAGGGTTGAATATATGATAGATTTCAGACCGAATTTCGAAAAGACTGTAATTGTCCATTCTAGAGTTGCTGTTTGACGTATTAAATATAATATTTTCTTGTCCGTAACCCAGATCAACTCCAATTCGCCAATTTTTGTTAATGGACTGAATATAACCAAGACGGTATCTTGGTGCAAATGGGCTAACAATTGTCGTTAAATCGAAAGTTAGATATGCACTATTTTCATTCGGAAATGATTTGGATTTTTCTTCGGTTTGCGCATTTAGACAATAGGAGAGCAACAAAAGTAATAGGGGTAGAACTTTTTTCATTTAATTTTAGATTTTCTTAGCGAAACAAATCTAGCTAAAAAAATATCTAATTGGTCAAATTATTGATTAGCCCCCACATTTCATCATGAAACTCGATTGGAACTAAGTCATTATCAGGAGCTTCCCCCATTCTAATTACGACCATATTTTCTGAAGGGACCACATTTATAAATTGACCATTTTTCCCCATCGCAGCATACATATCGGAAGGTGCATTAAGTGACAAAGATGTATTGAAGGAAAGATTAAATCCTGGTAATCGAATTGAAGATTTGCCGTTCAGCCACGTTAGATAACCATAGGAAGGATTCAACGCTTGGGATGAGTTAGTCATTGCATCTACATAACTAGTGTCGGCTAAAACAGTAGTTTCGTCCCAAACCCCATTGTTTAGTAACAGCAAGCCGTATCGCGCAGCATCTCTTGGAGTACTCCAATACACGTTATTATAACCAAGCGTAACCCAACTTCCGGACATCCCGATTTTATTCTCAACCTTTTCATCAGTGAAATTATTGTAAGTCATACCAGAAGCATTACTCACGACTTGTTCCAGCAGTGTATACGGAGCATTATGGTAATACCATTGTTGGCCGGCATCGGTTCCATATTCAAGGCAGGACGAATCGGTACAATCGAGACTCGCCACATCATAATTAAGCCCGGTAGTCATTGTAAGTTGATGTTTTATTAAAATAAGTTCTTCTTTTTCTGAAGGCAGGCTGGTCCAGTTTAAACCAAGATAATCTGAAGTCTTATTATTTATGTTCAAAATACCTTCTTCTTGCGCGATTCCAACAAGTAAGGCAGTGAGGGTTTTGCCAGCTGAAGCCCAATACCAATTAGAGTCTTGAGTGAAAGGACTTGTATTTTGAATGTCATTTCCCCAGTATTTTTCTATAACAATTTTTCCATCCTTTAGAATAATGAACGCTCGTGTACCTCTGGTCTCCAAATAATCATATAAAGTATCAGCTTCGGAAATATTCCAATTAAGACTTTCCGGCGTTGTCGTTTCCCACACATTTCCGGAGAGAGGTGGAAAATACATTGAAGGCTGAGGTGGAGTTTCCTGAGCAGTGCCCTCTTCTTTATTGCAGCTTATAAAAAGGATAATTATTAAGATCAAACAATATCGTATCATGACAATTGGACTAGATTTCAGAAAGAAAGTTTAATATGATGACACTAGACCATAAACAACGCTGTAAATCTATTCGTGTTGTTTGGAAATTTTATGGCAGTTTTTGGACTTTAATTCTTTAATAATTCACATAAATAAAACCGGTAAATGGCTCAGGGAATTGAGGGTCATTTAGTATAAGCGCATAATAATAAGTTCCGACGGGCACTAAAGAATCGCGGTAAAGTAGCCCGGTATTTGGGATTGCATTCCAAAAACCATCTTCATTTCCACCTTTGTAAATTAAATTGCCGTCTCGGCTATAGATAAAAAGCTCGAAATTTTCATAAACGTCCAGCAATTGTTCAATTATAAAAACATCGTTACTACCATCGTTATTTGGCGAAACCCCATCGTAAATAATAGGCGGGCAATTTTCTGTTTTTAATAAAAATGAAGCTGTTGTGAAGCAAATCTCGTTTTCTAATCGGACAAAGATCGTTTGCGGGTTTGCGGTACTTTCAAAATGTTCAGGGTCTTGAATTTCATTCGAATTTCCTATTGCGTCTTCCAGCGTTGTAAAAAATGAAATGATATCACTGTTTTCTTCTGAAATTAGTTCTTCTAAAGCCGTGAGATCAAAGATAGAGGTTTGGTTCCCTTTATTACATTCCAGCAAATCTGGAAGTGACGGAATAGGAGGGATGGATCCAAAACTGGTGGTTATTTCGAAAGAATTATTCTCATCATTCAATTCGAAAATGATTCCTGTGCCGTTCCCTACATCGTCGGCCGTGGCTTTAATTGTAAATGTATCTGGTGTTGAGTCGGGGAGAATTAGTTCAATACTACCGCTTTCACTTCCACCAATCGGGATGTTATTCTGGGTATGAGATTGACCCAATAATAAATCTTCAACATAAAATGCCAGTGGCGTATTGGCTGGCAATATTGCGGTTCCATCTGTATTGTAAACTGTATATGGGACCGATAACGGCCGGCTTCTACAGGCGAACAAATTATCTTCGATTACAATGGTAGCATCGGGCAAGGCACATACAATTACCTCGATGGAATAACTATCTATCACAAAACAATCTGGATTTGAAACTCGTATCCATATCGTCTGCGGATTTGTTGTATTCTGAAATGATTGGGGATTCACAATAGGATTAAGATTGCTATTTGCATCAGCTTCTGAAAGATGGTAAGAAATAGCGTTTAGTGGATCGATTTGTGCGGTAGCTTCGGAAAGGTCGAAAAGTTCTATGCCGAGTACATCACAAAGCTCCAAATTCTGCAAGCCGATAATTTCCGGAAAGACCTTCAGATGGAATTCGATTTCAAAATCATTATTTGTTTCGTTGATTTCATTAACGCTTCCATTTCCGAAGCCATCATCATCCACCACAGCTTTCAGAAGGAAATCGGGAGAAACACCCAACGGAATATCAAGTACTATTGTGCCACTTTCGGAACCATCAATAGGTAATATAGCAGAAGTTGCTGATTGACCGACAAGTGTATTATTTGCATAGAACGCAATCGCAGTATTCCCGGGTAGTTCATCGGTCGCATTTATATTATAAACTGTGTAATCAACTTCAATTTCCCGGTTACCACATTCTGTTCCGCCAGCTACATTATCAATTTGGATAGTCGCATCTGGTAATTCGGTATTTAGTACCGTAATAATATTGTTAATCATCACAAAATCCTGACCAGACCTAAGCGTAATAACCGCCGAAGTATCCCCGGGATTAATATTGTTTTCGATGAAGTAGAAATCCATGTCCATATTGTAAAGTTCACTGCTATTGGTGAAGCTATTCGTGCCGTTAAAGGCATTATCGGCTGGATTTAGAGGCGGATTGCTAATAACATTCCCATTGAATAAAAGCGATTCGGATACTGCGATATTTTCATCCCCTTCCCAGGCTAGAAATCCAACTTTGGCTCCTGAATTATCCAAAACGTTTAAATTTTCGAGTATGATACTGATTTCATTTGTCGTGGAAGAGACATTTTCAAGTCCGTCGAAAATGGTGAGCTGATTGAGCGTGAGTGAAGCATCTTCGTAGACCACGTTAATTGCCCATCCTCCAAAATTAGTCCGATTTGAACAGTATGCCGATAAAATATCACTTAAATCTAAGTCCGAAAGTGTGTAGTTGGCGCTTCCAAAATTTGCAATAATGGAAGTCACATCCGCATAAGCAGCAAAATAACTTAAACCGCTAAAAGTGGTTGTAAAATTGCGCGTTGCGATTATATTAGTATCGTTGAGTTTAACTTCCAAGTCTCCATCTCCCACTCCGGCCCAATACAGATAAGCGGCTACAAGTGTCTGTCCGGGCAGTAGTGCTAATTCGGCGCTGCTTTCTGTTAGAATTTCGCAAGAAGTAGTACCTCCCGAATTTTCTACAAGATTGAGGGTGTTTCCGAAGGAAAGATAATCGTAGCGACCATTAAACTGCTGAAATAATTCAATTTCCTGTGCTAAGCTAAGAACAGGGGATAGGCAAAGTAGTAAGAGTAGAATTTTTCTTAAAAACAGCATCACAACCGATTGTAGGCTAAATATACACAATCTTAAGCTGCTGAATTTAGATGAATTTTAGAAAATTTGCGGCTTATAAATCTCGACGTTTTAAGATAACATACGACCAGTAAACAAACAGGGCGGTCCAAACTAGAGTGATAAGAATGGTGTGCCATTCGACATCATAGCTTTTAGTGAATCCTTCCCCCAACTGATTCGCGGCAGATTGTACGGCCCCCAAGCGTGAGAAAGGTTCTTTGATGAGGTTCGACATGGCTTCCAAAGGGAAAAACTGCGTAAGGTTGTCGGCAATATTAGTGCCTTTGAAAAGCTCCCATTTTAGCAGACCGTAAACTATCTTTTCGAAAATGAACCAGATGATTAAAAAGCCAAGTGCAAATGCCGATCTTTTTACTAACACCCCTAAGAACAAGCAAAAGGAGAAGAAGGCGACTAATTTGATAAAATAAGCCAACAGATACTCCATATCGCTAAAAATGATTCCTATTTCGGTATAATCTGAAAAACTTAATCCGAGGATCATTGAGACAATAAAAAGGAAAACGGTCGATATTACTGCAAATAATACGACGGTAAGAAATTTTGAGATAACAAATTCCTGCTTACTAAGTCCGTCAATTAAGTTTTGTTTTAAGGTGCGATAACTGTACTCATTAGACATCATGGATACAATCACAATAGCGAGAAATATTTTCAGGATTGCAGCCATAAAACTGTTGAAATGCCATATAAAAGGGAAATTAAAGATTCCCTGATCGGCCACTCTAAAGTTTACACTTCCGAAGCTAAACTCAATGGAGGCAATTAATGCGATAAAAGTAATTAGTACAAAATAAACGATCGAAATGACCTTTGCCGCTTTGTTATGCCGTATTTTTTGTAGTTCTATGTTGAGAAGTCGCAGCATTTTTTATTTATTTTTGGTAAGTTCAAGGAATTGTTCTTCAAGGCTTTCTTTCCGTTTTACAAGATGCGAGAGAAAGATTCCTTTGTCGGTTAGCATTTTATTCACTTCGGAAGCATCCATTGGCTCGTTCAAATAAACGATTAGCGAATCTCCTTCGGTTTTTATAGTGCCAAAAGCTTTGTTGCCTTCAAGAGCCCCCTTAAGCGCACTCATATCCTGGCTTCTCAATGTTAGAAAACCATGACTGGCATTCATTCCATCAACACTTCCCGTATATAAACTCTCTCCTTTCCGAAGAATAACCACATGAGTACATACTTTTTCAACTTCATCCAAGAGGTGAGAAGCGAGCAAGATTGTAGTTCCTTCTGAAGCAATTTTTTTAATGATCTCACGTATCTGATGAATTCCTTGCGGGTCAAGTCCGTTAGTAGGTTCATCGAGAATAAGAATTTCCGGATCGTTTAACAAAGCCGAAGCGATTGCCAAACGCTGCTTCATACCTAAAGAAAAAGTACTGAATTTGCTATCTTTTCTATCTAATAAACCAACAACATCTAGTTTCTCATGAACTTTATCTGACGCAACACCTTTTATTTTACAAACCAATTCCAAATTCTTGGCGGCGGTCATATATGGGTAGAAGTTCGGTCGTTCGATAATAGCACCTACTTTTTTCAATGCTTCGTGAGTAGTACCTGAGCCATCAAACCAGTGAAAATCACCGGAAGTTCTATTGACCACATTAAGCACAATTCCCAGAGTGGTAGATTTACCGCTTCCGTTAGGACCTAATATCCCATAAACATTGCCTTTTTCAATTGAAAAGGAAAGATTATTTACAGCGGTAATGGATCCGAATTTCTTTGTAAGATTGTTAATCGTGAGGATAGTGTTCACAAATTGGTTTTTTGGAGTTGAGTTGTAAGTATGACGAATCACTTAGGATTTTGTTACAAATCGTAATGAAATGGAGTGAAAATAAATGTAGCTTCAAAGTGGTAGAGTCTCAAAGTAGCAAAGTTTCAAAGTTGAAAAGCTAATCTTAAAATTTTATTTTTGCTCACTGCTCACTGCTCACTGCTCACTGCTCACTGCTCACTGCTCACTGCTCACTGCTCACTGCTCACTGCTCACTGCTCACTGCTCACCGTCTCTTCTCGATATTATTTCAAAACTCCTTTCAGTCCTTTTAAAATCACTCGAAGTGACAAAAAGCAAACTTATTTTAGTAATTACTGAATACTAAGATTTCTCCTCCTTATTGAAATACACCAAATAGTAATACATCTGTTTTTCTTCATCCCAACCTTTTTCTACGAAGCGTTCGGCACTTTCAGGATTGATAAAGTCTAATTTGATTTGAATGTGAGTATCCAGATTAATAACGTTCTTTATTTTTTTTCTGGCTGCGGTTACCGCGGTATTTGCAATTGGGAAGGTGGTAAGGTCTTCAATGCTATATTTTGGAGCCTTTTCACTCTTGTAATTCCTAAATTCAGGGATGAGGTCCGGATTGTCGATGACATCATTTACAAAAGCAGTTTCCTCGAAATTATCATTCTTGGCAAAGTGGTTTACTGCCCTGTTCATAAATAATACCTCTTGTTTTTTGTCTTCAGCAGGAAGAACAACATCCTTGGCGAAATCCTGACAAAACTTAAGATATTTTTTTGTTTTAAAATTGTCGTCTTCACATGGATCAACACCCAAAAAGCTCTCTATCCAGTAACGAGTGTCGTATCTATTGCTATCTACAGATAATATTTTATATCCTTCTTCTTTTTTAACATCAAAGATCAAACAGCCTTTATCTAGTTTATTTAGGTTAACACCTTGTTGTAAATAGGCTTCTAACTGATTCTCCTTTTCAGAAAACTTGAGGAAATCCTGTTTTAATTCCGATTTGAAGATCCCTATTCCATTTACTTTTTCGTTGTCCAATTGAAGGCCTTCAAAATAGGCAACATATACCTCACCACTTTTTATATGAGGGTGCATGGATTGGTCGTAAAGATATTTAGTGATCTTTTTACTTTGTTCGTGAATGCTCTCCGGATTTGCAAATATTTCGGAAGAAATCTTGTAAATCTCATTAAACTCTACATCCACCTCGTTTGCAAATTGAAAGTAATTTTCTTCCTTATCTCTAAAAGGTTTCAGAAAGAATTCCTTCAACAAAGGAGTTATCTCATCGTCTGTTTTATAGGTTTCTTCGGAAAGTAATACAGGTTCATTTTTGCTTTTATTTCCAACGCGATGAATGGATAAGGATGCAATGTGAGCAGAATATAAGTTGATCATTTGAGGGGTATAAGATTGTTGGATTATTAGTATTTTGGATTATTAGATTTTTGCTTACAGCCTCTTCTCGATACTATTTTAAACTCCTGTTAGTCTTTTAAAATCACTCGAAGTGACAGTAGTACTATTTTACCGCCGATAGTTAATTCCAGTTTTCATCGAAATCGAGATTATCGTAATCTTCAGCATCTAGTCCGAAATCATCATTGAAAGGATCGTCGTCATCGTCATCGTCGAACTCATCTTTGTCAGCAACAAATTCTTTATGAGGTGTATCATGTGGAATCAATCCATGTGCAAACATCAAATTAGGATAGGTCATGCCAGTTTCATAGTCTGCGATCTCCGCGAGTTCTACTAAAAAGGTCCACATGGTAAGAAAATCGTATATATAAATGAGTCTGGTTTCGTCTTTTGAAACTACATCTTCAATGCGGGTGCTGTCCATAATTCGTTGAGAACCGGGCTTTTCACTCATATCAAAAAGTGCGATCTCCTCATCCTGCTCCCACATCTCATTACTGGTGTAAAAAGAAGCCATTTCCTGACCTTCAAATCCAAAGGCCTGTATAATGACATTGTGAAACTCCTCAAGGGTAGCTGTTTGTTCAATTTCTATGTCGCGAATAACGTCTTCCTGGGCATCCAGAATTACTCTAAAACGGTAAATCATCTAATAAAATTTAAGGGTACAAAGATATTGTTTTTGGTTTATAAGAAACTACAATTTCTAAAGGGAATAGTTAAAAAATGGCATATACTCAATGTTCAATTTTCAACTATCAATTTTCAATGTCGTCATTTCAAACGGATCTGGATTTAAAGTATTTGCATGAATTTTAAATTCTAATAAGGTTTTACTTACTAAATCTATGCAATGTGAAAGTCATTGCTGCTAATAAAAAGAAGGCCACGACTTGGTGTAATACTCCCAAGACTACCGGGACCTGTAAAACAAGGGTAAAAACGCCCAAAATAAATTGAACTAACACCAAAACCAAAAGTACATTTATCCCGTTTTTCTGCGGAATGGTAAGCGTTAATTTTCTCGCCTTGTACCAAATAAGTCCTATGATTGCTACTACAACGTAAGCCATATAGCGATGAACGAATTGAACCCCGCTCTTGCCTTCTACAAAGTTTTTCCAGACGGGGCTTTGTTCTATTGTTACGGTTTCATGAATTAATTTTCCATCGTTCATTAAAGGCCAATGATTATGAATCCATCCGGCATCTAAGCCAGCGACAAAAGCTCCCCAAATAATCTGAAGGATTAAAAGGGCCAGTCCTATTCTTATTAGATTTCGAAAGCCAATATTGATTTCTTTTTTCTTCGGAAACCAGAGATCCAACGCTACCCATAGAGTATAAGCAAAGGTGATAAAGGCTGTGGTTAAATGCATTGCCAGGCGATAATGGCTTACATCCGGGTTATCAACCAGGCCGCTTTTTACCATATACCATCCTAGAAAACCCTGAAATCCACCAAGAAATAATAGTAGCAGACATTTCTTAACTGTTTCTTTTGAAAGCTGCTTTTTCAGAAGAAAATAAAGGAAAGGAATAAAAAATACCAAGCCGATAAAACGCCCAATCACACGGTGTATCCATTCCCAAAAATATATGTCTTTAAAATCTGCTAAGTTGAAATGATTATTGAGTTTCTGATATTCAGGGTACTGTTTGTAAAGATCGAATGCCTCATTCCATTCCACATCATTCATGGGTGGAATCGTACCGGATAAAAGTTTGTAATTAGAAATCGATAATCCCGAATGCGTTAATCTAGTGATGCCTCCAACGACCACCATAATAAAGATAAGGGCGCATCCTGTTAAAAGCCAGTAAATTACTTTTTTGTTCTGTCGCATGTTCAATGTCTGGTCGAGCGCAGTCGAGACCTCCTCATTTTAGTACTATTGACCTCTCGACTGCGCTCGAGGGGACATCTTGATGCTTTGTAACTCTCTTACTTTGATCCTTCCTTCAATCCCAAAGATTTACCTTTCTTCAACATAAATACCTTCGCCGCCTCATATTCGTTAGGAATTTCTCCTTCAAGAATAGCTTCTTTAATCGCATCTTTTATAAGTCCGATTTCACGAGAAGGCTTTAAATCAAATGTTTTCATGATTTCTTCACCACTTACCGGAGGCTGAAAATTACGAACATGATCCCGCTCTTCTACTTCTACAATCTTGTCGCGTACTAGTTGAAAGTTATTATGGTATTTTTTAAACTTCTTCGGATTCTTAGTCGTGATATCCGCTTCACACAGCGTCATAAGGTCCTCTACATTTTCTCCTGCATCGAAAACCAACCTTCGAACCGCGCTGTCGGTTACTTCCGAAGCTAAAACAATAGGACGGGAGCTCATCAATACCATTTTCTGTACGAACTTCATCTTTTCATTAAGTGGCATTTTGAGACGTTTAAATAGCTTGTACACCATTTTGGAGCCTACGAATTCATGTCCGTGAAATGTCCATCCAATTTTTTTATCAAATCGCTTAGTTGGAGCTTTCCCAATATCGTGTAATAAAGCGGCCCAACGAAGCCAAAGGTCGTTGGTCATTTGGGAAATGTTGTCTACCACTTCCAAAGTATGCCAAAAATTGTCTTTGTGTCGCTGACCATCTTTCTCATCTATTCCTTGCAAGGCGATCAATTCGGGTAAGATAAACGGCAGTAACCCTGTTTTATGGAGGAGTCCAAATCCTTTTGAAGGTATTTCTGAAGCTAGAATCTTATGCAGTTCATCAACTATTCGTTCTTTCGAAATGATTTTGATACGATCCGCATTTTTGGTGATAGCTTCCAAAGATTCCTTTTCTATCGTAAAATCAAGTTGAGAGGCAAATCTAATAGCCCTCATCATGCGCAAGGGGTCATCGCTATAAGTGATATCAGGATCTAATGGAGTACGAATGATCTTGTTTTCAATATCCTTTAAACCATCGAAGGGATCGAGTAGGTCGCCAAAAGTGGCGTCATTAACACTAATAGCAAGCGCATTAATTGTAAAATCACGTCGATTTTGGTCGTCTTCCAGGGTTCCATTTTCAACGGCTGGATTCCTACTGTCTTCGGTATAGGATTCTTTGCGGGCGCCAACAAATTCGAGCTCAACTCCTGCCGTTTTTAGCATAGCTGTGCCATAATTTTTAAAAACGGATACTTTTGGTTTGGCGGGTAATAAATTTGAAACTTCCTCTGCCAAAGCTATACCACTGCCAACGGCAACTATATCTATGTCCTTTGCATCACCTCTTTTTAAAATATAATCACGAACAAAACCACCAATAACGTAGCTTTCTAATTGTAAATTGGAAGTGGCTTTAGAAATGGTATTAAAGACGGGATGCTGTAAGGCGTTTTTTAAGTTGTGCTTTGGCATTATTTTGTATGCTATTTTTTTAAATTTAAAACGCTAAATAATAAATGTAAAATGTATAAGACATTCTTGTAGTCTACTTTAATATTTTACATTTTTCGGTTTTGCATTTAATATTCTTTTTTCAAACTGAAATACGCGACATATATTGGTTTTTATTCCCGTATCACCTTCACTGTTCCATCATTTTTGATTTTGATGATAGTTGAAGGTTTTGAGGCTTTTTTATCGCGCTGCAAATTTACGACATAGTCCACGCCATCCAAAATCTCTTGACTAATTTCTTCAAAGTTTTGAGGTGTTTTTTCGCCGCTGATATTTGCTGAAGTCGATACAATAGGTCTATGAAGTTTTCGTATTAATTTTTGGCAAAACTGGTCTTCCACAATTCTAATGGCAAGGGAATTATCGGCAGCAATCAAGGTTTCTGAAATACGAATGGGATCGTCGTATACGATGGTTGTAGGATAATCCGAGAATTTTAGTACATCGTAGGCGGCTTTTGGCACCTTTTCTACATGCTCTTCTAACATATTCAAGTCGCTAACCAAACAGATTAGAGATTTATCGTTGATGCGTTTTTTTAAGGCATACACTTTTTCAATCGCTCCCGGATGCGTGGCATCACAGCCTATTCCCCAAACGGTGTCGGTTGGATATAGAATAATTCCGCCTCTTTTTAATACGGTTAGTGCGTTTTCAATTTCAGTTCGCATGTAGAGTTCTAATTTGTTGTTTATGTTTTAGAGATGCTTCGGAAGGGTTTGGTTTCAGAAGTACCGAAAGCAAATACCATTTCTTTGGTTTCAGAAGGATTACTAAGACCAGATAAACTCGTATAAGCAGATATTTGAAATAACTATGGTTTTTCCGAAGCACATATAAATAAGAAATATAAGCTTCTTTATCGATAGGCTTTGAAGAACCAATACTCACGCCCTGATAGTGTAAGATTTTAGCTTCAGGAACTAACACACTGCTATAACCATGCTCCCTTAGGCGATGGCATAGATCCATTTCCTCCCAATACAGAAAGATATTTGTGTCGAATCCGCCTATTTTTTCGAAAGCTTCACTCTTAAAAAAAAGAAAAGCTCCATTCACCCAATTTACCTCCAACGGATTAGCATATTCATGTTTTCGTTTTGGATATTTTTTAGAATCACGATTTTCGAGAAAACTCCTTCCGAAGAGTAATCGTCTTAGACCTTTATTATGGTCGAAAGATGGGACCAATTCGTTGTGTTCGTTGTAATTCTGCGCGGTACTCACTCCAACACCCGGTTTATCCTCCATAAAGCTGTACAAAATGGAAAGACAATCGTTTTGCAACATTGCGTCGTTGTTGAGGAAAAGGCAGTATTTGGCATTTGCAAACTGAGCACCAAACATGTTTCCACCACCAAACCCGGTGTTGAGGTCACTGCGATAAAGACTTATGTTTCCTGCTTCCGGAAAGTTTTCTTTAAGATTTTTATAGTCTGAAAGCTCCGAGTTATTATCAACCACGATGATCTCGTACGAAATGTCTTCCGAAGTCATTTCCACCACAGTAGAAACACATTCCAACGTGAATTTTGAGGTGTTATAGTTGATAAGGATAACGGCGACATCCTTCATAAATACGAAAATTACACTAAGGCTTTTTTACTTACTTTTGCCAAAGATACAATAACAATTATGGGCTTAAGATCGAAATTCAAAAAATATAAACTACATAAAAATCTTCCAATAGAAACCTATGTTCCATCGAACAAGGTTAAACCTGAAATGATGCTTGAGGTAGTAACAGCTTGGGCAGGCTTGGAGTTGATTATTGAAGATATTTTGAAGCGATTCAATATTGGCCGCGATAGTTGTATTGAGTTTGGGGTGGAATTTGGATATTCCTCGGTCGTTTTTTCTAATTACTTTAAGAAAGTAACAGGCGTTGATATTTTTATGGGTGATGAGCATACCGATCATAAAGGAGATCATTACGAAAAGACAAAAGCGTCCTTGTCGCAGTATACCAACATTGAGTTGTATAAGTCAGATTACAAAGATTGGATAAAGAAAGACAATACCCAATATGATTTTTCACATGTAGATATAGTCCATAATTACAAAGAAACATACGAATGTGGACTTTGGGCTGCTCAACACAGTAAATGCACTATTTTTCACGATACTGAAAGTTTTCCTGAAGTGAGAAGAGCAGTCATTGATATTGCCAAAGCCGCCGGTAAGAATGTGTACAATTATCCTTATCACAACGGTTTAGGAATCATTGTGTAATAGCGCTATGGCTTCAAAAAAAATATGCATCATCGCTCCCTATGCTTTTGGTTATACATCGCATATTCAAACGACCTTGGATGAGTTCGAGCATGTTGAAGCTACTATTATTTACCTTGATCTGCCTTCTTTTTCATATAAGAATGGACTTCATAAAGCACAAAATTTTTTCTCAAAGTTTCTCTTCGGAAAAAACCTGAAAAAGACATTTGTATTTAGCCGAATTAGATCTGAAATATATAATCTTGGTAAGCAGGATACAATTTTTATTATTCGTCCAGACCTTTTAGATAATGCGACATTAGAATATTTAAAAAAATATACCGATCGGTTTATTTCTTATTATTACGACAGTACTCGAAGGTTTCCACGAAAGGCTGAGATCATTCCGTTTTTTGATACAGTTTATAGTTACGATAGGGAAGATGTTGCCAAATACAATCTAAAATTTCTCACCAATTATGTTTTTGAAGAAAGTAGAGAATCTAATACCTCTTATCAGTTTTTCAATATTTCCACCAATGATTACCGCTTTCCATTGCTCGAAAAACTAGCCGCATATTTGAAGCAGAAGGGATGGAGCTACAAAATACTCGTTTTTAATGGTAGTGAGATGCCTTCAGAACATGTAGAGATTATAACCACCCAGCAATCAATTGCGGAAGTTTCAGAATTGATTAAAAAAAGTGAGATCATCGTCGAAATTCAACGAACAGAACAAATCGGACTCTCTTTCCGTATTTTTGAAGCTCTGGGACATCGTAAAAAACTCATAACTACAAATAAAGATATTGTGAATTACGATTTTTATCATCCGCAAAATATTTTGGTGGTAGATGAGGAGGATATAGAAATTCCGGAGAGCTTTGTTACTTCTCCTTATGTAGAAATTGCACCGGAGATTTTATCCAAATACAAGATTGAGAATTGGGTGAAACCGGTTTTTAGTATCTAGTTCTCGATACTATTCCATGTCGTTAGCACTCCATGCAATCACTCGAACTGACAGTGTTTACGATATTGATAAATACTAAGAATTTAAATTTAGGACTCGATTGTCAGTTCGAGTGATTTTAAAATGCGTAGCGATTTTAAAATAGTATCGAGGTACTCGATAAAATTCTATTTCGTTGCAATTCATAGAATCACTCAAACTGACACAGATTGATTTTTGATTAATACTCCGAGGGTTAATTAGTAATTAATATGTCACTTCGAGTGATTTTAAAATGCATAGCAATTTTAAAATAGTATCGAGAAGTCACTTGAACTGCAGCAGCAGTTATATCTCTAGCAGCTTCCTATACACCTCCAAATACTCCTTCGCAGTCTTCTCCCAACTAAAACTTTTAGCGCGATCTACATACCATTTTTCATAAAAATCCTGAGCATTACGGAAACGTGCCATTCCTAGTTTTAAAGTGTCGGCCATATATTGAGGTTCATAATGATCCCAGTAGAAACTATGTTCTCCACCAATTTCGGGTAATGAGGTGTTATTCGAAATAAAAACCGGTTTTCCAAAGCGCATGGCCTCAATAGGAGGGATGCCAAAACCTTCACGATGCGATGGAAATACAAAGGCGGTGCAGTGTTGCAAGTAAAACTGTTTTTCCAGATCTTTTATTTTTCCGGTTTGAAACACGCGATTTTTCAAACCGTTGTTTTTTACAAAGGCTGTGAGTTTATCAGCATATAGGGAGTTATTATCGCCGGCAAGGATGAGATCGTAGTCCGGCAGAAATTGCATCATTTCTACCAAACTTAGAAAGTTCTTACGCTCGCTAAAGTCGCCAATTGAAAAAAGATATGGTCTGTCAGTTGTAATTTCAGGTTTATAGTCTTTCGGAATGTTGATGTCTGTAATTGTGTTTCCGTTGTAAATTACATACTCAGGAATATCCGGCACATCGAAATGCTCATGAGTGTCTTTTTTGGCAAATTCTGAAATATATACAATGGCATTCGCTCGCCTTAACTTCTCACTGAATTTCGTTTTCAAAGTTTGTCGTAGCATTGGCGTGCCTTCGGTCACAAAATGTATGTCATGGACAGTCAGTAAATAAGGAATGTCGTAAAAGGGTTCAATTTTAATATTCTGATTCAGGCAATGCCATAAATTGTACTTGGTTTTTATTCTGAAAGGCTTATGTCGCGTGATCGAACGGTATTTTTTGTACTTAAAGGTAGATCCGAATTCCGTTTTAAGTTCTTTCACATTTTTGGCATGTAGCGTAATTTTAAAGCCTTTAATAGGGTTATTAGCTATCGCCTTAATAAGATGATAATTAAACTGCCCGAAGCCTGTAAACTTGTTCTTTAAATTGTGAGATTCTAAAAACACTTTCTTCATATCCTAGTCAATTTTACGATATAACATCCACAAATTTACATAGCGCTTAAAAGTCGCAAATGCACTCGTATAAGCCAATATAAAGCCTTCTTTCCCATCAAGAATCCCCAATCGGATGAGGTATTGATGCCAAAAACGATACCAAGGCCTAAACAAAAAATGATACCAATTAGGCTTCTTTTTCTTCTCATAAAGCATTTTCGCCTGCAACGCGCTGTACTTATGAAGCTTTTGAGTGTAATCGTCTAAAGATTTGTAGGTATGATGCGGTAAATGCTGCTTCAACTTAGCTGTTTCGCCTACAACTTCTAGGGCTTCATGAACCAGATTATTGTTATAACGACAGTGATTTTTGTTAAAAACCCGGATCACAAAATCATTTTGCATGCCGCTGTATTTAATTCTCTTTTTCATAAAGTGAAAATCACGCTTCACGAAATAAGCATTGGCTTTCGGATTTTTAAGCGTTTTTATGATCTCTTCGGAAAGAGTCGTAGTAATTTCTTCATCAAGATCAAAAAAAACAACCCAGTCGTTCGCAGCTTTTGAAAGGGCAAAATTCTTTTGTGCCGAAAAATTATCGAAGCTTCGTTGATAAACTGTTACTTTTTCGTGAGCTGAAGCTATTGCTACGGTAGCGTCACTACTAAAGGAGTCGACAATAATAATTTCATCGGCAAACCACAGGCTTTTTAGGTAGCCTTCCATCGCTTTTTCTTCATTTAAGGTGATGGCAATCGCAGAGATTTTAACCGACTTTTCCAATAGTTGCTTGTAGTTTGCGTAAAAGTAATAATTTTACAACTATAAATCCTGAAACTCCAGTGAGCAAACTAGCTGTTTTAATGTACCATGACGTGTCGACTGTTACAAGTGAGGCACTTACTATTTCGGTTGAAAAACTCGAAGAACAATTCGCATGGTTAGTAGAAAAAGGCTATAAAAGCTACCATTGTAAAGAGTTAATGGAGCTTCAAAAATTGCCGGCTAAGAAGAATATACTGATTACTTTCGACGATGGCTATGTGAGTCAGATGGAGTTGGCAGTTCCTTTGCTCGAGAAATATAATTTGAAGGCTACCTTCTTTGTCCCCTTGAATTACCTCGGAAAGACAGACCAGTGGAATACTTCGGCTTTATCAATAATGACTTCGGAAGATCTACTGTCTTTAAACCCGCAGACTATAGAATTGGCGTTTCATTCGTACTATCACAAAAAGTATAACGAATTAACTGAAGTCGAAATCGAAGCAGACACGCAGTTGTGTTTTAATACGGTTTCAGAAAAAAAACTTCCCTTTTCGGCAGCAGTGGCGTATCCTTATGGTAAGTATCCGAGGGAAACTTCAGAAAAGAAAAAATTCTTTCAGCAATTAAAAAAACAGCAATTCCACTTCGGATTCAGAATTGGAAACAGATTAAATGACTTTCCGTTTAAAAATCCATTTGAAATACAACGAATTGATGTAAAAGGAGAATTCAGTTTATCGAAGTTTAAAAGGAAAGTAAAGTTTGGGAAGATATTTTAAGAAAGATTCAAAGTTTCAGAGTTTCAAAGGTTGAGAGTGTCCATTTTTTCAACCAACACTTCTCGATATTATTTAAAAACTCCTTATAGTCGTGTTTAAATCACTCGAAGTGACAATCTTGAACTTCCAACTTCCAACTTCCAGCTCCCAGCTCCCAGCTTCCAGCACCCAACACCCAGCTCCCAACACCCAGCTCCTTACTTCATCCCACGATTAAGCAGAATAAGTTTGGCATAACGCGAAAAGACTCCATACGAATCGATAGCGGCGAGTGTTAATCCAGGGACACCATTTCTAAAACCTCCTTTTTTGATATAAGAATCGAAGAAGCGATAAGTGGGTTTAAAGAATAGTTGGAAGTAGGTAGTTTTCTTATTCTTTTCAAATCGCTGCTCAGCTTGAAACCAGGCATATTTTTCTTTTTTTGTAATGTAGTGGTGTAATCCTTTATACGTATAATGGATCATTTTCTGCCTGAGCTTACCCACACTACCGTTACA
Organism: Ulvibacter antarcticus; assembly: GCF_003688405.1. Lineage (GTDB taxonomy): Bacteria > Bacteroidota > Bacteroidia > Flavobacteriales > Flavobacteriaceae > Ulvibacter > Ulvibacter antarcticus. Next base: position 139,715 of record NZ_REFC01000013.1, read on the forward strand.
ATGCAGTTTTTCATGTACCAGACCAGTAAAATTTGCCCCTTCTCGCTTTACAAGGCGTAACACATCATTACTTTGGAAGTACAAAAAACGATTCATAAAAAAATGTGGAAAGTTGATTTTGTAGCCACTGTGCTTTGGATTAATGAGCACCGATTTAATTTCTGCCTCCAAAGATCGTGTAACCCGTTCATCTGCGTCAATAAACAACACCCAATCACCAGTGGCATGTTCTAGGGCGTAATTTTTTTGAGCAGAGAAGTCATCGAATTTCCGCTCAAGCACCTTTGTAGCTAAAGATTGCGCAATGGTTTTAGTGTCATCACTACTGTAAGAATCTACCACAATTATCTCATCGGCAAATGCCACCGATTGCAGCGCATCTTCGATATAATCTGCTTCGTTAAAGGTTGGAATGATAACTGATAGTGTGGACATAGGATTCATTCTGAAAATGGTTTCAAAGCTTCAAAGTTACAGAGTTTATCTGTTACAAGACATATACTTGTTCTTTAAAGATAAAGTATTCGGCAATCGATAAATTGAAAATAAACCCGTCTACCTTTAGTACCTCCAGACCCCTCCGCCTTCGGCACCTCCCCTTTAAATAAGGGGAGGAAATTTTTACGACAATTTTTCAAACATATTTTACTTAAGATCTATTATGAAGCTCTTTCTACTTACAAAATAACTTTATCTTTGCCCGAATGAAAATCGATACTTCTATTATTATAAGTACATATAATTCTCCTACTTGGTTAGAAAAGGTATTGTATGGCTATAATAATCAGACCTATCGAATGTTTGAAGTTGTAATTGCCGATGATGGTTCTACTTCAGAGACAGCCGAATTATTAGCGAGGCTTCAGAAGGAGGTTTTCTTTCCTATTGTGCATGTTTGGCATGAAGACGATGGTTTTCAGAAGACAAAAATATTGAACCAAGCCATTTTAAAATGTGAGGCACCCTATATCATTATGACTGACGGAGATTGCGTTCCGAGGAAAGATTTTGTGGAAGTGCATGTAAAATACAGAGTGGAAGGCAGTTTCCTTTCGGGAGGATATTTTAAGCTTCCAATGAACATTTCAGAAGATATTACAAAAGAAGACATCTATACCGAGCGTTGTTTTGATGTAAAATGGCTTAAAAAGAAGGGGTTAAAATCCTCTTTTAAAAATAGTAAACTTACTTCCGGACCATTAAAAGCAGGAATTCTAAATGCGGTGACGCCTACAACAGCCACATGGAACGGACATAATTCTTCGGGTTGGAAAAGTGATATACTCGCAGTAAATGGTTTTGATGAACGCATGCAATACGGTGGAGAAGACAGGGAGTTAGGAGAGCGCATGATGAATAATCAAATAAAAGCGATTCAAGTGAGATATAGCGCTATCACGGTACATTTAGATCATCCGAGAGGTTATGTGAAGGAAGAAATGCTCTTCAAAAACCGAGAGATTCGAGATAAAGTGAAACTCGAAAAGATGGTTTGGACAGATTACGGAATAGTGTAGAAAATTTGATTTGTTTTTTGCTTTATTCGGCAAAGAATTGATAACTTCTACTGACTACTGACCACTTTTTTATACGCCCCAATTTTCCAATACTGCAACTCTTCATCAGTTGTAATAGTTGTGAAATCCAATTCTTTTAGCTTCTTATTCTCTTTAAAATATTCCCAACAACCAATACCTTCACGATAAATGGAGGTGATAATAAGTCCGTTGTCGTTAAGGTGATTCATCATTCGATCGAGAACTATAGTTTTTTCACTTTCATGGATGTAATAAAATGCTTCGTTAAAAACGATAACATCAAATTTTCTACTAGGCGTAAATGTGTGGACATCTTCTGAGATAAATTCTGCCTTTGGAAACTGCTTTTTCTTTGCTTGTTCTATAGATACTTTGGAGTAATCTAATCCTAAAAAGTAGCTGAATTCAAGATCCTGCATTCGGTCATTTAAAACACCATCACCACATCCGATGTCAAGGATTGAAGGATTGGCCGTACCGTGTTTACGTAGATAATCTATAATTTGAAAATAGCGTTTTGCTTCTTTTTCACTTTTCAGATTATCCCACTTGCCTTCTTTATACTGTTTATCCCAACGTCGTCTGCGCCTCCAATTATGAAATTTATCCAGGATATTCATATTATTTTTTTGCGTTTTTAAGATGGTTTGCTAAAAATGGTTTCAGCTTAGAAAGAATCATTTTAGGGGTGAGTTCCCGATAGAGTTGTTCAGGGTTCTCTTCAATGACCTTTCGCGATTCCCGTGTAAACTCCTCAAAAAGCTGAGGTTTTTCTTCCAACAAATGTACAGAATCATGCTCAATCCCATCTTCGAAACTATTCCAATCACCTTTTTCAATATATGGTGAATAAATAGTAAAAGTTGGCTTGCCGAGCGCCTTGGTGATATGTACAGTGCCACCTTCATTCGCTATTAACAGATCACATTGGTACATTAATTTAATAAAACCTCGAATTGAGTCCTCATAAATATCAAGGTTGATTTGCTCTTTATTTTTACAAAACTCATAAATCTTTAACGCATCCTCTTTCTGATGTGGTGCATAATTAAAAAGAATTGTCGCTGAATAATTATCAGTGATATAGTCAATTAACTCGGCAACATAATCAAACGGCATCGACTTCGGTAGTGTGCTTCCCAGCACGGTAAACATTATAACTGGTTTTTTAAGATGTACAATGCTGTTATAATTCTTTTCGGCTTCTGTTAAGTGAATTTTGGGACGATCGTCCGGGTTTTCCAATGGAAATACCGAATTGATGATATTCAATCTATCTTCGATTGCCTTGCCACAAAACTGTGATTTATCATCCAAGAAATTAACCGGATGGGTGTAAAATGGAAATTTTAGTTCCTTATGAGCACGTTTGAATCCGATGCGGTATTTCGCTCCCGAAAACAGACATAGCAATCTGCTCTGAAACTTGGCATAGGAGTCGAAAATTATATCATACTCTTCTTTTTTTACCGCTGCAATCGTTTTTAATAGCTTCGGAAACTTTTTTAGTTCCTTGTCATTGGCGGTAATAATGCGATCTATATTTGGGTTGTTTTCGATAACTCCAGTAGTGTAATCGTACACAAAATAAGTGACGTGAGAATCGGGGAAGATTTTTTTAATATTATTTGCAATGACCGAACTTATAAGCACGTCACCAATTCTTTTGTTCTGTATTACTAGTATTTTGGTCATAAAGATTACCTTCGCAAAGTACTTATTTTTTGAAGTTAATAAAATAAAAAATGCACTCAACTTTCGTTGTACATCCTAAATTCGAATCCTCAAAACCACAGTTGGAAGAGGTGTTAGCACATTTTTCGGAAAAAGGGGAATATGTGACTATGGGAGAGCGCAATGTTATTAAAAAAGTCATTGTTAATGGAACGGTCTTCAATTTAAAGAAGTTTAAAACACCCAATATATTTCAAGGCTTTGTATATCGTTTTCTTCGGAAGACTAAGGCAAAACGTTCGTATGAGTATGCCAATAGATTAATTGAGAATCACATAAAAACCCCTTTTCCGGTGGGTTATTCTGAAAGCTTTTCCGAAGTACTGAAACAGAGCTTTTATATAAGTGAACACGTTGATTACGACTTCGATTTCAGAGTACTTATCCACAATCCGAAGTATCCGAACAGAGAAGAAATTTTACGGCAGTTTACGCAATTCAGTTATAAATTACATCAAAATAATGTCAATTTTTTAGATCACTCTCCCGGGAACACCCTTGTTCAGGATAATGGTGACGGAACTTACGAATTTTACCTTATTGACTTAAATCGTATGAAATTCGAACCCATGAGTCTCGATCGCCGCATGCATAATTTAAGGCGGTTGTGGTTGTCGAAAGCAATGATAAAGATTATAGCTTCAGAGTACGCAAAATTAAGTGGATCGACTTATGAAGAAGTCCACGGACTATTATCGAAACATAGCCGTGCCTTTCAGAAAAAAGTAAATTCTAAAAAGTTACGGAAGAAAAGGAAATAAGTTTCAAAGTTTCGATTTTTTCAACTAACAGCTTCCAGCTTCCAGCACCTCAAAATCTACCACTAAACCGCTACATTATACTCACGCAAAGCATCATTCAATGAAGTCTTTTTATTAGTGCTCTCTTTTCGAGTTCCAATAATCAAGGCACAAGGCACATTGAACTCACCTGCAGGAAATTTTTTGACATAGCTTCCAGGTATTACAACCGATCTCGCCGGCACAAGTCCTTTGCGTTCTACGGGAGTATCACCGGTAACATCGATAATTTTAGTAGAAGCTGTAAGCACGACATTGGCCCCAAGAACGGCTTCTTTTTCGACTCGCACGCCTTCAACTACGATACAGCGGGATCCAATAAAGCAATTGTCTTCAATAATTACAGGAGCTGCTTGCAAAGGTTCCAGAACACCACCAATTCCAACACCACCACTTAAGTGTACATTTTTTCCTATTTGAGCACAACTACCTACGGTGGCCCATGTATCCACCATGGTTCCTTCATCTACATAAGCGCCAATATTCACATAGCTGGGCATTAAAATAACCCCCTTGGAGATATAAGCACCATGTCTCGCCACGGCATGAGGAACAACACGAATTCCCTTTGCTTCGTATCCTCGTTTCAACGGAATCTTGTCATGATACTCGAAAATTCCAGCTTCCATTGTTTCCATTTTTTGGATTGGAAAATACAAAACAATGCCTTTTTTTACCCACTCATTCACTTGCCATCCGTCTTGAACTGGTTCAGCACATCGAAGGCTTCCTTCGTCACAAAGACGAACCACCTCTCTTATTGCAGCAATGGTTTCAGGATTGGTTAACAGGGAGCGGTCGTCCCAGGCTTTTTCAATTAATTTTTGTAAGTTATCCATAGTGTAAAAAGAAAATTTACTGTATTTTTTTTGAATCGAATACAAATATAAACCCTGTGCTTCAATATCGCCTACATTTTTAGCATAGTATTTAGTAAAGACCTATTTTTGCGTCGAAAATGGGAAGAATTTTAGCCATAGACTACGGAACGAAAAGAACGGGTATCGCAATTACTGACGAACTTCAGATGATTGCATCCGGACTTACCACTGTTGCTACAAAGGAATTATTCATATTTTTAGAGAATTATTTTGCTTCCGAAAAAGTAGTTCTTATTTTAGTGGGGGAGCCAAAGCAGAAGGATGGTACACACTCTGATGTAGAAGTAGAAATTCAGAAGTTTCTGAAGCAATTCAGAAAAAAATATCCAGAAATGGAAATCAAAAGAGTCGATGAGCGTTATACCAGTAAGATGGCTTTTCAAACCATGATTGACAGTGGTTTGAAAAAAAAGCAGAGACGAAATAAAGCATTAATTGACGAAATTAGTGCCACAATCATATTACAGGAATATCTTTATAATAAGTAAGTAGTAAATAGTAAGAATAAAGAATAAAGAAGAAAGACTGTCACTTCGAGTGGTTTTTGATGACCAATAGGGAATTAAAAAGTGTATCGAGAAGAAGAAGAAAGAAGAAAGTGAGATAGACTGTAATGGTTATTAAACATTAAAAATTTAACATGATATTACCCATTGTCGCTTATGGCGATCCAGTATTAAGAAAGAAAGGCGAAGCGATTTCCAAGGATTATCCGAAATTCGATGCGTTGTTGGAGAATATGTTCGAGACTATGTACGCTGCAAAAGGAGTTGGACTAGCGGCTCCACAAATTGGGCTTCCTATTCGGATGTTTTTGGTAGATGCATCTCCGTTTGCTGATGATGAAGAGCTTTCAGAAATAGAACAGAAGGAACTTGAAAACTTTAAGAAAGTATTTATCAATGCTCAAATAGTAGAAGAAACAGGTGACGAATGGGCTTTCAACGAAGGCTGTCTAAGTATTCCGGATGTGCGGGAAGATGTGTTTAGAGGGCCGGATATCGTTATTGAATATGAAGATGAAAACTTCAAAAAGCATAAAGAAAAGTTTAGTGGTCTCGCAGCTCGAATTATACAACATGAGTACGACCATATTGAGGGTATTCTGTTCACAGATAAACTTTCGCCATTAAAAAAACGTTTAATAAAGGGTAAGTTGGCTAACATATCTAAAGGAAAGGTAAATGTGGATTATCGCATGCGCTTTCCTAATGCAAAAAAGAAACGTTAACACGCTTGGTTATCTCACACAAACCAAAGATATTTGCCACCGTCTTAAGTAAAATTAATAATTGAATAGCATTATATGAGTTTAGATAAAGTATTATCAATTTCAGGAAAACCAGGTCTTTACAAACTTACTACTCAAACTAGATCAGGCTTTCTAGCTGAATCCTTGCTCGACGGTAAAAAAATAAACGTGAGCGGAAGGCACAACGTTAGTTTGCTTTCGGAAATAGCAATTTATACACTGACTGAGGAGTTACCCTTGAGAGAGGTCTTTGTTAAGATTTTTGAAAAGGAAAATGGTGCTGAAACAATTGGGCATAAATCATCCAAAGATGAACTGGAAGAGTATTTCTTTTCAATTTTACCAGATTATGATGAGGACCGTGTCTATGTAAGTGACATTAAAAAGGTACTTCAATGGTATAATCTTTTAGTTAAAAACGGCATGACCGATTTTACAGTAGAAGAGGATGCTGATGAAGCTGAAGAAGGATCGTCAAAGACAAAGAAGGCACCGATCGCTGGCGCTGCGAATACTGTAGCTCCTAAGGCGAATACGCCAAAAGCTACATCTTCCAGAAAAGGTGGTGGTGCTAAAAATACAGCGGCGAGAAAAAAATAAAAATTTTATATATCCTTAATAAATGCCTCCCGGGAACGTGAGGCATTTTTTTATGTGATGAACATAAAAAAGTAATACTTGAAATGTTGATGTTTTTTTATAACTCCTTTGATTCTATCGAAGGTTTTGCTTTAGTTTTGTTAGATACTGTTATTTGCTAACCCATGAATTCCAGACCAGACCAATTAAAATCTTTCGATCGGTTATTAACCATTATGGACGAGTTACGAGCTCAATGTCCTTGGGATAAGAAACAAACCATGGAAACGCTTCGACATCTAACCATCGAGGAGACCTATGAATTAGGCGATGCAATCTTAGAAAATGACCTGAATGAGGTAAAAAATGAACTTGGAGATGTGTTATTACATATTGTTTTTTATGCAAAAATAGGAAGTGAAACCAATGACTTCGATATCGCCGATGTTTGCAATGATATCTGTGAAAAATTAATTTCCAGACATCCTCACATTTACGGTGACGTGGTTGTTGCGGATGAGGAGGAAGTAAAAAGGAATTGGGAAAATCTCAAGCTAAAAGAGGGCAAATCGAGTGTGTTGGAGGGTGTGCCAAAATCGCTTCCGGCGTTAGTGAAGGCAAATCGCATACAGGATAAAGTTGCCGGAGTGGGATTCGATTGGGAAGAACCCCAACAAGTGTTTGAAAAGCTTAAAGAAGAGCTGGAAGAGTTGCAACATGAAGTAGCAGCCAATGATAAGCAAAAGATGGAGGCTGAATTTGGAGATGTATTGTTCTCAATGATCAATTACGCCAGATTTTTGAAGATCGATCCCGAAAACGCATTGGAACGCACTAACAAGAAATTCATCAAACGATTTCAGTATTTGGAAACTAAGGCTGCTTCATTAGGTAAATCAATGAAGGATATGACGCTCGCCGAAATGGATGTCTATTGGGAAGAGGCGAAGAAAGTTTGAGTATTCTTCTACGCTCTACGCTCTACGCTCTACTCTCAATGATCAAAGTTCTCCAAGATGATAGGGAAGTCAATCAGTCAAAACACCGAGGAGGTTATTAATCATTTTCCTCTATTTTTCTGAATACTGAATACTAAATACTGCCTACTAATTACCCCTCAAATACGATCAAGTCTTTTTGTATTATTACTTCAGAAAAACCAAATTCCTTCTTAATCCACATTAAATTTTCTTCAGAATAAAAGGCTACGTGAGTGTTATCATTTTTATACCACCATGTTTCAAATTGTGATCGCTTCGGAAGAAATTGGGTTTTACAATACAAGTTTCCTTGAGGTTTCAATAGTTTCCGAAGTAAAGAAAATTCCTTCGCGGGATGATGAAAATGCTCCATTACCTCACAACAAATAATAAAGTCAAAAGTAGTATCCAGTACCGATTTGTCCGGATAGAAAAAGGGATCGTACAATGAAATTTCATAGCCTTGGTCTTGCAATAATTTGGTAATTACAGGGCCAGTGCCTGCGCCAAAATCCAAACCTTTATGATTTTTAGGCTCTGCTTCTGCAATGCGATTTACAATAGGGGAAACGAACTTTTGAAAATTTAGATCATTCACATCGTTTTCATGGAGCAAGTATCTTTCCTTTTCTGCTTTTTCAGTGGGAAAATGTTGAATATTCTTAAACACCAGAAGGCAGTGTTCGCATTGTATGTAAAGAATTTCTGCCCAATTTGCATACTCTTTAGTTCTTTCCGAGTTACAAAGTGGGCAGTTCATACTTTTTAATCCTGACGTGCTGATCGTACTTTAGAAAGTTTTGCTTTCCAAACATCCAGTTGTTCCTTATGACGTGCTATATTATCATGAACTTCCTTGACCAATGGGTTGTTAGAATCAACATGCTGAAAGAAACCTAAGTTGTTTTCCAGTTGTCGGATTTCATTTTTACTTTCTTCTATCTTTTTGGAAATGTAAAATTGCTCGTTTTGTAATTTTCTCTCATCCTCCTGAGAAACCATAGAACTTAACTTGTTCTCAAACTTAATGAGTTCAGTTTCATTCTTTCCGAGATCCAATTTGCCAAAAAGTCCGTCGAGCACTTTATTAAAGTCTTGCTCCACATTTCTTTTATTATAAGGGACTCTTCCAAGTTTTTTCCAATCTCCGATTTTAGATTTTATCGTTTTTAGATCTTCCTTATGGTCTCCGCTAAGATCGATAGATTTAAGTCCGTTAAGGAACTCTTTCTTATGTTCGTAATTTTCAAGTTCTTCCTTATTGGCCTCGTTTTTAAGTGCATGAAGTCTGTCAAAATAGTAATTACAGGCTCCTTTAAATTGCTTCCATATCTTGTCACTCTCTTTTCTTGGAACATGCCCAATCGTCCTCCAGTCACTTTGAATTTTCTTCATTAACGAAGTCACTGCTTCATGATCGTCGCTATCTTTGTTCTCTTCAGCAATCTTAATCAATTCCCGTTTCTTTTCTAAATTGGTATATTGATCTTTTTTGAGATTCTTGTAGAAATTATTCTTTTCGCGATTAAAATTTCTCGTAGTTTCTTTGAATTCGTTCCAAATCTCCTTGTTTTTGGTTCGGGGAACCTTTCCGGAAGCGAAATAAGTATCTCGCAAGGTCTGAACTTTTTTAATTGCATTTTGCCAGCCTTGATGACTAGGTTTTACATTCGAAATCGCCTCTTCAATCTGTGCGATGATTTGTTTTTTAGATTCGAAATTATCTATAAAAGATGCTTCCAACTCCTTTTGGCTCTCAAAACGTTTATCGTGAATTACCTTGGTAGCTTCACTAAATTTATCCCAAACGTCATCCCTGTATTCTTTCGCCACAGGTCCTATTTCTTCCTTCCACATTTTGTGAAGCATCTGTAATTCCCGGAATGCTTTGTTGATGTCAGTTTCCTGAGTAAGTTCCTGAGCGCGAATAATAAGCTTCAGTTTTTGATCGAGATTGTGTTTAAAATCCAAATCACGGAATTCTCTATTCAGATGAAGAAAATCATAGAAATTCTCTACATGATGGTGATACGTATTCCAAACTGTATTGTATTTGTCGCGAGGAATAGGCCCGGCAACATGCCATTTTGCTTGTATTTCTTTAAAATGCTTATAGGTAGTGTTGATGTTTTCCTCTGCACTTAGAAGCCCCTTCAATTCTTCGACAAGCTCATTTCGCTTATTGAGATTTTCCTGAAGATCTCTTTTAAGATTTTTATAATAACTGTTTCGCCTTTCTTTAAAATCAAAGTAGAGCGAATTAAATTCTTTCTTTTCGGGAGTGGAGTAGTGGAAGTCAATAATATTACCACCTCCAGCTAAAAATTCTTCCTTTTTATGCTCTAATTCATCCTGAAACTTTGCGTTGAATTCGGTCCGAATTTCTTCTACATCATGTTTAAGTTCCTGTACAGATTTCGATTTAAGCAAGGACTCTAATTCCGAAATTAATTCCTTGGCAGAAAGTGTATGATAATCTTTTTGTGCTTTTTCTTCTACATCCTCATCTTCGTCTTCCTCTTCATCAGATGACGAAACTTCTTCTTCATCTTCTTCGGTTTCTATATTTTCGTCTTCTGAAACTTCAGTTTTATCAGTCTCCTTCTTAACGACTTTTTCTATAGTATCTTCGGAAGGTTTTTCTTCTGTTTTAATTTCTTCTGAAATGTCTTTAGCTTCTGAAGCTTCTTCATCTTCAATTTTGCTTTCTACAGAAGATTTTTCTGCTACTACCTCTTCACCTTTGTTTGCGGTTTCTTTTGAAGAATTTTCTACTGCGGCATTTTCACCTTCGTTAGTGGTTTCTTCTGAAGCATCTTCTACTACGGCATCTTCCGGTAAGCGCTGTTCTTCAGCCTTTAATTCAATTTCTTTTTCCGTCGGAATTTTTGCTTTTTCGTCTGACATATATTTCAATGTTAAAGTTCGTATTAATAAGGGTTCAAGATACTAACTACTGTGGAATTAGCAAAGCTAGGAGAGTTTTTTAAGGGTATTTTATGATTTCCAGATCGACCATGCCTTTTTTGCCTGATATTCGAGCATTTTCATTCCGTTGGTAACCCTTGCCCCTTTGGCATATCCTCGCTTAAGAAATTCGGTTTCACGAGGGTTATAAATCAGGTCAAAAAGTAGATGATCACTAGTTAAGAACTGATACGGAATCTGTGGATATTCATGCACTCTTGGAAATGTGCCAAGAGGGGTGCAATTAATTATGAGGAAATGGTTATTTAGTATATCACGATTCAGCTCATCATAGCTTAAAGAATCCTTCGATTTTTTTCTGGAAACAAAACGGAATGTAAATCCCATGGCATTGAGGACATAAGCAACCGCTTTGGAAGCGCCACCTGTACCAAGGATTAATGCGGTCTTTTCTTTGAATGGAAAATAATTGGAGAGGGCTTTTGCAAAACCATAATGGTCGGTGTTATAACCCACCAGCCTTCCATCTTTTAAAATTTTTATCGTATTAACAGCACCAATTTCCTTGGCAACTTTATCAACTTTATTCAGCAATGGAATCACCTCTTCTTTATAGGGGATGGTGATATTCAGGCCTTTTAATTCAGTTTCAGATTTTACAATTTGCAGAAGTTGAGAAATATTGTCCACATCGTAATTACGATAGGTATCCGGTCTTTTTTCCTGTTCAAATTTCAACGTAAAAAACGTCTTGGAGAATGAATAGCCTATGTCTTTACCAATTAATCCGTATTTAGCCATTTTGGGGCGATTTCATTTTTTGGTACCAATCTAAGCTCAGTACAATGATTATCCCTACGAAAATAAAGAAAATCGCAACAAAGGTCTCGAAGGAAAATTCTGATGGTAAGTATCGATCATATCCATAAATAATTTCTCTTCCATTGGCGTCCAAAATGCTGTTTCCTTGACTATCCAACTTTAGCAATTTCGCTTTCCATGGCCAAACGACGCCTAAAGAACCCGCTATAAACCCTATAATTACAGCATAAGTTGCCTTTTTATAATGTTTCAATACGTATCCTAATAAGTGTGAAAGTGATACCAAGCCGGTTAAAGAGCCTAATGAGAAAACTGTTAGGACTTTTAAAAGTTCTATTCTTTCTGTGTTATTTATAAAACTAAAATCGGCTTGAACTAAATCTGCAAAAGTATCGAACAGTGCATTTACTGAATCAACAAGTAACAATACGTAATTACCTAGAAGTATTAGGATAAATGATCCAGATAGACCTGGAAGTGTCATTCCGGAAACACCTATCATTCCACAGAAAAAAACAAAGATTAGATTGCTATTTTCCTTGGCTGGTTCGAGAAAGCTTATGCTTACTCCAGCAATAATTCCGAAGAGCAGATAGGCAACATATTTCCGGTTCCATTCTCCAAAATCTTTGGCAATAAAGTAGATAGAGCCTATAATCATTCCGAAGAAAGCACTCCAAACATACAATTCGTAATTATCAATAAGGAAATCGAGAATCTTAGAAACACTAAAATAACTAATAATCATTCCCAGAATGAGCATTCCTAAAAACTGACCATTAATATAATTGTAGAAACTCTTAAAGCGACCATTAAAAAGCAATTTAAAGGCTTTTCGATTGATCTTTTGAAGCGAATAAATAAACTCCTCATAAAAACCGGCTACAAAAGCTACGACCCCACCAGAAACTCCAGGCACCTTATTCGCGGCACCCATCCCAAGGCCTTTTAAAACAAGCCAAAGCTTATCGGAAATGCTTCGCTCTTCACGCATCTAAATGTCTTTTTTATTTACAGCAAGCCGCTCCAAAAGAAAAATAGTAGCGAAGCCAATTACTGTAAAAATAAGGGCGTATAGCAATTGAGGATCGGCATCATAGTTAGACGGTAGTATACTTCGCTCTAAAAATGGAACTTTTTCTCCCGAATGATTAAGCCTATATTCCAATACTTCTTTCCATGGCCATATCTTATTTAAAGCCCCAATCATAAAGCCAGTTAGTACAGCAAGCGTAAGGTTTTTATGATGCTTGAACATCCAATTTAATACTTTCGAAAAAACTTTTAAACCTGTAATAGCACCTGCCAGGAAGATTAGAATTTTAATCAAAGCATCCGAAAATAGTGCCCAATCCAAGGTAGAAATTCCATCACTTAGTTGTGTAATGGTTCCAATAACAGATTTATATGCTCCAAGAAGTAATAGTATAAAGGCCCCCGATATTCCCGGCAATATCATTGCGATAATAGCCACAAAACCGGCTAAGAACAAAAACCAACTACCATCAGTATCACTAATAGGCTTAGCTAAAGTGATCGCATAAGAAATTCCTGCAGCTATAATAAGCGCAACAATTGTTACCGCTTTGCGATCTTCAATTTGTTTTCCAACATAAACGATACTAGCCAAAACAAGTCCGAAAAAGAAAGACCAGACCAAAATAGGGTGTTCGGCAAGTAACAAGGTAATAATTTTCGCCAACGATAATATGCTTATCGCGACTCCACTAAATAAGGCTAAAAGAAAATTGAGATTATATGATTTCCAGGCTGCTTTAAATCCATCTTTTTTCCAGATTTTGAAAAACCCCAGATCCAACTTGTGAATAGTTTCTATTAGTTCTTCATAGATTCCGGAGATAAAAGCAATGGTTCCGCCAGACACTCCCGGGACTACATCGGCAGCACCCATAGCAAGGCCTTTGGCAGTTATAACAAGGTACTGGAGAAAATTACGGGATGGCATATTCTATTTGTCTAATCCCAAAAATACACAAATTAAAGTGAAGGTTTTTTGTGTTTCTTAATAATTTCTTTAACACTTTTCGACATAAAAACTTCTGGGAATAACTCCTCCAGGATCATAATGAACTCATGCTCGAAACAAAGGCCATTTTTTAAGTGATATTCACCTTTAATAGGCTCTGAAAGATTGTAATATACTCCGGCTAAACGGAATTCTATTTCAGCACATTCTGGATAAAATTCGGCTGCCTGAAATAAATTATTTATGGCTGCTTCAAATTCTCCTAGTTTTATTAATATGTCACAGCGGGTCAGCCACGTGTCTAATTCATAGTTGCCAAGTTCGAGGGCGCGTCTAAAACCTACTTCTGCTTCTTCAAAGAAACTAAGTTTGTTATTAATCTTAGCATATCGCTTCCAGTACAATACGTTCTCACTATCAATATTGATAGCCTTATCAATATAATAAAGCGCTTTTTGGTAGTCTTTAGATTTGCAATAGAAGTCGGTAATGGCGATCCAACCCTTATCCAATAAAGAGTCTTCCTCTACACATTTGGTGTAAAACTGAAGCGCAAGTTCGCTTTTCCCCAGCTTCTCATAACATTTCCCAATACGCAGTAGAGCGAAGGAAGTAGGATCATCGAGACCTAAGGTGATGGTATAACTCTCGATCGCATCTTCAAACCTTTTAAGTTTTTCTAAAACTTTTCCTTTTTCAAGGTATGCACCTATAAAACTGTCATCACTAATGATGGCAAAATCGAAAGCAGCTAATGCCTTTTTAAAGTCTTTTAAAATATGATATTGTTTGCCAACTTGATGCCAGGCTACCTCACAATATGGATTTTTGTTTAGAAAATCATTTAGATAATCAATGGCTTCTTGATTCTGGTCTAAAAATTCGAAACAGTAAATAATGTTGTATAAAGCCGAATAATCTCCTTCTTCGGCTTCAATACACTTCATAAAACTGTTTTTGGCGTTCTCGTAATCTTCCAAAAACAGGTATTCCATTCCTATTAATGACAAAACATCTGTTGGATCACTTGTCAATTCCAATGCTTTCTCTAACAACTGAATGGCATTTTCATGCGAATCTCTTCTGGAAAGTATATTGGCTTTTTGAATATAAATTTCTTCATTGGACTGCTCTATTAAATAAAGCTCGTCTAATAAATTGTCGGCAACGTCCAACTTGTTTTCAAAGATGTACATTTCAACCTGAAACAATCGTAAATTAGTCGAAGTGGGATGCTGCTCCAGTCCAAGTTTTGTCGCTTTCTTAGCTAGTGAGATTTTCCCATTTTCAAGATAATGATGTATGATTTCTTCGAACTCATCGGAGTCGAAAAATAGCACACTATTAGTCTTAAGCATGGATTCAAAACGGGTAAGGGAGAAATTGTTATGCTCGTTAGGGCTCAATTGCATACGCAGCGGTTTAACTGTTTCTTCTAAAATAAAGATACTAATGTGAGGAGAAGTTCAATAGTTGTGCCGCTTTTGTTGTTAACACCTTTATCAACAAGGGTTTTATTCAATCAAACTATTGACTGTCAGTACATTTAACGGGCTTTCCGATTTTCAATTTCATTTAGAACTTCCGTCACAATGGCACATCCTTCTATAATTTCTTCTTCGGAAATGGTTAAGGGAGGGGTAATTCGTACAGCACGAGCTTCAAAAAGTAGCCAAAATAGTACTAATCCACGCTTTTTACAGCTTAGAATTACTTCAGAAGCTATTTCTGATGAGTCAAAAAGTACCGCCAACATAAGGCCTCGACCTCTAATTTCCTTGATTAACGGATGCTTCAGTTGTTTTCTGAACAATTTTTCCTTCGGGAGTGTCTGAGGTATCAAATCTGTTTCCGTGATTTCCTGAAGCGTCGCCAAAGCTGCAGAAGCGATCACCGGATTCCCACCAAAAGTGGTAATATGTCCTAACTTCGGATTATCCTGTAATAGCGACATCAATGCTTCCGAAGCTGTAAAAGCTCCAATAGGCATACCACCTCCCATACCTTTTCCCATTACGAGTATATCGGGGACAATTCCGAAGTGCTCAAAACTGAAAAGCTTGCCGGTTCTGCCAAAGCCCGGCTGAATTTCGTCCAGAATTAGCAAGGCACCCATTTCTTCACATCGTGATTTTACTCGTTTTAGATAATCGTTTTCCGGTTCAATAAATCCCGCGCCTCCTTGAATTGTTTCTAAAATGACAGCGGCGGTTTTATTGGTGATCTTATCTAAATTAGATACCTCGTTAAACTGAATAGGATAGCAATCGGGGAGTAAAGGTTCAAAAGCCTTTTTGCGTTCTTCAAATCCCATCACACTCATGGCACCCATGGTATTTCCATGATAGGCGTTCTGTGCATACAAAATCTCAGTTCTTCCGGTAGCCCTGCGCGCTAACTTCAGCGATCCTTCAATTGCTTCAGTGCCACTATTCACCAAATAGGTTGTTTTTAAAGGTTCCGGGAGCTGTTGTGCCAATAATTTTGCGAGTTCAACCGCAGGCTGCTGAATGTATTCGCCATACACCATAACATGTAAATAACGATCTAATTGTTTTTTAACAGCTCCAACGACTCTAGGATGACAATGCCCTAAACTACAGGCAGAAACACCTGCCACAAAGTCTAAATGTTTGTTTCCTTTTGTATCATAAATATAAGAGCCTTTCGCATGCGATATCTCCATCGCCAGTGGGTGAGGGGTAGTCTGTGCCTGATAGGTAAAAAAATCTTTTTTCATGATACTATTGGTAAAAGATTCACCGATGTTTCAAAGTGAAAGATATTTAATTTTTATTTTCCTGCGTGTCGATAGGGTTGTCTTCGGAAGAATCCTGCTTCGGAGTTAAATCGCTTTCCGTTTCAACTTCATTTTCCCGCGTCATAGGTTTGGGGTCGTCCGGATTAGTCTGAAGGTTTTTCGGAAGCAATTTGGAGGCTTCAGGAATGTTCATTTCGTCTTCAGGGACATCTTCAAAAAATTCACCTTCATCTTCCGGTAATGGAATACCTGTTATTTTCGGTAATATCGGAGGGGGTTTATCCTTAAAAAGATCTTCCTTCCGAAGTAAACGTTCTTCGCCTCTCCATTTAAACCCAGAAAGTTGTCGCGCATTTTCAGGAAATTGAGAGGGCGGATATACCTTCCCATTGGCTTTCTTTATAAACCGGATTCCCGCAATTTTTTGCTCCTCCAAATACATTTGAATGGAACTCGACAAGGTGTTATTTATCCCAACCAGCTCCTGATCTTCATTCCTCGAATAAAAAATCACCTCTGCGTTTTTGTTGATATTTACAGTATCCAATTCGTTATTATGAAAGAGTCCAATGAGCCGTTCACCCTTCACCTGATTGTAACCGGCACTGTCTTTCTGAACTAAGAAAGCATTGTTAAATACCTTCAATGTGTCGAGTTTCTCGGTCACTTTATTCGAAAGCAAGTGAATCGTGTCTCCCGTCATCTGATTTTCGCCACTCCACAATACCGGATTCCGAAGTAATTTGGTGATACCTGTTTTTTGATGCACGAAGATGGAATCGCACTTCCCACTGGTAGGATCTTCACCCGGTGCTCCGGGTTTAAACAAGCGTGCGCGATAAAATCCTTTTACAATCCTGTTGTCAGGTTTCCCTGTAACCTGTAAAGTATCGGCATGCACATAGACCGAATCTCTATCCTGAAGACTAACAGCAACTGCTCTTTTGGTGATAAAAACTGAATCTTTTTCGCGATACACCTCTGCATAATGACCACGGATAATACTTTCATTCACAGTGTCCAAGACCTTGATATTGTTGGTTGCGGAAGCGAAACTTCTGGTTCGGTCAAAGTAAATACTATCCCCATAAAGAATGCGGTTTTCGTAATCTACTCGTGAATTCTTCACAAAATAGCCGTTATCATTACGGGTATCGTAATAACCTCGCTCACAATAGACGGTGCTGGCATCGCTTACAATCGTAGATTCTCCATACAGATATGCACCTCCAGTGTCGGAATAGAAGTCTAATTGCTCAGAATTTACGGTGTATTTGGGATTATTAATTACAACTTTAGATAGGAATTGATACTTTTTAGTTTCAGCATAATACCTGCCAATCCTACTGGTAAGTGTGCTTGCGGTGTCCTTTACAATTCCTCCGGTGCGATAATATGCTTGTTGTTTAATCCTATCGAAGTATAGTGTATCGGTTCGTAAGGTGGTTTTAGGTTCAGTTAATATTACATCACCACTTGCGAAGGCAAATTTTGTATTTCCATTATACTCTGCATAGCGACTATTCATGGTCACTGTATCACCTTGTGTAATCTTTACAGATCCATAGGCTTTTACAAAATTGTCTTTAAGATATACAAAGGCCTGATCGCACCACATCTCGACACCTTCGTGCACAATATATACTTGTCCTTCGGAATCTTTGGTGTAAATAACCGCATCGGGTAATTCAGGTTTAATTTCCAGATAGCCAGATTGTATATCTACTTTTTGCTTCGGAGGAGCTGTCTGCGCCTGAAGCACGCTTCCGAAGAGTAAAAATATAAGGAATACGTAGGTTGAGACTTTCAAAAAGCTTTTGTTTAATTGAATTAACACCAACTACCTAATAAATATTGTCTACCGATGTATAGTTTGTGTTCTATCAGGACCTACTGAAACCACTTTAATTGGAATTTCAAGTTCTTTTTCCAGAAATGCGATATATTCGTTTAATTCCTTCGGAAATTGATCCGGACTCCTCATTTTAGTAAGGTCTTCTTTCCAGCAATCGAAAGTTGTATAAATAGGAGTTACATTTTCAGGCTCGATATTATAAGGTAAGTGTTTGATTGTCTCTCCTTTATATTTATAAGCAGTACAGATCTTAAGATTAGCAAATCCGGAAAGTACATCGCCTTTCATCATCATTAATTGTGTCACGCCATTTACCTCACAAGTGTATTTTAAAGCGACTAGATCCAACCAGCCACAGCGTCTTGGGCGACCGGTAACGGCACCAAATTCGTGACCTACCTTAGCCATTTTTGTTCCAACGGCATCAAAAAGTTCAGTTGGGAAAGGCCCTGATCCCACTCGGGTGGTATAGGCTTTAAAAATTCCGAAAACCTCTTTTACCTTGTTGGGAGCAATCCCTAATCCGGTACAAGCCCCGGCAGCAGTGGTATTTGAGGAGGTTACAAAGGGATAGGTTCCAAAGTCGATATCTAATAACGAACCTTGAGCACCTTCAGCAAGAATAGTCTTTCCTGATTTTATGGCCTGATTTAAATATTCTTCACTATCAATAAATGTAAGCTCCATTAATGTTTTAACAGCAGTGAAAAATTCTTCTTCCATTTCATCCAGATCGTATTGCACATCTACATTATAGAAGGCGATCATGGCTTCATGCTTATTGGCTAATGCTCGATATTTGTCTTTCCAATCTTTCAATTCCAGATCCCCAACACGAATACCGTTTCTACCGGTTTTATCCATATATGTTGGGCCAATTCCTTTAAGAGTGGATCCAATTTTTGCTTTCCCTTTGGAAGCTTCGGAAGCTGCGTCGAGAAGGCGATGTGTTGGTAAAATAAGATGCGCTTTTCTGGAAATAATCAACTTCTTTTTATAGTCGATATTGAATTGATCGAGACCTTCTAATTCTTTTACGAACACAACAGGGTCAATTACCACTCCGTTTCCAATAACATTTATAGATTTCTCATGAAAAATTCCAGAAGGAATCGTTCTAAGAACATGCTTTATGCCGTCGAATTCGAGGGTGTGACCAGCATTAGGACCTCCCTGAAAACGGGCAATGATATCGTAGTTTTTGGTGAGAACATCAACAATTTTTCCTTTTCCTTCATCTCCCCACTGTAATCCAAGTAGTAAGTCTACTGCCATAATGTATTAAGAATTTTCCTGTTTGGTTTCGGTTGTTTTTCTGTTTCCGTAGAAATAAAGAGAGTGTTTAGTGATTTCAATATCAAACACTTCTTCGATTGTTTTTTTGATTGTCTGAATTCGAGGGTCACAAAATTCGATTACTTCTCCATTCGATAGGATAACATGATCGTGCTGACGGTCGAAATACGATTTTTCGTAATGCGCCTGATTTTGTCCGAACTGATGTTTGCGAACCAGATGAGATTCTAAAAGTAATTCGATAGTGTTGTAAAGCGTTGCACGACTAACACGGTAGTTTTTGTTCTTCATACTGATGTACAAAGATTCGATGTCGAAATGATCATCGAGGTCATAAATCTCCTGAAGAATAGCGTAGCGTTCGGGTGTTTTTCGGTGTCCTTTTTCCTCTAAGAAACCTGTAAAAACAGTCTTAACAACAGCTTGATTATTTATGTTGGTTTTCGAACTCATAATAAAGCGCAAAGTTACTCATTTAAACCCTTGTAACTTTATCAATTCCGTTTATTTTTTTGATGTTTTGAACCAAGTTATCAAGAATGGTTTTGTTTTTTACTACAACCACAATTTTTCCAGTAAATACCCCATCGTTGCTATCGAAGTGAACGCTTTTCATATCGATAAGCAGGTTATTTGAAATCTCTTTAGTAACATCATTTACCAAACCTACTGCATCGATACCCGATATCTTCAACTCTGCTTTAAACTCTCGTTGTGTAGAGTCGATCCACTTAGCCGACATGATGCGATAACTGTAATTACTCTGTAATTGTAATGCGTTTGGACAATTTTGTTTATGTATCTTAATGCCTTCATTTACGGTTACAAATCCGAAGACATCGTCCCCGGGAATAGGATTACAGCAATTAGACATCTTATAATCCAATTTGTCCTCCTCTTTTCCGAAGACCAACTGATCATATTTCTCTGTAATCTCGTCTTTATTGACCTCGTCCGGATTCGCAGGCTTCCGAATTTTACTTTTAATAAAACTCATAAGAGCATTGCTTCGTTGGGCAGCGAACTCTTTAAGTTTAGGGTTGTCAATAATCCCGGCACCCACTCTATAGAAAAGGTCCAAGCTTGTTTTTACCTTGAAGTAAACCACTAACTGATTTATGGTCCGCTCATCTAGAGAGAGCTTCAAAGACTTTAATTTTCGGACCAGAATTTCTTTACCATCGGCGGCAATCTGTTTTTTCTCATCTTTCAAAGATGATTTAATCTTAGAGCGTGCCCGTCCGGTGGTGGCATAATCGAGCCAGTTCGCGGAAGGTTTGGCTTTTTCCGAAGTCATCACTTCAACTTGATCCCCACTTTTTAATTCATGACTTAGAGGCACCAACTTACCATTTACACGGGTTCCGCGGGTATGTAAACCGACTTCTGTATGTATACTAAAAGCAAAGTCTAAAGCTGTAGCTCCTTTTGGTACGGAATACAAATCTCCTTTTGGAGTGAAAATAAAAATCTCCTTAGCATAGAGATTAAGTTTGAATTCTTCCACAAAATCTACAGCACTAATGTCCGAATTCTCCAGTGTGTCTTGTAATTTGTTCAGCCAGTCTTCTAATCCGCCGTCATCCTTCTCTTTGTTTTTGTATTTATAATGCGCAGCGAAGCCTTTCTCAGCAATTTCGTTCATTCGCTCACTACGAATCTGCACTTCTACCCATCTTCCTTTTGGCCCCATTACAGTGATGTGAAGGGCTTCATAACCAGTGGATTTAGGAGAAGAGATCCAATCTCGCAAACGGATTGGATTAGGTCTAAAATGATCGGTCACTATGGAATAGATCTTCCAGGCGAGGAATTTTTCATTCTCGCGATCCCCTTTGTAAATAATCCGAACGGCAAATTTATCATAGACTTCATCGAAGCTCACGTTTTGTGCGAGCATCTTTCTGCGAATTGAAAATATGGACTTAGGTCTTCCTTTAATCGTATAGCTTAGTTTTTCGGCATCAAGTGTGTCGCGAATAGTCTTTGAAAAAGCTTCGATATAAGCATCCTGTTCTTCCTTACTATCTTTTATCTTACTAAGTATATCGTGATATACTTCAGGTTCTGTGTATTTTAATCCGAAGTCTTCTAGTTCCGATTTAATATTGTAAAGCCCAATTCTATGCGCCATAGGAGCATAGATATAAAGCGTTTCTGAAGCGATTTTCACCTGCTTCTGCGACGGCATGGAATCCATGGTTTGCATATTGTGAAGGCGATCGGCAATTTTGATAATGATAACACGAATGTCCTCATTTAACGTAAGCAGCATCTTTCTGAAATTCTCTGCCTGCAAAGAAACATCGCCATCATAAGGCATTTTTGAGATCTTCGTAAGGCCATCGACGATTCGAGCTACATTTTCACCAAACATTCGTTCGATATCAGTGAGCGTATAAGTGGTGTCTTCAACGACGTCATGAAGTAGGGCAGCAGCAATAGAAGTTGCGTCCAAACCAATTTCCGAAGCAACAATTTTTGCTACAGCAATGGGATGGAAAATATAGGCTTCGCCAGATTTTCGACGCTGATCTTTGTGAGCATCAACGGCGATATCGAAAGCAGAACGAATGAGTTTTTTATCTTCCGCAGTAAGCGTCCGATAACTTATTTTAAGCAGCTGCTTGTATTGCTTGGCGATTTCCTTTTTCTCCTTTTCTAAAACTTCCTCTGTCATAAATCTAAAGTACTACTTCGTGTAAGAATACACAACAAAATTTAGTGTACAGTTGGATGTTTTAATTAGTTAGCAGTTTTCTACTAAGGTTAGCAGTCTCAGTTCTCAGTTGCAGTATTCAGTTGGCAGTCGCAGTTTGCAGTCTCAGTCGTGGTGGTCTCAGTCTCAGTTTCAGTTGCAGTATTCAGTCGCAGTCTCAGTTGCAGTATTCAATCGCAGTTTAAAGTTGAATTTTATATATTTCTAATAAGGAAAACTGACCACTGACCACTGCGACTAAACACTTAACTCATTTCATTAAATTTTGAAATCGCTCCAATAGGGTTGGATGTGAATAATGCATAAAAACGTAAGCAGGATGCGGAGTCAGATTACTAAGACTATTTTTCGTTAATTTCTTAAGTGCTGAAATCAATGGTAAACCCGAGAAGGTTGTTTTCGCATAGTTATCTGCCTGGTATTCAAATTTTCTGGAGAGATAATTCATAAGTAAACCGGTTATTTCAGAAATCGGACTATATAAAACACCAAATGCTATAAGTCCGATGTGGAAAGAGGGTTGATTTACGTTTAGTGCTTCGGAAAGCATTTCGTTCCCAACAAAGAGTGAAAGCACCCAAAGGGTGAATCCCGTTGTTGCTACTGAAGCAACCAAATTAAAGATAATGTGATTCTTTTTGTAATGTCCCACTTCATGTGCCAACACGGCCACAATTTCATCTTCTTCAAGATCATTGATGAGGGTGTCGTATAAAGTCACTCTTTTTTCACTTCCGAAGCCAGAAAAATAAGCATTGGCTTTAGTACTTCTTTTGGAGCCGTCAATCACAAAAATTTTATCCAAATTGAAACCTACTTTTGATGCGTATGTCTCGATCTTAGTACGCAAACTACCATCTTCTAAAGGTGTTTGCTTATTAAACAACGGAACAATTAAGCGAGCATAGAATAGATTTATAAAGACCGTAAACACCGTCACTAAGCCCCATGCATAGAGCCAGAATTGTGATCCGGTGGTCTGATAAAACCAAACAATTGCGCTCAATAATAAACCACCTACAACGATCATCATTACCCATCCTTTGATTTTATCGAATATAAAGGTCTTCAAAGTAGTTTTATTGAAACCGTATTTTTCTTCAATGACGAAGGTTTTGTAATAACTAAATGGCGTGCTTAAAATATCACTGGCAAGCATAATAAGACCAAAGAAAATAAGTGTGATTACAATTTCATTACTAGAAAATGATCTGGCAAGCCCATCCACATAAGCAAATCCGTCCAGAAAGAAGAAGGCTAAAGTAGCAATTATGGAAATTGTGGAAACAAGAATTCCAAACCGATAATTTTCCTTTTTATAACGTTGAGATTTGTTGTATTCATCAAGATCGAACACATCAGTTAACGCTTCAGGAATGGGATCATCGAAGTGTTTAGCGTTTAAGTGATCCAACACCTTATCAATAATGAAATTGATTACGATTATACCGATAATGATGTAAAATAATGTTTCTGAAGTCATATTTTATAAATTCCAAATTCCAAATTCCAAATTCCAAATTCCAAAGTTTGAATTATTCTAGTAAAAGATGCCGTTTTTGGGATTTTGTTATTTGTGATTTTTTATTTTGTGAAATTTCTAAGAGAAATTTCGTTGTCTTTTCGCTTCAAATATAAGGATTCCCGCGGCTACCGAAACGTTCATGGAATCGATTTCGCCTTGCATAGGAATTATAATATTTTGGGTGCTGTTCTTTCGCCATTCATCTGAGAGACCATGGGCTTCGGTACCAACTACAATCGCTGAACTCTTAGTGTAATCGCAACTATGATAGGGAACCGCTTCTTGCAAAATGGCACTATAAATAGCAATATTATTGAATTTTAAATAATCAATTATTTCTGAAGTAGTTCCGGTCGCGATTTTATTGGTAAATACACCACCTACACTACTGCGAATGATGTTAGGATTGTAAATATCTGTCTTCGGATTGGCAATTATAATTGCATCGACTCCTGCAGCATCGGCGGTACGTAACAAAGCACCTATGTTTCCAGGTTTTTCCGGGGCTTCAGCGATAAGCAACAATGGATCCTTAGCAGTAATATTGAGCTGTTCGAGTGATAATTCTTTTGCTTCAGCTATAGCAATCATGCCTTCGGTAGTGCTTCTGTAGGCTATTTTTTGATATACTTCGGAAGTGATTTCGATAAAATCGGCTTCCGTATTTGCCTGCTCTTTGATAACAAAAACATCCTCTTCCGAAGCAATTTCAGAACAGAACAACACGGTCTTCAGAAAATAACCACCTTTTAAAGCCAACTGTATTTCACGCTGACCCTCAATAATAAAGAGACCTGTTTTCTTACGTTCCCGAGATTTTTCAGAAAGTACGATACATTGCTTGATCAACGGATTTTGAAGGCTCGTAATTTGTTTGTGCATACTGTAAAGGTAGGAAAATGATGATTTAATTAATTCGTGAAATATAAAAAAAAACGCCATCCGAATCAACGAATGGCGTTTTTAATACATTATGTAATACTATTTAAAACATCTCTCTTCCGGCGAAGTGAAATGCGCCTTCGATAGCTGCATTTTCGTCACTATCACTTCCGTGAACAGCGTTCTCACCAATAGAGGCTGCATATAACTTACGGATGGTTCCTTCGGCTGCATCGGCAGGATTGGTAGCACCAATCAAGGTACGGAAATCATCAACTGCATTGTCCTTTTCAAGAATGGCAGCAACGATTGGTCCGCGGGTCATATACTCAACTAATTCACCATAGAAAGGACGCTCACTGTGTACAGCGTAAAATTCTTTAGCATCGGCTGTAGTCATTTGCGTTAATTTCATTGCTACGATTCTAAAACCTGAAGCATTTATTTTTTCTAGAATGGCTCCAACATGTCCTTTTTCAACACTATCGGGCTTTAACATTGTAAACGTTCTATCTGTTCTCATTGTATTTTTAAATTTTGTGCAAAAATAGACATTTGTGTTTCAAAAACAAGGGCTTAACGATAGTTTAATATTGCTGAAAATAATATTCGCGCAGCTGGTTATTTAGACCTCGTATTTCCATGAGTACTTTTTTATTCAAAAAGTCGATTTTTATAATGCCAAAATTAAGGTCTTTGATAAGTTCGCCTTTTCGATATCGGTTGGGTCCATCCGGATTTTCTGGCCATGTATGTGTTAAGCCGCTGGTTGTAAAGTCTACAAGTGGATAGGTTAGTTTGGTTTCAGTGTTAACCGAAAATTCTGCTAAATGCCTGTCACCGCTAAGAAAGATGATGTTTTTGGCCTTCGCGTTTTCTAAAGTGGTCTGCATTTTTTTCACTTCTGAAGGGAAATTCGCCCATTTTTCCCAACCGTGTTCATCGGCTAGAAACTGGATACTACTCACAATGATATTAAAATCGGAAGTTTCGTCTTCCAGTTCCTTCTGAAGCCATTTCCATTGAGTGGTTCCCAATACCGTCCTCGATTTGCCATCATCCCATGCTTCAAAACGCCAATCCGGGTTTTTACTTTTTCTCAAAGAATCACGAAAGGTTCTAGTATCTAACAAGATTATTTTTAGCCTACCTTTTTTAGTATTGTAAATTTTAGTGTAATAAATGCCTTCCTGTGTTCGGAGTGGATCGTTTTCGGGTGTTTTTAGAAAATCCAGAAAGAGTCGTTGTGCTTCCTTTTTATGCTCCCATTCGGAACCTGCGTCATTTTTACCATAATCGTGGTCGTCCCATGTACCAATGATCGGCACTGAGGCGGCCAAGGTTTTATACTCAGGATTTGCCCATACTTTATCATAATCGGCTTTCATTTTTTGCATGTCAGCTGTATCGGCATAAATATTATCCCCACCCCAAATAAAAAGGTTGGGTTTGGTTTCTAGAATTGGTTTCCATAGCGGTTGATCTCTATTCTGGTCGTTACAACTGGCAAATACTATGGTAAAATCTGATTGTACTTGTTGTGCTGCTGGAATTTCTTTAGCAATGTCTAAAACGGCTTGCTGAGCATTTGAATTATTTTTGTTTAGGTCTTGGTGTTTACAGGAAATAATAAGCGCTAATAGTAGAGCGAGTTGAAAAAGCTTCATGTTTCAAGATTTTTTCTGTTAAAGAATCAAAACTAAGGTAATGGTTTTACGTGATAAATTCTCAATTTTTTAAAGTGACCATATAATGATTTCAGTGTCATATAATTATAACACTCTAACATTAAATTTAAAACAATGAAAAAGTTTCTATTAGTTGCTGCAGTACTGCTTATAGGTGGTACTATGCTTGGACAGGAAAAACCTGAAAAGAGAACTAAAACCGTGGTTGCACGCTACGACGGGAATTCTAATGATACTTATTTTTTCACTAATGATGTAAATAACGTAGAAATAAGAATTAATGAAGTGGATGAAGAGCTTTTGTCTATCTACGATCTTGACTCTGACGATTATCTAGGAATGTACTTTAGAATGATTTACACTATTGATTATGTCGAAAATGCAGAAAAAACGAAGGATGGTAAGCTTACCGCAACCAAAAATCCTTACAACAAGGAGCTAAAAATTATCGATATGGAAGAATTGAAAGATTATAAACAAGAATAATGAGAATCTTTGTGAAACGAATTTGGATTCACTTCCATGATCCAGATTCGTTATTTTGATTGGTTGAAAAGTCGGAAAGAAAATTCCGACTTTTTTTATCTAAACCTTAAAACACAATCTTTGATTCGAAGGGAGCAGACCATTTGGATGCTCTTTCAATAGCTGGAATAAGAGTTGCAAATACGTCTAGTTTTCTTGAATAGGAAGAAGAAGACTTCGTCTGGTTACCTAATCTTAGTGCTAAGGAAGCACGCACCTCTTTTTGTGTTTCATCCGCCTTTACAATCACGGTTGTCTTTCCCATAAAATCGTCTTTTCGGTCATGAGAAATGCGTTGAATATGACTTTCATCCCAGTTAGCGATGATAATAGGAATATCTATCTGGCCATGTATATCATAAACAAAGAGATTGAGGCAGTATTCCATTTCGAATTTCAAATCGAGAGGATGAAATTTTATCACAGTAAGAACTGTAATGTCACTAAATTTATCATTTACATGTATTTCTTTAGGTATGGATTCTAAAGTAACGGATTCAATTTTTGCCATTTTTATTTTCTTAGTTGTGTTATTTTATCTTCGTAAGTGTGCCAGTATTCTGTTATGAGTTGATGAGCTGCTGAAAAATCATTATTCAATATATCCAATATCTTTTCGAGATCTTTATCGGGTGCATTAAATAGATCGACCTGTAAATGACCAACCTTTTCAACCAGGCTTTCACAGGTATTTAAGATGTCTCCCAGTTTTCTGAAGTTTTCTTCTTTTTGTTCCAAATTTGATTGTTCCATGGCTAATAATGTCTTTATTATTAAGACACAGATTAGCTAAGGAAGTCACTTTATTCGGACATGTCTTGAGCAGTAGGTGCCTTCCATGTGGTAGCTCCCACTTTCCGACTATTAGCAATTTTCACATTTTTAGAAGCTCTTTGCTTATCGTAGATCATAGCGGCCGTCATTATAAGGCTGGTTCCAATGATTACGAAGAGTAATATACCTGGCTCAAAAGTGGCTACGGTAGCTTCCGCAGGGATAGCATAAAAAAGCAATACAGTGATGAGTCCACGAGGTGCAACAAATAGCTGTGGGATTATATCAGGACCTAAGAATATTCGGAGAATCACAAACCTAATCGCATAAATTGATAAGATGATAAGAGAGCTTATAATAGCGACATCTAAACTAAATAGTGAGGTTACTACGATTGTTAGTCCAAAAATTACAAAGAAAAAAGTACGAACTACAAAAGCGGTTTCGGCTGTGATGGTATGTAATTCATGATAAATATGATGGGCTTTTTCGTAATGTAAATATTTGGAAATTCGACCTCCAAAAAACAGTTTCATATTCGCAATGACCAAGCCGAAGATTAAAATGATTATTAGAGATGATAAATGCATTTTCTTGCCCAAACCGTATAATAACAATAGGACGGCGATTAATAAGAATAATTTTACCTGACTTTTTATTTTCTGAAAGATTAGAATTATCAAATAACTGGCGACTAACGAGATGACTATTGTGATAAGTAAATTTCCTGTAAACCCTATAAAACCTGAATCTTCGGCAGGATCTAGTTTTCCGGTAAGGAAATAGAACATCATGATTCCTAGTATATCTGAAAAGGTACTTTCATAAATGTGGAATTCCTTTTTGCTTTTCCGAAGTCCGGCAACACTAGGAATAATAATGGCACTCGATAAAATGGAAAGAGGCGTTGCGTAAATCCATGCCGATTGCATGCTCATTTCAGGGATAAAGTTATACAAGATCAAGGCGGCAACCCAGGCCGAAACAAGGAGTCCAACTAATGCAATGAGCATTGATTTAAGGATAGGAACCAGCTTGTCCTTTTTTAATTCAAGCTCTAGTGCCGCTTCAAGTACAATCATAATTAAACCTACAATCCCTAAAACTTCAAGGAAGGGGAAAAAGTTAGGTATGTCGTCTGTAAACGAGCCTAGTAAATATTGTAAACCAACCCCAAGTACGATTAACATCAAAACAGAAGGGATGTTAGTACGTTTTGAAACTCCATTAAATAGAAAGGAGAGTATAATTATTAATGAAGCGGCGATGATTATATTATAGGATGATAGAATTTCCATTAAAGTGCTTTTTGTTTTGAGATGGTTTCAATATTGTTGCGCTCGAAGTAAGCGATGAGGTCTTTCGTTTTAGCCCCATTTTCTAAAGTAAATTGTAGGCGTTGCAAATTCTCGCCGGCTACTTTTTTGAGGGTTGGTGGTTTAGAAAAATTTACCATTGGATTGTCGAACATCAGGTCTAGAATTTCTTTTTCTGAAACAGCTTCAGAAATATAAATTGATTTTAAAATAGCATCGTCTTCTTTGTAAAGAATACTAAATCCGTGTTGTTGTATTTCAGAATAATTCACAAAATGTTTTCCTTTAGGAACCTTAAGAATTGCGCCAAGCGCCAATAATTCAGTGATTTCACCTTTAAAATCACCCGTAGATATCTGCGTTCCGGTTTCAATTAATGGATTGAGCTTTATTAGAATTCCATTTAGGTAGTTTCGAATATAAGGGAAGCCAATTATTCCTGCCGCGAGAAAAATGATTCCGTGAACGATATAATCAATCCTTATAAAAGAGATAATCAATAATAATACTGCAAGTGGTATATATAGGGTCAAAAAATGCGTCGATATTTTACGAATCAGTTTTTTAGTACTTGATTTACGGGAAAGTTTTACAAATACTTCCGTTAGAAATTTAAATATCCAGTACAATGCAAAAAGTCCAATTAAGACTTCTCCAAAATATTTCCATGTAAAATCTGTCTCCATATTTTAATTTTCTAAGTACATTTTCTTTGAGAGTAAGCGCGAAACATCCTGCCCCACCACTTGGTTGATCGATAGATTCCCTTTTTGATCTCTCAACAAAACTTTTGAATTGATTAATCTTCGAACCGCCGATTTATAATGCGCATCATAACCGGAAGCCGTTACTCGCTTAAGTCCGACCTCACTAATATTCTTAAAAAGCAGGGCTTGCTTTAAAATTATTAGTTCTTCTTGAGTAAAGAAATCTAAAAACTCATGCTCTTTTGATTTAAAAAGAACTTCTTCTCCATTCTGAATAAAGGTGTTATAGGTCCATGACTGAAGTACTTCTCCAATATTATGGTAGTGTTTTCTAATTAATAGTGCAATGGTTTTTTCAATCTTCTTCTTTGAAACTGTAAGTCCATTTTCGGTAACCAAGGTTCTATGAGCAGCTCCATGACGTAACAACAAGGCTGCCTGAATCTCGTCTGAGTCCATCTCACTCACATTAATGAGCGTATTGAAAACATTCGAAAAATCAACTCGGTGATCCAGATGCCCTTTCATTGCGTTGGTAGTAGTCGCCATTACAAAAGCATCGTCAGATTCCTTTTCAACAAAACTGATCAACGCTCTGGTGTTCTCGAGTAGGCTATATTCTGAATCGCACCATAATTCCAAATCGTCTATAAGTATCGCCGGACGAGTACTTTTACTATTATTGTTCTTCACATACTCTAAGGCTTCCGCTAAATTAAAAGTTGTTGTAAATTTTCGGCCATCAATGGTCGCCAGACTATTTGGTTTTAAGTTAACGATGTCATTTCCGAAGAAATTTTTTGCCGTATTATTTAAAAAAGTACTGCGACCACTTAGTCTGTCACCATAAATAAGTACAGCCTTGTTAAAACCCGAATTCCATAAAGTAACGGCCTCTTTTAATTTTTCTTCCTGAAGATCTCTTGACACCAGGAATAGATCTCCAATAAAATTCCTGTTCAGAAAGAGCACATCATAATGTTCATTATCCTCTTTAAACATACGATGAGCAATACTCTTGGTCGTAACTTCTATCTCAGAAAAGGATTCGAGATAGACCGATTGTTCATAGCGTGTATTGAAAAACGAAATCAACTTTTCGCTTTTCTTTCTAAGCCGCTTGTAAATGTTGTTTTTACTTAAAGTTAGAGAAGAGGTAATTGTGGTATTAATAGGAATTTCGAGAAATGGTTCCGAATTTACAAAACGAGTTAACTTAAGCTCATTATTGGCTTTTTGGTAAATCTGTTCTGAAAGTTCTGTCCCTGTATTTTTGTGTAATTTCAGATCCGTTTCTAGTTTTTCGACCGCTCTAATAAAAGTGTCCTTCTCTTCAAATTGTTCTGAAGATTTAGACATTAGCAGACTATTTTTAAGATTAATCAATGTAATCCTAATCTTAGCCTTTACAGTTTTTTCATGAGCCATGAGGTCGAAAAGATCGGGAAGTATTTTATAGTCAAACCATTTTTGAACCGCTTTGGACATAGAGATTTCTCTACGCTGTAAAACACCATCTTTAGCCGAAACAAAGCACTCACAAAATTCTAAGTCTCTAATGGTATCTTGCAATTTTTCCGTGAATATTTCTGTATTATTTCCTAATTCATCTAATTGTTCCATAATGTCATCAATCCTTGTAAATAATGCCTGAGGATTGCTTTTCGATGACAATGCTTCCTTGATATAACGACAATCGGCTTCCAGAGTGTTGTAAAGCAGCGTATTATCGATTTTTACCCTTTCCACTATTTCTGTTAAGTTGGCTAATTGTGGAATGGTTTGGAAAAGTTTAATTTTAGAATTATCTATTTTAATGAATTGATCGAGCAATGCTTCAAGTTGTGCCTTGTATACAGGCCAAGGATTGGTATGTAATTTTAGATTACGGGACATTTTTTTTACTGAATTTTTATCCCTAGACAATTTACTAAGCTCATTGTCAATAAACGAAACAAGCTGATTACTGGCATTTGCCAATACCTCTTTTGAAGCTAAAAAATGACGTTCGGTAGTTGAAATATCAATCTCGTTCTCCTTATTTAATAGTGCCGTCTTCTGAAGTTCGAGCAATACATTTCTATGTAAAATAGTAAGATCTTTTATCTCTTCCGGAAGTTGATAATTAATAAAATATATTTCAATAGCTTCGGAAGTATTGCTGTTTTCAAATGAAGCTTTTAGAGCCTCATCGGCAATTTCTATGAATCCGGTTACGATTGAAGCACTATCTTTCAGTATAAAACTTGTTAAAGATTCTGAAGTGTTTATAGCTTTCAGGGCTTTGATGTACGCTAATAAATATTCTTGAAATTTTTTTATCATTTAATATATTAATGTTTACACTAATGCATTTTCAGTTGTGCTGTCCATACAGAAGATGGCTGAGGTCCTGCTTTGATTGACGACCTTAATTAGTTCTTCAATTTTACTATCGGAAGGTAGTGACAATATATTTAAATCGGTACTATTCTTACCAAAGTATTCAGCTTTTGCCTCAGTTGTAAAGCTCTCGATATTAGAACCTACCGGAAAACGAATCAAATCGTTCAATATGGAAATATCTGATTGAGTTATTATTCCTTCTTCATCTAAAGCTACTTTTGCATTTAACTCTCCTTTCCAGTTTTTGGCTAATAAAAGAGACGTTAATATTGCAAGATCATTATTACCTAAATCGTAATCATTTCTCCAATTCTTCGGAAAATTACTTAGCCATAGCGATAGGTTTTTTTCCAATGAGAGTCCTACGTTTTCAAAAGGAACATATAAAATAACACCATAATTATTCATACTTGCAATCTTTATCAATTCCTCGTACGATTGGTGAAACTGTTCATTGCCGTTCACAGTGAAGAATAGGGAATTTGGCTTAAAAAAGGCAGCATTTAGAGCCTGCATGCTAATCTTGAGACTGGTAGAAAGATCTTCTCCGCTAATATACGTATGGCTTGTGGCAATATTCTTCGATTTTAGTCTCGAGATTACCTCAGGCAGAAAGTTTTGAAGTTTGTCATTAATATCTTTATCCAAATGTTTTACAGCTAGAAATTTAACAGACCCTTTTGGAGCCACGATACTTTCAATCAATTTAAAAGAGCTGCGTATTTCTTTGGGCGCCGTCACTGGAATTAACAAATCTGGTCTCCAGGAACGCACTTCTCTTGTCGGACTTAATTGCGTCGTTTTCTTAGTGGACCATTCGGCGAGCGCCGTAAATAGACCACTTCTCGAATCACCAGCTTCCGATTTTAATTTTTTCTTTACAAGGTAGAAATAAAAGAAAACGATTAGTACTAAAGAGGCCAGGGCGACAGCAGCATTGATAATAAACATCACTGTTAGTGAGCCAAAAGCACCAATTAAAGGCACTATAATAGGGATCTTTAAAGTAGGTCTAAAACTCGGTAAGGATAAAGATTGCTCAATCAGGGCAACTATATTCACCATTGCATAGGTAATCATAAAGAACATGGTAATAAGTGGAGCAATGGTATTGAGGTCTCGAAGTGAGAGTCCGATAACAACAATTACAGCTGTAACCAACATCGCATTAAAAGGCTCACCTTTTTTATTAGTTTTAGATAAGAGATCACTTTTTGGTAAAATTCTCTTTTCTCCCAGCGCTAAAAGTATCCTTGGCGCACCAACGAAAGAACCTAAGGCAGAGGATAGGGTAGCGCCTAATAGTCCGGCTAGTACAATAGGTGCGTAGTAAGCTTTGTCAATAAATACGTTATAGTTTTCAAGTAATTCGGTAGGAGTAGCGAGTAAAGCGGCAACGAAGATCATTCCCATATAAACTATAGTTGTAATGATAACCGCGCTTATTGTACCGGTTGGAATACTTTTGCGTGGGTTTTTTAAATCACCAGACATATTTGCGCCTGCCATAACACCGGTTACAGCTGGGAAAAAGACAGCAAACACCAACCAGAAGGAGGTGCCGCTAAAGTTATTTTCAATAGAACCTTCGTAATTTCCGAACCAGACGAAATCGTAATTTAGTTCATTAACAAAGAGTCCCCCAAGGATCGAAAAGATCGATAGAATAATGATTACCATGATCACGTATTGTATTTTAAAGGCAAAGCTGGTGCTAATAAAGGCAATCGCCATGACCAAAGCGAATACCATAATATCTAATATCACCGGGCTCATTTCGGGTAATAGTGATTGTAAACCCTCCCTGAAGCCAAAAATGTACATAGCTACAGCGATCGCTTGAGAAAAGAAGAATGGGATTCCAATTGCGCCACCAATTTCCAAGCCTAATGATTGCGATATAAGTGAAAAGGCACCACCCGATCCTATTCGTATGTTAGTGGTGATACTGGAGAGTGATAGAGCCGTTGAAAAGGTAATGGAAACGGCAACTATAATAATGAGAAAAGTTCCTACAATTCCGGCATTACCCACTACCCAAGGATGGCGGATATACATAATAACCCCAAGTATTGTTAAAAAAGTTGGGGTGAAAACACCTGCCATCATTCCAAACTTCTTGACAGGCTTCGAAGGGGTAGTCTCCATATTTGATTGGTTTACTTATATTATTTGACCCCACTTTTCATATTAAGTCACATAATTTTTATTTTTTTTTAGCTTCTGAAGTGTTTCGAGCTTAGTTTATTGATATGAATCCTTCAAAAGTGACGGATGCTAAAAGTGTATAAAGTGATGAGTACTGCATTGTTTAATTAATTGAAATGATCCGGTATTACAAGTGTTTCCGAAGAAAAAAAGATAAGAATTAGGAAGGTAATTCAGAATAATGTGCAAGTTTGTAGCCTTTTAAAATGATTTCAGAATAATTGAGAAATACTTTTAAATACCCTTGTCGAATATAAATACCCTGTGGCAGTATTGATTCGATGTAACCTTGATAAACTCCGCAGCTAAATTCGACTCCGACTTTAAATTTTGGATTTTCTTTAAGTCGTAATCCGATGAGGTAACTTTTTAAATAATTGATTAAAATATATCCAATAAAAAGGATCAATAATAGCTGTACAATTGGGGCTGCTTTGAAGAATCCAAGTGCTATAATCACCGCCGAAAAAACTTTATACGCAAATAAAAAATGATTCATATCGCGTTTTATTTCGAAGTACAATCCCGGTTTAGATACGCTTCGTAACACCAGCATACCAAGTAGTTTTGCAATATAGTACACCGCGATTAGGACGATAAATACTTTAAATAAGCCGTTCCAGCTAAATAGAATTTCCATGATTTTTTCAAGTGAAAAGAAGGGGATTATGATCTGAAATCCCTCTATTATTTGGACACGTTAAACTCAGGAAGTCACAAAAAAAATGCTTCCGTTTGGGAAGCATTTTAAAAAGTAGCTATTGAAAAAGCTTTAAGTGTTATATGCTTACTACTTTTTAATAATTTGGGATTTATCGTTAAGGCCTTCCACTTTTATCTCTGGGTTTCCATATACATATACATAGCTTTTTCCCTGAGCGTATAATTTTAATTCCTTGCTGGCAAACACATATATGTCGGAAGTATTTGAAGCAATTAGATCTGCAAAAACAGATTTTAGCTTCTTTGCTTTTATATCTGTTGACCCCGTTGCAGTGATTTTAAGGTTGGTTACGTCACCGGCTAGATTTATATCTGCTCGTTTGTTTATTTCTACATCGAGATACTCCATTTGCATTTCTGCGTCGAGATAAGCATTTTCGTTTAAAATCATTTTAGCCTTATTTCCTCTCATCAATAGTTCGCCATTAGTACTCTTGTTTAATACAAAAGTAGCATCATCGGCATCCATGTCTAATTTGTATGATGCGTTGTTATAAGCTGTAAAATCAAGAGTTTTGAACGAAAGTCTATTCATAGACTCGAGTACAGAGTCATCTCTTAAGATAATTTCGTCCACGCCATCAATGGTGAGATTGATTTCAAGTTTTTTAGATGATGTAATTCGATTGATGGTATAAATTTTTAGGCTACCATTTACGATTTCAAATTTCACGATAGCCACAAGATTTTCGTCTGTTTTAATGTGATAACCATTGCTTTCTGTCTGTGTTATCGTTACCTCCAGGTCATCACTTATCTCGATACTATCGAAATCCTCTAGGGTGTTATACACATCAACAACAATTTTGTTTCCTTGTATTTTTGGTTTCTTTTGTGCGTAACATATACTCACCAATAAGGTGAAACATACAATAAATATTTTTTTCATGATTTTTTTATTTAGTAGTGTAAACAGAATTATAAAGTTTTTAATTCATCCGAAATCGCATTGAAAACTTGAGTATAGGCCAAATTTATGCAGCTGTAGTTTCTGTCTTCGATATCGAGAAAACGCTCCATGGCTTCAGACGTTTTAAGCAGGTTTTCAAAATTGAGTGCGTAGGCATTATCCCATTACGAAACAAATTGAAAAGTGCTTTTGTTGCCCTCCATCAATGTAAATTTTTCAGGAAACGTAAACTGGATGTATTCCAAAATTTCGGTATAACTCTGTGTGTATTTTATTTTAGAAACTAACTGTCTCATAATTCAACGTGATTGTTTATTTATATGACACAGTAAAATTGGATTGGTCACAAACATTGTGATTTTTTATGATAACTGGTTTCTAATAATAAAAAAAGCCCTGCAAACGAGTTGTGGGCTTTTTAAAATGAATTAGCAGTTTAAATTATTCGATGATTCGTATTTGGTTCTCTACCACGTCTTTAATAGGGATAACAATTTTTCCTGTCGCTGTTTTTAGCGTCATTGAAATATTGTCGATAGATTCAATAGTACCGGAAACATCATTAAATTCAATAGATTGTCCTACTTCATAGTTTTTACGAGTGTAGAACGTTCTTAACAAATCACTTATAATGTCTTTAGAGCCAATTCCAAATCCGAGTGCCATTGCTGCTAAAAATGCGCCTAAAATGATGGTTAAATTGTTAGTGATGATATTGGTGTCGATTCCTGCCTGATTTAAAGCTGTGACCGTGATTATAATCGCAATCACATAAAAAACCAGACTACTTATAATTTTTGCGCCATTTAAATCGAAAGATTCGAAGAGTCCACGAATCGCTTTTTTAAGAAAGCTGGCGATGTACAAACCAACCATAAATAAGGCGATAGCACTAAATAATTTAGGAAGGTAACGTAAAAGTTTCCCTATTTCTAGAGAAACGATTTCCCAGTTCATAATATCGGAAGCCACAATAAGAAAAACAAGAAAGAGGACCCACTTTACAAAGCCTACGATCACCGAGGTGACATTGAATTTTAAATCGGTCTCACCAAATAGATTCTTCTCATTTATAAGCTCTGTAAGTTTGTCTGCCTTAGCGATTCGCAAGATTCTCTTTAATAGAAAAACGATTATTTTTGTAATGATCCATCCAATGATGAGTATGAGAATGGCACCTAAAATATTAGGTATGGCATTCATAATTGAGATGCCCATTTCGTTAAGTGAATTGAAGGTAAGTTCCCTCCATTGGTCTATTCTTTCCATGGTCGTTGTTTAATTGGTTATATTATTTTTTGTTTTTATGCTCGTTTTTTTTGAAAAATGCCTCAGCGGCCTTTGCATAATTGAAAGAAAACAGACTTCCTAATTCAACAAATAATTTAAATGCCGAAATATCATTCATAACATGCTTTTTCATTTCTGGTGGTGCCTCTTTAGGAGGATGTACCAGTTTTTTAAACGGATTTTCCATCGATCTTACATTTTTTCATTACACAATTCTACTACTCTTGCTTTTGCTCTTTTCAAGCGCATTTTAACTGCACTTTCACCAATTTCCAAAATCGATGAAAGCTCCTTAATCGATAAGTCGTCTTGATACTTTAACAGTAATATCATCCTATCCTCGTTAGGAATTATTTCCAGCGCTTTCTTTAATTTATTTACTTGGATCTGAAATAAATTGTAGTCATCTATTTCAATCAGGAGGTGATCATATTCTTCAACAGGCACTGATTTCTTTTCAATTTTCTTAGCAGTGGATCGCGTCACATAGTTTGCACATAGATTATAAGTAAAAGCATACAACCAGGTTGAAAACTTCGATCTCCCTTGAAAGCTATCTAACTTAATGAAAAGCTTTAAAAACACGTCCTGACTGAGATCCTTTGCCTCGTCTTCATTATTAACGAAACTAAAACATTTGTTATAAACAACATGACAGTATCTATCGTACAGAACTTCGAACATCAATGTGTTTCGGGTTTTTACTATTTGTTGTACAAGTTCCTCATCGGTTAAACTTTGGAACGAAACATGGGTTTTCAAGGGTTAGATCAATTGGTTATAATAATTTAGACACCGTCTTCTTAAATAAGTCACTTAAATTTACAATAATCTTTTTTAAGCTTTTCTTCGGAAGGATTTTAAAGTTTAGGCCGCTACTTGTGTATTTCTTATTCTGAAGCTATATCGGCTTCGCTAAGCGAATTTGATTCTTTGATATTCTGTTAGTGATTACCCTAAAAATTGTATCTTCGCGCTCTATGAATTCTGAAACAACCTCAACAATTAAGAAGCTTTTAGAGACTTCAAAAAAGATCGTGATCGTAGGTCATAGAAACCCCGATGGAGATGCACTAGGATCCAGTTTGGGGCTCTATTTTTTTCTGAAGCATCTAGGACATCATGTTAGTGTGGTAATGCCTAATGAGTTTCCCGACTTCTTAAAGTGGATGCCAGGAAGTGATGCTGTACTAATTTATGAGAAGGAGATAGAAAAAACCACTGCAGTTATAAATGAAGCAACTGTGATCTTTGTGTTGGATTTTAATTCATTAGGAAGGGTAGGGGATCTTAAGAAACCTTTGGAGGAAAGTGAAGCCGATTTTATAATGATCGATCATCATCAACAACCCGATGAATTTGCTGTTGCTACCTATAGTGATACCAATATGAGTTCTACCGCCGAAATGGTGTATCATTGTATCGCTGCTCTGGATGGAACAGAAACAATTACGGCCGATATAGCTACCAACTTATATGCAGG
The DNA here is from genome assembly GCF_003688405.1 of Ulvibacter antarcticus. Taxonomy (GTDB): domain Bacteria; phylum Bacteroidota; class Bacteroidia; order Flavobacteriales; family Flavobacteriaceae; genus Ulvibacter; species Ulvibacter antarcticus. The sequence continues at coordinate 178,263 of NZ_REFC01000013.1, forward strand.
AATTATGACCGATACCGGCTCGTTTCGTTTTCCGTCGACCTCTGCTGAAACGCATAGAGTGATTGCAAATCTCATTGATAAAGGAGCTAATAATGCCCTAATTCATCAAAATATTTTTGATACTAATAGTCCGGACCGAATGAGACTATTGGGAGTTGCTCTTAAAAACCTTCATATCCTTCCAGAATACAATACGGCATATATCACTTTAAGTCAGGAAGAACTTGATGCAAATAACTTTAAGAAAGGAGATACCGAAGGTTTTGTAAATTATGCTTTGTCGGTTGAAGGTGTTGTATTTGCAATTATATTTATTGAAAATAAGCAAGATAGCATCATTAAAATGTCATTAAGAAGTAAAGGAGATTTTTCAGTGAACGAATTTTCACGGGCTCATTACCATGGTGGCGGACATACAAACGCTGCTGGAGGAAGAAGTTCACATAGTCTTAACAATACTATTACTGAATTTATTAGTATCTTGCCAGACTATAAAAATGCGCTTACCCGTAATGATTCGTAATTTAATTGTTATACTAATATGCTGTCTGGGAGTTGTCGCTTGTAAAAGCCCTGAAGCCAGAAAACCAGTACAATCAAAGTCTGGCTCTTTTATACAGGAGTCGGCAGTGCGGAACAAGCGTATCTACGAAATGGAAAAGGCTATCATCGAAAAAATGATGAAAGTTAATTCTGAAAATGACTATTTAGCTTCAGATAGCGGATTTTGGTACTACTATAATACAAAGATCGATACTTTGAACGGAGACTCTCCAAGTTATGGTGATCATATCACATTTTCCTACGATATTAAAGACTTGAGTGGTAACGAGATCCTTTCCGAAGAAGAAATAGGACTACAAAATTATAAGATAGACCAAACGAATCAGGATCTTATCTCCGGATTACGTGATGGTCTTAAATTAATGAAAGAAGGGGAGACTGTAACTTTCCTGTTTCCATCGTATAAAGCTTATGGCTATTACGGTATTGTAAACAAACTTGGCACCAATATTCCGGTGCAAAGCAAAGTAACCTTAAAATCAATTGAACAAACACAAGAAAATTAATTTATTTATGAAAAAACTAACATTTTTATTATTATTCCTTACGCTGGCATTCGCGTCTTGCCAGAATAAATATCCCGATTTAGAGGATGGTGTTTATGCAGAATTTGTAACCAACAAAGGTACATTTGTCGCAAAATTATATAACAAACAAACGCCACTTACCGTTGCGAATTTTGTAAGTCTTGCAGAAGGAACAAATACAATGGTAGACTCTGCATACAAAGGAAAAAAATTCTACGATGGACTTACATTCCACAGAATTATTAAAGATTTTATGATTCAAGGTGGAGATCCTAAAGGTGATGGCTCTGGAAATCCTGGGTACCGTTTTCCTGATGAGTTTAATGACACATTGAGAATGGACAGAAAAGGAGTTTTAGCAATGGCGAATTCAGGTCCTGGCACAAACGGGAGTCAGTTTTTTGTTACTCTAAAAGAAACGCCATGGCTAAATGGAAGACATACTGTTTTCGGAGAGATTGTAGTTGGACAGGAAGTTATTGACTCAATAGGAACTATGGCTACTACAAAACCAGGTGACACTCCAGTAGAACCGGTAATTATTCAAACAGTAAATATTTTGAATACTGCTAATGCTAAAATGGCTTCTTTTACTGAAGAAATGGAAGCATTAGAGAATAAAAAGAAAGAAGTTGAGGCCCGTGCTCTTAAGACTGGGGAAGAAACTATCGCAGGACTTAATGCTGTGAAGGCAGATGCAGAAACTTTAGCTTCAGGAGTACAGATCTACAAGAATGTAGATGGTGGTGGTGAGCAACCTAAAGAAGGAGATAAAGTACTTATCAATTATGAAGGTTATCTTTCTAATGGTAAACTTTTCGATTCGAATGTACAGTCTGTAGAAGAGAAGTACGAAATGCTTAATCCGGAAAAACTGGCTAAGGGTGGATACGCTCCAATGCCGGCAGATTATGGGAAGGAAGCAAAACTTATACCAGGCTTTAGAGAAGGTTTGTTAAGCATGAAAGTGGGTGACAAATCAACTATCTTTATTCCTAGTGCGTTGGCTTACGGAGAGCAAGGAGCGGGACAAATTATTCCACCAAACTCTGATCTGATATTTGTGATTGAACTTGTTGAAATCGTTAAAAAATAACAGTTTAATATTATACTAAAAATCCCCGTCCAAATTAATGGACGGGGATTTTTTTATGTGCTAAAATTAGTTTAATCTAAGGCAGGAATACGTAACACCTGTCCTGGATAAATTTTGTCAGGATGTGTTAACATTGGTTTATTCGCTTCAAATATCACAGGATATTTCATGGCATTGCCATACACTTTTTTTGCAATTTTACTAAGTGTATCACCTCTTTCAACCGTATGAAAGGTAGCAACAGGTTCTTCAATTTTTACATCCATATTGTCTTCAACTCCCGCAATTCCAGCAGAGTTGCCAACTACTAAAATAACTTTTTCACGAGTTTCCTGATTCGCCGCTGTTCCTGATAAGGTTGCAACATCTCCATCAATAGAAATACATAGGTTTTCTACTTTAAAGCCTAAATTATTGATCATGTTCTCCATTTGGGCAACGGCCCGCTTGTTTTCAGCCGCTTCAATTGCTGCTTTATCTGCTGCTGCTTCTGCTTTTTCTTCAGCAGTGGTTTTTCCAATTCCGAATACTTTTGCTCCGGCGTCTTTAATAAATGAAAATAATCCCATATTGTTTTTTGTTTAAATTTAAATGATTTTTAAAGCTACGATTTTCTAAATAAATTCCTTTCCTTACGAATGCGAATTTGTTGTTAAATAGCAACAGGTTTTAGCTTTTCTTCGGAATGTTCTTTAAGATCTCTAACACAAATTCCCAGTATTTTTTAGCCGACGAGATGCTCGCTCGTTCATCTGGAGAGTGTGCTCCTTTAATTGTTGGTCCGAAAGAGATCATATCCATTTCAGGGTAATTCTGACCTAAAATTCCACATTCCAATCCAGCATGGCACGCTGCTACATGTGCTTTTTCACCATTTATTTTTTCATACAATCTATCTAGTACTTTAAGAATATCACTATCCATATTTGGTGCCCATCCCGGATATTCTCCGCTGGCTTTTACTTCAAATCCCGCTAATTCGAAGCCTGAACGTAGTGAATTGACGAGATCATCAATTGAAGACTTCACAGATGAACGCGAAAGGCATTCAATTTTTACGTTGCCGTTCTTGATAGTTACTTTGGCAATATTATTTGAAGTTTCCACCAGATCTTCAATTGCCGGACTCATACGATAAACGCCATTATGAGCGGTTGATAAGGCATTTAAAATGGCAGTTTGATCTTCTTTTTTCATCACTTTTGAAGGTAATGAACTGTTTTTTTCAATACTTATAGATAATTTTTCCTCCAGTGTTTTATATTCTGAAAGTATTGCATCTTTAATTCTGTTTAATTCGGAAGGTACTTTCTTTGAATTAGCTTCAGAAATAACGATAACAGCCGAGCTTTCGCGGGGAATTGCATTCCGAAGACTTCCTCCTTGTACTTCTGAAACTGATACCATATCATTCACAGCATAGAGTAAGCGAGTCATCATTTTGTTAGCATTCCCAAGACCTTTAATAATGTCCATTCCGCTGTGACCACCATTAAGCCCTTTTACTTGAATCGTATATGCCTGTGAATTTGGAATTGGGTCAACTTCAGAATAACTTCTTAAAGCAGTAACGTCAATACCTCCTGCACAACCAACACCTATTTCATCATCTTCTTCGGTATCGAGGTTTAAAAGAATATTTCCTTTTAGGATTCCTCCTTTTAAGCCCATGGCACCCGTCATTCCTGTTTCCTCATCGATAGTAAATAAGGCCTCAATCGCAGGATGTGCAATGGTATCACTTTCTAGAATCGCCATAATCGTGGCCACTCCCAGACCATTATCGGCACCTAGCGTAGTTCCTTTAGCACGTACCCAATCACCATCCACATGCATCTCAATTCCCTGAGTATCAAAATCGAAAACTGTATCGCTATTTTTTTGATGTACCATATCCAAATGTGATTGCATAACAATAGGAGTGCGGTCTTCCATGCCAGAACTGGCTGGTTTACGGATGATTACATTTCCAACTTCATCTTCGATGGTTTCTAAATTGAGATTTTTTCCAAAATCCTTCATAAAGGCAATAACTCTTTCTTCTTTTTTTGAAGGACGTGGTACTGCGTTTAGGTCGGAAAATTTATTCCAAAGTGCTTTGGGTTCGAGGTTTCTTATGGCTTCGTTCATAACATTCCCTGCAAAGGCAAGGATCTTTTTAAGATTAATCTAAATTATACTAAAATCATTTCAGAAGAAATTATAACATTCCTGAAACATTAACTACAAAATTACGGTTTTAGCATTGCTTTAAAAATTATGAAGTAAAAGATTTCTTTGTATGTTTGGCAGATGCGAAAAAACACCAAATTAATACTTGCAATTCTATTACCTCTACAGGTTATTTTATTACATATATTGAAGAATTTTCCGCAGTTTGTAGAAACCTATTATAGTTTGGGCTTTTTTCCGTTTATATCTAAACTTTCCCGATATCTATTTGGATGGATTCCCTTTTCAATAGGAGATGTATTTTACTTATTAATGACAATTATTGCGATACGATGGCTTTATAAAAATGTGCGAAGGCTCACTAAAGAACCACTACACTTTTTTCTGGATATAGTAGCAACGCTTTCGATCGTATATTTTGTTTTCAATTTACTCTGGGGTCTAAATTATTATAGAGTACCGCTACATAAATCGCTCGTATTAAAAACGGATTACACCAACGAACAGTTGATCAAAACTACAGAGCGTCTTATTGCCAAATCGAATGAAATGCACCGTATGTTAGGGTTTGCAGATAGCCTTAAAGTAGAGATTCCATATACGCAGAAAGAGATTTTTGACAAGTCTGTTAATGGTTATCAAAATCTTGAAAAGGAATATCCAAGTCTTGCCTATGCTCCAAAAAGCATCAAAAAAAGTGGATGGAGCCTCGGACTTACCTATATGGGCTACAGCGGATATTACAATCCTTTTTCGGGAGAAGCGCAGGTGAATAATCTAATTAAGACCTATAAGTTTCCGGTAGTGGCATGTCATGAGCAAGCACATCAATTGGGTTATGCTGCCGAGAATGAAGCCAATTTTATAGCAACGCTAGCCACATTAAACAATGAAGATCCTGTGATTCAGTATACAGGATATATTTTTGCACTGCGTTATTGCATAAATGAAATTGCACGTAGGGATATGGACGCTTATAACGAGATTATTACTACTGTTAACCCTGGAATTCTAGCAAGTTATAAAGAGATGAGGGATTTTTGGGCGAGTTATCAAAATCCATTTGAAACCTTTTCGAAATTATTCTGGGACCAGTTTTTAAAAGCAAATAACCAATCTCAGGGGATTATGAGCTATAGCTATATGGTGGCGCTGGTAGTGAACCATTTTGAGGATAAAGAGTTTTAAAGGAGTTCACATCGGTCGTATAGTCTCAGCAACATTTCAATAAAAAAAGCAGCCCACTGGCTGCTTTTTTTATTTCATCACAAACTATTTGATGCTAAAACCGAAACATGAGCATCGGGATCGACTTTATAGATCAGATTTTCTAAAGATGCTAGTTTGGTATTGTTTTTAGTAATCAAAATTAATTTGTCATTCGCATCGTGATGTATCAATTTTAAGATGTTATCTGTACTTTGCTGGTTTTTAAGTAGTTCTTCTTGAATAAGAAGGTTCTTATTGGAAAATACAAGCACGGTCCTGTTTTGCATTGCCTTCTTTATATAGTAATCAATGGTTTTACTAATCGCGATAATTGCCATTATACTGTAGGCGGCCATAGTAAAATCTTCAAACACGAAAATCCCGATTAGAATTACAATTCCGTCGATAATGAGAATTAACTGACTAAAAGGAAGTTTTACTTTAGTTGCTATTATTCGTACCAAAATATCATTTCCACCGGTTGTAGCACCTGCGTTCATTACAATCGCCACAGATACTCCTATGATCACCCCTCCAAAAAGCACGGACACCAAGACATCGTCCACATATGCTTTCCCTTCGGTAAGAATAGTGATCAAGTCGATGAAGAATGAAACAAGCACCATCGAAAATGCTGTTTTTATCCCAACTTTTCTACCTAAAACCTTTGTTCCCCATAATAATAAGGGAATATTGATACATAAGGCCGCGACCCCAACAGTTAGGGGTGTTAGGTCATTGGCAATTATACTTAACCCCATAATTCCACCAGGCACAATGGCATGAGGAATGATGAATAACGCATAGGATATTGCCATTAATAAAGATCCTGTAAAAACCCAAGCATAACTTATAAACTCGGTTCGTAAGTGTTCTTTGTTCAATTTGAGTGTTAGTATATTCTTCATAACGTAAAAAAAAATCCCTTTGATTTATAATGATCAAAGGGATTAATAAAATTATTTATTAAAATTTTGTTATTCCCTGCGATATATGATAGCATTACGTAAATGCTTACACATACGTTTGCTAATACTACAGATGGACTTATATTGTTTCATAACTACTATTAATAAAGCAAAAAAGCGTTCTACTTTTTGGTAGAACGCTTTTCAGAATTTATATATCTTATGCGTTCTAACCTTTGGATTTTATCCAATTCAACTTACAAATACTCTCTTTACGCGTTTTTGTCATAATTAAGATGCAAATTTAGAACATATTATTTGATTGATAATTATGTTCAAGTTTTTTTTAACGAATTTTTCTGATTTCATTCTGAAACCTACACAATTTACAATCCTGCAATAAGATCGCTGGGCAAATAATGTATCTTCGCAACGAAAGTATGTAAATTTATGGATGATAAGCGGAAAGAGAAAGAACAACGTGAGAGTCAGGCAAACAACCCCATGCATGGAGTTAAATTAGCCGATATACTTGAGTTTTTGGTTGAGAAGCACGGTTGGGAGACCTTGGGATCGAAAATCAACATACGTTGTTTTACTACAGATCCATCTATCAAATCAAGTCTCAAATTCCTTCGGAAAACCCCCTGGGCCAGAGAAAAAGTAGAAACTTTATATCTGCGTTCTATAAAATAAATAGTAAGGACAATCCTTAATTAGACTATCTTCAGAAGACAAAAAATTAAACTGTCTTAGGCCTTGGGCACAATTACAGCATCCTTAGGTTTTGCAAATACAGAAGGCTCCAATTGAGTTTCAGTAGCAGTAACCTTCGAAAATTTCCTGCTTTTTTTCTTAGCATCCGGCTTTCCGTCTTTAGTACTGTACCAAATCAATTCAGAAGGTAAAAGCAAGCCATTTACATCTTCCCATTTATCATATTTAATAAAATGCCAATCATTGCTTTTTGAATCATCACCATAGGTCACAGTATATCCCAGCCATTCCATCGTGTTGCTTTCGGGATTAAGATAAATGATATATTCATCGTCCGGGGAATCACCAATACCGTGTTCATAACCAACTTTTACTGCTTTATACGATTTACCTTTTAGCTCGGTGTCTTCCAACTGAGTGTAGATAATTCCGTCATCACCTAAAACAAATGGCATGGCATAGAAATAAAACATTAGGTTGTGATAAAAGCGCGCTTTCCCTTTATATGCATCAGGCTTGTTGTTAAGTAACCACACATCTTTACCATCGTAACCAATAGTCCAATCCTTTGCTTCGATCTTGGCCTTTCTGTTTTTTAGAGAAACAGAATGAGTTTCTTCGCCCTTATCAACTTCCATTTCGAAACAGAGATTGTTCATATGGTTCCAAGTATCAATTCCACCATGCGCTTGAAAAACAGCAGCTATATTGTTTGGATATTCTTTTTTCTGAATGGTTTCTGAAACTGTTTTAATGACTTCAACCGTTTCCTCCGATTCTTTTTTTTCGTTTTTACAAGAAATTAAAACGACGGATAGTAATAAAACTGAAAGAAGACTCTTCATAATGAGGTTTTTAGATGCGGGATTAAAAGTAGTAAAGCAAAGTGCACTCTGAAACTTTTTTTGAATACTTTATGATATTAAGAAGAAAGAAGAAAGAAGAAAGAAGAAAGAAGGAAGAAGGAAGAAGGAAGAAGGAAGAAGTGTGACATAAGATATTAGATAAAACAAGTATGAATTAACAAATTAAATCTCAAATCTCAAATCTTATGTCTAACGTCTCACATCTCAAATCTATCTACTGCTCAACCACTTCGATCTTAAACATCTTATCCCAGTTCTTTCCGGTGATGTATAAGGTGTTTTTTTCTCCGTTATAGGCAATCCCATTAAGCACGTTGAGTTCGGCATGCTGAGTAACCTTAGCTTTTAGGCCTGTAAGATCGATAACGCCTTCTACCGCTCCGTTTGTAGGATCGACAATGGCGATGGCGTCTTTTTCATAAATATTGGCGTAGATCTTTCCATCGATCCATTCCAGCTCATTCACCTTCGGAATTTTACTGGTATTGGTGTACAATTGGATGTAGTCAATTTCTGAAAGATTATTGGGATTTAGTGTCCAGATCTTTTCGGTTCCGTCACTTTTATAAATCATTTTACCGTCATTGGCAAGTCCCCAGCCTTCTTTACTCTTTCCGTAAACAAAGGTTCCTGTTTTTTTAAGATCAGATAAATTATAAATAAAACCTGTATTTTCTCTCCAGGTAAGCTGATAAATTTTATTATTTAAAATAGTAAGACCCTCTCCGAAATAAGCATCGGCCATGGTTACCTTTTGTAACACAGCGCCTGTTTTATAATCGGTTTTTCTCAAAGATGATGCTTTGTATTGTCCGGTGCTCTCATATAAGGTGTCATTTTTAAATTCCAGTCCCTGCGTATATGCTTCAATATCGTGTGGATATGTTTCCAGAATCTTATACGTATATAAGGTAGGTTTTATAGACGATAGTATTATGATATCTTTTTTGACTTCAAACGTGTCTCCTTCCGAATAGATTGTCGCCCGAACAGCTCGTATCCCTAACTTTTGACCCTTTAGTGAAATTTTCGTTTCCTTGTTTTCTTCCGAAGAGACCATCCTTTCAGAATCCATAAAGTACACAATTGAATCGATCGTCTTATTTTTCTTATTGTTTATTTCTACATCAACTACTTCTGAAGCTGTATATCCTTTCTTATGATCCTTGATGGTGACAGAAAAAAGATCATTATCGGACTTAGAATCGTTTCCGCAGCTAGCGAAAAAAGCTACTAAAACAGTAACTACTAATAATTTATAAATATTCATGATGATCGCTAAATTTTTGGGAAAGATATTTATTATAATTGATAACAAAAAATTCTTGTAGAACGTCTAAAATGCCTTATCTTTGCACCGGCAAGTCCTACACAACCAGCTCCTGTGGAATCCCCCAGGGCGGGAACGCAGCAAGGGTAAATGGTCGTAGCGGTGTGATGTAGGTAGCTTGCCATTTTTTGTACCCTAAACTTTCCTCTTTTAAATCACCTCCACCAAAGTATTTTAACGTTTCTATTTGGATATCTAAGTCGGGAACTGCATCTTTGCTTTCTAACAAGAATAGATGTCTAAAGTAGTATTGATAACGGGTGGTTCTTCAGGAATAGGTAAAGCCATTGGTGAGTATCTTTCCAGCAAAGGTTATAAAGTATACGGCACCAGTAGAAATCCAGACCGAATTAAAGAGAAATTCAATTTCCCTATTGTCGCTTTAGATGTTACGAAACCAGAATCCATAGATAAGGCTATTTCAGAAATCGTCGCACTAGAAGGTCACATAGATGTTCTTGTAAATAATGCTGGTATTGGTATTACCGGACCCGTTGAAGAAACGCCAACCGATGAAATTCGAAATGCCTTCGAAACCAATTTTTATGGTCCAATACATGTTATGAAATCGGTACTTCCTTATATGCGCAAGCAAGGAAGTGGAAAAATCATAAATATCACTTCAATTGCTGGATATATGGGATTGCCTTACAGAGGTATTTACTCGGCGACTAAGGCCGCTTTGGAAATTACAACTGAGGCATTTCGTATGGAAACGAGACAATTCGGTATTGAAATGACCAATATTGCACCTGGTGATTTTGCTACCAATATCGTGGCGGGACGCTATCATGCACCAGTTCTAGCAAATTCTCCATATAAAGATGCCTATGGAAGGACATTGGCGATGATGAACGAACATGTAGATGCAGGGGAGAACCCGGTAAAAATGGCGAAGGCGGTTTGCAAAATTATTGAAACAACTAATCCTAAAATTCACTACAAAGTGGGAGCGCCACTTCAAAAGTTTTCTATCGTGTTAAAGCGCATTCTTCCAGATAAAATGTACGAACGAATGCTACTCAATCATTACAAATTGAAATAGTTTAGCATATTTTGAGCCAACATATAATTGATAATAACTTTTTGCTTTTACCTTTTTAACCACAGTCAATCTTGTGTATTTTTACCGTAAATAAACTTCGAAAAACTAGCTTATGAAATTCTTTATTGATACCGCAAACTTAGATCAGATACGTGAAGCCCAGGATCTTGGGGTTTTAGATGGCGTTACCACCAACCCATCACTGATGGCTAAGGAAGGTATTACTGGACGAAATAATATCTTAAAGCATTATGTAGATATTTGTAATATCGTGGATGGAGATGTGTCTGCCGAAGTAATTGCTACCGATTTGAAAGGAATGATCAAGGAAGGGGAGGAGTTGGCCGAATTACATGAGCAAATCGTGGTGAAAATTCCTATGATCAAAGAAGGAATCAAAGCTATTAAATATTTTAGTGACCATGGAATTCGTACTAATTGTACACTTGTGTTTTCTGCAGGACAAGCGCTTCTAGCTGCAAAGGCGGGAGCCACTTATGTTTCACCTTTTATAGGTCGTTTAGACGATATTTCTACAGATGGGCTTAATCTAATCTCAGAAATCAGACTTATATACGATAACTATGGCTTCGATACCCAAATATTGGCTGCTTCGATTCGTCATACTATGCATGTATTGGAATGTGCGAAAATAGGTTCGGATGTAATGACTGGGCCACTTTCGTCTATTGAAGGATTACTTAAACATCCGCTTACGGACATGGGATTGGCTAAATTTCTTGAAGATTATAAAAAAGGGAACTAGTGTTAAACTGTCAGAGGGCAGGGAACTAGGAGTTCTATAATTGGATTAATTTTTAGCAATCGTAGTTTCTGTCTCAACTTTTTCTTTACTCTGATTTTTAAGGAAGCGTCTAATTTTCTTTTTCAGCTCCTTATCATTGGTGTATAGAACGATGCCAGATCGCATTCCGGATGAATAACTATAGATATCATTGTCATACCGCTCTTTTACTTTGATTTGTTCGATGTTTTCTGAATTAAATTCCAATAAGAGTATCTCCAGATTAGGATAGGTCTGAGGATCAAGCACCATTCCTTTGTTTTTTCCGTAGATAAGTCCGAAGCGTATGGAGCAATCTGTTGTACAGGGAAGCGTTCCAAAAATGCGTTTGTCGTTTGTATCTTCAATTTCTGGATGAGTGATAAAATAATGATTGTCTGCCAGTACCTTATCAATTACAAGGTCAACTTGTTGAGAAACATCTTCAATCGCTTTGATTACAGATAACCAAGCTTCATTTTCAGATTGTAACGTACAGAATTGTGTCTCTGTGTGTTGACTAAAACAAGTCATAACAGAGAGTAGTATTAAGATGAAAGATAATTTTTGCAAGGCCATATGGTTTGTTTCTCTCGTGCCGTCTATTTAAGATCAGACTCGAAATTAACATAGCTGTAATGCAAATTCATTGTAGATTGGGTTTTATAAATATATTAAAATTATGTCAAGTGTGAGGATATTCCTTCAAATGTTGGTGTAAGAATTTTCTGATAGTCAAGTATTTAGAGTTGTTCAGTCGTCTTTATTAGAAGCTGTTTTTTTTACTTTTACTTCGGAAGTAGTAGCGATTATGGTACCTTAATATATCTGAAGAAGGGTACAATAGCTTTTTTGCTATAAAAGAATGCAACTAGTTGAGTTAATATTCTTTTCAGAAGAAAGCGAAAAAGAATTAAAAACGATTCATTAGTTAAAAGGACTCCTTAAACTATTGAGATTTAGACGTTGATTTATTTAACTGACCTAACAATATGGTTTCGATAGCGGGATTGAAGAGGCTAGTATTGCCGGATACAATATTACCATTGCGATCTATTATCATGGCTTTATTTGCCGAACTTATAATAAGTTTTTTTGTAGCGTCATCTATATCGTCGAATTGAAATTCTAGCGTAGAATCGTACTTTGAGTTTAATACAATGCTTCTCCATTTTTTGAAATGAGTATCTGTATTTAAGCCTATAAAATCGTATTCTGGATATTTTGCTTTCAACTCGGCTGCCTTGATATGTATATTCTGGAAATGTTTTATAGAATGAGAAGACCAGAAATATAAGACTGATGGTTTTCTAATAATACTATGAAGATCCTTCATTGTATTTTCAGCATTCAATACAAGGACATTCGGAATTTTATTACCTACAGTAAGTTTGTTAGTTGCTTGATACAATTTTTGGACTTCGAATACATACTCTTCATTGTTGCATAATTCTTTGTAAGTAGACACCAACTCGCCGGCTTTATCCGTATCCTGACCACGCACCAAAAAAACACTTACAACAGATTTTAGCATATTGTTTTTAAGTGAATCATTGGTAATTAGACTGTCAAGAAATTTTATCTTATAATAATTATGTACAAAGGAATTTCGATCGATCGATTTCGTATTGAAGTACTTTTCATAAGCAAGATTATCTGCATATCTATCTATAAATCGATAATATGGATAATATGACTGTAAACTCTTATTTCCATGATTTATCTTGTCACGATACTTAAAGAAATCTTTTGGGTAATGTTTCTCGTCGTTTTGAAATTTTTTGAAATTGGTCGTGATATACAATTCCTTGTTTAAATTATTAGCATAATCTATACTTGCACTGGCTATTTCTTTAAATTCCTTACTGGGTTTATAATTGGTAACAAATTCATTATAAGCTTCTTTCCGATTATTTTTTAACGAATCTAGTTTATCATTATACGCTGCGGGAGATAAATCGTACCAATTAGAAATAATTTGTCTTTCCTTTTCATTCGATAAAAACAACTCCATTAGAAGGTTATTCTTCTCGGCGCCTCTACCAGTATAGCTAAGGGATTCGTCAAACTCCATGGTATTAACTCTTAGTAATAAGCTATCACCAGGTTCGCCGTAAAAGATTTGATATTCAAGATGACGAAAGGAATATAAACTCTTCTTGGCATTCTCCACTTTAAACATGAAAAAGTTATTCTTGTCTAATGCAACAGTATCTAATATCGAATTATCTCTGAAAAGAAGTACGTAGTCTAACTTCGGATTAACGATTTCACCTCCAATCCACATAACCTTTGATGATTCATTCTTCGGATTACATGATATTAGACCAATAAAAAAAAGGAGAAGAAGTGATTTGTAAATCAATACATAAAGGTTTTAGTCTAACAAAAATAGCTTAGAAGTAATCTATTTCTTGTTAATACCTAGTTAAAAGGGATTTTAAAAAGTTAATGTTTCTTCAATCCCGCTTAAATGGCTATTTTTGCGCCAAATTTAATAAAAACACAAATTTAGCATATGCTTTCAGTTTCTAATTTATCGGTTCAGTTTGGTAAACGTATTTTGTTCGACGAAGTAAATACACAATTCGTTGAGGGAAATTGCTACGGAATTATCGGCGCAAATGGTGCCGGAAAATCTACATTTCTAAAGATCATTTCTGGAAAGCAGGATCCCACCTCGGGTCATGTTCACTTGGAGCCTGGAAAAAGGATGTCCGTTTTAGAACAAAATCACAATGCCTGTGATGAATTCATGGTATTGGAAACTGTAGTAAGAGGTAACAAAGAGCTTTTCGCCATTAAAACGGAGATCGATGCACTTTATGCAGATTACACAGATGAGAATGCTGAAAAAATAGGGGAGCTTCAGGTTGTCTTTGAAGAAATGAATGGTTGGAATGCTGATAGTGAAGCTGCTGCCTTACTTTCTAATCTAGGAATAGATTCAAGCCTTCATTTCACAATGATGAGTGATCTGGATGGGACACAAAAAGTACGTGTACTTTTAGCACAGGCATTGTTTGGAAATCCTGACGTTCTTGTTATGGATGAGCCTACCAACGACCTGGATTATGAAACAATCTCTTGGCTTGAGCATTTCCTTGCAAATTATGACAAATGTGTGATCGTAGTATCGCATGACCGTCACTTTTTAGATTCGGTTTGTACACATATTTCGGATATCGATTTTAGTAAAATAAATCATTATAGTGGTAACTATACGTTCTGGTATGAGAGTAGCCAATTAGCTGCGCGTCAAAGAGCACAACAAAATAAAAAGGCTGAAGAGAAGAAGAAAGAACTGGAAGAGTTTATCAGACGTTTCTCTGCCAACGTTGCCAAATCGAAACAGGCTACAAGTAGAAAGAAAATGATCGAAAAACTAAATGTTTCAGATATCAGACCTTCCAGTCGACGTTATCCGGCCATTATTTTTGAACGTGAACGTGAGGCGGGTGATCAGATTTTAAATATCGAGAATTTATCAGCATCTATAGACGGTGAGGCACTGTTTAGAAAGGTGGATATCAATCTGGTAAAAGGTGATAAAGTGGTGATTTATTCTAGAGATCCGAGAGCTGCTACTGCTTTTTATGAGATTCTCAATAACAACCTAAAGGCAGATAGTGGAACTTTCGATTGGGGAATTACTACTAACCAAAGTTACTTGCCTTTGGATAATCATAGTTTTTTCGAAAATGACAATACCTTGGTCGACTGGCTACGTCAATGGGCGAAGACGGAAGAAGAACGCGAGGAAGTACATATTCGTGGTTTCCTCGGAAAAATGATCTTTAGTGGAGAAGAAGCACTTAAAAAATGTAATGTACTATCAGGAGGAGAAAAAGTGCGTTGTATGCTTAGCCGAATGATGATGATGAGAGCAAATGTTTTAATGCTCGATGAACCAACTAATCACCTGGATTTGGAATCCATTACTGCTTTTAACAACTCACTAAAGAATTTTAAAGGGACTGTTTTGTTTACAACACATGATCACGAATTCGCGCAAACCCTTGCGAACAGGGTGATTGAGTTAACACCAAACGGTGTAATTGATCGCTATTCGACCTTCGACGATTATATGAACGATAAGAAAATTAAGGAATTACGCGATAAAATGTATTCGGTAAACGCATAGTTGTCGAAGTGCTATTCGCCAATCTCTTTAAGATATTCATCTATAATTGATTGGGCTTTAATCAATTCATCTTTTCGGATATAAAGCATTATCTGCCCGGGAACTCCTATGGTGAATCCGGCCTGAATACTGCTGGCATTGTCGTTTCGTTCAATCGGACTAATGCCTAATTCGTTCAGTCTGGCTTTAAGTCCGTTGGCTAGCATCGCAGGACCTGTGTATATTCGGGTGGTTTCTTCAAGATTTTTACTCATGTTTTTAATTTTTTATAACAATTTATTTATTTGTAATCGATTCTAAGCATTATAAAATTTACTATCCCATATTGCGGTGTTGAAATTCTTTCCTTTTGCGAAGCCGTAAAACAACACGGTACCACCCACTCCTTTAAAAACAAATAGAAACAGTAATAGATATTCCTGTGTCGAAGGAGCACTAGAAAATAAACTAATGGGAGTAATTATGGTAAGTAAAATACTTACTATAAATATAGTAAAAACCAGATTCTCAAAGCTTTTGTAGGGCCACATCATAAGTTTTCTAAACGGATGTAAATCATTTCCCCATTTGTGAATTAAATAATAAAAATCATCGCCCATTGGTGCAAACAATAGAGGGTCATCGGCATTTTCAAGTTTTAGAAGTTTTGCCGGAGCCATCACTTTTAAGTTTTGTAACTTAATGCCATGCACATTTTCCAGCCTTCGTATTTCTGAAATAGCTTCTTCCGGATATTCTGCCTTAAAAAAACGAGAATCCAGGAACCGAAGTCTGTAATCAAAACACATGGTTTTTATGTCGTCTACATGAAAAATCCTATCGGAATCAAGAATTTTACTGTCAAAAAGATTTTTAGAATTGACATCTTTTGAAGCCAATTGAGCCCTTATGGCCTCGCGTTCCACTTCATTTTGAGAAAGAATATTTTCCACTTCATGAAGCACCGATTTTCCCGAGAGTCGTCTCGCGCGTTTTCTACGTAATACCAACTCTATATCTGTTTTCTCAAACATAGCTCGAATTTTGAATTAAAGTTACACACGGAAATATTCCAAAACAACAATTTAACATAATTATACCCAATTTAATGGTTTGAACTTGCGTTGTGTTAACTGTGGTATATATTTTGCTAATTACTTACTTTTGCCATTCAAATTGGAACTCATGAAAATAAAGGAACTCTTTTTAATCTTACTTATAACTACAATTTCAGGGACTGTATCGGCTCAGAAATATGCTTCAAAATCTAATTCTGAGGTTAAAACTTCTTGGGAAGGCGCTGCGTTTTCCTCCAATTTAACAATTAAAGAAAATATTGCTGAGGTTCCTTCTTTTTCTATTCTGAATGAAATTCTGAACGATACTGCAATTACAACTGCTCTCGGAAATAAAGAGATGGTAACGGTATTCCTTCCTTTAGACGAAGCATTTCTGAAGCTTTCAAAAAAAGAACGAAAAGCATTGTTAGCAGATAAAAAGACTTTAGAAGCTACGATGAAATTATTCGCAGTACCGGGTCGATTAGACAGTCATTCTATTAAAAAAGCCATCGAAAAAAACAATGGCTTAGCCCATTTTAGTACCTTAAGCGGAGAGCTTTTAGGAGCAAAAATAGTAAAAGGTGATATCGTACTTTTCGATTCTGAAAATAATATGGCTACCTTAAAAGCCACAGACTTCTATCATAAGAACGGATTCTTTCACATCGTTGATGGTTTGGTATATACTGCAAGTACTTCCAAATAGCTAAAAATCTTTGTGGATTTTACTTAGATTAGATAAGTTAAATATCTTTCGACTATCTTAAACTTGCACCAAAATCACTTTCAAATCTTTTTTGAAGTTTTCCCATGATTTTGTCGATTTGTTTATCGGTAAGGGTTTTGTTTTCATCTTGCAGGGTAAAACTCATAGCGTATGATTTTTTGCCCTTCGGAAGTTTATTTCCAGTATAGACATCGAATAAGTTCACATCCTTTAACACCTTTTGTTCCGTTTGAAGTGCCGCCAATTGCAGTGCTTCAAAACTAACGGTATCATCAAGTAATAATGCAAAATCACGTTTTACCTTTGGAAATTTCGAGATGGGTTGAAACTGCTTGTTTTCGGCAGTAAGTTCCTCCAATATTAAATCCCAATTAAAATCGGCATAGAGAGTTTCGGCTGTAATATCGAATTTCTTAGCGATTCCCTTTTTTACAATTCCGAAGTCGAGCAAAGTCTTTTTATCTTTTACAAAGGCAAGACCTTCAGATAATAGGTCGCTTTTGGTAACTTTTTCAGAATAGTTTACAATTCCAAGGCGATCTAAAATAGCGGAGACGATTCCTTTTCCGAAGAAAAAACCACTTTTATCCTGACCATGAGTCCAGGTTTCGGGTGTTTTGTCCCCAGAGATAAGCAATGACAAATGTTTCTTTTCGTCCCTTCCTTGTGAATAGTTGTGGTAAGTCTTTCCGAATTCAAAAAGCTTTACATTAGACATACGTCGGTTCGTATTATACGATAAAGCTTCAAGTGCCCCGAACAGCATGGATTGGCGCATTACAGAAAGATCCTGACTCAATGGATTGAGCATTACTACATTGTGTTCGTCTTTCAAAGATTCCGTTAAAGAAATGTGTTTTGGTGATGTAAGCGAGTTACACAGCATCTCATGAAAGCCCAGCGCAGCAAGTTGTGAGCCGATTTTCCCCTGCACCTGATAGTCTTCAATTTTCTTAGTAGCTGCAATCGAAGCGTTTAATTTCTCTGTGAATTTAATATTGTTATACCCATAAACCCGAAGAACTTCTTCGATCACGTCGGCTTCACGAGTTACATCATTTCGGTAGGCAGGAATGGTCATTCCAATGCCCGATTCGGTTACATTGTTAATTTTAATCTCAAGGGAAGTAAGTATTTGTTTAATTTTTTCCCTCGGAATTTCTTCTCCAATCAATGAGTCGGCCTGATCGAAATTTAAAAATACCTGATGGTCTTCAATTTTTTTAGGATACTTGTCGGTTACCTCGCTGGTAATAATACCTCCTGTAAGTTGTGTGATAAGTATAGCCGCATGTAGAAGCGCATATTCAGTAATATTTGGGTCGATACCTCGTTCAAAACGAAAAGAGGCATCAGTGTTTAAGGCATGTCTTTTTGCTGTTTTTCTAATGCTTATTGGATTAAAATAGGCGCTTTCCAGAAATATACTGGTGGTGGCTTCAGAAACTCCGCTGTTTAATCCGCCAAAAACGCCTGCAATACACATAGGCTTCTCGTCATCACAAATCATTAAATCTTCTTCGTGCAGTTCTCGTTCAACTCCGTCTAAAGTGACAAATTTAGTGCCTGTTGGAAGTGTTTTTACATTTATTGTATTTCCGGAAATTTTTACTGCGTCAAAAGCATGAAGAGGTTGTCCAAGTCCATGAAGCACATAATTTGTACAATCAACCACATTATTGATCGGTGCTAAGCCAATTGCTTTAAGTCGGTTCTGCAACCATTTGGGTGATTCTGCCACCTTCATTCCACTAATAGTGACTCCGCAGTAGCGAGGTGCTAGCGTGCTGTTTTCAACGTTTACATCTATCTTAAGCGTTCTATTTTCTATTTTAAAATTACTTGTTGAAGGAGTGATTAGCTCTATAGAAAGGTTATTCTGAATTAATCCCGCTCTCAGATCTCTTGCAACACCCCAATGACTCATAGCATCAGCACGATTTGGCGTAAGTCCGATCTCGAAAACTTCATCATTTTCTACCTCAAGTATTTCTGAAACTGCCGTTCCCGGTTTAAGATCTTCATCAAGAACCATAATTCCGTCGTGACTGTTTCCTAATCCAAGTTCATCTTCGGCACAAATCATTCCTTCACTTACTTCGCCTCTAATTTTACCTTTTTTGATTACCCAAGGATTTCCATCGGCGTCATAAAGAGTGGTTCCAATAATAGCAACCGGTACTTTTTGCCCTTTGGTGACATTGGGAGCACCGCAAACAATTTGAAGGGGAGCCTCATAACCAACATCAACCAAGGTCAATTTTAATTTGTCAGCGTTCGGGTGTTTTACACATTCAAGAACATGACCAACTACGATTCCTTTTAATCCGCCTTTTACCGAAGAGAATGATTCAATTCCTTCGATTTCAAGCCCTAGATCTGTAAGCAATTCCCCCGTTTTTGCAGCTTCCCAATCCAGATTTGTAAATTGCTTGAGCCAGTTGTATGAAATCTTCATTTACCATTGAAATTTAAGGATACAAAGATAAAATATTGAAGTTAGCATTCAAACATTGGGTTATAATTTGTAATTTTAAATATTGTTAAACTAAACCGTAACTAATGAAAGTAATTTTTAAACTAAGTATTGTGGTATTACTGCTGGGCATGGTCTCTTGCAGAGATACAAAGAAAGAAGATGCAGAATCTCAGGCCGTAGTCGAGAAGATTGAAACTATGGAAACCGAAGTAGAAGAAATTTCGGATAATCTGGAAGCGGAAGAGAAAGAGTTAGAAGAAGCCTTAAAAGAACTGGATAGTATTTAAAAATTAGATTATGAAAAATATAAAAAAGAATGTTTACGCATTATTTGTACTGCTTATGATGGGTAGTTTTGTAGTTAATAGTCAAAATGATGCTGATAGAAAGACTCAAGACACACGTGAGGTACTTACAAACAAAACAAAGGTAAAAAAAGAACAGACTAAGGAGGAGCTTAAAGAAATCGAAGCGGCAGCAAAGCAACAAAAATCTGATGCTAAGCATCAAGTAAGTGGGATAGAAAATGAGATCGATCATCTTAAAATGAAAATTAAAAACACAACTGATCCAAAAGAGAAGGCTGCACTGGAAAACGAGATCAAACAAATGCAAGCCGGTAAGAAAAATGTAAAATCTACAGTGAAAGAGGCGATTAAAGATCAAAAGAACAATGCGGGACATGAGGTTATTGAAGCTTCTGAGGACAAGCGAAAAGAACTTAAAGAAAATGCTTCCTCTGAGACGGCAAAGATTAAAAAGAACGCAAATGATAAAGTGAAGAAAGAAGTTCCGGCCGATTTAAAATGGCAAGAATATAGAGTCGAAAAGACTGCTGATGCGAAAGAGCTAATAAAGGTGAAAAAAGAAGAACTTAGTGATCGCGGGGCTTATATCGAACGAAGTAAAACACAAATCGCAGCTGCAAAAAAGGGGCTTCAGGCAAGAATTGATGCCGGTTCAATAACTCCAGAGCAGGTTAGCATGTATAAAACAAGAATTGCTAATGCTGAAAAAAGATTGAACGACTACGAGAATAATGTTGAAGATAGTAAGAAGAAATTGGATGTTTACAGTAATCAGGTGTCTGATATGGACGTAAAAAATTAATTATTAAAATAAGTTGTTGGAAAGGCGTTCGTTTTATAGCGCCTTTTTTTTATCTCATTGTGTCATCTTAACAATATCAAATTAATTTATGCTACGAAGTTTTTATCTGTTCTTAATCACGATATTTCTACTTTCCTGCCAAAAAGAAATTAACACCCCAAAGGAAGGCAATTGGAGAGCAGTGTTGCAATTAAATGAAGGAAAGGAAATTCCTTTTTTATTTCAATATAATGCAGACAACTCCTTGATTATAAAAAATGCTGAAGAAGAGATTGTTGTCAATGATGTAAGTATAGTGGGGGATTCTATTTTTATTGAAATGCCTGTTTACGAAGGTTTTTTTAAAGGAGTGTTTTCTAAAGATAGTATCTATGGAGATTTCGTGAAACCTAGTCTAAATCGGATAGTTCCATTTCTGATGAAGCGCACCAAAGATCCTAGATTTCCTTACCCCGTGGCACCTGATTCAGAGATTACCGGAAATTGGGAAGCTGTATTCAGTCCTAATTCCGAAGCAAACAAATACATAGCAAAGGGTATATTTAAGCAAGTTGGAAATAAGGTTACAGGAACAATTAGAACGACCACCGGCGATTACCGATATCTGGATGGAGTTCTTGTGGCAGATACCTTGAAAATGTCCACCTTCGATGGAGCGCATGCCTTTTTATTCGAAGCCATTGTGAAAGATAGCGTGATACAAGGGCAATTTTATAGTGGGAACCATTTTAAAGAAAATTTTATCGCAAAAAGGAATAACGCTTACGAACTCCCGGAGCCGGATTCATTAACTTATCTTAAAGAAGGTTCTGATCGTATCGAGTTTTCGTTCCCAGATGTGGAGGGTGCCGTAGTATCGCTCGATGATGAACGCTTTAAAAACAAAATTGTAATCGTTCAGATTATGGGAACCTGGTGTCCTAATTGCCTGGATGAGACAAAATTCTTGTCTAAATTCTATGAAGGTGAAAAAAGGGAAGATCTGGAAATTGTCGCTTTAGCTTTCGAGTATGCTCCAACCAAAGAAAAGGCTATAGCTTCAATAAATAAGCTTGTTGATGAAGTAGGAGTTCCTTATCCTGTGTTATTGGCGCAGTTTGGAACTAGCGATAAAAAAATTGCCAATAAGAAATTACCAATGCTCAACCATATACTTTCGTATCCAACGACAATTTTTATTGATAGGAGTGGAGCAGTGAGAAGAATTCATACAGGGTTCAACGGACCAGCAACAGAAGAAAAATACGATGAATTTGTTGCTGATTTCGAGGCATTTGTCGACAAACTAATAGATGAACAATCTACGCCTTAAAGGCTTTGCATTACTTGAGTTAACCGTTCCATTTCTTTTTTAGCCTGTCTAATCCCCATAAGACCTCCAGAAAGTTCCGGAGTAGCATCCCTCATATCTAAACTGCAGTTATTGTCGGCTCGTTTTGCGACGACAAAGCGTATTTTAAAGTATTTCACAAAGGCTCCGAAAAGTATACGCATTGTTTTATCGCCTTTAAAATAAACCCCATCACCCATACTACCACTTTCCAATTTGTAGCCTTGGTTTGTGAGCAATTCGTCCACTTTTATTGCAAGTTCTTCGGAAGAAATTCCGGAGTAAACAAAAAGTGTGTTGTATTTATTAGTGGTCTCAATCTCTTTAAAATGTGTCATTTCCAATTTGTTTATAATATCATATTGGGTGGATTAAAGTTAAGCGTTTTTAAAAATATGCCACACCCCAAAGTGGAAAACGGCAGATATTATCATTTATTTAACGAAATATTAACCTGGTTTGAAGCTAAATGTCAGGTAGCTAACATATTGATAATGTTATGGTTTATTACTTTGAGTTTTAATTTAAAACCTTACAAATATGAAAAATTTTAAAATTGCAATTGTCGGAATGGCATTTAGCTTAATTGCCTTTTCGTGTTCAAATGATGAACTTGTACCCGAGGAACAAAATGTCGTTTCGTTAGAGACACCTATAATTAACAAATCGCTTATTACAGACGAAAATGTGCTTTTCGAGGTCTTAGGATTAAACGCCAATCAGGGTACTAACAATCTTAATCACGTAGGAAACGTTTATACCATTAGTAATGGAGCAGGAGGAAATGAGGTTATTGTTTTTAATTCCTTTGCGGATGGTTCAATTGCCGAAAGTGGTCGTTATAGTACTGGTGGCACCGGAACTGATACGGGCTTAGGAAATCAAGGTGCTTTGGCATTGTCCGCTTCCGGACGGTTATTGTTTACTGTGAATCCGGGTAGCAATGATTTTAGCTGTTTCTATGTACAAAGTAATGGGGATCTTGTTTTATTGGATAGTATCTCGTCTGGAGGTGAAACGCCTATCAGTGTAACAACCAGTAGAAATTTAATTTATGTTCTAAACGCAGGTGGCGATGGCAATATTTCCGGATTTGGCTTCAATCTTCAAGGACAGCTCACTGCGATTTCTAATTCCACCCGTCCACTAAGTACCAATGCTTCAGGACCAGCTCAAATTGGTTTTAGTGGCTTCGGAAAGGCATTAGTCGTGACCGAAAAGGCAACAAATACAATCTCATCCTACAATGTGAATCCCGACGGAAGCCCCGGAAGTATCAATACTTTTGCATCTGCAGGTGTTACTCCTTTCGGTTTTTCTTTTGGAAGAAGAGATGTATTTTATGTTTCTGAAGCAGCCGGTGGTGCAGCAAATGCAAGTACAGTTTCTGCCTACAAAGTGGATAATTCCGGGAATGTTTCATTGGTGTCGGGTCCATTTGCAACAAACGGTTCGGCTGCTTGTTGGGTAGTGGCTACGCGCAATGGAAGAGATTTATTTGCAACTAATACAGGAGGCGGAGACATTTCTTCTATCAAAGTTGATTTTGGAGATCAATTAAGCCTGTCCAATAACGGAATTGCAACTCCTACTGAAGCGGGACCATTAGATGCAGCATTAGATCGCAGATCAAGATATTTGTATGTATTGTCCGGTGGCAGTGATGGTATTGTATCTTATAGTATAGGAGCTAATGGACAGCTTACTCAAATTGATTTAGATCTTGGCTTACCAGATAGAGCCAGTGGATTGGTAACTCGTTAGAATGATAAAAAAAATATTAGACAATCGTTTTGGAGATCCATATCTCTAAAACGGTTGTTTTACTCCAATAATAATTTAAGAATTTTCATTTTCCATTTAGAATATGGTGTGTATTTTATGGGTGCTTCAAACCAAGATGACTTGTGTAAAACACTTTTATAATGCGAAAACGACTTAAATCCAGCCTCACCATGATAATTCCCCATACCGCTTAATCCAACACCTCCAAAAGGTAATTCCCCATTGGTAAGATGCATTATCGCATCGTTGACAGCTCCGCCTCCAAACGAAACCTCCTTAAATAATTTGTTTATTTTCTTTTTATTCTTTGTAAAAACGTAAAAGGAA
This sequence comes from Ulvibacter antarcticus, assembly GCF_003688405.1. GTDB lineage: Bacteria > Bacteroidota > Bacteroidia > Flavobacteriales > Flavobacteriaceae > Ulvibacter > Ulvibacter antarcticus. The sequence goes on from NZ_REFC01000013.1 coordinate 202,423, forward strand.
AGTGGCTTGGACATTTGCTTTATCTGTCTTATCGCTACATCTAGGTCTGTGAATGAAATAACCGGTAGTATAGGCCCAAAAATCTCTTCTTCCATTACCTTGTCGCTAAAAGTGACGTCTTTTAATACCGTAGGGCTTATAAATCTGTTTTTAGCGTTCGTTTCACCGCCAAGGAAGATTTTATCAGTATCCAATAAGCTTTTCAGTCGGTCGAAATTCTTATCGTTAATAATTCTAAGATAATTATCGGAAATATCATTCCTCATCGGATAATTTTCGGTTATTTCTTTTTTTACTTCGGAAAGGAACTCGTTCTCAATGGATTTTTCAACCAGAATATAATCAGGGGCTACACAGGTTTGTCCGGCATTTAAATATTTTGCCCAAACAATTCTCTTGGCGGTCATTTTTATATTGCAATCTGCCAGTACTATAGTAGGGCTTTTTCCGCCAAGTTCGAGTGTTACAGGAGTGAGATGTTCGGCAGCGGCTTTGTAGATTATTTTACCTACTTGACTGCTTCCGGTGAAAAAGATCTTGTCGAATTTATGCTTTAAGAGTTCAGTAGTTTGCTCCACACCGCCTTCAAGTACATGAAAATAAGATTTCGGAAAGTTCTCATTGATAATTTTAGCCATAACCGAAGCAGACTCATTGGGAAGTTCACTTGGTTTTAAAATAACGGTATTGCCGGCAGCCAAGGCAGAGATTGCAGGAACTAATGATAAATAGTAAGGGTAGTTCCATGCTCCAATTACTAAAACGCTTCCAAGTGGCTCGGGAATAATGTAACTTCTCGAAGGAAAATTAGCAAGATTAGTTGGAACACTTTCTCTGCGACTCCATTGTTTCAGATGTTTAATAAAGGTGTTAATCTCTTGATAGGTTAATATCAGTTCTGAGAGATAAGTTTCAAAGCGTGATTTTCCGAAGTCTTTATAAATAGCATCATAGAGCGCATCTTCATTGTCTTTAAGTAATTGCTTCAGCTTTTTTAAATTGGCAATTCTGAAATCTGTGTTTTTACTTTCGTTGGTGTTAAAAAAATCGCGCTGTTCTTGAATTATATCGAGCATTATTGGGTGTTTGAGACTTTTATATCCATTAGATTAATACTTAAATCTAAATATAAAGAATCTCGCCACTTTTAATCTATCAATTAACTTTTGTTAAGGAAAATTTTCTTTTTTCAGTTAAAACAGTTCGATGAGAAATACAAAACACATAATCACCGCAATAGTTATTAAAATCAATGAATTACACATTGTTATTCAATCACAATCTTTTTAGTGACTTTTTGATTTTGGTACATTAATGTTGCAAGATAAATACCCTTGCTTAGATGACCGAGACTAATAGTATTGGATTGTGTAGTTAGAGACACGCTTTTAATAAGCTTTCCTTGAGCGTCAATTATAGTTAGTACGGATGCTTCAGTTAAATCGGATTTAAAATTCACATGGATAATATCGTCTGTTGGGTTGGGGAACATTTCGATGTTTGCAGATAATAAGTGTTCCTCAGAATTTAAAAGACCCACGCCAACAGCAAAATGCAAGGCTGCTCCCATCGATCCTTTCACCACTTGATGCAAATAAGAGATATCCATATTACTAATCACATCGTTAGGAGAGTGAGTATAAGGCGATTCTTTTTCTTCATACAAACCGGTGATAATCTCTCCATTGTCTTCAAAAGGGACGTAATCGGACCCGTAGGCGAATGAAATTTCTGTAAGTAAATCAGAGTACAATCCAATACAGTTCGCTAATTCGGTCGTAGCCTGAGCGGATGCTGCATTGTTTGAGCTAGGGGAGTTGCTTTCATCTCTTTCACAAATAATTGTATCATTATTCAGGCCATTCACACCACCAACCTGGTCGATGTTAAAGACTAGTTTGATATCTAAATTTTGAGGAATTACCACAGTATTTACATAGTATTCACTTCCAATTAAACCAGCTTCTTCACCACTAAAGTGAATAAACTTAATAGAATATTCGGTATCTACATTTTGTAAAATTCTGGCTAACTCCAACAATAGCGCTGTTCCGCTTCCATTATCATTGGCGCCAACACCATTAACGGTGTCGTAATGTCCGTCTATTATTAAAAACGTATTTGGATAGACGCTTCCGGTCTTTGTGATTATAATATTACTGGTTGTTTGTCCTCCAACATTAAAGGGTTGCTCTTCAATATCGGTATAGCCGAGATCCAAATAACGAGTAACAATCCAATCCTGTGCGTTACTAATTGCCGTAGTTCCCGGTTCCTTTACACCAAAGCCTGTAAAAGTGATTAAATCTGACTGAATGTTCGAATATGAAACAGTCTGTACTAAATCATCATAGAATGGATTAAACACTTGGGCATAAGTGCTTACATTAACAATTAGAAAAAGAATCGCAGCAAATTGAAAATTGGATCTCATTGAATTTTAATTTCGGTGAAAATAGTGATTTTTTTGGTTATGATTGAATTTCTTGGAATGATGTGATAAATCACCACTCAATTAATGTCTAGTTCGTTGCACAGCAATTCGGTAACACCCGTGTCAGAGGCGAAATTTATAAAAACATTACGATATATAATTCCAGATATTCCTATACTTTGTTAATTGTGCAAATGTTCTTTTTACAGGTATATTTTCTTCAGAAGCGAGGTTAGGATCGGCTTTTAACACCTGAATAGCATAGCTTCTGGCGATTTTCAATATTTCTGAATCTTTTATAATGTCTGCAATTCGTAGGTTTAAAACGCCACTCTGTTGTGTTCCCATAAGGTCTCCCGGGCCTCGGAGCTTAAGATCTACTTCCGCAATTTCAAATCCATCGCTGGTTCGCGTCATAGTTTCAAGGCGTGTTTTTGCATCTGCCGAAAGTTTATGACTCGTCATTAAGATGCAATAGCTTTGTTCTGCACCTCTTCCAACACGGCCACGAAGTTGGTGCAGCTGCGATAATCCGAAGCGTTCGGCACTTTCAACAATCATAACACTTGCGTTCGGAACATTTACGCCTACCTCAATAACTGTAGTCGCAACCATAATTTGAGTTTCTCCTTTAATAAAACGATTCATTTCGTATTCCTTATCGGCCGGTTTCATCTTACCGTGAACAATTGAAATCTGATAAGTTGGCTCAGGTCCGTCGGGTGGAAATTCCCGCACAATACTTTCATAGCCATCCATTAAATCTTTGTAATCTAAGACTTCACTTTCCTGTATTAATGGGTACACAATATAGACCTGTCTACCCTTCGAAATTTCGTCTCTAATAAACCTAAAAACCTTGAGCCGATTCGAGTCAAATCGATGCACTGTTTTGATGTCTTTTCTACCCGGAGGAAGTTCATCAATAACACTAATATCCAGGTCGCCATAAACGCTCATTGCGAGGGTACGTGGAATAGGGGTAGCGGTCATCACCAAGACATGTGGGGGGAACTCATTTTTGTGCCATAATTTGCTTCTTTGCGCTACCCCAAAACGATGTTGTTCATCTATAATTGCAAGGCCTAAATTTGAAAATTTTACCTTATCTTCGAGCAGTGCGTGTGTGCCAATTAGTATGTTTAAGGAGCCATTTTCAAGATTTTCATGAATTTTTCGTCTTTTTGAAGTTTTAGTTGAACCTGTTAATAGTGAAATACTGAGTTTGAGTTCATTACATAATTCAACTAAGCTGTTGTAGTGTTGGACTGACAAAATTTCAGTCGGAGCCATTAAACAAGCTTGAAATCCGTTGTCAAGTGCTATTAACATTGATAGTAACGCCACTATGGTCTTTCCACTTCCCACGTCACCTTGCAGCAAACGATTCATCTGTGCGTTACTGCCAAGATCATTCCTAATTTCCTTGATGACTCGCTTTTGTGCGTTCGTTAATTCGAAGGGTAAATGATCATTGTAAAAGCTGTTAAAGTTCTCCCCTATTTTTTCGAAGGGATACCCCTTTATTTTTGATTTATGGACCAGATTCTTCCGTACTAATTGCAGTTGAATATAGAATAATTCTTCAAACTTTAAACGGTATTGAGCCCTTGCTAAAAGCTGCTGACTTTTAGGAAAATGAACATTCAAAAGTGCCTCGTTTTTTGAGACTAATTTTAGCTGTTCCAATAGCGGTTTTGGGAGGCTCTCTGAGAAGCCTTTTTTGGCCTCCAGAAAGAGCTGTTGCATGAGTCCATTTACCACCCGATTTGTGATGCCACTATTCGATAATTTCTCGGTCGATGGATACACTGGTTGCATCGCAGATCGAATACTTTTTTCGTGTGCATCTAACAATTCCATTTCCGGATGAGGCATCGAAAAAGTGCCATTGAACCAATTTGTCTTTCCGAAGATGACATAGGGAACATTTATTTTTAGATTTTCACGGATCCATTTCTGACCTCTAAACCAAACCAGTTCCATTTTTCCGGTTTCGTCAACAAAAGTAGCAACCAGGCGTTTCCCTCTTTTTTGATCAATCGTTTTAATATGAGTGATTTTCCCAATTATTTGTACTTCGGAACTAGTTTGCAACAAACTACCAATTTTATAATATTGAGTTCTGTCGAGATATCGATTGGGAAAAAGATTTAATAAATCCTGAAATGTGTGTATTTCCAACTCCTTCTTTAAAAGAGATGCCCTGTTAGGACCAACTCCTTTTAGATAATCGATGGGCGTTTGCAGGAAAGTGGAGCTCATAAAAATGTCTGGAACAGTAGACTGTAGGAATTGTTCATCCTGAATTGCCTAAACTGTTTTAAATGATATATTTGTTACATTAATCAGCTAATTTAAACATTAATACTATGAAAAAAATATACTTTCTGTTTGTTTTGCTTATCAGCTTGCAACTTATGGCTTCGGAACTTACAACGCTCACAGCTCCGGAAGTTAGTACAAGACTAACTGAAGCTTACCCAATCGCAATGACTTCTTTGAAGGCATATCCGATTTATATAAATGCTACGGTTGAATTACCGGACACCATGCAGGAGGTAAATGTTACCATTAATGGAGATACTTTCACAGCAGAAGCAGGCACCGATTTTTATTATTATTTGTGGACTCCGGATTCATTCGGAAACCACGAAATAAATATAACTGCAGTGGCTAACAGTGGGGATGAAACGACTATTACTAGAAATGTTAATGTTGTAAATTCGGCAGCTTCTCAAACAGTTACAAGTCTTCAGGACGTTGTGATAGAGTTTAACGGTGTGAATAGTCGATGGTATTATGGAACCTATACTTTTCCACAGTTTGTAGGAGCCTACAGTACTATTAATTCTTTTTTAGAAGTTGAATGCCCGAGTATAACAGGCGGTTGCGACGACTGGGATCGTTGGGCACATATCGACGTAAAAGGTCCAGACGGGAATTGGATTCAGCTTATTCGTTATATAACACCTTATGGGGTAGCATGTAGTCATGAATTAGACCTAACAGATTATATGTCATTGTTGCAAGGAGAAGTCGAATTGCGAGTATTTATCGATACCTGGGGAACCGGTGGCTGGCAATTGACTTTGGACATGGAATATTTAGCAGGCGCACCCGATTATGATTATAGTAATGTCGTTGAGGTTTGGGATGCAGGCTATAGCTTTGGAGACCCGGCAAATTTACAACCTGTTGAAACTTTTACAGCTACTATTCCAACGGCTGTGGAGGAATCTCATTTACGTATTCTCAATACAGGACATGGATGGGGAGCTAATAACACTTCAAATGCTGCAGAGTTTTTTAATGCTATGCATTTTATAGATATCGATGGTTCAGAGACATTTTCACAGCATCTTTTTACCGATTGTAACCCCAATCCGGATAATTGTACCGGACAACAAGGAACTTGGCAGTATAGCCGTGCAGGCTGGTGTCCAGGTGCGATTTCCCAGCCTTACAATTACGATTTAAATGCTCAGATTGGCGCTAGTTTCGAACTGGATTATCGTTTCCATCCTTCATATGTCGATAATTGCCATCCAAATAATCCGAACTGTATTTCCGGAACTACCTGCCCGGATTGTAATGATGGATATAATCCTATCTATTACGTAGATACGCATATTATAAATAAAAGTAATACGCCCATTTTCTATGGAGATGTATTAGGCGTTCATTCTGTTGATAACAGCGAAATTTATGATGTACATGTCTATCCAAATCCTTCTGAAGGAGTGTTTAGAGTTCAAACTTCATTCGCCGAAACGAATACTAAATTGTCTATCCACACCATAGACGGGAAATTTGTTAAGTCCTATTATTTTGATTCTGTAACAGATTTAAATGCGAATACCTTCGATCTTAGCAATGTGGCTAAAGGGATTTACTTTGTAAATATTCAAAACAATCGAGGTACAGGTGTAAAACGTATTGTGATTGAATAAGAATTGAAACTTTACACAGTTTAAAAAAGGTTATTTTTGATATTCAGAAATAACCTTTTTTGTTTTTATGCTTCAGATTAAATTGTTTTGTGTTTTAGTTCGTTCACTTCGGAAAAGTGCGCTACCAGATAGAATACTACTGTTAATATGTTTGTTTGCTTTTCACTTCGGAAATGCCCAGCAAACGGAGGTCGTTGATTTTCTGAAGGTAACAGCTACTGTAGAACCGGATGCTTCCGAAGAAAAAATTAGAGGAAACGTTCAATACACCTTTAAAATACTAAAAGCTACAGATTCGGTTTATCTCGACGCACATAAGATGAAAATAATTGATGTTGCGCTCGAGGGTGTTCGCGTAAAGAGTGATGAAAACAAGATCTGGCTGGTCGATACTTTTGAAGCCGGGCGAGAATATCATGCATCTTTTGTATACGAGGCCTTTCCGAAGCAAACTGTATATTTTACGGGCGATCAGATTTGGACTCAAGGACAAGGAAAATATACTTCACATTGGTTGCCGAGCATTGATGATATGAATGATAAGCTAGAGTTTGATCTTACTATCATTTCACCTTCGGAAAAGACCGCAATTGCAAATGGACAATTAGAATCTGTAATTGAAGTCAAAGGAAAAAAGTTCTGGAAATACGATATGAAACAACCAATGTCAAGCTATTTGGCGGCCTTTGCAATTGGTAATTTTAGTAAAGAACAGAGATCATCCGAATCTGGAATAGCCCTAGAAATGTATTTTAACCCGGAAGATTCTGTACAGTTCGAGCCTACCTATCGCTTTACCAAGGAGATTTTCGATTTTTTGGAAAATGAAATAGGTGTGTCATATCCATGGCAGAATTACAAACAGGTACCCGTTCGGGATTTTTTGTATGCAGGTATGGAAAATACGACGCTCACCTTATTTTCAGAAGCATTTTTGGTAGACAATATAGGTTATAACGATCGCAATTATGTGAATGTCAATGCTCACGAACTGGCGCATCAATGGTTTGGGAATCTTGTCACCGAAACTGAAGGAACTCATCACTGGTTGCAGGAGGGTTTTGCTACTTATTATGCATTATTGGCAGAAAAAGAACTTTTTGGGGAAGAATACTATTATTGGAAGTTGTTCCAATCGGCTGAGCAATTAAAGGCTATGAGCGATGAAGGAAAAGGGGAGGCATTACTAAATCCTAAGGCGAGTTCCCTCACTTTTTATGAAAAAGGTGCCTGGGCACTACACATTTTAAAAGAAGAAATTGGTGAGGAAGCTTTTCGACAAGCCGTTAAAAATTATTTACAAAAATATAGTTTCAAAAATGTAAAAACTGAAGATTTTTTAACCGAAGCGCGAGCCGCTTCAGGAAAAGATCTTAAACAATTTGAAACCGATTGGCTGCTACAAGCTGCTTTTAAAGCCGAACAGGCCTATACTTCGTTAATGAAGCTTCCTTTTATTGAAAAATACTTCGAAGTTGCAGCGTTAAAGACATTGCCTCTGGCAGATAAAAATTTTCAGCTGAAAACGGCGCTTACTTTTCCTAACGATTATATGGGGCAGGAGGCGATTTATCAATTGTTGGATGAACCTATGTCAGAAACCATTCCTTTGTATAAACTAGGTTTTGAAAGCAATAATTTATATGTACGTCAAGCCATCGCGTTAACATTACAAACCGTTCCGAAGGAATTACAAAAGGAGTACGAATCATTGTTGGACGACGCTTCTTACGTTACTATGGAGGCAGCATTGTATGCACTTTGGGTCAGCTTTCCGGAAAATCGTGAACGGTATTTAGACAAAATGCGGGAGATGGTTGGTTTTCAGAATAAAAATGTACGGGAATTGTGGTTGGTTCTGGCTTTAATAGATCCAAATTACGAAACTGACCAAAAAACGGAATATGTCAAAGAATTGAGGTCTTATACGTCATCAGATTTCAGTTTTGAGGTCCGTCAAAATGCTTTTGAATATGTCGCTGAACTTGAATTATATGATGAAGACGTCCTAAAGAATCTAATGAATGCTACGGTTCACCATAACTGGCGATTTAAAAGTTATGCTAGAAATTTATTGAAAGAAGTTATCAAGAAAGAAGAATACAGGAATCTTATCGAAAACCTTTCATCGGGTTTTTCCAAACGCGAAGTTTTATATCTCAAAGAGCTAGGCTTTTAATTGCAATATGAAAACTATAGCCGAAATAACTGTATATTTAAGTAATAATAAACCTTAATTTATGCGTACTTCGATATTGTTATTCGTTTTTTTTACGGTTTTATTCTCTTACGGTCAGGAAACTAAAAGAGTTCTTTTTATAGGCAATAGTTATACATATTACAATAACATCCCTTATATGTTATCTGAATCTGCTTTATCTACAGGAGATGAAATAATTTTTGATAAAAGTGTACCTGGAGGTTCTACATTCGAATATCACGCTAGTTTCGCTGCTACCCGTGACAAGATTATGCAAGGCGACTGGGATTATGTTGTTTTACAAGAACAGAGTCAAAGGCCTGCGCTAGATGAAACTTTTGTTGCGACCTATGTATATCCCTATGCAAATCAACTTAACAATCTTATTGAAGCATATAATCCTTGTGGAGAAACCTTGTTTTATATGACCTGGGGTCGAAAAAACGGAGATGCAACCTATTGTGATACATGGCCTCCTGTCTGTACCTATGAGGGGATGGACGACTTGCTTAGACAGCGTTATATGATAATGGCTGAAAATTATGAAGCCGAAGTATCTCCTGTCGGTGCGGTTTGGAGATATGTGAGGGAGCATCACCCTGAAATTGAATTATATTTTCCCGACGAAAGCCATCCTTACTTAGCGGGAAGTTATATTGGTGCGATAACATTTTATACGGCTATATTCCGAAAAGATCCCACTTTAGTTACTTTCAATTCAGGTTTGTCAATTTCAGATGCCACCATTCTTAAAAATGCTGTTAAAACAGTTGTCTTTGAAAATATGTCTGAATGGTTTATTGGCGCTTACGATCCAGTTGCATCTTTTGAAGCTACAAACCATGGGAATTTGGAATACTCTTTCAACAACACATCTCAAAACACGACCTATTATTTTTGGGAATTTGGTGATGGTAATAATTCGATAGAAGAAAACCCGTCACATACCTATGCCCAAGAAGGAAGCTATGAGGTAACATTAACGGCTGGTTTTTGCGGAAATTCATCGCAGACGGTACAAACGATTTCTGTTACCCTCGGCATAGAAGATAATCTATTGTCTGAAGCTGCCTTTATATATCCTAACCCTTCAAATGAAAAATTGAATGTTCATTTTCCAACATTTAGTAAGGAGAATATATCATGGACTATCCTTTCAATTCTTGGGAAAGAAGTGCTATCCAATCAAAAAGATATCCAACAAAATGAGCTAATTCTGGATATAAGTCAGTTGAATTCCGGAATTTACTTTCTAGTTATATCACAAGAAGGCAAAAGACTTCAGACCATGAAGTTTATAAAAAAATAAGCTCATAACTCAAGTACAGCAAATTAATGAGAGCATTGGTGATTTCGGGAGGTGGAAGTAAGGGCGCATTTGCAGGAGGTGTAGCCCAATATCTCATTGATGAAATGCATATCAAATATGATATTTTTGTAGGGACTTCGACTGGAAGTCTTTTGATATCACATCTTGCTATGGATAAAATTGATGTGATTAGGGAAATCTACACTTCGGTAAATCAGTTTAGTATTTTTAACATTTGCCCTTTCGTAGTTAAAAAGATGAAATACGGTGGCAAGGAAATTGGCATTGATCATTTAGCTGTTCTTCGGAATTTTATACGAGGCAGCAAGACATTTGGGGAGAGCTTAAACCTTAAGAAACTGATAAAAAATACGATAAGCGAAAAAGACTTCGAACAACTGAAAGCCACTAAAAGAGACGTTGTTGTAACCGTTTCAAATCTTTCTTTGAATCAGGTGGAGTATAAATCAATTAACGACTTCGATTACAACGATTTTTGTGATTGGATTTGGATCTCATGTAACTATATCCCCTTTATGAGTCTGGTTAAAAAAAACGGTTGTGAGTATGCGGACGGCGGTTTTGGGAGTATGGTGCCAATTGAAGAAGCTATAAATAGAGGAGCCACCACGGTGGATGTTATTATTCTTGAAACAGAGGTAACTTATTACAATAAGCTACCCTCTAAAAATGTGTTTTCCCTTTTAACCAATATGCACAGTTTTATGCTCGATAGAGTTGAAAAACAAAATATTAGAATCGGGAAGTTTGTTGCGGGAAACCAAGACGCGATTATAAATTTGTACTATACGCCAACTGTGCTTACCACCAACTCGCTTATTTTTGATAAAAAGCTAATGACAGATTGGTGGGAAAGTGGTTTTAATTATGCTAAACTTAAAAATATTGAGCTCAATGAAATAAAGGATGATGTTCAATAAAACCTTTCTAACCATTATAAAAAAAAGATAAGAGGGTAACAAAAGTGTTTGTGTTTTGATATAGAAGTATATAAACATTAAAACTTTTGATTATGAAAACTCTTAGACTTTTATTCGTGGCTTTATTAGCCTTTAATTTTTTTATAACATCATGCTCTAAAGCAGATGATTTTGGTCATGATGATGGAATCCAAATGGGGGATGATGATCCTGGCGATAATTCGGGAAATCTTGAACAGAATTTTGGTAGTACAATAAGCCGTGATTTCTTCGGACAAGTAGTAGATGAAAATGGTGACGGTTTGCAAGGAGCTACAGTAAAAATAGGAGCTCAAAATGTTGCAACAGATGAAAACGGAATTTTCTTCATTGAAAATGCCTCTGTAAAAGAGCGTTTTGCTTATTTAAAAGTATCTAAACAAGGATATGTGAGCGGTGGTAGAGCTGTTCATCCAACCGATGGTACGAATCGTGTAAAAATAATGTTACTTACAGCAGATGTTACTGCGACAGTTTCCAGTGGAACTCCAGAAACAGTGAGCCTTGGAAATGGAACTTCTGTGAATCTCCCGGGAGCATATATCGATGAAAATGGCAATCCATACAACGGTACTGTAAAAGTAATTCTTAATTATTTAGACCCTGCTGCTTCTAGTATTTTCGATGTGATGCCTGGTATGTTATTTGCAGAAGATGAAAATGGTGATGAAGCTTATTTAGAAACCTACGGAATGATCTCTGTAGAATTGAGAGATTTGGGCGGTAACGAATTAAATATCGACCCAAATAATCCAGCCGAACTAAAGTTTCCTTTAGATGCAAATCTTATGGGAGTAGCACCGTCTACTATCCCGCTTTGGAGCTTTAATGAAGATAAAGGATATTGGATCGAGGATGGAACTGCCCAATTACAAGGTAATATGTATGTTGGTGAGGTTACTCACTTTTCATTCTGGAATTGTGATGCTCCATTTCCTGTAGTTGATTTTTGTACGACTGTTTTAGACAATAATGGAAATCCACTTTCTAATACTGTTGTTTTAATCTCGACACCAACAACTCCTTATTCGAGTACAGGTATTACAGATCAAAACGGACAAGTATGTGGAAAAGTTGCTTCAGGTGTAGTGATGACAATTGAAGTGAAGGATTTATGTGGAAACCCAGTGTTTTCAACATCCATGGGACCTTTTGCGGCTGCTACGACATACGGACCTATTATAGTGCCACCGGGAAGTTCTACTTCAGAGCAAGTAATTGGTAATTTTAATGAATGTACTAATGTTCCGGTAACGAATGGTTATGTAATTCTGGAATATGGAGGATCTACTTTTTTCGAAAATGTAACAAGTGGAACATTCAATGTGAACTTAATAAGCTGTCCTGCTAGCAATGTCTTTACGGTAGAGGCTGTAGATACTAGCAATTTGCAATCCAGCGGTATAGTTAATTATACTTTTACATCACCGGTAACTAATTTGGGAACTATAACTGCCTGTAATGCGGTTACAGAATATATTGAATACACGATTGCAGGAAATCCGCAAAAAGTATTCGTGTCGAATATAAACGTGGAGCAGTATGGAACAGGATTTTCAGTGTACTCGCAAGTTGGGGGAGACTTTTTCTATCTTGGAAGCTCAGATGCAACTTTAGGAACCTATACACATGGTTACGCTGGTCCAATGGAAATGAACCTTCAAGAAGTGCTTGACATTGACACTGGCTTACCGGTAAATATCACTTTTCAGTTAAACGCTTATGGTCCTGTTGGGGGATATGTAGATCTTACTTTTAGTGGTACATACACCGATTACAGTACAAATACACTAGAAACAGTAAGCGGAAGTTTACATGTAATCCGTGATTTTTAATAAGATTAATTTTAATAAAAAACTCCTGCTGGATTCAGCAGGAGTTTTTTATTTGTAAGGATGTCGTTAAAACAACTCGCCTACTTCTTTTTTAACATAAGCCAGTGCTTTTTGAGAAGGCGTTACGTCTTCCATGAAATTTCGCAACAGCCACTCCCGCATTGAATCGGAAGTTCCGTCTTTTTCATGCATAGCGCCTTGACGGATAATATGTATGGTTGCATTTTTAGCAGCATTTACAAGATTCCAACATTCCTGAGTGAGGTAAATTTGTTGGGTAAGATTATGATCGAATTCCTGCTCGATATTTCTAATAAGGAGTTCTTCATACTTAGGTATCTCATCTGAAAAAGGTTTAACTCGAATTAATAGTTTTAGAGGATCAATGCGTTCAAGAAATAAAGTAATTCGTTCGTAGGCTTGAAGACGCATAGGTAAGATCTTGTTTTGCGCTTCCTTTTGAATTAGGTATCGTCTTCGACCCTCCTCGTTGGCTGTATGACCTTTAAAAAAATGCCAAGCGACAATACCTACTACAATAGCAGGTAATAAATAGGCGAAATAGTTTACAATTTGGGTTACATCTTCCATAGAATTCAGATTTGGAACACAAACTTAGTATAATTTAAGTTTCGAACAAATATGAGGGTATTTAAATAGCAAATTTCTCTGTCTGTTCGAGCGCAGTCGAGAACTATAGGTGCGGACTATTAATTAGGTTTCGGCCTCAGATTAACTAAACGTAGTCGAATTGCTCAAGCAGACAAACCGATCGATTTTTTACTTTATAGACACCCTCATGTCTTGATGGATGGCAAAACAATGCAGCGATTTTTCATAAATAATTCTGAAAAGCACGCTAATATTTTGTGAATAGGGGTAACAATTTCCTAGGGATGTTGATATGATAATGAGAAGGTGTTTTAGTCGCTTCCGAAGTAATTAAAACCCTATAAAAATTAATAAACATTAAAATCAAATTATCATGAAAACAAAACTACTTTTTCAAATCAGCTTACTTTTAGTTTCAATCACAATGTTATCGCAATCTTTTCAGGAGAGCATTTCAGTAAGCAACAAAAATTATCATGACCTTAATATGGAACCGACAGAAGATGGATCCAACGACTTTATTGTAGCCGGAAATCAGTTTGATGCAGGGATGATCAATGAAGAAATTGTACTAAAAAGAGTAAAGGACGACGGAAGTATAACCTGGGTACAGCGGTATTCGAACACACCTCTAGACAAGGCCAGACTTTTCGACATTGTTGTTGAACTTAACGAAATATATCTTACCGGATCTGTCGATGTGGGAGGGATGAAAACCACATTTATTGCCGTTGTAAATGCAACCACCGGTGCAATGTTGGGCTTTAATCAATACACTGTTATTTCTCCTAATTTTAATTCCAGAGGACTTAAGATCATTAAAACAAATAGTGATGTAAATGGAGATTCAGTTCCAGACCCAGGATTTGTAGTAGGAGGTTTTATAAGTGATTGTTATAATTTGGATACAACTTGTAACTTCAACAATATTGGTTATGTGATGCGTGTAGATAGTGCATTGAACCTTATTTGGACTATCGAAATCGACGGGTTTAACTCTGTAAACAATCTGGATTATGATTTTGTAAATGGTATCACAGAAACTAACGATGGTTTCTTTATCACAGGAAGTGCTTCTGGTACTGTTACCAATTTCGCCCAACAAGCTGTTTTAGCGCACAAAGTGGATTTTGCCGGTGCTGTGCAATGGGATTCTAGTTATATCTTCGGAAACTCCCGCGATATGAGTGTAGACGCATATTACGATGCTGCTACCGATGAAATTTATATGTTGAGCAATTATTCTGTATCGCATTTCTTCGGAATCACTGTACTTGACAATCTAACCGGAACCATAGATTTTAGCAAGTCTTGGTATGCTACAGGAAATAATTACGATAAGTATGCTTTCAAATTAATGGAATCTTACTCCGGAAGCAATAGCCTAATCATTACAGGTTACGATCGTGACGAGAACTGGGTAGATGTAAATAGTAATCCGCAATTCGCGAATTCTAGTGTATTTGTATACGAATTCGACAAGAATACCGGGAATCAGGTTGGAAATAGCTATCAGTTTCTAGTGCCTCACGTAGAGCCAGTAACGGATGAGTTCAATTTTTGGAACGGACAATTACCTATCATTTACTTTCCGGATATCAGTTTTTCAATGATCGATACTGCTGGAAACGTAAACTATCAGCACGTTGGATATAGAACCGACAGCGGATTTACAAGTGTAGAATTGTTTAAAACAGATATCAATAAGAGAAATGAATGTGAGAATATGGATCTTTTTATAACTCCAGCTCCTATTTCTATTAATCCGGTATCAGTAATTTCGGGTCCAACACCGAACACAAAGATTCCAGCTTCAATTGGAAGCAACGGATTTAACTATACAGTGCAACCATGTTCATCTTTTCTTGGTGTAGAAGACAATGAAATAGAGCAAGGGTCAGTTTATCCTAATCCTGCGGGTGATTTTGTGAATATCTCACTTCAGAATTTAAAATCATATATTTTAATCGATGCATTAGGAAGAACAGTGATGAATGGTGAGTTAACGAACGAAGCGAGAATTTATGTAGGAGACTTAAACAGCGGATTATACTTTATTAAAGTATCCGGACATGATAACAAGTCCCAAACTTACAAGTTTATGAAAGAGTAGAATATTTAGTTTATGCAACCTTAAACCTCGATAAAACAACTGTTTTATCGGGGTTTTTTCTGAAGTAATAAATCTTGAAGCAATATTTTTACTTAAACGGTAGCTTCGGAAGAACAGCTAAACATACAAGGTTTTTTAGTTTGACAATTCCTTCCGAAGAAATATAAAAGAACGATAATTCTGAAGCTGTAACACATTGTTTTAAAAAGAGTTGCTGTCTTTTTAACACTTTTCACTATCTTTAGTACTGTAGCATCCCTTCCAATTTTAATTCAAGTACAAATCTGGTGTCAACTCTATCTTCCCCGGCACTACACATCTTTTATTCATTATTAACCAAAATCTTTTTATTATGAAAAATGTATTTTTCTGCGCCATCGCGCTACTGAGCGGAGTTTTTATGTCTGCACAAATTGTGAATGTTAATCAGTCAAACAATTCAAACTTTGCCAATGTGGTACAATCCGGCGGGACCACTTTAGCTCCTAATCAGTCGGATATTGACCAATTTGGAAATTTTAACAATGCAAATTCTTTTCAAAATGGTATAGGTAATTTCTCAAAGATAGTTCAGGGTTCTACTTTTATTCTAGGTGATTTAAATTATAGTGATTTAATTCAGATTGGAGATTTCAATTACTCATGTGTTGAGCAGCATGGAGATGAAAATGAGAGTGATGTTACTCAAATAGGAAATAATAATCTTGTAGATGGATGGCAAGAGGGAGATTTAAACGATAGTGATGTTGATCAAACGGGAGATGCTAATGTATCAGACTTTTTTGTAGTTGGGAACCGCAATGATTCGGATATCGCTCAAACGGGAGACGCGAATTATTCTGAAGTTAGACAGTTTTTAAATAGAAACCAATCGGATATTAATCAGTTGGGAGATTCGAATGCAAGTTTCGTGGTTCAAGATGGAAATCGCAACCGCGCGGATGTAGATCAGATAGGAGATAATAATCATTCGTTTTCTGAGCAAAATGGGAATCGTAATTTTACAGATGCTTATCAGCTAGGAAATGCAAATGCAACCGAGCTTTACCAGAATGGAAATCGCAACCGATCGAATGTAACTCAAATAGGAGATTCTAACCTTGCAGATGCTGAGCAAACTGGAAATAGAAATCGCAATACAACCTATCAGGCGGGGGATTCAAATTTAAATGAAGTGCTTCAACAAGGAAACCGTAATTTAAGTGAAGTAGAGCAATTAGGAGATTTTAATAAAAATGAAACCGAGCAGTATAGTAATGATAATGTAGCAAAATTGTATCAGAATGGAAGTTTCAATTGTTCAAAAATTTATCAGTTGAGCACAGGAGGACCACACGCAGTAACTGTAAACCAGGCCGGAAACTTTAATAATGTATGTATTTTAATGCAGTAGGCGTTATTTAAGTCTAATTGCAATTAGTTTTTTGATTTCGTTTTCAGAAGCGGTTCTCGATACTATCCGCCTATGGCGGATCACTCGAACTGACATTTAGAATAAGTTTAAGATAAGTTGTAATAGCGAAAAAAGCCCTTCAGATTGATTTCTGAAGGGCTTTTTTATGCGTCATATTTTGGTAATTGAATGAAACTGACCGTTCAATCCATCAAACTTGTAGTTGGCTATATGCTTCTTTCTGAAGGAGATAAAGGAATCTACCTTTAATTCAATTAATCAAACTAATAATCATTTAAATCTTACAATTATGAAATATTTAGTATTAGGCGCAATGGCGCTACTGGCAACCACAGCAATGTTTGGACAAACACAAACGGGAAATGGGAATGGTTTAGCAGTATTAACGAGCTTCAGTAATGTATGGCTCACTGATCAAACAGGGAATTTTAATGACATCGATATCCTACAAATTGGAACTGGAAATGACGGTAAAGTTATTCAAGGTAATGTAGGAGCACCAAGTCACTTTAATAATAGTGATCTAACACAAATTGGAGATTACAACTTTTCCTGTGTTGAGCAAATTGGAGATGACAATGATAGTGATGTAAGTCAAATAGGAAATGACAACTGGAATGACGGGTATCAAAATGGAAATGATAACGATCTCGACGTAAGTCAAATTGGAGATTACAATTTATCAGCATCTCGTCAAGTTGGGAATAGAAATGAGGCAGATGCGAATCAGATAGGTGATGATAACTTATCGGAAATCGCACAAAATGGGAATCAGAATCATGCAGATGTTGATCAGTTAGGAGATAACAATTTATCGGTTGTAGAACAAACCGGCAACAAAAACAGATCTGATGTGTACCAATTGGGAGATAATAATTTAGCGCATAACGTCCAAACAGGAAATCAAAACATGTCGGACATCGATCAAAGAGGGGATGATAACTTAACTACGGTATTTCAGATTGGCAACAAGAATAAGAACTTAACAATTCAAGAAGGTAATCGCAACTATAATGAGATTTTACAACAAGGGAATAATAACAAAGTGGATGTTCAACAATATGGAGATGATAATAAAAATATTACCCATCAATTGAAAAACTGGGGGGATGTTACAGTACTTCAAAACGGGAATCTTAACTGCTCAAAGGTATTTCAAACCCTTACCAATGGTTCAACAGCAACCGTTACTCAATTAGGAAATAACAATACCTCTTGTATTTATCAGTAGATAAATGATTCGTGCAAATTAATAAAATCAAATATAAATTAGTAATCAATTAAATATAATAATTATGAAAAATTTACTCTTAGGCGCAATGGCGCTACTAGCAACTACAACCATGTTTGGACAAAACAACACTTCGACAATAAATCAGGTAGGAGTCGGCAATTTTGCAAATTTGGTTGTTAAAGGATCCAACAATATCGCAGATATTAGTCAGAATGGAAATGACAACGAGGCGGATATTGAACAATGCGGTGACGGGAATTTTGGAAAAATTGAGCAAGAAGGGGATGGTAATGAAAGTTATCTTACTCAAACAGGCAACGAAAATTTTTCATGCGTGGTTCAGGTGGGAGATGAGAACTGGAGTGATGTAGATCAAACGGGTAATGGTAATTTTAATGATGGGTATCAATTTGGAAATGAAAATAAAAGTGATGTAGATCAATTGGGGAATGATAATCAATCAGAATTCGACCAACAAGGGAATGAAAATAGATCCCGATTACTTCAGGTTGGTGATGAAAATGAGGGATATGTCTCACAAACAGGAAATAAAAACAAATCTAAAATCAAACAAAAAGGTGATCGTAATCTTTCCTCTATTGATCAAAACGGAAAAAACAACAAGAATAAAAGTGTTCAAATCGGTGATGATAACGAAAATATCGTAGCTCAGGCTGGTAAAAGAAACCGAGTAGATGTACGGCAGAAAGGCAATGATAATGAATCAGATATTAATCAGATAGGTAAGGATAATGAATCTTTTTTATTTCAAAAGGGAAATGACAATGACAATTATTCCTTTCAATTTGGAGATAGAAATTATAATGATATCACTCAGGTAGGAAATGATAATTTAAGCGTGGCAACACAAATTGGAGATGATCATAAAAATTTGACTCTTCAAAGAGGAAATGAAAATAAATCGTATGTTACACAAAGAGGAAACCCGCAATGTGCAATAACTTTTCAGCTTGGGCATAACAATACTTCTATTATCGATCAGAGAGGAGCTAGTCTTACCGCCACTACTATTCAAACAGGAGATAATAACTTTGGATTTATTATTCAAACAGGGGCAGCAACCTTTAGTGATGTCTTAATTCAGACAGGAAGCGGTAATTTTGGCTACATTGATAACGTGATTTATCCATAGTTTAAATTAAGGATAATCAGTAATCAATTCATGAAAAACACCAATCAGTTTGGGAAATCTGAAAGGTGTTTTTCTTTTTTAAAATTTTCTAAATAGATCCAAAATCAAGCTCATTGAATGAAACTAACAACTCTATAGATCAAACTAACTCTTGAATATATGCCCTAGTGAAAAAAGAATTAAGGACCATACCTTTATGTTAGCTTAATAGATGTGGCCACAACGAAAACAAACCTTAAGTGAAATTTTAGTTTACGCTTACTAATTTTGAAAAACACCGATCAGGTTGGGGAAGCTGAAAGGTGTTTTTCTTTTATAATATTTTGCTAAATCGATTTAAAAACTAACTCATCGAATGAAACAAATAGTTTGTCAAATAAAACTAACTATTGGAAATATGGCGAATTGAAATACTAACATCTGCTTATACTTTTATGTTAGTTAATCAAACTAGTATTCATTTAAATCTTACAATTATGAAAAATTTAATTTTAAGCGCGATAGCGCTACTGGCAACAACGGTGATGTTTGGACAGATCACTACTTGGCAATCGGGAATCGGGAATACTGCTCAAGGTACTCAACTTAATGGAACAGTGCCGAATCCAAATGTATCCAATATGGATCAATGGGGGAATTTTAATTTTGTAGATACCTATCAAGATGGTGAAGGTAATTTTTCAGATACGGATCAAGGCAACTCGGTCGATCTAAGTAATAACAATACTATTGATGTCGATCAACTTGGTGACCACAACAAATCTTATGTTGAACAAATTGGTGATGACAACGATAGTTTTGTACTTCAGGAGGGAGATTACAATTTTTCAGATGTATATCAAAAGGGCGATGCGAATACAGCTTATCTCGATCAGTGGGGAGATAGAAATTCAAATAATCAAAATCAATTAGGCGATTCTAATAGTGCAGAAGCATATCAGTATGGTGACAAAAATAGCTCACAACTAGATCAGCAGGGCGACGATCATTCATCTTACACAAATCAAGAAGGAAATAAAAACAAAGCAGCTACAATTCAACTTGGAGATAGTAATTTGGCGGATTTGAATCAAGAGGGTAATCAAAATGAAGGTGACATCTTTCAATCCGGAGATAGTAATTCGGCAGACTTACTACAACTAGGAAATAAAAATAAGGGATCCATAAGTCAAAATGGTGATGCAAATGCTGCTTATTCCCATCAAGAAGGAAATAAGAACAAAGCGAAAATGAACCAAACAGGAGACTCTAATGCGGCATCGTTAGGACAATTTGGCAACAATAACAACAGTGTGCTTTCACAAAGCGGAAATGCTAATTCGGCAGTATCGCTTCAGACTGGAAACACTAACAATTCTATCATTAATCAAAGTGGCAACAATAATTATGTATTATCAACTCAATCGAACAATAATAATAGATCAGAAATCGATCAGACTGGAAATCTTAATAGTGCGAGTCTGATGCAGAATGGGAAACAAAATGTTTCGGATATAGATCAGATTGGTGATTTCAATTATGTGGATGTAAAACAAACCGGCATTAAAAATACAAACTTAAGTTATCAACAAGGAGATTTCAATTCAAATGGTGTTACTCAAACTGGAAACAAGAACGATAACTTTGTCGTTCAATTTGGTGATGCTAACTCAAATACTATTACGCAGGCAGGAAAAAATAATGACAATACTTCATTACAAATAGGCGATTTCAATTTTAATCAAATAACTCAAACGGGTAATAAAAACGATAGTGATGTTTTGCAACTAGGAGATTCCAATAAAAATAAAACCCAGCAATTAGGAAACAAAAACGTATCTGACGTGAGACAGTTTGGTGACTTAAATTGTTCAGATGTTTATCAGTTAGGAAATAAAAATAATGCTATCGTTGATCAAACAGGAAATAGTAATACAGCTACCATAGATCAAAGAGGAAATAATTTTACAGCTACAATAATTCAAACCCCAGGAGCTTTTAATAACACAGCAACAATTGAACAAGGTTCATTTTTTGGCCCTGTAGGACCTATTACAAGTACAATAATCCAGAATGGAAGCAGCAATCTAGCTGTCGTTAAAACAAACCAATTATAAGTAAAATTTTAATTTACGCTTGCTAGTTTTGAAAAACACCGATCAATTTGGGAGAGATGAGAGGTGTTTTTCTTTTTTAGTTTTTTGCTTCATCGGCTCAAAGTGTCCGTTCATTGAATGTAACTCACTGTTAGTTAGATGTTACCTTGAAATTTAAAGAAGTGCGCTTACATTTGGATTATCAATAAAAAATCAATTATTAATATTTAAAACCTCTTCCAAATGAAAAATTCAATCTTATGCGCAGCAGCGCTTTTAATCGGAACCGCGGGAATCGCACAATTAAACATAGCCAACATAGTACAAACTGGCTTGAACAATAACTCCAACAATGTTCAGAATGGAGTTTATAATGAAATTAAAGTGATTCAAAACGGAAATTCAAATAACAGTTTAATCGCTCAGAACGGAACCAATAACTTTTCTTGTGTAGAGCAAGATGGCGATTGGAACTATAGCGAAGTCGATCAAACAGGTAATTACAATTCGAACGTAGGACTTCAACAAGGAGATTTAAACTTTTCAGATGTTGATCAGGATGGTGATAACAATAATGCAGATTTCGACCAACTAGGAAATCAGAATGCAAACGCTCAGAATCAATTAGGAGACAATAACGATTCTCAAGTTTATAGCGATGGCAATATGAATGCAACAGCTACAGATCAACAAGGAGATAGTAATTCTGCTTTTGTCTACCAGGATGGTAATCAAAATGTTGGTGACATCGCCCAGAGCGGAGATAGTAATCTCGGTTATATTTATCAGGATGGTAATAAAAATTCTGGGGATATAGAACAATCAGGAGACTCTAACCAAGCTGAAATACTACAATTTGGAAATAGAAATGCTTCTGCTGTAACTCAAACAGGTGATGCTAATTTTGCTGTAACAATTCAGACTGATAGAAGAAATGTATCAAATGTAGAGCAAACAGGAGATGGTAATTTTGCCTTCGTCCAACAAGATGGTAGACGAAACAGCTCAGATATTAATCAAACAGGTGATGGCAATTATTCTACTGTTTCTCAAACGGGAAGAAAAAATGTCAACTATAATTCTCAGCAAGGAAATTATAACTCGAATGATATCACACAAATTGGAAGACGTAATGACAGTTATGTATTACAATTAGGAGATTACAACAAAAATACTACTGTACAAGATGGAATCAACAACGATTCAGATGTATATCAAATTGGAGATGGAAATTGTTCAGATGTATTCCAGGATGGGAATAACAATGTAGGCTTAACAGTACAAGTAGGAAATAATCACATTGCAAATATTCATCAAACAGGAAATGGAAATAATGCAACCATTGGTCAGCTAGGAGGAACACCTTTCAATACAACCATTACTCAAACCGGCGGAGGGAATCTAACCAAGATCAACCAAAACGGAAGCTTTTAATAAATTTAGTTACTTATTGTTTTAATTCAGAAAAAACCTTTCAGTATTCCACACTACTGAAAGGTTTTTCTAAGTAATAAAAAAGCCATATAATATCATAATTCAACTGCGATAAAGAGTTAATAATGAAGTTTATAGCGTAAAAGCTGAATTAGGTCGAATAGTTACTGTAAAGAATTCAGATTTGATTACCTTATTAAAATTGTAAATGATTTTTATGTTATGAAATCACAATTACTCATCCTGTCCATCTTCCTTTCAGTGTTCATTTCGTACGCTCAAGTAGGAATTAATACAGTCTCGCCCAATGCAACCTTGCAGATAAATGCGACAAATAGTTCCTCACCCGGTCGTAGCGACGGGATACTTATTCCAAGAGTGGATAATTTTTCTGTTATAGAGCCTTTACCCGCCCAGGATGGTATGTTGATTTTTGTTTCCGGAGATGGAACCCCCGAAAAAGGATTTTACTATTGGGATTCAAATCAGTCGACATGGATTCCCCTTAATCGCAAACGACATTATGTGGGTGAATTATATGAAGGCGGAATTGTTTATCACGTAGACGAAGACGGACAGCACGGATTAATCGCTAGTTTAAACGACCTGGGAAGTAGTGTTTCCTGGGGACTTTCAGGAGTTGACGTGAACAATTGTGAAGATTTTATCGACGGAGCGACAAACACAGCTTCTATTATTTCGGCGGGCGGACCTGCTGGTTCGGCTGCTGGTCTATGTAATGCATACGCTGCCGGAGGATTTACAGACTGGTACCTACCAGCCTTGATAGAATTAAAACAAATGGCAGATGCACTCGTTACCATAAATCCAATACTGATAAATGATGGGAACCCTTTAACCGTTCCTGTTGACGTAGGTGGAACTGCATCTACAAGTGGCTTTTATTGGTCTTCGACCGAAGGAAATGCAACTTTTGCGAGAAATTACACCTTTACATATTTTGATGCAAATTCAAGTCAGAAGTGGCAAACAGTCAATCGAGTTCGAGCAATCCGGTCTTTTTAAAACGGGTAATAAATTGGTATTATAAAATTCGTACATTGCATGAAAGTAAACTTTTGTTGCACGAAACATACTATTTCGTAAATTAGTGTTTTAAACAAATCTTATCCTTAGTAGTTTTACTTCTGAAGTTCCCTATTGAAGTGTAACTATTGGCAGAAAGGAAATTCAGCAGTAATCCCCTTTTTAATCATTTTTAGTAAGTGTTTGGTCTTTCAGAATATATGAAAGTTCATCGCTATTAAAATTTTTCAAAAAAAACAATGAAAAATTAATTCATTAAAAAGAAGTGGAACTATAAATTTTAAAATTATGAGAAGTATTACACTAAGCGCATTAGCGCTGATTACGGGAATTTCAATGTTTGGACAAGCTAACACAAGTTCGGTGGTACAAATAGGAATTGGTAATATCGCTGCGATTAATCAAATTGGAACTAATCATGAATCTTACATTGAGCAATATGGAGATAATAATGATGCGGATGTATATCAGGAAGGCGACAACAATTTTAGCGAGGTCATTCAGGAAGGAGATGAGAATATTAGTGATACTGATCAGGTCGGTAATAATAATACTAGTTTGGTCTCTATTGTAGATAATATAAACCCAGGTGCTACAAATAGTAATTATACCGAAGTCACTCAAATTGGGAATGATAATTTTGCACAGGTAGATCAAAATTGCGCATTTAATGAAGCTTTTGTATTCCAATGTGGAGATGATAACTATGTGAAAACAGTTCAAACCCATGGAGACACTAATTATCTATGGATTTATATAAAGGGTGATAGTAACAAAGTCTTTGTTTGGCAGGAGGGTGAACCCGGAACCGATAGAAATATATCATTTAGTACGGCAGTAGGCAATTTTAACTGTCAAGACATTTATCAATTTGGGCATCAAAACTATTCCTCAATAAATCAACAAGGAAATTTTAATACAACATTGTCCAGTCAAATAGGACAATTTCATAATTCTATTGTAGACCAGATAGGAGATTTTAATTTGACTGTTGTCAATCAAACAAACTAATAACCAAATATGTCTTGCTCTAATAAATTCCCATCGTCATGAACTTAAAACACTACATATCGACTTTACTTTTAGGCCTGATCTGTAGTTTTTGCTTTTCTCAGAATTATATTAATTATTCCGAGAAAGATGGCCTGGCAAGTAATAAAGTGTATAGAATTACCCAAGATCATAAAGGCTTTATTTGGTTTATCACAGACAAAGGAATTAGTAAGTTCGATGGTACCACTTTTAAAAACTTTACAAGAAACGAAGGGTTGCCGTTAAATGAGATCATCCGATTTAGAATTACACCCAACAACAGATTTTGGTATTTTTCCAGAAGCAAGGAGCTTGGTTATATCGAAAATGATAAAATTTATCACTTTGATGCAGACGATGGTATTACGATGCGTCCGGACCAAGGGATTAATCAATCTGGAAACGATATTTCATTTTTAGGGGAATATCAAAATTATCATTTTGACAAAACTACTTGGAGATCTGAGGATCAAAATAATGAAAATTTCAAACTTTTAAACAGAGAAGTTTTTTATATAAAAGATAAAAAAAGTGCGCGCTTAGAAGATTCTATCGGAAACAAATTGCATACGTTTGATACTATTCCCGCTATCCGACAGGCTTATCAGTTAAATGATTCGCTCTTTGGGGTTCTTACCAATAAACGTTACGAATTGTTTAATTTAAACACAAAACAGCTTACTACAGGAGAGTTCTCTCCCTCGCAGAATCCTACATTTGTTTCACTGGACTTTCATTGGGTCAACAACCGACTTCAACTTGTAGTTGGTGGATATCTTTATTGTTTTAATGAGAATTTGGAAGTGGCAGCGGTTCAAAACAGCCCACCTCAGTTGAAAACTACTTTTAGTTTTAAAGACAGAGATGGATTTACCTGGTGTGCCACAACAGAGCATGGAGTTTTTAAGCTTCCGAAGGAATACAACAATATGTCTTCTTTTTTTAATGGAAAGTCAATATCAAAAATCACAAAAGCTAAGAACACAATCTATGTTGGAGTGAAGGGAGATGGCGTGTATAAATTTGATACTAATATTCCCAATTTATGGGTTAAGGAACCAAAACCATTATACAATGTAAATGAAATTAATAACACAATTTATTATAGCTTCGGAAGTCATTACGTTGCAGAAAGCAAAGGGCGTACTAAGTCAAAAGTAGACGACAAAGATTATTATGCTGCGGGTATGTTGAAGTACAATGATATCTATTTTTCTGAAGGATGTTCAATGGTCTTTCGAATGAGCGATGATCTTTCAAGTAGAAAAAGATTTAAAGGTCATAAATTCTATCAAGGGTTATTTAAAGATAGGGACTCTCTCTTCACTTTTAGCTATAATAATATGTTGTATTATGACAATGCGAAGAAGCTTTTTGTGCCCTATCGTAGTGAACAAATTGGGAGAAGATTAATGAGTCATTCAGCCATAGAAAACACCACTTTTATTGGTACAGAAGGAGATGGGCTCTACGGATTTAAGAACGGAAAACTTTTCAAATTAGTCAAAAATGACTTGGCTGTAGTGTCAAGTATCGGAATTGAAAATGAAAACTCTATTTGGGTAGTTTCCGAAGGTGTATTACTGCATTATTATAAAACCGAAGCGAACGAATTCGCTAAAAAAGAACATCACTATTTAAGCGGTTATCCCACCAATAATTTAACTCAGGTCTTTTTCGATAAGGAGAAATTATACTTGGGTTCGACATTAGGATTGACAGTAATTGACAAAAAAGATATAGAAGAATCTATTGATTTTGAAGTGTATTTGAAGGATGTTCAACTTAATGGTGAAAAACAGTTCAAAGATTCGTTAGAATATGTGTACGCAGCCGACATGAGTTTAAACCTTAAGTTTTGGTCGATGAATTATTACGATACAAAAAACACAACCTATCAATATCGTTTGGCACCTATTCAAAATAATTGGACCAGTACCGCATCTGGAGAGGTTAATCTTTTCGACTTACAACCCGATTCCTATACCTTGCAACTCAAGGTCGATCAAAGCGACACAAGTAAGACTTTGTCTATTCCAATAAAGGTTATTCCAAGATGGTGGCAAACTAGTATGTTTTTAGTATTAGCCTTTTTATCAGGAGCATGTTTGGTTGGATTTGTTATTTGGAATATAGTTAAATACGAACGTGCAATAAAATTAAAAAAATTAATACGAGAAAAGCAATTAGCACAAATACAATTGAAAGCACTTAGATCGCAAATGAATCCACACTTTGTGTTTAATTCCCTTGCAGCCATACAGTACTATATCAATGAGAATGATTTTAGATCTTCTGAAAAGTATTTGGTAAAGTTCTCTAGATTAATTCGCACTTTTTTCGAAATGTCAAAGGAAAACGAGATAAGCATAGAAAGTGAAGTATCCTTGCTAGCAAATTATTTGGACGTAGAGAAACTTCGTTTTAGAAATAAATTTGACTATATAATTGACATTGACCCAAATCTAGATAAATGGAAAAATAAAATTCCTACTATGTTACTTCAGCCTATTGTTGAAAACGCAGTCAACCATGGTGTTTTTAATATGGAAGACAAAGGTCTTATTGCTATAAAATTCAGAAAATTATCACAAGATCAATTAGACGTTTCTATTTCTGATGATGGAGTAGGATTCAAGAAAACAGAGAAATTAGAAAATATAGGGAGAACCAAATCTTCAAATGTATTGAGAGATAGATTGTATTATTTGAATAAGAGTAGATTTTGGAGAATCGAATATAGCACCAAGGAAGCATTTCCGGAGCGTGAGAATAAAGGCAATGTTTCAACTTTTACCTTAAGAACTCTATAATGAATTCAAAAACAGCGATATTAGTCGATGACGAATTTACTGCATTGAAGGGGCTTCAGCAGAAAGTTGAACAAATTTTCCCGGAAATAACCATTGTAGGTGCTTTTCAGAAGCCAAAAGAGGCACTCAAAGTAATAAAACAAAAGAATCCTGACATCTTATTTCTGGATATACAAATGCCCGGAATGACTGGATTTGAGTTGCTTTCAGAGTTAGACGATCTTCACTTTCAAGTGATTTTTGTCACAGCCTACAACGAATACGCGTTAAAGGCTTTTAAACATTCGGCTGTCGATTATATTCTTAAGCCAGTTGATAATGACGAGTTAATACATGCAGTTTCCAAAGCGCTTGAAGTAATCAATCTAAAACAACAAAGTGAAAGCAATGCAAAATTGGTTCATATTTTGTCGGAAACCTTCACAGATACCAATAAAATAATAGTTCCTACAGGGAAAGGACTTTCGTTTATTCCACAGCAGGAGGTCTTTCATATTGAAGGTTATGAGGGGTATACCAAATTTCATCTCACAAACAAGAGTGAAATTCTAAGTTCTTATAACTTGGGAAAATTCGAGAGATCGCTGAGTAAGATTTTCTTTAAATGTCACAAATCACATATCATCAATGTCGAAAAAGTTCGGAGCTTTGAAAATGAAGGCTACTTGGTATTGGAAAACGACTACAGAGTTCCAATTTCGAAAGCCAATAGAAAAGTTTTCCTCGATTTATTTAATTAGGAATTTTATGTCTTTTTAATAACGAACCTCGTTTTTCTTTTTTGCTTTTTTAACCACTTTTTTCTCATCTTTCCTTTTGTAGTTGCCTCCTAAATGCGGACATTTTTGCTGCTGCTTTATACCATTATATGGTACCGGAACTTTGATATATGAGAAGGTCTCTGCTAAGGATTTTATAAGATGTTTGTCGCCAACAGTTAATTCTACATCATCCATCGTAAACTGACTTGGGTGCTCGTAACCACAGGCGTGAGTCATTTCTAATAGTTCTTTTCTGAAATTTTTAAAATAGAAATTGGCTCTAACAGATTTGTCTTCAATATTAATACCGTTTTGTCTCCACTTATTTTGGGTTGCAACACCACTTGGACAGGTATTATTATGACAAACCTGAGCCTGTATACAACCAATTGAAAGCATCGCTTCTCTTGCAACGTTGATAATGTCGGCTCCCATTGAAAAAGCCATTACAGCTCTAGCCGGAAATCCTAACTTACCACTACCTATAAAGACAATTCTATCCGACAGCTTTTTCTGCTTAAATATTTTATATACTTCCGCAAAACCAAATAACCAAGGCAATGCAACATGATCGGCAAAACTTGGAGGTGCAGCACCAGTTCCTCCTTCACCACCGTCTACCGTTATAAAATCGGGACCTTTTCCTGTCTCCACCATTAAATTGGCTAGTTTTTCCCAATCTTCTAACTTCCCAACAGCCGATTTTATACCAACCGGTAATCCGGTGGCTTCGGCAATTTCCTCGACAAATTTTAAAAGCCCATCAACACCGTCGAATGCAGAATGAGTAGGCGGTGATAAAACATCTTTGCCAACGGGGACATGACGTATCGCCGCTATTTCAGGTGTTATTTTGGCAGCAGGTAAAACACCACCTTTTCCCGGTTTAGCTCCTTGTGATAATTTTACTTCAATAGCACGAATTTGCGGATTGTCTTGCACCAGTTGTATCATTTTCTCCATAGAAAAACCACCATCGTCATCGCGTACACCAAAATAACCTGTTCCGAAGTGAAACACTACATCGCTGCCCATTTTGTGGTAAGGAGACAAACCCCCTTCACCTGTATTATGATAGGCATGTGCCAGCTTACAACCTTTGTTCAGTGATTCTATTGCTCTCGCAGATAAAGAACCAAAACTCATGGCCGAAACATTTATTACAGAGGCAGGACGATACGGTCTTCTACGTTTATTATATTCTCCCATTACTTTCGCAGAAGCCACAAAATATGGGTCTTTTGCGTTTGGATGTGTCAATTCAACCTTAAAAGGCAGCATTGCATTATTAATAAATATATAATTTGGCTCATAGATATCTCTATCCGTACCAAATCCTTCATAGTTATTTTCATTCTTAGCGCTTGCGTAAATCCAACCTCTTTCAATACGATTAAAAGGCAACTCTTCGCGATTGTTAGCTACTATATATTGTCTTAATTCGGGGCCTATACTCTCAAGCAAATACCTTAAATGCCCTATAATAGGGAAGTTGTGACTTATCGTGTGCCTCTTATTAAAGAACACATCCCGAATTGCAATAATTATCAATACAACTATTAACCATCCCCACCATGGCACACTTCCAAGAAATTCCATTAATAAATCCATATATATTTAAAGTATTAATTTTTATATGTTTAAAATTTTAATTTTCAAGTGGAAAAAAATCTTTTATAATTTCTGAAGAATACTTTGGTAGTATCTAATTTGCGTTTAAGTAATCAATCGCTAGCTGGCTCATCGTTTTAACTCCCAATAACATTCCACTGTCTTCAATTTGAAAATCGGCAGTGTGATGTGGATAAGGTGTTGTATTTCCGGGTGTCATACCTCCAAGAAAAAAATAAAAACCGGGAATCAATTCCTGAAAATATGAAAAGTCTTCACCACCGGTAGAGGCTTTCATGACAATTACATTTTCTTCTCCGGCTATGTTCTGAAGAGTAGGAAGCATTTGCTCAGTGAGAGCGGGGTCGTTATAAGTTACAACAGTATTATTCTGCCATTCAATTTCGGCAGTCCCGCCATAGGCTTTCGCTAAATCCGAAGCCATTTCCGTCATGCGAGTCATAATGTGAGTTCGCATAAAGGGATCCAATGTTCTTACAGTTCCAATCATTTCCGCGCTTTCCGGGATAATATTAAATCGAACTCCACTGGTGATTTTTCCAACTGTAATAACGGCAGGTTCATTTACCAGATTAGCTTCACGACTAATGATAGTTTGAAATCCGTCGATTATTTTTGCAGAGATCAAAATAGGATCCACACCTGTCCAAGGAGCAGATCCATGAGTTCCTTTTCCCTTTACGGTTACCACAAAGCGTTCTACTGCGGCCATGGTTCCTCCCGATTTATAACGAATGTCACCAACAGGCGTTCCGGAATTTATATGAAGTCCGAAAATAACATCCACATCCGGGTTTTTCAAAACTCCTTCTTTGATCATCAATTTAGCACCACCTTCTTCCCCCGGAGGTGGGCCTTCTTCTGCAGGTTGGAAAATAAATTTTACGGTGCCCTTAAGTAAATCTTTATGTTTCGAAAGCACTTCGGCCACACCCATTAATATAGAAATGTGAGTATCATGTCCACAAGCATGCATAACTCCTGTTTCTTCATCAAGGAAGGTGGTTCTAACCTCACTTTTATACGGTAAATCGTTTCGTTCTGTTACCGGTAACCCATCAATATCTGCTCTTAATGCTACAACTTTGCCCGGCTTATTGCCCTTTAAAATTCCAACAACACCGGTTATTCCTACGCCAGTTTTAACTTCCATTCCAAGCGACTTCAAATGAGCTGCTATTTTTGCAGCTGTTTTGAACTCCCTGTTAGATAGCTCCGGATTCTGGTGAAAATAATGACGCCATTCTATTACCTGTGGTTCTATGGCTTCAATATCTTTAAGCAGCGTGGCATCCATTTGAGCAAAATTTGAAAAACTAATAAAAAGGAGAATTACAGAAAAAAAAGCAGTTTTCATAAAGTAAATGTTTCAGTTAGAACAGTAGTGCTTATATATAGTTTAGTAAATACAATGCATCGATTCAAAAGCGTTCTCGTACAAGGAAGTATTAGTGTAGCTAAAGATATTAAATTTCAGATGAAACGAAATGATTGATACTGTTTATAAATTCTGAAAGTTCTTCGGCTTGATTAAGCCTATTTTACTTAATTTCACACTCTCAGAATTACTTCAGAAAAAAATCAGAAATCCAAGAAATTGCAGAACTATTTAGAACAGTTAAATGATGCGCAGCGTGCTCCGGTATTACAGAAGGACGGGGCGATGATTGTAATTGCAGGTGCGGGCTCCGGAAAGACCAGAGTGTTGACCTTCCGAATTGCGTATCTCATGTCCCTTGGGGTAGATCCCTTTAGCATTCTTGCTTTAACCTTTACTAATAAGGCGGCACGGGAAATGAAAAAACGTATTGCGCAGATCGTTGGTAATAGCGAAGCAAAGAATCTATGGATGGGAACTTTTCATAGTGTTTTCGCTAAAATTCTAAGATTTGAAGCCGACAAATTGGGATATCCTTCCAATTTTACCATTTATGATACACAAGATTCTCAGAGCGTTATTCGAGCCATTATTAAGGACATGCATCTCGATAAGGATATCTACAAATACAAACAAGTGTATTCGCGGATTTCCTCTTATAAGAATAGTCTTATTACAGTAAAAGCGTATTTCAGTAATCCGGATTTGACGGAGGCAGATGCCATGGCAAAAATTCCCAGACTCGGAGAAATTTATAAAGCCTATGTAGAACGCTGTTTTAAGGCGGGTGCCATGGATTTTGATGATTTATTACTGAAAACAAATGAGTTGCTTACACGTTTTCCTGAAGTACTCGCCAAATATCAAAATCGTTTCCGGTATATACTAGTAGATGAGTATCAGGATACAAATCATAGTCAGTACTTGATTGTAAAAGCGTTGAGTGATAAGTTTCAGAACATTTGTGTAGTAGGAGATGATGCCCAAAGTATTTATGCTTTCCGGGGAGCGAATATTAATAACATTCTCAACTTTCAGAAGGATTATGATGGTGTGAAAGTATTTCGATTAGAGCAGAATTATCGTTCTACGAAGAATATTGTGAATGCGGCGAACAGTATCATTGAAAAGAATAAAACCCGACTTGACAAGGTTGTTTGGACGGCAAATGACGAAGGTGCTAAGATCAAGGTAAACCGTACCATGACAGACGGGGATGAGGGACGGTTTGTTGCGAGCAATATTTTTGAAACCAAAATGAACGAGCAGGCACAGAATGGCGATTTTGCTATTTTGTACCGTACAAATGCGCAATCACGTGCCATGGAAGACGCTCTTCGGAAGAAGGACATTCCATATAGAATCTACGGCGGATTAAGTTTCTACCAGCGAAAAGAGATCAAAGATGTATTGTCGTATCTACGACTGATTTTAAATCCGAAGGATGAGGAAGCATTAAAACGAGTCATCAATTATCCGGCTCGCGGAATTGGAAGTACGACCATCGATAAAATCATTGTAGCTGCCAATCATTATGGACGTTCTATGTTTGAGGTGATGCAGAACATCGATAAGATTGATTTGAAAATTAATAGTGGTACAAAAACTAAGCTTCAGAATTTTACGATGCTGATAGAGAGTTTTAGAGTGACCAATGAAGCTTCAGATGCTTTTCAAATCACCGAGTATGTCTCTAAAAAAACCGGATTGGTTCAGGAATTAAAGAAAGATGGTACTCCTGAAGGAATAGCAAGAATTGAAAATATAGAGGAACTCCTTAACGGGATGCGGGACTTTGTGGAAGAACAAAAAGAACTGGCAGATGCCAACGGTTCTTTAGCTGAATTTATGGAAGACGTTGCTTTGGCGACAGATCTGGATAACGAAAAGGGCGATGAAGATAGAGTAGCATTGATGACTGTTCACTTGGCAAAAGGACTCGAATTTCCGTATGTGTATGTAGTAGGAATGGAAGAAGATCTTTTCCCTAGCGGGATGAGTATGAGCACGCGAAGTGAACTGGAGGAAGAGCGAAGATTGTTTTACGTGGCATTGACCAGGGCCGAAAAGCAGGCCTATTTAACCTATACGCAATCCAGATATCGCTGGGGGAAATTGATCGATGCGGAACCTAGTCGTTTTATTGAAGAGATCGACGCTTCATATTTGGAGTATTTAACACCAATTACCGAGCATCGTTATAAACCGCTTCTGGACGCCGATATTTTTGATGAGGTGGATAAGAGCAAATTGCGAATGCGAAAGCCGGTTGCAGGTAACGCTCCAACAGCTTCAAAAAGCTCTACGGAGGATCAATTGCGCAAGCTTCGAAGATTGAAACCGGTAACTAGTGATACTGATAAGAATTTTAGTGCCGAGGAGGCCAACTTAAAAGTTGGAACTTTGGTGGAGCATGTTCGCTTCGGAAAAGGGCGCATTTCCAAAATCGAGGGAATAGGAGCCGATACTAAGGCCGAAATCAACTTTGAGAACGGAGGCCTGAAAAAATTGTTATTGCGATTTGCCAAGTTGAATGTATTGGAGTAACAATTACTTCACCATCCAAACAGAATTTACATTTCCTTTTCCATCATCTTCTCGTACAGGATTATCGGGATCCAAAATCCAAACCCCATCCACAATATATTTATAGTGATGTTTTCCCGCGGGAAGAAGTAAACCGCATTCCCAACCGGTGAACGATTGTGACATTTCCTGAGCATTTTCATTCCAATCGTTAAAAGATCCGGCCAGTGTTACTTTTTTAGCATTTTCATAGCCGTTAAGAATAAAAGTGGTAGGTGCTAAAATGCTAATCACCGAATTGTAACCTGAATATTCGTTTCTGCGTTTGCTAGGATTGTTAGGATCTTCAATCCATTTACCATCCACAATGTATTTGTATTCGTACTCTCCTGGCTTCATTTGAAGGGTAAGTTCAAAACCGAAATCCGTACTTTTCATTCTAAATAGATGTTCATCCCATTTATTAAAAGAGCCGCTTAAAACAACGTTTTTGGCATCCTTAAAACCCTTAAGTTTAAATGTGATATTTCCAGAATCATTTGGAAAAGCAGTGTACATCTGTAAATTATATACATTTAGTTCTAAACCGTTCTTTAAGGCTTTAATAACGTTGGGGTCTCTTTTTGAAGGTTCAGCCCAATAATTATTATTCACAACAAATTTAAATTCCCAAGTAAATTCATCATTGAAATCGCTCAGTTTTTTTCGAAGTTCGTAGCGATCGGCATCTATCTTTTTCATATACCAGTCATTCATCGACCAATTGTTGAAATTCCCTGAAACCACTACATTCTCAATATCGATATCGTCAAAATCAATTCTCTTGGAGGTCTTTTCCTTAGTAGCTTTTTTATATTCGTTTCTGTGGAAACTAAATACAATTTCATCACCCTCAATTCTATATCCTTTTGGGGTATCAGTTTGTGCATTACTCCCCATAAACGAGAGAATAAAGATTATAAAAACGATATAAAGATTACTTTTACTCATTGTCTGTTAAGTGGGTAATTGATAAAGAAAAGTTTTTCTTTTTGATAGTTAATAATAGTTCTTTTTTGCTGAAAAAACTCATACCCCAACACGCCATCTAAATTTGTTCCAAAAGCTTCATTCATCTTGTTTAAATTTGTTAAAACCGTGTTCATAGGACCGAAATAAACATTTTCACTAAGTTTTACACCAAACAATCTACCAGTGATCACTTCAATTTTTTTATTACTGGCACCGGTTAATAATATTCTTCCCTTCGGAAAAAAGGATCTAATTACTTTCTTGTTAATTCGTTTGTTTAATTGGTTGAATTCCGCTGCACTATCAAGTCCAAAGTTAACAGTTATATCATTTACCATCGCTTTAAGGGTTATGGTATGACCGTTTAATTTAAAAGGAATGCTATCCGTTATTTTTTCTGAATACACTTTTTTATCATACTTATTACCATACTTATCGACCTTAGTCAAGGTAATCTGGTTTAAGTGAAGGTCGATAAAAACTTCATAATCTTTTAATATTGAAAATCCGATGATTCCCAATAAATGTATTTTTTTGCTTTTTTCAATATGGGATAGATCAATAATTTCTGAATGTGCATTTTTAAGTACGAAATCATGCAATAGAAACTCTTGAAGTTTTCGCTCTTTTACATTATCAATAATATCGATAACGCCTGAAGCTTGTTTGGTTGGTGTTAGAAAAGGATATTCTGAAGGGAAATGAACTTCATTTAAAAGCAAGGCTTCAGAACCAGTATCTATAATAAAGTCACCTTTCTGATTTAATAAGGCCGCTTCCACTACAATAAGTCGATCTACAAGTTTAAATGGAATTCTAGCAGTATACTCATTTAGTATTTCTGCTTCAGTAAAAACAATGCTTCCGTCATCAAAATACGGAATAACAGGCTTGATTCCAGCTCGAAGTGAACTATGAAGTAAAATAAATGCTATAACCATTATAAATCTACTCATAATTAATAGACTCTTAAAGTTGCCTTAAGTTACACAATATTTTGGAGTGGCAACCATAGCTTGTCATTCTATGTAATTAAAGTAATATATTTATAGTTATGGAAATGCTAACCACCGAAAAACTTTCCGAAGTACAAAAAACAGAACTTTTCCAGCTCTGGAATAAAGAATATCCGCAGAATTTGTCTCTTCACGATATTGCGAGCCTAGAAAAGTACCTTGATAGTCTTTCGGATCCCTTTTACACACTTTTAATTAATAAAGAAGGGCAAATACAAGCTTGGTTTGCAGATTTTAACAGGGACGACGCCAGATGGTTTGCCATGATAATCGATTCTCAATTACAAGGAAAGGGCAATGGAACAATGCTAATTGAAGATGCCAAAAAAAGACAATCGGCGCTCAATGGATGGGTAATCGATGATGAAAATTATAAGAAATCCGACAACACCTTTTACCGATCACCTCTGGGTTTTTACAAGAAGAATGGTTTTAAGGTTACTAGAGATACGAGGCTAGAGTTGGAAAAATTTTCGGCGGTGAAAATAGTTTGGAAAAGTAACTAAGTCAGTTGCTACTTCCATAAAAAGGGATATCCTTCAGAAAAACATACTTTTCTGCTTCAAAATCCATCTGACAATAATAGTGTTCTAAGCCATTGGTAACCATTAAATAGCTTGCATCGAGGACCAGATTGTAACGAGCAATCTGATCGAAAGTGGTTTGGTCTATATTAATCTTCGGAGCCTTACATTCAATGATAAGATGAATACTTCCATCACTGTTAAAAACAACGATATCGTAGCGTTTTGTGGTGTTGTGAAGCTTCAGTTGTTTTTCTACGTTTATATGAGAAATGGGATAATTCTTTTCTGAAATCAGGAAGTTTACTACATGTTGGCGCACCCATTCTTCCGGCGTGAGAACCACAAACTTTTTTCGGATCACATCAAAGATCAATGGTTTGTTTTCGTTACTTTTGAAACGAAATTGATATTCCGGGAAGTTGAGTATCTGCATAGCACAAAGTAACAGTTTCCGAAGGAAATAACATCTAAATCCAATCAGGAAAAGTAAAATTCCAATACATAAATGCCATTAGACAAAGCCAAACAAATTGTAACTAGTATCAAGCAGGGAGATGTAAAAGCCGTTTACTTTTTAATGGGTGAGGAGGCGTACTATATTGATGCTATTTCCAATTTTATTGAAAGTTCGGTGCTTTCCGAAGAAGAAAAAGGATTTAATCAAATGGTGCTTTACGGACGCGATGTTTCTATTGATGATATTATAAGTCATGCAAAGCGCTATCCGATGATGGCAGAAAGACAGGTGATAATTGTTAAAGAAGCCCAGGATCTTTCCAGAACCATAGAGAATTTGGTGGCTTATGTCGAAAATCCGCAGCCCACAACGGTTTTGGTAATGTGTTATAAATATAAAACCCTTGATAAGCGTAAAAAGCTTTCAAAAAGCATCGCCAAGCATGGGGTGATTTTTGAAAGTAAGAAATTATATGAAAACCAGGTGCCTGATTGGATTAGGAGAGTGCTGGCAGGCAGAGGATATACTATTACACCGAAGGCAGCGCAGATGCTTGTCGAGTTTTTAGGGAATGATTTAGGAAAGGTAAATAATGAATTGGAGAAGCTTCAATTGATAATTAAACCGGGAGAGCAAATCACACCTCAGATTGTGGAAGAGAATATTGGGATCAGCAAGGATTTCAACAATTTTGAGCTTCAGAATGCAATAGGAGAGAAAGATATAAAAAAGGCATTCGCCATTGTTCAGTATTTTGCTCAGAACCCAAAGAATCACCCAATTGTAATGACCGTAGCTTTACTTTATAGTTTCTTTTCAAAATTACTAAAGTTCCATGCCTTAACTAATAAGCGAGATGCGGCAAAATCGTTAGGTGTGAACCCCTATTTTATTAAAGATTACGAACTGGCGGCAAGAAATTACCCGATGAAAAAGGTAAGTGCTGTTATATCTTCCATTCGTGAAATAGATATGAAAAGTAAGGGAGTAGGAGCCTCCAATCTGCCACAAGGGGATTTATTGAAGGAGCTCCTTGTGAAAATTTTCAACTAGTTATCTTCTATCAACAGAGTGCTTTCCGGCACCAGTTAAAGCAATAACGATAAAAGCAATTAAATAAAGTAACGCCTTCTCTTTGGTTGCTATTGGATCTGCAGCATGAACAATAAATGCAGCGACTCCCATAGTAATAATCGTTGGGATAGCGGCAATACGTGTTTTATAACCAATAATAATTAAGAGCGGACAAATTGCTTCACCAATTACAGTTAGTACTAAGGATAAAGTGTTTCCATTACCGATTGGGTCGCCAAAATCCAGATTTCCTTGAACTAAGTTTATTAACTTAGGAATCCCGTGAGTTAGCATCATAGCGCTAAATCCAAGACGTAATAAAAGTAATCCGATGTGGTATGTTGATGACATATAAGTTGGTTTTAGTTAGGTGTCTAAAAATAGTAATTTCCTACAAAACATATAACATTACTACCATTTACTTTGAAGATCTTAAAAATCTGGCAATTAAATACTTCTGGATATTGTTATTGATTTTCCATAAATTAATAAAGATACTAGTTCGTATATGTCTAACTCCTGAAGTGGAAAAACAGATTGTTCGTCTTTAGGTTTTTATTTTTAAGCGTACTTTTGCGGTACTAAATCAATTGAATGTCAAAAGTAAAAGCTTGGATATCTGCAGCGCGACTTCGCACATTGCCCTTATCCATTTCAGGAATTTTAACAGGTTCTGCTGCGGCCATGCTGATCAACAAATTCAATCCATTAATTTTTGTGTTCGCAATGTTAACTACGTTGGGGTTTCAGATACTTTCCAATTTCGCCAACGACTATGGCGATGGTGTTAAAGGAACTGACAATGCAGACAGAGTTGGACCAGCTCGCGCCATGCAGAGTGGTTTGTTAACCGCAAAAGAGTTGAAAATGGGTATGGTGATTACGGCCATCATCACATTATTAATTGCAAGCATGTTGATTTTTGCTGCTTTTGGAAACGAAAATTTTATTCTTTCTCTTATTTTTTTTAACCTCGGAATTGCTGCTATTGTTGCAGCAATCACCTATACGGTAGGAAAAAAGGCATACGGATATCGAGCTCTTGGCGATGTATTTGTATTCTTGTTTTTCGGACTATTAGGAGTCATGGGAAGTTATTTCTTGTATACCCACCAGTTACAGCATCATATTTATTTAATAGCTGCCACAATAGGTTTGTTAAGTGCCGCCGTTCTCAATCTTAATAATATGAGAGATCGCTTTGCCGATGCGAAAGTGAATAAAAACACATTAGCCGTTGTTTTGGGAGAGAAAAACGTAAAACATTATCATGCAGCTCTTATTATAATTGCTTTAGGCTCTGCGGTTTCGTATTTCATTTTAACTAACGAAATTGTTTTACAGTATGTTCCATTAATTGCATTCTTACCCTTACTTCTGAATATTTTCACTGTTTATAAAAATGTAAATCCGCCCTTGCTGGATCCCGAATTAAAGAAGGTCGCATTAAGCACTTTTTTATTTTCGCTATTGTTTTTTATCACTACTTTGATTTAATTACTAAATAACAGGACATGAAAATTACTTTTTACGGACAAAACAGCTTGTCACTTATTATTTCAGGGAAACATATCATTGTAGATCCATTTATTTCGGGCAATCCGCTTTCGAAAGACAAGGTGAATATCGATCAACTGAAAGCTGATTATATTCTATTAACACATGCACATCAAGATCATATATTAGATGCCGAGGCTATAGCTAAAAATACAGGTGCCACTATTGTGAGCAATTACGAGATAGCAATGCATTATGAGAAAATGGGGTGTACTGTACATCCTATGAATCATGGTGGGAATTGGCAATTCGATTTTGGAAAAGTAAAATATGTGAATGCTGTACATACTAGTTCGTTTCCAGATGGCAGTTACGGTGGACAACCCGGCGGATTTGTAATTGAAGGTGAGCACAAAAACATCTATATCGCCGGAGATACGGCACTTACAATGGATATGAAACTAATTCCGTTGCATACAAAATTGGATCTTGCCATATTACCTATTGGCGATAATTTCACTATGGGAATTGATGATGCTATCATTGCAAGTGACTTTGTTGAATGTGATAAAGTATTGGGAGTTCATTACGATACCTTTGGTTATATCGAAATAGACCATACCGAAGCTAAGAAAAAATTCTATGACGCTAATAAGGATCTTATGTTATTGGAGATTGGGGAGTGTTTAGAGTTATAGATTATTGGTTGACAGTTGACAGTTGACAGAAAACCAGAAAACCAGGAATCCAACAATCCAACAATCCAACATTCCAACATTCCAACAATCCAACCATCCAACAAACCAGTATTCCAACAATCCATAATGAAAGCTACTTATAAAAAATATGTTCTCAATTTTAAAATGCCAAGCGGTACTTCCCGTGGTATTCTTAAAACAAAGGAAACTTGGTTTATCAAGATCGAGCAGAAACATAATTTTGGTATTGGTGAATGTGGTATTTTAAGAGGATTAAGTGTGGATGATCGTCCGGATTATGAAAATATGTTAAAATGGGCTTGTGAAAATATACGCCTGGGTGAAGAGGTACTTTATAATGCGCTTACCGACTATCCATCTATTCAGTTTGGGATTGAAATGGCTTTTAGATCGCTTTCTTCGGAAGACAAATTTCAATTGTTTCCTTCAGCGTTCACCAGAGGTGAAAAAGGTATTCCCATCAACGGCTTGGTATGGATGGGGGATAAACAGTTTATGAAGCAACAAATTGTCGATAAACTTGACAATGGTTTCAGTTGTATAAAAATGAAAATAGGAGCGATCGATTTTGCTTCAGAAATAGCACTGCTCACATCCATTCGGAAGGAATTCTCGGCATCAGAAATAGAACTAAGAGTCGATGCCAACGGAGCATTTTCTCCTTCCGAAGCACTAGAAAAACTAAAGATACTTTCAGAACTTGAACTGCATTCGATTGAACAACCCATAGCAGCAGGTCAATGGGAAGCAATGGCAAGCTTGTGCGAGGATAGTCCGTTGCCTATTGCATTGGATGAAGAGTTAATTGGGGTGTTTTCTTCGGAAGAAAAACAACAACTACTGCAGTCTATTTCACCTCAATTTATCATCTTGAAACCCAGTCTAATTGGAGGTTGGAAAGGGAGTGATTTATGGATTTCTGAAGCTTCCAAATTAGGGATCAACTGGTGGATAACATCGGCTTTGGAAAGTAATATTGGATTAAATGCAATTTCGCAATATACCTTCACAAAAAATAGTAAATTGCCGCAAGGATTAGGAACAGGAAGTTTGTATACAAATAATCTGTCATCGCCTTTAGGAGTTAGTAACGGCAACATTTATTATCGATCTAAGGATGCCTGGAAAATTGATGAAATTTTTTAGTGACTCAGAAATAGTCGACTTTCATTAAGAAAAATAACCGATTTTAATCAAAATTTAAAATTAAGTATGTTTATAGCACAAGCGTTTAAGTACGATCACGAATGGTGGCGTTATTTGGTTGGGGTGATTATTATTTTTGCGGCCTCACAAATTGGATCGGTGCCATTTTTGTTAGCGGCCATGTTCGAGGTGATGCAAAATGGTGGAA
Organism: Ulvibacter antarcticus; assembly: GCF_003688405.1. Lineage (GTDB taxonomy): Bacteria > Bacteroidota > Bacteroidia > Flavobacteriales > Flavobacteriaceae > Ulvibacter > Ulvibacter antarcticus. The sequence goes on from NZ_REFC01000013.1 coordinate 244,013, forward strand.
GTATAGCAGATCTTGAAGACATTAACGTACTCATGTCGGTATTGGATTCTAATCTCACATTCTTCTTAATGTTGTTAAGTTTCGCTATCGGATTGTTGGCTGTATTCTTTGTGGTAAAGTATCTACACAGACAACCTTTCTTAAAAGTAACTACTTCCAGAGGCAAAATGGATTGGGGACGTTTTTGGTTTGGGTTTCTACTTATTGCCGGTGTAACGATTGTACTTACTGTTGCTGATTATTACTCGAATCCACAGGATTATGAGCTGCAATTCAATTTGGTTCCTTTCTTAATACTTGCCGTAATTGGTATCATAATGGTTCCATTGCAAACCAGCTTCGAAGAGTATCTTTTTAGAGGATATTTAATGCAAGGATTGGGTGTAATCGTAGGTAATAAATGGTTTCCGTTATTTGTCACCTCTCTTGTTTTTGGAGGGCTTCACTTTTTTAATCCCGAAGTAGATAAAATTGGCAACATTATCATGTTTTACTATATTGGAACCGGTTTATTTTTGGGTATAATTACCTTAATGGACGAAGGGATGGAACTGGCACTCGGTTTTCATGCTGGAAATAACTTGGTAGGAGCTTTATTGGTAACAGCAGATTGGACCGTATTTAGAACCAATAGTGTACTTCTGGATATCTCTGAGCCAAGTGCGGGTTTTGATGTATTGGGGCCGGTGTTTGTAATATATCCTATTTTCATTGGAATCATGGCCTTTAAATATAAATGGACAAATTGGGGTGAGAAATTGTTTGGCAAGGTGATAAAACCCGAAGAAATAATTGAAAACCCATCTCTTTAAAAAGCACAATTGAAGACAATCTCTCAAATACTTCATCCTTCCTTTACCTTGAATGGTTTGCAATACGATTCTGTGAATGAATTGCTTTCAATGGCAAAAGAACTCCGACAAGAAGGCGATGATTACGAGGTACATATCGGGAAGTTTATAGAGAAATGGTTGGACGATTCAGATACAGTGACAGTTCGGACTTCAGGGTCAACTGGAAAGCCTAAAAAAATAGAGATTCCGAAGCTTAGTATGGTAAATAGTGCCAAAGCTACCGGAGATTTTTTCGATTTAAAAGAAAAAACTTCTGCCTTATTATGTTTATCGGCAAAGTACATTGGCGGAAAAATGATGTTAGTTCGTGCGATGACTCTTGGCTGGCATTTACATATAGTAGCCCCAGTCAAGGATGCCTTGACACAGTATGACAACGATTATGATTTTGTGGCAATGGTGCCATATCAGTTGTATCATTCCATTCCTGCATTGAAAAAAGTAAAGAAAATGATTGTTGGTGGTGGTGTGGTTTCAAAGGAACTTGAGGAAAAAATACAGGATGTTTCTACCGAGATTTATTCTACCTACGGAATGACAGAAACTGTGAGTCATATAGCTGTAAGAAGGCTCAACGGAAAAGACAAATCGGATGTATATAAGGCGCTACCCAATGTTAAGATTGGTACAGATGGAAGAGAATGTATGATCATTTATGCGCCAGAGATCAATAAGGAGCTACTAATAACCAACGATCTTATTGAACTAGTTTCTCCTACAGAATTTAAGTGGTTAGGTCGTTATGATAATGTGATTAACAGCGGTGGAGTAAAATTATATCCCGAAAAAATAGAAGCCAAATTATCATCCTATATTGAGTTACCGTTTATAATAGCTTCGGAAGCTGACGAACAATTGGGAGAACGTATTATTCTGGTACTTGAAACTAAGGAAGATCAACCAATTCCTAATTATACTGAAGCATTCGCTATGCTTGAAGGTTTCGAACGACCTAAAAAAATCTATACCCTTTCAAAATTTCCATACACCGAAACCGATAAAATAAAAAGAGCGGATGTAATACAAGTTCTTCGGAAGTATAAGTAGCCCTAAGTTATTTGATTTTTGTAATTTTAGGTTACAAAGCCAATCTACATGCGAACAAACGCCTTTTTTTTCTTCATCCTATTTACTCAAATTTTAACGGCTCAAATTCTCAACGAACGCGATCGTGCTGTATTAAAAGACGATATTCTTACCGATCGTTTCAATAATCTACTCCCTCAGCTTATGGACAGAGCGGAAATTGATATGTGGATTGTAATAAGCAGAGAATACAATGAAGACCCTGTAATGAGAACAATGCTTCCAGCAACATGGCTGAATGCCAGAAGAAGAACTATTCTTGTGTTTTTCAGAAATAAAGAACAAAATACTATCGAAAAGCTTGCAGTTGCCCGCTATGATGTTGGTGAAAATATTACTTCGGCATGGGATAAGGAAAAGCAACCTGATCAATGGGGGCGTCTTGTAGAAATTATTGAAGAAAGAAATCCGAAGAAAATCGGAGTGAATTTGTCAACGCACTTCGGAATTGCAGATGGTTTGGTACATACTGACCATGAAGAATTTATGCAGGCCATTACACCAAAGTACAATGATCGAGTGGTTTCTGCCGAAAAGTTGGCTATTGGTTGGATTGAAACAAGGACCGAAAAAGAAATGGAACTTTACAATACATTAGTTTCCATTACACATGAAATTATAGATGAAGCATTTTCAGCTAAGGTAATCACAGCGGGTGTAACTACCACAGACGATGTTGTTTGGTGGTTGCGACAAAAAGTAACAGATATGGGTCTTGAAACCTGGTTTCACCCCACGATTGATGTCCAACGGGATTCAGAAGCATTGAAAAGTCATATTGAATCCTTTAGTAAAGCAAAAAAGGAAGATATTATCATTCCGGGAGATCTGCTACATTGTGACTTCGGAATCACTTATATTGGATTAAATACCGACTGCCAGCAACATGCATATGTACTAAAGGAAACAGAACAGCAAGTACCAGGTTTCCTTTCCGAAGCATTCAGTAAGGGGAATCGAGTTCAGGATATATTTACCAGTAATTTTGCCTCCGGGCGATCTGGAAATGAAATTCTATTGCAGTCTCTTTCCGAAGCGAAAAAAGAAGGATTACAACCTTCCATTTACACACATCCATTAGGAACCTATGGTCACAGTGCCGGACCTACAATTGGGATGTGGGATTCTCAAGGTGGTGTTCCGGGCACGGGTGATTATTTGTTGTATCCAAACACCGTTTATGCTATCGAATTAAATACAACTGTAAACATTGCGCAATGGAATAAAGATATCCGGATAATGCTTGAAGAAGCAGGATATTTTGGAGAAAAAGGATTCAGATATGTAAATGGAAGACAGCAGTCAATAAAGGTAATTAAAACCTTCTAGATCTTTTATTTTTGCATTTTCAGATAGTAATCTACAGAGTGTTTACCACTTCCGTAGAACATAAAGAAAATACAAAGTGCCAATATCGCAAGTGAAAATAAAAGGTTCGAAATTACCATTTCACCATAGAAGTTTATTAAAACAGCTCCAATTAGAATTGGCAATTGTGCGATCACCGCCCATCGAGTGAGCAAACCAAAAACAATAAGCAGTCCGCCAATAAAATGAGCAGGGATTACATAGTGCACAGCTAGCATTCCCCCAGCTAAGTTTTGAATAGGTTTAAAAAGTTCCATGAGCATTTCAACATCCGACATAAAATTGATCCCTTTAACAAAAAGAAATACTCCTAAACCGATACGTAATAGATCCAATGGATAATAGGTATGGGCATTTGCCCATTTGTTTAAAGATTTAATTCTCCCCATGGCCTTTTAATTTTGTAGACTATCTAAGGTACTCATTTTAAGGGAGATATAAAAGTTAAAAATTAAAAGACTTAACTCCGTTTCGATATGTAATGTAATCGTAAAGTGGCGATTAATCCAACAAATGAGAAGATTGCTAGCATGATAAAAACATGCTGATGTCCGGGTTCACCAGGATGATTATCCAACAGATAACCAATCGCAGGACCGGCAAAGATATCTGGGGTATAGCCTATTAATGACATTAAACCTACTGCTGTGCCTGTAACTGCCAATGGAATGTTTCCCTCTTTCATTGCAGCGAAATAAAGAGTCCGGAAGGCATAGACACCTGTAGCCGTAATAATAAGAGCGAGAAAGAATAAAAGTTCGGTATATGCACTAATAACGCCAGTTGCGAACAAGATGGCTCCTAAAATGATCGTCACAAAACCAAATATCATCATCAAACTTGCCTTAGTGCGATCTGCTAATACACCTATTATAACTCCAACAACAGGACGTATATATAACATAAAAGCGCCTACTTGAGCAGCTTCTATCTGATTATAGAGCATCACTTCTTCAGCATAAAGAGAAAACACGTCTGTTACTTTGTAACCAGTATAGGCACAAAGAATGATAATCATTAGTAAATAAACTGAAGGAATTTTAAGCGCTTTTCGGTAGTTCGAAAGTAATTCAATGCTATTTATGTGCGTCCTTTTTTCAGAAAGTGGTTGTCTGATCTTTAAGAAAAAAAACACAAGAACTCCAACAAAACCTATGATTCCTGACGAAATTAAAATGACGTGCTTAAAGGCTTCTTTTCGATCTACAAGAGTAGCAGCGTCAATTTCTGAAACTAAAAACAGAGAAAATATAAAAACGCCTAATGACCCAAAACCGGCAGCAACTAAACCGCGACCGCCATCTAAAAATCCAAAGGCTATTCCTTGCTTATTTTCTCCTCCCCAAACACGGGTAGCCTTGATCATTGCTGCCCAAAATAAAAAGATCGTTGTAAATCCCCAATATCCATAAAGGACTTTTAAAGTTTCATAGGATGGGAATGACGCGTATATTAAACCTCCCAGAGCTGTTAGAACTAATGCTACTGCCATAAGTACCCGAGGCTGAAACTTATCGGCAAGACTGCCACCAAGGAGGTATGATGCAAAAGCGACAACTCCATAAACTGAAAAACAAGTTCCTAATTCGAGATTGGTTAGCTGAAAAACATCCAGCACAGTAGGTCGAAAGACTCTAGCTAAAACAAAAGGCAGAATAAATACCGCTTCCCCTGCTAGAATGAGCAACAGTATCATGTAAAAGGGTTGTCTCGTAAGTGCCGTTTCCTTCATTGATGTGAAAAGGTAAGACTTTTAAACGAGCAAAATAAATTGTTTTGAAACTATGGACTAAACCTGAATAATACCCAGATTAAAAGGTTTTTCGATTGGAGCATGGTTCGCAGCTTCTATTCCCATTGAGATCCATGTTCGGGTATCCAACGGATTAATAACCGCATCGGTCCAGATTCGAGACGCCGCATAATAAGGCGAAATCTGCCTATCATAGCGTGCTTTTATACGATCGAAGAGTTCTTTTTCTACTTCAGGAGTAATTTTTTCTCCTTTCTTTTTCAATGAGGCTGTTTCAATTTGAAGCAATACTTTAGCCGCGCTATTGCCACTCATCACCGCAAGCTCGGCACTGGGCCAGGCTACTATTAATCGAGGATCGTAGGCTTTTCCGCACATGGCGTAGTTTCCCGCGCCATAAGAATTACCAATCACGATGGTGAATTTAGGTACTACACTATTACTTACAGCATTTACCATCTTAGCGCCATCCTTAATAATTCCTCCGTGTTCGCTTTTAGATCCTACCATAAAACCGGTAACATCTTGGAGAAACACCAACGGAATTTTCTTCTGATTACAATTCGCGATAAACCGTGTGGCTTTATCGGCGCTATCACTGTAAATCACACCACCGAACTGCATCTCACTAGGTTTGGTTTTTGCCTTGGTTGTTTTTACCAGTTTCCGCTGATTCGCAACAATACCTACAGCCCAGCCATCGATACGCGCATATCCGGTAAGAATTGTTTGTCCGTAGCCTTTTTTATATTCTTCAAAATCACTATTATCAACAAGGCGAGAGATAATTTCCCTCATGTCATATTGCTCAGCTCTGGATTTTGGGAGTAGTCCGAAGATCTCGTCAGGATCTTCTTTTGGTTTTTCGCTTTTTTCACGGTTATAACCAGCCTTTTCGTAATCACCGATCTTGGAAACTATATTTTTAATCGTGTCTAATGCATCCTTATCATCTTTGGATTTATAATCGGTAACGCCACTAATTTCGCAGTGTGTAGTTGCACCACCAAGAGTTTCGTTATCGATACTTTCACCGATTGCAGCCTTAACAAGATAACTTCCTGCAAGGAAAATACTTCCTGTTTTATCCACAATAAGTGCTTCATCGCTCATGATTGGCAAATAGGCGCCTCCAGCAACACAACTCCCCATCACAGCAGAGATTTGAGTGATTCCCATGCTGCTCATGACTGCGTTGTTTCTGAAAATTCTCCCAAAGTGCTCCTTATCCGGGAAAATCTCATCCTGCATAGGCAAATAGACCCCTGCACTATCTACCAAATAGATAATTGGCAGTTTGTTTTCTATAGATATTTCCTGAGCTCTTAAATTCTTTTTGGCGGTAATTGGAAACCATGCACCTGCTTTAACTGTTGCGTCATTGGCAACCACGATACACTGCTTTCCTTTTACATAACCTATTTTTACCACGACACCGCCACTTGGACAACCACCATGCTCTTCATACATTCCTTCTCCGGCAAATGCTCCAATTTCAATACTAGGTTTTTTATCGTCAAGTAAATAGGCAACACGTTCACGGGCAGTCATTTTGCCTTTAGCATGTTGTTTCTCGATACGTTTTTCGCCCCCTCCTAATTTTACTTTGGAAAGTTTTTGGCGTAATTCTGAAGCTAGAAGTTTATTATGATCTTCGTTTTTATTGAAGTTGATATCCACGTGAAATAAGTTTGGTGCTAAAGTACAAAATATCGAAATAATTTGAAGGCTTGGAGCGGTTATAGTGAAAGTTTTTTAGTTGTACATTAGTATGGGCAGGTTTTATGAATTGTGGCTATATTTGCCGTTTCGCTTTAAAAACATATATGAAGAATATAATTGCATTTGCAGGAAGTAATAGTAAAAAATCAATCAATAAACAACTAGCGGTGCATGCATCTGGTCAATTGTCTGAGATGAATGTTACCATTTTGGATCTCAATGATTTCGAATTGCCTGTTTTTGGGGTAGATTTAGAAGCAAAAGAAGGGATTCATAAAAATGCACTAAAATTCTTAGAGCATATAAAGTCGGCCGACGGAATTATTTTATCACTGGCAGAACACAATGGTGCCTACTCAACAGCTTTTAAGAATATTTTCGATTGGATGTCGCGAGTAGATGGTAAATTATGGAGCGGAATTCCAATGTTGTTGATGGCTACTTCGCCGGGTGGAAGAGGTGGAGCATCGGTGTTGGAAATTGCCAAGAATCGTTTTCCGCATATGGGTGGCAATATTGTAGCAGACTTTTCTTTGCCTTCCTTCGGAAATAATTTTTCTGAAGATGGCATTACTGATGAGGCATTAAATGAAGAATTTAAAATGGCAATAGGAAGATTTCAGTCAGCTTTGAAATAGTGTGCTGGGAAACTTCTGAAGCAAGCTGGATAGTTTACACATTCTTGGAATAAAGCATCTTTCGAGATGTTTTTTTGTATAAATATCCGATATTTGCAGTTGCTATTAATACGCATTAAAAGGGGGAGATAGTCTTAATACATATTAAATTATGTAACAGCTTATCTAATAATAAAAGCGTTAGTGATAGAGGCATTGTTGGAGCTCATGATTACCGTCTAAACGGTGATGATAGCGACTGCCGAAAGCACGACTTACTTATTCGCCATAGGCGCAGAAGTAAGTAACGCCATAACACAAAACAATATGATGAATAAAAATACAGTATTGGCCTGGGCTACTTTTATAATGATTCTAGTAGGCATGGGACTAATTGCATTGGGAGCTTTTAAGTATGACGATGTTGCTGGTTGGGGTTTCGCCTCGGTTGGGTTTGGATTCTTCGCCATAGCATGGGTGTTTAACGCTTTGAAAGGAAGGGTGTAATGAAATTATACCAATCGGTATATTTTAAGTATTAACGAGTTGATTAATTAGATAATAAAATAATGGCAGACGATAAGAAAGTAATCTTTTCAATGTCCGGTTTAACGAAGACGTTTCAGAACGCGCAGACACCGGTTTTAAAGAATATATATTTAAGTTTTTTCTATGGTGCCAAGATTGGTATCCTTGGATTAAATGGTAGTGGTAAATCAACCTTGCTTAAAATCATTGCAGGGGTAGAAAAAAACTACCAAGGCGATGTGGTATTTGCACCGGGTTACTCGGTTGGATACTTAGAACAGGAACCACTACTAGACGAGAGTAAGACGGTGCTCGAAATTGTAAAGGAAGGTGCCGCTGAAACGGTTGCCATTTTGGATGAGTACAACAAGATCAACGATATGTTTGGTCTGGAAGAGATATATAGCGATGCCGATAAAATGCAGAAATTGATGGATCGTCAGGCTGTTTTGCAGGATGAGATCGATGCGGCTAATGCTTGGGAACTGGACACAAAACTGGAAATTGCCATGGATGCTCTCCGTACTCCGGAAGGCGATAAGAAGATTTCGGTATTGTCTGGTGGAGAAAGACGTAGAGTGGCACTTTGCCGCTTGTTATTGCAGGAACCGGATGTTTTATTACTGGATGAGCCTACTAACCACTTGGATGCAGAAAGTGTGCATTGGTTGGAACATCATTTGGCACAATATAAAGGGACAGTTATCGCTGTAACGCATGACCGTTACTTCTTGGATAATGTTGCGGGTTGGATTTTAGAACTTGATAGAGGAGAAGGAATCCCATGGAAAGGAAATTACTCTTCATGGTTAGATCAAAAATCAAAGCGTTTAGCGCAGGAAAGTAAAACAGCTTCTAAAAGACAAAAGACTTTAGAACGTGAGCTGGAATGGGTACGTCAGGGTGCAAAAGGACGTCAGACTAAACAAAAGGCGCGTTTAAAGAATTACGATAAATTAATGAGTCAGGATCAAAAGGAACTTGATGAAAAGTTGGAAATCTACATCCCTAACGGACCGCGTTTGGGAACCAATGTGATAGACGCCATAGGAGTAAGTAAGGCATATGGCGATAAATTGCTATATGAAGATCTTAATTTTAATCTTCCACAGGCGGGAATTGTTGGAATAATTGGTCCGAATGGTGCGGGTAAAACCACCATTTTTAGAATGATCATGGGCGAAGAAACTCCGGATAAAGGTGAGTTCAAGATGGGAGACACGGCCAAGGTGGCTTATGTGGATCAGGCGCATTCGAATATCGATCTTGAGAAAACAATCTGGCAGAATTTTAGCGACGGACAAGAATTGGTGATGATGGGAGGAAAGCAAGTAAATTCCAGAGCTTACTTAAGTCGATTTAATTTTAGCGGAAGCGAGCAGAATAAAAAAGTATCGTTACTATCGGGTGGAGAACGTAACCGATTGCATTTGGCGATGACCTTAAAGGAAGAGGGCAATGTCTTATTACTCGATGAGCCAACCAACGACCTGGATGTAAATACGCTTCGAGCACTTGAAGAGGGACTTGAAAATTTTGCTGGTTGCGCTGTAGTAATTAGTCACGATAGATGGTTCCTAGATCGAGTTTGTACGCACATATTATCTTTTGAAGGTGATAGTCAGGTGTATTTCTTCGAAGGCGGATTTAGTGAGTATGAAGAGAATAAGAAAAAGCGTTTGGGTGGTGATTTAATGCCGAAACGTATTAAGTATAAGAAGTTGATTCGATAACGAAATTGATTTTAGTAATAAAAAAGCCGCAAGAAATTCTTGGGGCTTTTTTATTTATATTATTTGATTAAACTCTTTATAAAGCTGTTTTGGTGTCCTATTTAAACGGTGTATTCTATTCTGAATGGTTTATAATTGTGAATATAAGATCGTCTTTGTAATAAAAAAAGACAAATTACAACACCTTGATTGCTAGACTTTATGAAAAGGTGTTGTTTGTCGGTGAAAATTACATTTTATCGTAAGTAACTGATATATCTATGTTTAGCTGTTAAAAATTTGGCAAAAATAAAAAGAAGCACTTTATTTGTTTTGTAGGAATTATCTGATTATATCACTATTAACTCAAGTGGAAAAGTATAATTTAAACGATAAACTGCAAACTCTTAAACTAACAACATAAATAAGAAGTTATGAAGCCCCAAATTTCAGCTTTTTCTTTCGCAAGTCTTCTTGCAATTTTTGTTTGCACAAGTGTAAACGCTCAGGTAGGGATTGGAAACAGTAATCCCGATAAATCAAGTCTTTTAGAAATAGGATCCGGAAATGATGCCGGAGGTTTACTTGTCCCACGAGTAGCTCTAAGCGCTGCCAACATTTCGGCGCCAATTAGTACTCCTGAGAACAGTCTATTTGTATACAATACTGCTACAAATCTTTCACCTGCTGGTTATATCAACGACGTTCGTCCAGGGTTTTATTCATGGGATACGTCTAGAAATAGATGGGTAACACAGACTAAAGAAACACGAACTGCTAAATGGAAGAGTACGAACACTACAGAACAAATGAACACGACTACTCCCACACAGGTAAATTTATTCGGAACAAATATTTGGAACGATGATAGTAGTTTATTTAATGTCTCACCTTCTGATACAGAAGATGAGTTATTTATCTCGGAGGCAGGGAGGTATGAACTAAACTTCGTCATAGGTCTAGAAGTAATAGAAGCCGATAAATACGAAGAAATAGTTGTAAAATGTGAGGTACGCTTAAGAACTGGTGGAGTTTATAGTTATCCAGGAGTTTCTGTGTATGGTTATATTAACGATGATAACGATATTTATAGAACATCGATGCAGATTAATGATATCATTGAAATTCCCGAAAACACTACGCTATCTGTTTGGGTTACAAGAGAGGTTGATGAGGCGGAAGTCTATTTGGAAGACACAGGTTCTTGTGTACTTACAATTCGTAAAGTGGAATAATCGTAGCAGAAATTTAATACAAAAAGCCTCAAGTATCACTTGAGGCTTTTTGTATTGAAGATGTTTCTTTAGCGCTTTACTATTATTTGTTTACTGTAAGTATTTGATCCGCTAATGAATTTCACAACATATTGTCCATTTGCTAATCCTTCAGTGGAAATACTTATTCTTCTTGATTGATCAAAGTTTCCTTCAAAAAGTGTTTTAATTTTCTTGCCTGAAATATCATATAAAAGTATCACACCTTCTGAAGAGAGATTGTGATCAATCGTAAATTCAGTTCTAGCCGGAATTGGATACATTTTAATAGCTTCGGAAGCTAATGCATTATCATTTGTGCTTAAAATAATATTACCAATATCATAGCTGTGCATAGATCTTCCGAAGGTACCTGCATACAATGTATTAGTAGGCTGGTGTACTTTAAGATCCATAGTGATCGTAAATGGTAAGTCATTCCCAACGATATCCCAATTGGTACCATCATCTCCAGAATACCAAACATTGAGATCGGTTGCCACAAAAAGCAGTCCGGCAGATGGATAAATAACTATGTCATTCACAGGTATGCTTGGTAAATTACCAGAAATATCAACCCAATTCTGACCACCATCGGTTGTTTTAAATACATGGGGCGCATAATTCACAGCCTTATAACCCGATAAAGTTACATAAGCAATATTGTCGTCTGTTGGCACTGTTGCAATTGATGTGATATAGTGGTCTGGTAAACCGGTGCTAACATTGCTCCAGGTGGTTCCTCCATCGAAAGTGACGTTGACATTTCCATCGTCACTTCCTGTATAAATGGTGTTTAAGTTATTGTAAGAAGCTGCAATAGCAGTAAGGGTTCCATAAGAAAGGGATCCACTTGGATGGGGTCCGTCTGTAAGATCCGGGCTAATAGCACTCCAAAATGATGCTCTACTTGAACTGTATAATCGATTGGTTCCATAATACACGATTTCAGAATCGAATGGCGAAATTATTACCGGAGTATTCCAGTTATTACGGTCACTACCGCTTATCCCGTTTGTAGCATTGCTGAAATTTACGCCACCATTTGTAGATCTTCCAAGGTTTCCATATTGAGATTCTACATAGATATAATTATTGTCGTTAGGATCTACGTTAACGTGAAAGCCGTCACCTCCCCAAATCGAGCTCCAATTACTAGTACCTGCGGTGGTAGTTCTAATTGTATTATTATCTTGAGTTCCCCCGTACAAGCGTTGTGGGTCGGAATAATCAACTTCAATATTATAAAACTGAGTGATTGGTAAATTAAGAAACTTAGTCCATGTGGTTCCCCCGTTTTCAGAAATATAGGCGCCTCCGTCATTTCCTTCAAGTATAAAATCTGTGTTGTTTCGTGAATATTCCAGGGCGTGATGATCCACGTGCATTCCATTTACTTCTTGCCAGGAAGTACCACTATTTGTTGTTCTTGCAATTCCTTGCCCCAGTACATATACTTCATCGGGATTTGTTGGATGAACGCGAATATTTCCGAAGTACCATCCAAAAGAAGCATCAATACCACTCAATGCCCCTAAGGTTACTAAAGTCCAATTATTTCCATCGTCTGTAGATTTATAAATACCGTTAAAAACGTTGGTTATTGGGTTGGTTGTATAGCGCGCATATATAATAGAAGGATTCGATTCAGAAATCGCCAATCCAATGCGGCCCGTTTCCGTATCGGGAGCTGGTAAACCATTTGCGGCACCAAGTTCACTCCAAGTTGTTCCTCCATTGGTTGATTTGTGTACAGTAGATGTAATTCCGCCGTAGCTTCGTTGCCAAGGCTCACGAATACGTTCCCACATTGCAGCGAATAGTATATTTGGGTTATCCGGATTGATAACTACATCAATAGCCGCTGTGATATCAGAAATATACAATACCTGTTCCCATGTAGTACCTCCGTTTGTTGTTCTGTAAATTCCTCTATCGGGTGTTGCTCCATAAAGAAGTCCTGTAGCCGCAACGTAAACAATATCGGGATTCGTTGGGTGAATAACGATACGACCAATATGGTTGCTTTCTGATAGCCCAATATTGTTCCAGGTATCTCCACCATCGGTACTTTTGTAAATTCCATCACCAAAATAAGCTCCATCGGTGGCACTTCCATTTGCCTCTCCGGTACCTGCGTAAATAATTTGTGAATTTGAAGGTGCAATTGCAATATCCCCAATTGAGGGTTTTGTAACGTCATCGAATATAGGTGTCCAATTTGCACCTCTATCGTAGGATCTAAAAATACCTCCTACAGCAGCAGCAACATATAAATGATCGTCATTGTCGGGTGAAATAGCGACATCGGTGATTCGACCACCGGTGTTTAGAGGCCCAACCAGCTCCCAGTCGGCAGCTTGCGATTCTCCTCTATTGGCAAGAATGTTTTTAGAGATTTGAATGGCTTCAGATATAGCTTCACGGTTGATGTAATTATCAGGGTATGCTCTCTGATTGTACATATGTTCGTGAGGATACTCTTTAAATAAGGTCGCTTCATCTGAAGTCGATGCAGACGATTTTTTTTCAGAACAAGAAAAGAAAGCAACTAAACAAAGTGCGGCGATACTAAGTAATGAAAGTAGATATTGTTTTTTCATAGTGAGGAATTTTAAGTAAATATACCATAACTATATCAGATTTGAAAAACTATGAAAAGAAGTATCTTTAGCTTTCAAATAAAATAATATGCGCACAACCTCTGGAATTATCACGATTTTAATATGTTTATTTAGCTTTCAATCTTGGGCCCAGATTCAGAAAAATTTTGAAGCCTTAGATGTATTTCAACTGGAATACACCGACGATCCCCAAATATCTCCGGATGGGAGCACTATTGTTTACCGAAGAACTGGATTCGATATTATGAAAGATGGCGCTAAAGGGGACCTATGGACAATCGATACAAATGGCAATAATCACCATAAGCTCACCAATCGGGAGGAGAATGAGAGCCAAGCACATTGGTCACCATCTGGAGATCGAATTGCTTTTGTAAGCAAGAGTGAGAATGGTAATGAAATTTATATGTATTGGAAGGAAAACGGAGCACTTGCAAAATTAACGCAGTTAGAGAGTAGTCCTTCCTCGATAAATTGGTCGCCAGATGGGAAATCTATTGCTTTTTCTATGAAGATAGACGCGAAAGCTCCTGTAATAGCAAAAATGCCTGAAAAACCAAAGGATGCAAAATGGGCCGACGCACCCAGAATCACAGATCGATTAAAGCATGAGGCCGATGGGGCAGGATATTTGAAACCCGGATTTTCACATATTTTTATTCTTTCTTCGGAAGGCGGCACGCCTCGACAGATTACTTCCGGGGATTATAATCACGGTGGAAGCTTAAGCTGGTCACCAGATGGTCGTAAGATTTATTTTTCTGCAAATAGAAGTCAGGATTGGGAATATGATTTTCGCAATAGTGAAGTTTATTCGGTTGATGTGTTTACTGGCGATACTGAAGCTCTTACCGATCGCGATGGACCAGACGGCTCACCAATTGTTTCTCCAAACGGAAAATATATTATTTATACAGGATTTGGAGATAAAAGAGAGGCTTATCAGATAGAGGCACTTCAGATTATGGATGTTGATGGTGCCAACAAACGCATTGTTTCAGGCCAATTAGATAGGGACGTGGCTGATGTGGTTTGGGCAAACGATAGTAAGGGTGTTTATTTTAAATACAACGATCTGGGTCTTACTAAGCTTGGATATATGGATCTGAAAGGTAAAGTAACCGAGATCGTAAATAATGTTGGGGGAACTACTTTAGGAAGACCTTACGCCAGCGGAAGTTTTAGTGCTTCAAATAGTGGCGTTATTGCTTATACTCTGTCGCGACCGAATAGACCTGCGGATATTGCTGTGGTTGAAAAAGGCAAAAAAGAAAGGCTTATTACCAAGGTTAATGAAGACTTATTGGATTTCAGAAATATGGGAGCCACGGAGGAGATCAACTACAAATCTTCTGTGGATGGCAGAAATATTCAAGGTTGGGTTACCTATCCTCCGAATTATGTAAAAGGCTCTAAACTTCCATTATTGGTTGAAAATCACGGTGGTCCAATTTTAAATTACGGACCACATTTTTCGGCCGAAATTCAGTTGTATGCCGCTGAGGGCTATGCAGTTTTTTATCCGAACCCGAGAGGGAGTACTAGTTATGGAGAAGAGTTTGGGAATCTGTTATTGAACAATTATCCCGGCGAAGATTATAATGATGTCATGGATGGAGTAGATGAACTGATTAAAAGTGGGATTGCAGATGAAAATCGTTTGTATGTAACCGGAGGTAGTGCTGGGGGAATCATGACGGCATGGATTATTGGGAAAAACAACCGTTTTAAAGCGGCGGTGGTTGCTAAACCAGTGATTAATTGGATAAGCAAGACTTTAACGGCCGACAACTATTTTCAGTACGCCAATTCCAGATATCCGGGACAGCCTTGGGAGAACTTTGAAAATTATTGGAAGTTTTCTCCTATTTCATTAGTTGGAAATGTTGAAACACCAACAATGGTTATGGTTGGATTGAACGATTTACGAACACCTCCCAGCGAGGCAAAGCAATTGTATCATGCCTTAAAACTTCGGAAAATCGAGACAGTGTTGGTCGAAATCCCGGATGCTTCTCATGGAATCGCTGCACGACCAAGCAATTTAATTACAAAGGTTGCACATACATTGGCTTGGTTTGAGAAGTATAAGTAGGAAGGCATAAATCAGTGATTTCGCACTTAGGATTTGAAAAAGTCGCTTCAAATATCGCTTGAAGAAATTCAATTTCACAATCATTTTAAAGAGTTAAAAACTACTTCCGAAGAGAAAAAACGATTTTCAATACAACGCTACACTTTATAAAGTCTTAAAATTATAAGATAAGTACTACAAAATGGGTATGGTAGATGGTGTGGAAAAAATAATTTTAGCTTTATCTTAATGTAAAATTTTGATTTAGGAACATTATTTAGGTTCAAACGTTCGTTATAGATATAACGAAACGTTCAATCGATATTTTTATAGTTTCTGAAAAAATTAGTAAAAACCTCAAAACCTAACAAAAATGAAGTATTTAATTCTGTTTTTTTTGTCCTCGCTCTTAATGATCTCTTCTTGTAAAAATGATGATAATAATACTGATCCCCCGCCGGAAAGCACTGATTATTTTGCAGTAGCTAATCGTAATGAAGGTACCGTAACAATTTATGATGCCGATACCCAAGGTTTAGTAACAACTATTACGATTTCAGATGCCAATGCGGCTCCGACTTATGTAGTTTTTAGTCGGGAACGGGATAGACTTTACGTCGCAGATTTCAATAATGAGAAAGTAAGCTTTTACAATACTATAAACTTTACAAAAGAAGGCGAATACGCCACAGGAATGGGATCTTTCCATATGTGGCTTAATGATGCTGTAGATCAATTGTGGGTAAATAATATTACCGATAAAACGACAACTGTGATTGATTTGAATATTGGTATTATCATTGCAACTATAGATTTACCAACTTCAATAGAGATTAATACAGATACTGCGCAGCATGACGTTACCATTTCTCCCGATGGTGAATTTGCCTATATTAGTGTTTTTTCACAATTAGGTTTAAACTATGTGCTCCAATATGGTACAAACTCCTTATCCCTTATTGACTCCGAAGTGGTTGGAGGTGATCCTCATTTGTTGGCGGGACCTGTTAATTTGTTCGTGTTGTCTCAAGACGATTCGAATATTAGAGAGTTTAATTATAGTGACCTCACCTACACAGGAAATGTTGGTATTTTCGCAAATGCACACGGAGTGACTCTTGGCGGAAGCGACAATATTTTTGTGTCGAATATTTCAGACCGAAAGGTAGCATCTTATGATATCGCTACACAGACTATATTAAACATCACCGATGCCGGATCTACTGCCGGAGCCGCACATAATTTAGCTTACAATCCGGATAACGGAATACTAGCGCTCACATTATCGGGATCTAATACGGTCGATTTCTTTAAGGTGGATTCCACTGGAATTACATTTCTATCGTCTGTAGTTTCTGGCGATAATCCCTTTGGAATAGTATATATTGATCGTTAATTTATTTGGAGTGATAACTTTTAATAGAGCTGTTTAAACTTACTTTTTAAACAGCTTTATTAGTTTATATACTATTATTGACGTTTACTCTGATGGATACCAATCAAGTTGTATTACTTGAATATCAGGATTACTTTCAGATACAATTGATTTAAATTTTTCAACATCGCTTAGTCCTTCTGTCCCTCTGAAGTGATAAGGATATACTTTTTTAGGATTGAAGTCGAGAACAGCGTTGGCGGCACTTTCTACCGTCATAGTATAAGGTAAGTTCATACAAACAAATGCAATATCTATGTCCTTTAAATTGCGCATTTCAGGAATATCTTCGGTATCACCTGATATATAAACGCGTATGTCGTCATTTTCAAGTACATATCCGTTTCCTCTTCCTTTTTCATGAAACTTTAGAGCTTCTTGTCGAAGGTTGTACATTGGGATCGCTTCAATCTGAAAACCATTCGTGTTTCCAGTATCTCCATTATTTAAAACCAATACCGGATTTGTAATCGCTTCGGAAAATTTATCCGCCACAGCCTTTGGAGCAATGATATTGGTGTTTGCACCGCTTATTGATGCAATCGTCTCAACATTCATATGGTCTCCATGAATATCTGTAACCAGAATAATATCCGGGGCTTTTTGACCTTCAAATGCTTTTGCACCTCCCACAGGATCAACATAGATTGTGATGTTGTCCCATTCTAATATCATGGTCGCATGAGAAATTGGAATAATATTTAAAACTGGTTCTAAGTCCAACTGAATTTTGTTATTTTGGTTATCACTATTTTCGGCCTCTGCCGTTGATTTTTCTGATGTGTTTTTGCAGGCAAATACCAAAAAGATTGCCATAAATAGTAAAATTGCATTTTTCATTAATGAGGATTTTTATTTAAAATACACCATTTTATTTAAAATAGGAAGGGTGTTTCACACAACTTTAAGAAATTGAAGTACCATCTTAATATTACTTCGTTTGTATGGACTATCTTTTTCTACTGGAATTTCCCTAAAGCCATATTTTCGATAAATATAAATTGCGTTTTCAAGCTTGGTGTTTGAGTAAAGGAAGAGCCTATCGAATTTATTTTTCTTTGCGTATTTTATACAGTGTTCCATAAGTTTTTGACCAATCTTCTTACCACGCTGATTTGGTAAAACTGCCATTTTGGTGAGTTCAAATACGCCATCGTGCGCCTTTATTAATGCAACTGTACCCAGAACTATTTCATTTTCTATGGCAAAGAATATATGGCCTCCCGGTTCAATAATATATCGCTCTGGATTACTCAACACTTCACGATCATAGTCTTCAACATAGAAAAATGTTTCCAGCCATTCAATATTCAGATCGTAAAATGCGCTCTTGTACTTGGGGTCGAAAGGAATTATCTCAAAACTCATATAGATATCACATCACTTATTAAATACGAAATAGTCTTTGCTACCTGATTCGGAAATATTCCTGCTTCAGGATTTCCTTCACAGATATGTATGTAACGACAATGATCTTTTTTTGCGAAATATCGCATAAATCGCCTTGCTTCAGTTATTGAAAACCCACTTGGTGTCATGGCGCTACTTCCCATGGCTTCAATAGCATCCATGTCTAATTCGAGTCCGAAATCACTTCCGCAGCAAAAATCATTTGCTTGTTTCATTGCATCGGTAAAGCTTATTTCTTCGGAAACCGATATCGATTCAAATAAATTGAATTTCACGCGGGATTCGTGCTTATGTATACTTTCAAATACCGCCTGGGATGTATAATTAAGGTGCAATCCGAAGATAAAATAACGTTGAAGAAAACCATCCTCAAAAGCATATGAAAAACCATTACCACTATGGCGATGTTCCAAGGCTCTAAAGTCTGTGTGTGCGTCGAAATTGATACAATTTATAGGCTTCCCGAGAGCATTACTACTTCCTTTTATGTTTCCGAAGCTATTGTTATGTCCTCCTCCAATTAAGATTGGAATTTTTCCGGCTTCAACAATTTTTTGGACTACTTCTGAAACTTTATTATCAATTTGAGTGACTAATTCACCTAATTTATCCAGGACATTTGGGTCATTATTTGAAATATTACCGGCTTTTTCGTTTTCTGTTTTACAGTCGATTTCACCAAGGATCATCACGTTTTTAGCATTTGTATAACGATTGTTTTGAATATTACACAGAGCTCTTAATCCGGCAGTCCAAGCAGTTTCAGCTCCAGACTTTCCTAGATTTGCCCTAACTCCAATAGTTTCCGGGATGCCTACTAGAACGTATTTAACAGCGCTCTTTTTTAACTCGTCCCAATTGGAAAAAACCATTACAACTTCTCCGAACTTTTGTTCACCTGTCCGAGGATTTGTAAAACTTTCGAGGTCTTTTTTAGTATATGTTTTTAATGTGCTCATTCTACTAATTTCCCATTAATAAATACACTATCGATGTTATTACTTCCAAACGCGTAAGGTAAATAACCATAAGATGGAATTTCCTTGGTAAGGATCACATTCGCTTTTTTACCTTTAGTGATACTTCCGTGAGTCTCACTCAATCCCATGGCATAAGCAGCATTGATAGTAGCTGCATTAATAGCCTCTTCTGGTGTTAACTTCATTTTAATACAGGCCGTTGAAACCACAAAATTCATATTTCCGCTGGGGGTCGAGCCCGGATTATAATCGGTGGCTAGTGCTAATGGTAAACCTGCATCAATTAGTTTACGGCCCGGTGTATAAGGGATGCTGAGAAAGTAAGAACAGGAGGGAAGCGCTACTGGCATCGTTTCAGAACCCTTGAGTGCCGTAATATCGTCGTCTGTTAATACTTCGAGATGATCTACGCTCAAGGCATTGTGTTGAACACCCATTGCAACTCCGCCAATCGAATTAAATTGATTGACGTGTATTTTAGGTATGAGCTTATATTTATTAGCTTCGGAAAGAAGGCGGTCTGTGTCTTCTACGGTAAAATATCCCAACTCACAGAAAATATCAACGTAATCAGCGAGCCCTTCTGAAGCAATCTTCGGAAGCATTTCGTTGCAAATGAGATCCATATAGGCATCCTTATCGTTTTTAAATTCGGTTGGAATAGCGTGGGCGCCTAGAAAAGTAGTTTTTACGGTTACAGGATAATTTTCACCAAGTTTTTTAGCAACTCTTAGCATTCTCATTTCGGCTTCGGTTGTAAGTCCGTAGCCACTTTTTATCTCGATAGCGCCTGTTCCCAAACGCATTACTTCTTCCAAACGTTTAGCAGATTGTTGATAAAGTTCTTCTTCGGAAGTTTCTTGAAGTTTCTTTGCAGAGTTAACAATACCCCCGCCTTTATTAGCAATTTCCTGATAGGAGAGTCCGTTGATGCGATCTACAAATTCCTGTTCCCGGTTTCCGGCATAGACAAGGTGTGTATGTGAATCGCACCAAGCGGGCAATACCATCTTTCCGAAGCAATCGATCGTATTTTCCACCTTTGCAGAAATAAGTTGATCCATACTTCCGAAGTCGCAAATAAGGCCATCCTCGATTAGTAACCAGGCATTTTTAATAGTAGGAAGCTCTTTCATTTGATGCCCTTTGAGCATTTTTGTAGATTCAGGACGTACCTGAAGCAATTCTTTGATATTAAAAAGTAGAAGTTTCATTGGATAAAGATAGCAAACCTGAAAAGGAATTTATAAATTAGAGCAGCGAAAATTTAGTAAAAATGAAAGATCAAAAATTAGGAATAAATACTATTTGCACACATGTTGGTGAAATCAAGGATGAACAGTTCAAAGGGGCTATTTCACCTTTGTATATGTCGAGTTCATATGCGTATGAAGGAGTTGATGTAAAGCGATATCCGCGTTATTTTAATACACCCAATCAGGAAGCCTTGAATAAAAAAGTGGCGATGTTGGAGAAATGTGAGGCTGGTCTTATCTTCGGAAGTGGGATGGCAGCTGTAAGCACCACTTTGTTGGCATTCTTAAATAAAGGAGATCATGTGGTAGTTCAAAAGACTATTTATGGTGGAGCTTATAATTTTATTGTGGAAGAGTTTCCGAAGTTCGGAATAGAATTTTCTTTTACACAAGGTTTTTCTGAAGCTGATTTTGATTCAGAAATAAAAGACAACACAAAAGTGATTTATGTAGAAACGCCTTCAAATCCACTAATGCTTATAACAGACTTGGAAATGATTTCGCGAATTTCAAAAGATAGAGGTCTTGTAAGTATGATCGATAATACATTTGCGTCTCCTATTAATCAGACTCCTTCAGATTTTGGAATTGATATCATGCTCCATAGTGCAACTAAATACATGGGTGGGCATAGTGATATATGTGCTGGAGCTGTGGCAGCTTCCGAAGAACATATAAAAAAGATCTGGAATGTAGGTAAAAATCTCGGCGGTAGTTTAAGCGATTATACTGTTTGGTTGCTGGAACGAAGTATGAAAACTATGGCAATTCGTGTCAAGGCACAGAATAGAAATGCAAAGAAAATGGCAAAGTGGTTGGAATCACATGCTATGGTAACCAAAGTTTATTATCCGGGCTTAAAGTCACATCCCGATTACGAACTTGCTAAAAAGCAGATGCGAGGTTTTTCAGGAATGCTTTCTTTTGAATTAAACTCAGATATTGATGCAAATCAATTTATGCAATCATTACAATTGGTAAAACAATCCATGAGTTTGGCGGGAATTGAATCAACAATATTATCACCTACTAAGACATCACATGCATTGCTTTCGGCAGATGAAAGAGCACATCAAGGAATTGCAGATGGTTTGCTGAGGTTTTCAGTTGGAATTGAAAATAAAAACGACTTAATAGCCGATTTTGAACAGGCATTTGAAAAAGTGGCTAAAAAACAATTGGTTTAATAAAACATCCTGTTAAAGAACTCAACGTATGAAGTTAGATATTCTTGCCATAGGAGCCCATCCCGACGATGTTGAATTGGGTTGTG
Source organism: Ulvibacter antarcticus (assembly GCF_003688405.1). Lineage (GTDB taxonomy): Bacteria > Bacteroidota > Bacteroidia > Flavobacteriales > Flavobacteriaceae > Ulvibacter > Ulvibacter antarcticus. Next base: position 265,958 of record NZ_REFC01000013.1, read on the forward strand.
GGGCGACGATTGCAAAGGAAATAAGTAAAGGGAAACGAGTTGGTATTTTGGATCTCACAAGAGGGGAGCTAGGTACCAGAGGAACTGCTCAAATAAGGGATGTTGAAGCGGCAAATGCTGCTAAAATTTTGGGAGCTTCATTTCGAGAAAACCTGGAATTTGCAGATGGTTTTTTTGTAAATAACGCTTCTAGTCAATTGGAAATTATAAAAATCATTCGAAAATACGAACCGGATATTGTGCTCTGCAATGCCGTTGACGATCGCCATATTGATCATGGGAAGGGTAGTAAACTGGCAAGTGACGCTTGTTTTCTTAGTGGACTTAAAAAGATAGAAACGATACACGAAGGGAATCATCAAAAAGCATGGCGTCCTAAACATGTGTATCATTACATACAATGGAAAAATATCACACCCGATTTTGTAGTTGATGTTTCCGGATTTATCGATAAAAAGAAACAAGCGGTATTCGCGTATGAAAGTCAGTTTCATAAAGAAGGAGCTAAAGAGCCTGAAACGCCTATAACTTCTACCAACTTTAGGGATAGTATTGAGTATCGTGCTCGTGATTTAGGCAGGTTAATCGGTGTGGAACACGCTGAGGGTTTTACGACAGAACGTTATGTCGCGGTGTCCTCTTTATTCGATTTGAAATAAAAAATCTTGTAATTTTCTATTGTGCAACCGTATTAATTGAATTATATTTGCAACCGCTTTCGAAGCGAAATACAAATGGTGGTTGTAGCTCAGTTGGTTAGAGCATCGGTTTGTGGTACCGAGGGTCGCCGGTTCGAGCCCGGTCTTCCACCCAGAAGCAAAAGTCTTTCAGAAATGAAGGACTTTTTTTGTGTTTGATGTTTTGAAAAACGTGGGCGAGAAGTTTATGCTGAGTCCCGATAGCTATCGGGATCGAAGTGAGCCCGGTCTTCCACCCAGAAGCAAAAGTCTTTCAGTCCCGATGCTTCGGGAGAAGGACTTTTTTTGTGTTTGATGTTTTGAGAAACATGGGCGAGAAGTTTATGCTGAGTCCCGATAGCTATCGGGATCGAAGTGAGCCCGGTCTTCCACCCAGAAGCAAAAGTCTTTCAGTCCCGATGCTTCGGGAGAAGGACTTTTTTTGTGTTTGATGTTTTGAGAAACATGGGCGAGAAGTTTATGCTGAGTCCCGATAGCTATCGGGATCGAAGTGAGCCCGGTCTTCCACCCAGAAGCAAAAGTCTTTCAGTCCCGATGCTTCGGGAGAAGGACTTTTTTTTGTATCTGAATTTAAAAATATCTGTAATTGATGGCTACATTGATCCTCCCCTTATTTTAAGGGGAGGTGCCGAAGGCGGAGGGGTTTGGGGTATTAATTTTTTATCTCTTCAAAAAGTAAACTAAAAATATAAATTGAAGATTAAAAACAAAAAAGCACTTTCCGTTTTGTTAGAAAGTGCTCTTAGTCTTGTTAAAACTAGACCTATAATTTATCGGCTATAATTCTTTTTTCTTGATTTGCAACTTCCCAGGCTGTTTGAAATATTAGTCGGGTACGTTTTTCCATTAAATCATATTCGATTTTATCTGGAGTGTCGGTCATTTTGTGATAATCTTCATGCACACCATTAAAATAGAAGATGATTGGAACATTGTTTTTAGCGAAATTGTAGTGGTCACTTCTATAGTAAAAACGATTAGGATCATTTTCGTCATTAAAAGTGTAATCCAACTCTAGATTTGAGTATTTTTTATTCACCCTTTCTGAAAGATCATGAAGTTCCTGGCTTAATTTATCACTCCCTATTAAATATACATAGTTTGGGTTGTCAGCTTTTTTAGGATCAATTCGTCCTATCATGTCAATATTGAGATCGCAGACGGTATTTTCTAATGGAAAGATCGGATTTTCCGTATAATATTTGGAACCGTATAATCCAATCTCTTCTCCTGTTACGTGAAGAAAAAGAATAGATCGTTTAGGACCGTTGCCATCTTTTACTGCTTGTTGAAATGCTTGCGCAATTTCAAGAATAGCTACTGTTCCACTACCATCATCATCAGCTCCATTAAAAACATTACCGCTACTATCTGTACCTACATGATCTAAATGGGCAGAAATAATCACAATTTCATCAGGTTTTTCGGAACCTTCAATAAAAGCCACTACATTTTCTGAGTCCATTGTACCTTCTTTTCCTCGGAAATAAGACTTCGGAACTCGCTGATAATAATTGTTTTCCTCCAAAGGAGATTTAATTCCGTGATCCATGTAGAAATTTCGTAGATACTCGGTAGCTAGTTTTTGTCCTTTTGTACCGGTCATACGACCTTCCATTGCATCTCCTGCATAAATATAAAGATGTGTTTTGAGATCTGAAGCAGTAATAGTTGCAGCGTAATCAGTACGTGTTTTTGTCTTAAGTTCTGTGGGTTTAACGGAGCTTTGAGCCATATTACAGGATACTGTGAAAATTGTAAGCAGGCCAAGGAATAAATATTTCATAATAGTTTAGTCAAAAGATGTTAGTTCATAATCGTCGGGAGAGAGTCCTTTTTCTCCAATCTTTGCATATTCAAGTTTATGAGTCTTTACATTCGTATTTCCGTCACGGTCTTGAGAGGATATTCCAATTTTTACAACATAAGTTATGCCAATTCCTTCAATTTCCGGAACTTCAGTTATGGCAAAATCCTTGTCATTAAAAATAGTACCTTCAGGAAGTTGTAGAAAAGTAATTAGATCTTGCTTCGCCAATGCGCGTACGGTTTCCATTTGTTCCTTTTCCGAAGAACAAGAAAACACTATAAAACTTAATAATAGGATTGTTATTTTTTTCATGAATAAGAAATTTCTGGCGATAAAGATAAGTGAACTTCCCATTGTGGATGTGAAAATTAAGTAAAAATATGAAAAGAAGGCCCTTTTCAAAAAAACACTGCTATAACAATTACTATATTTGCAAAAAATTCTGAACAAATGAATGTCGAGCAAATTTATACTGGGTGTCTTTCACAAGGCGCTTATTATATAGAAAGTGAAGGAGAAGTTGCAATCATAGACCCGCTTCGTGAAACAAAGCCATATCTGGAACGTATAGCACGTGATAAGGCTAACATCAAATATATTTTTGAAACTCATTTTCATGCCGATTTCGTGAGTGGTCATGTATCTCTTTCGAAGCAAACGGGTGCGCCAATAGTCTTTGGGCCGCTTGCAAATCCTGCCTTCGATGCTATTATAGCTAAGGACGGACAAGAGTTTAAAGTAGGAAAAGTCTCTATTACGGCATTGCATACTCCGGGGCACACCATGGAAAGTACGACCTATTTGCTAAAAGATGAGAATGGTAAGGATTACGCTATTTTTAGTGGTGATACCTTATTTCTTGGCGACGTAGGGAGACCCGACCTTGCGCAGAAAGGAAATGAAATTACTATGGAAGATCTCGCAGGAATTTTATTTGACAGCCTTAGGAATAAAATCATGCCATTAGCCGATGATGTAATTGTTTACCCGGCACATGGTGCAGGCTCGGCTTGTGGTAAACATATGATGAAAGAAACGGTAGACACTCTTGGGAACCAAAAAGCCTCTAATTATGCATTGAGAGCAGATATGACGAAAGGCGAATTTGTTGCAGAAGTGACAGAGGGGCTCGCTCCGCCACCGGTTTATTTTCCTTTGAATGTTAAGATGAACCGCGAAGGTTACGATGATATTAACGATGTTATTGAACGAGGTACAAGGAAAATGACAGCTGAAGAATTTGAAGTAGCTGCAAACACAACTTCCGCTATCATTCTGGATGTCCGACATCAGATAGATTTTATGAAGGAACATGTTCCAAATTCAATCTTTATTGGACTCGATGGTGGCTTTGCACCATGGGTAGGCGCTTTAATAGCAGATGTAGAGCAACCAATTATCATAATTGCTCCTGAGGGAAGAGAAGAGGAAGCTGTGACTCGTTTGTCTCGTGTCGGTTTCGATAAGACCTTGGGCTATCTAGATGGTGGAATAGAGGCATGGAAAAGAGCCGGAAAAGAAACTTCAAATATGACGTCTGTGTCGGCAAAGGTTTTGAAGTCAAAATTACGGGAGAACGCGCCAGTATTTGATGTACGAAACGATGGAGAATATGAAAATGCTCATATCCCAACTGCAAAACATACACCTTTGGATACAATAAATGATCATTTAAAAAAATACCCTAAAGAAGAGCCTTTTTATATTCATTGTGCGGGAGGATACCGATCGGTAATTGCAGCTTCTATTTTAAAGAGTAGAGGAATTCACAATGTTATTGATGTTGCAGGAGGATTCAAGGCAATCAAGGAGGAAGGTATTGAAGTAGTTTCCTAAACGAAAATTACTAAACGTAAAAAAAATGCTCTTGCAACTAAGTTAGTTGCAAGAACATTTTCGTTCAAATTAAATTGAATTAACTCCAACTATCGGCAATATCTTCTAAGGACTTTACCTTACTCACTGTTTGTTTAATTTGTGAAAGTTGATTATTCAAAACACTAGAAATGTTTGGTGAAAATCTGTTTTCATTCAAAGTTTCTTCATAATCTTCAGCACAAGCTTTTTCTCCACGAATACACTCTTCCAATACAGCCTCATCATTGTCTGAAGTAAAAGCTGTTTTTACGCCAATCCATGCGCGGTGTAAAGTTCCTGCAGTAGAACCACTTTCTTTAGGAGTCTCATTTAAACTTCTAATTTCATGATCTAACTCTGTTGCGAATCGCGCATGTTGAGCTGCTTGATGTTTCAGAAAATTCTTTAATTGTTGATTTTTAGAATCTTGCATTGCTTTCGTGAAGCCTTTTTCAGCGTCATAATTTTTTTCCAATAAGCCCTGTAAATTACCTACAAGATTTTCGTGAATGTTTTCATCTGCTTTTTCTTTTGTCGTTTTCATAGTTTTGTTTTTTTATTTTGTTTCATAAAATTACTAAATGAATGAACATACTTTTCATATAATTTTGCTAATTGAGAGTAGTTTAACAGAGGTTGTTAAGGGAGTCTAAAAATTGAAATTGTGGTGAACTCTTGTATTAAAATGGGTCTATACTTTTTAATAGTTGGCAGAAATTGGAGTTATGCCTGTGTTTTGGAAATCGAATAGATTATTTATGATCAGTTTAATATTTTAATGAGGTAATAATAATCGAGAAGAATGTTAATTATTATAATTAATTTTTTATAATTAGGAATCCTAACTATATTTACAAGGCAATTATGCAAAACTTAAATCTTATATTATGAAAAAGTCAGTTTTTTATCATGCCGGATGTCCTGTATGTGTGAGTGCAGAACAGGATATTGTAAATCTTGTCGGAGCACAAAATGTAGATGTTGTTAATATTGGTCAAGAAAGATCAAGAATTTCTGAAGCGGAAGCAGCAGGAGTGAAGTCGGTTCCTGCAATGGTTACTCCTAATGGAAATGTACTTCATATCAATTATGGTGCGTCAATGGCGGATGTAAAAGGTTAATCTTTTATTTGTATACAAAAATTAGGAATCCTAATTAAAATTTATTAAACCAATTTTATGAAAACAATTAATAGTATTTGGCTTTATGCCTTGTGTTTATGTCTTCCCTATGTGAGTATCGCTCAAGAGGTTTCTTATAACAATGATAATTTTACAATTAATTCGGTAACTGTTGAACACCTTAGTGAGCATTCTGTTACGGTTTGGACCATTAAAGTGAAAGGAGAAGCCGGTAAGACAACCCCTAAACCTAAAGGACAAATGAACGGCGCCCCGGTTTTAGGATATGTGTTTCCTACCAATTTAAAATCTGAAGATGTCGGGTTTAATTCTGTTGATGGAATCGTAGCGCTGGCATTAACTTCTCATCCTGATTTTGATGATACTCCGCTTTGGGATGAAAATATAGATAGCGTTTACGATAATGACGGCATTATTTGGCATCCGCATTGGGTAGTTCTGGAAAAGAACGAAGCGGTATCAGGTGGCTTGGCTGTGAAGCAATTTAATGAAGGTGATTCTTCGGTAGTGTTACCGCCTACAAATCCGGGAATGCCGATGTATATGGACTCTCCCGGCTATGCTGTAAATACGAACGCTAACAAAATAACTGTTCTAATTCCGGATTATAGAATTAAAAATAAAATAGCCTTTAATTATGATGGTGTCGCGGCTTTTATGAAGGTAAATACAAGTGATATGGAGCTTCCTATGCTTGGTGTTTATGAGGTGTTTAGCGTTGCAAGCGGAGATTTGTCATTACCTTATACTGTAAAACAAAACTAATGAAAATAGCAGTTTGGGATACGTACGTTAAAAAGAATGATGGCAAACTAATGCATTTCGATATTCTGGTGCCGGAAGATCAGTCTAATGAGCAGATTGTGTATAACTTCGGAAACGATTATCTTCTGAAAAAGAAGGTTAATGCAGTTAAACTAAGCGCTAAAGAATGCCAATATTGCCACATGGAAAATGCTTCCGAAGCAATTGTTGAAGAAATACAGCTTAAAGGGTATTATATTATTGAAATGGAAAATTGTAATTAGTTTAATTAGGATTACTAACTTTGTCTGCCGGCCTAATTCCGGCAGACATTTTTATGGAAAAGAGAATTTTTGATCCTGTGGTGCAAAATAAGAGTGTTTCCGGTAAAATAGTGGCCGGACTGGAACGTATTTCCGAAGCTTTTAAAGTACTACTATGGGAAAAGGCCAAAGCTTTAGGATTAAGTCCTATACAAATACAAATCCTTATTTTTACGGCTTACCATACGTCCGATCTGTGCAACGTTAGTCATTTAGCGAAGGAATTCAATGTCACTAAACCAACCATCAGCGACGCGATTCGGGCCTTATTTTCTAAAGATTTAATTCTGAAAGATTTTTCTTCGGAAGACAGTCGCAGCTATTCCATCGTATTATCTGAAAAGGGAAAAACTATGGTTGCTGCTACCGAAAGCTTTGCGAATCCACTCTACCAGCAACTGGAATCATTTGAAGAAGGCGATTTGGAATCACTCTTTCATACCATAAGTAAATTGATCTTTCAACTTAACCGAAACGGAATCCTAAGTGTGCAACGTACTTGCTATGGATGTAAATTTTATAGTAAAGCGGAAGCTTCAGATTATTGTAACCTCCTTGAAAAACCTTTATTAAATACCGATATCAGATTGGATTGCCCTGAGTTTATCATTAGGTAATTCAGAAGAAAGAAGAAAGAAGAAGACCGTCACTTCGAGTGGTTTTTGATGACCATTAGGGAATTAAAAAATGTATCGAGAAGAAGAATAAAGAATAAAGAATAAAGAATAAAGAATAAAGAATGAAGAATAAAGAAGAAAGAAGAAAGAAGTAGGATGTAAGAAGTAAGAATAAAGAATAAAGAAGAAAGTGTACAATTGCTTTTTTTGAAACAATACCTTTAAAGCTTTAATGCAATTTTAGACTTTTCGAGCTGCTGCTCAAACAATACTTTGGTTATTTCGGTATTCCATGAAGGCACCATTTTTTGTCTAATTTTTTTTCCTTCGGAAGAATATAAAATCTCAGGAAATGCCTTGTCTAGCACATCCAACATAATTTTGACTGCCGTTGAAGCCCCCGGAGAAGCGCCCAGTAAACAGGTAATACTTCCGTCTTTACTACTTATTACCTCAGTACCAAACTGAAGTTTTCCACCTTCAAACTCGTCTTTTTTAATAATCTGTACCCGTTGTCCTGCATGCATGATCTCCCAGTCATCATCATTCGCATCCTTCACAAATTTCCGAAACTCTTGCATACGATCCTCAAACGACATGGAAACCTGATGAATAAGATATTTAGTGAGTGGCATATTGTGCCAAAAGGCTCCCAGCATCGAAGGAAGATTATCCCATTTTACGGAATTCATTAAATCGAAATTAGAACCTTCCTTTAAAAATTTAGGACTAAAACCAGCGAAGGGCCCAAACAGTAATTCCTTTTTTCCATCAATAAAACGTGTGTCCAAATGAGGGGTGGACATTGGAGGATCGTTAGGACCAGCTTTGCTATATACTTTTGCCATATGTTGGGCGATGATTTCCTTATTTTTGCAAACTAACCATTGACCGCTTACCGGAAAGCCACCATAACCTTCTTTTTCGTCGATTTCGACCTTCTGCAATAACAACAGACTTCCACCGCCAGCACCAATAAATACGTGATTCGCATCAAAATAGGAAATTTCTTTTGTAATAGTATTTTTTACTTTTGCATACCATTCTACTTTGTCATCCGGGTCAATATCCTCGACTTCCATATTGCAATGCACCGGAGTAGTAAATTTAGTTTCAAGAATTTCAAAAAGTTGTTCGGTAAGTGTTCCGTAGTTTACTTCTGTTCCACGGTCTATCCTTGAAGCAGCCATTTTTTCATCAGAGTTGCGATCGTGCATAATAAGTGGAAACCACTTCTCCATTTGTTCTATTTCCTTCGAAAACTCAATGGTTTCGAACATAAAATGTTCTTTCATGGCCTTGAATCTATTTTCGAGATAAGTGACATTATCTTCTCCTGTAACCCAACTATGATGAGGAACTGGGGTTATAAAGGACGAAGGATCTTTTAGAAGACCTAGTTCTACCAAAAATGACCAGAATTGTTTAGAGATTTCAAATTGATTACAAATTTCAACTGCTTTGCTAATATCGACGCCGTTTTCAGATTGCGGACAGTAATTAAGCTCACATAGCGCCGAATGACCCGTACCAGCATTATTCCAGGCGGCTGAACTCTCCTGTGCGACTTTATCCAATCGCTCTAATAATAAAATCCGAAGATCCGGTTTTAGCAGTTTTGCCAGCAATGCTAAAGTTGCGGTCATTATACCGCCACCTACACAAATTAGATCGTATTCTTTATTTACAATTATATTCTTTTCAGACATTTTCCGATCGTTTTAGCGAAGTTAGCCAAGTATTTCTAAATTAAAGAACACTTCAGAATTTGCTTTTTCAACAGTCTTGTTTACTGAAATAGAAGTTTATATTTCTTCTTTATAAAACGTAGAAGCATCCTTCACAAGCAATTCTAAAATTTCTATTTCTTTTGCAACACGATGATTGTCCCAATCAAAATACACAATAAAGTCTTTTAAAATGATAGTTCTATATTTTTCAATACTCTCAATGTTGAAATAAAGTCTTCCGGTTCTACGTACAAAAAAATCTGCAAGGGTGTTTGTCATTTCGTATTGCACGCAGTACCATAATTCGGCTCTAATTAAACGTTCTTCTGCTTTTTCGTTGGAAAAAGTTCCTGATTTTCTAATAATAGTATCAGCCTGTTTGCCGTAAGTAGTAGTAAGATACCATGCTTCATGGACATCGGTCGCACCAATTTGAATCAACTTATTTTGGACCTCTTCGATATAAGTTTTCACTTCCAATTTATTTGCCATTGATGGAGTGGTTAAGGTAATCTTGTCGGTATGGGATTCCTTAAATGTATCTCTTCTTTTTGAACTCATGGTTTTTAAAACAGCATCGATTACACGATGTGCCATTTTTCTGTAACCAGTAAGTTTCCCTCCCGCAATGGAGACCAAACCACTCTTCGAAATGAAAATTTCGTCCTTTCGTGATAATTCTGAAGGTTCTTTTTCATCTTCATGAATCAAAGGACGCAAACCTGCCCAGCCTGATTCTATATCTTTTTCTACTAAGTTTAGCTTCGGAAATGTACTATTTACAGCCTTCAATAAATATTCGACATCATTTTTTGTAATAAGTACTCTCTCCAAATTACCAGAATAGTCTGTATCTGTAGTACCTACATATGTTACACGGCCCCTTGGAATAGCAAAAATCATTCTACCGTCGCTCACATCAAAGTAGATGGCTTGGTGTAATGGAAGCTTCTCAAAAGGAAACACTATATGAACCCCTTTGGTTAAATGCAGATATTTATGATTCATGGAAGCATCCTTTTTCCGAAGTAAATCGACCCAGGGACCAGCAGCCGAAACAAACTTTCTCGAACGTATATTAAGACGAATCCCAGTATTGTGGTCGATACAATTCAGGCTTATTATTTTTCCTTCGGAATCGTACACAAATTCATCCATCTCACAATAGTTAATCACGGTAGCGCCCATTTCTGAAGCTTTCTTCAATAATTCTATGGTGAGTCTGGCGTCATCTGTTCTATATTCTGAATAATACCCACTGCCTAAGATCGTTTCTGAGTCGAGCAAAGGTTCTTTATCCAGCGTTTGTTCTTTATCTAGCATTTTTCGCTTGTCATCCCCTTCAACACTCGCTAGTAAATCATAGACTTTTAATCCGATAGAGGTCATCATTTTACCGTAATTACCTCCTTCGATTAGTGGGAGTAACATTTTTTCAGGAATTACTAGGTGTGGTGCTAGTTTGTGGACAATTGCCCGCTCTCTCCCTGATTCTTTTACCAATCCGATTTCTAATTGCTTCAGATATCGCAGACCACCATGAATTAGTTTGGTTGATTTGTTACTGGTTCCAGATGCAAAATCATTCTTTTCGATAAGGCAAGTTTTTAATCCTCTCGATGCAGCATCTAAGGCTATTCCAGCACCTGTGATACCTCCTCCTATAATTATAAGATCGAATTTTTCCGAAGACAGTTTAAAAAGATGATCCTCTCGGTCCAAAATCGAAAATCGTTTCGATATCGCACCTTTTTTAATCTTAATAGGCGATTTTGTTCTTTCAATTGCTTGTAACCAACCTTCATATTTGTCCTTTCTTGTCTTGCGATCCATCTTAGGTTCAAAAACGGTATCAATTTCCCGAATAGTAGCAATATCTTCAGAAGTCCATAAACCGGCTTTCAGCCCTGCTAGCATGGCAGCGCCCAAGGCAGTTGTCTCAATCATTTTTGGTCTATCCACAGGAACATTTAGAATGTCTGCCTGAAATTGCATTAAATAATTATTGGCGCTCGCACCTCCATCGACTTTTAGCGTTGACAATAGTTTTCCACTATCTTCTATCATCGCATTAATCACATCTTTTGTCTGATAGGCAAGAGCTTCAATGGTCGCCTTTATAATTTCTTCTTTTCCTATGTCCAGCGTAAGCCCGTAGATAGCGCCTTTTGCATTTGCATCCCAATAGGGTGCTCCAAGACCTGCAAAAGCCGGAACAACATATAAATCCTTTAAAGGAGGAATGCGTTTGCAAATTTCTTCGGAATCACTTGCAGTTTTAAGAAGTTGCATACTATCCCGTAACCATTGAACTGAAGCCCCACCAATAAAAATACTTCCTTCCAGAGCGTATTTTACAGGGCTATCGGGAAGGCCGCAACAGATTGTGGTAATCAGTCCATTTTTAGATAATACAATATCATTTCCTGTATTTAGAAGCATAAAACAACCAGTTCCATAGGTGTTTTTTGCAATACCTTGTGTAGCGCCCCCTTGTCCGAAGAGCGCTGCTTGTTGATCTCCGGCAACTCCATAAATAGGAATCAGTACATCTTTATAATGAAGCGAACCAAAATCTGAAGCTGAGTTTTTTACTTCAGGCATCATAGATTTAGGAATATCTAAGGCCGAGAGTAGCGTAGAGTCCCATTTCAGATCTCTAATATTGTAAAGTAGCGTGCGGGAAGCGTTGGTATGATCTGTAAAATGATTTTTCTCCTTCGTGAATTTATAAATCAGCCAGCTATCGATGGTACCAAAAAGTAGCTGTCCGGCCTCTGCTTTTTCACGAACACCCGGTACGTTGTCCAGGATCCATTTAAGTTTCGTGCCTGAAAAATAGGCGTCGATTACTAAGCCTGTATTTTCACGAACATAGGTTTCTAAACCCTGTTCCTTTAACTCTTCACAAATTTCTTTGGTTCGATTGTCCAGCCATACGATTGCGTTGTAAACTGGCTTTCCAGTTTCTTTATCCCAAACGACGGTGGTTTCCCGCTGGTTAGTGATCCCAATTCCGGCGATTTCATTTGGGTCTATCCCTGATTCTGAAATTACTTCTTCAAAAGTAGTCAACTGATCTTTGTAAATCTCCTCCGGATCGTGCTCTACCCAGCCCGACTGCGGATAATGTTGGGTGAGTTCTTTTTGAGAAATACCCTTAATTTTTCCATGTTGATCGAATATAATGGTTCGGGTACTGGTTGTACCTTGATCGAGGGCTATGATGTATTTCTTGTTCATGTGGGGCTTCAGAAAATATGTGAATTTTTAAACAATTGCGAGATCGTTTATAACACAAAGAACCGAAAATTTCTTGCTAATTATTGTTGCTTCGGAAAAAAAACTATTTCAGTACAAACATAACGGACTCATTTACAACCGAATTACACTAAACAAATATTATACATTAAATTTGTACTTTGTATTTCAGAAAAAATAAAAGGTCATGACAAAGAAAGCAGATCAAACCGCATCATTTATGGTTCGGTTTAACCAGATGATATTTGAAGAAAATGGAGAGTCTAAAGTGCAATGGCGCGGAAAGGTATCTCATGTTCAAGGAGGGGAGGATAAAAGTTTTTCAGATTTTAAAGAAGCTGTAGTTTTTATACAGGAAAAACTCGCTGAGCTTACGATTGAAGCAACTAAAGATCACACACCAGACGAGCAAGACGGTATACTTAAAAAGAGCTTTGCTTTATGGAAATCGGTTGCTAAAGAGGGGCCGAAAGTATTCATGGAAACTCTAAAAGACCCAAGAAAGCAGGTAGCCAATTTGCAAGATCAGATTAGTCATTTTGGTGATGAGTTAAGTGAGAAAGTGCAGATAGACCAATGGCGAAACGCTTCTAAATCGGATTTCAATGAAATGAAAGAATCGATTGGTGACTTAGTTTCTCAAATGAAAAAACTAAATGCAAAGGTTGATTCCTTATCAACTCCAGTTAAGAAGCCAAGAACAACTTCCGCCAAAAAGCCCACAGCAACGGCCAAAACTGTCGCTAAGAAAGCCGCTACAAAAGCTACTTCAACTACAAAAAAGAAGTAATATTTATGGCAAAACCATCCGATAGATTAGAAACCTTGAAGCAATTTCAGGAAAATGCGCCAATAAAGATTCAGACTTTGGGGCAGTTTAATCTATGGAGAAAAGGCGAAAAGATCGATTCTAAGTCTTGGGGGCGTGATAAAACCGTACAACTTTTTCAATATTTGATTTCTAATCGACAGCGACATGCATTGCATCGGGAAAAAATTATGGATCAACTATGGGAAGATGGCGACGATCGTGATTTTAAAGTAGCCTTGCATGGTGTAAATAAAGTCTTGGAACCCGAAAGACCTTCTCGTACCGAACCGGAGTATGTAATAAGACAGGGGATTAGTTACCAGCTCGATCTTGAGAAGATTTGGATAGATGTTGATGCCTTAGAAAAGTATATTATTATAGGAAACGAATGCTTCGGAAGTGATCAAAAAGTCGCAAAAGCAGCCTACAAATCAGCACTTGATCTGTATCATGGAGTGTATTTACCTAACAGGGTATTTGAAGATTGGTCTTCCGAAGAGAGAGAAAAAACACAGGTGCTCGTTTTAGGAGCCTACATAACACTGGCAGAGATTATACTTTCGGAAAATCCAATGGAAAGCGTCCGACTTGCCCAATGTGCCATCGCCATCGACCCCACCTGGGAGGATGCGTACCGATTACAAATGAAGGCCTATATAGCGAAAGGGAATCGTCCTCAAGCAATTAAGGCGTATCAAAAATGCGCCGACATTCTGGATGAAGAATACGGTATAGATCCGCTACCCGAAACCAAAAAGTTACTACAGGAAATCGAGAGCTTAGCATAAGCTACCGCTTTCAATGCTCAATATTCAATGTTCAATTTTCAAATTGATTCTTCTGCAACTCATTTGTAACCGGATGCATGTACGTTTGCATCATAATTTACCGAAAGCGTTAATAATCATATAATATAAGAAGATGGCAACTGCAAAAAGAAATACGAATTCAAAGTCAAAAGAATCTAAAAAGATAAATGGGATAGTTGAAAAGTTAAAGACTTCAGCCACAGCTACGAGTGCAATAGCAATCATGACAGCAGAAGATGTTATCGCTGAAACAAAAACGATAGCCGGAGATTGGCGTGGCGTGGCTTCGAAAGCAGTAAAAGGAGGTTCAAAATTAGCCTCAAATCAACAAGAATTAATCGTTGATACTTTGGATAACACCAAAGAACATATGACCATTATTTATAAAAGGTCTACCGCATTATTTGGAATAAAAAAATAGTTTAAGTTGATAGTTTGAGTTAAAGTAGAAGAGTGCCTGTATGAAAATACAGGCTTTTTTTATAACAAATACAGTACAATGATAAAAGTGCAACTCATTTGTAACTGTCTGATAGTATGTTTGCACCATAAATATTAAACAAGACTTTAAAATATATAAAACGATGACAACAAAAATGAACAAAGCGAAAACTGGGAAGATCAATTCTACAATGAACACTGTACTTTCTTTTGCAACAAAAGCGAATGACTTTGCTTTAAGTACTACTGAAAAAGTAGCTAGCAAATCAATTGAGTTCACTGAGAAATGTTTAGGAGTTTCAAATAGTGTTGTAAAACAAGGATTAAAAATAACGGCTACACAGCAGGATATGGTTTTTGACGCATTAGAAACTGTAAAAGGGAAAGTAGTAAAGCCTTCAAAAAAGAAAAAATAATTAGAAAATAAATAAGCAGGTCTAAACTGCAACTCAGTTGTAACTCTCTGATTGTATGTTTGTACCGAAATTAAAAAACAATAGTAAAGTTAACAATATATATTATGGCAACGAAAACAAAAAAAGCAACAAAAAAAGTTCAGAAATCAACAAATGTTGTAAAGAAGATTAATTCTGAATTAGTAAACGCATCTATGTCTGCTATCGACACTACAGTAAAAAATGGTGAGAAATGGCAAAAATTGGCTTCTAAATTAATCAAGAAGTCTGAAAACGTAAGAGAAGCACAAATCAATATGGTGTTCGATACAGCTGAAGCTTTAAAAGGACAGTTAGTGACTGGAACTAAAAGAATGAAAGATCTTGTTGAGTTTGATGCTCAAGTTGAAAAAGTACAAGATTTCGCATTTAATAATCCTGTAACTAAAAAAGCAATGAAAATTGCTGGTGAGATTTCAAAAAACCCGGTAGTGAAGAAAGTTGAAAAAACTTCAACTGATCTTAAAACTAAAGGTATGGCGAAATTTAATGACGTAAAAGGAGAAGTTATGGAAACTGCTTCAAAATTGAAAACTAAAGGAGAAGCTAAAATTAATGAGGTAAAAGGAGATGTATTAGAGCAAGCTGCTAGGATCATTAATAAGGGTGAAGTTGTAGTAAAAGAAGCAAAAGCAACGGTAAAAGAAGCTAAAGCTGATACTAAGAAAACAGCAACTAAAACTAAAGCGAAAACAGCAACTAAAGTAAAAGCTGCAAAGAAGTCTACAAAAACGACTACTGCTAAAGCGAAAACTGTTAAAGCGAAAACTGCACCTAAAGCGAAATCAACTGCGAAGAAAGCTGTAAAAGCAACTCCAGCAAAGAAAGCTGTGAAAGTTGCAGTGAAAAAAGTTGATAAAGTAGTAGCTCCAAAAGTGGTTAAGAAAGCTGAAAAAGTAGCAGCTCCAAAAGTAGCAAAGAAGGAAGTTAAGGAAGTGAAAGCTGAGGTTAAAACAACAACAGTAAAAGTTTCAGTAAAGGATGATTTGAAAACGATCAACGGAATTGGGCCTAAAACTGAAGTAGTTTTTAATAACAACGGAGTTAAAACATTCACTGAACTTGCAAAAGTTACAGAGAAGAAAATGGACCAAATTGTAACTGCAGGAGCTTCGAATATTACAATCGAAGATGTTCAAGATTGGAAAAAACAAGCGGTAGTAGTTGCGGCTAAAAAGTAATAAAGGATAATTTATAACAGATTATTTTCTATTAATAATTGAAAAATTATATAAAAATGAACAAGAAGAATTCAGTAAAAGGAGCGGTTAACAATATGGTTAGCACTACTAAAGATATAGCAGCAAAAGTAAATGGAAAGGCACTAGCGACCACAGAAGTTGTAATCACAGACACGATTGAAGTGGCAGAGCAATGGCAAACAGTTACTAAAAAAGCTATCAAAGAAAGTTTAAAATTGGCTTCAGCGCAACAGAATATTGTATTTGACGCTTTGGATGGTTTTAAAGGTCAGATTCAACTTAGTAAAAAACGTTTTACAAAGTTAATCGCATAAGACGAGAGATTTTTTCATAATTGGTTAGTTAAGTTGAAACCGGGTTACATTTTTAATGTGACCCGGTTTTTTTATTCTGAATTTTCTCACTTCGGAATTAGTATTTTAACCATACATAAATGCAGCTTCCGTTTGAAGCATTTACCGTTAAGGTTTTGTACTTTTGAAGTATAAAATTTACTTGATGGGCAGGAAGAAAAAGGTATCAGATACTGAAATTATAGCTTTTTACATGGAGTATGTCATTGAACATGATGACAAACCTGAGTCTGTTGAGGATTTTGCTAAACATTATAATTTTCAAAAAGCTTTATTTTATAGTAGTTTCGATTCATTTTTTAATTTAGAACAAGAGGTTTTTAAAGTGCTTTTTGATACTGCGGTGGAAATGTTAGAGCAATCCGGGGATTATGCAGATTTCGACAAGAAAAATAAACTGCTAAGTGTGTACTTTACCTTTTTCGAAAATCTGTCACTCAACAGAGAATTCGTAAAATTTATACTTGATGGTTACGGAAATCAATGGAAAACATTTACAGTTCTTTCTAATTTGAAAGAGAGTTTTACTAGTTATATTGATAGTCTGGATCTTCAAAGTCTAAATTTAAATGTAGATAGTTTGGAACAAATTCAGAAAACAACCATTCGTGAGTCTTCATGGGTTCAGATGTTGTTGACACTTAAATTTTGGATGGATGATACTTCACCAGCTTTCGAAAAAACAGATATTCTCATCGAAAAATCATTGAATACCGGATTAGAATTGCTAGATACACGATCGCTCAATAATATAATTGATCTTGGGAAGTTTCTATATAAAGAGAAATTTCAATCCAATTAAAATTCATAAATGAAAACTGCAAAAAACATACCTATTTCGAAAATTCAAAGAGCCTCCAAGCTTGTACAGACAGGGGCGAAAGTAGGTGTGAATTATATTAAATATTTCGGGGATAAGATGGTCAATCCGGAAACCGAAGCCAAAGATCGTTTGGATGAATCGAATGCCAACGATATTTATGATAGCTTGAAAGGCTTAAAAGGGAGTGCATTAAAAGTAGCACAAATGCTGAGCATGGAAAAAAATATTCTGCCTCAGGCCTATGTTGAAAAATTTTCACTTTCACAGTTTTCGGTGCCACCATTATCGGCTCCTTTAGTATTAAAAACCTTTAAAAAGTCCTTTGGTAAATTTCCTTCAGAGATCTTCGATTCTTTTTCTGCAGATGCAATTAATGCTGCTAGCATAGGGCAAGTGCATAAGGCTGAAAAAGACGGTAAAATATTGGCGGTTAAAATTCAATATCCCGGAGTGGCAGACAGCATAGTTTCAGATCTGGCCATTGTGAAACCCATTGCAATGAAGATGTTTAATATAAAAGGGGAACATTCGGATGTTTACTTTAAAGAAGTTGAGAACAAATTGTTCGAAGAAACCAATTATTTGTTAGAGATCGAGCAAAGTAAGGAGGTAGTGAAAAGTTGCAAGCATATTTCCAATTTATTATTTCCGGAGTATTATGAACATTTATCGTCAGATAAGATTATTACGATGGACTGGATGGATGGTATACATTTGTCTGAATTCACCAAAAAAAATACTGACGAGAAACTAGCTAACAAACTTGGACAGGCACTTTGGGATTTTTATTTGTACCAGATTTATATTCTGAAGAAAGTACATGCAGATCCACATCCGGGTAACTTTTTGGTTTCTGAAAATGCGGAATTGATTGTGCTCGATTTTGGTTGTATGAAGGCATTGCCCGAAGAATTTTATGCTCCATATTTTGAACTATTGAAGCCTGAAGTTATTGAAGATCCAAAACGGTTCAATGAAAAATTATACGAACTGGAAATTTTGAGAAAAGGAGATACGGATGAAGAAATCACTTTCTTCACTACACTTTTTCACGACGTGCTCACCTTGTTTACCCAACCATTTAATCATGAAAATTTTGATTTTTCAAATCCTGGTTTTTTTGCTGAAATAGCTTCGATAGGTGAACGTTATATGAAGAGCTCTAAAATTAGAAGTCTCAACGCGAACAGGGGCTCCCGTCATTTTATATATATGAATCGAACCTTTTTCGGACTTTACAGCTTAATGTTTGACCTCAAGGCTACCAACGTTAAAATTGATAATTTTCTAACACTTGCGAAGCCTGTTATTAATGAATAATTCATTTCTGAAAAATTCTAACAATTATGCACGCATAGTATATAATAAATGATGTATATTGCTAGATTCATGTATAAAAACACTTTTTACGCTTAATTTTTTAATTATTCCCGCTTAAGCGGGTACTGTTATGGCAAAAAAAATTGATTTGAAGGACATCGTTCAAGATGCATTAGATTCTTCCATTCATCAAATTTCTGGTTCCGATGCGGCTTTTCTATATGCAGAGTCTCCAACGAGTCCTATGCATATCGCAACACTTAACATAGTTGAAGGCTCCTTAAAATATAAAGATTTCAAAGAGATTGTAGCTTCTAAGTTACATATGCTGCCAAAATTCAGGCAGCGACTTCTAAGTGTTCCTATGAATTTGGATTATCCTTATTGGGTGGATGATCCGAATTTTGATATTGACCTGCATTTAAATCGCATCAAGTTACCGGATCCATCGAACTGGAAAACTTTGAGATCGCTAACTTCTACTATTTTTAGTGCTCCTTTGGACCTTCGCCGGCCGTTATGGTCTGTTCATTTTATTGAAGGCCTGGATGAGATCGCACAGGTGCCGAAAGGATCTGTAGCCATCATTACCAAGGTGCATCATGTGATGATCGATGGCAGATCGGGCGTTGGAATCATGGGTGTCTTATATGATAGTGATGAAAATGAAAAAGGCAAAAAAAGGGCAGTTCCTATGCCATACGACCCGGAGCCGCTTCCGGATGAATTGAGTTTGCTATTGAAAAGTGGGTATGGGTTTTTGAAGAATCCGTTTAAAATTCCTAAGACGATTGGGGAAACTGTGTATTCGTTTATAAAGAATAAGGCTGCTAAAACACTTAGTATTCAGAAGGAGTTTAATTCGGCTACTTATCCTGTTCCGATCACAATTTTTAACGGTTCCATTTCAGCAAAAAGAACATGGGGAACGGCAATTTTATCTTTTGATCGTATCAATGTACTTCGGAAAATGATGGGGGGTAGTATCAACGATATTATTCTTGCGATTTGCGCAGGAGGGATTAGACGTTATTTGGAAGAAAGAGAACGCTTGCCAATGCAGCCCTTAGTTGCCAATGTGCCTATCTCAATACGCTCGAAAAGTGACACAAAAATGGGCAATCAGATTGCCAATATGATGATTCAATTGGCAACTCATATCGAAGATCCGTTAGAGCGATTGGAGTATATTCAGGAGCAGACTATGTTAGGAAAATCCCGACATAATGCGATGGGTGCAAAAACATTGGCAAAGATGGCCGATGCAGTACCGTTCGGATTGGCGAATCTTGCTGCCGGACTCTACATTAAATACAATATTAAAGATCTGCACCGACCGCCGTTCAATGTGACGATCACCAATGTACCAGGGCCTAGAGGGCTTCTTTACTTAAATGGACATAAGGTAGTGTCTATTTTCGGACTTACACCTGTTGTAGATGGCTTCGGATTAATTATTGCTGCATTTAGTTATAACGGACAGGTTAGTATTACAACTACTTCTGATACGAAAACAATGCCGGATGCAGATAAGTTTTCCAGATATATTCGAGAATCTGCGAATGAATTGGAAGCCTTGATTAAGAAAGCAGGAAAAAAGAAAAATACGGTTCAAAAGTCGGGTAGTGCAAAAAGTAAAAGTACTCCCTTCTTTGCTGCATTGAAGAAATATTTTAAAGAAAATCCTACACTTCAGAAAAAATATAAGGGGCAATATCATTTAGAAATTAGTCAGGGTGCCACTACTGAAAATTGGGAGTTGGATCTTTCCGAAGAAAAAGCGGAAATAAAGAAAAAGAAAAACCTGAATCCAAAAGTATTGATTGAGATTGAAGATCAGAACTTATATCAGCTGTATAAAGGTAAGCTCCTGCTAGAAGAACTTCAAATTCAAGGTAGAATAAAACTCACCGGAAGCAAGGCAAATACGACAAAGTTTATGAAACTACTTACTGCCTTTTTAGAAAGATAATAATGCATTATAAGACCAATACATTTTCTTCCAAGGATGGAGAGACCATTTGTTATTACAGGTGGACGGCTAATAAGAATGTTCCATTTAAAGGGGTTGTTCAAATTTCTCACGGGATAGGCGAATACGCCGGACGTTACGATTCTATTGCACATAAATTGCAAAATGTAGGATACGAAGTATATGCCAATGACCATCGAGCACACGGAAAAACAGCCGAAATAAAAAGACTCTTCGGTTATTATGAAGGAAGTGATTATTTTGTAGATGTAGTTGAGGATATGCATGAGCTTGCAGAGCTAATGAAAGTCAATCATCCTGGTGCTAAGTTCGTGTTATTTGGGCATAGTATGGGCTCATTACTTAGTAGGAAATATGTTACTCAATATGGGGATGAATTGGATGCGCTTATATTATCTGGTACTGCGAGTTTTATAAAAGGTTTAGGGAACATAGGCTTACTTAGTACCAAGGCAGTTGTTGCTTTTAGAGGAAGAACAAGAGGCAATTCGGTCTTAAAATCCTTCTTTTTTGATGAATTTAATAAAAAATTTAAGCCAAATCGTACTAAACTGGATTGGTTGAGCACCGATGAAGCGCAGGTAGATTTGTTTGAAGCAGATCCATATAGAGTAGAGAATTTTTCTTTAGGTGTATTTCAGGATGTAATAAAAAACAGTAAATACCTAAACCAAGAGGATGCTTTTAAAGCTACCCCAAAGGATCTTCCTGTTCTAATTTTTTCTGGTGATAAAGACCCTGTTGGAGAGATGGGAAAAGGCGTAAAAAGAGTGGTGAATCAGTATGAGAAAACCGGAATTAATGATCTTACTTTTCATCTTTATGAAGGTGGGAGACATGAAATGCTGAATGAAACAAATAGTGAAGAAGTTGAAACGGATATCCTTAATTGGTTAAAGGAACGCATTCACGATTAAAAAAATTAATGGAAGAAAAAAAAGTGTTGTATAAAGCATTTGCACGATTTTCAATTTCTCTTGGAGTTATGGGAGGAATGACGTTTGCAAAAGCTAAGAAATATATTTCTGAAAGATTTAATAGTCATCCTAACAGCCCATTCATTTTAGATTTTATAGAAAATTTAAGGCAGGCAGAAGACGATCACATAGAAGCTTTGTTTGACGAATGTGTACGTGTTTGTGATGAACTTGGCCCTAGCCGGGATTATGTAACCCTGGTAATGATGTTGGAGAGTTTGGGTCTGTTTGTTTCTGAAAAAGATGAAACTGCTAAGAATAAGTATCTTAAAGCATTGATCGAGCGGTTTAAAAAGGAAATAGTATTAATCAATCAAAAAATTCCGAAGCCACCGTTGTTCAATATGATCATGGAAGGTAGATCCTTGATCGAATGGAGTTCTATTTATTGTATTTATCCTTTTATTCCGAAGCGAATTAAGGGAGAAGGAAAACCTGTGTTATTAATTCCACCATATTTGGGCGATGATTTTTCGACTTCCTTTGTGAGACGATATCTAAAATCATTAGGCTTTACAACTTACAAATGGGAAATGGGTTTTAATATGGTAAAATCGCATTATATTCCAAGATTGGAAGAGAAATTGGACGATATTTACGAAATTCACAAAGAAAAGGTGAGCATCGTAGGATGGAGTGGCGGCGGTATCTTTGCGAAGATTATGGCAAACAGACATCCAAATCAGATAGAGCAGATCATCACTATTGGATCTCCAATTTGGGGAGTTATGGATATGAAGACACCTGTTTATGGACTGTTGGAATTCTTTAGAGGAAAATCACTCAAGGAGAGAAACGAACGGTTTTTGGCTGAATTAGAACCAATTCCGGAAGTTCCCGTGACCTGTATTTACACTAAAACGGATGGTTTGGTACCATGGAAACATTGTATGGAAGCCGAAACTTTCCGAAGCAATATAAAAAATATAGAAGTTTTTGGTAGTCATTCGGGTATGGGAGCAAATGCTAGTGTGCTTCTTATAACGGCAAATGCATTAAGCGCCAATATTCGTGGGAAGGAAATTAAAGATGTGACTACTAATATAGAACGTTTTTTATATCCTTATTTTTGGAGTAACAGAAACTTATTATTCAGAAAGAAAAAATCAATTACCTAAGAAGTTAATCAAAGTCCTATGGATCATATTATTGACCATCCTAAATTTCAAGATGCGCTATTAAAACTTGCCGGAGAGCTTGATATGGACATCGGCGATGTGCAAAAAGAGGCTATCGGGTATATAAAAGAGTTGTATACGCAACAACACCCAATGGCAAAATTGTTATCGGTTAAGGGCTTTAATTATATTTTGTCACGTGCCTATAGCGATAATATTGATGTAGATCCGAAGGGTATAAAAAACCTCATGAAGTTAATGCGCACCAATTCGGTAGCATTTATAATGACACATAAAACCTATTTGGACACCTTGGTTCTAATTTCCACTCTTGCTCGATTTGGTATGCCAGTTCCTTATTCTTTTGGTGGATCTAACCTTGCGTTTCCAGGTTTAAAACAACTAGGGAATCATGCCGGCCTAATATTTATCCGCCGTAGTTTCAAAGATAATGTGATTTATAAAGCAGCATTGCGGCATTATATATCTACAATTATTGACAAAGGTGATCATCTTACATGGAATATTGAAGGAACAAGATCGCGAACAGGAAAGATTATTTATCCTCAAATGGGGATTCTGAAATACATTATGGAAGGGCGGAAACAAAGTTCCAGAGACATAAAGTATGTGCCTGTTTCTATTGTTTATGACCTTATTCCGGATGTAAAGGAAATGACCGAACAAGGTAAAGGGAACGCCAAGAAATCTGAGAATGTAATGGAGGCGGTTACTTACGTTCGGAAACTTGGACATGATTATGGACGTGCGGCCATCCGATTTGGTGAGCCAGTAGAAGTTGATGAACATCTCAATGCGATTATTCCCGATTTGGAGGAAGATAGCTATTCAGATAAAAACACGCTTCCTCGTTTTGCTTTCGAATTGATTCATAAAGCCAATACGATTACTCCTGTCACCACAGTTTCTTTGGTTTGCAATGTTCTGTTGAATGATTTTGCACTAACTAAAAAGGAAATTGAATACAAGGTCAATAAATTAATGACCTATATCGGCGAGAAAAAAGCGGATGTACTAATAGATAGAGGAAATAAGATTGGGGTAACCATTCAAACAGCCTTGAATCTTTTAATGGCAGCTGGGATCGTTCAGAAAAGTCGGGCAGGGCAGCGAGCACAATATAGTTTGGCGGCTTCAGAATATTTGCCTGCTACCTATTATGCCAACATGGCTTCGGGACATTTATACCACCGTGCTTTTATCGAAATGGCCTTGGTTAAGATTAAGAATGATCATTCAGAAAATAGAATTCTTAACTTTTGGAAAGAGATCATGGAGCTTCGTAATTTATTTAAATTCGAGTTCTTTTATACCAATAAGGCAAAATTTAGTACCGAAATTGAGGATGAATTAAAGCGTTTCGATCCTAATTGGCGACAAATACTCACTAATCCGAATGGTGACATTTCCGGATTATTAGTGAAACAGAATCTTTTTGTTTCCCGTGCCATTTTATTATCCTATTTGGAAGCGAATAAAATTGTTTGCCATTCCCTTAATAATTGGGATACTGATGATGAATTCAAGGATGAGGATTTTATAGAACTTTGTATGTTCAAAGGGAAAGAATTGCACTGGCAGTCTAGAATTACGAGGCTTGACAGTGTGTCGAAACCTTTCCTGACAAATGCATTGCGATTTGCGAAAAACTCCAAGTTAACACCTGTAGAACGTAAACTTGATTACAATAGATTAGACGATTGGATGCTTCAGTTGGAAGATATATCTGAACGCCTAGCTTTTCTGAAGAGAATTGAAGTAATGCCCGATTTGAAGTTAATTACTGGGATCTCTTCGGAAAAAACAAGAGTCCCGGAATCTGGAGACGGATTACTTCCGAAGCAAACGAAAAAACAAGAAGAAGGGCCACATATCACAGCATTTTTTGATATGGACCGAACCTTGATTAATGATTTTTCTGCTAAGAAATTTATGCAAACCCGATTATTTAGCGGAAAAACCTCGGTAAAAGAATATTTAACACAATTTGCTACGGCCTTAGTTTTCTCAGCCGGAAATCGTGACTTTGAAATACTAACTAAAATCGCAGCGGTTGGAGTTAAGGGAATACCAGAATCAGTATTTGCCGAATTAGGAGAAAGCGTCTATAACGATTTCCTGGCAACTACAATTTATCCTGAATCCAGAGAACTTATTGCAAGTCACCTGGATAGGGGACATAGAATAGTGATTATCTCTGCAGCGACTTCATATCAAATTGAACCCATTGCTAAAGAGTTGGGGATTAAAGATGTGTACTGTACAAAAATGGAGGTTCGTAAAGGGAAATTTACGGGTAGAGTTGCTGAAATGTGTTGGGGTGAAGGAAAGGCTAGAGCGGCGAGAAACTTTGCAAAGAAGCATGATGTAGATCTTTCAAAAAGTTATTTTTACACAGATAGTATTGAAGATTATCCGTTATTGGAAATCGTTGGAAACCCCATAGCAACAAATCCTGATAGCGCGTTATCGCAAGTTGCATTTGAAAATGAATGGCCTATTTTGCGATTTGAAGAACCTGTTGGAAAACCTGTTGTGAATGGTTTTCGTACTGGATTAGCGGTTGCTAGTATTTATCCTTCTGCAGTAAGAGGATTAATTAGAGGAGCGATCACCATGTCGCGAAGAGAAGCTGCCAACGCCACTTTTGCAAGTATTGGAGACCTAGGAACTAAACTAGCCGGATTAGAAATTGCCGTAAAAGGAAAACATAATCTGGAAGAAATAAGACCAGCCGTATTTTGTTTCAATCATCAAAGTGCTGCAGATTTTTTCATTCTAATGAAATTAATAAGAAACAATATAACAGGGGTTGCAAAAAAGGAACTAGAAAGAACGCCTGTTGGGCCAATTTTTACAGCACTTGGTGCAATTTATGTGGATAGAGCCGACAAGTCTAAGGCAATAGCGGCTATGCAACCTGCTGTAGATGCGTTAAAAAATGGTATATCTGTTGTTATTGCTCCTGAAGGCACAAGAAGCGGGAGTAAAGAATTAGGTGCTTTTAAGAAAGGTGCTTTTCATATGGCGATGCAGGCCGGGGTGCCGATTATCCCGGTAGTGATCAAGAATGCCTATATGGCTATGCCAAAAGGTTCCAGCATGCTAAAACCTACTCATATTGAAGTTGTAGTATTAGATCCCGTTGACACTTCACTTTGGAAAGTTAAAAACCTTAACCAACATATCGAAGACGTACGAAATATGTTTGTAGAGGAGTTGGAGAATTAATAGTTGATCGTAAATTACTAACCATTAAAAACGATGAATCGATGAAATTAAATGTAGGATTACTTGGGGGAGGATCGTGGGGGACCACAGTTGCTTCCTTAACTGCTAAAAATTGTGCTACCACATTGTGGGCGCGAAATGAAGAAACGGTACGAGAGATTAATGAAGAACATACCAATACCAAATACCTACCTGGGGCCAAATTACACAAGTCATTAAAGGCTTCAACGTCTATTGAAGATACCGTAAAAGATGCCGATGTGATTGTTATGGGAGTTCCGTCCCAACATTTTCGCGAAGTTTTACGAGCTGCCAAGCCATTTATTAGGCCTTGGATTCCTATTGTTAGTTTATCCAAAGGATTAGAAATGGGAACAAAAATGCGAATGACCCAAATTATCGCTGAAGAACTTCCCGGTCATCCTGCTGGCGTATTAACAGGGCCTAATCTTGCCAAAGAAATACATTCGGGGCAGGCTGCTGCTGCAGTTATTGCCATGGTCGATAAAACGATAGCAAAAAACCTGCAACAAGTATTTAGTACAGGATTATTCAGGGTTTATACAAACACCGATGTTATTGGTTGTGAATTGGGCGGTGCTTTAAAAAATATTATGGCGATCGCTACCGGTATGGGTGACGGCGCAAATGCCGGAGACAATACCAGAGCAGCTCTAATCACTAGAGGACTTTCGGAATTAACCAGACTGGGAACTGCCATGGGGGGAAGACGAAGAACTTTTGCCGGACTTGCCGGTATGGGAGATCTTGTTGCTACTTGCTCAAGTTCTAAGAGTAGAAATCACCATGTGGGATTTGAACTAGGTCGAGGTAAGAGCCTTGAACAGATTATCGAAGAAATGTCGGAAGTAGCTGAAGGGGTAAAGACGGCCAAGGTTGTGATGGAATTGTCTAAGGATTATAACGTAGATATGCCAATCTCACGTGAAGTTTATAAGGTCTTATACGAAGGAAATACTGTTTATGATGCATTTAAAGGTCTTGTTAAGCTTGAAAGTGGATCGGAACAAGAGCCGGGATAGATACTTATTGTAGTTATATCTTGTTATCATAGGATTTCCTAATCAATTCTGCTTTACTATTTATACCTAAAGCCTTGTAAATATTTTTTATGTGCGAGCGTATGGTGTTGATTGATACAAAAAGATCATCTGCAATCATTTTATAGCTTTTGCCTGCAACAATTCCTTTAATGATTTTAACCGATGGGCGAAAAAAATAGGCTTTTCATCCACTGAATTAATGCCATTAGCAGGACCCTCAAGTGCAGCAATTGCTATAAAATAATTAATAAAAAAAATAGTAAAAAACTTAACCAAAAAGAATGTGGATTGGTTGACAAATATTGAAATCATTTACAAAAGCAGTGTGAGTGACTATTTTATAGCAGAACTTGTATCTATTCGATATAAAAAAAGGAGTTTAATAATGAATTAAATTTTAGAAATTATGAAAACACTTAAAAACCAGCTTGTTTTAATAGCGATATTTGTAACTTTAGTGGGCGCATACTCACAAGAAAATAAATCGAACCAGTAGTTACTTTACAAAACAGGAAATCCCCTCGATTGGCCCTCTGAACTGGATGCTGTTATTGCTGCCCCAAAAAACCATAAAATATTATTGGAGAATGACAAGGTGAGAGTGTTAGAAGTTACTTTGGTACTAGGCGAAAAAGAGGCGCTACATCACCATCGATGGCCAAGTGTTTTATACATTCAGGAAGCTGGTGATTTTATTGATTATGATGGTGAAGGAAACGTAACTTTTGATTCACGTCAGCTGCCGGAACCATTACCTATGCCATTTACAATGTACAAAGATCCGGAAGCGCCTCATTCGGTAGTGAACTTGAGCAAAACAGAAACTATTCGCCTAATTCGCGTTGAGATGAAACAATAACTAACTATTAATCATAATAAATTCTTTCTGAAAAATGAAAAAAGAACACGAAAAATGGAGCAAAACAGAACTGCAACTGTATATTCTTTTAGCTTGCGCAAATGCAGATAATAAAGAGACCGAAGAGGAACTAGCCATGATTCAGTCTAAAGTCCCGAAGGAGACATTCGATAAATTATATG
Source organism: Ulvibacter antarcticus (assembly GCF_003688405.1). Taxonomy (GTDB): domain Bacteria; phylum Bacteroidota; class Bacteroidia; order Flavobacteriales; family Flavobacteriaceae; genus Ulvibacter; species Ulvibacter antarcticus. The sequence continues at coordinate 293,799 of NZ_REFC01000013.1, forward strand.
AACTCTTCAAAGGTGATTCAGAAAAGAAACAACTCAAGAGAATATCCCGAAATATTCATTTACATAATTATAGTTTTTCGGAACTATCGGGTTTCCGAAGAGAAATGTATGAGATTTACTTTTCAGACTGCAATTTTACAATGATGGAAAAACGATTGGATTGGACTTTGGATAATATTCTTTATTAAAAAACAGAAAAATATAAAGGGCACAATTGTTATTTCATACTAGCTAAAAAGAAGCTTCAGTCTGCCAAGCATAATAAGTTCCGACTTGTTCATTCCTGAAAAAGAATTTGCTATAACATTCGCTGTTTTCCAGATCAATTTTTTCCTTTCCTTACTAAACAGGGAGGTGTTTTGTTTGTAGAACTCTGTAAAGCTCTTGAAGCATTCATTTGCATCAAGGTTATCATATTCGAACCAATCAAATACAATTTCAATCTGATAGGCTGCATCCTCCTGAAATGAATCTTTATAGTCGTCCATATTTTTCCATTCCAGTAAGACCATTTGTTGCAGTGCCTTATATTCTGCTTTTCTTACTATCTTATCACTCGCAGCGATGGCGTAAAATAGTTCGCCGAGTTTTTGATAAAACAGGACATGTAATTTTTCCATCTCTTCCATAATGTTATCACTTCATATTATAAATGATAAAACTAATAAGGATAGCTATATCTAATTATGATAAATATCAGTTTCCCCAACTGTTTTAAATCAGTATTTTTGAATAATGAAGGTTTTTGAAGAAAAAAAGGGTAATATTTTTAAATTACTTTCTGAAGCGATTTCAGAAGGAATTATAATTGTGAATATAAAACAGGAAATTGTTGCTTCAAATGAAGCGGCAAACGAGATGTTTGGATATGCTGAAGGCGAATTGATAGGGAAACCACTTGAGCTCTTAATTCCGAAGCAATACAGAAAAAATCACGACGGACATTTTAACGGTTTTTTAAAGAAGTCAAATACTCGCCAAATGGGTCACGGTAGAGATTTGTATGGTCTAACAAAAGATGGTGTGCAAATTCCTGTTGAAGCAGGCTTAAACCCTTTTGAAATTTATGGCTCTCAATATATTATGGCATTGGTGAGTGATATTTCGGTACGTAAGGAAATGGAACAGGAGCTGCGTCAATGGTCTAATATTTTTAATGAATCTCTTAACGAAATTTTCATTTTTGATTCCGAAACCTTACGATTCACAAACGTCAATAAAGGAGCTCAGATAAATATTGGCTATTCATTAGAAGAGCTTAAAAATTTTACTCCAGTCGATATTAAACCCGACTTCGACGAAACTTCATTTCGGGAGCTATTGATCCCTCTTTTGGATAAGACGATAGAGAAGCTCGATTTTGAAACTTTTCATCAAAGAAAGGATGGTTCTCTCTATCCGGTCGAGGTGCATCTACAGTCATCTATGATTGGTGATAAACAAATGTTTGTGGCCATTATATTGGATATTTCTGAACGTTTTGAATACACTCAAAAACTTGAGAATACCGTTAAAGAAAGAACAAGACAACTAAGTGAAGCGCTTGTTAAAGAAAGAGAACTAAATGATTTAAAAACGAAGTTTCTTTCGTTGGTATCTCATGAGTTTAAAACGCCATTAAGTGGAATTTTTTCGTCTATAAATCTACTTGAAAGGTATACCGAGTCCGAGCAGCAAGACAAGAGAAATAAACATATAAAAACTATTAGAAGCAAGGTAAAGTATCTGGATAATATTTTAACCGACTTTTTATCGGTGGAGCGCTTAGAAAGTGGCAATCAAGCTTATAAATTTTCAAATTTCCCTATAAGCAAGGTAATTAATGAAGTCGTGTATGATGCTAATATGTTACTAAAAGACGGACAGAAGATCAATTATCCTAACAATATTGACGAAATATATATCGATTTCGATGAAAATATTCTTCAACTAATAATGGTAAATTTAGTGAATAACGCTATTAAATATTCACCCGAATATTCTACAGTTGATATTGACTTTACTTTTGAAAACAATCAACTTACAATTGAAATTAAAGATGAAGGAATAGGAATTCCGGATTCAGAAAAAAAGTATATGTTCAATAGGTATTTTAGGGCTGAAAATGCTTTGTTAATACAGGGAACAGGAATTGGTTTAAACATTGTAAAAAGCCATTTAGAAAATCTTGGAGGCACGATTACATTTGAAAGTGAGGAAAATGTAGGTAGTGTATTTAGTATAAAAGTTCCTTTAAACTCAAATAATTCTTAAATGAAAACAGTATTAATAATAGAAGACGATACAGCGCTAAGAGAGAATACTGCGGAATTGCTGGAATTAGAAAAGTATAATGTTTATACTGCGCCCAATGGTAAAATTGGTGTAGAACTTGCGGGTATTCATAAACCCGATATCATTGTTTGCGATATCATGATGCCGGAGTTGGATGGATATGGAGTATTGGAACGAATTTCTGGCAATCCGGCTACTAGTCATATCCCTTTTATTTTCCTAACAGCGAAAACAGAACACAAAGAAATTAGGAAGGGGATGGATTTGGGAGCAGACGATTATATAACAAAACCCTTTGAAGAGGATGAGCTCTTAAGTGCGATAGAGAGTAGACTAGCGAAGGCCCATCTATTGCTAGGGAAGACCGATAAGCTTGATAGACTCAAGAAGGATGAGGACTCCTTAAGAGATCTCAATGATCTAAAAAATTATTTTGATGACCATGGAAAGCTGTTAAAATGTAAAAAAGGAACGTTTGTATATGAGCAAGGTGAGCATTCAAATAATATCTATTTAATTCTCAAGGGCGTTGTAAAAAGTCATAAGATGGATATAAATGGTAAGGAGCTTATTACGAATCTTCATAAAGCGGATGAGTTTTTGGGGTTTTCTTCTCTTGATTTGGTATCTCCTTATCAGGAGAGCGCAACGGCGGTAGAAGATTCAGAACTTGCTGCTGTATCAAAAAATGACTTGGTAGAGGTGCTAAAAACTAATAGAAATGTTTCACTAGAACTAATGAATGTACTTGCCGAAAATCTTTCCGAAGTAAAAGGGCAACTGCTGCAAATGGCCTATGGATCTGTGCGTAAAAAGACAGCTAACACTATCCTTCAATTTGCGGAAGTTATGAGTAAAAAACCTGAGGAGGCCATAAAAATATCTCGACATGACCTTGCGAGTGTTGCGGGAATTGCTACCGAGAGCCTTATTCGTACGTTATCGGGCTTTAAAAAAGACGGTATTATAGAGATAGAAGGGCGAAATATTAAGATACTGGATCTTTCGGCTTTAGAGTCTATGGAGTAATTTTATTCCAAAACTGATTATTATCATTCTTTAGCTTAGATTGACCTTATAGATTTGCTTCATTACAATTAATACACATGAAGCAGATATTATTTCCAACCGATTTTTCCGAAAATTCTGAAAATGCCATTCGATATGCCTTGAACTTTTTTAAGGATATTGAGGCAGAATTTTATTTTTTACACGTTTCTACGGAAGATCAATTTGAGAACAGCGCTTTATTTGTAGCATCCGAATTAGTGATCGATCAATCTGTTGTTTCGGGAGCTTCGGAAAAATTAGAAGTCTTAATAAAGAGAATTCAGAATCAGTTCAAAAATAAAAAACACAAGCATCACGGGATACATGAATCAATCCAGTTTATTGAAGCAATAAGAAAAAATGTTAATCATAAACAAATTGATTGCATCGTGATGGGCACTAAGGGTGCTTCAAAATTACTTGATACGGCACTGGGAAGCTATACTGCAGATGTGATTAAACGTGTAAAATGCAACATATTAGTAATTCCGGAAAACGCAAAATACTGCGACCCCAGTAATATTGTTTTTCCTACCGATTTCAATATTAATTATACCGATAAGGTATTGAATAGTCTTTCAGATATTCTGAAATTAAAAAAAGTGAAGATAAATGTGTTGTATATCTCTAAAAAGATAAGAGATCTGAGTGTTTTTCAGAAAAAGAACAGAGCACATTTACAAGACTATTTAGAGGGAAAACCACATAGTTTTTACTTTATAACGAATGAAAATATAGATGATGCCGTAGAAACATATGTGAGAATTACAAAAGTGGATATGATCGCTATGGTTGCCAAAAACCTTAATTATTTTGAGCGCATTCTATTTCATCCAACGGTTGAAAAGATAAGTTATCATACCAAAGTTCCATTTTTAGTATTACACGAGTAGGTTATACTATTGAGTAATATTCAGCTCCAGCCATTCAATTTAATTTTCTTTTACTCGCTTTTACTTCGGAAAAGTATACAATGTAATCAATCCTTCTTCTAGTGCTATTACTTCCGAAGTTGCTCCAATGAAAAAAACGCTGAAAAATACCCGAATATGACGAAGGTCATATTTTAAGAATAATCTCAGTACTATTTTTGATCCATAATATTAAACAATCATAGCAATGAAATATTTCCTAAAATCCATGACAATACTTTTCACACTAGCACTTATAAGCTGTGGTGGAGGTGAAGAGAAAAAAGAAGAAAAAATTAGCATTGGCCAAAAACCAAAGGTCGAAACCAAAACGGAAGCTCCTACTTCAAATGAAGTTCCAGCCTCGCAGCGTATTACACTTGATAATAAAGGAGTAGGTAAAATAAAAAATGTTGAGTTAGGTGCAACCGTAGATCAAGCAATGGTTGACAGAGGTGCAAATCTTTTTAAAACGAATTGTACCGCTTGTCATAAAATTGACAAGCGTTTTATAGGTCCATCTCCTACAGGAATTTTAAAACGAAGAAGTCCGGAGTGGATAATGAATATGATTCTGGATCCTAAGCTGATGGCAGAGGAAGATCAATGCGCAAAAGACCTGTTAATAGAGTTTAATGGGGCTGCAATGGCAAATCAGAACATGACCGAAGCTCAGGCACGTGATATTTTAGAATATTTTAGAACATTAAACTAAACTTACCATGAAAATCAACCAATTTCAAAAAGCAATTGCATTGTTAGTTGTCCTCTTTACAATAAGTAGTTGTAAGAACGAGACAACTCAGAATGCAGCAACAACTTCTTCAACGGTAGAATCAACTTCAGAAAACAATCAGGGACAAGCTTTTATTGAAGACGATAACTCAACCCCTAATGTGTTGCAAATAGCGATGAAATCACCCGACCATACTACTTTGGTAGCTGCGGTTCAGGCGGCGGGTTTAGAAAATGTTCTGGTAAATGCAGGTCCATTAATGGTATTCGCACCTACAAATGAAGCGTTTAATGCACTTCCTGAAGGAACTGTAGAAAACCTCTTAAAACCAGAGAATAAAGATGCACTCGCTAATATTTTAAAGCATCATGTAACAGCAGGAAATTATTCCAAAGATTTTTTAAAGAAGTTTAAGAAATTGGGTCAGGCAAACGATCAAAGTACCACTGTAGAAGTAAAAGGTGAAGATGTATATGTAGGTGGTGCAAAGATTATTGCAAGCATTGATGCCGGAAACGGAATTGTCCATGTAGTCGACAAAGTAATTTTACCTCCTTCAAACTAACAATCAACAAATTCTTATAAAATTAGAACAAATGAAAATATATTATAGTTCAGTTTTGGCGCTTTTCAGCGCAGTAATCTTCCTCACAAGTTGTGGAAATAATAATGGTAAATCTTCTGGTGGCGCACTAAATTCCAGTAATGCGGAGAAAGTGTATGTTGCACCAGGAGAACAAGATGAATTTTATGCATTTATGTCTGGTGGTTATAGCGGAAATCTTACCGTATATGGTTTACCATCAGGAAGAATGTTTAAAGAGATTCCTGTTTTCTCTCAATTCCCAACTTCAGGTTATGGTTATTCTGAAGAAACAAAACCTATGTTAGAGACCTCACATGGTTTCATTCCATGGGACGATTCTCACCACCCGGACATCTCACAAACAAATGGAGAGCTGGATGGGAGATGGATATTTATTAATGGTAATAACACTCCTAGGATCGCTCGTATTAGTCTTACAACTTTCGAGACCGTAGAAATTATAGAGGTGCCTAATAGTGCCGGTAATCATAGTTCTTCTTTTATTACGGAGAACACTGAGTATGTAGTGGCAGGAACACGTTTCTCTGTACCAATCCCTCAGCGAGATATGCCAATAAAGGATTATAAGGGCAATTTCAAAGGAGCCTTGTCTTTTATTAGTGTAGATCCTGAAAGTGGTCATATGGATATTAAGTTCCAATTGATGATGCCTGGTTTTGACTATGATCTTTCTCATCCGGGGCGTGATAAATCGCACGGATGGTTCTTCTTTACTACTTACAATACGGAAGAAGCTAATTCTTTATTAGAAGTAAACGCTTCACAAAATGATAAAGATTTTATCGCAGCAGTAAACTGGAAGAAAATTGAAGAATATGTAAACAATGGCGGAGGTACTAAAATGCCTGCGAACTATGCTCACAACTTGTACGACGAGGATACCCACATGGGAACAACTACAATGAAAAAAGAAGTATTGACAGTAGATCCTCTTAAAGTTCCAGGAGCAGTATTCTTTTTACCTACACCAAAATCACCTCATGGTTGTGACGTAGATCCAACGGGAGAGTATATTATTGGAAACGGTAAATTATCTGCAGATTTAACGGTGCACTCTTTCACCAAAATGATAGACGCAATAGAGAATAAAAAGTTTGACGGTGAAGCTTATGGAATTCCAATTTTGAAATTCGAGGATGTTCTTGCCGGTACTGTTAAAAGTGGTGGATTAGGACCACTTCATACCGAATTTGACGGAAAAGGAAATGCTTATACAACTTTCTTTATTTCTTCTGAAGTGGTAAAATGGAAATTAGGTTCATGGGAAGTAATAGACAGAAAGCCAACGTTCTATTCAGTTGGACACCTTATGATTCCAGGTGGAAATTCGAGAAAACCTTTCGGAAAATACGTTGTCGCATTGAACAAAATAACTAAGGATAGATATTTGCCAACAGGTCCGGAGATGGAGCATTCAGCTCAGTTATATGATATCTCTGGTGAAAAAATGGAATTGATCTACGATTTCCCAACACATGGGGAACCCCATTATGCTGCGGGAATACCTGCTAGTATTCTGGCACCAAAGTCTCAAAAGATATATAGATTAGATGAAAATAAGCATCCATATGCGGTATTAAGTCCAGATCAGGCAAGAGTAGAGCGCAAAGGCAATGAAGTTCATATTTATATGTCGACTATACGTAGTCACTTTACACCAGATAATATTGAAGGTGTAAAAGTAGGTGACAAAGTATATTTCCATATCACGAACCACGAGCAAGATTTTGATGTACCTCACGGATTTGCAATGATCGGCCAGAATTCTTCTGAATTATTAGTGATGCCGGGTCAAACCAAAACTTCAATTTGGGAACCTAAACAAGTTGGCGTGTGGCCATTTTACTGTACCGATTTCTGCTCTGCTTTACACCAGGAAATGCAAGGATATGTACGTGTTTCTCCAGCATCTTCGAATATAGAATTAAGTTGGTCTTTGGGTGAAGACTAAAAGTTATTATTGGAAATACCGATGGTTTAGTGTTTAATATATAGTATTTCCAAAAAGACGGGAGTCTTCGACTGCTCCCGTCTTTTAAATTATAATTCTAAAAAATTCAAGATGAAAAAAGCAGGAATATTAATGATATTGGGCTCACTTCTATTATTGGCACTTTTCAAATTTCCACTTTGGAATATCATTTTAGGAGCCCCTCAATACCCAGAACCATTGGGGATGGATATTTATTTAGACGGTATTAAAGGTGTAAATGAATTTGACATCCAAAACATAGATGGTTTAAATCACTATATTGGTATGAAAACCATTCCTAAACCTGCAGATATGTGGGAGTTTAATGTGTTTCCTACTGTTATTGGGATTATGGTTGCACTTGGGGTACTTGTAGGGTTACTTGGTTTCTTTGGAAAAGTAAGTTATTGGTGGTTTATAGGCTGGTTTGGTCTAATGTCTGTTCTAGGCATCATGGGTATGTACGATTTTAATGCATGGATGACCGATTACGGAACAAATCTCGATCCACATGCAATTATGAAACTAAGCAACCCGGATGGTACACCAATGAGTTATAAACCACCGTTATTCGGACATGAAAAAATGCTGAATTTTGATGTGGATTCATATCCACATATAGGGGCATATTTTATGTTCGTAGGAATGATGATAACAGCGCTAGCATTTTTTATTGGAAAAAAAGAATGGAATAAGAGACCACAAAAAAATGTAGAAAAAATTTTAGAGGTATGAAATCAATAGCTATAATAATACTGTTCGGATTGAGCCTTGGTTCATGTAATACATCTCCTCAACCCATAGAATATGGAAATGACGGTTGTCATTACTGTAAGATGACCATTGTGGACCGACAACATGCCTCTCAACTAGTTACCTCCAAAGGGAAGGCATATAAGTTTGACGCTATTGAATGTATGATTGGATATCTCAATGAAAATAAAAATGATGAATACGCGCACAAACTGGTTAGCGACTTTGTTGAACCAGGAAAGCTTATTGATGCTCAAAATGCGACATTTCTTATAAGTCAGGATATTCCTAGTCCAATGGGTGCATTTCTTTCCGCTTTTGCTTCGGAAAAAGCAGCAGTGCATGTTCAAAGTGAATCAGGCGGCAATATCTACAATTGGAAAAGCCTTCAGGAATTTTTAAAATCGGAAAAGCCCAATTAGGTATTACAACACCTTCAGAATAAATAAAACACTAAATCAATTATAATTTACTTCTTTGAAAATAAACAGTCGACATATTATAACACTTTTTGTACTCTTTCTTCATACTGCTTTGCTTGCTGAAACAATCATTGTCTGTAAGAACTGTGAATTTACGAACATTCAGGAGGCAGTGCTAAGCGCCAAGGATTTTGATACCATTTTGATCAAGAAAGGAACCTATAAAGAAATTAATATCAGGATCGACAAACCCCTAACGCTTTTAGGTGAAAACTATCCGGTAATAGACGGTGAGGATAAAGGAGAAATTATAACGATTTATTCGGATAATGTAACAATTGATGGTCTCTTTATCATAAATGTCGGAACTAGTTATACCTCAGATTTTGCAGCAATTCGAGTCGTAAAAAGTGAAAATTTTTTAATTCAGAACGTAGTTTTAGAAAAGCTTTTCTTCGGAATTTACCTCGAAAAATCTAACAACGGCCGAGTCTTTCATAATAAGATCATTGGGGACGCAGTAGAAGAATTTAATTCAGGAAATGGGATTCAACTCTGGTATTGTAAAAATGTAGTAGTTGAACAGAATATCGTGCAGCATGTGCGCGACGGAATCTATTTGGAGTTTTCAGATAATATAACAATAAGGAAAAATATAAGTACAAATAATGTGCGCTACGGACTTCATTTTATGTTTTCCAATCACGATCTTTATGAAGATAATGTCTTTGAAAACAATGGTGCCGGCGTGGCTGTCATGTTCTCCAAGCATATAAAAATGTATAACAACACTTTCAAAAATAATTGGGGTACGGCTTCCTTCGGAATGCTGCTGAAAGAGATTAACGATGCGGAAATTGTAGGAAATACTTTTGAAGCCAATACGGTCGGAATCAATATTGAAGGTACAAATCGAATTATGTATCGTAACAACGATTTTATTGGAAATGGTTGGGCTATGAAGGTAAGAGGAGCCTGTTATGGCAATCATTTTGAGAAGAATAATTTTCTGTATAATTCTTTCGACATTTCTTACAATAGCAATATAAACGACAACATATTTAAATCGAATTATTGGAGTAATTACTCCGGTTATGACCTTGACAAAGATGGTATAGGAGATGTTCCTTACCGTCCGGTGAAACTGTTTTCTTATATAGTAAATCGAACTCCGGAAGCAATTATACTCTTACGTAGTTTGTTTATAGATATTATAGATTTTTCTGAAAAAGTATCTCCTGTATTTACACCTGCCGAACTAATGGACAATCAGCCACAAATGAAAAGAATTTCCTATGATTCAAATTAAAAACTTATATAAAAAATTCGGTAAGAATCAGGTGCTTCAAGGTGTTGATCTTGACATTGAAACTGGTGGGATTTTCGCAGTTCTTGGACCAAATGGTTCTGGGAAGACTACCCTTATTAAATGTATTTTAGGGATGGTGATTCCCGATTCTGGAACTATTAATATAAATGATTATCCTATCGGAAAGAGTGAAGAATACCGAAGAAATATCGATTATTTACCGCAAATTGCCAACTTTCCTTCAAATTTGAGTGTAGAAGAGCTGATTAACATGATTAAAGATCTTCGCGTGATAAAAACGGCAAAGGACAAGGAGTTAATTGAGGTGTTTAAATTAGCTCCCTATTTGAAGAAAAAATTGGGCAATCTTTCGGGTGGTACTAAACAAAAGGTGAATATAGTTCTTGCGTTTATGTCTGATAGTCCTTTACTTATACTTGACGAACCTACTTCCGGCTTGGATCCTATATCTCTTTTGCGTTTGAAGGAATTAATCAATTCAGAAAAGGAAAAAGGAAAAACCATATTAATTACCTCTCACATTATGAGTTTTGTGGAGCAAGTAACCAATGATATCGTCTTTATTCTTGAAGGAAAAATATATTTTAAAGGAAGCATTTCAGAACTAAAATCAAAGACCGGACAGGAAGACTTTGAACACGCAATCGCTTCAATTTTACAAAAAAGTTATGCTTAAAATCCTAAAATATAGTTGTTATGACCTACTCCGAAGTCGTTGGAGTTACGTCTATTTTGCCTTCTATTTAATGCTGGGAACAGTGTTGTTGTTTCTAAATAATGATCTCTCCAAGGCTGTGATTACTTTAATGAATGTAATTATCGTTCTAGTGCCATTAATCGGGACCATTTTCGGAGTCATGTATTATTATAATTCTAAAGAGTTCACTGAATTACTTTTGGCACAACCGGTAAAACGATCATCCATTTTTCTAGGTCAGTACCTCGGAGTCGCGCTATCACTAACACTGAGCCTCGTCGTTGGACTTGGTTTGCCTTTCGCGTTTTACGGGATCTTCAATTCTGCTGCGATGAGTGAATTTACGTTGTTGCTCGTCACCGGTGCTTTTCTAACCTTAATTTTCACTGCGTTGGCTTATAATATTGCGCTTTCCAATGAAAATAAAATCAAGGGTTTCGGATATGCAATTTTGTTATGGTTGTTTATGGCTGTGATTTATGATGGTGTTTTTCTAATGTCATTAATCGCTTTTGAAGAATATCCGCTGGATAAATTTTCTCTCATAGCCACGATGGCAAATCCGATCGATCTTTCCAGAGTACTTATACTGTTGAAACTTGATATTTCGGCCTTATTAGGATATACGGGAGCGGTTTTTCAAAAATTCTTTGGGACCAACTTCGGAATTGTGATATCATCTATAATGTTGGTTATTTGGGTGTTAGTCCCTACCTATTTTATATATCGAAAGGCAAAGAAGAAGGATTTTTAGTCTCTTCTGAAGCTGTCTATGTCGAATGAAATCGGCATTGTTAAGATACTTTTAGTTACTGTAAGTATTCCGGTACTTTTGTTACCAAGTTTAAACAAAATTTAATTTTAAATGCAAATGAATTTTAAAAAATATATAAGCAAAGCTTTAAGTTATTCAGAATATAACCATATGGTTAAAGAATTGGTTTCACAAGGAAGAACCACCGGCGACGAACAAACCGATGTAAAAATTGATTTTACCAAGTTAAACCTGAGTCGAACTAAACGTCTAGATAAAACCGCGGTGCTTTCTGAAGAGGCTAAATTAGCTTTTCAAAATATAGATACTCCACAAACTTGGTTGGTAATCACCGAAGCATGGTGTGGAGACGCTGCACAATCACTTCCGTTTTTGAATAAGATGGCACAACTTTCTGAAAATATTGACCTAAAAATTGTGCTTCGCGATGAAAACCCGGTATTGATGGATGCATTTTTAACAAATGGTTCACAGTCAATTCCCATTGTTATCATGTTGGATGATTCTATGAATGTTTTTCAAACTTGGGGACCTCGCTCCAAAGCGGCGACGAAACTGATTAACGATTATAAAGTTAAACACGGCAAAATTGATTCGACTATAAAAGAAATGCTCCAGGTTTGGTATAATAACGATAAAGGGATTTCAATTGTCAATGATATTTTGGAGACTATGGAAGTAAAGGCATAAAAGATCCACGAATCAAGACCGCTGCGCTGCATGATTCATATCTTAAAATGAGTCATTGTCTTCTTTACATTCTGTTTTTCAAAATCTAATTAAGGTGATTTAAAAAACAGAGAGAATTCTCAACCATATACAAAAATAAAAATAATGAAAATAGTATCTGCTCAAGAGGCCGTATCAGTTGTAAAATCGGGTAATCGCGTATTTTTTCAGGGAGCCGCCATGACTCCGAATCTTCTTATAGACACACTTTGTGATCGGTACAATGAGCTTGAAAATGTTGAAATTGTTCAAATTCATACACATGGGGATGCCAAGTATACACGAGCTCCATACTACAACGCTTTCCAGCTCAACAGTTGCTTTGTAGGTGCGAATGTAAGGGAAGGTGTAGCGTCGCATAAAGGCGATTATATCCCTGTTTTTTTAAGTGAAATTCATTGGTTGTTTAGAAGAAAAATTCTACCATTAGATGTTGCATTCATTCAAGTTTCTCCCCCAGATAAGCACGGTTATTGTTCGTTGGGAGTTTCAGTAGATATAACCTTGCCGGCAATACAAACCGCGAAAAAAGTGATCGCACTTATTAATCCGAAAGTGCCCAGAACGCATGGTGATGGAATTATACATAGTAGCAACATCACCTATGGTGTGGAAATTTATACTCCCATCCATTTTTCAATTCTAACCGAACCAACACCAATCGAGAAAACCATTGGAAAGCACGTCGCCAGTCTAATTGAAGATGGCGCAACTTTACAAATGGGTATTGGTAATATTCCAAACGCGGTGTTGAGCAACCTTACAAATCACAAGCGATTAGGTATTCATACCGAAATGTTCAGTGATGGTATTTTACCACTTGTCGAAAAAGGAATTATTACCGGAGAAGAGAAAGTAATAAAAACAGGAAAGATCGTTACCTGTTTTGCCATGGGAACCCAAAAGTTGTATGATTTTGTGGATGATAATCCCATTGTTCACTTCAAAGAAGCTGGATATACCAACGACACAGCGATTATTAGACAGAATCCAAAAGTGACTGCTATTAATAGTGCGATTGAAATCGATCTCACCGGACAGGTTTGCGCAGATTCCATTGGAGCTTATCAATATTCGGGAGTTGGAGGGCAAATGGATTTCATTCGTGGCGCCTCACTTTCTGAAAACGGTAAACCAATAATTGCGATGCCCTCGATTACTTCTAAGGGGTTTTCGAAGATCACACCTTTCTTGAAGCCAGGCGCAAGCGTTACAACAACACAAGCCCATGTACATTATGTAATTACAGAATATGGGGTTGTGAATCTATTCGGAAAGAGTTTAGAACAACGTGCAAAGGCACTTATCTCAATAGCCCATCCGGATCATAGGGAAATTTTGGAAATAGAAGCCCGAAAACGCTTTCAGTAAATATCGATTAGTAAATGCTGTTAGAAGTCTAAAAGACAATTAATCAATTGTCTCTTTTCTGAAGTTTTTTTATGCCAAATTCTCAAGCACTTCTATAAATTGAGAATGTTCAGAAAGGAAAATATAAAATATCATTTCTATATGATTCATATCATAAATCAAAGGTGAAATTAGTTCTAGCTTTGCTTTAAATGTATACGACAGGTTCGATTAAATATCCGGTGGCGCTTGCTTCAGTTTTTCTTTGGATTGGCTTTTTAGGAGCGATTAGTTTTATGGAAGCCTGGCTAAAATTTAGAGCTCCCGGAATTACAGTCGAACTCGGTTTAGGAATAGGAAGATTGGTCTTTAACGCGCTAAACAAAATAGAATGGGTGTTGATAGTACTTGTCATTGGTAATATTATCTTAAATGGTAACGTACAGTACAGGTTGCGCTTAACACCGCTTATTATTGTATTAGTTTTACTATTGGCACAGACTTTCTGGCTTTTACCCGCTTTAGATCTTAGAGCCGAATTGGTAATAAAAGGACAAGAGTTAGCGAAATCAAACCTTCATATCTATTATGTTATTATGGAGATTATGAAGGTAAGTTATCTTTTTTACTTCGGTTCAAAACTTTTGAATCACAAACGTATTTCTGAAACAGAATTTTAAAATATTAAAAATAAAATTATGGAAAATGTATTAAATAAATCAGTTGGGCAAATTGTAGCAGAAGACTATCGGATGGCTCAGGTTTTTAAAAATCACAACATCGATTTCTGTTGTAATGGCAACCGAAATCTTGAAGAGGTTGCTATAAGCAGCAATTTGACGGTAGATGAATTGGTAAGCGAAATCGAAACCATTAAGAATACAAAAAATGACGAAGCAGTCGATTATAAATCATGGCCTTTGGATTTATTGGCAGATTATATCGAAAAGAAGCATCATCGATATGTGGAAGAGCAAATCCCTGTGTTAAAACAATATCTTGAGAAACTGTGTCGTGTACATGGAAATAACCACCCTGAATTATTCGAAATTGACTTTCAGTTTAAAGCGAGTGCATCAGAACTTGCCTCTCATATGAAAAAGGAAGAGCTTATTTTATTTCCGGCGGTTAGGCGTATGGTACAAGCAGAAAGAACAAAAATACGCCTTCCTGAGAATCATTTTGGAAGCGTCAAAAATCCAATTCAATCTATGATGGCAGAACATGATACCGAAGGGGATAGATTTCGACATATTGAGACGTTAAGTTCAAAATATACTCCTCCAGCAGACGCTTGTAATACCTATCGAGTTACATTTTCATTACTTCAGGAATTTGAATCGGACCTTCATAGACATATCCATTTGGAAAATAATATACTGTTTCCAGGAGCGCTTCGATTGGAAGAAAAGTTAGAAAACAACTAAACCTTTCAATTTGGAGAAAAATAAGCCCATAAAGCGCCATGAAGCATTAAGGCCCTTGAGTAGGCAACACCATTTCGGATTGCTGTATTCCTGGAAAATACGCAAGGGCTTTGCTAATGGTAGCTCAATAGAACGTATGAAAGAGTATTCCAATTGGTTTTTTAAAACTGAAATTAAACCGCACTTTACTATGGAGGAAAAACATATTTTCCCTGTTTTAGGCGGGGATAATCTCTTGATTAAACGCGCTCTAAAGGAGCATCGCCGTTTAGAACGTTTGTTCAATGAGACGGAAGACCCAGAACGAAGCTTAAGCATTCTTGAAGAAGAACTACAAGCTCATATACGGTTTGAAGAGCGAATTTTATTCAATGAGATACAAAAAGTAGCAAGTAACGATCAGCTTCAAAAGATTGAAGACATTCATTCTCATGATGTTTCTAAACCAGAGTATAAGGATCCGTTTTGGGTTTAGAAAATTAGGGAACTGATAAATGTCATTTTTTAAGGGCTTGTCAATCACAACCTTTGCTTCAGGTATTATGAGCAAATTTTATGTATGGTAAGTTGTTTCCATTGTGGTGATGATTGTACAAATTCTACAATTGAACACCAGGATAAGTCTTTTTGTTGCGCGGGATGCAGAACTGTTTTCGATATTTTAAACGATAACGACCTCTCATACTATTACGAGCTTGAAAATAGACCAGGAATATCTCCTCAAACTGTAGAAGGGAAATACGATTTTCTAGATAATAAAGAAATAGTTGAGAAGCTATTAGATTTTAACGACAACAACACACAGATTGCCTCTTTCGTTATTCCATCCATACATTGCAGCTCCTGTATTTGGGTGTTAGAAAATCTTAATAAAATCAATGATGCCATCACTGTTTCACAGGTAAATTTTCCTGAAAAGAGGGTCCAGATAACGTATGCTTCGGAAAGGATTTCGTTAAAAGAACTGGTGCTACTTATTACTAAATTAGGATATGAACCATATATCTCCTTAGAAGATTCAGAAAAAAAGAACAAGAAATACGATAGGAGTCTCATCTATAAATTAGGAGTCGCCGGCTTCGCTTTTGGGAATGTGATGTTTCTTTCCTTCCCCGAATACTTTGATTTGTATAGTAGCAATTCGGTTGTTGAAGATTTGTGGATGGTTCAGTTTAAACCACTGTTTCGATGGCTGATGTTTGCTTTTTCGTTACCCGTTGTCTTTTATTCAGGCCGCGATTATTTTAAAGCCGCGTTAAATGGGCTGCAAACCGGATTTTTAAATATAGATCTTCCAATCGCTATCGGGATTGCTGTATTGTTTCTTCGAAGTACTTTAGATATTGCTTTTGATTGGGGTTCGGGTTTTTTCGATAGTCTTTGTGGATTGGTTTTCTTTTTGCTCCTCGGAAAATTTTTCCAACAAAAAACTTACTCTTATTTGTCATTCGAACGAGATTATAAATCCTACTTTCCAATCGCGGTTACTCGAATTCTTAAAACTTCTGAAGGATTGGTAACCGAAGAACAAGCTGAAGTTTACAAGATTGTTAAAGGCGATCGACTTCTCATTCGCAACAATGAAATTATTCCGGTGGACGCAATTCTCTTAAAAGGTAATGGGCTAATCGATTATAGTTTTGTAACCGGTGAGGCAATTCCTGTAGAAAAAATGAGCGGAGACACACTATTTGCCGGCGGGAAACAACAGGCTGGAATTTTGGAAGTTGAGGTATTAAGTGCTGTAGAGCAAAGTTATTTGACACAGCTTTGGAGTAATTCGGTTTTTAATAAGGAAAAGTCAAGCGTCTTCGAGTCATTAACAAATAGTATCAGTAAACGCTTTACAATTGGGGTGCTTTCAATCGCATTTGTTGCAACACTTTTTTGGTTAGTTGTGGACCCAACGAAGGCCTTTAATGTTTTTACAGCTGTACTAATTGTGGCATGTCCATGTGCCATTGCATTGGCATCACCTTTTACTTTAGGAAACATACTTCGAATATTTGGAAAACATAAATTGTATTTAAAAGATGCTTCAGTTATTGAAGAAATCGCTAAAGTGGATACCATTGTATTTGATAAAACCGGAACGCTTACTACTCACAAAAAGCAGCAAATACGTTATGAAGGCGTATCTCTTTCCGAAGAAGAAAAAGAACTTCTTACAAATTCCCTGCGAGCTTCAAATCACCCACTAAGTCGCGCCCTATCTAAAATATTGTCGAATAATAATATCCAAGTCCTCGATGAATTTGAAGAGGTAGTTGGTAAGGGTATATCGGCAAGTTTCCATAATAATAGTATGAAAATAGGTTCGTATGATTATGTGAATGTTCAAAGTCAAGAATTAGTTGAGCAGGTTGTTCCGAATACTGGTACTAAGGTTCATATTAGTAGTAATCAACAATACAAAGGATGTTATCTCTTTAATAATGTATATCGTGATGACCTCTCGGAAGTAATCGAATTACTTTCAAAAACGAAAGAGGTAATTGTACTTTCCGGTGATAACGAAGGTGAAAAGGAGTTGTTAAATGAATTACTTCCGAAGGATACTCAAATGCATTTTAATAAAAAACCGGAGGATAAATTACATTTCATAAAATCTCTTCAGAAAAAAGGCAAGAAAGTGATGATGGTGGGTGATGGGCTCAATGATGCCGGAGCCTTAAAACAAAGTGATGTCGGTATTGCGATCTCAGAGAATACGAATGTTTTTTCTCCAGCCTGTGATGGAATACTGGAGGCTTCAGAATTTAAATCAATTCCAGACTTTTTCCGTATTTCGAAACGAGGGATTGAGATCATTCGATGGAGTTTCATGCTTTCGCTTTTATACAATCTTATCGGACTTTCATTTGCGGTAACAGGGCATTTGCAACCGGTGATCGCTGCTATTTTAATGCCGTTAAGTTCTATAAGCGTCGTAGTATTTACAACACTGGCAACACAACTAAGTAGCCGCAGTTTAAAACGATTCTAATTTACTAAAACTGATATATGTCATATTCTAAAATTCGGACCAATATTACATTTACCGCTTTAATTAATAACCAATGAGCATTATATATTTATTACTTGGAGTGAGCGTAATTGTAGCGATTATCTTCTTTATAGCATTTATATATTCGGTAAAAAAAGGACAATACGACGACACTTACACTCCATCAGTGCGGATGTTGTTTGATGACGAAATTGTGCGAGAAAAGCCCGTAAACTCTTCAGAAAAAATAGAAAACACTAAAATCAACACCAATAAGAAATCTTAATATTTATGGAAGTCGAAAAATTCTACTACGACAATAAGATTGTTAAAAAGTTCCTATATGCTACCATGTTTTGGGGTTTAATAGGAATGAGCGTCGGACTACTACTCGCTTTTTTGTTCATATTTCCTAATCTAACCGATCGAATACCGTGGCTAAGTTTTGGACGATTACGCCCATTGCATACGAATGCAGTGATTTTTGCCTTTGTAGGGAATGCGATTTTTGCCGGAGTTTATTATTCCAGTCAGCGTTTGCTAAAAGCCAGGATGTGGAAAGATTGGCTGAGTAAATTTAATTTCTGGGCCTGGCAGGCGATTATCGTTGGAGCAGCAATTACCTTACCTTTAGGTTATACCACTTCCAAAGAATATGCAGAATTAGAATGGCCGTTCGATATTGCGATTGCACTTGTATGGGTTGCGTTTGGAGCGAATCTCATTGGGACTATTTTAAAGAGAAGACAACGACATTTATATGTTGCAATATGGTTCTATCTGGCGACATTTGTCACCGTAGCAGTATTGCATATCATTAATAGTGTCGAAATACCGGTAAGCGCGCTCAAAAGTTATTCGGCTTACGCTGGAGTTCAGGATGCGTTGGTACAATGGTGGTACGGTCATAATGCAGTAGCATTCTTTTTAACAACTCCGTTTTTAGGTCTCATGTACTACTTTGTGCCCAAAGCAGCCAATCGACCGGTATACTCTTATAAATTATCCATTGTACACTTTTGGTCCCTTATCTTTATTTATATATGGGCCGGGCCACACCATTTATTATATACCGCATTACCGGAATGGGCGCAAAATCTTGGTGTCGCATTTTCAATTATGCTGCTGGCACCTTCCTGGGGAGGAATGATCAATGGTCTACTTACGCTAAGGGGAGCATGGGATAAAGTTCGAACCGATCCTGTTTTGAAATTCATGGTAGTGGCTATTACAGGTTATGGAATGGCAACTTTCGAAGGACCAATGCTGTCTCTAAAAAATGTAAATGCAATTGCTCACTTTACAGATTGGATTATTGCTCACGTTCACGTTGGAGCATTAGCGTGGAATGGGTTTTTAACCTTCGGAATGATCTATTGGATGGTTCCAAAATTATTCAAAACTAAATTATGGTCGGTAAAACTGGCGAATGCGCATTTCTGGATCGGTACCTTAGGAATAATTATGTACGCCCTTCCAATGTATGTTGCAGGATTCGTTCAAGCTTTTATGTGGAAACAATTTAATCCCGATGGAACATTAACATACGGAAACTTCCTTGAAACGGTTACGGAAATCATGCCAATGTACTGGATGCGTGCCATAGGAGGAAGTATGTTTATCCTAGGTGCTTTTATGGCGCTTTACAATATTATCCAAACGGCAAGACAAGGTACTAAGGTGAGTGATGAACTCGCTGAAGCAGCCCCTTTGACTAAAATAACAAAAAGTAGAACTAGCAAGGAAGGATATCATACCTGGTTAGAAAGAAGACCGGTAAAGCTCACCATTTTTGCTACGATCGCTATTTTGATAGGAGGTGCCGTGCAAATAATCCCTTCATTGATTGTAGATGATTATGTCCCTGTGATTTCAAGTGTAAAACCCTATACGCCTTTAGAGCTCGAAGGTAGGGATATTTACATTCGGGAAGGATGTGTTTCCTGTCACTCTCAAATGGTACGTCCGTTTAGAAGTGAAGTGGAACGCTATGGTGAATATTCGAAGGCTGGAGAATATGTGTACGATCATCCTTTTTTATGGGGTAGTAAGCGAACTGGTCCCGATTTACATAGAATAGGAGGTAAGTATAGCGATAACTGGCATTTAAATCATATGTACGATCCGCAAAGTACCTCCACTGGTTCTATTATGCCTTCTTATGCGTGGTTGATTACTTCAGAATTGGACAAATCCCTCACCGAAAAGAAAATGAGGGCTTTGGCTACACTTGGTGTGCCTTATTCTCAGGAAGAGATCGATGGAGCACAGGCCCATATGACTGCACAAGGAACGAAAATAGAACAAAACCTTTATAGCGATCCGGATTTTGTAAAGACCTATGAAGCAGATAAAAATTATGCAGTAGAAAATGGTGAAGAATTTATTGAAATGAAGAACCGAGAGATCGTTGCTATGATCGCTTATTTACAGCGTATGGGAACGGATATTAAAGTTAAGAACGCTGAGGAAGCATCAGCTCAAAACGACTAATTATGCTAAAATTTATAAAAGGAAACCTAGAACAGATCGACGGAGTAGAGATTTACCCCATTATCTCCTTACTTATATTTTTCATCTTTTTTGTAGTGCTATTCTGGTGGGTTTTTACCGCTACAAAAGAGCATATTAAGGAGGTGAGTAATATTCCATTCGAGTCTAATGAAAACAACGAAAAGGTATGAGAACAGTGACTTCTTTTTTACGCATTAGTGCGTTTATGATAATAGCATTTATCTTTTTGGAATTTTTGGTCGCTTCGGAAGGAAAATGGGCCATTATTGAATATCCAATACTATGGATGGTTTTATTAGGCTTATTACTCTTTGCAATGGCGATCGAGGTTATTTCCGAAGCCTTAAAAAGAATATTATTTGCAGGACTTAAAGGAGATGCAAAAGCGCGATTTGTTGAAGCTGAAGCTCTTCGCGAAAAGAATCGTTTTGCAGGAATAAAAACTGTTTATATAAGAATGTTAGGCTCCAAACCTATGGAGAGTGAGGAAGAGATCGTTCTGGACCATAATTACGATGGGATTCGTGAACTAGACAATACCTTACCGCCATGGTGGAAATATATGTTCTATGCTTCAATTGTTTTCGCCTTCGTTTATATGCTTCGCTACCATGTATTTGATGGTGTAAGTCAAACTCAAGAATATGAAAATGAATTAGCTGAAGCAAAAATTCAGATTGAAGAATACAAAAAAACAGCAAAAGATCTTATCGATATAAATACTGTAGAATTATTAACGGATGCTTCCGATATCAATGCCGGAAAAGCCGTGTTTGCTGAAAATTGTATCGCTTGTCATAAGGCAGATGGAGGCGGGGGAATAGGTCCTAATCTAACTGATAATTATTGGATACTTGGTGGCGGTATAAAGAATGTGTTTAATACTATTTCTGAAGGTGGAAGAGATGGAAAAGGAATGGTTTCATGGAAATCGGATCTAAAACCAAGTGAAATGGCGCAAGTTGCTAGTTATCTTTTGACTTTTAAAGGAACCACCCCAGCAGAACCCAAGGAAGCTGAAGGGGAATTATGGGTAGACGAAGCTGCAAATGAGATTCCTGTGATAGAGGATTTAAACGAAGGAACCAAACAATAAAATAAGAGATTATTGGAAACTCCAGAAAATGAGCAATTTAGAGATACTATTGGCACCATCGATAAGGAGGGTAAACGTGCGTGGGTATTCCCCAAAAAACCTTCCGGAAAATTTTATGAGTATCGAAAGTATGTAAGCTATGTCTTGCTTATCATTCTGTTTGCCTCTCCTTTTATTAAGTTGAATGGTAATCAGTTTTTTATGTTCAATATTTTGGAGCGCCGTTTCAATTTATTCGGATTTCCTTTCTGGCCACAGGATTTTTACATCTTCGTTATCATGATGCTCATTAGTGTCGTGTTCGTTGTTTTTTTTACGGCAGCCTTCGGAAGAATCTTTTGTGGATGGATTTGTCCGCAGACTATTTTTATGGAAATGGTTTTCCGAAGAATAGAATATTGGATAGACGGCGATCGTGGAAAACAAATACGATTGGCTAAAATGCCATGGAATTCAGAAAAAATCAGAAAAAGAGTTCTAAAATGGATCGTTTTTTTCATCATTTCCTTTTTAATTGCCAACGTCTTCCTTGCATATATAATTGGCAGTGACCGATTGATACAGTATATCTTTCGCGAACCTTTTAGTCATTGGTCCACTCTCGTATCTTTATTAGTCTTTACGGCGGTGTTTTACTTCATTTTCGCTTGGTTTAGAGAACAAGTATGCATAATAGCTTGTCCGTATGGAAGACTTCAGGGTGTACTTTTAGATAATAAATCCATAATTGTGGCATACGATCACAAGCGGGGAGAAAGGGAAGAAGGACGTTCTAAATTTAAAAAGAATGAAAATCGTGAGGAACTGGGCAAAGGCGATTGTATTGATTGTTTTCAATGCGTACAGGTTTGTCCAACGGGAATTGATATTCGAAACGGAACTCAATTAGAATGTGTGAATTGCACCGCATGTATCGATGCCTGCGATCACATCATGGAGTCGGTGAACCTTCCGAAGGGATTAATTCGATATGCGAGTGAAGAGGAAATCGAAAAGAAAGAAAAATTCAAATTTACACCTCGATTGAAGGGGTATACTTCCGTTTTAGTAATTCTCATTGGCGTCTTAATTGGGATGTTATTTCTTCGGAATGATGTTGAAACCAGAATATTAAGGCTGCCTGGGCAATTGTATGAGCACAAAGGTGAGAACATTATTAGTAATGTGTTTACCTATAAAATGGTGAATAAAACCTCAGAAAAAATTGAGAATATTCACTTTAAGCTGGAATCTCATAAAGGGACCATTAAGTTGGTGTCTCATGATCAATTCGGGATAGAAGGACAAACATCTGCCGAAGGAACATTATTTATAGAAATAAACCAGGCTGCACTGGAAGATGATAAAGCCAAAGTGCAAATCGGAATTTATAGTGACGAAAAATTGATAGAAACTACTTCAGTTACTTTCATGGGGCCAAGGAGTTATAGGTGAGAAGAAGAAAGAGAAAAGAAGAAAGAAGTAAGACGTAAAAAGAAAGAAATAGGAATTTGAAAATGATAGAACTATGAAAATTAACTGGGGAACAGGGATTGTGATTGCCATTGTTTTATTTATGTCTTTTATACTTTTTATGGTGATAAAGATGACAACGCAGGATGAATTTAGTCACGATTTGGTGGTAGAAGAATACTATCAAAAAGAGTTAGCATATCAAACAGAAATTGATGCAGAAGAAAACCTAAGCGATTTTACCCGAAAAATTTACGGTAAAAAAACGGAGGCGGGATGGTTACTCACTTTTCCTGATGAGTTGCGAAATAGTACAATTGATGGAACAGTGTTCCTTTATAGGCCGTCGAACAAGCAGTTGGATTTTCAATTCCCGATGAAACTATCCGACGTAAATTTGCTTATACCTAACGAGCGCTTGCTGGACGGCCGCTGGAACATTACCGTCGAATGGAAATTAAACGAAAAGAACTATATGTATAAAGAATCCATTTTGTATTAATTATGCTTTGGTCTGCACTGGTTTTTGGTCTATTAGGAAGTTTCCACTGCGTTGGGATGTGCGGCCCTATTGCCTTTATGTTACCGGTGGATCGTGAGAATAAGTTTAAGAAACTGTTGCAGATATTTCTGTATCACTTCGGAAGAATATGTGCTTATAGTATCATTGGTTTACTGTTCGGACTTATCGGTAAAAGTCTTAATATCTTCGGACTGCAACAGCAACTTTCGGTCTTAGTTGGTGTTTTGATGATCTTAGTTGTCCTTATTCCCACGCGTGTTTTTAATCGTTATAATTTTTCCCGACCCATTTATAAAGGAGTTTCAAAAATAAAAAATGCTCTGGGAAAAGAATTAAAAAAAAAGTCGCCAGATACGTTTTTAACCATAGGTTTCTTAAATGGATTTTTGCCTTGCGGACTCGTTTATATGGCCGTTTTCGGTTCATTGGCTGCAGTAAGTGCATGGAAAGGGAGTTTATATATGGCGCTATTTGGAATAGGGACGATTCCCTTAATGACGGCGGCGGTATATCTCGGTAATTTTTTAAACACACAAATCCGTCAACGAATACGCCAGGCAGTTCCTGTGTTCGCTTTATTAATAGGCTGTCTTTTTATACTTCGTGGCTTAGGACTCGGAATTCCATATATTTCACCTAAATCGATAGAACAAGAAGTAACTACTTCATACGAATGTCATTCGGTTTCTGATGAATCAAAACTTAATAATTAAACGTAACACTTAAGATATGATACAGAACAATTTTTCATTAGTAGACTGGGGCATGGGAGCCGCTCTCATTGGCGTTTTCGCCGTGGTATGTGTAATTCTCGTTTTAGTAGTACTTAATTTAATGAACTCAGATAAGAAGAAAAATGAGGAGTAATTTTATTCCGTATTTTAAGTCCGAAAAAGCTTTTTGTTAGACTAGATCGTCATTGAAAACAATTGAGTATTTGGTTTGTTACGCTGCAAAAGAAGATCGAATGCCATGCAGATATTCCTAACAAAAGGACGTCCTTTTTCAGTGATTGTTATTCCATTTGGAATTAGGGTTATAAGCTCGTCAGTCTCCATTTCTTCTAGTTTCAATAGTACTTCAGGCAATTCTACGAAACGTTGATTTGCTTTTTCCCAAGATGTTTGAAGCGTACACATTAAATTGAGAATGTGTCGTCGTATAATGAGATCTTCTTCTGAAAGGATATGTCCTCGATAGACAGGTAATATTCCTTGCTGAACCAGGTCTTGATATTCTTCAACATTTTTCACGTTTTGTGCGAAACTGTACCAACTACCACTAATCGCCGATACTCCCAAACCTAGCATCATTTGTGTTTTGGAGTCTGAATATCCCATAAAATTACGGTGTAGGGTTTTATTCTGAAGTGATTTGTAAAGAGAATCGGTTTTAAGGGCAAAATGATCCATTCCAATTTCTACATAATCAGCTTCTAATAACATTTTCTTACCTAATTCGTATTGTTCCCTTTTTTCTGAAGCCGTTGGAAGATCCGCTTCTTTGAATCCGCGTTGTCCGTTGCCTTTGATCCACGGAACATGTGCATAACTATAGAATGCAATACGATCTGGCCTTAGCTCTTTGGTGCGTTCGATGGTGTAGATAATATGTTCTTTTTTCTGAAAAGGGAGTCCGAAGATAATGTCGTGTCCCACCGAAGTATACCCCTCTAAACGGGCGTTTTCGGTAACTTTTTTTACATTTTCGAACGGCTGAATTCTGTGAATTGCTTGCTGAACTTCTTCGTTATAATCTTGTACGCCATAGCTCACACGGTTAAATCCGAAGCTTGCCAAAAGTTTCAAATGTTCTGCTGTTGTATTATTTGGGTGTCCTTCAAAACTTAAGGATGCATCCTTTGCTTTTACTGCATTTCTGAAGATCCCATTCAATAAAAATGCAAGATTTTCCGAAGAAAAAAAGGTAGGAGTACCACCACCTAGATGAAGTTCTTTTACTATAATTTTCTGTCCAAGTAATTCGCGGTACATTTTAAGCTCCATCACCACAGATTGGATGTATGGAGTTTCTACCTTATGATTCTTGGTGATTCGTTTATTACAGCCACAAAAAGTACACAAACTCTCACAAAATGGTAGATGGATATATAAGCTTATCCCTTCGGAAGAATTACTTTCATCAAAACTTCTTTTCAGCGTTGCTTTCCAACTTTTTAATGAAAAACTGTTGATATCCCAGTAAGGGACCGTTGGATAACTTGTGTATCGTGGCCCGGGAATATTGTATTTATCAATAAGCTTGTCCTTCATCTTAGATGCCGTTTATAGGCAAAAATAAAGCCTAAACTACTTCTAAAATATGATATTGATCAGTTTCGAAGATGATAATCGAAGAAAGCTAATATGAAGCAATAAATCTTTTGAAGCTTAAATAAATTCCCGTCGCATTTTTAATCTACCTTCAATTTTCTTTTTTTTGATTGTGAGACGTTTCATAAGGTTCATAAGATATGGGTCTTTGCTCTCTTTGTAAATTTTATTAATACTTAAAATAAACTCTTTTGCCTTACGAGATGCCACAACACGGTCGCTACTGGACATATTATTCATTTTCTCCTTTTCAAAACTGCTTGCTTCCTTTAAAATATCCATGGTTTTTAACTTTAATTTAATGATGTAATGCTATTAACGGTGTTCGTTTAAGAGGTCCTAAATTCGTGACTTGTGAATTGGTTAAGCCAAATTTTCTCCAAAAATCCGGTTTGCGATCTATCAAGCAAATAATATAATCTGAATGATAATTGGCAAAATTCCTTAAGTCTTGTGACGTTTCCAGATATTCTATAGATACCGAATTTTTAGAAAGAATTTCTAAGAGGCTCAGGAGATGATTTCGATTCGATTTTTGATTATCGGTCATATTGTCTTTTGCGGAAAGCGCAATTATCTTAACATTTCCTTTTACAATTTGCACCAGTTCATACCAATTTTCGAGTTCTAAAAAGGGGAGTTTATCTTCAAAACTTGACACTAAAACGAACTCAGGATTTAGCTGTAATTGGGCTGATGAAGGAATGATCATGACCGGACATTCCCGAATGTTTTCTAGGATTCGTTTTGTGTTTCTACTGTATTTATCGGAAGCCCTTCCAATCTGTTTTTGACCAGGAATTATAACCATATCAATATTAATTTCCTTAATAGCCTTTTTTATTCCTTCTATTAAATCTGAACATTCTGAAATAGCATTGAAACGATGCTTGTCATTTTCACTATTGATAGTGTATTTCTGAATAACTCTGCCTAGACTAATTTCTGAATCGCACTTAGGTGTTGTAAACCAATCATCATCTGAATGAAGCAGATGAATAGCGTTCATGCCTACAGATTCATAACTAAATGTATTGAGAAGGAAAAAGTTACATTTCTCTTGTTGAAAGAAATTTACAGCATAATTAATAGCATCGTGGCTATTAGATTTAAAATTGATAGGAATTAATATATTTTTCAATTTAGATAATTTTTATCGGCGATGGTATTTTAATAATTGATTATAGATCGTTGTTTTGAGTAGACTGAATTCATGAATTAACGCTATATGAACGCTCCGTTTTTTCTCATGCATTTTTGCCCTTTCATTATCGTATACCTTTTTTCCGTATTCATATTCTGTATTAAGTTCTTGGTCATATTTACATAGCATTCCCAATATCAAAGCGTTCTTTCTTCGTAACCCTTGAAGATTAGTATCAATAGCACCATTTTTTAATAATTGTTTTTCAATTAGTCTTAATTGGTTTAACTCATTATTAATTGCTGTATGCATATCGATCCATTGGCTTAATTCGATTAGATCTTTCTTGATACATAATCTTCTCTGGGCATCAATTTTGTACGTTAGTTCGGTGTTCAATAGTGACTATGTTTATTTAAGCTGTTAAATTTCGCAATATTAAATTACCTTGAACTTTATCGAAAAACTCATCTTTTAATCTTCTGTATTTATCCAAATGATATAAATAACTTCTTCTATAACTTTCGTGTTCAGTGATGTAAACCATGTCACATTCGGTATCCTCACATTCTACAATATCCCTTCTGGATGTTGTATAATTAAAAAGAGCGTTAAGTAGATTGTCGTTCTCAACATCTTTCTTTTTAAATTTCTCTAGTATGGTCTCATCGTTTAACTTGTTACTCAAGTCTTCTCCACAAAGGCCGATAAGATTAGTCAACTCTTTATTGATATACTTTAAATGATTAATCCAATTATCCAACTCAATTGAGTTTATTTTATGTGTTACATCAAGGTCTGAATCGTGATCGTAAATTTCTGTTTGCAAGGTTTCCATTTTTATAATTTAAATTGACATATCGAGCTTTTTGTGTCTGTTATCTTGTGTTACAGCGACAATTTTTATTTCTTGTACGCCGGCGGGAAAATTCCATACCACAGTATCTCCTTCTGAATATCCAAATAGGGCAGCTCCCATAGGTGTAAGCACCGAAATTTTATCCTGCTTAAAATCTTTGTCTGATGGGATCACTAATTGCATTGATTTCTCCCAACCTTTTTCAGAATACACCATTATCTTACTGTTAAATCGAATGATATCATCTGGCATTTCATCTTCATTTAAAATCTGAGCACTTTTTAATTCCTCACTCAGACGTTGTAAAGATTTTTGCACTTCAAAATCTTCAGCATAGCCAGAGATATTGAGTATGCGTTTTAAAAACACATACTCTTTTTTTTCTATGATTAAACTACCGTATTTCATCTTATATTAATTTTAGTATTCTCATTAAGGGAAAATTCCTCTTTGTATATATGCTTTTTCAATGCGTTTTATGGCAATACAATAGGCCGCAGTACGCAGGTCCATTCCTTCTCTTTCAGAATATTCATAGACCTTATTGAAGGATTCTTTCATTTTTTTGTCAAGCTTAGCTATTACTTCATCTAATTGCCATAGCTCACCGTTGCGGTTTTGTAGCCATTCAAAATAACTTCCTACTACACCTCCCGAATTACATAAAATGTCTGGAATAATTGAAATCCCACGTTTTAATAAAATTTTCTCACCTTCTACATTTGTTGGTCCATTGGCACCTTCAGCAATTAAACGCGCTTTTATGTCTCGTGCATTTTCTTTAGTGATTTGATTCCCCAATGCTGCTGGAATGCAGATATCGCATTCTGTTGCAAAGAATTCATTGTTACTTAAAGAGGAAGCTTCTGGAAAAGCATGAATATGACCATTATTCGATTTACTGAAATTTAAAAGATCTTCTACTTTTATACCGTTTTGGTTCTGTATACTACCAGATGCATCCTGTACTGCTACTAATTTTGCTCCTTCCTTTTCCAGGAAATGAGAGGCCCAATATCCAACATTTCCGAAGCCTTGAACAATAAATTTTTTATCGAAAAGGGATTCATTATTTTTCTCCGCCCAAAATTTTATATTTAAAAACACGCCGTAACCCGTAGCGCGATCACGACCTTCCAAACCACCACTACCATCAGGTTTTCCAGTAACTACATGCTGATTAGCAGTACGTTCGGCTGGTGGACGAGTACTCATATAAGTATCGGCTATCCATGCCATAGTTTGGCTATTTGTGTTAACATCCGGCGCAGGAATGTCATGTTCCGGACCAATATTATCTGCTAACGCAAAAGTGAATCTACGTGTAATTCTTTCTAGTTCCCCTTCAGAATATATTGAAGGATCTAACTGAATTCCTCCTTTTCCACCACCATAAGGTAATCCGGCCAATGAGGTCTTCCAGGTCATCCACATAGCAAGTGCTCTAGCGGCATCGATATCTACTGTAGGATGATAACGCAATCCTCCTTTGTAAGGTCCCAATGCGTTATTATGTTGTACTCTATAACCAGTGAAAATTTCAACCTCTCCATTATCCATTTTTACCGGAAAATGAACTATGATCTCATTGTTAGTAATACTAAGTATCTTTCGGATATTAGGATGTAAATTAACTTGATCTGCAGCACTGTTAAATTGCTCCATCACATTATCCATCATACCTTTTACCGGTTTCTTTTTGGTTTTGTTATTCAATTCTGCTGTTATTGTTGCCATAATTATTGCCACTTATGTGGATATCTTTTAGTTATTAATTTCTGTTATGTTAATTGAAAAGACGTTTGGTGATACTTCTCTCCCAGTACTTTTCAATTATATATTTATTTCTTCTTTGACTGACTTCAGACTTTTCTTGAGCCTTACTATTAAAGATTGATTGTGAATTCATGTTATTACTTTTAAAAAGGATTATTAATTAAGCCTCTATTTCTGATATGGCGTCTGTTTGCAAACCTGTATGGGCTCATACGTACTGTAATAAAACTCAACTTGGTTCGCTTTTCATTTTTTTCTTTTAGGAATGTGACTAAATTATTAAAAATCATTGCTTTAGGATTTAAACTGTTTAAGCCATGACAATTTCTGTCTGGCGATTTTCATGTATTTTTATTGTTGGTACAGGTTGAGAAGTAACTTCAGTCGCTACTTCTCCATAATCGCTGCACGACCATACTTGACTTTTTTGATCGGTTAACACACATGTTTCCCTATGAATGCAGGAAGGACATATGTTAAATGGATTTGCTTTCATAATACACTGTTATAGTTTTATATACCAAAAGGCAATGTGTGTGCCAATAGATGCCAAAAAACATCCTATAAAGCGAAAACCCTTACTGTTGAAGGGTTCCTGAGTATTATGAGTAAATATTATGAAGTTGCAGATTGGGACTTTATTACCCGGTTGAGGTAAAATGTACCATTATAAAAAGATTATTCTGAGAGTTTTTGGCGGATTGTTTTACGATCTATTCCTAGAATCTCGGCAGCTTTTGTTTTGTTATTATTTGTGAGGTTGAGAACTCTTTGAATATATTGTTTCTCTATTTCTTTCAAAGGTAAAAGTTGGTCTTTAGGAAAATCAATATTGAACTTTAAAGATTCCGGAAGATGTTCAATCTCAATTAGCTTGTCGCACATTATTACGGCACGTTGGATCACGTTTTCAAGTTCGCGAATATTTCCCGGCCAATCGTATCGTTGCAAAATAGCTAAAGCGTCAGGACTTATTTTAATAAAACGATCTTTGTATTCAACACCATATTTAAATAGAAATTTATCCACTAATAAAGGAATATCTTCTTTTCGTTCGCGTAATGGTGCTACGTTGATTTCAACCACCGTAAGTCTATAAAATAAATCTTCCCTTAAGGTTTCCTTTTTAATCATTTCCTTTAGGTCACTATTTGTAGCGGCGATGATACGAAGGTCGATTTTTTCCGCTTTTTGAGCTCCTACTTTTACAACTTCTTTTTCTTGCAGCACTCTTAGTAACCTTGACTGTACAGAGGTGGATGCATTTCCAATTTCATCCAGAAAAATAGTACCTCCATTGGCCGCTTGAAAAAATCCATTTCGATCTTTTTCAGCACCTGTGAAAGCCCCTTTGGTGTAACCAAATAACTCAGATTCTAGTAAATTTTCAGGGATACCACCACAGTTAACAGCGATAAAGGGAGCTCTTGAAAACTTACCTTGATAATGAATCGCACGGGCTACCAATTCTTTTCCGGTACCACTTTCTCCTTTAATAAATATAGTCGCTTTATTATCTTTTACTCGTTCTATGATTTGTATTACATCGTTTATTTTTTCTGAATTTCCGATGATATCACCATAAGCTTTATTTTTTTCTTCGGAAGTATTTGTGGTCTTTTTACTTTTCTCCTCGGAAACTGATATTGATTTGTCAATTGCAGATTTTAATTCATCTTTAGTGAAGGGTTTGGTAAGATAATCTACAACACCCGACTTTATTGCAGAAAGAGAATCCTGAACGGACGGATAACCTGTGACTACAAGTTTAGGGAGCTGAGGATAATGTTCTGAAGCAAATTTTATTAATTCAGAACCGTCAATCTCCGGCATTTTTAAATCGGTAATGAGCAGATCAATCCTTGTATCTCGTAAGATTTGAACTGCTTCTTTTACAGATACTGCCTTATAGGTATGATAGTTCCATGACTGCAGGTGGCGTTGTAACAATTCTAATATATTTATATCATCGTCGACAATTAATATGTTCTCCTTTTTTAGTTGCATAGCTGCTACAAAGTAATTAAGATTTGGGGAGTTTTACGGTAAAAGTTGCTCCTTTTTTTAAGTTGTTTTCTGCCACTATGGTACCGTTGTGACTTGCGACTATCCCATGTACTACACTTAAGCCTAATCCAGAACCATCACCAGTAGGTTTTGTTGTAAAAAAAGGTTGAAAGACTTTCTCTAAGGCTTCATCAGAAAGACCTGTACCTTGGTCCGAAATTTTTAATACGATATGATTTTTAGATTGAAATGCTTCGATGGTCACCAATCCATTCTTCGGAGAAAAATAGACAGCATTAATAATCAAATTAAAAATGATCTGAGTTAGTTGAATCATATCAGCGCGCAACAAAAGTACTTCATCTTCAATCTTCACTATATATTTTACTTTGGCTTTTTTGAAGGACGCATCGAGTAGGGCAATAGCATTTTTAATACTTGGCACAATATTGACTTCCTCCATTTCCTGTGGCATTTCACATGCAAAGAACATTAATTTTTTAACCACTTCTCTCGAGAAAATTGCATTTTGAATAATCTTTTCAAGGTCTTCAGAACTCCGTTCATTGTTTTTTAAATCGTCTTTTAATAGTTCAGCAAACCCCAGAATGTTTGCGAGTGGCGTATTTAATTCGTGTGCGATACCGGCAGTAATCTCACCCAAGATACCCAAGCGGTCTGCCCGTTCCATTTGTCTTTTCAGTGAAGTTTCGTTTTTCTGAATTTCAATACGCTCTAATAGGTTGCCCAGTTTTAAGGCAACGTTATCGAGTAATGGTTGTTCTTCTTTTAGAAATGTATACTGATCATTGTTAAGAGATGCTTTAATATTACCTCCAAATTTGTTAAAAACGAGAATATCAGAAGTAATACATCTATGGTCACTTATAGTTCCTGTTTCATACTCATGATTAAGTGTTTTTATTGCTACGTTGGTATTCTTAGGAAATTGTAGCCCTTTTTTCAAACTCTTTGCAATAGCAAGTATAGTTCCCTCCATTCCATCAACATCGGCGTTTACAATAATAGTAGATACTTCGTACAGGCAGGTGAGCTCTTTAATACGTTCTTTTAAGGCTTCTTTCGTAGTACTCATTATATTATTCGTTATTTTAAAAACCTTTAAACACTTCCGAAGAAATTATAATACCCAACAAAGGGATATTAAAAGTTTGTTTTTAATTGTAGGAAAGTTAACTAAAAAAATAAGTATTCTAAATTTTAAAATTCATTTCAGGTAATTTTGCATGGTTGGCAATACTTCAGAAATATTTCATTACAAACAAAAGTAATATGTATATTCAGCCTCAATAAAATATGTTAAAATAACGCCATTCTTGCCTTCCAGACCGCTAATTTTACAGGGATATCGCCAACATTGGAACTCCTGAAGGATGAAGGGTTTAGGAAAGTATTACTAAAATAAATTGTATGAATATCTTTAAAATATCCTCAATAATCATGATCATTTTTGTGAGCTGCAAAAGCACAAGCGGACTCCCTGATCCACTAGCAGCGGGCTGGAAAGGACAAGCTGTTTGTGAAGTTCTCCAGGATAATGAACGTATCAGAGTTTTAAAATGCACTTTTGCCCCCGGAGTAGGACATGAAAAACATGTGCATGAACCACACTTTGGCTATACCTTAAAAGGAAGCACCTTTACCATAACAGATTCTGAGGGTACCCGAGAGGTAAACGTCCCATCGGGTTATGATTTTTTCAATGGAGAAAAGACCATTCATCAGGTCCAAAATACAGGAGACAGCACTGCTGTTTTTTTAATTATTGAACCAAAGTAACCTAAGGTAAAGATCAACATTGCTGGTATTTCGCGATATTCCTTACAATTATTTTACAATCATAACGAGTGACATTTTTGCAATTATTATTTAGTTAATGTCACAATTGAACCTCTCAGGGAATTATTGGCTTATGACCATTAGAATTCTTAGTTTAAAAGGCTCCGGTTTTTTGAAAAGTCGATTGATGTGGAACTTATTTTTATCTCCTGCTACGTTTCAATTAAGAGTCTCTTTTTCTTTTTTCATAACTATTGTTCGATATGGAAATGGAATTTCTATTCCTTCCTTGTCAAATCGTTTTTTAATACTTTCTAACACATCAATTTTTAGTTGAAAGATTTCACCAAAACTGCTTCCCCATGCCCATGCTCGTATGGTCATTGAAGAGTCATTAAACTGGGTCAAGGCAGTCTTCACGACTGGTCTGCCTTCCTGTTTTTCTAATTCCGTACGATTGTCAAGAATAAGTGGATGATGTTCACATTCTTCCTGCATTATCTTTTTAGCTAAATCGATATTACTATCGTATGATATTCCAATCTCAATACGTTCACAACATTTAAGTTCACCCATGTCATAATTAATTAGCTTTTCTTTGTTGATAATTGAATTTGGAATAACGATCATCTTATTCTCAAAGTTTCTAATTACCGTATGACGTAACGTTATATCTGTTACAGTACCTACCATAGTATCTGTCACTTTTACCAGATCTCCTATCTTAAAAGGCTTGAAAGAAATTATAAAAAACCCTCCGATTAAATTAGATAGGGCTTCTTGAGATGCCACACCGATTATAAGGGCTAGCACTCCGGCACCGCCTAATACGGTTTGGGCCACACCTCTTAAAGAAGGAAATGCGAGTAATGTTAAGAGTAATCCAATTATGTAGATTACAACTATTGCTATATAGCGTAAAAATTTAAAATTCGTAGGATCATAGTTGTTTTCAATTTTGTCTATAATACTTTTTTTAAACCACATATTAGCGGCAGTTGCTGCTACAATAGTTACAACCGACACGATACCTAAATACAATACGAGCTCAAAATGTCCTTTTAATACGCCGTGTTCTTCTTCAGGCACTATCATATAACTCAATGCGATTAACCCAAGAACCAACCATAATGCATTGAGAATTCGTTTTACGAGGTTAACTGGAGATGCTTTTTCTCCGGGAAATTTAAGTCGTTCTTGTTTTATGAACCATTTGTGCAAAACATTGGTTAAAAAATGTAACAACACAACCAATGCAATTATAACCGCGGTCCAAAAAATATCTAATTTATATGTGTTAAAAAAATCTTCCATCTAAAACTAATTAATATTTAAACTTTCATCTATTTGTTTTGACCTCTTATTAAACCTTAAAATAAAATATCCAATTAATCCTGAAATAAAGGACCCAATAAGAATACCAATTTTAGCAGAGTCGAT
This sequence comes from Ulvibacter antarcticus, assembly GCF_003688405.1. Taxonomy (GTDB): domain Bacteria; phylum Bacteroidota; class Bacteroidia; order Flavobacteriales; family Flavobacteriaceae; genus Ulvibacter; species Ulvibacter antarcticus. Next base: position 328,762 of record NZ_REFC01000013.1, read on the forward strand.
ATATTCAGGTTTAGACAAAAATGCCAAACTGCTTATAAAAATTGCCATTGTAAAGCCAATCCCTGCCAAGAATGAAACCCCAATGATTTGTTGTATGTTGATATCGTTTGGAATAGTTAAAAGATTTACCTTATTGGCTAAGAATACAACAATAGGAATCCCTAAACCTTTTCCTAATATTAAGCATATAATAATATTGATTATTAAAGCTGTGTCCAATTCGACACCACTGTTAACCATTACGCCAGCATTTGCAAGTGCAAAGACAGGAATAATAAAATAAGCTACCCAGCCGTGTAAATTATGTTCCAAATGCTGTAATGGTGATTGAAATTTAGTTGTCCAATCTTCTAAGGTATCGATATGTTCTATTTGTTCATTCGATAAAATGGGTTTTTGAAGAATTGTACTTCCTTTAATATTAGCATAAATAGTTTCTAATTGATCTAGAAAAGTTTTAGTGTCTATTTTTTGCCTGATAGGGACCGAAAAAGCTAATAGAATTCCTGCAACTGTAGGGTGAATACCCGATTTTAAAAACAGGAACCAAACGACGATCCCTGTAAATATTAATACAAATTTTGAATAGAAGCCCTTCCATCCTAAAAAGTATAAAACGCTAAGCATTGCTAATGCCCCTAACAAAAGGACCACATTTATAGTCCCGCTATAAAAAATAGCAATCACCAGTACTGCACCTATGTCATCTACAATGGCAAATGCAGTTAAAAATATTTTGAGACTTAGTGGTACACGCTTTCCTAAACTATTCAAAATTGCTAAAGAAAAAGCAATATCTGTGGCCATAGGAATTCCCCAACCAGAAAATGTTTCAGGGTTTTGATTTAATAAAACAAAAAATAGGACAGGAACAATCATACCCCCCAATGCTCCAAATAGTGGGAAAGCAATTTTTTTAACCGAATTCAGTTCACCAACCAGTAACTCTCTTTTAATTTCAAGGCCTATTAAGAAAAAGAATACAGCCATTAAGCCATCATTTATCCATAGGATCAATGGTTTTTTAAACTCAAAAGTTTCTGTAACAATTCCTAATTCATATTTCCAGATGGAGTTATAAGTACTTCCTAAGGCCGAATTCGCCCAAATAAGAGCAATTACTGTTGAAAATAATAATAGAATACCACTAAAACTTTCAATTTTTACAAATTTCTGAAAAGGGGTAAGAAAAACTTTTTGTATCATATTTTTTAGCTATTCAGAATTTCATTCATTCGACGAAAGCACAGTTACTTAACTCTTAATTTTATTGAATGCGTTTAAGAATCAAAAGACTTCAATTTACTTAAAAATAAGCTGAGTTAAGTGTTTTAGTTTAAAAGCGATAAACGATATTTTATTCAAATAATCAAGCTTTCTAAATAAGCGCGTCAACAACATGCGTAAACATCCCTCGGTATCCCCAGTCATAGTGAGACTTTTGAATATACTTCAGGCAATAATCTTTTCCTTCTTTGAAATGTTGGGTAGGCTGTTTCTAAGTAGTTTCATTACAATTACAAACCCCCGCATTTTCGATGCAGGGGGATTTAATTTTTAAGTTTATCCGATTTTTGTTCGAATCTGTTTATAATTAGAGTCCATTTTTCATTAACTCACTGAGTTACGACTTTATAAATCTCATATGACTTGTTTGATTACCGCTATTGATAGTAACCAAATAAACCCCTGTTGCATATTCTGAAACATTTGTACTAAAAATAGTAGCATCGTTTTTAAATGTCTCCACAAGTTGCCCTGTCATGTTGTAAATGGTTACACCTTCGATTATATTGTTTTCAGATTGAAGGTTAAAAGTGTTTGAATTTGAATTGTAGAAACCTATAATCTGGTTGTTTAATACAGCGTTGTCATTTTTGCCTAATGTGCCATTGTCGTACCTTACGACTACTATTTCACCAGTACCTGTAGAAGTATATGAATTACCTGCGATAATAATTTTTCCATCAGGCTGAATTGCGATGGCATTACCATAATCTTCTCTTCCATTTATATCGGTGCTTACCATACCGTTGGTACCAAAAGACGCATCCAGATTACCATCGGTGTCAAAACGAGCCATTCCTATATTATATTCAGTGCCTACTACCGTAAAACCAACCAATAGGGCCTTACCATCAGCTTGAATAGTCATACGACGGGTGTAATTAGCACCATCTACGATTCTAGCAGTGGACACACCGTTATTTCCATAGCTTGTGTCAAAAGATCCATCTATATTTAATCTTACAATGGCCATGTCATATTTCAAAGGTGGACTTGAAACGTAGGAATGTCCTCCTAGTAAAATTTTCCCATCCGCTTGTATGGCCATCCCTTCCAAAAAGTCGTTATCGGGACCAACGTTAAAAAAGACCTTCCCATTTGTGCCAAAAGTATTGTCGATTGTTCCATCAGCATTAATTCGAGCCGCGGCCATTTGGTATTTAGAGTTTACTATAAAACCTGCTAATACAATTTTTCCGTCGTCCTGAATACCAATTTCTTTTATAAAACTTAAAGACGTGTCAAATTCGGTAATTGACCATCCGTTAGTTCCGAAGCTAGTGTCTAAAGTACCATCAGTATTAAACCTAGCTGTCGAGAAATCATCATCAGTGTATCCACCCAATACGATTTTCCCGTCGTCTTGAATCGCGACTGTCTCGGCAACATCGTTTCCGTTGCTGGCAATCGTTAATCCTCCGGTACCAAACGAAGTATCAAGAGTTCCATCTATGTTAAGTCTAATCACGGCAAAATTTCCACTAACGTTATCCCAGGTGCGTGCCCCCAATACTATTTTTCCATCGTCTTGAAGCGCAACATCTGTTGCATACGATTTGTTGGCTCCAACAGGAATAATCAGTGTTCCGGCATTACCATAAGAGGTGTCAAGCGTGCCATCAGTATTATAACGTGCTACAGCTGCTTTGTAACTTGAAGGCTCACCTGCATAACCGGCAACAACAATTTTTCCATCCGATTGCACTACGGTGCCAGCTGAAAAGTTAAAAGTTCCCGAGATTACGGTAGTGACAATTCCGTTGGTTCCAAAAGTGGGGTCTAATGTGCCTGATTGTGCGTAGGTAATTGAAATCGATACTAAAAATAATAGTATAGTGTGTAATTTTTTCATTGTGATTGTTGTTAAATTAAAAATTGATTATTGTTTTAAAAATTTTAAACTACTGGTTCGGTTTTTAGTGGTGACAGTTACCAAATAAATTCCTTTTGAATATTCTGAAGCATTCATATTAAACGTATTTGAATCGTTTTTGAAGGTCTCTACAAGTTGCCCTGTCATTGCATAAATGTTTATATTTTCTATATTTTCGGTGTTCGATTGTACCGTAAATGTTTCAGAATTCGAATCGTAAAAACTTATCAATTGGTTGTCCAACATAGAATTTTCGGAGGTGCCTAAAAACACATCGCTAAACTTGATCATCTTACCGCCGGAACCACAAATTAAACCCGATCCATCCGCGAAGAAGCCAATTTCATAAAGTTGATTAAAACCCGGGCCATCAAAGAGCATATCCCAGCTAGCACCATTGTCTTCTGAAAAATAAATATCTTCATCTGTACCACCTGCCAATAGCTGATCGCCTTTGTAGGCAAGTGCGAAGAAATGATGATATCCAGTGCTAAAATCACTCCAGGTAGTACCGCTATCATGTGTGGTTTTTATCAATCCGTCTTCTCCAGCCACAAGACCATTATCTTGATCTTTAAAGGAAGTTGAAACAAAGTAATTCTGGAAGATTCCGGAGTATATCTGAGTCCATGTATCTCCAATGTCGGTTGATTTGCTTATCACTTCATCGGCACCAACAGAGAACAGTGTGTTTTGGTCTGCATATGCTATCTCGATTCCACCTGCATTTAAAACGTCGGTTGCAGCCGTCCAGGTAGCGCCACCGTCTGTGGTTAAATAAATCGCGAAATACGGACTATTATTCAGTTGAGCAGAAACTAAACCTATATTCTCGTTATAAAAAGAGAGGTTATTATAAAGATAAACATCTGCACCTACGGTTATTTCAGACCAAGTGGTTCCGCCATCAATGGTTTTCAGAATAAGATCATATCCTACTGCAAATCCTATGTCGTCAGTTATAAATTCGATTTTTTCAAAACTCGGTCCGGTTCCGGAAGTAGGGTAGATGACCTGCCATGTTTCACCAGCATCCACAGTTTTTAAAATCGTACCCTCCGTATCAAATGTAAATTTTGAAGTGGCCGCATAAGCAATATTGTTCGATCCGGGAGGAATTGAAAGATCAAATAGAATAAAGTCGGTTCCTGTGTCTTTATATTCAAAAGTTTGAGCTTCCGAAGTCATTAAAGCTCCAAAGCCGATAGCAATGCTTAGAATGAATGTTTTTAAAGAGAAAGTAGTTTTTTTCATTGCAAGAGTTTTTGATATTTATTTTAATTATTTCGGATAATATGGTCACCTTCTCGATTTTCCATTGTTGTTATTTTAAATACAGCGAGTGCTGCTCTTCTTCCCACATTCATCGACAGAATTCCATTTTGTATTGTATAATTATCTGTAAGTTCAAATATTTTGAGGTATTCATTTTCGTTAAACTTGGAATCCGGACAAGCCATTCGAGTACTGGCTACTTGTGAGATTCTAATATGGCCACCGGCTTCAAGAGAATAACTACCACTAAATATGTTGCAACCAGAAAAACCACTTATAGTTTTATCAGTGCTATTCAGCGTAAACTGAATTTTTTTTCCTTTCACCCCAGACTGATCAATATTCTGTCCATCGAGGGTTGTAAGCTCCCATGTATTATCATTAATTTCTGTATTTATAGTATCTTCTTGTTCCATAGGATCTACTTGATGTTTAGTAGCATCGCAACTCACAATTGTTAATGTTAATAAAACCATTACAGCTAATTTATTTTTCATAATAATATTATTCTTATGTTTGCACGACAAAATTACAACTAGTTCGTAACATTGTGAACTAAATAGAATAAAAATATTGTTAAAGTTTAGTCTTGAAAGAGTTAAGCATTATTATTCACTATTTGAAATTAACGAAATGAAAAAAAAATTATCTTTTATTAAAAGTTTATTGATTATTTGTCTACTGCTAGGTGCAGCAAGCGTCCAGGCACAAGTAGAATTGAAAGTACTTACCCAAGGGTCCACACGTTTTAGTGATGTGAACGATGCAGGTTTTGGAATTACCGTCAATCAATATTATGATTTTGCAACAAATCAATTAACTCCCATCGAATCGGATGCTTTCAGCATGGTTGCTATAAATAACAATGAAAATGTTGCTGGAACAATGTTTTATGACGAGCCAAATTTTATTTTACAAGCTGCTTATAGAATTGGTGGTATATGGAACCCTATAGGTTATTTACCAACTCAAGATCCTTCAACAGATGAGTATACGGTATATGGTATTTCTCCAAATAGCCAATACATAACAGGTCAAACAAATATTGGATTTGACTACGGTGGATTTTTATTCGATACCCAATCTGAAGTACTTATTGGAACATTCGACCCGGAAGGAGAAGCAAGTGCTTCTTATGCAGTAAATGACAACGGAATTATGGTAGGATGGGTAGATCGTCCGGATTCAGGAGGGACGCTACGTGTTCCGGCGTATCGTACTTTAGACGGAGAATATCATTTTATTCCAGAGGGTCAATTACCTGTACTTTCAGGAGATAATACCATTGGAGACATAAATAGTAGTAATGTCATGGTAGGTGACTTTGACCTTCAGCCGTTTATATTTGATATGGCAACTAACACATTTACAAGTTTTGAAAATCCAGTTGGTGCACAGTATGCCGCTTTTACAAGTATTTCTGACAATGGGGTAGTAGTGGGGTTTGCTGAGGTAGATTTTCAAGTTAGAGACGCAATAATATATCACCCTTCTTTAGGGAGCCAGCCTCTTTATTTGAAGGATGTGCTTGCAGATAATGGTGTAACTGTTAATACTTCTGATGGTCTTTTAGGAACCGCAATATCAGTTTCTCCTAACGGTCAATATATCGCTGGTTGGGTAAACGGTCCACCACCATTTGCTGAAGGTTGGATGGTGAATCTAGATGATCTTATTGTCTTAGGAGTGCAAAATGTATCTCATAATAACATTTCTTTCTATCCGAACCCAGTTGAAAACATTCTTTATTTGAATTCAAAAGAAGCAATTGATTCGGTTGCTGTTTGCACTATTACAGGACAGGAAGTTTCTAACTTTACTTTAAGTGAAAATCTAAATGAACTAAATTTAGCAAATCTAGCTAGTGGCGTTTATCTTGTGAAGGTATTGAGTAATGGAAGTGTCGAAAACTTAAAAATTGTAAAACAATAGTAATACGATTAAGTTTTTTACTGAAATTATAAAAAGGGATCATCTAAAATTACAGTTTTAGTTGATCCCTTTTAAGTCTTGAAGAATTAATTGATATGATTTACTAAACCTTCATACATCAAAAAGTTAGAGAACATTCTCAATCTCATAATACTTATCACAACTTTTTAAAAACTAATTCAAAGTGTAATATAATGCGTTACCCCTTAGTGTAAATAGTCATTATGTTGCAAAGTAGCGGGCCTTCACTTGGATATGATAGATTATGAGGATTATTTCTCACTTTCACGAAAGCTTCGCATCTTTTTAATGACCCGATCAACTAATTCCTGTTTCTCTACTAAATAATCCTGAAAAATATGACCTAAAGTCTGTTCATTAGTAAATTTTTCGGGATGATATTTTTTATTAAAAGTGTTTATTCTTTCTATAATTGCCATTTCATTATCTATTGCTTGATGATCTGCTTCAAGAGCAATTAAAGAGGAATATTTTGCAAGTCTGAAATAGCGTTTTCGATCTCCGGGTTTTGTGTAGTAGCTTATATAGTTAAGCTGTATTAACACATTAATATTTACAGAAGTGGAGCTTTTAGTGGCTTGAATCTCTTCTTTTATTTCTTCAAATGTTAGCCCGTCGTAAGATGAGAGGATTAAAAGTGCATAAATTCGCGATGCCAACGGAGAGAGTCTTAAACGCTCCTCAATACCAAGACCAATTTCTTCAATAAGTTGCGCCTGTTCTTTTCGTTGGGACATCCTAAATTAATTTATAAATCATATATAAAAGTACATTTAGTTCGTAAATAAACGAACTAAATCTTTAAAAATATTAATAATAAATTTGATTTAACTTTCAAGACGTTTATTTTTAGAGTTTTATGAATAATTACTCGTATAACTTTAAGAAATATTTAATTTGAAATTTGAATAATAAGGGGTATGTTTGGCTTATAATCAAAAGTTAAGATTTTCTGTAATGTTTGGCGAATTGCAACGTATTATTCTTCAATTAAAAACATCTTTTGATGGTAAAATATCACATTACATAGAGTTTTATATGCTTAAATTGAAAATCATCTTCCCGATTTTATAAGCACCGCGAGTGTGCTAAAAACAGTCCATTAAACCTTACACCATTTTTTTATTCCAATTGCTTGCAATTGATGATATCTCGCGCGAGAGGGTTTTTTATTTAGGATTGTTGATGTGTAATAAAATCAAAAATTCACAATTTAAATTATAGAAATCATGGCTAGAGGAAAAACCTTAAAAGCTCCTAAAGTAGATTTAAAAACAAGAAAGCAGGAGAAGATACAAATGAAACTGGAAGCCCAACAAACTAGAAAACGTAAATAATTTCGTTGTGGCTATAACATAATAATTATTTAGAAGTTAAACCCTGAAGTCTGTACTATTGACGTCAGGGTTTTTTAAGAAATACATAAAAAGTTTCCTACGGAATAGTATTCACCATAAAATAAAGTAAACATTAAGTTTTTTATATCTAATTAATCTACGTAAAATTATATTTGTTAAAACCATAAAATCTGAGTATGAAAGTTCGTGAACAGTTTGTGTTAGTTTCGGTAATCGTTGTTGTATCTATTATAGGTATCGCTTTTTTTTGGTTACCAATATTGTGGCTGTTTCTTTTTTTAGGACCATTAATTTTAATGGGGATTTTCGATATTCTCCAAAAAAAGCATACGATACGACGAAACTTTCCATTAATAGGTCGCTTTAGATATGTTTTGGAATCTATTCGTCCCGAGATCATGCAATACTTTGTAGAAACCGATACTCAGGGAAGACCTCTAAATCGTATCTTAAGATCAGTGGTATATCGCAGAGCAAAGGGAGAAAATGATACAGAACCTTTTGGTACTCAAATGGATCTGTATCATTCGGGATATGAATGGATGGAACATTCTATGTACGCAAAACACAATCCAAAAGAAATTGGAGAATTTCCTCGATTGTTAATTGGCGGTAAAGATTGTAAGCAACCGTATTCTTCAAGTTTGTTGAATATTTCTGCAATGAGTTTTGGTTCCTTGAGTAAGAATGCGATACTCGCCTTAAATAAAGGTGCGAAAATGGGAGGGTTCGCTCATAATACAGGTGAAGGGGGTATTAGTGATTATCATTTAGAAAATGGTGGCGATCTTATTTGGCAAGTTGGAACAGGCTATTTTGGTTGTAGAAATGAAGATGGTACTTTCAATGAAGAAGGCTTTAGAAAGAATGCAACGCGACCAGAAGTAAAAATGATTGAGATTAAATTGTCTCAAGGTGCAAAACCTGGTCATGGTGGTATTCTTCCCGCAATAAAAAACACCGAGGAAATTGCAAAAATTAGACATATCAAACCACATATCGCAGTGCATTCGCCTCCTTCGCATTCGGCATTCTCGGACCCAATCCAATTTATGTATTTTATAAAAAAACTTCGTGAGTTGTCAGATGGTAAACCCATCGGTTTCAAATTATGTATTGGTAGAAAACAGGAGTTTATGGATTTCTGCGAGGCGATGATTTATACTGGAATAAAGCCTGATTTTATAACCGTTGATGGTGGAGAAGGAGGGACTGGTGCAGCACCTATGGAATTTTCAAATTCTATGGGAATGCCTTTACGCGAAGGATTGATTTTTGTACACGACACTTTGGTAGGTTTTGGATTAAGAAAAGAAATTAAGGTCATCGTTGCTGGCAAAATCATTACTGGTTTCCACATGGCGAGAGCCATTGCCTTGGGGGCTGATGGCTGCAACAGTGCACGTGGCATGATGTTATCAGTAGGCTGCATTCAGGCATTAAAATGTAATACCAATACCTGTCCGGTTGGCGTAGCCACTCAAAATGCATCTTTGGTCAAAGGTTTAGTAGTAGAAGACAAAGCACCTCGCGCTCAACGATACCAAGAGGCCACCATACATAGTTTTCTAGAACTCGTGGCAGCAGCGGGTCTTAATGATCCTAGTGAAATAACTAGAAATCATATTAGCAAGAGGGTAGGTCTGTATAACGTGATGACTTATGATGAGATTTTTCCTTATATGGAACCTGGCTCATTATTAAACATAGATACTATTCCTGAGAGCTATAAAAAGTTCTTCCATATGACGAGAATAATGAAGTAGATTTATAGAAACAACTTTTTAAACACAATTATCATATCAACTTCAATTGATTAACAATGTCCTGCAATGAATCTTTTGCATCTCCAAATAATAGATGACAATTGTCCATCCCAAATAGGTCGTTCGATACTCCTGCATATCCTGTGCTCATTCCTCTTTTCATTACAATAACTTGTTTGCTTTCGTAAGCTTTAATTATTGGCATTCCATATACAGGGCTATCCGGTTTGTTTTCTGCTGCAGGATTCACTACATCATTTGCTCCAATTATCAATACCATATCGTATTGCTTCATATTTTCGTTTACTTCATTCATTTCTTTTAATAGATCGTAATCGACATTTGCTTCTGCCAAAAGCACGTTCATATGTCCCGGCATTCTTCCCGCCACCGGATGGATAATGAAATCTACTTGAATTCCTTTAGTTTCTAAAAGCTTTTGAAGTTGCCCACACAAATGTTGGCCCTGTGCTACCGCTAGACCATATCCAGGGACTATCGCAATTTTACTTGCAAAAGATAACTGCATGGTTATTTCAGAAATACTTATTGACTTAATATTTTGGTCTTCACTATCACCAGATAATGTTGTTTTTTTGAACTTCCCTGCTAATACCTTCAATAAGGATCTATTCATCGCTCTGCACATTAGTAGGGTTAGTAAGATTCCAGCGGCGCCTACAAAAATACCCCCAGCAATCATCGCTTTATTGCCATATACAAAACCGGATAGGGCTGTTGCAATACCTGTGATTGAATTTAATAAAGAAATTACGACAGGCATATCAGCACCTCCAATTGGAAGCACGAATAGAATTCCGTAGCTCAAGGATAGGAATGCGATTGTATAGGTGAGAATTTCGAAACTGATAGGCAATAAACCTAAGAAATATACTATTGGTATTATGAAAATTAATGCCAGTAACGTTCTAGAGGCTATTACAATTACTGCCTTCCGGTTATCTTTGGTTTTACCGGCTAGTTTTCTAAAGGCTATAATACTTCCAGTAGCTGCGATGGCACCAGTTATTAGACTTAAAAGTAGTAAAATTTGGATTCCAATTATGGAGGAATTAGCATCTAACTGATGCGCTTCAATTATACCTAAAAGCATTGCACATCCACCACCAGTAGCATTAAATAAGGATACTAATTGTGGCATTGCCGTCATTTCTACTTTAGACGCCATCCGCTTTCCTGCAAAGCTTCCTAAGACAATTGCCACAAGAACAATAATTAAATTTATTGTAGGAATAGAATTGGACTTCAACGCCAGAAACGTACAAAGTACAGCAATGATCATCCCAATGGCGGCGATAAGATTTCCCGTTTTGGCTTTTTTCGGGGAACTCATAAACTTCAATCCACCTAAAAAAGATACTGTGGCTATTAAATAGCCAACTTCAACTATTACGTTCATCTATATTATTTTTTGGAATTGAACATTCTTAGCATTCTGCCGGTAACAAAAAAGCCTCCGGAAATATTTAAAGCTCCAAGAAAAACGGCGATGCCACCTAGAACCAATAACAAGTAGTTAGTTGGGGGTATTTGAAATAACATAATTACCGCACCCACCATAATAACGCCACTTATCGCATTAGCACCAGACATTAAAGGTGTATGAAGAATTGCGGGCACATTCGCAATGACTTCTATCCCTATAAAAACACAAAAAATGACGAAGTATATAGTTTGAAGATTTTCTTGTATAAATTCCATGGCTTATGCTATTTCAAATTTATTTATTAATTGTGGATGTGAAATTTTACCATTACTTACAACTTGACAACCTTTTATTATTACATCATCCTCGTTAGCTGAGTTGATTAAATGTTTTAGAAAGTTGTAATAATTAGCTGATAACAATTGAGAGGCAGATTGTGACATTTCTCTTGTAAGATTTGAGTCTCCAATAATTGTGACGTTGTTGTATATAATTGTTTTTTGGTTTTGAGTTAATTCACAATTTCCTCCTTGTTCTGCTGCCAAATCAATAATAACCGATCCTGGCAACATTGCATCGAGCGCTTGCTTATCTATCAAAATTGGTGCTTTCTTTCCGGGAATATTAGCAGTAGATATTACAATGTTTGCAATACTAATCCGGCTCTGAATTAACTTCTTTTGTTTGTCGAGATATTCTTCCGATTGCTCAATGGCATAACCCCCTGCATTTTTTTCTTCTTCATATCCTTCTACTTCTATAAATCTAGCTCCGAGACTACTAACTTCTTCCGCAGAAGATTTCCGAACATCAAATACTTCTACTACAGCTCCTAATCTCTTTGCAGTGGCAATCGCTTGAAGTCCGGCAACACCGGCTCCTAATATTAAAACCTTGGCGGGATTCAATGTTCCAGCAGCTGTTGTGAACATCGGGAGGGAACCACTGTAATGAGATGTAGCTTTTAAAACTGCTTTGTATCCAGCTAAGGAAGCCATAGACGAAAGCACATCCATAGATTGTGCTAAAGTTGTGCGTGGTAATAAGTCTAAACTAAAGACAGATGTATTCTTTTCCAAATATTTTTCAACTCTCTCCGGGTAGAATAACATATTAAAAATACCTATGATATTTTTAGATTTTCCATCTAAGTTTAAATCGTGAAAATCATTAATTGACAGTACGTAATCCGAGTTTTCTAGTATAAAGTCGCGATTATGTATTCTTGCTCCAGCGGTTTCATAGTCTTTATCTGAAATTCCTAAGGCTTCACCTAAGCCCGCTTCAATTATTACTTCTAACTCTAATTGTTTTGTCACTAAGCTAACTTCCTTAGGTAAGAAACAAATTCTAGTTTCAAAGTTGGGCTCTTTTACTATCCCTATATATTTCATAGTAGTATCATATTTTTGGTTTCAATAGTTTGTTTCAGAAAAATTATAATTTAGTTATGATAAGTCAAGCCAATTTTCAATCCCCATGCCAACAAATTGCTGTTTTGATAAAACTGTCTTAAACTGCTGTATGTCAATTCTTTCTGAAGTATAACAATTTTATTAGAAAAAAATAGATCGGGTAATAATGTCTCAAGTGATACTTTTTTCCTCAATTGTTTCAGAAGAAAAAAGGAAAATTAGAGAACCATGTGAAAATTAAATGAGTTGTTTGAAGAAATTGTAAGTCCGAAATTGTTATTTACAAGGTGCGAACCTTTATTAGATAGTTTGCATTCTGAAGGAAAGATTATTAATTACGAAATTCGATTACTTTAAAAGTAAGTTGTCATGAGTCCAATTAGAAAGCTCATTGAGTATACTATAGAAGTATACTTGTTAGACTCCGTTTATTATTAATAAAAATGAGCTAACCGAAATAAATACCCAAAGTATAATTCCTAGAGCAAAGGGTTTTATTCCAGTTTTTTTTAATTCATCTATCGACAATGTACTTCCAACAAGAAAGAGTGTTACGATTAACAACTTTTTCGCTATTGAAGTGATACTAACTGTTATAACTTCTGGTATTGCCAAATAACTGTTTAGGAGAATAGCAATGATAAAAAGCCCAATAAACCATGGGATTTTAATTTTTCCATCGGTTGTTTTGAACATAAACATCGAAGCTACGGAGAGAGGAATGATCCACAAGGTTCTTGATAATTTTACCGTAGTAGCAACACGCAATGCTTCATCTCCATAATGAATCGCAGCACCCACTACCGAGCTCGTATCGTGAATGGCGACCGCTGCCCATAATCCAAATTGGTGCTGACTCATATTAAAAAAATGCCCTATTGTCGGAAAAATGAAGAGGGCAATGGAGTTTAGGAGAAAAACAACCCCTAAGGAAATAGAAATTGTCTTGGGATTTGCGCGTATCACTGATGATACTGCGGCGATGGCACTTCCACCACATATCGCGGTACCGGATGAGATTAAGTGACCTAAATGTTTATCAAGTTTTAGGAGTTTAGTGAATAACCAGCCTAAAATAAGTGTGGTAATAATGGTAAAAATAGTAAGACCTAAGCCTTCTTTTCCTGTTTGTAAGGTCTCATTAATAAACATCCCAAAACCCAAGCCTACTATCGAAATTTTTAATAGATAATGAATTCCCTTTTGCGTATAATTCTCAAACGGCTGCCCAAAAATTAAAGTAAAGAGAAACCCTATTAAAAGGGCAATTGGGCTACTAATCAATCCGGACAGACAAATTATAATGCCAATTGCAAAAAGTAGTTTTTTAATGACTTTTTCGTTCATATCTAAAAAAGACAACTAAAGTAGCATAATTTAGTGAAGCCTCAATCACTTAATTTACATTATCAAAATATCGTGCTAAATTATTCAGTTAACAGTGTAAACTAGTAGCTTATTAAGTTATTATTAAGTTTGTTTTTTTAAGTACAGTAATAGGTCGCCTTGAAAGAACAAGAGTATCTTTACAAATAGAAATAATCGTAAAAGAATTATAGTCACAAACTCAAAATATTCGATTTCTGATTTTTTAGGTTTTTTGAAGAGTTCCAGCTTTTCAAAAGCAATTCTAGTTGGTATAGCGGTTAGTCTACCGGTTATTTTAGGAATTATTTTTGATCACTTAGGGATTGGGTTAGCGTTGTGTTTTGGCGCATTTTGGAGTTCACCTAGTAATACACACGGTAGTTTTCATCACAAAAAATCTGGTATACTTTTTTCAACGGCACTAGTAACGGTGGTTAGTTTTATTGGTGGATATCTTAACATTGCTACGTGGCTTTTAATCCCGGTTTTGGGTCTTCTCACATTTGCTATTGCTTATATTTCCATTTATGGTTTTCGCGCTTCACTAATCAGTTTTTCCGGTTTGCTGGCACTGGTTCTGAGCTTTGCACATACCCCATCTGAACTTGCACCTTATGAATACTCACTTTTTATTGGTGCCGGTGGATTGTGGTATTTATTGTTGGTTAGTATTGCCTATCGTTTTAATCGCAAGGCACAGACAGAAGAGTCCCTTTCTGAAACTTTTGAACTGACCGCTAAGTTTCTAGATACGCGTGCTAGTTTAATTGGAGAACAAACAAATCGTGAGGAATTACAGCGTAAACTCCATGAACTGCAGACCGATCTAATTGAGCATCACGAAACCTTAAGAGATATTTTAATCTCTTCGCGTAAAGCTTCAGGAAACTCAAATTATGAGAACAAGAAATTGCTCATTTTCATACAACTTGTTGAGATGTTGGAAACTGCCATCGCAAATCCCGTGGATTACGATACAATGGACACGGTCTTTGTCGCACATCCAACTCTAAAACAGTATTATCAAGATATCATTTTTACCATTTCAAATCAGCTTCATAATTTTGCTAATTCCGAAGAAACAAACAGCATTGATGATTCAAAAATTGATGCTCTTTTAAAATCTGCGGGCGAAAATATTCAAAAGCTCAATAATCAAGAGAATTACGAACACTTTATAATTCTCCAGAACCTACTTGAATATCAAGAAAAGCAATTCGTAAAGCTGAAACGGATACGATGGCTTTCCAGCAATCCACAATTGGAAACATCCGATTTTCTTGCCACAAATGCACTTAAACGTTTTCTTATTCCTAGGGATTATAATTTAAAAATGGGCTTACGTAATTTCACTTTTAAATCTGTGATTTTCAGACATTCCTTGCGATTAGCGGTTACGATTATGTTGGGTTACCTGATAGGTGTACTATTGGAATTTCAAAACCCTTATTGGATATTATTAACGATTATTGTGATTATGCGACCCAGTTATGGGTTAACAAAAGCACGTTCCAAGGATAGAATTATCGGCACACTATTAGGAGCGGTTATCGCGGCCGGGATGGTCTTGTTTATAAAAGACTTTTATGTTTTAGGGGCATTGGGGATTGTTTCATTAGTCGTTGCCTTCTCTGTGGTTCAAAAAAATTATAAAGCATCGGCAACTTTCGTGACGCTGAGTGTTGTTTTTATTTATGCCATTTTAAGGCCAGATATACTGGTGGTGATTCAATATCGAATTATTGATACGATTATTGGTGCGGCACTATCTTTTATGGCAATTCTATGGTTATGGCCTGCATGGGGTTTTTTAGAAATTCGAGGCAACATAAAGGCCAGCATCTCCGCCAATCGTAACTTCCTAAAATGTATTAGCGAAGTTTATGTGAAAAAAACGGCTGTTTCTACGGAATATAAAATTGCGCGTAAAGTCGCATTTTTGGAAACATCAAATCTTAACGCGGCATTCCAAAGAATGGCTCAAGAGCCGAAGTCTAAACAGAAAAATATAGATGCTATTTATGAATTGGTAGTGCTCAATCACACCATGCTTTCTTCATTGGCTTCCTTAAGTACATATTTGCAACATCACAAGACGACACCGGCTTCAGAACATTTCAAAAAAGCAGTGAAAATTATTGATACAAATCTGGCTCAAAACATCAGCGTAGTAGAAAACCCTTCCGAAGCAAATAAAACAATTAAACAAAGCAAGATACTGGCATCAACTAATGAAAGATTAGCTAATTTTTCGTTTAAAGATGTGGAATCTATGATAAAAACCACATCCAATAACGAGCGCAATTTTCAGGAAGCGCATCTTATTTGGGAACAATTACGATGGTTACATTCTATTAGTGAGAAGATGCTACCATTAACAGAAGGATTAGAGTTAGATTAATTATCAACTTAAGTCATTTCGTGATTCTCATAATACCTTAGTTGTAAATAACAACAAACTGTCCACGGCAAAATTCAAACTGTAACAATTTTCATTGTCAATTAAACCCAAAAAAAGTAAAATGATATATGTCATAGTACTTGGTTCATCATAAAACTATTTTTGAATCATTAGAAATTTATAAATGCTCCTTCACTATGTTCCATTTTAAAGATAATAGATTTCATAGGTATTTGGAGAGGGAAGCTGATATTGAATAAATTTTCCTGCGATTCAGATTATTAATTTTTTTTGTAAAAGAAAACAGCTGATGTTATCCATAATATCAACAAGTGGTTACATTTCAAAAAACTTGATAAATAAAAACAATGTCCATAAAAAATATAGCTATTCAAGGTCTTAATCAGGATGAAGTTCTAGCGTCAAGAAAAAAATATGGTTCCAATATTCTTAAGTCGAAAAAAAAGAACCATTTCCTTGAAGCTATAAAAGGGCTGGTCAAGGAACCAATGGTCATTTTGCTGTTGGTTGCTGCAACGCTGTATTTTTTTACGGGAAATACTGGCGATGGAATATTTCTCTCTGCCGCAATTCTTTTGGTGGCAGCCATTTCGCTCTATCAAGACGCTAAAACTAACAATGCGCTCGAAAAGCTCAAAGAACTTTCACAGCCTCATTGTAAGGTGATCCGTAACGGAACCGTAGTCGAAATCAAAAGCGAAGAAGTTGTGGTTGGTGATTTTTTGATGGTAGAGGAAGGTTCAACCATTGTTGCGGACGGTACTATTGTACATTCCAATGATTTTTCGGTGAGCGAATCCATATTGACGGGGGAATCTTTTTCGGTCGAAAAAGATACCTTTTCTGAGGATAACAAAATCTATATGGGAACGCAAGTGGCGGGAGGGCTTGCAATTGCTGAAATTTCTGAGGTTGGGAATGGAACAAAAGCTGGAAAAATAGGAAAAAGTATTGAAGGCATTTCTTCCGAAAAATCCACTCTTGAACTCCAGATAAACAATTTTGTTAAAAAGATGGTTATCGCGGGGGCGATTGTTTTTTTATTGGTTTGGGGCATCAATTATTACAATTCTGAAAATGTTTTGGACAGTCTTTTAAAGGCGCTCACGCTTGCAATGAGTATTTTACCAGAGGAAATCCCAGTGGCTTTTACCACCTTTATGGCCATTGGCGCATGGCGACTTATGAATATGGGTGTCATCGTAAAACAGATGAAAACTGTGGAATCCTTGGGTAGTGCCACCGTGATTTGCGTGGATAAAACAGGTACGATTACTGAAAACAAAATGCGGCTGGATAAGATATTTACGTTGGAAGAAAATAAAATCACCTCAGTTAAAGAAACACTTTCCAAAAGTGAAATCGAGCTTATAACCACGGCAATGTGGGCCAGCGAGCCCATTCCTTTTGATACGATGGAGCAATCGTTGCACACGTATTACGGTACTCTTGTTAAAAATGATGAAAGGCCTAATTTCAAAATGGTGCACGAATATCCTTTGAGCGGCAAACCTCCGATGATGACTCACATTTTTGCGAATGCTAAAGAGGAGCGTATCATTGCAGCCAAAGGGGCCCCTGAAGCTTTGATTGCTGTTTCAAATTTAAGCGAGGAGCAAAGAGAAATCTTAAAACAAAAAATACGTCAATTGGCCGCGGAAGGATATCGGGTTTTGGGTGTGGGAATTTCTTATTTTGAAGGTGCTGACTGGCCAAAAAAACAACAGGATTTTCGCTTTGATTTTAATGGATTGATTGCTTTTTATGATCCGCCAAAAGCAAATATTGAGAAAGTATTTCAGGATTTTTACCATGCAGGAATCGAAGTGAAAATTATTACGGGAGACATTGCTGAAACTACTGCTGCAATTGCAAAAAAGGTAAATTTTAGAGGTTCTGAAGATGTGGTGTCAGGAGATGATCTTGTCGCATTGGATGCTATAGAACTTCAAAAAATCACTTCAGAAAAAAATATTTTTGCCAGAATGTTTCCTGAAGCAAAACTCAAAATAATAAACTCCCTCAAAGCACAAGGCCATATAGTAGCAATGACCGGTGATGGTGTAAACGACGGCCCTGCGCTAAAAGCCGCTCATATTGGTATTGCGATGGGTAAAAAAGGAACTGAAATAGCAAAACAATCTGCATCACTAATTCTTGTGGATGATGACCTTTCAAAGATGGTCGATGCTGTGGCGATGGGTAGAAAAATCTATTCCAATCTTAAAAAAGCGATTCAGTATATTATTTCAATCCATATTCCCATTATACTTACTGTTTTTATTCCTTTGGTGTTTGGATGGGTATATCCTAATATTTTTACACCTATACACGTAATTTTGTTGGAATTAATAATGGGTCCAACCTGCTCGATAGTTTATGAAAACGAACCGCTGGAAAAGGATTCCATGCTTCAAAAACCGAGACCTTACTCCAGGACCTTTTTTAATTGGAACGAACTTTTTACCAGTATAATTCAAGGATTGGCAATTACTATAGGCGTACTTGCAGTATATCAAATAGCGGTAAATAGCGGTCATAATGAAACAATAACCCGTACAATGGTCTTTACCGCTCTCATAACCGCAAACATTGTTTTGACTTTTGTAAATCGTTCTTTTATATATTCCGTTTTTACCACTTTCAAATATAAAAACAAATTGGTACCTATTATCGTTGGAATCACTGTAGGCATAACTTTATCACTCCTATTCGTTCCACCATTCACTGAATTCTTTAGATTTGAAAGACTTGGTATTAACCAAATTGGTGTAAGCGTTGGCATTGGAATGTTAAGTACGCTTTGGTATGAAATCGTAAAATGGTGGAAACGGCAACAAATCAAGAAAAACTGTCTTCCCACGAAAAATGGCACTTTAAGCTAATGATAAAGAGCATTGAACTGATTTTGAATAACTCAGAAAGTTTATTGGCATTCTAATTTTAGATAGTGTTTTACTAGAATCGAAAACCACACTGACGATAACCTTTCAGACATGGGCTGGGCATTAGAAGGTAACTGACAGATATCATTTTTCATTGATAACAAGCATCTTATTTTTACTTAATACAATCAATAGGTGTTGAAAGGAACAAACTCCATAGTAGTAAAAACCAAACGTTTTTTTGAAGAAGTTGGCGATATGACCTATTTCGCAATTCGTTTTTTTAAAGAAGTGTTCACAGCTCCTTTTGAATGGACAATTACTCCACCATCGGCCATGTTAATGCTTGCGTTATTATTTAGAAGAAATATCAATATAAATAATTTGATAAAATGAAATCACCATATGTCTTTAAATATCTTTTTAATTGTTTTCTCTTAACGATACCAATTTTAATTTGGAATATTTTATTGACAGACCAACTGCCTAAAACTACAAAGCCTGAAATAGTATTACAAAACATTTCTCCATTTGTAATTTATGGGGAAAATATTGTTCGTGTAATAGTATTTGCAATGATGGTTTTTATGCCGATACAAATATCAAAAACTATCCAAAAGCAAGGACTTCAATTATTTATTTTTGGAACTATACTATATTTTGCTTCCTGGTTAGTTTTAATTTATTATCCAGATAGTTTATGGAGTAAAAGCGCTTTAGGCGTCTTATCACCAGCATATACTCCTGTACTTTGGTTGATTGGCATTGGGTTGATAGGAGATAGCTTTTATTTCAACTGGTCCTACAAGCGATGGGTTTTCATTTCGCTTTCCATTATCTTTTTAATCTTTCATAACATTCATACTTACCAAATATATTTTTAATCACTGCAAAATGGAAATTCCTTTTACAACCGAACAGTTTTTTAGTGTATTTGAAGAATACAATTCAACAGTGTTTCCATTTCAATGGATCATTATTTTATTGGGAATGTTCGCATTATTTTTAATCCATTCTAAACATTCATCAAAAAACAAACTAATTGGCAGTTTTCTTGGACTACTGTGGGTATGGATAGGAATTGTGTACCATATTATATTCTTTACTGCAATAAATAAATTAGCTTTTGTATTTGGAGGTTTCTTTATTTTACAAGGTGTGTTAATCTTAATAAATACTTTTTTAAAGGATAGATTAATTTTTAGTTTTTCTTCTCACACAAAAAATTATTTTGGTTACTTCTTTATAATATTTGGATTTATTGTTTATCCAATCATAAGTTATTTTGTTCATGGTTCATTTAACAGAACCATAGCCCTTGGATTACCCTGCCCATCTACCATTTTTACTTTTGGTTTATTTATGATGGCGAGTAATAAGTTCCCAAAATATTTATTAATTATCCCTTCTTTATGGGCAGTTGTGGGTTTAGGCGCAGCAATACAATTTGGAGTTTACCAAGATTTTGTGATGCCAATTACTGCAATCATTACAGGTACCTTACTATTTAAAACAAAAAAATGAAAAAACTTATGATATACGTTTTAGTTTTCATTGCGATAATTGCAATAACATTCCTTATTGGAAAAATAAATTTATCTATCAATTTTAACAAGCAGGTAAAACAGCTTTTTGCTGAATCAAAAAATATTTCAGACAAAAAATTCAGCTATCAACAGCTCGAAGATTTACCCGAACCCGTGCAGCGATATTTTAAACATGTTTTAAAGGAGGGGCAACCATTCATTAGTTATATCAGATTGAAACATGACGGGCAATTTAAAACAGACCTGAAAAAAGATTGGGTAAATATTGATGGAGAACAGTATTTTACTACCGAAAAACCCGGTTTTATATGGAAAGGTACGACCTCAATGTTTGTAGCACGTGATATGTATATTGCTGACAAAGGCAGACTTGCTGTTTCACTCTTTTCTGTCTATAATATTGTTGACGGCAATGGAGAAAAATATAATGAAGGAGAATTGCTACGATGGCTTGGTGAGAGCGTTTGGTTTCCAACAAATCTTTTGCCCAACAAAAATTTACAATGGACACCGATTGATAGTATCTCAGCGAGACTAACTTTTATTCACGATAGCTTAACAATATCTTACATTGTAACTATTAATGAAACTGGAGAAATAACGCAGCTTGAAACAAAGCGATATGTGGGAAATGAAAACTTAGAAACGTGGCTCGGTAAATTAACTAACTATAATGAAATGAATGGAATACTAATTCCGACAACTATTGAAGCCGTTTGGAAATTAACGGAAGGAGATTTCAGCTATGCAAAATTCAATGTAACAGAAGTGGAATACAATAAAGCTGAAAAATTCTAAACGCCTATCAATATTTATTTATGGATAATGTTACCAGATACATTGCAAGATTGCGCAACCATATTGTAGATTGTTCCAAACTTTTCCAGATTTCTTTTTAAAAGAGCGGTATTAATCTTCTCTTCTTTACTCAAAAGAATTACTTCGTACACGATACTTTCCAATCTTGGAGGTTTAATAAAATGGGTTGCCGAAATTTTAATAGTAGCTTGGTCGTATTGAAATTTCATCATTCCTGAGAAGCGTTCAATGTTTTTAAGAATACAAGCCGCTAATGAGCTAAGATAAATATCTGCCGGGCTCGATAGAAGTCCAGCTGTTTCTTTAGTAATACCAAATGAAACTGCTCCATTTTTTAAATGAAAAGAACCTTCTTTTCCTGATTGAGATGTCGCGGTGATTGAGAAATCCATTGTAAATTTATATTAAAGTGTGAAGTGCTATATTTATCATAGTATCAAAGCTTTGCTCTCGTTCAACTACAGATGTGGTTTCTTTGGTTACTAATGAATCTGAAATAGTCAAAACGGCCAATGCTCGGACATTGTATTTTGCTGCAATTGTATAGATACCTGCAGCCTCCATTTCCACACATAGTACACCAAATTGCGCCCATTTTTTATAGCTATCAATATCATCATCGTAAAATTCATCACAGGATAATACATTGCCGGCTTTTATAGGAATATTGTTTTCCTTGGCATAGCTGGCTGCTTTCATAAATAGTTCAAAATTTGCTGTGGGTGAATAGTCGTTATTAATAAAGCGAGTATTATTAATCCCCGAAGTAGAAGATGCCGCCATCGCGATTACAATATCACGCAGTTTAATGTCCTTTTGATAAGAGCCGGCACTTCCAACACGTATTAGGTTTTTAACACCATAATCCTTTATGAGCTCGTTACAATAAATAAGTGCAGAAGGAATTCCCATACCAGTACCTTGCACAGAGATAGGAGTACCTCTAAAAGTACCCGTATAACCTAACATTCCACGAACATCATTATACAATTTTGAATTTTCCAAGAAATTTTCGGCTATCCATTTGGCTCGAAGAGGATCGCCTGGCAGTAGAACATTTTCGGCGATTTCTCCTTTTTTTGCTTCTATATGTGTACTCATACTGAATGGTTTTTTGGGTCATAAACAATAGCAACTCCATTGGACGTCCCTATTCTAGTGGCTCCGGCATTGATAAATGCTATGGCTTGACTTGCTGTTTTTATTCCGCCGGAAGCTTTAATGCCTATTTTGTCTTTTACAACACTTCGCATTAATTCGACATCTTTCAAAATTGCACCCTTGCTACCAAAGCCGGTCGAGGTTTTTACATAGTCTGCGCCTCCCAAACGAACCATTTCGCAGACCTGTTTAATTTCTGCCTCATCCAGATAACATGTTTCAATAATTACTTTTAATACCCGACGATTAATGGCTTTTTTCACTACTCGAATTTCCTCAATCACTGATTTTGTTAAAGAAGATTTTAAGAATCCGATGTTAATAACCATATCGATTTCATCGGCACCATGCTTCACAGCTAGCTTTGCTTCTTTAATTTTTGTCTCAGTACTACATGCACCTAATGGAAAACCCACTGTAGAAATTACCTTGATAGGGTGATCTTTTAATTCATTTGCTGCCAGATAAACATATGAACTGTTTACACAAACCCCATAAAAATTATACCGTTTTGCCTCATCGCAAAGTGCTAAAATATCATCAACTGAAGCTGTAGGTTTTAACAGTGTTTGTTCTATATAAGTATGTAAATTGGTCATATTAAGTCGATTTTATGACATTTACGATTTCATTTTTCTGAAGCATACCAGATTGTCGCCAAACTTGTTTTCCGTTTTTAAATAAGATTAAAGTTGGTACACCTCTCACCATGTATTGTGCCACTAATGTCTGATTCTTATCTACATCGATCTTCACAATCTTCACGCCTTCATTTAATTCTTCTTTAACTTGTTTCAAAATTGGTGCTAACGCTTTACATGGTCCGCACCATTCAGCAAAAAAATCAACTAAAACGGGGGTTTCAGAACTTATTATGTCTTTAAAATTACTCTTCATTTTTTGAAAGGTTTTTTTTAAATTTTTGATATTGGCTTATTCTATTGAAATAATGGGTCGTTTTTACTTTAAAACTATAACATGTAAATGCATAAAACAACCACCCTAAAGTAACTATAAAAATTAATCGATGGAAAATACCCTGATATTCCGAAAATTGAAACGGCACTAATGAAAGGGCAACGACCACTAAAAATACAACGATAGTTTGAAATTTATGTACTTTCTTATCGATCTTAAAAAATAGACTGATACATAACACAGCAAATGCAATCCCAGATATTTCATAAAAAAGGAAATGTAATGCATCGTATGTATAATTGTAATGGATTAATTCATTAAGCCCCGCCGATTTAAAAATACCTGTCATCCCGAATGATACACAAAAAAAGTAGAGTGCTGCTAGCTGAATCGAATGTCTTTTTAGCGCATAAGACCCGAATACAAGAGTAGCAATACTCATAAAGGCGATAGAAAAATTAATAACCCAACTCCTATTAGTTTGTTGAGCGCCCAAATCACTTATACTGTTTCCTAAGATTGTCATTCCTTCTTCACTGTAATATGGCAAAATAAATGCGACGGCTGTAAGCAGTATAAAAGCAAATACATAAATGGACGCATATAGCCTCATTTTATTGTATTAATGGATTTAGTTTATATTTTTTAAGCACCGGGAGCAATCGCTCTAATGGGATTTCAATCGAAAAAGTACCAGTATATGAAGGGCAAATAACACAATCATCAAAGTAATATTCTACTTTCATATCATCGACCACAAAATTATTCTTGTGCTCGAAAAAATCATCAAACGAAATTTCCCAGCAGTCATAGTATATATCACCACTATTTATTTTTTCTGAAAGCACTTCGTTTAAAGTTTTGGTCATCTCTTCTTCAGATCCTTCGTTAAAAAAATCTTCATAATTCATAAAAACAGATCGTCTTAAATCGAAATTTAGACAATCGAAGGAATAGGAGGGATGTAGGGTGCCCGAATAATAATTCTCTTTATAAAAAAGGACGCTTATTAAATGATTATTAAGGTTGTAAATTTTATAATCTACCAATCGCTTCTCTTTAAAACGATTTATACGAAGTGTATCACATAGCATTTCTTTGTCCTCCAAAATACTTGCTTCTACGCCCTCAATATCCATATAGGTTTCTTCCAGATATTCATTGAAATTGTGATAAGATTCCTTCATTTTTTCATTTAAATACGGGTATTTGAAGTCTATGAGATACAAATCCTCATCTTTCATAAATGTTTTGTGAATCACCAATTCATCTAGTTCAGCCTTATCATCTTTTTTATCGATTAGACTTTGTCTTTTTATAACGACTGATTTGGTTTTTTTTAATTCTGCATCGTTGGTTGCATGGATGGTGTCGAAAGGCATAACACCTTCAAACGGTTGGGCGTTTTTGTTTGAAATAATTGCTGGTTGTTCGGTATTTACTTGCTGCTTTTCATTTTCGTTTTTACAAGAATAAAATGATACAGCAATAAGAACAATAATTAGATATTTCATAGTAGATTTTTTAGTCTTTTTAAGAATGATTCAAGTTCAACAATCATTATAACCACACTTTTTTTTTGAAAAGAGTTCTGTACGTTGTAGCTTGAATGCATGAATCGAATTGCATAAGTCACTTTTATTATTAACGGGATAAAGTTAGCTTCGGAAATTAGTATTTACTATGACATTTATCAGCTAGATACATTAGTTAACTCCAGTTTTTCTGAAGCTATTTTTGATAAGTGAGAGTAGCAATTTTTATTGACTTCATAATTTTAAATATTTTATAAATCTGCTGTCAAAATATTTTGGAGTCTGACAATTATCATAGTATCAGGAATTATAAGTTCATACTTTTATTAGGTTAATAGAAGTGAAATGAGAAAGATATTAATTCCTACAGATTTTTCAGTGAATTCTGTGAATGCAGCTAAGTATTCACTAGAACTTTTCAAATACTTCAGAGCTGAGATCTTTATAGTACACGCTTTTGCAGATGAAGTGTATGAGGAGAAAGAAGTATTGATGAGAGCTGTCTTCGATGAAGTGAAAAACGAAACACAGAAAAATTCAGAAAAGGCATTACAAAAAATTAAATCAGATTTGACAGCTCTTTTTCATAATCCGAAACATAAAATAATGACACAGACAGTATTTGGTTCTTTGGTCGATGTGGTAAATGATTTAGCGGAAAAAGAAAACATAGATGTAGTGACTATGGGAACTAAGGGAAAAACGAATGACAGGGAAATAACATTCGGGAGTCAGACGCTTCAAGTGATTAAATATGTGAAATGTCCTGTTTTAGTCATCCCGGAAAGTTATCATGATATTCTCCCTAAAAATATCTTATTTCCTTCAGATTATATGCTACCATACAAACCTAGAGAATTAAAACTTTTGAGTTCAATGGCAGAAAGAATTACCGCTAAAATAAAATGTCTATATATTTCAAAGTTTGACGACCTTTCTAATAGGCAGCAAGACAACAAAGCATTTTTGGAATTCGCTTTCGCAAATAACAAAGTATCCTTTTTAAAAGCAGAAGGCAAGGATATTACCGAAACTATCAATCTATCTATTATAAATTTTGATGCTGATATGTTGGTGTTGGTCAATTCGCGCCATTCATATTTAGAGAACATTTTGTACACCTCAACAATAGAGAAAATAGGGCTGCATATTAAGATTCCTTTCCTTGTACTTCAAAATTTACAACGATATTAAAAATTAAACAAAATGAAACGTATTCTCTTACCCACAGATTTTTCAGAAAATGCCTATAATGCCGTAAAATATGCAGTTCAATTTCTTAAAAATGAAGTTTGCGAATTCTATTTACTACATACTTACACACCTGCAATTGTTAGTTCTGCAAGTATTTTGGATAGTTATTCGGCATTGACCTTACAGAAAGCGACCCAAAATAAGGCACAATTGATGTTGGATGAATTAAAGGAAAAGATTCGTGAAGAATTTCCAAATGACAAACATAGCTTTATTTCAATAGCATCTTTTAATCTGTTAATCGCAGAAATGAGGATCCTGATTGTAGAACGCTCGATAGATTATGTCATTATGGGGACACAAGGTGCTACAGGCGCTAAAGAAGTGTTTTTAGGGACACAGACCATGTATGCAATCAAAAAATTGAAATGTCCTGTATTAGCAGTACCAGCCAAGTTTCAGTATGAGACGCCCCAAGAAATATTATTCCCAACCGATTACAAACTGGATACTAACAATATTTATCTATCGATGCTCCGTGAATTGTGTGATCAGCATGTTTCTCGTTTGCACATATTAAATTCATACTATGGGACCCCTTTAACAGAAGAACAACTTGATAATAAGGCATTTTTGGATGCTTACTTTATTGATAATGCCCATTTGTTTCATATAGCTGAAGACTTAGATGTACTTGGAGCAGTGAGACAATTTCAGACTAGAGCAAAAATTAATTTTATGGTGATGTTTCATAACAAGCACAACTTCCTGGAAAATATGCTTTTCAAACCGGTAATCAACCAAGTAGTATACCATACCAATGTTCCTTTTTTAGTAATTCCAGCTGTAAAGAGACAATAACTTTAAAAACCAAATTATGAAAGCCATTCTCGTACCCACTGATTTTTCAAAAAATGCGTATAGCGCGTTGCAGTACGCTACTCAATTATTCGCCGGAGAAACATGTAAATTCATTATAATGCATTCTTTCGAAAATCAGCTCACTAAACTAACTAGCAGAGTGGATATTGGAAAAACTGAAGCCGTAGCGGAAGAACTTTACGATACTTACGAAGCAAAATGTGAAGAAATAAAACATCAGATTATTTTAGATACAGAAAACAAACAACATGATTACAAAATTATAGTTACTTCATTATCATTATCCTATGCCATTAATATCTTTATCGATAAAGAACAAGTAGATTTTGTAGTAATGGGTAGTAAAGGGAGTACTAGCGCGAATGATATTTTAATGGGAAGCAATACCCTTTCCGTGATACAGAGAATAAAAAAGGCTCCATTGCTTGTCATTCCGCGCGAATTTAATTTTAAGCCAATAAAAAACATTGCTTTTGCCACAGGTTTTAAAAGAGCTTATTCGATTAATGAATTACAAGCTTTGTCTTACTTATCAACATTGAGCAACGCCAATATCAAAGTATTGCACATCCATAAAAAGGAAAAATTGAATAACACACAGCATGCAAATTTTCATCAACTATTTGAACTATTAAAAGATCATAAGCCAGAAAGCAATTGGTTGCCGAATGATTCCGATAATTATGATGCTATTACTTCTTATCTTAATAAAGCACAAACAGGTTTGCTTGCGATGATCTTTTATAAGCATAATGTAATTGTACGTTTGTTTAGAGAAGCTACCGTTAAAAACATTGCAAAGTACACACTCATTCCTTTTCTTATTTTACCAACACAGGAGTGATAATTATCATAGTTATTTAATCGTTGTCTCTTTATTTTTATGGTAATAAACCTTAATAATTATTGAGATGAAAAAGAAAATTTTATTACCAACAGATTTTTCGAAAAGTGCATGGAACTCTTTAAAATATGCCAGTGAATTATATAAAAATGAAGAAGTAGATTTTTACTTGCTAAACGCTTTTACAGTTCAAAACTATTCCATTGAAAATATGATGGTACCCGAACCAGGTGAAAAGTATTTTGAAGCATCGAAATCGAATTCAGAACTTGGTTTACAGAAGTTATTAAAAAGAATCGAATTGCTTAATGTGCCCGTTAATCATACTTATTTCACCAAATCCGTTTATAATACTCCATTGGAGGCAGTTAAGAGTTTTGTTGAAGATAAAGATATTGATCTGGTTCTTGTGAGTAACAAAGGAGAAACTGATTCGATTGATGTACTAATTGGTAGCAATAGTATCGACTTCATGGAAAAAGTTCGCAATTGTCCTGTTTTTATGGTTCCTTCGGAAGTAAACTTTAAAGAGCCTAACGAGATTGTATTTCCAACGAGTTTTAAAACGCATTATAAGCGTAAGGAACTTAAACATCTTTATGAAATAGCGAGAATCACCAATGCCCCAATTCGGATTCTGCATGTAAGTTCCGAGCAAAAACTTTCCGAAGAACAAATAGAGAAGAAAACACTACTCGAAGAATGTTTCGATGGACTTACTTATAGTTTTCATTTCCTGGAAAGCACCGATGTGCAAACAGGATTGAATCTCTTTACACAAAGCAGAAATAGTGGCATGATTGCCTTTATCAATAAAAAGCATTCTTTTTTTGGATCCATTTTTTCTAAACCTATGGTGAAAGATCTCGGATATAATGCAAAAGTCCCTGTATTGGCATTACACGATCTAAGAAACTAATGGCTATGCAAGACAAAGCTTTCAAAATAATAAAGTCATCTGGCGAAAAAGCAGACTTTTCTATATCCAAATTACGAAGTAGTCTCTTTAGAAGTGGTGCCGACGAACTTACTGTAGACAGAATTGTCAATGTAGTTAGGGACGAGCTCTATCAAGGAATTTCTACTAAGGAAATCTATAACAGAGCCTTTTCATTATTAAAAAAAAGCAAATCTATTTACGCATCTAAATACAAACTTAAATCAGCCATATACGAGCTTGGACCCACAGGTTTTCCATTTGAAAAATTTATTGGATCTCTTATGGAATATTCAGGATATGAAGTTGAAGTTGGATCGATATTACAGGGAAAATGCGTGTCACATGAAGTAGATGTAATTGCCATAAAAAATGGGCAGCACATAGTTGCAGAATGTAAATTTCATAGCGATAAAAAAACTACTTGTAATGTAAAGGTGCCGTTATATATAAATTCAAGATATCAGGATATTGTTTCCCAATATAAGAACACCGCTAAATGTCCAAATGAAGGTTGGGTGGTTACCAATACTAGATTCACAACTGATGCAATTACCTATGGAAAATGCGTTGGGCTCTATTTATTGAGTTGGGACTATCCCAAGGATAACGGACTAAAAGATAGAATCGACAGGCTTGGGTTATATCCTATCACAGTGTCTACACTGCTTACCAACAGAGAAAAACAATTTTTGTTAAGTCGGGATATTGTTCTCTGCCGGCAATTGGCAAACGACAAATTTTATTTAGATCATTTGGGTGTATCAGAAACGAGAAAAACCAAGATACTTTCAGAAATTTCAAAACTATGTAATTCCAATTAAGATGAATTCAGTAAAAATCCATTTTTTAGGCGCATCCGGAACCGTAACAGGATCTAAATTCTTAATAGAAACACTGGAGCATACATTTCTTATTGACTGCGGAATGTTCCAAGGACTTAAAGAACTTAGGGAACTAAACTGGGAAGATTTACCATTTAATGTTTCTAAAATCGATACGGTGTTACTTACACACGGTCACTTAGATCATACCGGTTATTTACCAAGATTGGTTAAGCAGGGATTCAAAGGTGCTATAATTGGTACGGCACCCACATTGGAAATCACAAAAATTATTCTCTTAGACAGTGCCAAAATACATGAAGAGGATGCAAAAAGAGCTAATAAAGAAGAAATTAGCAAACATCATCCTGCTCTTCCCTTTTACACGATTTTAGACGCAGAACGCACATTAAAATTATTTCAAGCTTCTGAAAAAGATAACTGGCATGATCTTTCTAAACATATTAAATATCGCTTTCGATATAACGGACATATTATAGGTGCGACATTCATAGAGATGGAAATATTTGGAAAAATATTTGTTTTTTCTGGCGACATAGGTAGAAATGAAGATTTGTTATTATTTCCTCCGGAAAAACCCCAACGGGCAGATTATCTTTTTTTAGAAAGCACCTATGGAAACAAATTACACCCTCAGGAAAGCGTTTCAGAAAAACTCATGGCACTCATCAATGACACGATTCACAACCGCGGAACGCTAGTTATACCGTCCTTTGCAGTTGAACGCCTACAAACTTTAATGTTCTTACTTTGGAAATTGTATGATGAACGGCGTATTCCAAACCTTCCTATTTTTATCGATAGTCCTATGGGCAATAATGTTTTGGGGGTTTTTGATCGTTTTGCGGATTGGCATAAAATTCCACCTTCCGAATTTAATGCTATGAAGAGTCGTATGAACATTATAACTTCATATAAAGAAACCTGGGAAACCATAGACGATCCAAGACCTAAGATAGTGATTGCAGGTAGTGGAATGATTACAGGAGGAAGAGTCTTAACTTATTTGAAACAGCTTATTGATGAATTAAATACAACAGTACTATTGGTTGGTTATCAAGCTGAAGGCACCCGTGGAAGACAATTGTTGGAAGGTGCACATGAATTGAAGTTCTTCGGAAAATATTATCCTGTAAAAGCGCAAATTCATCATATTGAAAGTCTATCGGCACATGCAGATCAAGCAGGAATACTAGATTGGCTGAGTGAAATTAAAAATAGTCCGGAAAGTACCTTTTTAATACATGGTGAGGCAACGGCTCAACAAGCTTTGCGTGTGAAGCTAATTGATACTTTTGGTTGGCAGGTAAGTATTCCGAAGCTATACGATACGATTGAAATTTTGGTTTAAAACTTTTTCCTGTTTTCACCGTACCACCATTTTGGCTGATATTTCTTTTTAACCAAACCGAATTTTTTTATCGCATGCACTTCTATGTGTTTTACGACCTCTTCAGCAGAGTCGGTGACAAATAATAATTCCATATCTTCAGGGCTGATGCTTTCATTTTCGGCCATTAATTGAATGTGATGACACAGTTCCTTGTGATATTCAGAATCGAAGATGACAACTGGAAAATTTTGAATCATTTTAGTCTGTATTAGAGTAATAGCCTCAAAAAGTTCGTCCAAGGTTCCCATGCCGCCTGGCATTACTACGAATGCATAAGAATATTTTATCAATAAAAATTTCCGAACGAAGAAATATGGAATGTCAATCCACTTATGCAAGTAGGGGTTCGGATTTTGTTCGAATGGAAGAATAATGTTTACACCTACAGAATAGCCTCCTGCTTCATAAGCTCCCTTGTTGGCAGCTTCCATTATCCCAGGTCCTCCACCGGTCATAATGGAAAATCCTAGCTTTGAGAGGGCAGCTCCAATTTTTTCTGCGTTTTTATAATGTTCAGAATTTTCGTCAAATCGTGCCGAACCAAAAACGGTTACACAAGGCCCAATAAAGTGCATCTTTCTAAAGGCTCTAATAAAATTGTATTGCACTTTCAGGGTGAAAATAAACTCCTTAAACCTTGAACGAGGTCCTTGAAGAAAACTAGATTCATTTTTTTGCAGAAAGAATTTACTTTTCTGATTTTCCATTGAATTTTTCATAATTCACGATGATTCCAATATTACCTTAGTTTCCATTGTTATTTTAGATTTTATTGAATTGGAAATTAAACAAGCTGCCTCCGATTTTTGAAGAATACGTTCCGCTCGCTCAAGATCTTTCTCATTTTTAATAATAACAGTGGGATATAAGATCACTTCAGTCATTAGATACTTTCCTCCTACTTTTTCCAAAATACCTTTCGACTTACAACTAAATCCTGAGAATTCCAATTTTGAATTTTCAGCAATCGCCAAAAAAGTAGTCATTAAACAACTACTTACAGAAGCCGTGAACAAATGCTCCGGTGACCAGATATTGGGCATTCCTTTAGGGAATTCAGGCGGAGTAGCAACTTCAATGCAGTTTGCAGATGTAGAGGTGCCTTCTGCCAATTCTGGCGAGCACATAAAACCTTTTCGATCTTGACTCCAGTTTATCTCTACGTTATATGAATGTTTTTCCATAGTTAAATTCTCTTTGCATGTTACTATCTAAAATTAGCTGAATAATCAATCTTACTCAATGATATTTATCACTTTCCGAAGTAAAAACCAATATTCTTATAGAATTGAAAATTAAGAATATGACGAAAATGTAATCTAAAGTTTCATAATATTTTTTACGTAAACATTAGTTAGAAGATGCTTCAGAAATCGACTTTTTTGTAAAAGTGTTCTTCTTATTTAATATTGAAAAGTGATAATTGTCATTTCCAAACCATTCAAGGTGAGTTACATTTACTTCAGAATCAAGATCATGAAAACATTTAAACACCTCGCTACTATAATGCTACTTAGCTTTCTATTGATAGGATGTAGCTCCTCTAGATTAATACAGCAATATAAGAATCCGGATACCGTTAATTTTGAAGCGAATAAAATATTAATCATAGGTATATCAGAAGATAAAGAGTTAAGAAGAGCTTACGAAAAACAAATGATGGAGTCTTTAGAAAAAGAGAGCGTAATTGCTGTTAAAAGTGTTGACTTTTTTGAAACCTCTTTTACAGATAATAAAAAATCTTTGAATCAGCTCAATGAAATAGAAAACAGTTTGCTTGAAGCTGGATTCGACGCTATACTATTTACTAAAATTACAGATCAGGAAAGCAGGGTAACCTTGGTTGATTCTTATAGAAACTTTGCAAAACACTATCAAACATTCGAAGATTATTACTACGGAAATCAACATATTTATTTTAAAGAACAACAAGAGCGTTATCAAGTATATACTACAGAAACATCACTTTTTTGTATTTGTCCTGGAAAAGAACGTGAGTTATTATGGAGGGGTGAAATTGAAGTTGTAGATGGAGATAAAGTAAATAGAAACATCAACAGCTATATCTCGATACTAATTAAGACCCTGAAAGAAAATAAGCTACTGTTATTGGACAACTAAATTACCCCAATGTATGCGTAACCCCCGATGATATTTTTTGAAGGAGGTAATTAAAGTAGCATTACAAAATATTGTTTCAGTGAAATTCTATAACATATCATTTATAAAAACTGTAAACAGGTCGTCTACAAACTATCTTAATTTTATCGGTGTAGAAATAATAAAGGTATTAGAGTCCCTTTCGCTAGTTGCTTAGTTTCAGACCCAAATAACAGACGCTCAAGGAAATTCTCCTTTTCAATAAAAACGGCATGTAAATCGACCTTTAATAATTGTGTAGCTGTATTTATGGCACTTAAGCCAGGAATCGTATTTAAACAATAGTAAGTGTAAGGATGGTCTGGAAACATTGCTTTAAGACAATCATTATCTTTTTTGTGCAACACTTCAAAAGTATCCTCATCAAGTTCCAGTACATTTAATTCACATTGATGTATGTTCAACATTTCCTTGAATACCTCAATTCCGTTATAAGCAATATTATCACAATGCTGTGTGGTAAACAATACACTTTTCACACTAGAATAACTGTAATGGTGTGGTATAGTAAGTGTTGGACAGTTTATATTTCTAAGAATTTGCAAAGTATTGCTTCCAAAAAGCACCTCTTTCGCACCAGTTGCTCCATTAGTTCCTATTATAATAAGATCAATCGAATGGAATTTAACAGCTTGGTCTACTGCCGAAACAAAATCATCATAGTCGAATAACCCATTAAAAGTATAGGCTTGTGATTTGTATTGCTTACTGAGTTTTTTTACTAATTGATTGATTAATTTTTTGTTGTCGGTAGCGATACTTTCAAAAATAGTATCCGATTGAGAGCCTGCTACTAGATCGTCACTTATATATTCTGAAACTTTCTGCACGTTTAAGATATAGAAATTACACTCCCAATTTTCAAAAAAGTGCATTGCATAGTCTATCGCATTCATAGAATTCTCTGAAAAGTCCGTAGGTAGAAGTATGTTTTTCATTTTTGTAGAATTTATTAAAGTAAAATTAGGGTGTAATTCAATACTAAAAAATGACAAAGGTCATAAGGAAGATTTCAATCCTGACAAATATCATTTCCTACTCCAGTTGTCATTCTCATCTTTACTACATAAAATCTGTAAATGATGAAAGTAAATATGGGCGGCGCAGACCGCATTCTCAGATTGATACTAGCAGCTATATTAGTTGCATTGTATGCCTACGATGTGTTTACTGGCATTTTAGGGGTCATTCTTTTGGTTGCAGCAGGAATTCTGGTTATAACCAGTTTGGTAAGTTTTTGCCCGCTATATAAAGTGTTTGGACTTCGAACTTGTAAGGCTAATTAGAGGTAAAATATTTAGTAGAAACGACATTTCTCATTTCAGTTGTTGAAAAGAAACACAATGGATAATTTCAATTGTGTCTGTTATATGATAACATAAAAACTCAACTTTATAATGAGCAGCTCTGATCATTTGATTTTTTGACTCCTAATTTCACTAGAATGCTTTCCAGCAAACACCATTTTGTAAAGGCAGACTGAATTAAATTTACACCTATAAATACTGTAAACCACATCCAGTTCATATTTACATACACGGCTAGTACAACGCTCAATAATACCATTGTACCCACGATAACTCTAAAATATGTATTTAACATTTTTATTAATTTTTAGTTTATATAAATTTTTCAATTGGAACCACAACTGCTTTTATAGGGTTGTTCGATTCTAAAGTTGTATTAAATTCTTTTATCAGGCTGAATAAAGCATCAATGTTTTCATCTTCAGTAAAAGAGAAAAATAAACTCGATTCATTAGCTGCTTTTTCACCCGAAAACCAACTTGATGCAGTTACAATTGAAGCTGTATTTTTATAGCCATCAATATCTGAACTGCTAAGGTTTTCAATATTTGCTTTTTTGAATAGCTTCAAAACATCTTTTTGATACTGCTCTACTGCTGTAACTATGACTAACTTCATTTTATTTATTTTTCATCGTCAGTTCGAGTGATTCCGAAGATATTCGGAATTGTATCGAGAACCTTTTCAATAACTTCTCGTTACTATTTTCTAGCGAAAATTACTCGACCAGACAGACTATTTATAATTCTTTTTCTCTATCATATAATACACTAAAGGCACCACCAATAAAGTCAGTACAGTAGAAACAATAGTTCCTCCCATCAATGAGATGGCCAAACCTTGGAAAATTGGATCAAACAAGATCACAAATGCGCCAATCACAACAGTTCCTGCTGTTAATAGAATAGGCGTTGTTCGTACTGCTCCGGCTTCAATTGCCGCTTGTTTAAGAGGGACGCCTTCTGCAGTTCTTAAGTTAATAAAGTCAATTAGCAATACCGAATTTCGAACCATAATTCCAGCCAATGCAATCATTCCAATAAAAGATGTTGCAGTAAAAAAGGCTCCCATAATCCAATGACCTAAAATAATTCCTATCAATGTTAAAGGAATGGCAACCATCATTACGATAGGTGCTTTAAAGTTTTGAAACCAGCCTACAATCAGAATATATATTAAAATAATAGCTCCTAAAAAAGCAATTCCTAAATCTCTAAACACTTCTAAGGTAATTTGCCATTCTCCGTCCCATTTTACGGTGTAGTCGTCTTCATAATCTGGCTGACCTAAATACATTTCGTTCAATTTATAACCGTTCGGAAGCTTAATGTCTTTCAATTTCTCTTCCATTCCTAAAATAGCATAGGCGGGACTTTCTAAATCGCCGGCCATATCAGCCATGACATATACAACTCGTTTCTGATTTTTTCGATAAATGCTTTTTGCACTTATGGTTTCTTTAATATCAACTAAATCTGCAATCGGAATCATATTGCCTTGTTCCGATTTCACTTTAAGTTGAGAAATATCAGAAATTGTCGATTTTTCCTTTTCGTCCAATGTCAATAGTAAACCAACTTGATTTGAGGCATCTTCGTCATACAAATTAGTAATTGGCCTGTTAGACAATGCCATATTCATGGTGTATGCAATCTGTTGTGGTGCAACTCCATACAACATCGCTTTTTCTTTATTGATATCGAACTGAAATTCAGTTTGATCAGCCTCAACCATCCAATCGATATCCACAACATCATCAGTATTTTTTAATATATTCTGAATACTATTGGCGATTTTTATTTGCTCGTTGTAATCTGGGCCGTAAACTTCTGCCACGATAGTTGATAACACTGGTGGTCCAGGAGGTACTTCCACTAATTTTACATTCGCATTGTATTTTGAAGCAATTTTCTGAATGTCCGGACGCAGCAATTTAGCGATGTCGTGACTTTGAGCAGAACGTTCGCCTTTATCAATCAAGTTCACCTGAATATCCGCCATATTACTACCACCACGTAAATCGTAATGACGTACCAAACCATTAAAGGTTATTGGAGCAGATGTACCAACATAGTTTTGGTAATTCACCACTTCCGGGCGAGTAGACAAGTATTGAGAAATTTCTTGTGCCACAACTCCCGTGCGTTCCAATGTGGTGCCTTCCGGCATATCGATGACCACTTGAAACTCGTTTTTGTTGTCAAATGGCAACATTTTTACCGCAACCGATTTGGTAAAAAATAATACCATCGTTGCCAGTAAGAGCACAAACGTTCCACCTAAAAACAGCCAACGTTTTCTTTTACTTTCTAATAACGGACGTTCAAATTTATTGTAGACTCTATAGATAAATGTTTCTTCTAATGGCTTTTCAACTTTTTCGGCCTTTCCCTTCCTATCTTTTTCTCTTAAGAAAATATATCCTAAATAAGGAGTAATGGTCAGGGCGACAAACAAAGATAGAATCATCGCAATAGATGCTCCTATTGGCATTGGCGCCATGTAAGGTCCCATTAATCCGGAAACAAACGCCATTGGTAATACCGAAGCTATCACCGTAAATGTTGCCAAAATGGTTGGGTTTCCTACTTCATTAATGGCATACAACGCAGCCTGTTTAAATGGCAACCGCTTCATCTTAAAATGCCGGTGCATATTTTCGGCAATGATAATAGAGTCATCCACAACGATTCCCGTGACAAAAACCAATGCGAAAAGTGTTATTCGGTTTAAGGTGTAGTCAAGCATATAATAACTTAGCAAGGTCATAGCAAACGTAATCGGGACTGATAAAAACACTACCAATCCGCCACGCCAACCCATTGCTAGCATAACCACCAGTGTTACCGCAAAAATAGAGCCTACAAGATGCCATAATAGTTCAGAAACTTTTTGCGAAGCCGTTTCTCCATAGTTCCTTGTAATTTCAACGTGCACATCATCTGGTATTAAATTTTTCCGAAGATGTTTGACTTTATCGATAATCACTTCCGAAATTTTCATCGCATCGGCACCTTTCCGTTTTGCCACCGAAATAGTCACGGCAGGATATTCAGACTTAAAATCCGATGATTTTTCACTGCCTCGTCCAAACCCCAAGCTCACATAATTTAATGGAACTTCCGGGCCATCAATGATCTTTGCAACTTGCTTCAAATAAATAGGCTGATTTTCTTGCACACCAACCACTAAATTTTCAACATCAGTGGCTGATTCTAAAAAAGTACCGGTCGTTACCATAAATTCGGTATCGTTCTTATCGAAACTGCCCGAATTCAACTGTGCATTGTTCCCTTTTATCATTTCAGAAACCGATAAGAAATCCAATCCACTGGCAGCTAATTTGTCTTTATCTATCACCACTCGTAATTGGCGGTTTCTCCCACCAATTTTATGAGTAATTGCAACATCGTTTACCTTTTTAATTTCAGATTCTAATTCCTGTGCCATCTGACTTAGCTGGTAATCGTCGTAATTTTCACTCCACAAGGTTAAACCCAACATGGGTACGTCGTCGATCGCACGAGTTTTAACCAACGGAAACGTCACACCTGGCGGCATTTGATCCATGTGTTTGTTAATCTCGTTGTATAATTTTACAAAGGACCGCTCAATATCTTCACCAACATAAAACTGCACAATGACCATTCCTTGCTCTTTCATCGAGGTAGAATACACATATTCCACGCCTTTGATATTCGAAATTAATTGCTCTAACGGCTTAATAACCCGCGACTCAACTTCCGTAGGACTTGCCCCAGGATAACCAACAAAAATATCTGCCATTGGCACGTCAATTTGTGGCTCTTCTTCCCGCGGTATTAAAAACGAACTATACACACCAATCACCATAAATACAATCATTAGAAGCACTGTAAGCTTCGACTGTATAAATATTTTTGCAATTTTTCCTGCGATACCTTCTTTCATTATTTATATTTTTTGGGCGTTTTAACAGGCTATTCGTTACAATCTTTTTTAGTGTCAGAAACATTTCGACTGCGCTCAATGTGACACTAAAAAAGGATTTCCACTGCTATCCTTAACGCTACTTTTTAAATATTTTTTTAAACTGCAAACTGCAAACTGCAAACTGCAAACTGCAAACTGAGACTGCAAACTGAGACTGCAAACTGAGACTGCAAACTGAGACTGCCTACTGAACACTAATTCTCACACCATTATAAAGTTTTCCTTCAGCAGAAACAATGTAGGCTTCATCCGAATTCAAACCAGATAATACTTCTATTTGATTTCCAAAAGTTCTCCCTAGACGCAACCAACGTAGCAGAGCAGTATTGCTTTCACTTACGGTGTAAACTCCAGATAATTGTCCCTTGGTTACAATGGCTTCCAGAGGAACTAAAACCATAGTTGATTTTGCCTTTCTTTCTATAGGAAACTGAACGGTTGTGAACATTCCAGATAGAATAGGGGAGTCTGTTTTATCTAAAGCTATTTTTACTAAATATTGACCGCCTGTATTTTTAGCAGAAGTACTCACTTCGGTAACTTTTCCTATTATGGTTTTGTTGATGGATTTAACCAGAACATCAACTTTGGTATCATTCTTAATTTCAGAAATTTCAGTTTCCGGAACCCTCGCCATAACTTCAAAATTACCTGGGGTTTCGATACTAATTATAGGCGCTCCCGGGTTAGCCATATTTCCAGCTTCAACGTTTTTGCTGGTAACTGTTCCATTAAAAGGGGCAGTTATATTACTGTATACAAATTGTGCGTTGATTTCATTTTTCAATTGATTTGCAGATTCCAATCGTGCTTTAGCCATTTCAAAACTGGCAGTCATGTCGTCTAATTCTTTTTGAGACGCACTCTTATCTGTAAATAAATTTTCAAATCGATTGTAATCTTTTTGAGCATTATTAAAAGCGGCAGTCGCTTCGGTAATTCCTGCATTTACTTGCGCTCTTTTAGCTTGTAAGTCAGAATTGTTTATAGATACTAATAATTGTCCTTTACGCACTTTATCGCCAACATTTACATGTACTTTATTCACGTAACCCATCATTCTAGTGCTTAAGTCGGCACTATTGGCCGCCTGAATCTTGCCGCTTACACTTAAAAACGGACTGTTACCACTTGCATCCACTTGATTTACTGTTACGTTAATTACCGGCGAATTTTCAGCAATCGATTTTTTGTCATCACTTCCACAACTCGTTAAAAATAAAGAAGCTGTTGTTAGCGTTATTAGGTATATATTTTTTATCATCTTAGATTGTTTTTAGGTCTCGACTGCGCTCGACCAGACACTTTTCTGTCGCCTCGAGCGCAGTCGAGAGGTTACTCTTTCGTTAAAAATTGTAAATAGGCTTGCGCATAATTGTATTCAAAAATTGTTTGATAATATTCCAATTGTTTTTGTGCAAATTGAGTTTCAGATAATAGCAAATCGGATGTTTTTTCAAGCCCTTCTTTAAATCTATTTCCTATAATCCGTAAAGATTCTTTCGATTGTTCCATCGCTAAATCCGTTAATTCCAGCTTATTTTCAGCATCGAGTAACATACGCTTCGCCTTATTCATCT
This sequence comes from Ulvibacter antarcticus, assembly GCF_003688405.1. Lineage (GTDB taxonomy): Bacteria > Bacteroidota > Bacteroidia > Flavobacteriales > Flavobacteriaceae > Ulvibacter > Ulvibacter antarcticus. The sequence goes on from NZ_REFC01000013.1 coordinate 368,905, forward strand.
CTAGATTGCTTTGCGCGACATATTGTTGGTATTCTAGTTTCGATTTTTGAAATTCAGCTTTACTCTTTTGTGCTTTTCCGAAGCGCTTGGAGCCTTGAAAAACATCCCAGCTCAATTCCGCACCAAATGAATAACCATTTGCATCTCCTTGAAAAATTTGGTCATCATATAATTCGTAACTTCCAAAAGCATTCATTCTAGGTAAAAATGCCATTTTATCGGCTTTGTTCATTGCTTCATAAGCATTGGAAGCTAACTGCATCGCTCTAATATCTGCACGACTTTCTGAAATAACTTTATTGTTTTCTCCATTAAATGTGTTTACCGATAGACTATCACTTGGTCGATATATCACATACATTTCATCATTCATCAAAAAAGACAGATAATTTGACGCGTTTTGTACATTGCTCTTTGCAGTCTGCAACTGATTTTTAATTTCAGTTAAACGAATCTCTACGTTTAATACTTCGGCGCGTTGTAAATAGCCTTGTTTAAAACGATTGTCAGCCAATTTTTTATTTTCTATTGCCGTTTGCAGTGCTTTCGCCAGGACGTCAATACCCTTATAAGCCAATTGTAACTGCATATATGCTTTTTCAACTTCCAGTGCTAGATAATCTCCGGTTCTTTCTTGCTTTAAAGACATTGCCTCCATTTTAGATTTAGCAGCCTTTCTTTGAAAAATACCATCCAAATTGAGTAAAGGTTGTTGAATTTCAAACTTCGTTGCAAAGTTCTGTATCTGAGAAGGATCGTTTAGCAATGCAGGGTTAAAATCGTTTTGAGTTAAAATCTCTTGGTTCAATTTAGAGCCAAAAGCCATTAATGGATTGGTTGTCGCAATACCAGTATGACTTGCAGTTATATTTGGTAAAAAAACAGCATTGGTTTGTCTGTAGTCTGCTCTAGCTTGATTAAAATCTTCTTGAGAAATTTTAATACTTGTGTTCTTTTCAGACACCTTAGATAATACTTCATTTTTTGTAAGTGGTACCACCTCTTGTGCCTGCACCGATAAAGTGAAAGCTAACAAGGATAGTGGTAAAAGAATACGTTTCTTCATTAATTATTGATTTGATGGTACAAAAGTAGTTTTATAAATCGTTGAGTTCAGTAACAAAGGTTACGTAAGGTAAAAGCGACTGAAAATGGACTATTGTGTGTTTTGTTTGAAGCTCATGACTTACATTTGCAAATTATATGGATTCAGTCACCCAAATAGTATTAGGTGCAGCTATTGGAGAGGCTGTTCTAGGAAAAAAGATTGGCAATAAAGCGATGTTATATGGCGCTATAGCTGGAACGATTCCTGATTTAGATGTGTTTGCTTCTCACTTTACAGATACAGTAACAGCACTGTCTATGCATCGTGGTTTTACACATTCTATTTTGTTTTCTATACTTTTTGCCCCAATATTTGGGTGGATAGTTTCGCGTTACGAGACTTTAAAAAATTTTAAAAGTTGGTCCTGGTTGTTCTTTTGGGCTTTTATTACCCATCCACTATTAGATGCACATACCACTTGGGGAACACAATTATTTTGGCCTTTTGATCTACGATTAGCATTTAAAACCATATTTGTTATAGATCCTCTTTATACTCTACCTTTTTTAGTTTTCCTAATTCTTGCAATGATGCAAAATCGTACTACGAAAAAACGGCGTTTATATAATAAAATCGGTTTATTGTTAAGTTCATCTTATTTAGTGCTTACATTTCTTTTGAAATGGGTTGCGTTTACTCAATTTCAAGCTGCATTAAAAAATCAGAATGTTGTCTATCTGCAATTAGACACAAGGCCTTCGCCATTAAACACAATACTTTGGAGCGCTAATGTGGAAACCGAGGATGCTTATAAATTAGGGAATTTTTCTTTTTTTGACACCAAGCCTGTCACTTTTGAAACCTATCCTAAAAACCACGATTTATTAGGCAAGCTATCTGAAAACGAAAAAGTTAAGCGTATGATAGCCATTTCTGAAGGATGGTACACTATTACTAAAAAAAATGAACAGCTTTATTTTAACGATTTACGATTTGGACTTTTGAGCTTAGCACCAAATTCTCAAAACTTTGTTTTTCAGTATAGGATTGATGTAGATGATTTAGGCGAAGTTCAATTTATAGAAGCACCTAAAGATAAACGCGATGGAAAAAAGTTGCTGTCCGAACTGTGGCTGCGCATAAAAGGGAATTAAGTATAGTATTGTGTATAAGTGATTGTAACTTTCTCCTGTGGTGGCACGGACAAAGTAAAAAGTAAAAGTGATAGGCGCATTAGGAGATATTTTTCATTCGAATTTAGGCTTTTGTTTTATTCATTAAATCACTATTTTGGTTTGACTTGTTTTAACTTTAAGTTGTCTTTTTATAGCTCCAAACTGCTAAACCATTCATGACAAGCGCATATAGTAATGTTTTTAATAGCTGCGGAAGAATATCCATAAAACCAGAACCTTTAAGCATCACCATGCGCATGACTTCTACAAAATACTTTATAGGATTGAATTCAGTAATGATTTGCGCCCATTTTGGCATACTCTCAATTGGAGTGAACAATCCACTCATTAAAATGAAGATCACCATAAAAAACCAGGCAATAAACATAGCTTGTTGTTGAGTGTCTGTGAAATTTGAAATAAATAAACCAATCCCTAAAATGACTAAAATATAAATGGAGGTGTAGAAATACATAAGTGCTAAACTACCAACCATGGGCACGTCAAAAATGATTTTTGCTATGATTAATCCTATGGTTAATAATCCCATTCCTATAACCCAAAACGGGAAGAGCTTGCCAATAATAAACTGACTTTTCTTTATTGGTGTCACGTTTATCTGTTCTAAAGTGCCTATCTCTTTTTCGCGGACGATATTCATTCCTGAAAGAAATAAGGTAATCATGGTTACCAACAATACCAAAATCCCTGGAACCATAAAGGTTTTATAATTTAAAGTTTCGTTATACCAGAACAAGGGGATCGTTTCAATGTTGATAGGCTGCACTTGTTTGTCTGAAATTTGCATTAAATCAACTTTTAAATGTTGATTAAAATCCTGAACAATCTGTGTTATATATACGTTTTCAACACCTGCGGCAGCGCCATCAATGGCATTAATGGTTACACCCAAGTTAATGTGTTTTTCTTTTTGTAGATCACGTTCAAAATAGCGTGGAATTTCTACAACGACATCAACTTCACCTTTAAGCATGGCAGCATTAGAAAATGCTTCCGAAGAAAAATCTGTCAACACATCAAAATAAGTGGATGCATTAAACTTTTCTATTAACGCTCTTGATGTTGACGATTGGTCATTGTCAATATATCCAAACTTTATGTTCTTTACCTCAAAAGTGGCTGCATTTGATAAAATAATAAGTTGGAGTAGGGGTAGCACAAAAATAATTGGGAGCATCCCTTTATTTCTAAAGATTTGCTTAAACTCCTTCTGTATTATGTAGAATATTATTTTCATATTTTTTACTGAACACTGCCCACTGCCTACTGAACACTATTACTCACTCCAATCTAATTTTATATTTCTTCACGCTCAATGCTATAAAAAACACCGTCATACCCATTAAAATCAAAGTTTCTTTCCATATATATTCTAAGCCTACTCCTTTAAGCATGATGCCTTTGATTATTATGATAAACCATTTGGCAGGAATGATATTACTAATTATTTGAAGTGGAAATGGCATACTTGAAATAGGAAATATAAATCCGGAAAGCAAAATCACTGGTAGCATTAATCCCATTAGTGAAATCATCATTGCGGTTTGCTGTGTTGCCGAAATGGTGGAGATTAATATACCTAATGCCAAAGCGCTAATAATAAATAGAATACTCTCTAAGGCCAATAGAACCAGACTACCTTGAACAGGCATGTTAAATATGAAAATGCTTAGCATCACAATTACTATGGCGTTGATTATAGAAAGAAAAATATAGGGAAATACCTTTCCTATTATCACCTGAAATGGCTTTAACGGAGATACTAATAGGATTTCCATAGTACCCAATTCTTTTTCGCGAGTAATGGAAATGGAAGTCATCATTGCCGATACTAACATGAGAATAATCGTCATAACCCCCGGAACAAACATATAGACGCTTTTTAATTCTGGATTGTAAACCATGCGGGTTGCCGGAACGATTTGATAGGCAATAGTGATGTCTTTGTTCAATTCTTTTTGATACTGCTGAAGGATGGCGCTCACATAATTGCTTATTGTGTTTGCAGTATTTGGATCTGTTGCATCTGTTATAATTTGAATGGTTGCTTTGTGGTCTTTTATAAGATTTTTGCTGAAATCTTTTTCGAAGTTTAAAACTGCTTTTACTTGTCCTTTCTGAAAAACTGAAGCAATATCCGCTTCACGAGTAACCATCTGTTTAATGCTGAAGTATTCTGAAGCAGCTATTTTATTGATAATTTCATTAGTAGTGGCATCTTTTGAATGATCAAGGATGGCAATGTCCACATTATTAATTTCATTGGTTATGGCAAATCCAAACAATAAAATTTGAGCAATAGGCATTCCGAAGAGAATAAATAACGATCGCTTATCTCTAAAAATATGATAGAATTCTTTTTTTATGAAACCTTTAAACCTTTTCATTTTTTATTCCTGCGTAGGCAGGAATCTTTATTAATTGTATAATTTTGTTTTTAGTCTCTAACAGAGTTTTTAATTACTGTTAACTGTGACTGAAAACTATTTCTCATCCTCTTGCCAATTTTAAAAACACATCGTTCATATTTGCTGCTTTAAACTGCTCCTTAAGCTTCTTCGGTGTATCTAAAGCTTCTATTTTTCCATTTACCATAATAGAAACCCGATCGCAATATTCTGCTTCGTCCATATAATGTGTGGTTACAAAAATGGTTGTTCCTTGATTTGCCGCTTTGTAAATAAGTTCCCAAAATTGCCGTCTTGTAATTGGATCGACACCTCCCGTTGGCTCATCTAAAAAGACAATTTTTGGGTCGTGAATTAAAGACACAGAAAAGGATAGTTTTTGTTTCCAGCCGAGTGGTAAGGATCCTACTAATTGATTAGCAACATTTCCTAAACCTAATTCTTCAATTAATGTATTTGCTTTTTCCTTAATTCTTTTCCTCGACAGTCCATAAATACCCCCAAAAAAAGTAATGTTTTCTTTAACCGTTAAATCGTCATATAAAGCAAATTTCTGACTCATATAACCAATGTTTTTTTTAATGTTTTCAGCATCCGTAAATACATCAAATCCTGCAACATGCGCCTTTCCGAATGTTGGTTTAGAAATACCAATCAACATTTTCATAGCTGTGGTTTTTCCAGCACCATTGGCACCCAGAAACCCAAATATCTCGCCCTTGTTAACATCGAATGTAATGTCATTAACAGCAATGAAATCGCCAAACATTTTAGTTAAGCTTTCAACTTGTATGACTTTATCGTTGTTCATTTTACATTGTGCTCAGAAGTTTTGGAGAAGGAGGGTTTAGCTAATTCCATAAATGTATCTTCAATAGTTGCCACTGTTTTTTCAATTACAACATCGGTGAGATTTTTAGATTCTAAATAGTCCTTTAATGTCTTTGGATCAAAATCTGACCTATTATCTGTATAATGCACAAATTCGCCAAAAGGATATACGCTATGGTTATATTCATAGTCATTTAAACTATTAATTAGCTGATACATATTGTTAGCACCAACATTAAATATTGGCTTTGGATAATGATTTATAATCGCCTGGGGAGTATCAATCTCCAATATTTTTCCATCTTGAAGGAGTGCAATTCTATCACATAATTCCGCTTCATCCATATAAGGTGTGGAAACCAATATAGTGATGCCTTTTTGTTGCAGACGTTTTAACATTTCCCAGAATTCTTTTCTGGACACCGGATCTACTCCGGTAGTGGGTTCATCCAAAAACAAAACTTTGGGTTTATGAATTAATGCACAGCACAATGCTAACTTCTGCTTCATTCCGCCAGAAAGTTTGCCAGCGCGTCGATTTTTAAAAGGTTCTATTTGCAAATAAATTTCCTTAATCAAATCGTAATTTTCTTCGATGGTAGTTCCAAATATGGTGGCAAAAAAGGATAAATTTTCTTCAACGGTTAGATCCTGATATAGCGAAAACTTACCTGGCATATAACCAACGTTATTTCTAATTTTCTTATAATCAGCAACCACATTGTAATCAGCTACCGTCGCTGAACCTTCATCTGCAAATAACAAAGTGGTTAATATCCTGAAAAGAGTAGTTTTGCCAGCTCCATCCGGGCCAATAAGTCCAAAGAGTTCACCTTCATTGACTTCAAAAGAAATGTTCTGTAAGGCTTTTACGTCTTTATAGGATTTTGATATGTTGGATACGGAAATACTCATTTATTCAAAATAATCTGAATATGCATTTATATTTTCTTCAATACTGTGTTTTAATTTTGAAGCTTCCTCAACCGTTTTTGCTTCTGAAAGTGCACCAATTTTATCAATCAATGGCATTAACCAAATATGCAAGTTGTCATGTGAAGGACCTTTCATTGTACAATTTTGGATTAGGGAATTTTTGTCTTCATTCAATTTGTTTGCTAATTGATGATATTCTTCAAGTGAAGTGGTTGTCTGAGTCTTTAATAGTGCTTGCATCTTTTCAACCCCTACTGTAGTTTCAATATTTGCCTTCCATTTTGCACCCTTGTTCATTTCGATATCTACCGTCCAAGAATTGTCATACAAGTTTGATGCATGGTCGTGGTGTCGATCTTCAGTTGCATCAGTGGTTTGCTCAATAGCATCTGTTTTTTTAGCGTTTTCTTGATTTTTACCATCCTTGCAGCCTACTAAAGTTAATATGCTAATTGCGAAAATTAAATGTTTCATAGTTTCTTATTTTAGTTATTATTTTTTTCTGAATTGTTTAGCCACATTTCTGCGGGCATACCTATTTTTAGGCTTCCGTCGTTAATGACGTCTACTTTTACGGCATATACTAATGCTACACGTTCTTCTTTAGTTTGAATAATTTTTGGAGTGAATTCTGCTTCCGAAGCTATCCAACTAATATTACCTGTGTAAGATTTCATAGTTTCTGAAGCATCAATTTTTACAGTAACTTCCTCACCAATTTTTAAATTAGCCAATTGTGTTTCACTTACATAGACGCGCAATTGCATTGTACTCAAATCGGCAATTTTATAAAGCGGTTTGCCAAAGGCCGTAATTTCATTTGGTTCAGCATATTTGGTTAAAACAGTAGCATTTATTGGATTAATGATTTTACTCTTCTGGATTTGATCATCGATTTGTTTAAGCTGTACATCAATACTCTTCAACTCATTGACTACAGGTGCGTTTTGAATTTCCACACTTTGAATTTGAGTTTTTATGACGTCAATTTCCCCTTGTACATCATCTAACTGCTTTTGAGTACCCGCATTGTCCTTTATTAAGTTTTCTGCTCGAGTTTTGTTAGTGTTAGCTGTTTTTAGTTTTGCATTCAGCACGTTGATTTGTGATAAAACACCTTTGGATTTTAAGCTAATAACTGCCTTAGAAACTTGTAATTGCTCTCGCTTTAGTGCCAAAGGAATTGTATCAATATAACCAACAAATTGCTCTTTTTGAAGCACATCGCCTTCGCTAACGCTAAACTGAATTAATTTTCCGTTGTTCTCGGCTGAAACGGTGATCTCGGTAGCTTCAAAATTTCCATAACCATCGGCTTTTCCGTTGGAATCGTTACAGGAAAAAAAACTAACAGCTATAACGCTAATACTTAAAATAAATTTGTAGTTCTTCATTTGTAAATAATTATTGTCCCTTAATGACATTGTAATTTGCTTTTGCCAGTTGCAGCTGAATCTTATGCTTTACCAAGGTATTTTCATCTTCGAATAAATTTGTGAGTTCGGTGATATAGGCTGAAGAGGTGATAACTCCGTTTTTGAGTTGCGAATCAGCAGATTTGAGTACGTCTTTTCTGAGATTGATAATCTCTAAGTCGGAAGTGACAAAAGCCTCATTTTTTTCAATTTCCTTTTGTTGTTGATTCAATTCTATATTGGTATTCAACTTGAAGGTTTCGGTTTCTATGTCTACGAGTTCTTTATTCATTAACAAGGATTCACGTTGTTTTTTATTTGAATTCCAGTCGAATACATTCCAATTTAATTTGACGCCAAGTGTATAAAAAGCTTGAAATGAATTATCGAGCATATTCAATCCCGGATTACCGTATCCTCCAGTTGCAAAACCAAATAGTTTAGGTGTATTATTTTTTGCTACTAGGGCTTCGCTACTTGAAATTTCTTCTTTTTTAAGCTGAAATAATTCGAACTCCGGACGGTTCAAATCGGTGTTAAAAACAATTTCTATTGAGGGATTTTGAAAAGTGGTGGAAGCATCCAGGGATTGACCAATAAAGATAGAAAGAGATTGAATTAGTAGGGTTTTATTGCTCTCAATTTCTATAAATTGTTGATTGATTCTTAACAATTCTGCTTCTAAAACTTTGTTGGAAGTAGGCAATAACATACCATATCTAATGCCTGCTTTCACTTCATCCAATTTAGCTTCAAGCTGTTTTTGTTTGGCATTTAATAATGCATCCTTTTCCTGTGTTAATAGTATAGAGTAATAAAGTTGATTAATCTTTTGCTTTAATTGATACAGATTGACTTCGACTTGTTTTTGTTTCGTTTTGAGTTGCGTGGTTTCCAGGTTTAAAGCGGCGTCGGTTATTCCACCATTATAGATTAATTGATTGACCGACAGGGTAGCACGATACTGATCCTTATTAAGTGGCTCTATAGTTGAATTAGGAATAGGAACTTCAATCACATCAGATTGATATGTAGCCTGTACATCAAAACTTAACTGTGGTAATTTAGCGTTGGAAATAATGTCTGTATTCAATTGGCTTTGCGATTCGAGCAATTGAGATTGTCTTGCTAAAGGGTAATTGATAGTCACCAACTCATAACATTCCTGAAGTGTTATGTTCTGTTGTCCAAAGATTGGAATGGTAAATAATACAATTAAAATAATGAGGAACAGTTTCATTTATCGTTGTTTTATCGAGTCGATGATAAAATTGGCCACATCGGTTTTACGCTTTTCTACAAATTCTTTATAACTCTTTTCATCTTTATCCGTAAAAGCTTTTATCAATGGTTTTCCTAAAAACGGAAAAATATTGAGTGCGATGATATTGACGAACAATTGGTCTGCATAAATTGGTTTTAAAATTCCTTGACTAATTTCGTCATCCACTTGTGATTTGAATTTTTCAAGATTGGGAAAGTCCATATTTGCTTTCAACTTTATTATGAAATCTTCATTTCTATTAAGCTCTTGGATGATAAAATTTGGTAAATATGGATGCTTGATCATAAATGAAGTGTAATTGGATGTGAAGTTTCTGATTTTATCCTCTATTGAAGAATCATCATTTAGAATTGCGTTTAATTGCGGGGCCAGCAGTGAGAATGCATTCTTAAAAACTGCTTCGAAAAGTAATTTTTTGCTTCTGTAATAATAGTGAAGCATTGCCTTATTAATTTTAGCTTCATCCGCTATTTCTTGCATTCTAGCACCATCCATTCCTTTTGACTGAAACACACTTTTAGCAGCATCCAAAATTTGCTGTTCTGTAGTATCTATTTTTTCTTTTTTCATTTTAACTATATAGTTTAACCAAATGGTTAGTAAATGTACAAAAAAATATTCCAACTATTTCAAGTTCAGTTATTTTCCTTCGATTTTTTATTTGTTTGTATTCTCAACTTTTTTTTTGAACTATTCACCGCTTATTTAAATTTAAACAGATTATAATTTAGGTGTGGAAAGATTAAATAAGGTAAATGAGACTATAATTTTATTATTTTCAAATAATTTCTATTTAGTTCAATTTTACCAAGCTGTTCCATTTTTTTTAATAATCTTGATATTACCACTCTTGATGTATGAAGGTCGTATGCAATTTCTTGATGGGTATTTTTAATTATGTTGTTTTCATTAACCCTGGATTTTTCAATTAAATACTGAGTTAATCTTTCATCCATCTGATAGAATGCAATACTATCAATTGTCATTAACAATTCATTTATTCTGTTTTGGTAACTTTCAAAAACAAAATTTCTCCAAGACTTATATTTCGCGGTCCATTCTTCCATTTTCCCAACAGGGATCATTATTAATTTTGCATCGGTTTCTGCAATTGCCCTTATTTCACTTTTTTTATGGCCTATACAACAGGTCATTGTCATTGAACACGTTTCTCCTTTTTCTAAATAATAGAGCAAAAGCTCATCTCCATCGTTGTCTTCCCGTAGTACTTTAATAACTCCGGATATTAGAAGAGGCATTGATTTTACAAATTCACCTATTTCTATCATTTTAAATCCTTCTGGTATTTCCTTGAAGGTTCCAACTTCTAATATCTCATTTAGTAATGCATCCTCAAATAAGTTACCATAGCTATTCTTTAATTCATTAATCATTTTTAATTTGCGTTTTTATGTATGTCATTAATAGTACCTCTCTCAATTTCTAAAACCAAAAATGATTTCCCAATGAAATGTAATATTACTTTACTTAGTTTATTTTCTTTATTATTTACCGAAGTAAATTGAAAAGCTTTATAACAGGCTGTTTATTTTTTAAAATAACAAAAATTTCATTCAAAAAAAGAAACATTTTCAGCGGTAGTAAATCTATGTTGATTTATATCTTTTCTTGCATAGGAACGTAAGATTTTTGATGTATGATAAGTATTCTGATACCGATTAATATAATTCCTAAAATCTTCAAAATTTTCTACAGTATTTTCTTTTTCTATAAATCCAAATCCGAAGTAAGTACCATTTTCAACAAGAATGATGCAGTTTTCTAATACTGTCCGTCCTTTTTCGATAATAACGTAAGTTTCTTTTCTTTCATCTAATTCATTTATAGCATGTAACACCCGCTCATTATAGGTTTCCGTTGGTTCGTTTTTTGAACAAATTCCCCTACAATTAGTGATTTTATAATGGGTGCAAGCTTCGTTCGTAGTTTGAAGCGAACAATACTTCGGGCAAAGATTATATGTACTGCAAAGCTCCATGAGAGTTTCCAAACCAACTGTTTTATTGTATATTGTTAATACCGAATTAAATGAATTTTTAGTTCTTCCCAGAGCTAGCTGAATTATATTCCTCTGATTTCTATAAGAGATAATTTGATACGTATATGCCGGCCTTTTCTGCGCTTTGTTAAATTTTGGGTAGAATCGTCTTATATAATCTGCCTCTAAGAGAAGTGCAGTTAACTCGTTGCCAGTTTCTTCAAAATCTAAATGAAATGTTTCGGTACATAGGTTTAAAGAATTTTGACTTTTAGAATAAATATGAGATAATACTCTGGATTTAATATTCTTTGCTTTACCCACATATAAGACCTTATCTAATTTATCCTTAAAGATATATATTCCAGGGGTTTCTGGAAGTTTTTCAAAGTCTTCTGTGGATATATTTGGTGGTAAGGTGGCTTGCCTGGAAGACTTATTTAAAAAGCTTGTAAAAGTTTTAAATTCATTTAATTGATCAATAGCTAATAATTTTAAAAACAACATTGCAGTTGCCCTTGTATCTGCTTCAGCTCTATGCGCACCAATTAGATTTATACCAATATCTCTACAGAGTCTACCTAAGCTGTAAGACTTTAAACCCGGTATTAATTTTCTCGATAATCTGACAGTACATAGTTTTCTTTTCGAAAATTTTAATCCTATAGAATCAAATTCCTTCTTTAAAAACCCAAAGTCAAAATTTACACTATGAGCAACAAAAATTGCGTTCTCGGTCTTTTCAAGAATAATGTTCGCTATCTCATGAAATTTCGGGGCATCCTGTACCATTTCATTTGTAATGCCTGTCAGTGCTGTAATATTTCTAGGTATTGCCACTTCAGGATTTAAAAGAGATTGATAAACATCAACAACCTGCATATTTTCTATAGTAATGATACAAATTTCGGTCATACGACCATAACGAACACCTCCGGTAGTTTCAACGTCAATTATCGAATATTTTGATGCTGTAAAATTCATTTTGCAAATATATATAAAGTTGGAATAATTCCTAATGCTGGAATAATTCCGAAGCCTAAAAACCATATAACTATCGTTATGGGTTTCCTTTGGCGGAGAGTAAGGGATTACAAAAATGTGATCCTAAAAGGATATCCAGTACAAGCATAGAAACCCAACACCCCGCTTAAAAAAAGCGTGACTAGATTTTTTATTTTTTAAAAACACCTTCAAGCTGAAATAGCTTGGGCGTTTTTCAAAAACAAAAAACCCATAACTATCGTTATGGGTTTCCTTTTGCGGAGAGTAAGGGATTACAAAAAAATGTGATCCTAAAAGGATATCCTGTACAAGCATAGAAACCCAAGGTCACGCTAAAAAAAGCGTGACTAGATTTTTTATTTTTTAAAAACACCTTCAAGCTGAAATAGCTTGAGCGTTTTCCAAAAACAAAAAACCCATAACTATCGTTATGGGTTTCCTTTTGCGGAGAGTAAGGGATTCGAACCCCTGGAGGTGTGACCCTCAACAGTTTTCAAGACTGCCGCATTCGACCACTCTGCCAACTCTCCATTTACGCGGTCTCGCGTCCTCTAAAGCATTTCTGCGTAAGAGGATGCAAATATAGAAAGCTTTTTTTGTTTTGTAAAGACTTTTTTAAAATTAATTATCAATAATTGCAACAGGCTTTTTATCGTTGCCAATAGCCACAAAAGTAAATAATCCTGACACTGCTCTATCCCGTTGATAACTATACATTTCCTCCATAAAAATATCGACTTTAACAACGCAACTGGTTCGCCCAACTTTATCTACTCTCGCCACTAATTCTACGATTGTTCCTTGTGGAATGGGAGTGGTGAAGTCAATTTTATCGGTAGATACCGTTACCATTTTCTTTCTACTGAATCTGGTTGCACAAATAAAAGATGCTTCATCCATTAATTGTAAGGCAGTTCCACCAAATAGAGTGTCATAATGATTGGTAGTATTCGGAAACACCGCCTTAAATATTCGCGTTTCACTTTTATCCTTTAATTCTTCAATGTGAGTCATATTGTTTTTTATTAGTGATTATAGAAAGATATTATCGCCTTCGACTTCATTTTCTATAGGTATGCTTAAATTTGCAATTCAAAGATACAATATGGCTTCAGAAATTATATCAAAACTAGAATGGCGATATGCCACTAAAAAATTTGATTCCACTAAAATACTTTCAGAAGAAAAATTAAATATCCTTAAACACTCATTTAACCTTACTGCAACTTCATATGGGCTTCAACCTTTAAAAATGATTGTGATCTCTGATTCCGAAGTAAAGAATAAACTGGTTCCAATTACAATGGATCAGACGCAAGTAGGTGATGCTTCTCATGTATTAGTGCTGTGTAAAGAAGCAAAAGTAGATGGAAAATATATAAAGGAATATTTTAATAAAGTAGAAGAAACACGAAACACACCTCGATCCATTCTTTCTCCTTTTGAAACGTTTTTAGTGAATGATTTTTCTGAAAAATCTAAGGAATCACTCGATAACTGGATGGCAAAACAAGTTTATTTAGCAATGGGAAATCTTCTAACTGTCTGCGCGCTTGAAGGCATAGATTCCTGTCCCATTGAAGGATTTTTACCCGAAAAATACAATGAACTCTTGAAATTAAATGAGCTAGGCTTAGAGTCGGTTCTTGTGCTCGCGGTAGGTTATAGAGCTGAAGACGACTTCTTTGCAGACCTAAAAAAAGTGCGTAGGGGCGTGGATGAGGTAATTATTGAAATGAAATAAGCCCTATTCATTTTCGTACAAGCTTAAGCGATTTTTTAGCTTGTTAGTTTCTCTTTGCATCGCTTCTACCTTTTCCAATAGATTCAATACCACATCGATTCCTTCAGGATTAATGTGCAAATCCCGGTGTATTCGAATCATTCGTTCAACCTTGTGAATATTGTCTCTATGTACAAAATATTCTTGTTGCCTATAGGTAAGCTCCACTAACTCAAGCTCATTTAAACTTGATACAAAAGTGGTCTCTATATTGTACAACGAACAAATGTGCTTTATTGAAATATATTCTTGAGTATCCATCATTATTTGTTTTTTTGCAATTCTTCAAATAGCGTTCTTTCTTTTTCTGAAAGATTTGTTGGAATCTCTATCTTGAATGTAATGTATAGATCCCCAAATTGTTCTTCTTTTTTGTAAACAGGAAAGCCCTTTCCTTTTAATTTTACCTTCGAATCGGTTTGTGTGCCGGGTTTTACCTTAAGCTTCACCTTCCCGTCAAAAGTATCTACCATGATATCTCCCCCTAGTACAGCAGTATAGAAATCCAGTGCAACATTACTATAAAGATTGCTGCGGTCCCTTTTAAATGCAGTGTTGTTCAAAATGTTAAACTGAATTAAAAGATCTCCTTTCGGACCTCCGTTTGTTCCTTCACCACCATGTCCCTTGATTCTAATAATCTGTCCGTTTTCAACCCCTGCAGGAATAGTTAGGCGTATATTTTTTCCATTAACAGTAAGCGTTTGCTTGTGCGAAGCGTAAACATCTTTTAAATTTAGCTGTAAGGATGCATTAAAATCTTGTCCTTTAAACTTTGTTTCTCTTCGGAAGCCACCACCAGTAGTCCTGCCTCCGCCAAACATTGATTCAAAAAAGTCGGAATAAGCCTCATCTCCATATCCTTCCGAAGCATACTGCCCACCGGACGATTGGTATTGTCGTTGTTGCTGTCTGGCCTTATTAATCTCATCGGCGTGTTTCCAGTCTTTCCCGTGCTCGTCATATTTTTTACGGTTTTCTGAATGGCTTAGCACCTCATTTGCTTCATTAATTTCTTTAAACTTATGTTCCGCGTCCTTGTCATTAGGATTCACGTCCGGATGGTACTTTCTGGCTAATTTCCGATACGCTTTTTTAATCTCTTCGGAAGTAGCCGTTTTAGAAATACCTAATATTTTATAGTAATCTATATATGGCATATGTCACTCTGATTCTCTGAGCTATTAAAATTACGAAAAACAGATTTTTCAACGTCTGAATTAGGAAAAGTTTATCACAAGAATATACAGAACTTGAAATTTGATCTATTTTATTAGTGACGTTCATTTGTAGCTTCACAACGCAACCATTACCTTTGTTTTACGTCTTTCAGTTGACGCATTTAAAGAAATTTCACATTAAAATAACCTATTAGCTATGCCCGGATTTGAAATATTTGGCGACGAAGAACGCAAACAAGTAAATGATGTATTAGAAAGTGGTGTATTGATGCGATATGGTTTTGATGGAATGCGAAACGGACATTGGAAAGCAAAGGAGTTCGAAAAAGCCTTTGCTAAAAGAATGCAATCACAACATTGTCAGTTGGTTTCCAGTGGAACATCTGCTTTAACAGTAGCATTAGCCTCTGCAGGAATTGGAGCAGGGGATGAGGTAATCATGCCAACATTTACCTTTGTTGCAAGCTTTGAATCGATAATTGCGCTGGGAGCTGTTCCTATTTTAGTGGATATCGACGATACGTTAACACTCGATCCTAAAGCGGTCGAAGCTGCCATTACTCCAAGAACTCGTTGTATAATGCCGGTACATATGTGTGGCTCTATGGCCAATCTTAAAGCATTAAAGTCTATTTGTGATGCACATAATTTAATACTGCTCGAAGATGCTTGTCAGGCATTGGGAGGGACCTACGAGGGGAAACCTCTTGGTAGCTACGGAGATTTGGGATGTTTTTCTTTCGATTATGTAAAGACTATTACCTGCGGTGAAGGAGGTGGAATTATTACCAATTCTGAAAAATATGCCATCAACGCAGATCAGTATCAGGATCATGGACATGATCACTTCGGAAATGATCGCGGTGCAGAAACACATCCTCATTTGGGGTATAATTTTCGTATTTCAGAACTAAACGCTGCCGTTGGGGTCGCACAATTAGGTAAACTCGATAGCATTCTTGCCCTTCAGAAGCGGAACTATACTATTATGAGAGAAACTTTAGAAACTGTTGAAGGATTGACCTTTAGAAGAGTGCCTGAAGGTGGTGTTGAAAATTATTCTTTTCTGAATTTCTTTTTGGCTTCGGAAAGCATTGCACAAAAGGCACATAATGCGTTGTCTGAAGCTGGCGTAGATGCATGTTTCTATTGGTATACAAACAACTGGCATTATGTAAATGGTTGGGAGCATCTAAGAAACTTAACGTCCATGGGAAACCTCCCTTCCGAAGTAAAAAAACAAATGCAAAATTTAATCGAAACGGATTTCTCCAAAAGTGACGCTTGGATGGGACGTACTATTTCTTCTTTGGTAAAGATAGGATGGACTGAGGCTCAGGTAAAAGAACGGGCTGAAAAAATGAAAAAAGCCATCAATTCAGTACAATAATTTTTTAAATTCAATTCATTTCTTCAATTAAATATTGCTTTTGATAGTAACAAACTCTCAATTGTAAGCAACTATTTATATACAAGAAGTAAAGTAAACTTCTTCAATCACCAGTAAATACGGCTAATAATTATTACTGTTACATATGTTGCAAAGATTGTAACATATGTGATAAAGCCCGATTCATGCTTGAACTATATTCGCAGTACTATCATTATTAATGCTAATACCTTAAACCGTATGTCTTTTCTAAAACAAACTAAACGGAGCAATTATATCCCAGTTTTTCTTTTGTTACTACTTCTAATTTCTTGCAATCAAAATCATAAGAATGAAATTGCAAAACTATCCGGCAATTCAAATAATAATGCAATTGAAGTTTATATGGAAGGTCGGGTTTTTCAAATAAAACAAGAAAATGTCGAGCCTAATTCAAAATCAATCTTTAAAAAAGATTCCATCTTCCTTGAATTTTGGGAAAATGGCAATCCTTTGAAACTTAATTTAAATCTAACTGACACCAATATTTTAGAAAAAGGCCATGCTACTTATATTATTCCGGATGCCAATTCTCCTGAAATAATGGTTGATCTCAATTTTTATAATGCCAATAGGGATACCAAAAGAATGAATAAGCGTATCATTTTTAGAAAGGGAATCATTGAAATAGAGAAAATTTCCGATACCCAATTACAAATGAAATTTGAAGGAGAAGCTGGAGGAATGCTAAATTTCGACAATAATTTCCCAATTTCCGGCAAGGTGAATGTCAACTATTAATAATCAAGATATAACTAAAATTATGAGAAGTTTAAAATTATTCTACATCAGTATCTTTTTAATATCATTTTCCTGTGGTACTGATGACATTCAAAATCTTGGCAAATCGGATTGTGCAGTAGCTTTTTCAAAATTACTGGATCAGGCTGAAGACGATTACATAGCGTTAATGATTCAACCTGATAGTGACGGTAATGATCAGTCGTTAGAAGCTTGTTTAAATAGGAAAAGTTACACTCAGGCATATATAGTTCGTTTGCAGAATGCGAACGATACATTGAATACTATTGCAGGATGTACGGATACCGAATATTTTAACTTCATAGGACGAATTCTAGATAGAAAACAACAGCTGGAAGAAGATATGACAAGTACCTGGAACCGTTGTGAAGAAATTTTTGGAGGTGGTTGATTAAGTGGATTAGTCAGAAAACCGATTAATGCATTTGGAACCAAGATTAGACATAATGGAAACGATGGTCTAGTCCGATGTAGTAAAAATTATAATAACTCCCATTAATTAAGCTGCTCAATAATATTGATCCATAATCAAAAATAATAACAACCGATATGGAAAATGAAGTAAACCAATTAATAGGATCATTTAAATTTAACTATAGCCAAAATACAATCATTATGGAAACTAAAATCATTACACTTTTGACAATTTTAATAGGCCTTTCAGGCTTTTCACAACAGACCTACGTGCCAGACGACAACTTTGAACAAGCCTTGATTGATCTTGGTTACGACACTGTTTTAGACGATTATGTAACAACTGCAGATATTAGCAGTGTTACAAGTCTAACTGTAGACAACATGAACATTGCAGACCTCACCGGTATTGAAGATTTTGTCGCATTAACTTATATGAATTGCAGTGGAAACCTATTGACCAGTCTGGACCTTAGCCAGAATACAAACTTGGAAAATTTTAACTGCAGCTTTAATCAAATAACAAGTTTAGATATAACTAATAACCTGGCGATTATTGCCGCTAATTGTAGAATGAACGAAATTGCTACTTTAAATGTAAGCCCTTTAGCTAATTTAACGGTTTTAAAATGCAGTGGAAATCCAATCAGTAGTTTAGACCTTACACAAAATAGTGCTTTGGAACAATTGGAATGTGGAGGTAACCAACTTAATAGTCTGGATCTCACACAAAACCCATCACTATATTATTTGTTGTGTGCTGGAAATCCATTCTCCGAATTAAATGTGTCTCAGAACCCTTTATTAGAGTATTTAGGCACAAACAACTGCGAATCATTGACAAGTTTAGACCTTTCACAAAATTTAGTTTTGAAGGAATTGTCTTGTGTCAATAACCTATTGACCGAGTTGGACTTATCTATACAAACTGATTTAACATATCTTAATTGTAATGCCAATCAATTGACCAATTTAAACGTTAAAAATGGTAACAATACTAATGTAACATACTTTGTAGCCATGAATAACTCAAATCTTAACTGTATTACGGTTGATGATGTAGCTTATTCTACCACTAATTGGACAGATATTGATCCTCAGACCAGTTTTAATTTAGACTGCAGTCTGTCGGTTGGAGACCATGATCTGAATGAAAGTGTGGTTGTTTTTCCAAATCCGACAAAGGGTGTGCTTAACGTCTTGATGGTGGAAGATGGTACTTATAACATATTGACAATGAGCGGTCAAATTCTAAAAACAGGATTGATTAACAATGGTGAGAACAGGATAGATGTCTCTTCTATGGCTCAAGGCATTTATGTTTTAAATATTAAAACCATGAATGCTACACTTTCTAAAAAATTGATATTGAATTGATAAACTGAGATTTTTTATTGAGATTTAAAAATGGAACAGCAATAGTAATCATTAGATTTTACAGCAGGAAATTAATTCTAAAGAGTAAAAACTAAATCCAAGATATTATGAAACCAACTATAATCATATTGTTTGTCTTTTTTCTCTTGAATAGTTGTAAAAATGGAGAAAGTAATAAAAATTCTACTCAAGCAATTCAGGATAGTATAACAAATACTGAAACTAGGAATGTAGAAAAAACACAGCCTGAAGTTGAAGTTATAGTGAAAAATAATAAGTCAAAAGCTTCAAATCCCCAAGACGACTGGTATTGGAAGAATACTTTAATGAGCAAAAATAACAAATTTGAGGCTTGGGATGAAGGAGAAGTTGAGCTGGTTATGACCTACAGGAAACAACAAAATGATGTACAGTCAAGAACTTTTAAAGTGGGAAGCATCACTTCCGAAGGGCTTGTAACTATTAATTTACCTAAAAATATAAAGACTGAAACAAAACTGGATAATTTGAACAATCTTGTTTTTTACGACCTGCAAGACATTTCGAATCTAGAATATAAAAATCACAAAACAGGATATTTTTCTAATACCACTATAGGTGTTGAAAAGAACGGCATCACCATAGGAAACTTAACGATTGGAAACTCGGTGCGAACAACTTATAACCTGACCAATCAGAGTACACTCACCATGGGAGATGAAGGTTATCTAGTTTACTTGGCTTACGTTGATGGAGATGCGGCAATGTTGGGGGATGAAATAAGAACGGATAAAGTGCGTAGGGATGGTACGAATACCATTGAAGCTAAGACAACTGTTGTTTATGATTTAGGCTTTAAATCAGGTTGGAATTTCGTAAAAACTGAAATTATTGGCAGTTATGATTTGAAACACGAAAGAGGTTTGAATGCATCTTGGTTTAAAAAACATAATCACACTTTGGTTGAAGAAATGCCGTCTGATGCTGAGTATTTTTTCAGAAAAGAGTCAAAATAGTCGCCAACAATAGGTATTATTAAATGGTTGGGAGCATATTAGAAATTTAACGCCCTTAGAGAAGTTCCCTTGTGCAGTAATTCAAATAAAAAAGATTTATTCAGAAGCAATTTATGAACGTGATGTACATTTTCTTCCTTGGTAAAAATTAGATGGTCTGAAACTCAGCTGAAGAAAAGAGCGGTAAAATGGCAAGCATCATTTAGGATAAGCACTAATTAATGTAACTTAGCAATCAATCCTCATAGACCAACCTCATGAAATTATTCAAATTTTTTATTAAAGCAGTTATTATAATTGGAGTTCTATTGTTTAGCGTAGACGGTTTTACTCAAACTACACAAATTGAAGTAATCGACAGCACAGCACAGAAACAACCCAGATTTAAGTTTGGTTGTGGCTTCGGACTTAGTTTTATTGGAGGCACCAATATTAGCTTAGCACCAAATATTGCTTATCAATACAATGAGAAATTTAGTTTGGGTGTTGGAATACAGGGGAGTTATTCGGCAATCAAGAATTTGCAAAACACAACCACTTTTGGGGCCAATATAATCACTCAATACACGCCAATTAAATTGTTAACCACATTAATCGAATTCGCAGAATTAAACGTTACCACAAAAACTGAAACGGCGAATGGCGAAACAGAGGACAATTATTGGGATTCCGCTCTATTTGTAGGTGCTGGACTCAATATCACTGAAAATATATCGGTAGGCGCTAAGTATAATGTGCTCTACGATTCAGACAAAAGTGTTTATACTAGTCCGGTGATTCCTTTCGTGAATATCTCCTTTTAATGTTTGCTTGTTATACTGAAGGTAAATTCTGTGCTATAAATTGCCTTGAGAAGAATTTAGGTCTGAAAGACTAGTAATTTACATATTCAGTAATTTCCAGTCCATAACCAATCATCCCAACACGTTTGGTTTGTGCGCTATTGGAAACCAATCGAATTTTATGAATTCCAAGATCATGTAATATCTGAGCGCCAATTCCAAAATCTTTATTATCCATCTCAATCCTAGGAGCTTTGGCAATCTCGTCATCACTTTGAGCCTCTTTCAGCTCAGATAATCTTTTTAGAAGATTTAACGACTGACTCTGTTGATTGATAAATACAATAGCCCCTTTTCCAGTTTTATTGATTACATTAAACATGTCATCAAGTTTTTGCTCTGCATTATTGGTAAGCGTTCCGAGGATATCACCATTCACTAAAGTGGCATTTACACGCACTAAAACGGGCTCATTCACATCCCAGGATCCGCGAGTAAGTGCAATGTGTACCTGGTCATTTGTTGTTTGTTTGTAAGCTCTTAAGCGAAAACTTCCGAAGCGGGTACTTATATTAAAATCTTCTTCCTTCCTAATCAAAGAATCATGTTCCATTCTGTATCCAACCAAATCTTCGATTGAAATAAGCTTTAAATCGAATTTCTTAGCAACTTCGACTAATTGAGGAAGTCTAGCCATGGTTCCATCTTCATTTAAAATCTCTACTAAAATACCAGCGGGCTCCAATCCGGCAAGTCTGGCTAAATCGATCGCAGCTTCAGTATGTCCGGTACGTCGTAAAACGCCTCCAGATTTTGCACGTAAAGGAAATATATGTCCGGGACGTCCTAAATCACTTGGTTTCGTATTTTTATCTACCAATGATTTGATAGTCTTAGAGCGATCGTGAACTGAAATACCCGTCGTGCATCCATGACCAATCAAGTCGATTGAAACTGTAAATTGAGTATGGTGTAAAACGGTATTATTCTCAACCATCATGTTTAAATCCAGCTCCTTACAGCGCTCCTCTGTTAAGGGTGCACAAATCAATCCGCGACCGTTCGTGGCCATAAAATTGATCATTTCGGGAGTCACCATTTCTGCAGCAGCAATAAAATCACCTTCATTCTCGCGATTTTCGTCGTCGACAACAATAATGATCTTGCCATTTCGAATGTCTTCAATAGCTTCGGAAATGGTATTTAATTTGATGGAAGTACCGTTTTTCGTGGTAATCATAACATTTTTTTAGATGCTGCAAAGATAATAAATAGGAATAAGCTGTGCCCAATTCGCGATTGTATTTTCGAATTATTCGGGGAGCTCATTATCAGATGCTTTCTTTCCAAAAAGCCTGCCTATTCGTTGCACAAATGAATCGATATCAAAAATACCTTGATCTGTGGTGGCTCTATATGTAAGCCAAACGCTCAATGGGAGCATAATCACCGTACTCAACCAAGTGGCGATAAAAGGGTGAAGTGTTCCATCTTCAGCACTGTTTTTAGCAAATATTCCAATAAAATGATAGGTAAGAAAAAGTACAATAGCGACCACCATCGGTAGTCCCATGCCTCCTTTTCGAATTATCGCACCTAGGGGAGCACCCACAAAAAACAGAATGATGCAGGCAAAAGCCAATACATACTTATCATGCAAGGCCATTTCAAACTTATTGAGTCGCTTCGTTTTTACCTTAAATTCGTTTTTCTTAGAACCAACTGATTGGATAGTTCCTTTTATGTTATTTAAGGCCATATCGACGATTTCTGCTTGTCTTTTCTTCGGAAAAATATTCAGTATGGTTTCGAGCGTATCGGTAGACACCGAATCTATTTTGGTATAATCACTAAATTTTGAAACTCCACTTCGATAGTACATGTTTTCAGAAAACAATCGAATATCCTTCGAATAGCTCACCGATAGCGAATCAATCTCCACAAATAGTTCGCTCATTTTATACATGTTCTGATTGGAAAGCTCGTTCTCCTTCTCTACATCAGTATTATTAAACGCTGTGAGGTCAATATTAATCGCATATTCTTCAAAATAACTTTTTGCGAAAGGCTGTCGTAACTGCTTTTTAGGGTCCTTCTGTTGTACATCGTCATAGTAATTCCCGTCTTTCAGAATAAGAGATAAAGTATTGCTTCCTTCTTCACTAGCTAATTCTCCGTTGTCTGCAATGATTACTGTGAAATTACCATTGGGTCTTGAAGGATCTTTTTTATGTATTACAACATCCTTCAGGAACTGATCCCGATCTCCGCTCTTTTCGCCTACTTTAATATTGAAATCATCACCTATCTGACTAAACTGTCCTTCGGCAATAACCATCGACGGACTCACTTGAGCAATATTTCTTCTTAAATTTTGCCATTTGTATTCAGACCAAGGGATTACATTATTAGCAAATAAGAAGGCGGTAAAACTTAGAAGTAGGATAAAAACAGTAAGACTCCGCATAGCACGTTGCAACGAAATTCCTGTAGATTTCATGGCGGCGAATTCGTAGTTTTCAGAAAAATTTCCAAAAACCATCAAGGAGGTCACCAATATTGTTAGTGGGAGCACGAGTGGAATAAGTCGCGGTGAGACAAACCACAAAAATTTTAAGACAATCCAGATATCCAGGTCTTTACCCGCAAGTTCATTGATGTAGAGCCAAATAGTCTGTAGTACAAAAATGAACATTAAAATAATGAAGACGCTAAAAAACGTCTTCAGGTAAGTCACTAATATGTAGCGGTCTAATATCTTCAAAACACAGCTTTAATCAAGCTTGTTGATGTAATATCCTTCCTGCTTGAATTTTGCTTCGTCAAATGTAAACAAGGTTTTCGAAAGAGGCTGGTTGGTTTTAAACGAATTTACAGTCAATGTATATTTCGTTCCCTTAGCATCAGTTTGAATAAGCTTGTAAATGTGCTTTGTTTGTACATCTATTCCTAAAAGAATGTCTTTTATTTCTGCTTTGGAATCGATCGGAGTTAATTTAATAAACTGAACTTTTCTCCCTTTCAGGTTTTGTTCAATGTCCATTTTATAATTATAACCGCTCTCGTAAAAAGTGAGCATTTTCGAAGGCGTTATTTCTTTATCATCCTGAGCACTATACTTTGAAATAGTTACTTCCTCGTCTTCAGGAACTATGGTGTAAATATTTTTCCCATCAAATAGACGAGTGGTTCCAAGCATATTAAGAACATACTTATTTCCGGATAATGATACATCACCACGGGTCTCTTGATTAACGTCTTCTTTAGAATTATTCAGATTATACTTAAAATCGATCTGAATATTGTCGTAACTCTTCGCTTTTGCTGAAACTTCATTCAACAATGCCTTCGCACTTTGAGCGTTCGCAATTGAAAAAGTGAAAACTGCCAGTAGTAAAAGGAACGTATTTTTCATTTTAGGTATTATTTTCGTTATCTAATAGTTGGTTTAATGCTTCAATAGTTGGAACGAGCACTTGCCTTGCCTTACTTCCTTCAAATTGTCCTACAATACCTGCTGCCTCTAATTGATCTATAATTCTGCCTGCGCGATTGTAACCTAATTTCAGTTTTCGTTGCAAAAGAGATGCAGAGCCTTGTTGAGCAATAACCAATACTTCGGCTGCCTCTCTAAATTTATTGTCTCGTTCGTCGATATTAATATCAAGATTTGTGCCACCTTCTTCACCGACGTACTCAGGTAATTGATGCGCTTCAGGGTAAGCTTTTTGGGAACCTATATACTCAGTAATATCAGCCACTTCGGGAGTGTCCACGAAAGCACATTGTAAACGAATTAGATCGTTTCCTTGAGTATATAACATATCACCTCGACCTATTAGCTGATCGGCTCCTGAACCATCTAAAATAGTACGCGAATCTATCTTACTTGTCACTCTAAAAGCAATTCTGGCGGGGAAATTCGCTTTAATAATTCCCGTAATCACATTCACCGACGGACGCTGGGTGGCGATGATCAAGTGAATCCCAATAGCACGCGCCAATTGTGCCAGACGAGCAATTGGGGTTTCTACCTCTTTTCCGGCAGTCATGATAAGATCTGCGAACTCGTCTACTACAAGTACTATATAGGGTAGAAAATGATGCCCTTCATTAGGATTGAGCTTGCGGGCTTTAAATTTTGTGTTGTATTCCTTAATATTACGAACCATCGCATCTTTAAGCAAGTCGTAACGATTATCCATTTCAATACAAAGTGAGTTTAGCGTATGTACTACTTTGGTTGTGTCTGTAATGATAGCTTCTTCGGTATCCGGCAATTTTGCCAGAAAATGTCGCTCAATTTTATTGAAAAGAGTAAGTTCTACTTTTTTTGGATCGACCAGAACGAATTTCACTTCGGCGGGGTGTCTTTTATAGATCAATGAAGTTAGAATAGCATTCAAACCAACCGATTTCCCTTGCCCAGTAGCCCCAGCCATTAATAAGTGAGGCATCTTAGCAAGATCGACCACAAAGGTTTCGTTGCTAATGGTTTTTCCTAGTGCTAGCGGAAGCTCCATTTCTGCATTCTGAAATTTCGGTGAAGCAATCACTGAACGCATAGAAACCGTTTTAGGATTTTTATTAGGAACCTCAATTCCAATAGTTCCACGCCCCGGAATAGGAGCGATGATACGAATTCCTAGTGCCGAGAGTGATAATGCAATATCGTCTTCTAGATTCTTGATCTTCGAAATTCTAATTCCAGCCTCAGGTACAATTTCGTACAAGGTAACCGTTGGTCCAACCGTTGCTTTAATGCTTGCAATCCCGATTTTATAGTTACTAAGCGTATCGACAATACGATTTTTATTTTCTTCGAGTTCTTCCTGATTGATGGTAATTCCGCCACCAGAAGTATGGTCTCTTAATAGCTCAATGGTTGGAAACTTATAATTGCTTAGCTCTAATCTAGGGTCGAATTCCCCATAATCCTTTACTAGTTTATCACTTAAATTCTCAGAAACAGTTTCTTCTTCGACGGCTTGTTCTACTTCCATGTCGAGATCACCTTCGATTTCAGATTTAAGAACGATTTTTTCCAATGGGTTGTTTTCTACTTTCTTTTCTGAAAGATCCAATGGTTTTGCGGTTGCTTCAGTAGTTGGTTTTATCTCTTCTGAAGGCTTTTTTGAACTAATACTAGTACCAGTTTCAGAATCAATTGCAATATCTTCCGAAGCATTAGCAACTCCTTCCGAAGAAAAATCGGAAGCTATATCTTTTTTAGTACGTTTCAATGCAGTAGCAATCTTTTCGGGCGTAACTTTTAATCGCATTACAGCATATGCGATCAGTAAAAAGGTCATTACAAGGATAGCTCCAAGAAGACCTAGATAATCTTGCATTAGATCGTTAATTTCGTATCCAAATATCCCGCTAAGCAATGAATTTTTTGAAGTAAAGAAACCGAACAAAACTGATATCCAAAGCATTACGAGTATGCCCCAAAACCAGAATTTCAGTAGTTGCTTTTTAGGATAATCGAAAAAATAGTATATTCCGGTTAGTGTGATGAGAACCGCAGGAATAAAGGAGGAAATTCCGAAGCCATTATATATAAAAAAGTGACCGACATTGGTCCCAAACTTATTTAGCCAGTTTTTAGTGACTAATTCACGATCGGTTATATCGCCGACCAGGCTGTGATCTGCCTGCCAGGTAAAGAAATAGGAAATAAAAGAGAAAACAAGCGCTAATCCAAGTAGAAAAAGAAAACTACCCAACAATATTTTTTGCTGTTTGGAGAGTGTAAAGGACACTTTCTTTGAAGGTGTTTTGGGTTTTTTAGATGTAGCTGACTTTTTCTTGGCCATTTAAGGTAGGTTGACTTTTGAGCAAAAATACAATAACAAAACGTGCCAAACTAAAGAAAATTTTATAAAAGATAGAAGGATATTAAGCGAATCATAATTTGATATAATTCATTTTAAGGAAGGCTAATTTCTACTAGCGCTTGTTCGACTTTCCCCAAGATGGACCTCAAACATCGCCGTTGTTTTAACTTCCTCCGCAGTCTGTGTAGGAGTTTTTGGACTTTGTCTAATTTGGTCGTTTCGCTCATCCTGTTTCTTGTCACGTTGCGTAAATTCATAGTGTTTATAGCCATATGTGACAAGTATTAGTACGATTAAAAGCCAGTTTAATTTAACCAGCGTTTTTATCTGTAGGTAATAAGCGATAAAAAATGATGCGATAAAGGCAATTCCTCCAAACATTACTCCGTAACCTACAACAATAGCTCCGCCCGCCAGACCTTGATTTTTACCTGCATCTATCCATCCCGCGAAAAAGAGACCAGCAATAAAGAAGGCTAAAAGCATTAAAATGTAAAATCCAATGCAGGCGGGTTTTAGTAGTTTTTTCATGATTTTTTTGTTTAAAAGAACTCTAATTTTATATTAACTTAAGAGACTCCACCGAATTAACAATTTTCCGTCTTTTTTCCAGTGTATCCATCCTCTTCTTATGATTTCACCGGAACCTTCATTATCTATAATTATAACTTCTATCCAATCACCTACTATATAAAGGGCGCGAAAGAAAGGCCTCTCATACACCTTACCGGCTGAAGTAATCATTGGGTTGTCATATACTTTTTGTCCTTCAGAAATAAATTCAATAGAATGCATCCCTATTAGAAACTCGGGCCAGGAGACAAACTTTCCAGCTTCAGACTCTATATATGCAGTCTTTCCAGTTTTTTCATTTACGACCAACTCATGGTAATCTCTCCCAACTCGTTTTACCCGAATATAAAAAATACCATAATCCAATTTTTGATGCATAGGCGCAAACCAGTTAGGAGCATAATCTATTTCACTGTTGCCGTACCAATTCTTGAAGGTTATACTGTCTATAGGTTGTTCTGCGACGGTATTTTTTCTATGATTTGGGGTGTCGTACAGATAAAGGACTTCTCCTACTTCGGTCGTAGGTGAGAAAAATCCCATACCGATTTCAATATTCTGAGCCTTGATACTAATGGTTCCAAAGAAAAAAAATAATAAGACAATTTGAATTAAAATGTACCTTCCATTTATCATTTTACTTCTCTTATTTCAGTCACTGTTTCACCTTGTTTTATCTCGATGGTAAATTGCGAACTCTTTGCAGAGGCGTTGTAAACTCCATGCTCAACCAAGGTGACGTTATAGGATCCCACGCTTAAAATTATTTCTTTGTTCTTTTTGTAGGTTCTTCCTCCGTATACACTTTTTCCACTCTTGGCATCTACTATATTTATACCTACATCGAATGGATCGCCTCCAAAAGTACCGCCGAGGATAGCAACTCCAGTTTTAAAATCGTGTTGTACTTCTGTAACTTCCCCATTGCCAACTTTAATATTCTCGAGGGAGGTTGTACTTTCATGACCATTGGTTGTTCGTGCGTATAGCTCGATATTGTAAGTGCCGGGATCCACATCTAACATCTTGGGTTTTGCGTAAGTACGACCACCGATAACATTTTTACCTTCCAGCGTTTTTACTCCAATTTGACTGTCCCACAATTCGCCATTATTCGTTATCATGAAATTTAGTTTTGCTCCGTCTAGGCTTACTGTTTGATAAGTAGTTTTGTCAGTGAACGTCTTCACGTTTTTAATGGTCAAGGCCGAAACAGCTCCAAAATCATGTTGGTATACTTTCAAATCGTACGTTGCTTGAGGGAGATATAAAAATGCGGTATCCTTATAAGTACGCTTGCGGTCTACTATGTTTTCTGTATTGGGTGCATAAGCGACTACTTGAGCATCTAAAGGTTTTCCGTCTTTTAAAACGAACACCCCTAAATTTCCTTCAGGCTTATCAATCGTTGCTGTTACTACCTCATCCATTGCTTGTCCTAAACCACTTGCATCGGCAGCGTCATAGTAATTTCCATCACCCGCCTTAGCAGCACATTTAAGCTGTTCAGTTTCCCCCGATTTTAAACCAAATCCGACAATATGAAGTTTAAAATCGATGCCTTCTTTTTTGGCATTGGCAACCACATCACAAATATTTCCGTCACAGGATTCAATGCCATCTGTGATTAGTATGATGGTTGCTTTTTCTTTAGATTTTCTAAGCTGATCAATCACTGCAGTTGCTGAATAGGCGAGGGGCGTCATCCCTAAAGGTTTTATCGCACTAATAGCAGCAATAACTTTCCCTTTCGAGCTATTATCCATAGTGACCAAAGTTTCTACATCCCGGCAATCCCCTTTTTTTCGATGACCGTAGGCTATCAGTCCTAATTTCTGATTTTCAGGTAATTGATTAATGGATGTTGACAATACTTCAGAAGCAATTTCCATTTTTGTTTTACCCTGAATTTGACCCCACATAGAACCACTGGCATCATAAATAAATATTATTGGTGAAGGAACTTCAGGGTTTTGTTTTGTTTGTGCATTTCCGAAGCTAAAAAGCATGAAAGCACACAGAAGAAATAGTGCTTTTTTCATAATTGTAGTTGTTAGTTTAGCTAAAATTAGTAAAACTATTTAATCGAAACAAACTTAAAATCAATTAGTTAGTGAAGAAATTTATCATTTAGCGATAAAAAAATGATAAATCTTACAAGGAAGAATAGAAATGAATAAACCCGCAGAAGGATGGAGTAGGTCTTAGCAGTTTCTCAAAATTTTGGGATATAGATAATACATCCTATAATCACTGCAGTTATTGCGGCGAAGAATACGGCTCCAGCCGCCACATCTTTGATATAACCAATTTTACTATGAAAATCTGGATGTACAAAATTAGCAATCTCTTCGGCCGCCGTATTTAAACCTTCAACACTTAAAACAAGACCAATAGCTAAAATTTGAAATATCCATTCGGTTTTTGAAATTTCGAAATAGAATCCGGCGATGGTCATCACAATTGCGATGAACACTTGTACCTGAATGCTAGCCTCATTCCTTATTAAAAGGTAGGCACCTTTAATCGCGTATTTTGCACCTTTTAATCGTTTTCCGAGAAAGGTATCCCACATTATTTAAGGATATTTAAAGCACTTTCATAATCTGGTTCTTGACCAATTTCTGGCACTTGTTCTGTATATAATACCTTGTTATTTTCATCCAGGACCATAATCACACGAGAGTGTAATCCTTCAAAAGCACCGTCTGTAATTGTTAGCTGATAATTTTTTCCGAAGCTACCATCTTTATAATCAGATAACATTTCTACATTTTCAAGTCCTTCCGAAGCACAAAAACGTTTTTGAGCAAAGGGTAGGTCACGAGAAATACAAAGAATCTTCGTATTATTCAGTTTTGAAGCTTCTGCATTGAATTTTCTCGCTGATGCTGCACAAATACCTGTGTCAACACTTGGGAAGATATTTAAAATTTTACGTTGACCTGAATAATCAGACAGAGATTTTGAAGCCATGTCTGTTGTCGTTAATTTGAAATCTGAAGCGGTTGAACCTTTTGAGAGAAGTGTTCCTAGGGTGTTAGCGGGATTTCCTCCCAAAGTGATAGCTGCCATTTTTTCTGAGTTGAATTAGACATTAAAATTAGCAATTCTTAACGGTATAAACTGAAATTTTTTAAGCATTTTCTTCGGAAGGAATAACGGTTTAGCATCATATCTCAACTACAGAATGAATTCTTCGTTAATAAACAACGCAAAAATTAAAATTTAAAGCGGAACCAAAAGGAATATTATGAGCGATATAACTTAAGAAAGCATCCTAATGCGCATTAAAAAACCCTCCTTCAAAAGTGAGAGAGGGTTAGTCAATAGCAATTTATTTTTAATCAGCTCCGTTTTTTCGGATCTATGATTAATTAAGACTTTGTGATAGATATTCAGCTACACCCGCTCTGTCAGCATTCATAGCTTGCGAACCTTCTTGCCAATTTGCCGGACAAACTTCACCATTCTTCTGAACGTGAGAATAAGCATCGATAAGTCTAAGGAATTCTGCAACGTTTCTTCCTAATGGCATATGATTTATGCTTTCATGGAACACGGTACCTTCTTCATCTATAAGGTAGGTTGCACGGTAAGTTACGTTGTCACCATCGACTAAAACATTTCCGGTTTCTTCGTCGTATCGTTCATTTGTGATATCTAAAATACCTAATTGAGAAGATAGATTTCTATTAGAATCTGCAACAAGAGGGTAAGTAACACCTTCGATACCACCATTATTTTTTGGAGTATTTAACCAGGCAAAATGTACTTCAGGTGTATCACAAGATGCACCGATTACAATTGTATTTCTTTTTTCAAATTCTGCCATTGCAGCTTGGAAAGCATGCAACTCAGTAGGACATACAAAGGTGAAATCTTTAGGATACCAGAAAAGAATCACTTTTTTACCTTTAGTCTGTGCTTCTTCTAGTATGTTTATTTTTTGAGTTACGCCTGTTGTATTTGTAGCGTCTACTGCTAAATTTGGGAATTTTTTTCCTACGAATGCCATAGCTTATAAATTTTAATATTAGTACTTGCTTTCAGAGTGCAAAAATACACACAAGAAGCAGTATTAACAAGCCAAATAATTCCTAAAATTTATGCACTGATAGATAGAATAAATAGTTTGATTTTTATCCTTAAGTAAGATGAGGATTATGTTTTTACTGACGCCTCTTTGGGCGCTGATAGCATACGAATTTTAATTCTGAAAGCTGCGAATAACAAAGTCGTAAACGGGCTTAACCAATTGAAAATAGCATATACAAAATAATCTGCCACAGAAACACCCAGCACGCCACTCTGATAAGCACCACAGGTGTTCCAAGGAATTAGTACAGAAGTAACAGTACCCGAATCCTCTAATGTCCGACTCAAGTTTTCAGGAGCTAGTCCTTTTTCTCTGAACGCCTTCGCATACATTTTTCCAGGAACAACGATCGCTAGATATTGGTCACTTGCTGTTAAATTTAAGGCCAAACAACTTGCAACGGTACTGGCAAATAATCCAAAGGTGGTGTGAAACATTTTTAGAAGCGCCTTACTTATTGTAGCCAAAGCACCAATACCATCCATGATTCCACCAAAAACCATGGCGCAGACAATGAGCCAAATAGTACCTAACATTCCAGACATTCCTCCGGCTGAAAAGAGATCTTTTAGTGCTGCATTTTCTGTAGGAATAGCTGTATCTACTGTAATCGCATTCATGATGCCTCTGTACCCTGAAAGGAAATCAAGGGATTTGCCTCCGCCTAATTGAGCCACTAACTCTGGCTGAAAGATAAGTGCCGCCAAGCCACCTAATAGCGTACCAATAAGTAATGCAATTAATGGGGGTGTTTTTTTAATGATTAAAAAAATAACAACGGCAGGGACTATAAATAGCCACGGACTAATATTGATAGACGAATCCACAGCTGCCAATATTTCACTTGTGTCTGCAGCACCTGATGTATCAAGGTTTAATCCAATAATTATAAAAACGATTAATGTAACTGTAATTGTAGGAACAGTGGTGTACAACATATATTTGATATGTGTAAAAAGATCAGTTCCGGCCATGGCAGGAGCGAGGTTTGTAGTGTCGCTTAAGGGTGATATTTTATCTCCAAAATAAGCACCGGATAAAACGGCTCCAGCTGTCATACCCAATGAAATACCAAGGGCATCAGATATTCCAATTAATGCAATTCCCACAGTGGCTGACGTAGTCCAACTACTTCCAGTTGCCACCGAGATGATGGCACAAATAATTACGCAGGATGCAAGAAAAATCGTGGGATTAAGAATTTGTAATCCATAATAGACCATAGTAGGGATAATACCACTTATAAGCCAGGTTCCAGCTAGTGCTCCTACCATTAATAAGATTAAAAGTGCGCCGGAAGTCGATTTAATGTTTTCGGCAACCTCTTCCATCATTTGTTCGAAGCTAACTTTATTGAATATTCCAACGACGGCAGCAACGGCTCCACCCATTAATAAAATAAACTGATTACTTCCACTTAAAGCATCGTCTCCAAAGGCAAAAAATACGTTGTAAAAGAGCATGATTATTAACGCAAATACAGGAATGAGTGCTTCCCAAATGTTTAACTCTTTATTCTCCACAATATGTTCATCTTGGGGTTCACGTGGTTTAATGTCTTCGCTTTGCATAGTGGAAATTTTTCTAATTGTAATGTTACGATTTTGTGAACTGTCTTGCAAATTAGATTAAGGTAAAGATGTGACGATACAATTCCTACAAATAAAACCAAATAGTGTATTATGTCGTAAATATTATACATTTAATCTATATATTATATAAATAATTCTTACGTTTGCATCTTAGGATGAATTATATAACGTATAGTGGAAGTAAATAAACATGATACTTGTATAATTTTGAATAATTACCTAAAACTTAACAAATGAAAATTTTAGCCCCATTTTTTCTATTTATGTGCATCACGATACAAGCTCAAGTTGGTATTGGAACTGCAACGCCCAAAACCACTTTAGATATTGTAGGACAACCTACAAATAGCAGTCAGTTGGATGGTATTATTGCCCCAAGACTAACTGGAGTTCAATTAAGAGCTAAGACCTATACAGCAACAGAAACTGCAGCAATCGTTTATGTTACTGCCGCAGATACTGCGCCGGCAGGTCAAACCATTGATGTTACCCAAATTGCTTATTACTATTTTAATGGAACAAAATGGGTAATTATTGCTCCCCAATCTGAAGACTGGAAAATTGCCGGAAATTCTAATACAAATGCCGCTACGAATTTTGTAGGTACTAGAAATGATGTTGATTTAATGTTTAAACGTAATAATATACAATCAGGTGTGATTGGTTCCGATATAACTAGTTTAGGTTATAATACTGTAAATCCTTTGACTGTCACGGGTCCCCATAATACCGCTATAGGTCATACTAACTTATTTAGTACTACTTCCGGGCACAGAAACACAGCTATAGGCTCTGGAGTATTGACCGATAATACAACTGGTTATCAAAATACTGCAATGGGTAGATATTCAATGCACTTCAACATTTCTGGATACAACAACATGGCAATTGGTCAAGAATCTGCAAAATGGAATTCAACTGGTCACGATAACGCGGCCATTGGTTTTAATGCATTAAGATATAATGGTACTGGATCATACAATGTAGCGATTGGTAGATCATCAATGGCAGAGACATCGGTTGGTGATGCGATAGATAATGTTGGTAATAACAATATTGCAATTGGTGCAAATGCTCAATTGCCAGTTAGAACAAATAGTAATCAATTGGTCTTAGGAGGCGCTGCAGGTACCTCTCTTGGTGGTATATCCACAGCAACAACTAGGACGATAATTAACGGAATCGCAAATTCATCTGCCGGTAGACCTACAAGTGATAATGCTAGCGGTGTACAAGGAGAAATTAGAGTTGCAAGCCATGGAGGCTCACGTTATTTATACGTTTGTTACGCAACTAATAGCTGGGGTAGAGTCCAGTTAGATACTTCTTTTTAAGTGCTATAACACCCCGATAGCAGATTATTTGCCCCAAAACTCTCAATGGATATATTTTTTAATCCACTATTAAAAATAACCCCCGATTTTTAACAACCTACTATAATGAAACTACAATACTCAAGCCTATTATTACTCGCTTTTTTTGCGTTTTCTTTTTTGAAACCAGATCAAACTAAAGCACAATGTGTTACTGGTGCAGAGACTAATGCTGCTCACCCAAAGAAAGAAATGAGAGGTGTTTTTATACCTTCCGTAGTAAGTATCTCTTGGCCAACCAATCGATTTGCTACTCCAGCAGTACAGCGAGCAGAGTTGATTACCATTTTGGATAAAATAGTTTTAAACGGTTATAACGCTGTTTTCTTACAGGTTAGACCAGAGAGCGATGCACTTTATGCTTCAACAATCGATCCTTGGTCATACTGGCTAACTGGAGCACAAGGAACTGCACCATCTCCATTGTGGGATCCGTTGGAATTTGCTATCAACGAATCACACAGTAGAGGCTTAGAATTACACGCATGGTTAAATCCGTATAGAGCAAAAAGAGGAGTAGATGTGTCTTCTCCTGATCACGTCACTAATGAACATCCAGATTGGATTTTTACGGCTTCAAATAATGCGAATTTAAAAATTGTAAACCCTGGTATTCCAGCGGTTGAAGATTATATAGTTTCAGTTGTTGAAGATATCGCAACACGTTACAATGTAGATGGGATTCATTTTGATGATTATTTTTATCCAAGTGGAGGAATGGGAAACAATCAAGATGCTCAAACTTATATAGATTATAACCCAACTAATATTTCTAACATTAATGATTGGAGAAGAGATAATGTAAACGAAATGATAGGTTCTGTATACGACGCGATACAAACTATTAACTCAAATAATAATAAAAACGTAGTATTTGGGGTAAGCCCGGCGGGTATCTGGAAGTCTGGAACGCCTCCCGGTATTGTTGGTAGTTCAGCCTATAGTGCATTATATTGTGATCCTATTGCCTGGATGCAAGCTGGAAAAGTAGATTATATTGCACCACAATTGTATTGGGCATTTGGAGGTGGACAAGATTATGATATACTTTCACAATGGTGGAATGATCAAGCAGATTTATATAACACCCAAGTTTATGTAAGTCAGGCATACTATAAGATTAACGGAGGTTCTTGGCCAGCATCTGAGGCTCAAGATCAAGTTGATGAGAATAGAGAAGCGTCCATGGATGCTACCTTTGGACAAATTGCTTACAGATACAATGAAATTGGTTCAAACTTACACGGAATTAATGATGCTTTAAATGGGACTCAGTTTCAATACAAATCATTTGTGGCTCCAATTACAGGAGCTGGAAAGGATGCTGTTTGTGCTCTGAAACCAGATAATATTCGATTTGGCGATTTAAAAGTTATGTGGGATACACCCGCTGTGGCTTCAGATGGAGATTTACCTCAAAAATATGTAGTTTATGCTTTTAATAATGCTTCCGACGCTACAAACAATAAGAACAATGGTGCAAAAATACTAGACATAGTTGCTGGTAATGAACTGGCACTTTCACAATCGCAAATAGACAATAAATTTATTGTGGTCACTTCATTAGATAAAAATAATAATGAAGCAGGTGATTTCTGCATTTTCCCCCTAAAGGATATAACTGCAGCTTGTTCAGTAACAAGTATAACTGCACCATCTATTTTAAAAAATTGTTCTAGTTCAAGGACTGGAACAACTTCGGCTACTTTTCCAATTGAAAGTACTACCGTTATCACATGGAGTTATAATTTAGGCGGTGGTGAGACTTTTACTCAATCGCAAAACGTGATTATTGAAGATACGACAGCACCTAATGTGATAACACAAAATATTTCAGTTACACTAACTGGAGCAATTACTAGTATTACTGCAAGTGATATCAATAACGGCTCGAATGATAATTGTGCTATTGAAACCATGAGTATTGATATTGCTTCTTTTACGTGCTCAGATGTTGGAGTCCAAGTTGTTATGCTTACCGTAGTGGACAAAAACGGAAACTCGGCATCGGCTAGTGCAAATGTGACTGTAGAAAGTGAGATTACAGAGTATATTACTTCAAGCTGGTCTAATGGATTCCCTCATAAAGGATCATTAGCTAAATTTAGCAGTAGTTATAGTACAAATCAAGGTAGTATTGAAGTATGTGCCTGTGAAGTTGCCGCCACATCAACAATGACAGTGGAAGCGAATCATTACCTTAAAGTTGAAGGTGACATTACAGTGGATGGTATTTTAAATGTAGCGCACCAAGGAAATGTGGTGCAAATTGATGATGCTGCTGTTGTTATTAATAACGGTACAATAAACGTAAATGTGACTACACCATCTTTAGTTGCTAGAGATTTTATGCTTATGGGTAGTCCGATGACTTCCGAAGATAACAGCGTCTTTACAGACATGAATGGCGCAGGAAGTTCAGCATACCAAGTTCTAAATCATACCACTGCCAATTTCAATCCTTATGTAGGTACACCACCTGTGGTAGGAGTGAATTTCCACGATCAGGAGAGTAATGATTGGACAGTTTTGTCAGGACCGCTCATCTCTGGTGAGGGTTATTTAGTTCGTCCGTCATATACAAATAATGGTACTTACGACTATCAATTCAATCAAGGAACCTTAAACAATGGGGTGATTACTTATTCGGCTTTTTTCGGCGACGATAAAGAAGATAGTCCTAATATCATATCCAATCCTTACGCCAGTGCGATCGATGCAGATATATTGATTAGTACAAATTCTCTAATTGATGAAATATATTTTTGGGAACATAATACAACCCCGGCATCGGGTGTTCCTGGACCTTTAGGTGAGAATTTTAATATGGACGACATTTCTACTAGAAATCTAGGTATGGGAATACCAGCAGCTACCGGAGGTACAACTCCAAATGGTATCATTTCAACTGGGCAAGGTTTTGGGATTAAAGCCAATGCAGCTGGAAATGTGATGTTTAATAATGCTTTACGTTTAACTTCCGGGAATACAACATTAAGAAAGGTAAGCGATGCTGATAAAATTTGGATTGAAGTACGAGAAAACGTTTATGGATTGGGAAGTACTACAGGAGTTTCATTTTCTGAAAACGCCAGCTCAGAAATAGACGCTGGATATGATACCATGAAATTAGGAACCGTTGTTTCATTATACTCTCATTTGCAAGATGGATCGGAACAATTAGGTATTCAGGGAAGAGAAATTTTTGATTCCGGTATTACTATTCCAATGGGATTCTCAACACTAATTGAAGCAGATGCGGGCATACCATATACAATTGCAGTAGCAGACGTTGAAGGTTTAAATATTGAAAATGCTGATGTCTATTTAATTGATCATTATACCAATATGATTACCAATATAAAGACGGGACATTATGTGTTCACATCGGATGCAGGAACGTTCGACAACCGTTTTACGCTTTTGTTTGAGTCATTAGTGCTCGATACTAATGTTTCGGTACAGGATGCTGTTTCTATCTATCCAAATCCAACAGAGAATATAGTAAATATTGTTTCGCCAAATAATGTGGTTGATTCGATTGAGGTATATGATCTTAGTGGCAGAATGATAAGTAGAACGAAGTTTTCTTCGGAAAAAGACTATCAATTAGATATGTCTTCATTTGAATCGGCCATTTACTTTTTGAAGATCAACACCTATGATGGTGCTGTAACCAAAAGAATAATTAAAAAATAACTAGTTTCAGAAAGAAATCATTTCAAATAATCTTCTGATATAATTTGAAGATGAAAAGAAGAATTTTTCACACCAAATAAATACACTACTTAAAAGGTCGTCTAGAAATACTAGACGGCCTTTTACATTAAACAACAAGTATTATTCAATACGAATTTTGTAGGAAAAAAGTTACTTACATCGTTAATATTTGCTTATTATCGAAAAAAATAACAATACAACTTGAATTTGTAGGAAAATAAAACATAACTGTTATTTTTGTATACCCTAATCTATTGATATGACAAATAATGCCTACTTATTTTTCTTTCTTATAATATGTCTTTCCGTCAATGCGCAAGTTGGAATTGGAATAGCAAATCCTAAATCTAGTTTAGATATTGTTGCATCAAATTTCGCAACACCTTCAAATACTGATGGAATATTAATTCCGCGTTTGCAAGCATTACCCGCTATTAATCCAACAGACGCTCAACATTCTATGTTGATTTACCTATCAACAGCCTCTGGTACTTATATACCTGGTTTCCACTTTTGGGATAAGAATAAGGGAGTAAGTGGTGAGTGGGTTCCTATCTTAAATAAACCAGGCTGGGAGATTGATGGTAATTCTAATACCACAAGCGGTGTTCACTTTTTGGGAACAACAAATGCAGAGGAAGTAGACTTCAAAGTCAACAACAAATTGATAGGACGATTAACCGAACTTGGACAGTTTGAATTGCAAGCAGATGGTGAATCGGTATTAATAGGTTACGAAGCAGGTGAAAATTATGACCCCGCTAATACACTGGCAGATCATAATGTTTATATTGGATACCAAGCAGCAAAACAATCTACTTCGGGTAGAGATAATACTGCGGTAGGCGCGTTCGTGATGATAGAAAATACAACTGGTAGTTATAACACTGCCCTTGGTTCGGAAGCTTTGCAAACTAATACTATTGGTGAACAAAATACAGCATTAGGAGATGATGCACTTAGATATAATACAATCGGTAATGACAATACGGCTGTAGGGCAGGACGCCTTAAAAGTAAATGCAGCTGGACAAAGTAATACTGCTGTTGGAAGAAAGTCACTTCGCAACAATATTGGTGATAATAATGTAGCATTAGGTAGTTTTGCTGGCGAAAGTATAACTACAGGAAATAATAACAGTGTTTTGGGCTACGCTGCAGATGTAGTTGTAGGTACAGAGATTGAGACTGTTATAATAGGAAATGGCGCAAGAGGTGGGGCCAATAGGGTCGTTGCAATTGGAAAAGACGCTACAGCGAGTCAAACGAATGCTGTTGCCATTGGTAATAACGCGACCGCAAGTGCAACTAATGCAACTGCGATTGGAAATGGCGCAGTTTCAAATAATGCCAATGAAATGGTATTGGGAAATAACTCCGTTACAAGGGTAATTACAAGTGGGAGCGTACGGGCAAATTCATTTATATCAAATACAACGACCTATCCTGATTATGTGTTTGAAGATTTTTACACTGGTTCTTCGGAAATAAATTCAGATTATAAATTTACTGATTTGGAAAATGCTGAAAAGTTTGTGAAAGCTAATGGTCATCTTCCAGGAGTTAAATCCTATGAAGCGGTTGCGAACAATAACTTTGAACTCAATATCACTGAGACATCTGTTAAAAATCTAGAAAAAATTGAAGAGCAGTTTCTATATATTGTGACCCTAAACGAAAAAATAAAAGATCAGGAAAACTCCATCGAAGACTTAAAACAAGAAGTTGAGGCGTTAAAAGCAATCGTTCAGAAATTAATTTCAGATAAATAAAAAAAATCCAAACTTGAGATACGTTTGTCAAATAAAAAAGCCATGATTATAACGATCATGGCTTTTTTTATTCGAAATAGTTCCTTCTTACACAAGACTTTTATCTCCTTCAAGAATCTGTAATTCTTCCATACAAGCACGCATCATTTGGTAAGTACGTTCTATATCTGCATCCAAGCCAATTGAGAAACGTATCAATCCGTCGCTTAGTCCCATCTCTTTTTGTTCCTCTTCAGGTATTTCAGAAGAAGTTGAAGAACCTGGAGCACTAAATAATGTCTTATAAAAACCTAGACTTACAGCCAGATACCCAAGATTACGCTCTTGCATCAGTTCCATAAGCTCATTTGCTTTGTCAATTCCTCCTACGTCGATCGTTAACATTCCACCGAAACCGTATTGCTCATTCATCATGCGCTTGTACAACTCATGTCCGGGATGTGATTTTAAACCGGGATATACGGTTTTTAAACCATCCGCTTCAAACTTTTCAGCCAAAAATAAAGCATTATAGCTATGTTGCTTCATTCTAATGTGAAGCGTTCTCATGTTTTTCAGAATAGAAGCAGCACGCAGGCTATCCATAGAAGCACCTAATAACATACTAGCACCATCATTTACATTCCGAAGTGAGTCAATTAATTCTTGTGAACCACATACAACACCACCCATAGTATCACTGCTACCGTTGATAAATTTAGTTAAACTGTGCATCACTACATCGGCGCCCAATTGGATAGGGGATATGGTCAATGGGGAGAAGGTATTGTCAACAAGAAGTGGTATACCATGTTTCTTAGCGATTTTTGCCAAACCTTCGATATCTGCAATTTCGAGTAACGGATTGCTAACACATTCACAGAAGATAATTTTGGTCTTTTCGGTAATAGCAGCCTCAACCACATCTAATTTTGTGACGTCGACAAATGTAGTCTCAATCCCTAAACGAGGTGTAAAATTCTTTAAAAAAGCATAGGTACCTCCGTAAATCGTTCTGCTGGAAACAATATGATCTCCTGCTTCACAAAATTGTAGAATTGTAGGTGTAATAGCACCCATTCCACTGGCGGCAACATTGGCAGTTTCGGTACCTTCCATTGCTGCTAATGCTTCTCCAAGATAGAGGTTAGAAGGTGTAGTATGCCTCGAGTAAAGATAACACCCGTCCGCATTTCCTTCAAACGTATCGAACATGGTCTTGGCCGATAAAAAAGTATATGTGGAAGAATCAGAAATTGAAGGATTAACGCCTCCAAATTCTCCGAAATACTGTAAATCCTGAATTTTATTAGCCGGTTTAAAATCTTTCATAAGCCCTTAGTGTATATTGATGATTATAAATTCCTTTTGAATTCTTTCAGAATTAACTCCGATAAGAATCGATCAAATATCAATAATTATAGACTATTTATCAATGTTAATTCATTTATTTGAAATATAAATCTATTTAAGGCAAATAATATAGAAAATATATCTTTTTAAAGTTCGGATTTTTATATATTTCTGAAAAATTTTCTCATCATGCGCTTGGACCAAACCGACAAACAGATTCTTAAGTATTTACAACAGGATTGTAAGCAAACGAATAAAGAACTTTCTTCCAAGCTTAACCTTTCAGTCACTGCAGTATATGAACGAATAAAAAAATTGGAGCGCGATGGTATTATTGATAAATATGTCTCACTGCTCAATAAAGATAAAATAGGTTTAGGCCTTATCGTTTTTTGTCAGATAAAATTAGCGCAGCATTCAAAGGAGTATCTTACAAAATTTGAAACTGAAGTAACTAAATTAGAGGAGGTTTTAGAATGCTTCCATGTAAGTGGCGAATATGATTATTTGCTGAAGGTTTTGGTAGAAGATATGAAGCATTTCCGTAATTTTATGGTCACGAAGCTTACTACCATCCAACATATAGGAAGCACTCAAAGTTCATTTACAATAAGTGAAGTCAAAAACACAACCACAATTACAATAAAATGATGAGGAGTATAACTTACCGACTTGCGGAATTTTTTCTTCTATTCGTGGTGATGCCTATTAGTTTTGCTTTACACTATCCATTTGTAATAAAAGCGATATTGGCAGTCATAGGATTTGGATATATTATCTGGGTCCTGAAAAAAGTCGAGCGAATTTCATTCAAAGTAAAAAGCGGTATTCCATGGAGAGAATTCTGGAAACGGATACTCATAACTTTTTCAATAATTATTCTTCTAACAAGCGTTTTTGTTTATATAAGAGCTCCTGAAAAGCTTTTTTATGCACCAATACATCACTTTTCATTTTTTCTGCTTATAGTTCTATTCTATTCTCTTTTATCGGTTTGGCCTCAAGAAATTATTTATCGCACCTTTTTTATGCAGCGATACACATCCTTGATTAAAAGTAAATCCTTATTAATTTTTATAAATGCGATAGTTTTTTCATTAGCACATACATTTTTTAGGAACGCTCTTGTAACGATCATTACTTTTTTAGGAGGACTTTTATTTGCCTTTAGTTATTTAAAATTCCGTTCTACTACTTTGGTAAGTATTGAACATGCGATTTACGGTAACTGGTTGTTCACAGTGGGCATGGGGGAGATGTTAGCCTTTCCTGGTATGGATGTTTCTTAAAATTTAATCACCCTATTTACCTGATTAAAAACAACTTAATTATGTTAAAGTTAAATATTTTTAGATTTCTTTAACAAAATTCTCTGATAAACTAGTGTACTTTCGCACCCCCGATTAAGCTCAAAATCAGCCTGCTGCTAACCTAACTTTCATGAAATTCAGATTTTTTGCTTGCCTGTTATTTATTTCAGGCATTTCCACTGCTCAAGTGGGAATTGGTACTATTACTCCGGACCCATCCTCAATCTTAGACATTACAGCCACCGATAAAGGTATTCTTATCCCCAGAGTATCATTGGATGACGTCACTAACAATAGGATTGACACTGTTAATACCGTTGGAGAAGGAATGCTTATTTACAATACAAACACCACGACTGCCGGTGGAAATGGTATTGGTATTTATTATTTCGACGGCACTGTTTGGGTATTTTTAAATGGAGCTTCCGGAACTACTGGTGGCGGAGGTGATGCCGATTGGTATATAGCCGAAACAACCGATATTCCTATGTCAATTATTGATCATATTTACACCCATGGTAATGTTTCTATTGGTAAAGATACAACGCCTTACCCATTAAGCGTGGTGACTCACGATCAGGACATAACTCTCTTTGTAGAATTAGATGTGCCCGGAAACGGTCCGCTATCTACTATAAGAACTGAATCTAATAATATGGGTACCGGGATACAATATGGTTTAAATGCTCTAATGATCAAAGAAGGAGGAGGTGATCAAATTGGAATCTATCAGGATCTTACAGGTGATACCGAAGGTGATAAAACCGGACTTTATAACAATGTTGTTGGCGAAGGTGATGGAATTCATTATGGAGTTTTTAATAATGTATTTAGTCATGGTGAAGGTGATCAATACGGAGAAAAAACGGCGCTCGAGGTTGTTGGTGCAGGAATTAAATACGGGAACCATATTTCAATTACAAATTCTTCTACAGGCGATTTATACGGTGTATATTCTAGTGTTTTGAGAACTTCAGGTATTTCCTATGCGGCTTATTTCCTCGGAAATGTCTCGATTGGAAGATCTGCTTCAGATAATTATATATTTCCTGCTTCTCGTGGAACTGCCGGTCAGGTGATGCAGACCGATGGAGCTGGACAATTAAGTTGGGCAACACTTCCTGCTCCCAGACCTGTGAATGACACGGCAATCACTTCCGAAGCTATTGAAAATATTGAGAATAATGCTTCAAAAATTCAAAGTCTCGAGTCGGAAATTGAGACCTTGAAGGAGATGGTAGAAGCACTTTCATTAGAATTAAGTCTAAAATCTGCCGGAGAAAGGTAATTATTTTGCCTTCGGAAACAACCACACTCTAAAGACCAAACTTCTCCTTGTTTAAACTTTTAAACTTGTAAACAGTATTGTACCTTTGTTATTAAACTCCGAAGCTAAGGCATAGGAGTTCTCTTTTTATAAAAAAAATACAGATATGTCAAAATACGATGTTGCCATAATAGGTTCCGGTCCCGGTGGATACGTAGCTGCAATCCGTTGCGCCCAACTGGGTATGAAAACCGCAATTATAGAAAAATATAGCGTCCTTGGAGGAACCTGTTTAAACGTAGGTTGTATACCAAGTAAAGCCCTTTTAGATTCGTCACACCATTACGAAGATGCGATGAAGCATTTTGCAGATCACGGAATTGAAATTCCTGGTGAGATAAAGCTTAATTTTAAGAAAATGATCGAACGGAAAGCATCGGTAGTAGATCAAACCACAAAGGGGATTGAATTTCTTATGAATAAAAATAAGGTCGATGTCTTCACTGGAATTGGTGCTTTTAAGGATGCAACGCATATCGAAATTACCTCCGGAAAGAAAACTGAAACCATTGAAGCTGCAAATACAATCATCGCTACGGGAAGTAAACCCGCTTCGCTTCCTTTTATCAAATTGGATAAGGACAGAGTGATTACTTCTACTGA
Source organism: Ulvibacter antarcticus (assembly GCF_003688405.1). GTDB lineage: Bacteria > Bacteroidota > Bacteroidia > Flavobacteriales > Flavobacteriaceae > Ulvibacter > Ulvibacter antarcticus. The sequence continues at coordinate 413,291 of NZ_REFC01000013.1, forward strand.
AGCACTTAGCTTAAAGGAAATCCCGAAGCATCTTGTGGTGATTGGAGGAGGGGTGATCGGTCTGGAATTAGGACAGGTTTATAGAAGATTAGGCTCTGAGGTTTCTGTAGTTGAGTATTTGGATCGAATAATTCCAACGATGGACAGTGCTCAAAGTAAGGAATTGATGAAGGTAATGAAGAAACAAGGAATCAAGTTTTATGTTTCTCATAAAGTTTCTGCAGTTTCGAAAAAAGGAAAGGAAATTACTGTTACAGCTACCGATAAAAAAGACAAGGAAGTAAGCTTTACCGGAGACTATTGTTTGGTATCTGTTGGACGACGTGCTTTCACTCAAGGATTAAAGCCTGAAAATGCAGGAGTTAAGATCACAGAAAGAGGCTTGGTTGAGGTAAATGATCATTTACAAACCAACGTTAAAAATATTTACGCTATTGGTGATGTAATTAAAGGCCCCATGCTAGCGCACAAAGCTTCGGAAGAAGGTGTGTTGGTTGCCGAAATATTAGCCGGACAAAAACCACATATCGATTATAATCTAATCCCGGGAGTAGTTTATACCTGGCCTGAAGTTGCTTCGGTAGGTAAAACGGAAGAACAATTAAAGGAGGCAGGTGTTGCATATAAGTCCGGACAATTCCCGATGCGTGCTTTGGGAAGATCCCGTGCAAGTGGTGATACAGATGGTTTCGTTAAGATTCTTTCAGATGCGAAGACCGATGAGGTTTTAGGAGTACATATGGTTGGCGCTCGTGTCGCCGATCTAATTGCTGAAGCTGTTACCGCTATGGAGTTCCGTGCAAGTGCCGAGGATATCGCTAGAATGAGTCACGCGCATCCCACCTATGCAGAAGCGGTGAAAGAAGCCGCCTTGGCTGCTACAGATGATAGAGCTATGCATATCTAAAATTAATAAAAACACATTATGAAATACCATTCGTCAACGGCGGATGGTATTTTTTTTTGTTTTTTGCTGAAAAGAGCGAATATGAAATATACCAATTCATATTTGCAAAAATGATTGGTCAATATGCTGTTTTTCAACATTTTATTGTACCTTATTAACAACTAAAAGACTATTTATTAACCTTTAAACAACAAATTATGAAAAACAACTACGTTATGGCGACCTTGATGTGTTTCTTCGTATTAGGTTTATTTGCTCAGGATTTTCAAGATGATATGGAATATAATCCAGGTGATCCCTTCGGACCCTGGTGGTACGATTGCCCAATTAATTGCCCTGAAATTGTAGATGGCTTTGCCAATACCGGCAATAAATCTGCGATTGTTATGGCAGATGGAATTAGTGAGATTGATCTGGATCTCGGACTAAATACCGAAGGAATATTCGAACTCGATTTTTATATGTATATCGCAGAAGGTAGAGAAGCTTATTTTGGGATACTTGAGGATATTACCTTGATAAATGGAGGCTCCGGATCTTTCATTGCCAATATACACTTTAATCGTGATCTGTTATCCCCAGCTGTTGGGGAGATAGAAGAATTTTCGGTGCCTACTGGAAATTCCACATCCTTTTCTTACCCGGTACTAAATTGGTTTAAAGTAGATATACGGGTTGTGATGGATCCTGCGGGTGATACTTGGGGATTTAAGATAGATGGAGTTCAGGTCCTGGCAGATGGTACACCGCTAAGAAATAGCGATGGCGATGAATTAGAAAGCTATGGCGGAATTTCTTTCTTTTCGGTTTCAACCGATGCAGAATGGTATTTGGATAGTTTTAATTTTGATGCTTCTCCTCTTTTAGGAGTTTCTAGCGAAGAATTAGCGGCATTTAAAATTTATCCCAATCCAACTTCAGGAGTGCTTAATATTTCTTCGGAAAGACTTATAACTTCAATTTCAGTATATACAGTTGAAGGCAAAGTTGTAAACGCGGAAGTTTCCGAAGAACGTATAGATGTATCGCAATTAGCTTCAGGAATTTATTTCATTGAAGTAGCGACGAGCATAGGTAAGAACGTTTCACAGTTTATAAAAGAATAATATAAACCTAATTTCAAAAAAAAACCATCTGCCTAAAGCGGATGGTTTTTTGTTTATTAGAAACAAAATCGGGGGCTCTAATAAAATTTTATTCCATTACAAGTATTCTCCAATTTCTTGAAGCAGGGTCTACAATATCAAGAGGACCTGTTGTAATTTTATTTAATCGCACTCTAACTGTATTCGCAGAACTTACATAACAACTCCATTGTAAACCGGTTTCGATTGCCCCTAATGGATTGCAATCACAGCTACTGCCAACAGCAGCTCCTGGAACAGTTACTGATAGTTCATCGGTTAAGCCATTGATAATAATAGGAAAATTTAGAGTTGCTGTAGTTTTAAGTCCGGTGAGAAGTAGTCTTCTGGATGAATTAGGTGTAAAATAAATACTGGTTCCATCGTATTCAATTGTTCCGGTTTCCGGTGTTGATAGTTTAGTACCGGGAGTAAGCTTTAGAGGAGCCGAATTAGCTGTAGCCGTTCCAGCTTTAAGTTGTAATGCAGCCGTTGGGTTTCCTGTGCCAATACCTACTCTTCCTGTAGCCCTAATAGTCATTTCGAGACCATTTTCATAGGCAGTTTCATCACCATTCCCTGTTACTGAAAGATCGTATTTTGTTGGTAAGTTTCCACTACTGTGGTCACCATCTGCAATTGGACTGATATAAGCTACATCACCGGATTTTGCTGTGCCATTCCACACTTTTCCGTTTATGGCACCAAGAGGATCATTGTCGTTTAATTGTTGACGCGAACTAAATGTACCATTTGTTGTAAAGAATATAAGATTCGGTGCGTTGGGTGGTTCTGCACTTGTGATTTGAATATCGTTATCACCCGCAAACTTAAGTTCCAGACTCTCTTCAGGGTTCTTAGTTCCCATACCAATACGACCGCTATCTTGAATTACTACATCAACTCCATTAACCGCAGCTTGTCTCGCATACATTAGATCCTCATCATCGTCATTATAGCCATCACGCCATTCTGCGCCATAATCCAGCCATTGTGCTAAAGAATTGTCCCAATAATGAAGTCCTTTTTGAAATGTGCCTGTATCTGCTACTAAAAAAACCAGTAGCCCATCCTGATCGGCTGTTGGATTCGTTGTAGGGAAATTTTCAATTCGAGGCAGCAATATTCCATCCTTTGATGTGGGATTTACTTTATTAGAAGCACTAATATCTAGTATGCTGCGTGGATTATTCGATCTAATACCAACCTGCGCGTAGCAGGACAGTGTGAAGGTCGAAATACTTATATAAGCTAATATTGTTGTTAATTTCATATCGATAATATTGTAGAATTCGACTTACTTTTAATCTATTACTGTGACCTTCCAATTTCGGTCTGAAGGATTTACGCTTCCGCTTGAAACGTTTGTAAGCCGTATCGTTACTACGCCTGCTGAACTCACATAACAACTCCATTGTAAGTTGTTTTCAATACCCGGAGCAGGGGCACATGAGCAAGAGCTCGTAGTAATTGCTCCTGTTACGGACATTGTTAATTCTGAAGTGCCTCTGGATCCAATATTTGGAAAGTTGAGACTTTGGCTATTTGAAACACCATTTAAAAATACTTTTCTGGTAGTATTTGGGGTGAAATAAAGATTGGTTCCATCAAATTCTATAGCACCTTGTTCTGCGGTTGACAAATTAGTGCCTGCTGTTAGTTTAAGGGGAGCTGAGTTCGCTGATGAAGTACCGGCTTTCAAGTTGAGTACCGCTGTAGGATTTGTAATTCCAATCCCTACATTTCCGGTACTACGAATCACCATTTCAGGTTCATGTTCTGTAATACCACTATCTCCTGGTTCGGTCACGGCAAATTCTATTTTAGTTGGGAGATTTCCAGAGGAGTGATTTCCATCTGCTTTTAATTGAATGTTTGCAACATCACCCGACTTACCACTTCCGGCCCAAACTTTACCTGTGATATAACCAATTGGATCATCGTCATTCATGAAATCCGGTGATTCGAAAGTGTCATTCATTGTATAAAAAGTAAGTTGTGGGGCATCAGGAGCTGAAGCACTTGTAATTTGAATGTCATTATCACCTACCAATTTTAATTCAAGACTTTCTTCTGGAGCACTTGTTCCCATACCTATATGACCAGAATCCAAAACCACTACATCGGTTCCCGTTGCATCTGCTTGTCTTGCATAAATAAGATTTGGAGTGAATCCACTATGAACCTGAGCAACATTTCCATCATTCCATTCTTCATTGTAGGCAATCCATTTTTTTGGGGTATTGTCCCAATAATGAAACCCTTTTTTATAAGTTCCTGTTGCAGAAGTAAGAAATACTATCATCCCGTCCTGTTGATTACCTGGATTGGTAGTTGGAAAATTACTAATTCTTGGAATTAATAAACCGTCAGTATTTGAAGGACTGCTAGGATTGGCAATTTGAATGTCTAAGGTACTTTTGGGATCTGTAGTTCCAATTCCAACTTCCTGTGCCTTGGAAACTGTAATAGAGAGTACCAGAGATACCGCAATAAAAGTGTAAATTTTCTTCATAAGTAGTAGATAATTTGGGGTCATCTATTACAAATCTATGGCTTTTGGTATTTTTCGAAAAATATAATTGATTGATTTTTAGATATATTCGATATAAGAACTATAAATATCGATGAAATGCAATTATATGTAAGTTTATATTTACTTTATAATTTCTACACATCGTTAAAGTGTAAAATTAACAAGTTGAAAAGTTATTTATATTATTCTGTACTGAATAGTTCACTTAGAAAACTGCGGGCGTCTTCTCTCCAATTTTCAGTTAGATCGGAGGGATTAAAATAAACGTCGTTTAATTCAAAATTATCCAGATCTATGCTTTGTTGTGCTTCGGAAATACCCATATACAATTCTACTTTTTCTGGTTTCTCAGTTGCTTCCGAAGCAGACGAATAACCATAATTGTAAACTAAGTATTTCTTTCCGAGGTGATCCATTTCACCTAAATAAGTGATTTCATCAGGATATGCATCAGACGAGTTTCCTACTGAATTAAATAGAGATAATTTTGCAAGTTCTTCTTGCTCTAAGTATTGCTGAGGTATTTCACTAGATCGACCCAAACTGATCATCAATTCCATAAGTTCAAATCTGGAGTAAAGATCTTGAAAAGCACTGGTCATTAATTGAGGGGAAATATCCATATTCAGTTCAATCGCGGTGAATAAAGCCTCCGTTTTCAACCAATTTCGATCTTCAACCGATTGCGCAATGGTCTTGAGTATATCGACATATTCCGGATCGTCCAACCTTAGAACTTCTATAAGATTAATGTAATTATGGATGAGTTGATAATTTAAATAGTCATATGTGTTTCGTAAGTCCAGCTGCACATAATTTTCTATATCCTCCATACTATAAGACATAAATTTTTCCAGTACTGCAGTGGTCTTTTTTACATAAGAACTGTCATATTGTATTTTAGAAGTGTATTGCTCAAGTAATTTATCTCGGAAATCATTTGTTTCAATTAGTTTTAGAGTGGTTTCCTGATGATCGGTAAATAGCGAAATAGAGTCGGATAATCTATAGAATATGTCATAGGAGTTATTTTTCCGAATGGGTTTATCTTCTTCTATCAGCTCAAAAAAGGTTTCGGAAATGGTTGGGTCAGAAAGCAGTGGAAGCTCTTCTAAAATCGTAATTTTAGTTTGATTAGCCGCTTTTCCTGAACGATAATACTCTTTTAATGTTGCTAGCGTATTAGGTTCGTCAAGTAAGAATAATTCATTTATTATATTTTGTTTCACACGAGTATCCTTCACATTATCACCATAATTCCTGTTCAAATTTTTCTTCAATAACGCATAGTCTTCCGAAGTGAATATGTAATAATTAAAAGCATTTATAGCATTTTCAAATACCACCGAATCCTTTGATTTTAAATTCTTAAAAATTTCATTCGATTTCGAGGAAGTAATGTCGAATTTAGTTTTGGATTTGTTCAGAATAACAAATGAATTAAAAAAAGCATCACTACTCCCTTGTTCCAACTCTTCTTCGCTTAGATACGTCAATAAGAGAGACAGCACATTTTCATGTAGGAGTAGGCGCATTCGCTGTCTAATATGTGTGTTTTTGTTATGTATAAGGACTTCCCTGGCCTCATTTCCTTGAATTTCGATCGATTTATTACTTACAATGGTATCGCCTGTTTCCAGTAGTGTTTGGAGATAATCAGTATAAAATTGATCTACCGATTTATGCTTTGCGTACTTTTTGAATTCTAACTGCTGTAAATTATAAACACCACCGGAAGTAGGACTCGTAGTTGAATAAGTTATAGAACTATTAAACTCTGAATTTGTGGGATATAAAGTGTCAGTTTCAATCTGAGATTCTTTCCTGAAGTTAAAACGATAATTTTGATGTGACGTAATAATAGTGTCCAAAACTGTTTTCTCAAACGTATTAAATGAAAAAGATTTGAAAAATTTGTTCTCTTTAGGAACTTTCTCCGTTTCATTCAGTTTCTGAGCCAGCATCATAAAAGTACGGTTCCCTCTTAATATCACTTTAGCAAGTGTATTGTATTTATCTGATAAAGCTACTTCGTATTCAAAACCCTTGTGTCCATCTATTTCAATTGCTTTAGGCTCGCCTAGCATGGTGCCTCGTTCCGAAAAATAAGTATTGAAATATGCCAAATAATCATCCTCATTATCGATATAATACCCCATTGGTTGGTCGTTGTACCTAAGTAAATAAAGCATTTCCTGTTCCTTGTCCTGAGAAGTGAAAATTTTAAGATCATAGAGCGTGTTTTCATCTCCGTTCGGATTAGGAACTATTCTCGACAGATCCTGAACCTGCCCGGGAACCGAAATAGAATATGCACCAAGATCATTTTTGTTTGTTTTCCAAACCGAAGCTGGAAATTTTGGTTCATAAATAAAAATAGAATCAAAAAATGCATTTGCGTATTCGCTATTAATCTCATCGATGGAGTTTTCAATAAAAAACGAATACAGAATGCTGTTTGCAAGGGCAATTTGCATTCGGGTAATACTTTTCCCTTTTTTTATTAAAATTTCAGTAAAATCTATACCATTTCGCTTGAAATCCTTTTGAGAAATTAGTTCTTCATTACTTTCGTCTATCTGATTTTTAATAATATTTTCGACATAGTCGAAATCTTTATTATAGCCGGTTTCCCTAAGATCGATCGCCATATAAGTAAATGTACCTCCGTAGATCAGGTCTGTCGCAGTCATAGTTCTAACTTTATCAACCACATCTAATGGGACAGATTTTGTCGGGGTCGCGACTCTAAGTCCCAATTCTGAATTATCATCAATATGCCATTTCTTGAGGTTTGGAACGATTTTATATTCTTCGGAAGGATTATCGAATGTTGCCTCAACTTTACGAACCTCATAACCTTTTTCCCGAAGCAATTCGATAATTCCAAATTTACCCGGTAAATGAGCAGTTCCAACCGCGGCGAAAACTGAACTCTGCTGCATGATTTTATCCATGCTATTCGCCATGGTAATATTCCGCTTTTTCATGATCTTATCGATGGCATTCAAACCTGTGGCGAAGGTTAAAATTTCTTCAATATCCCCGCGATAGTAGATATCTGTGAGCTTTTCAAGAAAGAGATTTCTTTCCTCGGCATTTGAATTTAAAATTTCAAGAACACTGCGTCTTATTTCTTCATCATCTATACTCTCTATAGGCGGTAGTTGATCCTCTACCTTTTCAAGTCCTGTAATTTGTTTATCCAGATTGTTTGCTATTCCGAAGAGATATGCATCTAAAAAAGTTCTTTTGTCGGTTTCTCTTTCAACTTCCTCGCTTAACATCGCCTCTATCATTAAAGGGTGTTGCAGCGGAAAACTATCGATCTCTATTCCATTTATTTCGTAAAAGCGTTTTGATAATCGTTTATACTCATCGGCCGTTAAAATTCGTTTAAAGCTATTTTCGAGTCCGCTGGCAAAAAAATTATCGCCCAAGCTATTAGTTACAGAATCGGGATGAATTTCCAGCGCAAACATTTCCGATTTCTCTAAGGCCGGAATTAAAGCATCACTAAATTTAAAGGCGCGTTCATCTTTAACGTGCATGGTACCAAAGAGATATGATTTCTTAGTGTTATTTTGATGATCTATTTCCCATAGCAACTTATAATCGTCACGATTCTGTGCTAAACAAGCTTGACTTATAATGAAAAATAGTAGTAAATAGAAAAAATGTGTGAAGGCCTTGAACATAGCAGAAATGAGCGGTAATTAATCTTATATTTGCTCAATAATACTGATTTTATTAGTCATTAATCACTAATTATTTGAGATTTTCTAAAAAACTTAGCCATAAACTCGATGATGCGATCAAAGTGAAAATTCTCACTTGGGCGCAGCAATTTCACGAAGTTGTCTGGTTAGATTCTAACGATCATAATCAGACGCACAGCCAATTCAAGGCTATTTTAGCTGTGGACGCTTTTACAGCTATAAAAACGGATGCTCATACTGCATTCGATAAATTGAACGAATATCAACAAAAGACGAAAGATTGGCTTTTTGGCTATCTTACCTATGATGTTAAAAATGATGTTGAAAACCTGAGTTCTAAGAATTATGACGGACTTGATTTTCCGGATTTATATTTTTTTCAGCCTAAGAAGGTTTTTTTATTTTCTGAAACCAACGTGACCCTACATTATCTAAATATGGTAGATGATGAATTGGAGGAGGATTGGCAGGAGATTTTAGATACGGTTATTTCTGAAGCGGATACAAATAGTTTGGATCATCCCGTAAAAATTAGCCTACGAACTTCGAAAGACTCCTATTTTCAGAAAGTAAATGAAATGTTACGTCATATAGATCGCGGAGATATTTATGAAGCCAATTTCTGTCAGGAGTTCTTTTCTGAAAACACTAAAATTGATCCCTTAGCTTCGTTTATACATCTTAATGCGATTTCAAAACCACCTTTTGCCACTTTCTTAAAATTTGAAGAGCATTATGCGCTTTCTGCTTCGCCAGAACGTTACCTTCAGAAAACAGGAAGCAATGTTGTTTCACAGCCAATAAAAGGAACAGCAAAGCGAATGATAGATCCTTCCGAAGATAAAAAAATGATATCACAATTGATGATGGATCAAAAAGAGCGAAGTGAAAATATTATGATCACGGATCTGGTTCGAAATGACCTTTCAAAAATTGCAGAAAAGGGGAGTGTACAGGTGGAAGAACTTTGTGGTATCTATACATTCGAACAAGTGCATCAAATGATTTCGACAGTGAGATGTACGGTTTCTTCGGAAAAAACTTCGGTTGAGATTTTAAAAAGCACATTTCCGATGGGAAGTATGACAGGTGCTCCTAAAATTTCGGCCATGAAAATTATTGAGAAATTGGAAGATGCAAAACGCGGACTTTACAGTGGTGCAATCGGTTATTTTCTACCTAATGGAGATTTCGATTTTAATGTGGTAATTAGAAGCATATTGTACAACGCCAGCCGGAATTATGTAAGCTTTTCTGTAGGAGGAGCGATTACTGCAGCTTCCATTCCCGAGCGAGAATATGAAGAATGCCTGTTAAAAGCAAAAGCAATGCGTGAAGTAGTGGAAGGGACTGCTTCTTAGGATTGAGTTTAAATCCATTTCACTTTTAAATTTAAATAAAGCTTCTCGATATAATTTCCAATTTCCTTCACAGTCAATTTGAAATCGCTCGAAGTGACAAAGTGTATTTTTACTATTTACTATTTACTATTTACTATTAACTATCAACCAGCACTCATTACTCAATACTCATTGCTAATAATGGAATTGTTAGATTTGTAACAACATGATCAAAAAGCTAGAAAAACATATTAGCGAACAACTGTCTTTTTTACAAGGTAAGAAGCTACTTATTGCTTGTAGTGGCGGTCTTGACAGCGTGGTACTTAGTTATTTACTGAGACAATTAAAATTTGAAATTGGCCTGGCACATTGTAACTTTTCGCTACGCGGAAAGGAAAGCGATCAGGATGAAGAATTTGTAGTGGAATTGGCAGATAGTTATTCAGTTGCTGTTTATACCGAAACTTTCGACACTAAGAAGTTTGCAAAGGAGCATAAGTTATCGACACAAATGGCGGCTCGTCAGTTGAGATATCATTGGTTTGAAGAAATTAGGCAGGACTTTACTTACGATTATATTGTCACTGGACATCATGCCGATGATGATCTTGAAACATTTTTAATCAATCTTTCTCGGGGTACCGGCCTCAAAGGTCTTACGGGAATTCAGGAAATAAACGAGTTGGTGGTGAGACCTATATTGCCTTTTACACGTGCCGAAATCTTGAATTTTGCAAAGGAAAAGAATTTGTATTGGAGAGAAGATAGCAGTAATAAAAAAGCAGATTACCTTCGGAATGTCTTACGTCTGAATGTGTTACCTCCTTTTAAGGAAGCTGCTCCGGGAGTGATTGCAAGTCTTCAGAAAACACAAAAACATCTGAAGGATAGTTATAGTTTAATAGAAGATTACTTGTCCTTGGTCTATACGCTTGTAGTGCAAGAAATCCCTGAAGGTTATACGATCAATATTGATAAACTAAAGGAATTGCCAAATACAAATGCTTTATTGTACGAAATAACTTCACCATTCGGATTTACCGATTTCAAGGCTGTTTCAGAATTGTTGGAATCACAGAGTGGAAAACAGGTTTTTTCAGAAACTCACAGACTCTTAAAGGACAGAAATGTGCTCATTCTGACAGAAATTTCAGAAAAAAAGGAAGAAAAAGAATTTTATATAAAAAAAAACCAAATAAAAATAACGAAACCTTTTCAAATGGAGCTTAAATCTATCGACAAGATAGGGAATATTACCAGCAGTACGATCTACGTGGATAATGATAAAATAGACTATCCTCTTGTAGTGAGAAAGTGGCAGGAAGGCGATGTATTCTTCCCCTTTGGAATGAAGGGAAAAAAGAAATTGAGTAAGTTTTTTAAAGATGAAAAGTTATCTTTGGTTCGCAAAGAAAAAATTTGGGTCTTAACTAGCAACAATCAAATTGTTTGGGTTGTTGGATATCGACCGGATGATCGATTTAAAGTTGACGATAAAACAAAAAATATTTTAAAAGTAACCAGAACAACGTAATCCGACTATGAAAAAAATGCTCTCTCTCCTTATTGTAGTACTTGGTTTTTGTGCTTCAATAAACGCTCAAGAATTTTTGGATCCCGTAGAATGGGAAGTTAAAGTGGAAAAACAACAGGGCGACGAGTACAATATTTTAATAAAGGCTTCAATCGATGATGGATGGCATTTGTATAGTCAGGTGGCGGCCGATGTGGACTTGGGACCTATTCCTACCGAATTTACATATAATAATTCTCCAGAAACTTATGAGTTGATTGGAGGAACCACAGAGCCTGATGTTGCACCGGTTCATGACCCAATATTTGAAGCTGATATCGTATTCTTTTCAGATAAAGCCATCTTCATTCAGCCTATTAAGGTTATCAATGAAGAGGGACTAGTTATTAAAGTAGAGGTGTATTATTCGGTTTGTGATGATGAAAAATGTTTGCCTCCTGAGAGTAAAATGTTTGAGCTGAAATTGACAGATGGAAAAGCCATGGCTACTACTGCCGAATTAACAGCGGAAGACTTAGAAAAAACAGCACAACTTACTATCGATCTTAAAGGAAAAGATAAGTACGAAACAGAAGAAGAAAAGTCTGAAAAAAGCTTTCTAACAATATTTCTGCTAGGTTTTATTGGGGGATTAATCGCATTGCTAACGCCTTGTGTATTTCCTATGATTCCACTCACAGTTTCCTTTTTCACTAAGAGTGCTTCCAATAAAAAGAAAGGTTTAGGGAACGCAATTTTATATGGCTTGTTCATATTTGGGATTTACCTTTTATTGAGTCTACCGTTCCATTTATTAGACTCCTTAGACCCGGAAATACTCAATAATATTTCAACCAATGTTACGCTAAATGTAGTGTTCTTCGTCATTTTCATGGTATTTGCATTTTCGTTTTTTGGATACTACGAAATTACTTTGCCTAGTTCATGGAGTTCGAAAATGGATGATAAAGCAACAAGTATTGGCGGTGTCATTGGAATTTTCTTTATGGCCTTAACTTTAGCAATCGTTTCCTTTTCATGTACAGGACCTATCCTTGGTTCTTTATTAGGAGGTTCACTTTCAAGTGATGGAGGAGCCATGCAGTTAACTTTTGGAATGGGAGGTTTCGGATTGGCATTAGCGTTGCCTTTCGCCTTATTTGCTCTATTTCCGAATTGGTTAAACACCCTCCCAAAGAGTGGTGGATGGCTAAATACTGTAAAAGTAGTATTAGGGTTTATTGAATTAGGCTTGGCTTTCAAATTCTTATCGAACGCCGATTTAGTGGAACACTGGGGATTATTAAAACGTGAAATATTTATCGGAATCTGGATTTTATGTGCCTTAGGTCTAGGATTGTACTTATTCGGATTTATTCGATTTCCACATGATGGTCCTAGGAAAAAGAAATTACCAATGGGGAATATTGCGATTGGAACATTGTGTTTTGTTTTCGTACTCTATTTAATTCCAGGATTGACAAATACTAAGTATGCTAACTTAAAGTTGTTAAGTGGTTTTCCACCGCCCTTGTTTTACAGCTTGTACGACAAAGGAACTAGTGCTCCGCTGGGCTTAGAAGCCTATAAGGATTTTGATGAAGGTGTAGCTGCTGCGAAGGCTTCAGGGAAACCTATCATGTTGGACTTCACAGGATGGGCATGTGTAAATTGCCGAAAAATGGAAGAACAGGTATGGAGTGAGGATGAGATCTTTAAGATCATAAATGAAGAATATGTTTTAATATCGCTTTATGTCGACGACAGAAAGGAGCTTTCCGAAGAAGAAAAATTCAATTTCTTAAAACCCACAGGAGGAGTTAAACAGATACATACAATAGGGGATAAGTGGGCGACTTTTCAAACTGTTAACTTTAAAAATAACTCCCAGCCATATTATATTTTAATGGATTCAGAATTTAATTTACTGAATAAGCCGGTAGGTTATACACCAGATGCCGATGAATACCTTAATTGGTTAAAGGAAGGGAAGGCGAATTTTAAAAAATAGAATAGTAGAGTCTTACTAGTAAATATAAGATGGGTTCTCTTTTTGAGGATCCATTTTTTTATGAGTAAGTTGCTGTTTCGAGACATTGGAAATAGTAACTTTCATCCAGCTGTAATTGTAGAGACAGAACCAGTTTAAATAACAAAACGTCTCAACTTGGTAGTTGAGACGCTTGTAACAAACCTAACTTAGTAAATTTTAATTGCTTCGTCGAATAAATTTTTTATCCCCACAAAAAAAATGTTCGACTAACATTCACTAATTCATAAGTCAAATGTAGCCCAAATGATTCTTCGAATCAATACGTATAAACACGTATATTTTGTTAAAATTTCATTAATTTAAAATTTTGAGACTTCTCATTTGTCACCGCATTGATGAAATAGATACCATTTTGATATTTTTCGACACTAATTTCGTCACCTTTTTTATAATTTTCAAACTCCGCAATCATCTTTCCAGACAGCTCATAAATGTATATTTTGGAAATATCTTCTGAAAGACTAAAGTGATTATGCGCTGGATTCGGATACAGTTGAATTTCGGTTAACGATACTTCGGAAAGTCCTAAAGTAGCAATTTCGTTTGCATATAATCGATATTCTCCCGGCTGTAGTAAAATAGGGGCATTTACATCAGTAATCGTAGTTTCTGAAGCGGTTAACATATCATACCAAGTTCCGGTTTCTTGAAATACAGGCACTATATTTTGAGCTTCTACGCCAAAATTCCCTAGTATCGTAACATACTTTACTTGCGAGCCTGTGGCTGTTGGATCATAAAGTTGAATTTTCTTCAATCCATTTGGATTAGCAACGTCTAAAGTAAAGTCGTTTGTATTAAAGATAGCATTCTGCTTTCTTAGACGTAATAACTGACTCCATTGAGAATATACATCGGTTCTGGAAGTGATATTTTGGTAGCCTAAATCCCAGGCAATGGGCTTTGGGTCTACCCGGCAACCAGGATCGATTGTGCCATTTTCGCAGTAGTTGATGCTAAAGTCGTATCCTAGTTCTCCAAATTGCCATATCATTTTTGGTCCAGGAATAGTAAAATAAAAAGCTCCCGCGAGCTCCATACGGTCCAATGAAGTTTCTAAATCCTTAACATCGTAGGTACCACTATTATTTCCAAAAGCCAGATTTTTATAGCTTAGTCGTTCTTCATCATGACTTTCCATATAACCAACACTTGATGGTGTTGACCACCCTCTGTTTAAATATGAAATCGAGGAAAAATTAGAATTGGGATAACCCATAGTTCCTTCATTGTAATTGTAATTATGATTGCTCCAGACTAACATCCCTGGTTCCAAAGGATCTGATGTTGCTCTGTATTCAATAAGTTCGGTTTCTTCAGAATTAGGTGCAAAATGTTCTAAGATCACGTAAGCATTCGAATCAAAAGTGCGAATTTCATTATACATTCTCTCCAGGATGGCTATTCTGGAAGCATCATAGCTACCGCCATCACCAACGGTATTTGTAAATCCTTTTGTGAAATCAAAACGATATCCATCAATTTTAAATTCTTCCAACCAATACTCATTCAATTGATCGATATAAGCTTGTGTTGCAGTCGATTCATGGTCAATATCATTAAAAAACTGAAAAGCTGTGTTGGGATCAACTACGTTAAAGTATGGGTTTTCAGTGGTCGCCTGACCTCCATAACAACCATTGCAATCATTCCACATACGGTAGTTGGGGTTTTGTCCGGTAGCATGGTTGTAAACCACATCCAATATCACTGCGATACCTCTTGAATGGCATTCATCAATAAAAGCTTTGAATGCATTCTTGGTTCCGTAATATTTATCCAATGCCATGTGAAAGCCAGGATTGTATCCCCAGCTTAAATTGCCGTCAAATTCATTTACTGGCAGTAATTCAATTGCATTTATATTTAAGTTTTGAAGATAGTTCAATTTATTTTTTATGGCGTCGAAGCTATGTAAAGAAACGAAATCACGAATAAGCATCTCATAAATAATAAGATCTTCTTGTGCGGGTTTTTCAAAATCATTGATCTGCCAATTATAAGGAGTTTCCCCAACCTTGAACCAACTTATGGCGAAGCTTGTTTTTCCAACAGGATATTGAGGAAGATCCGGAAAAGTAGTTTGAGAAATATATTGATCATCAAATTCATTTAAAACAGCTGTAGAGTAGGGGTCTGCAACCGTAATTTGAGCATCAACAAGATATTGGAATAATACGTTAGGATTTCCGCTGTCTAAGCCCGTTAAAGTAATCCAATGTCGATCTGTTGCGGTATCCCTATTAAGCAAATAAGTGTTTGAAAGCCTCCAATCATTACTATTAAAGTTTCCAATTAGGTGTACAAAGTCTTTTTCAGGAGCATATAACACAAGGGTTGCAATATCGGAATTGTTAGGATCCAGATTTATTCCATCTTTCATTCCGGATGGAACTGGTATGGATTGTGGATTTGGTGTAAGAATTACGTTAAAGGTTTTAATAATCTCTTCTCCTGAAATGGGTTCAGTAATGAAAAGTTCGAAATAAGTGTCCTCATTCACCGTATATGAAGTTGTAAAATTGGTGATGTTATTTTGTGTTTCAACTGAAGTTCCGTTGGCCCAAAGGGTAAAATTTGCCTGAATGCTGGAAACGGCTTCAATTAATAAAGAATTTCCAGAATTAACAATAGTATTTTGTTGTGCAGGATGTACCAAGGTGGTTTGAAAGGTTCCTACTTCCACCAGATTGTCCTGTGTTTTGCGTTCTCCATTGCCCATATCACTGGCATCATCTGCTTTAGCTAGCATTCCAATACGCCCGATATTACTATCATTGAAAAGAATGGAGGGAGTAAAGGTATATGAGAATGTACCATTACCATTGTTCGTGAACTTTTGGATCTCATTAGAATCTGTCCAACTACCATTGGTTGGAGAGTCTCCTGCCGGATTATCATTTTCATCAAAATACCATGCCCATAGGTAGATATCTGATACACCCCAAAGGCTTGGGTCTATATTGGATACAGTTATCGTTATTTCATCAGCCGCATCGAAAGTTGCAGGAGAAACATCAAAGCTTACTGTTTGTACTTGTGCTTTTGCACAAAGGGATATAAATAATAAAATCGAGTAAAGAAATAACTTTTTCATAGGTGAGTTTTAAATAAAAAAAGGAGGAATAGTTTAACATTCCTCCTTTAGCATAACAAATAATTAGTGAAAAAATTTGCAATCGAAATGTTTTATTCTACTGAAATTATTTTATTAATATCGTCAACTGTTAAATAATAAGCTCCTGTAGTTCCAACAAATTTAAAGTTATTGTCACCATCACCAGCATTCTCAAAGACGGCGTCAATCGTATAACCAGCGTCTGCATAATATGGAAAGTTTCTTCCTGATCCCCAATCTGTTTCAACGGTAAAGAATCTAAAATTAGCATCTCCATCGCTAGTAAAGTTTACAAATCCAGAATATACACCTTCACCATCACACATGGTTTGAACTGGGCTGTCCCATCCCCATCCGGCATCTGGTACACCTGCACCCACTATCCAAAGTTGTTCTAGTTCACAGTCACCTAAAGCCTGAGGCTCTCCAAGCGTAATCGTTTTATTAATTGTATCTACTTCTAAATAATGCAAACCGGAATCTCCAACAAATTTAAAGTTGTTGTCACCATCTAATGCATCTTCAAAATTGGAATCAATTGTATAACCTTCGTCTACATAGAAAGTGTAATTTCTTCCCGATCCCCAATCAGTTTCCACTGTAAAGAATCTAAAGTTTGCGTCTCCTTCATTTGAGAAAGTTATATTTCCTGAATACACACCATTTCCGGTACAGCTTATTTTGTTAGGAGTTTCCCATCCCCATCCTGCGAAAGGAACACCTGCACCAACCAACCATAGTTGATCTAAATCACAGTTTATTTCATTTCCTACAGCTTCCGGTAGTACCAGTATAAGTTCTTTTACTTCTGAAAAAACACCATTTCCACCATTGGTTCCAAGAGAAGCCATTAGGCGTACAAAAATACTTCCACTATTAGGCTCAGGTGTGGCAGGATCTGCATCCAGACCTAGTGTTCCAGCATAACCTAACATATCACCAATGGTAATAGATAGTTCATTTCCTGTGGAGGTATTTATTATAGTGAAATCACTAAAATCTGAAGAATTAGATTTCTGTAACTCATAAGATACATTTGTTGGTTGTCCAAAATCGGCGTCATCCCAAGTAAATCGTTCTCCTAAATTACCTGCAGTAGCTGGCGTTAAAATATATTCTGAAGAAAAATTATTTGTAAAATTAATGCCTGAAGCATCTTGGGCTACAAAAACGACATCATCTTCTGTTTTACAGGCATTGTAACAAAACGCTGTAACTAAAATTAAAACTAAAATTCCTATTTTTTTCATTTCGATTCTTTTTAATAATTAATAACCTGGGTTTTGTACTAAGTTTGGGTTTACACCTAAATCCGATGCCGGAATAGGCATAATATCTCTAAATGCTTCCGTAGTGCTTCCGTTTGGAACATTTCCTTTCCAAGGCCATACGCCTTGAGCTGAAAATTTTCCGAAGCGAATAAGATCTGTTCTTCTATGTGCTTCCCAATATAATTCACGGGATCTTTCAGAAAGAATAAAATCCAGTGTTAAATCAGATTGTGAGATATTACCTGAAGTATCCCCGTAAGCACGTTGACGTAATTCATTGATATAATTTACCGCAGTTGACATATCACCTCCACCATTCCGAAGGACACATTCTGCATACATTAGATAAATATCTGATAATCTAAACATCGGAAAATCGGTATCCGGATGATTATTTGGATCTGAACCCGGATCACCATTTACATCTAAATTTCTAAATTTTTGAACCGCATATCCTTGATTGAAAGGAGGTACGCTTGCAATTTCTTTACTCTGTCCGTCGGTATAAAATTGTGATCTTCCATCAGGAGAATTTTCTTCACCCGGGAATTGTTCGACAAAGGTCGAAGTTGTTCTTATTCCGGCCCAACCACCATTGATACCAAATTGTGAAGGATCCATACTTCCTCCTACTGGCGCATGAACTAAAAAGGTCATTCCTCCAAAGGATAAGGTATTGATGCCATCAAAGGGAATCGCAAAAATGGTTTCCGTTTGTGCTCCATTTGTATTATTGTCTGCCAAAAATAAGTGAGTGTAAGGAGTCGTTGCGATTGAATATCCACCGCTAATTACTTTATTACAATATGTAAGTGCAGAATCATAGCGAGCAGTCCCAATGTATACATCAGCATTAAGATACAATTTCGCCAATAAAGACCAAACTGCTGCCTGATTTGCTCTACCATATTCACTCTGGCTAGCTGTTAGAATAGAATTTTCAATATCGAGTAACTCACTTTCAACATAAGTAAATAATGCGTCGCGATTGGTTTGTTCTGGTAAAAAGGCTCCAATTGGGTCATCTTCCGTTACAAAAGGAGGATTTGCAAAGAGGTCCATTGCATGCCAATAACTTAAGGCACGCATAAAACGAACTTCAGCACGATAATTTTGTATCTCATCACGTAACTGTCCGTTTACACCACGTTCATCCAATTTCTCGGCACTCGTTTGTCTTAAGAATTCATTACTCAGAGCAATTTGATACATAATTCTGGAATATACCGTTCTAATAAATTCATTACCAGCAGTCCAGTTCTGACTGTGTAAATCTTTTATAGTTCCGTCATCCCAACCAATCAATGCCTCATCGGTAGTTAGTTCTTGCATCATCCAATATAATCTCAGATAATTTGAGAACCCTTCATCAAGTCCTTCCAGATCCGGATTTCCAGCAGGTCCTTCTTGTCCACTCAGGGAAATACCTGCATATATTTTCGCCAAAAATGCGCGATAAGAGGCAGGATCTTCGAATGCTGAAGCCGACGTATTTCTGTCATCTTCAGGTATTAAGTCAAGGTTTTTTTCACAAGACACCAGAATAAATGTTAGTGCGAAAAGAACAAAAACTTGTTTTAGATTATTATACATAGCTGTTATTTTATATATTAATATGTGAAGTTTAGACCCAGAACGAATCCACGTGGTCTTGGGTAAAAGTTTCTATCTATACCATTAAATATTTCAGGATCCAATCCGTCGTACTCTGTTAACGTAAAAAGATTAGTCCCAGTTGCTGTTACTCTTAAAATCATTTTCTCCATTGGAATAGTATATCCAATAGAAGCATTATCCAATTTTAAAAAGTCAGCTCTCTGAATATAGTAATCTGAAAACAATTGTGCCTCAGAAAAATTAGAATTTAACACATCAGTACTACCATTTACATAATAATCTCCTAAAGTATCGAACATACTCGCATAATATCCTGTACTTGAAGCGGCGTTGTTATATACATAGTTTCCAACGCTTCCTCTAAGTGTGAAATTGAATTCAAAGTTTTTATAATTTAAAGTCGAGGTAAATCCGTAATACGCATCGGCAGATCCTTTTTTATAAGCCTGGCGATCTTCTTCAGTAATTTGGTTATCTCCATTTACATCAACGAAAGCGCCTTCTATTGGATTTCCTTGTGTATCATAAACTTGTCTGAACACAAAGAAAGTGCTTGGGTCGTAACCCGGACGATATAACTGAATTTTGTTACCAACACCTCCTGAAATATCACCTTGTGGAATAAAGAAATCCGGATCACCACTTAAGTTAAGCTTTGTGATCTCTAATTCCTGAAGTGTACCGTTTAGATTTACATTCCAATTAAAATTCTCTTTTCTTGCTAGATTAAGACCAATACCTAATTCTAAACCACGGCTTCGGCTTTCACCAATGTTAGTGGTCAATACATCAGATAGATTTGAACCGGCTGCTACAGGGATTCTGGCCAGTAAGTCTTTTGTTTCTCTGTAATAACCGTCAAAATTAATAGTCATAAAGTCATCGAAAAGACCTATATCAATACCTGCATTATACTGTGTAGTTTCTTCCCATTTCAGATTTTCATCAAATTCTTCAGGACGTAAAGTGTTTACAAATACCCCACCTAGTTCTACACTAGCAGTTGATTGCCCAGGCGTATATACACCTAAGTATCCGTAATTTTGGTTGATTTCATTGTTACCAGTAATTCCATATCCACCTCTTATTTTTAAATTAGAAATAGATTTTGAATCTTTAAGAAAACTCTCATTGCTAATTTTCCAACCTACCGAGGCACCCGGGAAGCTACCCCAACGATTATCCGGTCCGAATCTTGAAGAACCGTCTCGCCTGTAACTTGCTGAAATTAAATACTTGTCATCGATATCAAAACTTGCACGCCCGAAGTAAGATTCTAACGAATTACGATTGATATCAGTTTTGTCGGTTACCACATTACCTCCTCTTGATTGAAGTACATCTGAAAGAATATAATATTCCTGATAACCGTGACCACCAGTTAAGTCAAAGCCAGTATTTATTGCTTCAATTCTATTTTTATAGTTTAATATAAGGTCCAGATTAATATTTCGGTTTAAACCGCTATACAAATTAGCATAATCGCCTTCTTCTTGAGTTGCAGATTTTCCAGTAATAAATTGCTTACCGTCTAATTCAGAATAATCATAACCGGCATTTGCGATAAACTTTAGTTCCGGTAAAAAATGAAACTTATAGTCTAAATTAAGGTTTGTAATATTTCTTTTTGTACGTGCTTTATTATCATTTTGCTGTATTTGTGCAAAAGGGTTTCTAGGCGCTAAAGATTCCAAA
Organism: Ulvibacter antarcticus; assembly: GCF_003688405.1. Lineage (GTDB taxonomy): Bacteria > Bacteroidota > Bacteroidia > Flavobacteriales > Flavobacteriaceae > Ulvibacter > Ulvibacter antarcticus. Next base: position 434,187 of record NZ_REFC01000013.1, read on the forward strand.
TCTCCTGTGGTGCCATTAACAAACTCGAAATACCCTTCGTATGGATATCCCGGACTGTTATTCACTCTAACACTTTGAGTTGGATCGAACGTGATCGCATTTCCTATCGCACCAGTATCAGCATAAAGGTTGTCATCAAAACTTCCTTTAGTTGTAAGGGTCATTTTTAAATGGTTGTCTAATAGATTTCCTGTTAGATTAAGGTTTAGTGCCGTTCTACGATATAAATCTTTTACAAGGACACCTTGCTTATGCGTACTATTTATATTTGCTCTATAGGTGAAATTTTCGAATCCTTGAGAAAATGTCAAATCATGAATCGCTCCATTGGCAGTCCGATAAATCGTGTCTTGCCAATCGGTATTGCTACTTCCTAATCTAGAAACATCACCATCATTTGCGACCACAAGGTTTCTGAAACCATCGGCATCGAATACATCGACCTTATCTGTAATTTGATCGGCAGAAAATTGAAAACCATAATCGATTACAAACGGACTACTTTTTTTAGCCTTTTTGGTTGTAATAATTATTACCCCGTTGGAAGCTCTCGAGCCATAAATAGCCGTTGCAGAAGCATCCTTTAAAATAACAAATTCTTCGATTTCATTAGGATTAATCGCGTTGAGAGCATTTCTTACACCCTGCAACTTTCTTTGATCAAGTGGAATACCATCTAGAACAATTAATGGAGAGTTGTTTCCGGCAAGAGAAGAACCTCCTCTAATTCTAATTTCTGAATCTCCTCCAGGGCCACCTCCACCACTTGTTACACTTACCCCGGCAGATTTCCCGGAAAGTAATTGCTCAGGCGAAACAATAGATCCTGAATTGAATTCTTCCGAAGAAACTTTTTCAACAGCTCCTGTTGCATCTTGTTTTGTAGTAGCACCATATCCTATTAAAAGCACTTCTCCCAGAATAGCTGCGTCTTCTTCTAAGGAAACATTTAATGTTGAATTTCCTGTATGTTTCACTTCAAACGTAGTAAAACCTACATATGAAAAAACAATTACATCATCATTTTCAACGTTGTCGAGCGTATAGTTACCATCAAAATTGGTAGTGGTGCCGTTTGTCGTTCCCTTTATTATCACATTGACCCCAGGAATTGGAATTTCAGTGACCTGATCACTTACCGTTCCGCTTACTGAAGACTGTGCTAGTAGGCCAATTGGGATCAAAGAAAATACGAATAGGCATTTTTTCAGTAGTTGTTTCATTTAATTAAATTGTTAGTTTACAATGGATTAACCAGACTTTATTTTTACTTCCTGATTCAAATTTAACCGAATTTTAATAACAATTTAACGTTTTGGTCATCTGAGGAGTTACGCAAACGTTTTCGTGTTAATAAGTTTTAAATTTTAACATAATTCAGAATATTTTACATCCATTTTTAACGAATCAATAATGAGATAGGAATATTTCGAGAATAATCTAATTCACTTATATATTGATAAAATCTCCATATATTTCAGGATGCAAAAATTGACGCTTAAAAAAATTGCCCAGGAGTTGGATGTCTCTATCTCGACTGTTTCTAAAGCACTTCGGGACAGCCATGAGATTAGTAAGGATACACGAGAAAAGATAAATGCCTTTGCGAAACTCTATAATTATAAGCCTAACAACATTGCACTAAGTTTAAAGAACAGAAAAACTAAAACCCTAGGGGTTATTATTCCTGAAATCGTGCATCATTTTTTTACCACGGTTATTAGTGGAATTGAAAAAGTAGCAAATGAGAGGGGATACAATGTAATTATTGGACTCTCAAACGAATCGTTCACCAAAGAGGTCATCAATATGGAAATGCTTGCGAATGGAAGTATAGATGGGTTTATACTTTCCGTTTCGAGAGAGACACAGTTTTTAAAAGATTACCACCATCTTACTGAAACCATATATCAAGGAATGCCAATCGTGATGTTCGACAGGGCTTTGCCTGAAGTAGAATGTGATAAAGTAGTGGTAGATGATGTTGAAGGTGCCCGCAAAGCTGTCCTGAACCTTATTTCCCATGGATGTCAAAATATAGCGATTATCACTACTAAAGATTATGTTAGTGTCGGGATGTTAAGAACAAACGGCTATTTACAGGCATTGCAAGAGTCTAATATCTCTATGAACGAGAAAATCATTCTTAAACTTGATGACAAGGTTAATGAAGTAGAACACATGAATTTATTGGAAAAGGAAATTAAAAATTTGTTAGTGAAGAACCCTGAAATAGACGGAATTTTCGCTGTCAATGAGATTTATGCGCTTTCTGCCATGAAAGAAGCTCAAAAACTTGGCAAAAATATTCCAAAGGATATTAAGGTTATCGGATTTACCGATGGCATACTATCAAAATATGCGTCTCCAGGACTAACTACCGTAAGTCAGCACGGGAAACAAATAGGAGAGAAAGCAGCTCATTTATTGATCGATAGGTTAGAGAATGAACACATTGATACTCCATTCCAGACAGTTGTAATCGAAACTGAATTGATAGAACGAGAGTCAACTTTTTGAATTTAACATTTTTCAATTAAAAAAATATATATATTTACAGCCTTAAGACATTTCAAGACTTTTATTTTTTACTTCCTACCTTAAAATAAGTTTTGATATGTAATAGCAATATTTATATTGCTTCCATATATCGAAGTAACCATAACTATCGATATGCAAAAACCTAAATTAAAATTTTGGGATATCTGGAACATGAGTTTCGGATTTCTTGGTATCCAATTCGGATTTGCCCTTCAGGGTTCAACTATGTCCAGGATTTTTGAAACGCTGGGAGCCGAAAAAGACAGCATTCCTTTTCTATGGATTGCAGCGCCGCTTGCAGGTCTTATTGTACAACCTATTATTGGCTACCTAAGTGATAATACCTGGCATAAAAAGCTAGGTCGCAGAAGACCTTTTTTTCTACTTGGAGCCATATTAAGTTCAATTGCATTATTGTGGATGCCTTATTCTTCGGAAGTATGGATGGCCGCAGGGTTATTACTTATTCTTGATGCTTCCATAAATATTAGTATGGAACCTTTTAGAGCTTTGGTAGCAGACAAATTACCCGACTCCCAACGAAGTTATGGGTTTGTGGTTCAAACACTTATCATTGGTGTAGGGACATGGATAGCGAGCAATTTGCCTAAATTTGTAAACAACACCTTAAACATTTCAAACGAAGCGGCTCCAGGAGTCGTTCCAGCGAGCGTAAAAGTCGCCTTCGCCATTGGTGCGCTTGTATTTATTACAAGTATCCTTGTCACCATTTTTACCACTAAAGAATATAGTCCAGAGGAGATGAAAGCCTTTGGGGAAGAAAGTGCAGAACAGGAGGAAAAGAAAGGAATGATTGCTACTATTTTAAGCACCTATGCGTTGATGCCAACTGTCATGAAAAAACTGGGTGTTGTGCAATTCTTTTCATGGTTCGCGTTTTTCGCGATGTGGACCCTTGCCAATCCCGCGCTAACAGAGCACATTTACAACGCAGGAAAACCAGACATACATGAATTTGCACAGTTAGATCAATCTGGTGAACCGGCATTAGATGCGCAAAATCTTATACTCTTTAAAAACAATCAATCACAAGCAGAATATAAAAAACTGGATAAGGCCTATAACGAAGCCAGTGATGATGTAGGGTCTAAAATGGGAATATACGGACTTAGTTCTATGATATTTGCATTGCTACTGACCTTCTATACCGCATATTATAGCATTAATAGGAAATATGTACATATGGGTTCTCTTATTTTAGGAGGATTGGGATTTCTTTTAATGTTTTACATTCCCGGTAATCCGGATTATCTTCTTATTTCATTTTCATTGATAGGAATCGCTTGGGGAAGTATTTTATCCATGCCGTATGCCATGTTATCGAGTTCTGTCGATTCTAATAAAATGGGATTAATGATGGGCGTTTTTAACATGTTTATCTGTATTCCACAAATTCTTGCCGCCGTTGGGGGAGTGGTCTTTTTACATAAGCTAATAGGGAATGAGTCGATACACGCAATGACGATAGCTGGAATATTTTTAATTCTTGCCGGCTTGTCGAACTTTTTAATTACCAATAAAAAAGCAATTACTTACCAACCATCGATAGACAATGCATAAAAAAGGATTCATATTCGATCTTGACGGTGTGATAGTAGATACAGCCAAATATCACTTTATGGCATGGAAGCAACTTTCCAAAGATTTGGGAATATCTTTTTCTGAAGCTCAAAACGAACAACTAAAAGGAGTTAGTAGAGTGAAGTCTTTGGAAAAGATTCTGGCTTGGGGAAATAAAACAATTTCAGACGAAATGTTCGAAAATTTAATGGCAAAAAAAAATGAGGAGTACCTATCTTATATTGCTAAAATGGATGCTTCAGAAATTTTGCCCGAAGTAGAATCGGTTCTTGTTTTTCTGAAAGAAGGCAATCAAAAAATTGCGTTAGGATCTGCAAGCAAGAATGCCCGAACGATTCTTTCAAAAGTAAAGCTCTTGCATTATTTTGAAGCTATTGTTGATGGCACAAACGTAAAAAATGCAAAACCCGATCCCGAAGTATTTTTACTGGCTTCCGAAGCTATAAAAATTAATCCTGAAGATTGTATTGTTTTTGAAGACTCGATTGCAGGAATACAGGCTGCCAATACTGCCGGAATGCTATCGATTGGAATTGGAAACGAGAAAGTATTACATGAAGCAGACTTTGTGTTTCAGAATTTTAGTAAGATGCCAAATGGTTTCTTAATGAGTTTAATAAATAATGAGCCAAATCAAGGGCAATGAATATAAAATTGAAATGAATCAGGATTATATACAACCAGACAATTGGTCAATAATAGAAGAAGGTTTTGATGCCAATCGCGTGAAATCTTCTGAAAGTCTTTTTAGCCTCGGAAATGGCGCTATGGGGCAAAGAGCTAATTTTGAAGAAGATTACTCGGGTGCTACTTTTCAAGGAAGCTATATCGCAGGTGTTTATTATCCCGATAAGACTCGTGTGGGTTGGTGGAAAAACGGCTACCCCGAATACTTCGCGAAGGTTTTGAATGCACCAAATTGGATAGGGATTAAGGTCCTTATTAATGGGGTTTCTCTCGACCTGCATACCTGTCAAAAAGTGTCCGACTTTAAAAGGGTACTTAATATGAAAGAAGGTTTTTATGAACGTTCTTTCAAAGCAGTTCTGTCTAACGGAATCGAAGTTGCTGTTCAAAGTACAAGGCTATTGTCATTAAGTTATGACGAAGTTGGGGCAATCGACTATCAGGTGAGTCCCCTAAATGCTGATGCAGATATCACTTTTATTCCATATCTGGATGCAGGAATTACCAATGAGGATTCTAATTGGGACGATACCTTTTGGGACACTGTATCTGTTTCCGAAGAAAAAAACAAAGCTTTTGTCCATTCTCGTACCATGAAAACAGATTTTAATGTCTGTACTTTTATGGAATCGACAGTATACCTTGACGATACTAAATTTGAGATTTCTGAAAGGATAGCTAAGACAGAAAAAAGTATTGAGTTTTCGTATGCTCTTAAAGTGGCAAAAGGTCAAACAGCATCAATTCACAAATTTGCAGGCTATACTGTTTCAACCAATCATGACATAGAAAACTTAGTCGATGCTGCAAAAACGGTGCTTGAGAAAGCCACAACATTAGGTGTTGATGGACTTCTCTCGGCTCAGAAAAAAGCATGGGCTGCTATCTGGGAAATGGCCGATATTGCGATTGAAGGTGATATAAAAGCACAACAAGGAATTCGGTTTAATATTTTTCAGTTAAATCAGACGTATTTAGGAAAGGACCCACGATTAAATATTGGTCCGAAGGGCTTCACGGGTGAGAAATACGGCGGAAGCACCTATTGGGATACCGAAGCTTATTGTATTCCATTTTATATGGCGACTAAAGACCAAAAGGTAGCGAGAAATTTATTGGAATATCGCTATCATCATCTTGATAAAGCCATTGAAAATGCAGCAAAATTGGGTTTTTCAAATGGAGCCGCATTGTATCCGATGGTAACCATGAATGGTGAGGAAAGTCATAACGAATGGGAAATTACCTTCGAAGAGATTCACCGAAATGGTGCTATCGCATTTTCTATTTTTAATTATGTTCGTTATACAGGCGATTTCACTTACATTCCTGAAAAAGGGTTGGAGGTACTTATTGCCATCGCTCGTTTTTGGCACCAAAGAGCAAATTTTTCCGAAGAAAAGAACAGTCATGTAATTTTAGGAGTTACCGGTCCTAACGAGTACGAAAATAACGTCAATAACAATTGGTATACTAACTATATCGCAGCTTGGTGTATTAATTACGCGATGGAGCAAATAAAGATTATTGAAAGTACTTCGGAAAGTGATTACGTGCGCATCATGCACAAAGTAAAACTGTCGAAATGTGAAATAGGAAAATGGGAGGAAGTAGCTTCCAATATGTTTTTACCTTTTTCTGAAAAGCATCAAGTCTATTTACAACAAGACGGATTTTTGGATAAAGAATTAGTGCCGGTTTCAGAAATGGATCAGGGGCATAGACCTATTAATCAGAAATGGTCATGGGATCGTATTTTACGTTCACCCTATATTAAACAAGCAGATGTACTACAAGGATTCTACTTTTTTGAAGATCACTTTTCAGAAGAACAACTAGAAAGACATTTTGATTTTTATGAACCCTTTACTGTACATGAATCATCGCTATCTCCCTGTGTGCATTCTATTCAGGCGGCTAAGTTAGGACGAATGGACCAGGCGTATGAGTTCTATTTACGAACTTCCCGATTAGATCTGGACGATTATAATCACGAAGTGGAAGAGGGCTGTCATATTACCAGTATGGCAGGCACTTGGATGAGCATTGTAGAAGGTTTTGGCGGAATGCGTGTTGTTGATAATACCTTGTCATTTTCTCCAAAAATCCCAAAGCAATGGAAAACCTATGCTTTTAAAATTAATTTCAGAGGCCAAATGCTGAAAATTTCAATTTGTCATTCCGGCTACACTTTTCATCTGGAAGGTGAGAAGTCACTGGATATTTTGGTTAATGGTAATATAGTTAAAGTAACACCCAACTTAGAAATTACAGTATAATGAAACACTATCTGTTTGTATTTTTTATTATTATGACAACTAACTTATTTGGACAATTAGACCGTATAGAGCCTCCGTTTTGGTGGGAAGGTATGAAGAATAGTGAGGTGGAAGTGCTTTGCTACGGAAAGAATATTTCAGATTATTCGGTTGTTTCTGAAAGTTTGAAAATTTCGGAAATAAAAAAGACTACCAATCCAAATTATCTTTTTGTAACGGTTTCAACTAAAGGTATGAAAGCTGGAATGTATCAGCTTGACTTTCAGAAAAAAGGAAAAACCAGATTCTCACAATCATACGAATTGAAGTCGCGACGAGAAAATTCTGCTCAGAGAAAGGGCTTCGATGCTTCGGATGCGATCTATTTATTAATGCCGGACCGTTTTGCAAATGGCGATCCTTCAATCGATTCTACTACTAGCACTGTGGAAAAAGTCGATAGAACCATTAATGGAGGGCGTCATGGAGGTGATATTCAAGGAATTATTAATCATCTCGATTATATTCATGATCTAGGCTTTACAGCAATTTGGAGTACGCCCTTGCTAGAGGATAATGAACCAACTTATAGTTATCATACCTACGCCCAGAGTGATTACTACAAGATTGATCCTCGTTATGGATCGAACGAATTATATAAGGAGTTGGCTACCGAAATGCATAAACGGGACATGAAATTGATCATGGATTATGTGACTAATCACTGGGGAAGCAAACATTGGATAATTAAAGATCTACCATCCAAAGATTGGATTCACGAATGGGAAGAAGGAGATGAGAACGGATTTCAACGTAGTAATTATAGAATGACCACGCAATACGATCCAAATGCTTCAGAAATTGACGCTAAAGGCTGTATGGATGGGTGGTTTGATACTACCATGCCCGATATGAATCAGGCGAATCCTTTGGTATTGAATTATATGATTCAGAATGCGATCTGGTGGATAGAATATGCAGATCTGGATGGTTTTAGAGTTGACACTTATTCTTATAACGATAAAGACGCAATTGCTAAATGGACAAAAACTATCATGCAGGAATATCCCGATTTCAATATTACGGGTGAAGTTTGGATGCATACCCCTGCAGAGATTGCTTACTGGCAAAAAGATAGTAAGATAGGGGAAATGCAAGGTTATAATTCAGGATTGCCTTCGGTGATGGATTTTACTTTACACGATGCTTTATTAGTGATGTTTAATGAAGAACAAGCTTGGGATACAGGTTTACAGAGAGCGTACGATAATTTTTCGAACGATTTTCTATATCCGGATATCAACAATATTTTAGTTTTTGCAGGAAATCACGATACTAATCGTATTAATGAGATCTACGGAAATAATTTCGAAAAATTTAAAATGGTGATGACTATGATATTTACCGTTCGAGGGATCCCTCAATTTTATTACGGAGATGAAATTGGAATGATGGGCGACAAGAATACAAAAGGCGATGGCGACATTCGAAGAGATTTTCCAGGCGGTTGGCTAGGAGATACGAATAACGCGTTTACCGAAAATGGACGAACAGCAAGTCAGGAAAACTATCATGCGTTTGTAAAAAAAGTACTCAATTGGAGAAAGAAAACTGAAGTAATGCATACTGGAAAATTACTTCATTATATTCCGATGGATGATGTGTATGTGTATTTTCGATATAATGCTTCGGAAAGGGTTATGGTAGTGATAAATAATTCGGAAGTTGAGAAAATTTTGAAACTTGACCGCTTTTATGAAGGTTTAGAAGGCGCAAAAAATGGATTCGATATCATTTCAGAAAATAAGATCGAATTAAGTAAAGAATTAACCATAGCTCCGTTAGGAACTATGATTATTGAACTTAGCAATTAATGAAAAACAGGTTTATCATATTCCTTTTTGTTTTGTCACTTGCAGGCTGTAAGCCAACTACTGACAAGGCAAAGACCAGCGTCATAACTCCTCGAGTACTCTCCGAAGCTGTTTTGGCAGAAGGTCAGCTTCACAGAATAGATAGCTTTCCTTCAAAGTATGTTATGCCAAGAACCGTAGATATTTGGACTCCTAAAGACTATTCCGAAGAAAAAGAATATGCGGTACTTTATATGCATGACGGTCAGAACCTTTTCGATGCGACCACGACCTGGAACAATCAAGAATGGATGATCGATGAACTAGCCTCAAAATTGATGAGTGAAGGTGAGATCAAAGACATAATAGTCGTCGGAATTCATAATATCCCCGAAATACGTCATTACGAATATTTTCCTCGGAAAGCTTTTTTAATGCTTTCTGAAAAAGATCAGGATTCGATTATAAGCGATGCTCGAAAGAACAATTCAGATATTTCATTAAATAGTTTTACGGCCGATGATTATCTGAAGTTTATCGTTGAAGAAGTAAAATCTTATGTAGATGAGAACTTTTCAACGGCAACCGAAAGGGATAATACGGTTATTTCCGGTTCGAGTATGGGAGGATTGATTTCGATGTATGCGATTTGCGAATATCCTGAAGTGTTTGGAGGTGCGGCTTGTATCTCGACGCATTGGCCTGGCTTTATGCCGAAAGAAAACAACCCGATGCCGAACGCATTTTTTAAGTATTTGAACGATAATATCCCGTCTCCCGAAACGCATCAGTTTTATTTCGATTTTGGCACGGAGACGCTGGATCAATACTACCCGCCCTTCGAGAATGACTTGAATACTATTTTTAAAGAGAAAGGGTATTCCGAAGTAAACTACAAAAATCTAAAATTTGAAGGTGCCGACCATTCGGAAGCGTCTTGGCAAAAACGCTTTGATATTCCGTTGAGCATTCTGTTTAAAAAAGAATAATTATGAAATTTTTATATTCCATACTAGCACTTGTATTGCTCATTGCCTGTAAACAATCTGAAGGGCAAACAGCAGAGAAATCAATCATAAATGGAACTGCAACACCAATTTACCTGGACGAAGATGAAGGGGAGATCGTTCTAACAGATTATTTTACAGATACAACTGTAATTGATTCCATTGCTTCCGGGACAGATTTTGAAGCAGCTTTAATCGAAAATAATGCACTCCTACGTTATAAAATGAATCCTGAAACGCCTTTGGTTACCAACCTTAGAATATGGACATCTGGTATTGCAAATGACATTCCTATTTTTAAAAGTACAAAAAAGAGCTTTGAAATTAAGGTGCCTAAATCTTTGGGTGATTTTTCAGAATTACAATTGAAAGGGGAATTTACAAATTGGCAATTACAACCGTTCGAATTGAAGGATAATCAATGGGTTTATACCAATGTTGTCACTCCAGGAGAACATCAATACATTCTGGTAGGTGATGGGATCGAAATGAAGGACCCAACGAATTCGAATAGCATTAGTAATGGAATGGGAGGCACAAACTCTTTGCTTTCTATTGCTACAAACGAAGAAAAAATTCCTTTTCTGAAAACTCAAAATATTTCAGAAGAAGGATTTACACTAACTACTAGTAATCCGGTATTATCTATTGTTGCTTATTCTGATAATCAACGTATCGCTTCAGAAAACATCACTAATCAGAATGATGTGATTTCGATTAAGCTTCCGAAGAACAACTCAAAAAGATCACATATTCGGGTCTATGCAGCGAATGAATTTGGCCGAAGTAATGATGTATTAATACCCCTTTCAGAAGGAAAGATCATTACTAACGCATCGCAATTAGTCAGAACCGATTTTCAAACACAGGTGATGTATTTTTTAATGGTAGATCGTTTTAAAGACGGAGACGCATCAAATACTAAGAAAGTAGTAAATGATAGTATTCTTCCTAAAGCCAATTATTATGGAGGGGATTTACAGGGCGTTTTAGACAAAATAAACGATGGATATTTCAAAGAATTAGGGATTAATACAATTTGGTTATCGCCTATTACTCAGAATCCGGAAGGCGCTTATGGATTATGGCCGGAACCCCTTACCAAATTTTCGGGTTATCACGGATATTGGCCTATAAGTAATACCAAAATTGATTATCGCTTCGGAAGTGAGGCGATTTTTAAGGAACTAATTGCAAAAGCCCATGACAACGGGATGAATGTGATTTTGGATTATGTCGCAAATCACGTTCATAAAGAACACCCACTCTATAAACAACATCCTGATTGGGCGACACAGTTATATTTACCAGACGGCAGCCTTAATACCGAAAGATGGGATGATCATCGGTTAACTACTTGGTTCGATACGTTCATGCCTACCTTAGATTTTAGCAAACCGGAAGTAGTAGAAAAAATGACAGATTCGGCGGCGTATTGGGTTACGCATTACGATTTGGATGGATTTCGCCATGATGCAACCAAACACATTCAGCTTGAGTTTTGGAGAACACTAACCAAAAAAGTAAAAGAACGTACCGACCGACCGATTTTCCAGATCGGTGAGACCTATGGCAGTCCGGAGTTAATTAGAAGTTACATCAACACAGGGATGTTACAGGCGCAATTTGATTTCAACCTATACGATACCGAAGTTAATGCCTTTGCGACCGCAGCTTCTTTCGATCGTTTGGCGACCACTTTAAAACAAGGTTTAGATTATTATGGAAGCCATCATTTAATGGGGAATATTTCCGGAAATCAGGATCGAGCTCGTTTTATCAGTTATGCTTCGGGGGATGTTCGTTTTGATGAAGATGCCAAAAAAGCTGGTTGGACGCGCGAAATTAAAATGAGCGACACCACAGCATATAATAAATTAGCGATGTTGCAGGCTTTCAACTTGACCACTCCGGGAATTCCGTGTATATATTATGGTGATGAATATGGAAGCATTGGAGCCAACGATCCCGACAATCGCAAAATGATGAAATTTGATGATTTGGATGCTCATGAAAAGCAGCTCAAAGCACAGGTGGAAGCACTTATTCATGCCAGAAGAAATTCGATGGCGCTACAATATGGAAGTACAGAAGTGTTGCAGGCAAATGCTACTGCTATGGTGATTAGAAGACATTATTTTAACGATACCGAAACCGTGATTTTTAACAAAGGAACAGAAGCCATCACTTTTGAAGGTATCACGGTTGCTCCCAACAATTATAAGTTAGTGAAACAGTAGAAACACCTATTAATTTAGATAAATAAATTACATATGAAGAAAATTTTCCTGATCTGTTTGCTCGTTGTTATAGTTACCTCGTGCAAAGAAAAGAATACTAAAGATGCAGTAGCGGAAGTTCCGGTTGTTAAGACAATAACCGATGACGTATTGGAAAGTGCTGTAATATATGAGGCTAATATTCGTCAGTATTCTTCGGAAGGGACTTTCGATGCGTTTACAAAAGACATACCTCAATTAAAAGAGCTGGGAGTGAAAGTAATCTGGTTAATGCCGGTTTTTCCTATTTCTGAAACCAAGCGGAAAGCAACAGGTGGTGATTTTGCAAGCTTAATTGAAGATGAAGCTACTCGTGATAGAATGCTCGGTAGTTATTATGCAGTCTCAGATTTTACTAAGGTAAATCCGGAGTTTGGAACCAAAGAGGATTTTCAGGAACTCATTGTTGAGGCTCATAATAATGATATGTATGTGATTCTGGATTGGGTTCCTAATCATACTGGATGGGATCATGTTTGGTTAAAAGATCATCCCGATTTTTACACAAAAAATGCTGACGGTGAAATTACAGATCCATTGAACGAAGACGGAACTCCAGTAGGCTGGGCAGATGTTGCCGATTTAAATTACGACAATAAAGCGTTGTGGGAAGAAATGATCGTTGAAATGAAGTATTGGATTACCGAAGAAGGCGTTGATGGTTTTAGATGTGATGTTGCCGGCTCGGTTCCAGTTGCATTTTGGGAGTATTCCATTCCGAAATTACGCGCTGAAAAGGATATCTTTATGCTAGCCGAAGCTTGGGAACCAGAATTATTAAAAGGTGATACTCTTTTTGATATGGCTTACGCATGGGAAGGACATCATGTGATGAACGAAATAGCTCAGGGCAAAAAGACCGTTTTAGATCTTGATGCTTATATGGTAAAAATGGATAGTGTCTATGAGCAATCGGATATCCTGATGAATTTCGTTACCAATCACGATGAGAATTCATGGAACGGGACTTTAAAAGAACGTATGGGAGATGCTTCAGAAGCAATGACGGCTTTGATTTACTCGCTACCCGGAATGCCTTTGATCTATAGCGGACAAGAATACGATCTGGATCATAGATTATTGTTTTTCGAAAAAGATGAGATTCCTCATACCAAAGGAAAATTCTGGCCTGTTCTTGATAAACTAGGAAGTTTAAAAAACCATAATCCAGCTCTTAATGGCGCTAAGAATAAAGCAAGCTACCAACGAATTTCAACCTCTAAAGATTCGAAAATATTGGCTTTCCGAAGAGATAAAGGAGGGAAGGAATTGATATACATAGCCAATTTAAGTAAAGATTCGGTTAGGTTCACTGTGCCTATTACTGGTGATTTCAAGAATGCAATGAGTGATGAAAATGTAAGTTTTGTTCCAGATGAGCAACATAACCTTGAACCCTGGCAATATTTAATTTTGATTAAGTAACAAATAACACTAAAACCTCTATAAGAGGTTTTTTTTATTCTTTTTATCAACCGAAAACGTTATCGTAACTTAAAGTCATTGCGCATAAAGATTTAAGACTCTATATTTACAGTAATGACTAGTAAAATAAAAAAAGTTGGAGTGTTAACCAGCGGGGGAGATGCTCCCGGAATGAATGCTGCAATTCGTGCAGTTGTTCGATCTTGTGCATATCATAATTTAGAGTGCGTCGGAATCTTTAGAGGATATCAGGGACTAATTGAAGGTGATTTCAAGGATTTGGATGCCCGATCGGTAAAGAACATTATCAACAGGGGAGGAACTTTCTTAAAATCGGCACGATCTAAAGAATTTATGACGGCCGAGGGACGCCAAAAAGCATACGACCATCTTAAAAAAGAAAAGATAGATGCATTAATTGCAATTGGCGGAGACGGAACTTTTAAAGGGGCTATTGTTTTTAATGAAGAACATAATTTTCCAATTATAGGAATCCCGGGAACAATAGACAATGATATTAATGGGACCGATTATACAATTGGTTACGATACGGCATTAAATACCGTTATTGAAGCGATCGATAAAATTAGAGATACTGCAAATTCCCATAATCGTTTATTTCTTGTTGAAGTAATGGGAAGAGACGCTGGCGATATTGCATTAAATGCAGGAATAGGAGCAGGGGCAGAGGAAATTTTAATTCCTGAACAGAATTTAGGACAAGACAGACTTATAGAATCTTTAAGACGAAGTAAACTTTCGGGAAAGACGAGCAGTATTATTGTTGTTTCTGAAGGAGATCAAATAGGAAAAAACATCTTCGGACTAGCAAAATACATTGAGGAAAATCTGGAAGGTTATGAAGTGCGGGTGTCGGTATTAGGGCATATTCAACGTGGTGGTTCGCCAAGTTGTTACGATCGTGTTTTGGCGAGTCGAATGGGAGTTGCAGCCATTGATGCATTATTGGCCAACGAACGTGATGTCATGATTGGCATTGTACACAGTAAAATGGTTTCGGTATCTTTTTCCGAAGCAATAAAAGGAGAAAATAAATTGGATATGGAGTTAATTAGAGTTGCAGATATCACTTCTGTTTAAAAGATAGTAGCAGACTTCGTTTTATTAATAAATTGAAAAAATAGATTATGAGTATTAAAATTGGAATTAATGGTTTTGGACGAATTGGAAGAATAGCTTTCAGAATTGCTTCAAAACATGAAAATATAGAAGTTGTAGCTGTTAATGATTTACTCGATGTAGAACATCTGGCGTATTTGTTAAATTATGATTCTGTTCATGGTAAATATCAAGGAACAGTAGAAGTTAAAAATGGAAATCTGGTTGTAGATGGGAGAACAATACGAGTAACAGCCGAAAGAAATCCGGAAGACTTGAAGTGGGATAAAGTAAATGCAGATATAATATTAGATTGTACCGGTATTTTTACCACTTTAGATTCCGCTGGTGCACACTTAAAAGCGGGTGCCAAGAAAGTAGTTATTTCTGCGCCTTCCAAAGATGCCCCCATGTTTGTTTTGGGAGTGAATGATAAAGATTTGAAAGCAAGTGACAACATAGTTTCAAATGCGTCTTGTACGACCAATTGTCTTGGGCCCTTGGCAAAAATAATAGATGATGAATACGAAATTGTAGAAGGACTTATGACAACCGTTCACGCAACTACAGCGACTCAACTTACTGTAGACGGACCTTCACGTAAAGATTTTAGAGCTGGGAGAAGTGCTTTGTTAAATATTATTCCTGCTTCAACAGGAGCGGCAGTAGCGGTTACCAAGGTAATACCTTCATTGAAAGGTAAACTTACTGGCATGGCATTTCGTGTCCCTACTGCAGATGTATCTGTAGTAGATCTCACTGTAAGAACTAAAAAAGCTGCAAGTTATGACGATATTAAAAAGCTATTCAAAAAAGCTTCAGAAGGTGCATACAAAGGAATAGTAAACTACACTGAAGCACAGGTAGTATCTCAGGATTTTGTAAGTGATCCACATACCTGTACATTTGATGCAGAGGCCGGTATTGCTCTCAATGATAATTTCTTTAAGTTAATAGCGTGGTATGATAATGAGTATGGCTATTCCTCTAAATTAGTGGATCTTGCTGTCCTTGTAGCAACAAAATAGAGATGATTTTAATAACAGATGGTGGTTCTACAAAATGTGATTGGATTTTACTGGATGCTAAAGGAGAGGTAGTACTAAAAACACGTACGGAAGGCCTTAATCCGGCTGTCGTTCCGGAAGAATCATTAATTGAGCGAATTCAATCCAATTCGGATTTGCCTTCACTTTTTAATAAGGAAATTACTTTGGATTTTTATGGGGCGGGTTGTGGTACCAAAACGCCTGCCGCTATTTTACTTACCATTCTTTCTGAATTATTTGTAAACGCGAAGGTTACGGTAAACGAAGACACCGTTGCAGCTGTATATGCCGCTACTACAGAACCGGGAATAGTGTGTATCTTAGGAACAGGGTCAAATAGTTCTTATTTTGATGGGAAGGAAGTTTTTTCAAATGTCGCATCTCTGGGTTATACATTGATGGATGAAGCCAGTGGAAATTACTTCGGAAAACGGCTGCTTAGGGATTATTTTTATAAAAAAATGCCGTCAGTATTAGCAACCGAATTTGAAAAACGCTTTAATCTCGATCCCGATGAGATTAAACTGAATCTCTACAAAAGACCGAACCCTAATATGTATTTAGCTTCGTTTGCAGAGTTTATTTTCAACCCTGGGGAAGAAAGGCCTAATGCTGCCGGAGATATTAATGGTTACTTTTATAAATTGATTAGTGAGGGAATCCTTAAATTTATAGAATATCGTATTCTTTGTTATAAAGAGGCTCAACATGTTCCCATTCACTTTATTGGTTCTATCGCCTACTTTAGTGAAGATATTATTCGTGATTGCATGAAACCATATCATTTGGAACTAGGTAATATTATTCGTCGACCTATCGACGGACTAATCGCGTACTATAAAGCGAATAGATTGAAACCGGAATAATCTATTCGAAATTGATAAGGGTATATTTAATTCTGAAAAAAGTAAATTAATCGAGTCTAGCGAATGCTATGTTCATAAATAATATGAAATGTCATTACCAGCCATAAATCCCACTACTACTCAAGCATGGAAAAAGCTTCAAGCTCATTTCAAGGAAGTAGAAAATTTGAAAATGCAGAATGTTTTTTCGGAAGAACCCGAAAGAGCTAACAAGTTTTCAATAGACTGGCAGGATTTCTATTTAGATTATTCTAAGAATAGGATCACTTCAGAAACCATAAAACTTTTAGTAGAATTAGCTAAAGAAGCTGGATTAAAAGAAGCCATTCAGCAACAATTTTCGGGAGCACGAATTAATGAGACGGAAGATAGAGCTGTACTTCACACTGCACTTCGTGATTTCAATGATATGAAACCTGAGGTTAAGGAAACACTTCAGAAGATGAAGGCTTTTTCCGAAGAGATTATTAGTGGAAATTGGAAGGGATATACAGGAAAACCTATTAAGACTATTGTCAATATTGGAATTGGGGGGAGCGATCTGGGTCCTGACATGGTGACGGAATCCTTAAAGTTTTATAAAAACCATTTGGATGTAAAATATATTTCGAACGTAGATGGAGATCACGTTATGGAAGTATTAATGACGTTGGATAGAGAAACCACTCTTTTTATTATTGTTTCAAAGACATTTACCACTCAGGAAACATTGACGAATGCCAATACCACGAGAAGTTGGTTTTTAGAGAAAGCAGAAGAAAAAGCCATTGGTAGTCATTTTGTTGCCGTTTCTACGAATATTGAGGCCGTGAAGAACTTCGGAATTGCTTCCGAGAATATCTTCCCTATGTGGGATTGGGTTGGAGGTCGTTTTTCACTTTGGAGCGCAGTAGGCTTGTCGAGCTGTTGTGCGGTTGGATATTCCAATTATGAAGCCATGTTGAAAGGGGCACATGAAATGGATCAACATTTTGAAAAGACGGAATTTTCAGAAAATATTCCCGTAGTATTAGCATTAGTATCTATTTGGTATTCAAATTTTTTCGCTTCGGAAACGGAAGCGGTAATTCCATATTCTCAATACCTTACTAAGTTAGTATCTTATTTACAGCAGGCTTTCATGGAAAGTAATGGTAAGAGTACCGATAGAAACGGAGAGAAAGTTTCATACAATACAGGAAGCATTGTTTGGGGTAGTACCGGGACTAATTCTCAGCACGCATTTTTTCAATTGTTGCATCAAGGTACAAGATTGGTTCCCATTGATTTTATTTTGTTTTCTGAATCATGTTATGGTCAAAAGGAGCATCAGGAGAAACTCGCAGCAAACTGCCTCGCACAATCGGAAGCTTTAATGGAAGGGAATACAGCTACTTCCGAAGAAAATAATTACAAAAAATTTGAAGGAAATAAGCCATCTAATACCTTGTTAATAAAAAAGTTAACGCCACGTAATTTGGGGAGCTTATTAGCGATGTATGAGCATAAATTATTTGTTAAAGGTATTATATTCAATATTTACAGTTTTGATCAATGGGGTGTTGAGCTAGGTAAAAACATTGCAAAAAATACTTTACACGCAATACAATCCGATGGATCGACTAAAAATCCATCTACTAATAATCTACTGAAACGATTAAAATAGAAATCGTTTTTATTTATTTCTTTACTTTTTAGTATAAGTACTTAGGTTTTTCTACTTTTATGTTTTAACCAAATTAAACCAAAAAATTATGGGAAAACTAGATGATTCCACACAAAATTCCATTTCATTATCGACGGCGCAATCCTACGTGGACGAATGGAGAGGTGAAGAATCTACTTACAATAAGTATAACGAATGTAAAGGTTTTTTAATTCCAGCTTCCGATCTTCAGGATTTATTGGATGAAATGAATAGTCAGACAGGCAATCAATTTGTTAGAGCATACCTCGGTGTAAATCCAACTACGCAAAAAGAAAAGTTAGTTTTAGTTGCAACAACGCCTCCTTCATCGCCAGGTTCTACGGTGTACAAGGACATGATTACCGGTTATAACGGCACGGGACTTATTTACGACTTTACTGAGCCAGTTCCTCCGGGATCCGATCCATTAAGTCCGTTAAATTAAGAATGGACAACTTTTTTAAGTTACTTTCAGATATAGTCGTGTATTTATCATGGTTCTATCCAATACTTTATATCAAAGGCTTTGCAAAAAACAGCAAGGCCTTTAAAATTTTCACCGTTTATTTGGTGGGAATTGCGATTGTTCAGTTTTTATTATATCTATCAAATAGGGTTTTGAAACTGGATTCAAACTTATTTTTGTTTATTTATTACTTTATTTTTCAGTTTCTCACTTTATCATTTTTTTATAAAACTTTGCTGGGCTATCGCTGGATTTATGTAGTTACAGGAATCGCATTGCTATTTTTTGGTATGCAATACATTAATGATCCACAAATGTATTATCGCTATAATCCTCTGGGAGTCACTGTTTCTCAATCTATCATAGTGTTATATACGCTACTGTATTTCTACAGACGTTTGTCTAGTAAAGGAGAATTTTTAATTGTGAATGTAGGTGTGTTCTTTTACCTTTTGTCCAGTATATTAATCTTTGCTTCAGGAAATTTAGTCTTTAATTTGGACTTTCCGAGAAGTACAGTCACGATGTTGGGAAGGGCAAATAATATTTTTTTCTTTATTTTTCAGATATTAATAATGACCGAATGGTTTCGTAACTATTTTATTGTAAAAAAGCCGATTGATTAATGGAAGATATTCTTCAAAGTGAAAATCAAATTCAGAATTTGATATTTATGGTACTAGTTGTTATGGTCTTAATGGCAGTAGCAATCGTTGCTTTTTTCTATTTTTCCAGGAAAAAAATTGTAAAGACCGAACTTGAGAAAGCTAATATGCAAATTGAACATCAAAAGGAGGTTATTCAATCTACCTTAATCACACAGGAAGCTGAGAGGAAACGTATAGCACAGGATCTGCATGATGCCATTAGCTCTAAATTGAACATTGTATCGTTGAATGCTAATTTCCTAACCGAAGGAGATATTTCTATGGATGATGTCCATAAATTTGGAACTAGTATTCTAAAAGTAACTACAACGGTTTTAGAAAGTTCCCGGCAAATTGCACATGATTTATTACCACCTACCTTAGAAAAATTTGGTCTGGCCGAAGCACTGGATGAACTTTGTGATGAAGCAGGTGAATCGGGAGCATTTAAAGTAGAAAGAAGTTTAAATTATAATGAAAAAGATCTTTCTGAAGTGCAAGAGCTTCATCTTTTTAGAATAGTACAGGAGCTGTTTAGTAATTCCATCAAGTATGCTATTCCTACAATTATAACACTTAATGTTGAAAGTAAAGAAAACACAGTATCTTTACTTTATAGTGACAATGGAAAAGGCTTTGACCTTTCCGAAGCAAAAAAAGCGAAAGGTTTAGGACTAAGCGGTATGGAGAACAGAGCTGTAATATTAAATGGAGTGCTTTCTATAAAAAGTAGCCCGGGAAATGGAATTGAAGTGATGGTAAATGTCACGAAATAAATAAATTGATAAATTCAACTAATTAAATGACTATAAATCTAGTTATAGCAGATGATGAAGAATTGTTTCGGGTAGGAATGGTACATATCCTATCGCGCGATGAAGATATAAATGTAATGTACGAAGCTTCCAATGGCAAAGAACTACTCGATTTTCTTGCAGGTTGCGACCCATTACCCGATTTGATTATTACAGACATTAAGATGCCGGAACTCAATGGCGTTGAAGCTACCAAGATAATTTCTCAAGCATATCCTGAAGTAGGTATCATTGCGCTAACTACCTATAATACAAAGGCATTTATTAGAAACATGATCGACGTGGGTGCGAGTGCATATTTGGTAAAAAACTCATCGCCTAGCAAGGTAATCCACACAATTAAACAGGTCTTTTTTAAAGGTTTTTATTACGATAAACACGTTATGGATATTTTGAATGATGCAAACTCTTCAAAAAATCGTGTAGAAGACAAATCGGTATTCGATCAACATTTTTTAACGCCAAGAGAATTAGAAGTGTTAGAATATATATGTAAACAATACACAACACATGAAATAGCCGAAAAGCTTTTTATTAGCCCGCGAACTGTGGAAGTACACCGCAAGAACCTCCTTGAAAAAACTCAGGTGAGAAATATCGCAGGCTTGGTAATCTATGCCATCAACAATGATCTCATTCCACCAATAATAATCGATTAGAATACCTATCTTTACGTACATCGACTCCCACATTGAACTAATTTATGCTTACAAAAGTATATGGGAGTGCCGTTTTTGGTGTAGAAGCCACTACCATCACCGTCGAAGTTAATGTAGATATCGGAATTGGATATCACCTTGTAGGATTACCCGATATTGCCATAAAAGAAAGCAATTTTAGAATTGCCGCCGCACTTCAAAATAACGGTTTTAGAATCCCCGGTAAAAAACTAATCTTAAATATGTCTCCCGCCGATCTTCGGAAGGAAGGTTCTGCTTACGATCTTACCTTAGCCATGGGGATTCTCGTTGCTACAGGGCAGCTCGATGCTCGTCATCCATTGGAAGAATACATCATAATGGGGGAATTGTCATTGGATGGAACTCTTCAGCCAATACGAGGCGCGTTACCTATTGCAATTAAGGCTAAAGAAGAAGGATTTAAAGGATTTATTCTTCCGAAGCAAAACGCAAAAGAAGCTGCTATTGTCGAAGGATTGGCTGTCTTCGGAATAGATTCTATAAAACAGGTAATCGATTTCTTTTCTGAAGGAATTGAATTGGAAGAAACAATCGTTGATATGAAAGCAGAATTCTATGAGCACCTCGCTAATCCGGAATTCGATTTTGCCGATGTGAAAGGGCAGGAGTCCATAAAACGCTGCATGGAAATCGCAGCAGCTGGAGGACATAACATTATCCTAATCGGCCCTCCAGGTTCGGGAAAAACGATGCTTGCGAAACGATTACCTAGTATTCTTCCGCCAATGAGTTTGCATGAATCTTTGGAAACTACCAAGATTCACAGCGTGGCTGGCAGAACCATGAATAAAGGCGGGATCATGACTTCAAGACCATTCCGAAGTCCTCATCATACTATTAGTGATGTTGCCTTGGTTGGTGGTGGAACCTATCCACAACCGGGTGAAATTTCCTTAGCTCATAATGGCGTACTTTTCTTAGACGAACTGCCTGAATTTAAAAGGGGTGTTTTAGAAGTACTTAGACAACCGTTGGAGGACAGGGATGTAACAATTTCCCGAGCGAAATTTACGGTTACGTATCCGTCGAGTTTTATGTTAGTTGCGAGTATGAATCCTAGTCCGGGAGGCTATTTCAACGATCCCGATGCTCCTGTAACATCTTCGCCTGCTGAAATGCAGCGATATTTAAGTAAAGTTTCCGGACCATTATTAGATAGAATTGATATCCATATTGAAGTAACACCTGTTCCTTTTGAAAAGTTGAGCGATACCCGAAAAGGCGAGTCCAGCATTGAGATTCGTGAACGTGTTACTAAGGCACGACAGCTTCAGACGGATCGGTTTGTAATGTTTGAAAACATACATTACAATGCTCAAATGGGAGTAAAGCAAATTAGAAAATATTGCGCATTAGATGAAGCTTCTTTATCTCTTCTGAAGACAGCGATGGAGCGTTTAAACTTATCGGCACGAGCCTACGATCGAATATTAAAAGTATCCCGCACCATAGCAGATTTGGAAGCTTCGGAAGTAATCGATGGCAACCATATTTCCGAAGCTATACAATATCGAAGTCTCGATAGAGATGGGTGGTTTGGCTGATAATTTGCCCTGGAATGTCAAATAATCAAGTAACTTTTATTTAGGACTAGCCAAATGCTTTCAATTTCAATTAGGCCGATTTCACCTTTGTTATTTTTGAGCGAATAGGAACTAGTTTTAATACTACTATTAATGATTATATAGAGTTTGTCAAGATATAATTCACCGTCTATACAAGGTATAAGGTAAAGTGTATCCTCTAATATCTTTTTTAATGAAATCTGTTGTCCAATAATAATTTCAGTAACGTTTGTATTATTTTTTTCTGAAAAGGTATTTACGAATACGGAAATGTTTCGGTTTGTATTGACAAGCTTAGTCTTAAATAGAGGTTGAAGCGAATTTTGAAATGTAGAATTTACTTTAGAATTTGACGGATATACACCATCTTCGGTTTTTAGATCTTCTTCAAAAAAAATATAATTTAGATCAAGATTATATTCTTCACAAAGCAAAAGAACTTTACTAAAATCTACCGTGTCTCTCTTCTTCCAGGTTGACAATGTATTGTGTTTAATTTCAAGGATTTTACATAAATCTTTATCCTTCGTGATGTTCAACTCCTGTTTCAATCTTTCAATTAAATTGTTTGTTTTTTTAAATATTTAACATTTTTTTAAGAAAAAATCTTGTATATTAGATTTTAATAGATAAAATTAGCACTTTATCGATAAAAAAGAATTAGCTTTGTTTAGTGATTTAAAAATAAAATTAAAGGATTAGTACAATTTAGTTTTCAAAAAGCTAAACATATTCTATTTTTTCAATTTTGAAAATCAGTTTACAAAATCTCCCCGGAATACTTTAAATACCATTATAAATAGATGGCTTTTCATCCTTTGATGAAGAGGTATTTAAAATCAAACTTTATTGACAAGAGAAATAATTAGTAACCTACCTAATTTTTTTTATTATGAAAAGTATACTACCCCAAAAAGAATACTTATGTAATGCAAATGCCTTTCTAGTATTTGTTGTATTTATTTTTTCGACACAATTTATTGATGCGCAGACTAAGGTTCTAGCGAATTCAGTAACATTTCAAAATCATGTAGAGAATGCAGATAATGCGTTATTGGATGATAATACTTCTGCCACTTCCAACTCCTATGGCGGTGTAGTAGTAGGAGTAGGTAATTATAGTGGAGAATTAGAGTTAGGCTTTCCCACAATGATTCCAGCTAACACAACTACGTATGTCAAAATTGATATGGATATAGATCTATTGAATGCTTTGTTGGGAGGAAGTTTAGGAACCTTATTAGGAGACGTTATTGGAACCGTTATTTTTGGAAATCATTATTTCAATATTGAGGCAAGAAACGGCCCTGCAACTGTTTTATCATACTCTTGTGATATACCGCCTTATGACAGAAAATTTAGAATTGTACAAGATGCAGCAGGCGATTTTTATATCGCGATCACTCCCGATTTTGATTATGATAGAATTTATATTGAAGATAATACAGATGCACTGTTAGTTGGGACTTACAATAGTATGGAAGTTTTTAATGCTTTTTACTTTACAGACAATCAATGTAATATCGATCCTCTTTTTACAGATTACGATGGTAATGGAATCACCCTAGATATTATTAATATTGGAGGCGCGGGCGTTACTAACCCAGAACATATCATAGACGAAGACGTGGAAACGTATTCCGAGATAAGTTTAGGTGTTATTGGCGTACTAGCGTCTATGGAACAAAATGTTTACTTTCCGGCGCCATATAGCCCTGTAGAAGAATTTAGCATTACGTTGAAAACAAATCCCACTCTAGTCACTCTTGGAATTTTAAACAATGTGGATGTAAAAGCTTTTAACGGTGCTACTGAAGTCTACACAACAGATTTGTATAGCATTCTGAGTATGGATCTTCTTACTCTCCTACAAAATGGGGAAGAAGCAACGGTTGTCTTTGCTCCTGGGGTTTCCTTTGATAGAATAACGATTGGTCTTAGATCATTGTTAAATGTAAATATTGCCCAATCATTAGACGTATTTGAAATATCTGTTGTAGGTCCTCCTACACCTACGACTGGTGATGATACTCAGGAATTTTGTGCAATCGATAATCCTATTATCTCAGATATTCAAGTAAATGAAGCAAATATAATTTGGTATGATGCTCCAATTGACGGAAACCAACTAGATCCTAATCTTAGTCTCGTCGATGGAATAGAATATTATGCCGCTCATTTTTTAAACGGCTGCGAAAGTGATATGCGATTGGTAATAACTGTCGCCATCAACAATACGGCTACACCAACTACCACGAACTCCGATCAGGAATTTTGTGTGGTAAATGAACCTACAATTGCAGATCTTCAGGCAACTGGACCTAATATCGTGTGGTATGATGCTCCTACAAATGGAACGGCATATACATCGAGTGATCCATTAATAGATGGTCAAACCTATTATTCAACTGCTACAGATTCTAGTGGTTGTGAGAGTTCAGAACGATTGTCAGTGAATATAACAATAAACGATACGGCTACACCAACAACCACGAACACCGATCAGGAGTTTTGTCTGGTAAATGAGCCCACAATTACGGATCTTCAGGCAACTGGACCTAATATAGTGTGGTATGATGCTCCTACAAATGGAACGCCATATGTATCTAGCGATTCATTAATTGATGGTCAGTCTTATTATGCAGCTGCTACAGATACTAGTGGTTGTGAAAGTTCTGTTCGATTGGCTGTGAATGTTACAATTGAAGATACTGCTACGCCTACAACAACGAATACCGACCAGGATTTTTGTTTGGTGGATGAACCTACAGTTGCTGATCTTGAGGCAACTGGACCTAATATCGTGTGGTATGATGCTCCTACAAATGGAACGGCATATGCATCTAGCGATTCATTAATTGATGGTCAGTATTATTATGCAGCTGCTACCGATTCAAGTGGTTGTGAAAGTTCAGTGAGATTAGCAGTGAATGTAGAAATAAAAGATACCGCAACGCCAACGACTACAAATAACGATCAGGAATTTTGTTTGGTAGATGAACCTACAGTTGCTGATCTTGAGGCAACGGGACCTAATATTGTGTGGTATGATGCTCCTACCAATGGAACGGCATATGCATCTAGCGATTCATTAATTGATAGTCAGACTTATTATGCAGCTGCTACAGATACAAGTGGTTGTGAGAGTTCAGTTCGATTGGCTGTGAATGTTACAATTGAAGATACTGCAACGCCTACAACTACAAACACTGATCAGGAGTTTTGTGTGGTAGATGAACCTACAGTCGCTGATCTTGAGGCTACGGGGCCTAATGTGGTATGGTATGATGCTCCATCTGGAGGTACACCCTATGCAACTGGTGATTTGTTAATTGATGGCGAGACTTATTATGCAGCTGCTACAGATACAAGTGGTTGTGAAAGTTCAGTGAGATTAGCAGTGATTATAGAAATAAAAAATACTGCAACGCCAGCGACTACAAATTCCGACCAGGAGTTTTGCTTGATAAATGAACCTACAATAGCAGATCTTCAGGCAACGGGACCTAATATTGTATGGTATGATGCTCCCTATAGCGGCACACCTTACGCACCTTATGATTCGTTAATTGATGGTCAGACTTATTATGCAGCGGCTACAGATGTAAGTGGTTGTGAAAGTTCAGTACGCTTGGCTGTGAATGTTACAATTGAAGATACTGCAATGCCTACAACTACTAATACCAATCAGGAATTTTGTGTAGTGGATGAACCAACTGTAGCTGATCTTCAGACTACTGGACCAAATGTGGTATGGTATGATGCTCCAATTGGAGGAACACCTTTCGCATCGACTGATTCGTTGATTGATGGTCAGACTTATTACGCATCAGCAACAGATACTAATGGTTGTGAGAGTTCAGTGCGATTGGCCGTAAATGTTACTACCAATGATACAGCTACGCCAATCACCTCAAACAATGTACAGGTATTTTGTGTTGAGGATAATCCCACTATAGTAAATTTAGAAACAACGGGACCTAATGTGGTATGGTATAACGCTCCATCTGGTGGAACTCCTTATGCAAATAGTGATTTATTAATTGATGGTCAGACTTATTATGCTACGGCTACTAATACTAGTGGTTGTGAGAGTTCAGAACGATTGGTTGTGAATGTGATAATCAATGCTTCGATTGAAGCCACATTAGTTTCTAATGGTCCTGGAAATGTATGTTTGGATACTTCCACAATATACAGCACAGAACATGGTAATAATAACTATATCTGGAATTTTGTGGGAGGAGATCTCGTAAATGGTGGAGGTCCTAATGATGATTATATCGAAATCTTTTGGACGACAACAACGGATACATGGTTAAGTGTTTCATATGATTCTGTTTCAAGTTGTATTTCAGGAGACATAGTTACATTTGTAGAATCTGTAATTGTTTGTGCTGATATTACCATCGATATAACGGTAAGCGACCTTGAACCTATTGTAGGCGATAATGTAGATTTTACAATTGAAGTGAGTAATTCTGGTCCTAATGAATTTACTACACTCGAAATTCAGGAACAACTTCCTTCCGGCTATGACTTTATAGATTATAATGTATCTGTTGGAGATTATTCTCATGTTTCAGGTGTATGGAATATTGATGTCCTACTGCCAAATGATACAGTTATTCTTACAATTACTGCTGAAGTTTTAGACAACGGGGATTATCTGAATATTGCTACAATCTTAAATTCAGATCCAATTGATTCGGACACTTCTAATAATTCTGCCGAAGTAGCAACGATACCAGTTTGTTTGACTGTGTATAATCAATTCTCTCCGAATGGGGATGGAGTCAATGATCAATTTGTTATAAACTGTATTGAGAATTGGCCTGACAACAGTCTGAAGGTGTTTAATAGATATGGAAGTCTAATTTATGAAAAAAATAGTTATGACAACTCTTGGAGCGGTCATGCAAACGTGGATAACACGAAAGGAAAAGATGAAATTCTGCCTTCAGACACCTACTTCTACGTCCTTGAAATGGGCGATAGAGAAAAGTCAAAGACAGGATGGTTATTCATAGTAAAATAACTTTTCTAGACGAAAATAATATGCACCAAGTTTACCCCCCTAAATTCTACTTATATGAAACGTCATTTTCAATTAAATAGTACTGGAATTCTGATTGTACTTATGTTAATAACCTTAAAAAGTTATTCTCAACAGAATCCACAATACACTCAGTATATTTTTAATACCATGAGTATTAACCCCGGATATACTGGCTCTTTAGGAACGCTAGATGCTGTAGCTACATACCGTGATCAATGGATGGGTATGGAAGGAGCACCGGTTACACAAAACCTGGCGCTACATAGCCCATTAAAGTATGAAAAAGTGGGCGTTGGTCTGAACCTACAAAATGATAAGATTGGTCCTGCTTCCGAGTTTTATGCAGATGCTAATTTTGCCTATACACTTCAATTAAGCGCCCGTCTCAAATTAGGATTGGGAATTAAAGCCGGAGCAAAGATTTTCAATGTAGATTTTTCTAAAGGGGAGTTTCAAAACCCTGGGTCTGATCCATTGAATGAAAATGTGCAGGGCAATGTATCAACTACTTTAGGTGCCGGAGCATATTTATATGCTGACAATTGGTATTTAGGATTTTCGATCCCCGATTTTATTTCAAACAAATACTATAGTGATATAGAAATGTCGGTCGCAGAAGAATCAATACATTATTATCTTATCGCCGGATATGTTTTTGAGATAAACCCTGAGCTACGTTTCAAGCCTACCTTATTAGCAAAGTACCTACATGGCTTTCCTTTGGTTGTTGACTTTTCTGCTAACTTTCTTATAATGGATAAGTTTACAATTGGTGCTTCTTATCGATATGATGATTCGGTAAGTGGCCTCGCCGGACTTAGTTTCATGAAAGGGGTTTTTGTGGGGTATTCATACGATTATACTTTAACTGATCTCAAAAATTATAATTCGGGTACCCACGAATTAATATTGCGATACACGCTTCCTCAAAGGAACAGAAGGATTAATTCTCCAAGGTATTTTTAAATCAATTACTATGAAAAAACTACTTTTAGCAGCACTTATAGCGATATCGTTTCAATCATTTGCTCAAATAGAACTCAAAAAAGCAGAACGACTCATGGATAGTTATGCCTACACCGAAGCAGCAGAATTGTACAGTATCTATTTTGAAAAAGGAAAAAGGGTTTCTTCGGAAACTTATTTAAAAGCAGCCGATGCCAACTACTTTATTAGTAATATGCGTGAAGCATCTACTTATTTTAAAAAGGCAAATACTGACGAAAATGAGTTAGATGCTATTCATATATTTCGATATGTAAGTAGTCTAAGAAGCGTTCGTGATTATGAAGTGGCAAACTCTATATTCCAAGACTTCCTTCAAAAGAAAGGAGATTCTGACGCACTTACCGATTTTAACAATAGGGTCGCAGCGTTTGATACGATTTTAAAAAGTGATAAGCCCTCTCGCTTTTCACTCACCAACCTTATTGTGAACACAGAGTATTCAGATTTTGTAAATACAATTTCAGGTGAAGAGGTAATCTTTTCATCTTCTCGCCCAGGAGCCGCGAAAGAATTATATGCGTGGAATGAACAGCCTTATTTAAGTCAGTTTTCTGCCAAAAGCTCTGAAACAGGGGAGCTGGAAGACCCTAAACTTTTTGCGCAAAAAGTAAGTTCAAATTTTCACGACGCCACTATAGCCATGGTTCCTAATAGTGATGTTGTGTATTTCACGAGTAGTGCAATAAAGAAAAACAGATTGGTATTAGATGATGGACAGAATAATAATTTTAGTATTTATAAAGGAAAAATTGTTGATGGAAAGATTACTGAAAAAGAATCCGTTTACTTTAGTAGTGCAGATTATTCTACAGGACACCCATCTGTTAGTGACGATGGGAAATATTTATTCTTTGCTTCAGACATGCCCGGAGGTTTTGGAGAAGCAGATATTTACATCTCTGAAATATTTGAAGATGGAAAGTTATCAACTCCTAAAAATGCAGGACCCGAAATAAATACGTCAGGAAATGATTTTTTTCCGAATTTAATAGGAAATGAGTTTTACTTTTCTTCCAATGGACAATTGGGTTATGGCGGAATTGATCTTTTTGTTTCTGAATTTTCCGAAGCAAAATTTACAACGCCCGTGAATCTTGGCAAAGTTGCAAATAGTTCATACGATGATTTTGCAATTGTTTTCAATAAGGATGGAAACTCAGGTTATTTTGCTTCGAACAGAGAAGGAGGGAAAGGTGATGATGATATTTATTATTTCATTCGAACGCCATTGGCTTGTAATCAGTTTGTCTCAGGAACAACAATAGACAAGCATTCACGAGAAAAACTTCAGGATGTAATGATAACTGTCAGAGATACATCCAACACAATACTTCAGACGATAAAAACTTCAATAGATGGCACTTATGAATTAAAAATACCTTGTAATACTACAATTGCCATTACTGCTGAAAAGGAAAAATATATCGAAAAAACGCATACGATAACTACGGGTGAAGAAGATTCCGTAGCTATACCGAATGTAGATTTTGAGTTGATAAGAATTGAAGATATAATCGTAATAGACGAAACAGGAGTAGAGAAAATTAAATTGGATCGTATTTATTTTGATTATGATAAATGGGATATTCTTTCAAGTTCAGCATCGGTTCTAGATAAAGCAGTAGATGTGATGAATGAAATTCCTTCAATGACAATTAAAATTGAGTCTCATACCGATGCTCGTGGCAGAGATAGTTATAATCTAACGCTCTCTACTAAAAGAGCAGAAGCTACACGTGAGTACCTTTATTCTAAGGGTATTTCTGAAAACCGTATTGAAAGTGCATTAGGTTATGGAGAAAGCAGGTTACTCAATCAGTGCGCGGATAAAATTTCATGTACAGATGCAGACCATGATGTGAATAGAAGATCTGATTTTATTATTCTAAAGCGTTAGTTATATTTAAATATGAAATTTATTAATGAACTTTTGCATTTCGTCGACTTTTTTAATGTTTTCGTCTAAGTTTATTTCCTCCCCTTTTTATTTTGTTAAATGTGTTACTATCATGTTTAACTGGAAAGCATTATATAGTTGAATAATGTTTGCGTATGGATACATTTTTACTAAGAGCAACTGATAGATCATCGAGAATCAGAGATCCCGTGGCAGTTCGCAGTAATTACGATAAGGAAATCCACAAGCTATCAAAGGGAAACCCCTTCAACAAACTTTTTCACATTATTGATTGCGATTTAAAACCAAACATGGGTATTTAACTTCGCAAATATTTAAACATGGAGCTCGTTACTATTATTTTATCTGGAGTATATGTACAGAAAAATAGTAATGGAGAATCATCAATACTTAATTCTGGAGACGTGCAGCTAATGAGTTGCGGATCTGTGATATCTCATTTTGAATATAATTTAAGCAGTACAGCAAGGCTTAACTGCATGCAGTTTTGCTTTGCACCTAAAAAGGAAGATGAGAAACCTAGTACTACAGTGATACAGTTAAATTCTACCAAGAATAACTTGCAAGTTTTAGTTTCACCGGAAGGAAATAAAGAAGGGTTATCCAGTATGGGACAAGATTTTTATTTGTTACATGGGTATTTTAAAGAAAATCATTCTCAGAACTATATCTTAAAAGATGAAAATAAAGGCTTCGTAGTTGTAAATATAGAAGGAGAGTTAATAGTAAACGAGGAACATTAATTAGCGAAATACACATATATGGCTTGGGATATTGAATCCGTTTCTATTGAATGCAAAGTGTCCAGTAAATTCTTTTTATTGGAAGTATAATCTATATAGAAATATTTCAACAATTTTTTTGAGTTTCCTTCGGAAGCGGCTTTCGTTGCTTTTAAAGGCAACCACATTTCCGAAGCTATACAATATCGAAGTTTGGATAGGGACGGGTGGTTTGGGTAAAATACAAGCATACGATTTAACACTATTTTAAGAATTCTCATCAACGCCAATTGTATCTTTATCGACCTTTAAAACTAATCAGATATGTGTATTAAAAATTTATCTAAATTCTCATTAATTGCTATCATGACGATGACTTTAGTCTTTACTTCCTGTAAAGATTCTAAAACGTCCAAAAAAGAAGATACCGCAAAACTTTCGGTTGAATTCGAAAAGTATGAACTGGAAAATGGACTCGACGTAATTTTACATCAGGATAAGAGTGACCCTATCGTTTCTCTCGCAATTCAATACGGAGTTGGTTCTAATCGTGAAAAAACGGGAAGAACTGGATTCGCTCACCTTTTTGAGCATATGCTTTTTCAGGAATCTGAAAACGTGCCTCAGGATCAATTCTTCAAAAAAATTCAGGATGCTGGTGGTACTTTGAATGGAGGAACCTGGAAAGACGGTACAATCTATTACGAAATTGTTCCTAATAATGCATTGGAAACTGTGCTTTGGATGGAAAGTGATCGTATGGGCTTTTTAATTAATACAGTTACCGAATCTGCTTTTTACAATCAGCAGGAGGTAGTTCAAAACGAGAAAAGACAACGTGTAGATAATAATCCTTATGGTCATACTGGCTGGGTTTTAGATAAAAACCTTTACCCTGAAGGCCATCCTTATAACTGGCAGGTGATTGGAGAATTAGCTGATCTTCAAAATGCCACTGTTGATGATGTAAAAGAGTTTTATGATAAATTTTACGGACCTAATAATGCGACTTTAGTACTAGCGGGTGATTTCGAAACAACAGAAGCTAAAGCGCTGATTGAAAAATACTTCGGTGAAATTAAAAGACGTCAGGAAGTAGAACCTTTAAAACCACAACCTGTACAATTATCAGAAACTAAACGTTTATATCACGAAGATAACTTCGCTACAGCACCACAATTAAATATGGTTTGGCCAACACCAGAACAATATACTGAAGATGCCTATGCTCTTGATTTTCTTGGAGAAATTTTATCCAGTGGAAAGAAGGCCCCTTTGTATAAAATATTAGTAAAAGAAAAGGATCTTACGTCACGAACTACAGCTTACAATAACGCGCAAGAGTTAGCAGGTGAGTTTCAAATTAATATAACTGCTAATAATGATAAAGATCTAAATGAAGTGGAAAAAGGTATTTTTGAAGCTTTTGCGCTATTCGAAAAAGATGGAGTAACCGATCGCGATATTGAGCGAATTAAAGCTGGCTTGGAAACACAGTTTTACAATGGTATAAGTAGTGTATTAGGAAAGTCATTTCAATTAGCACAATACAATGTTTTTGCGGGAGACCCTGGCTTTATTGAGCAAGACATCGAAAACATCAAAAAGGTAACCAAAGAAGATGTAAAGAGAGTTTATGAGAAGTACATCAAAGGAAAGCCTTATGTAATGACGAGTTTTGTACCTAAGGGTAAAACCAATTTAATTACAGAAAATTCTATAAAGGCGCCTGTAGTAGAAGAGGTTATAAAGGAAAATGTAGATAAAAAAGTAGAGAATGCGAGTACTGAGATAGCGAAAACTCCTTCAAATTTTGATAGATCTGTTGAGCCTGAGCAGGGTGATTCACCTGAACTTAATATTCCGACGACATGGACAGCCGAACTATCCAATGGAATAAAAGTCTACGGAATTGAACAAAATGAGATTCCAACAGTTAACTTTAGTTTGGTGATTGAAGGGGGTCATTTATTAGATGATAAAAATAAAAACGGAGTCGCAAACCTTATGACCGATATCCTGATGGAAGGTACTGCCAATAAAACACCAGAACAATTAGAAGAAGAAATTGAATTGCTGGGGGCTTCTATTAATATGTATACAAGCAACGAATCTATCGTTATACGCGGTAATACATTGGTAAGAAACTTCGACAAGACCATGAAACTAGTTGAGGAAATCTTATTGGAACCTCGTTGGGATGAAGCTGAATTTGCGCTTATAAAAACAAAAACAATTAATCAGATAAAACGTTCTAATGCAGATCCGGGAACAGTAGCGAATCGTGTTTACAATAAGTTGCTTTACGGGGAAGACCACATCTTTAGTTTACCAACGATTGGTACCGAAGATTCTGTTGAAGCGATTACTATGGAAGATTTAAAAGCATATTACAATGCTAATTTCTCTCCTTCTGTGAGTAGTTTTCAAATTGTGGGTAAAATAAATAAGGAAAAAGCCCTTAATAATTTAAGAGGTCTGGAAGAAAGATGGGAAGCCAAAAACGTAACTATTCCTGAATATCCTATCGCAAATACACGAGATAAATCCTCTTTGTACTTTGTAGATATTCCAGAGGCTAAACAATCTGTTATCAACATAGGTTACATTGCGTTACCTAGAACCGATAATGACTTTTTTCCTGCAGAGGTGATGAATTACAAATTGGGAGGTTCTTTTTCAGGGAATGTTAATTTAATCTTACGCGAAGAAAAAGGATACACTTATGGAGCACGCACGAATTTCAGTGGAACCAAAATCCCGGGAAAATTCACTGCTTCCTCAAGCGTTCGAACGAATACTACAGGAGAATCTGTAAAGATATTTAAGCAACAAATCGAAGCGTATAAAAAGGGTATTTCTGAAGAAGATCTTGAGTTTACAAAAAACGCACTTATTAAGTCGAATGCGCGTCGTTTTGAAACTCAATTTAGCCTTTTAGGGATGCTTCAGGAAATGAGTGCCTACGACCTTCCCGCAAATTATATCGAAAACGAAGAACAGGTAATTAAAGGAATGACCTTAGAGCAACATAAGGCATTGGCTAATAAATATCTGGATGAGTCGAAAATGGCTTACCTCATCGTTGGTGATGCCGCAACTCAATTTCCGCAATTTAAAAAGATGGGTTTTGACGAGGTAAAGTTACTCGACAAGGAAGGTGAAGAGGTAAAACTGAAAGACGTTAAGATGTAAATTATCATCATGTTAATATAAAAAAGGACGCCTATTTGGTGTCCTTTTTTTATTTGATACCTTTATTGAAAACTAATCAAATAAGCTTCAGAACAATGAAAAAGGTATTTTTCTTCTTTATTACTATTCTTGCAATGACAGCATGTAAGGATACTTCCAAAAACGAAATCTCTTCCGAAGTTGAGAAAAAAGCAATTAAAATTTTTGCCGAACCTCAATTCACAATTGCAGAAGCCAACAAACTCCTGGAGTTACCTTTGCACTGTGTGGGTGTCGAATATCCTAATAAGTTGGGGCAAGTAATTGGCGATGCCTCCGATTTACAGGCTCCTTCAAACTTACATCCAATATTCTATGGCTGTTTCGATTGGCATAGTGCGGTTCATGGGTATTGGTCTATGGTTTCTCTTCTGAAAGATTTTCCTGAAATGGAAAAAGCTTCCGAAGCAAAGGCAATTCTGAAGCAGCATATTACTAAAGAGAATGTCGCAATTGAATTGGTCTATTTTCAGAAAAAAATAAACAAAGGATACGAACGGACTTATGGTTGGGCCTGGTTGTTAAAACTAGCGGAAACAATTCACCTCTGGGACGATCCATTGGCAAGAGAATTGGAACTAATCCTGAAGCCACTCACTGACGAAATCGTGGCAAAATACATAGAATTTCTACCAAAATTAAATTATCCTATTAGAGTAGGGGAGCATACCAACACAGCCTTCGGACTCACTTTCGCATACGATTTCGCTAAAACAACAAAGGAAGTGGCTCTAAAGGAACTTATCGTGAAAAGAGCACGTGATTTTTATTTGGCTGATGCCGGTTGTCCGATTGATTGGGAACCTAGTGGTTATGATTTTTTATCGCCATGTTTGGAGGAAATAGATATCATGCGTCGTGTGCTAAACGAGCCTGAATTTGAAAATTGGATTACAGCATTTCTACCGCAGCTAGAAGCTAAGACCTATCATTTAAAAGTGGGGGAAGTTAGCGATCGCACCGATGGAAAATTAGTACATCTCGACGGACTCAATTTTAGCAGAGCTTGGGTGTTTTACGGGCTGGCAAGGCAGTATCCTCAGTACGAACATTTAAAAAATTTAGCGAATGAACATATTGAATATTCGTATTCCAATTTAGTAGGTGATTCATATGAAGGGGGACACTGGCTGGGAAGTTTCGCAATTTATGCCTTGAATAATAAATGAAAAGTTTCTTCAAAAATATTGGCCCGGGTACCTTAATTGCTGCAGCATTTATAGGCCCTGGAACTGTAACCATCTGTACCTTGGCCGGAGTCCAATTTGGCTTTACTTTGCTATGGGCGATGGTTTTGTCTATAGTAGCTACTATAGTTTTACAGGAAATGGCCGCCAGATTGGGGCTGATCACTGGGCTCGGATTGGCAGAAAATGTAAAAAACGAAATCAACTCACCAGTTGTAAAAAACATTGCAATCCTGTTAATATTATCGGCTATTCTAATTGGAAATGCAGCCTACGAAGCAGGCAATATTAGTGGTGGGATATTAGGCTTGGAAACTATTATAACGGATCCTATAATTTATTTTGCGGGCCTTGAGATTAATATTTTTAGTATATGTATCGGGCTCCTGGCATTTATACTATTGTATTTAGGGAATTATAAAACAATAGAACGCAGTCTGGTGACTCTAGTGATTTTAATGAGTATTTCATTTTTGTTCACTGCCATCATAACTAAACCGGATATTGTTGCTGTTTTAAAAGGAATGTTCGTTCCTAGACTTCCAGATGAAAGTTGGTTAATGGTCATCGGATTGGTAGGAACAACTGTAGTACCTTATAATTTGTTTTTACACGCATCTTTGGTAAAAGAAAAATGGAAAGGTGTTTCAGATTTGAAAAAGGCTCGAAAAGATCTTTATATTTCTATCATTTTAGGTGGCTTGGTTTCTATAGCGATCATCGTTTGTGCTGCGGCAATTCAGGATTCCTCAATATCGAATGCTTCGGATCTTGCGAAAGGCCTCGAACCACTATTCGGAAGTTTTTCAAAATATTTTTTGAGTATTGGCTTATTTGCAGCAGGTATTACATCAGCAATCACGGCACCTTTGGCAGCTGCTTATGTTGTATCTGGATGCTTTAGCTGGACGGGTGGAATGAAATCCAAAAAATTCAGGAGTGTATGGATAATTGTATTGGTAATGGGAGTCTTATTTTCGTCTATTGGATTTAAGCCTATTGATATTATAAAGTTTGCTCAGGTAGCAAATGGTGTTTTATTACCGGTTATAGCTGGATTTCTTCTATGGATAGTAAATCGAAGTTCAGTATTAGGGATTTATAAAAACACTACATCACAGAATATTATGGGAATCTTAATCGTTGTGGCAACCTTGATTTTAGGTGCTAAAAGCCTTTTAAAAGTGTTCTTCAATATATAATCTGTTAAGGCATTTGTAAGTAACTAGTGTGAATTGAAAGAGAATAAAATACATATCGATATTAACGCCGATCTGGGTGAGGGAAGTGGGCACGATGAGGCTATTATGCCACTTATTTCATCTTGTAGTATTGCCTGTGGAGGGCACTTCGGAAATGAGGCGAGTATGCATTACGCGGTTGGTTTGGCAAAGAAATTTAATGTCGCGGTAGGAGCACACCCTTCTTTTCCTGATACAGATAACTTCGGAAGGAAATGTCTTACCATGACGAAAAGTGAATTAACTGAAGCTGTTTTTCAGCAGTTATTACGTTTTTATGCTGTTTGTGAAATTGAAGAAGTAGCTGTTCATCATATTAAATTGCATGGCGCTCTATATAATTATGCCGCCATCGATGCACCTACAGCCGATGCTGTTGTAGAAGGAATTGTCGCTGCAAAATTACGACCAAAGCTATATGTTCCCTTTAATTCCATTTTGGCAAAAAAAGCAGAAAATTTATTACCACTTTGTTATGAAGCTTTTATAGATCGGCGTTATAATAACGATTTGTCCTTAGTCGCAAGAAGTGAAGAGAATGCAGTCATCAAATCTCCAGAAACAGCTTGGCAACAGTTGTATACAATGGTTGTTCGTCATGAAGTTCAAACCATTCAGAAAAATACCCAAACTATCGAAGCTTCAACTTTCTGCATTCATGGAGATCACGCTAATTCTGTGGAAATTTTAAAGTATATCCGCATTCAAATGAAGAAACAATCAATAGGATTAATCAATGAATAAATTTCCCACATATCAACGTTTTGGAGATTCGGCGGTGCTGATTCGTTGGGAGAACGAAATTTCTTCGACCATCAATTCTGAAGTTATCGAAATGGAAGCTTATGTGAAGGACTGTTTTTCAGAAGAAATAATAGAAACAGTTCCTACCTATAATTCGCTGGCAATTTATCTGAAATATGCGAACAATGTGACAAGCTTTTTAGAAAAAGTAAGGTCGATTAAAGAAATTGATTCTAACGTGAAACCTGTAACTCGTTACATCGTGTATATTCCGGTTTGTTACGAGCAAGGCTTTGCTATGGATCTTGAAGCATTGGCAACAAGACATGAACTTACCCCTTCAGAAGTAGTGACCTTACATACAGAAGCGAGCTACCGAGTATATTTTAACGGTTTTTTACCAGGATTTCCGTATTTGGGAGGGCTTCCAATTAAATTGCATACAGCGCGCAAAAAGACGCCTAGACTGCATATTGAAGCTGGATCGGTGGCAATAGGTGGCGGTCAGACGGGAATTTACACAATACCTTCTCCGGGAGGTTGGAATATCATTGGCAGATGTCCTTTGCGTTTTTTTTCTTCGGAAATAACTCCGGTTTCAATGCTACAGGCTGGTGATGAGGTGAAGTTTATCCCAATTACTTCCGAAGCATTTAAAAAGATTGAAAATGAGGTGGCGAGTAATACTTATATCATAAGAAAGGAGCTGCGTTATGATTAAAGTTTTATCCGGCGGACTTTTAACAAGCATTCAGGATTTGGGACGTTTTGGTTACCGAAGTTCGGGAGTGCCTTTGAGTGGTGTAATGGATGCAGTTTCAGCTAGGCTCGCCAATAAATTGATGGAAAATACACCTTCCGAGGCTCTGATGGAAATAACAAATAGCGGTCCGGTTTTACATTTTTTGGAAGGTGCCGAAATAGCAATCACAGGTGCCGCTTTTAAGCCCACGATCAATGATATAGGAGTTTCTATGAATTCCAGAATTAGAGTTCCAAAAGACGGTATTTTAAAATTTGGGTTACCAGATTATGGACTTCGTGCTTATCTGGCAATGAAAGGTGGTTTCTCTACTGAAGAAATCTTAGGGAGTAGAAGTCAATATCAGAGTATTACTAAAAAAAAGAGAGTGGAGAAAGGTGATAGCTTTTTATTGGAACCCTTTGAGTTAATTAATGGGCTTGCAACTGCTTCAGTTAAGGTTGATTTAAAGCATTTTTCTTCGGAAATGATCGAAGTTTATCCCGGTCCCGAATTCGATTTCCTTCCAAAGTCATTTCAGAAAGAAATAGTAAAAAAACCATTACAGATATTAGCTGAAAGCAACAGGATGGCATATCTACTTAAAGGTTTTGAAGAATTTTCGGCCAATGAGATTATTACAGGTCCCGTACAGCCGGGAACTGTTCAATTAACGCCTTCCGGACAATGTATCGTATTAATGCGGGATGCCCAAACCACCGGCGGCTATGCTCGGATTTTACAACTTAGTGAAAGTGCCATATCACAATTATCACAAAAACGAACTTTCGAAAAAGTATATTTCAAATTGATCTAAAACATCCTATTTTCCTTGAGGAATTCTTTTTTAATTCCTTCCATTAGAATTTTGGTTGTAAGTCGATCCTTTTTCTCACTTAACACTCTTAGACAGCAGAAATGGATAATATTGATAATGTTTGATCCGCTCAATTCATACTTTCTTGCTATTTCTCTTAAATCGATCTCTTTGTCAAGCTTCAGATTGTTGGGTAAGTTTTTCTCCCATAGAACTTTTCGTTCTTTAGCTCCAGGCATCCCAAAACCAACGATTGCCTGAAACCTTCGCGTAAATGC
This sequence comes from Ulvibacter antarcticus, assembly GCF_003688405.1. Taxonomy (GTDB): domain Bacteria; phylum Bacteroidota; class Bacteroidia; order Flavobacteriales; family Flavobacteriaceae; genus Ulvibacter; species Ulvibacter antarcticus. Next base: position 473,683 of record NZ_REFC01000013.1, read on the forward strand.
ATCATCGATATTATCTTTAAAATTAGAAGCTAATATTACGAGTCCGCTGTGCGACTCTATTCGTTGCAACAAATAAGACACCTCCTGATTGGCATATTTATCGTGTGCATCTCGTACATTAGTTCGCTTTCCGAAGATAGCATCGGCCTCATCGAAAAAGAGAATCCAGTCTTTATTAGCGGCTTTGTTAAAGAGATTAGAAAGGTTTTTTTCTGTTTCACCTATATATTTCGAAACCACGGTAGAAAGGTCTATTCTGTAAACTGGCTTCCCGGTAAATTTCCCTAATAGCGTTGCAGTGAGTGTTTTTCCAGTTCCTGAAGGTCCATGAAATAAGGCACGATAACCATCTTTAATTCGGGAATTCATGCCCCAATCTTTCATCACAATCTCATTGTATTCCAACCATATTTCAAGATCCTGAATTTGCGCCAAAGTTTTATCATTGAGCACCAAATCGTTCCAAATGAGTTCGGTTTCCAGTTTTTCGGCGGGAAAATCCGTACTTAGTTTTGGAGACGGAATTTCACCTGTAGTGAGTTCGAATAAACAATCTGGAAACAAGTTAAGTTTACCACTCATAGCAGGTTCACCAGCCGGAACTCCTTCCAAATACATAATCTGCTCTTTATGAAAAATATGATTTTCCTGAAACATATTAAAACAATCAACGCGTTGCTTCAGATTAGAACCTCCTAGAATAAACAGTACGGTTTCACCTGTAGGCAAAATACCACGATGATTTTTTCCTTTTACCCCGCCAAACATGGGGAAATCGGATCCATCTGGAAATTCTTCAGAAACTATTGTTAAAAAATAATCTGGTAAAAGGTGTGGAACTAAAGCAAGTAAAAGCGTAATATATTCTGATGATGAAAGTTCATGAGTGATTATGAATTCACTAATTGCGGAACCTTCGAGGGATTTTAATGAAAATTTGGGTGCAGTCTTGGCAAAATCGGCTTTAGGGTTTTGCAATCGCCATTTGATGACGTCTTTCAAATAAACAAAAAGTTTGTTGAGGTCGTTAAATTCCATACGCGTTTATTTATATCTGTTGTAAGCGGATTCTAATTTGGTATCGTACTTGTTTTCTTTATAACCGGACCCATTATATCCTTTCGCAAATGCGGCCCAATTCTTTGATTTTAAATGACGGATAAGGTTATTGGCTTTACAAAATCGTCCGAAAGCCTCTAAATGAGCCTTTTCGTGAGTGTACATATCTGAAACGAAACTATTTACATTAGGATATCCAAGAAGTTTATAATGGAAACCCATGATTTGAAATGATCCGTAAGAAGCAGCGGAATAAGCAGAATCATTGAGATGCTTGTCATCGCTAATCGCTGCGGCACGTTCCAAACGATCGTATTCTTTTCCACCGCCAACATAATGGTTGCGGGTCCATTTTTCGTAAAGTACATTTTCAGTGTTGCTGTTTAAAAAATCGTTGGGTATTAGTCCGCGATTCTTTAATTCCCGCCAAAATATATGCCCTTCAAATAGTATTCTTGGCCGTCCATCTAATAAAAATCCTTTTCCATTACTCTCTATTTCATTGACTGCTTTCACTGCAGCTAATTCTATTTCATATTTATCAGCAAAATCGATGAGGTTCTGTTCTGATAAAAATTTATCACTAAAGCCGGTCAGTGAATCTTGTGCTAGTATAAGTTTGGTCCACGTTTTGAGTCCGACAATTCCATCCGAGACAAGGCCATTTTTTAATTGAAAATCAAGTACAGCGCGATGCGTATCCATTCCGAAGTAGGTAGAAATATAGACCTCATAGCCCAAAGATGTTAGTATTTCTTCCAAAAAATAGACCTCAGAGTCTTTGGATCGATATCTAATAGTTTTCATAATTGTAGTTTAATGCGTTAGTTGATTGTAAGTTACAGTAAACCAATCAAGCACGCAAACGTGTTTTTCCTATAATATAAAGGGGTATTTGGCCTTTTGCTTCGGAATTGACATTAACATTTATCAACTTACACTACTTTTTTAAACTCTCCTTTTTCCTATGTTTTTTTCTTAATTAATTTTTCTACAAGCGAATCATAACCACTATCCGACTTTAGGTCTCCGGCTGTTGTATTATTTAGTTTATAATTTACACTCATGAACTTTCCGGGGATGCCTTTAATATCTTTACGTACGAGAGCGATTAAATCGTTAGACATTTGATCATTAATCTCTTGCACTTGAATAGTATTATCTTTTTTTGCTTCTTCATTTATCGCGGCTTTTAACGAAGAACTATCTGCTTTCTCACCTTTAATTTTTGACGTTATTTCTAATTCAAAGTTTGATTGATTATTTTCGGTTTTATCTTGAAGGTTTTTGGCGATATCATCTTCTTTCTTTTTCATCTTACTTGTGTTGTAATCGGGAGAACTAGGATAAATATTTTGGTCTTTATTCTTTCCTGAGCCACCGAATCTGTCTGCAATTAGATGAGCATTATGAAAACCTTGATGAGCAGAATCAGTTTTACCTCTTGCCCCTCCCGCGTTTTTTAATTTTAAACTACTTCCTTCAACAACTCTTGTTTCGGTAATATCCTCGTTACTTGACAAGGCCTTATCGTAAGAAATATTTATCTTAAACTCTGGTCCTTCATTTCCTTCATCTGTTTTAGTTGCATAAGTAACTACATATCCATTCTCTACTTCTTCAATTTTTTTGTTGGTAGGAATGTAGTTATCATGTTCTGGTTCACTTGATCCTGATTTAGGACCTAACTTTAATTTCCCCTCTTTATCAATATGCACCTGAGCCGAGTCAGACGCGCTTTTTCGTCGTATATAATACTTATCATTTTGCACTAAAAACTTATAACCGGCTCCTTCAATTTCTGATTTATGATCATTACCATACTTTGAAATTTCTGTGTTATTACTTTTTAATAATTTTTTGTTGATGAAATTAAGAATAACCTCCTGACCTAAACTCTCTTTTTCAGTCTCACCCTCAGGGTTAATTTTAACTCTGATATAATACTTCCCTGTTGTAGCATCTTGCAATAGTTCAATTTTCTCTAGACTATATTTTGTTTTAATACCAGGCAATTGTTGGTTTACATCTTCTGGTGTAGCATCAGCTTTATCCAATAATTCATTTCCTTCTTGAACTGCAGATTTTACATCTTCCTGTTTTTCTTCTGCTGTTCTTTCATCAGTCTCTTCACCTTCAGATTTTTCTCCTTTTCCTATTCCTAATTTTTGAAGCAATTTCCGTGAAGCCTTCTTCGCCTTAATAATCAACTTATTTATCGCCCGATCAATTCGTTTTCTTACTTTTTTAATGATCTTCTGTACCTTGCCTACAAGCCCTCCAAGGCCTATTATTTTTGCAAATAGCTTTATCACCAATGGTACTAGAAGTGCCAAACCTCGTTCAATGGCAGTGGCTACTAAACTCACACTACCAGCCGCCATGGCTCGTATTGCTTCAATCAAAGCTGGTATTAGCATTAGGGCAGATTCAACAAAGAATACTATAAAGTCTTTGATTGCCATAATCGCTTTTATAAATCCTGCACCCGGAATAAGTAAACTCAGTAACCATTTAATTCCGGCCTCGATTACCTGAGTGATAAGCATTTCCTTGATCGAATCAATAATGGTTTCTTTGAGGTCATTAAATTGCTCTTTGAGGTATTCCCATATACCTGCAACACCTTGAGTTCTTATAATTTGGAACATCTCCAAGCCAAATTCCATAGCTTGTACAACGGGTTCTCCTAGCAACTTCACAGCTTTTTCTCGCATATAATCCCAGCTTAGCCCCAGAACTTGCATCACAAGACTAAAAATTCCTTTTAAGCTAAACAGATTTTCAGGAATAGTAATTCCCATAGGACCCAAAGATCCTGTTAACCATTGAACAAACCCTGATAACAAATGAGTCTCTATATTCGTAACAAAATTGTCAAATCCTTGCTTTATACCATCAAATAAGTTCGAAACAAATCCGATTGGGTCTGCCATGATTATGGATAGCACAGATTGAATTTCGGCAAGAAGATCGGTTATAAGTTGCTTTAGTTTACTTATGGTTTCAATTACGCCGTTTATCGCATCCATTGCCATATCAATCAATCCGCGATTCGCAGCTTTCATTTCATCTATTCGTTCATCGATTTCAGTAAGGCTGTCGTTATATTGTTGCGCAAGAGAATCGATTAATTCATCTTGTTTGGAATTTACACTATCTGTAAGTTCATCAAATTTATCTTGAATTTCTTCAGCCGCTTCCTTTCCAATTGATTGTAAATTTTCCGGCAAGGCATCCACATAATCAGTAACTTCTTGTTTTCCTGTTTCGATGCGATTTTTAGCCTCATTCAATTTTAAGGCTATATAATTTGAAATATCCGTAAGAGCAACATCCATTATATTGATATAGAGCTTACGACCTTGAACAAAAAACTCATTTACTTCATCAGGTAATCCCGTAAACACATCTCCAACCCATGTAAAAGCGCCTCCAATTCCACTATATCGTTCTGCTTTATAAAGACTCATTTTAAGATCTACATAATCTTCAAAATCTTGTTTCGAATTGGTAGCTGCGGTATCAAACTTTTCAGCAACCTGTATGTCTAAGTCATCTAGTAAAGTTTCAACATCAATCTTAGTTGACTCATAAATACTATCGATCTCATTCGAGATTCTTTCTCTTTCGGACGTGTTTTGTGTGCCGGTTTCTGATTGTTGGCCTACAACATCATTTAGTAAAACATCTCTGTTTTGATGCATTTCTGAAATACCCGTAGCTCCCGAATTTTCTGCCTGTTGTTGCGAAGCAGTCAAAGATTGAGATTCTGTTTGTCTGAAGGCGTCTGGAGCCGATTCGGTATTAGATCTCGCCTCATCTCTTGATCCAAGAGCAGAAGTAAACGCCGGCTCATTAGAATTTGCTAGTTGCTCATCGGTAACCTCATTTTCAGCCATTTGCTGATCTACTTCCGACATGTTCTCCTGAAGAGGTTGAGAAACATGGCTTTCAGGTCTTGCATTTGGCATTGCATTTTGTGCACTAACCGAAGCCGGACGATGACCAACAGGCGCATTGGGCAAAATACTCACTTCTCGTTGCGGAACTGCTTCAACATTAGGTGGTGCTTCTGTGGCAACAGCTATGGGGCCCGCGATCGCTTGTTGTTCTTGAGTGGCATCATTGGAAGCGGCATTGCTTATTTCCTGAATATTGTTATTCTTATCAAATTTGTCGGCTGCTTCTTCATCGGCAGGAAGTTCCATTTCTTCTATACGCTTCATCAACTTTGCCTTAAACGCCACTGCGTCAAATTCTCCTGGCTCCTGAGCATCCATTTGCTCCACCTGATTTGCCTGCGCAGTGCCCATTTGCTCGTTCGACGGGATTGCTGCGGCACTTTGTGCGGATCCCACGGCGATGTCGGCAGCTTCGTGTTCACCTTGCTGATCGGCTGTGTATTCTACACTATTCTCAACACTTATGAAATTAGGATCTTCTTCCGGACTTCTTGGTATTACTTCTAGCTCTGGAGTTTCTTCTGTTGTAGTTTCTGAAGAATTTTCTGTTGTAATGACTACTTCGGAAGCTTCAGATGTAATAGAATTATCAGTGGGTTGTTGAATTGTGGTTGCAGTAGTTTCCGAAGCGATATTAGAAAGCGTTGTAACTTCCGAAGTACTTGGTTCAGTCGCTGTTTCCGAAGTTAAAGGATTTACAGCCCCCTGTTGAATAGTATGTGTGAGTTCATGCGCAAGTAATAATTGTCCATCTCTCGAACCCGGATCGAATTTCCCTTGATTGAAATAAACGTGATTCTTGTTGGTAAAAGCCTTGGCACCAAGATCCTTACTCATAGCAACTGCTTGTGGCCCGGTGTGGATTTTAACCTGACTAAAATCGGCGCCAAAACCCTGCTGCATCTGCGCCAATAAAGTTTTCGGCATCATTGAGCCACTGCCTCTGGAACTTTTTAATTTTGTGCCAATATTCGACTTTTGAAGTGCCGGAGCACTTAACTTAGTTTGAACTTCTTCCTCTTTGGCCTCCATTTGGACGTCTTCCTCTTCAGATTTAGCCTGAACCGCTTCTTCTTCGGCCTCCATTTGAACAGATTCTTCATCTTCTTTTTTCTGAAAGTCTTCTTCTTCCTTAGATTGAATTTCTTCAAAAGGCATACGCTGTACATTTTCTTGCTCCGATTCGCAGGAATCGCATTTCTCCTGAATGGTTTCTTCTTCCATAGGAGCTAGCTGCACTGAGGGGGTTATAGATTCAGCAATGGGCTTTTCCTGAATCGTTTCATTTTTTTCCGAAGCCTTTTGAATACTATTGGGTGCGGAAGGTGGAAAGAACGGAGTTGCCCCGGTCAAAGATGAGCTGTTTTGAGTTTTTGAAACCACTTTTTCGGCAACAGAATCTGCTTCTACCTCGTATTTATCATTAGGTTTACCAATGGCGAGCTTAGCTTGAATAAAGGGTGTAGCTGTCTCACTCTTATTAAAAAGAGAGTTATTATTGGCCTTCCCGGTTTTATTATTTGCCGTTGCTCGTGTAAACATTTTTTATTTTTTTTACCTATAGGCTTTTTTGGCTAAAAGTATTTCACAGGCTGTACCGTCCCCTTGATCAGCGAATTTCTTCACATTATCAGGTTCATCTACGATGGTAAAATCATTAATCTTTTTTTGATTTGCTTTCGAAATACCACTAGGGAACTCAGATAAACTAGCGGGAGATGCTGCAACAACCACATCAACCCTTCTCAATTTATGCTGCTCTGTTACCGGATCGAATTGCTTTAATGGTTCTTTGTCTGACATGCCTTTTAGGAGCCACCTATTCGCGCTAAAATCTCTTTCATTTTCAACTGGTACTTTGATATTAAGTGAAACACCTAGTTTCCGAAGAAATAGAAAAACACTTTTTGCCCGACGATCACTTACATTTTGTTTGGCACTTTCACTCCCCACATTGTCTGAATGTCCTTTAAGTTCTACAAAGAAACTGTGACGTTTTACAATATCAGAAATCAATTTTAGCTTCTCTTTTTCTGAACTATCTAGTTTATTGACATCTGTTTTGTTAAATCCAAAATTAATAACTACTCCTTGCCCAAATGACTCACCTTTCTGCTTACCGTCTCCGGCTAAGCCTCGCAATTCATCATCTTTTTTACCTAAGCTTTTCGCGATTTCATTCTCTATTTTTACGGTTGAGTCGTGAACATTACTACTTTTTCTGCTGCCTTCGGCGTGTAAACCCACTTCCAATAACGAAGCATGACCACATAACTCATGACCTAAAATGATCTCAGGATTATTTTTGTACACAATTTTTTTACCAGTTTTTGTATGAAAACCAAATGTTAGAGGATTTAGATTTGTATTTATAAGGACGACTTTCTGTTCTTCATTGGTATGTGGCGCCAAATGGTCTGCGACTAATAGTCTCCAGTTTGTCTTAGATTTTGGCCTTGTTAATACGTGTAAGCAACAATTTCCAGTTCCTTTTTTACCATCGGCGAGTTCGGCTTCACTTTTATTATGGCTTTTCTTTACATTTCCAGAGCCGTCAACTTTAAATTCGGGACTTATTTTCCCCAATTGGGATTTCACAAGGTCTAATCTACTTTTGTCGGGAAGTCCGATTGATGGATCTGTTCCTTTTTTATTAGGTTGTACATCATTGATATAATCCTGGGGGTATTTGGATTCGACACTCAATTTTCTTTGAATTTGATTGCCCGAAGCTCCTTGTTGTATTGTATGTGTAAGTTCATGAGCGATCAGTTTTTTACCACTTTTGGACGACGGATTGTATTTACCCGAATTGAAAAAAATGTCATGTCCGTTGGTAAAAGCCTGCGCCCTCAATTGTTTGTTCATAGAAATAGCATTGGAATCCTTATGAACTTTCACACTGCCAAAATCTGCTCCAAATCTGGATTCCATCTGACTTCTAACTCCTGAATCCAAATTTTGACCGCGGCCTTTACTCTTACTAAGTAGGTTTTCAAGTTTAGGAGTTACAGATGTAGCAGACTCATTATTTGCAGAATGTTTATGGATCCCAGCGCTATTTTTGCCATTGATCACAACATCTTGTGCAGCCATATCTGCTTCTAACTCCAAGGATGATACAGGTTTGGTAATTTCAGCTTTTTTTTGGATAGGAGGAAAGAAGGTTCCCGTCGAATCTTTCACGACGTTTAAATCTTGTTTTTTCTTACGGAACTTCTTCATTTTTCAACTTCTTACCATTCTACAAAAACGATTTTCTTTTTCCAGGGAATTTTTACGATGCTAATATTCCAGGGGATTTTATCCAATAGAAGATCATAAGGTTTTCGTTGCACAAACAGTTTATGTTTTTCATTCGTGATGTAAAGTTTTCCTTCACGTTGAATAAATTCGTTTCTCAAAATATCAACCGATGACGATTTAAGAGCATCCCAATGCCCTAGCACAGAACGTAGCAATTCCTCACATTCTTCTTTCTGTATTTCCGTTAATTTGAAATGTCTTTCTATTGGAAATTTTAGTGGAAGACCACAAATGTACTTTTCCATAGTTAGTTTATGTTCAAATGCATTTTCTTCTTTGGTAGCCAAATAATGAAGAACATGAACTGCCTCTTGTAACTTTGATGAGATGATTTCTTTTCCTGAAATAAAGCCTAGTTTTTCAAAAAATGGATTTAGGAAAGGATGCAAAAGTATTAAGCCGGCGTTATTTACTAAAATGCCTTCTCGTTCTAATTCCTCTAGATCGGCAGTTTCTGAGACATCTATTTTGCCTTCAATTTTCTTCTCTTCGGAAGTAGCTGGGGAGTCGATTGTATTTTTAATTTTTTCATCTATTTCTTTTTTAACTTCGGAAAGTACTTGAGTTTTGTTATCGGCTATATTCTTCAGAAGTATCTCCCAGAACTGAAGTCGATCACTAAGTAGGATACTTATTTTTTTTAGCGATTTTTCCGAAGTTCTTTCAGAAATAAGACCAAGCGAAATCTTTAGTAAAATATGTTCATCAAATTGAAAGATCAATCTTTTCCGCACACTTTCATTTCTTAGGGACTGCCTCAGCTGTGCCTTAAATGTTTTACTCTCAAGAAACATTACAATTTGAGTTTCAGAAAAAGAAAAGCTATCATCAAACCACCATGGATAGGTCCCGTTCTCTAGAAAAAAAAGAAAAGCTTTTTGTGCACTTTTTTGAATCGAAACTTGGTCCACATTGGCACTCTCAACGATTTCGCCCAAATTGTTTTCAATAATAATCTGTTTTTTTAATTCTCCTAAGATTGCGGGTTTTAATTGTTTCAAAGATCGAGAAGAATCAAAATTTACATTTAGATTGAATTTGTTGAACCGAAAGATCTGCTTTCTGTTTTTACCTAAAAGCTGATCAAAATAAGCTTCGATTTCAGGAAAAATCTGTTCCTTGAGAAACACATCAATAGTATCCTTGAGGTAATAGGCGGTAATTAAATTAGGCGCATTTACCTCGCAGTAGACTGCATTTATGATATGTTTACTATCCTCCATTTACTTTTTTGCTTCAAGAATGCTTATTAATTTGATGATGCGATCTTTTAGAGCTGGGTTTATATCTTTTTTCTCAGACAATGCTTTTAAGAAGGCATGTAATTTCTTGTCCGGGTCTATATCCAAATTCTCAGGATCTTTTCTGAACTCCTGAAGATTTCTCTCTATAAAGTCTAATACAGCTTGAACTTCTTTTAAATTGCCTTTTGTTTGGCAAGCAAGAATGTTATATATCAACTGAACCTGAAGGCGATATATAGTTGTGAGTATTGGAAAATCTTTATCTTCCGGATCTTGCATACGTTTCTTAATATGCTCAACTGTCACATCTAGAATTGGCATGAATCGATTCGTAAACTCGTTATTTCTTTGTCCGGAAATGAAAGGGTCGGGATTTTTCGTTATCTCCCCGTATTGTTGTAAAGTTGGATCTAAAACAGCTTCTTTCAATTTAGAAGATAGTTTTTCAATAGATTGTAATACAGTTTGTCCATCTTTTAAATTAATTTTCACTTGTTCTTCGCAATTAACTGGTTGTGGTTCTGCAATTAACTCGATATTATGGTCGATGGTTTCTGAACAGCGACCATTACTTACCGTTAAGAACACGGTAACCGTATTAGTTGCATTCACAGGAAGGAAATATTCATGACGTGGGTTTTCATCGTTTCTATTCGTCGGAATCGTATTGTCACCAAAATCCCACAGATAGGTCACACCTTCCGGAAGTTCGTCTCCTTGAGTTGTGAAATTAACCACAGCAATCTTGCCATCTCGAGAATAACGTGGCTCGGAAGATAAAAAGTCAAATTCCGGTTTTTTGAATACTACTATTTTGGCATCCGTAAATTGACCATTTACGGTAAAGCTTATCTCTTTTCCATATAACTCTTCACTCACTAAAGAAGGGTCAAATACAAACCTATCATCCTCATTGAGTCTTACACCACCGTTTAATCCGTTTTCGGTGACTGCTTCAACAATACCATCGTTTGGAATTACTTCAAATAATAAAGGAGGCATTTCCTCTTTGAAGCAAACAAAAGCTTCCGGAAGTCGCAAGGAAACCCTTTGTGCCGGAACCATAAAATTAATTGGCACACAATCTGAACAGCATAAATACGGCAAAGAAAAATCACCGATAACTGTGTTTTCAGAAAATTTGAAACTGGTAGGACCTGTAAACAAACCTTCCCCTAAAATACCTCTTTCGGGTTGCAACAATTCTAAACCTAATACCGGATTGCGAGTGGTTGCGGCTGTAACTCTTGTTGCGCTGATAATTCCGGTAGATTCTTTTATTACCCGACTTGTTCGGCTAGTAGCAGAAGTCCGTGATGTTGTAGGCGCTTCGACTCTCGCTAAGATTTGTTCTTCTCTTATTGGGACAGCTTCAACCGATAATCCGGTAGGTCTTCCTACAGTTATATCGCGGGTCTTTCCGAGGTAAACCATAACAAAAGTTCCACCAGGTTGCACACCGGCGGTATGTTCAAGACCGGGATGTTGCTCTATAAATTTCGATAGTGTTTTCTGAATGAGGATTTCACCTTTGCGCTTTTCAATGTCGTCCATAAGGACTTTAATCTTTTCCGCAGCACAGCAATTTACGTGCAATTGATTTAATAGTAACTCAACTCTTGATTCGAAACCACGTCTTTGATAAGTCGCTTCTGGTTTGTATAAAACAGTATTTAAAGCTCTTTGATATGTATCCGTTCGCTTACAAAGTTCCTTTACAGCCAATCCGAAATTATCCAATCGAGTTTTATTTATGTCTGCAATTTCGGTAGGTATAAGCTTCGAAGTGGCACGCGTAAAGGAAAGAATTTCATAAGGATGCGTGATCGCTATTGCTTTGATTTCTGCCGATGCATTATTAATGACTTCAATTTCTTTTATTCGATCTTCGATTTTGGTTGTAATGGCACATGCCTCCCGATCTGAATTTTTCGTAAATACGTCTTTAATGATAAACCCTAAATCATCTTCATTGGTATGCAATCCATCTTCAACGGCCGTAATAGTGCGGAAGTTGGTTACTCCAGAAAAATTAACACCTCCTTTAGCTGCGGTGATGCCTTTTATAGTTCCTATTGCCGGATCTGTTACCCGGGTTCCAGAAACAAAAATTTCACCGGTATTACCAGAAGTTGCAGATTCTTTTACTTTTGAAAGCTCTTTAACATGGTTGTAGTAATTATTACGACCGGGCTCGGCAATACTAAAACCAGAAAAGAAAGAAGCTATTTCGTGATACAAACATTCCTGTTCTTTAAGGAATGCAAGTAGGATGGTATTAAGGTCTTCAAAATGACATTTGTAATCTTCTATATTGATATCATCCATGGTCTCATCAACACTCAACACTTTTACATCGAAAGCAAGTCCTTTTTGTTTTTTGATAGCATCTATGGTTCGAAGTGCTGTGGCATAATCTTTTCCTAAATGCCCTTCAATACGGAAAAAGTCGTTTTTATTAAGACAATAATCCAACGGATTTTGAATTTCATCGGCAGCAGAGAGTTCTTGAGATTGATACCCTAAATTTCTACCTGCTTCCTGTTTAATGTATTTATCGTAGCTCCATTTTTTTATGAGCTGTCTTGTTGTTTCATAATAGTAAGGAATCGCTCGATTACTCACCGGATTCATTGCTATTTTCGATGGAGTAATCTTAATTTGATCTTCATTTTCCACATCATATTCATGAACCATCAGATAAATTCGTTCAATTAGACATCTTATTTCCTTGATGCGTTCATCGCTATGTGGTATAATGGGCGAGGGGTAGAAGGAATGTCGGTATTGGTAATATAGCGTTTCCGGATCCTTGTCTAATTCTCCTAATAATAAATGTTTCGGAAATGATTCCTCTGTAGGACAAGCACTGATTCTTAAATCGAATAATAATCTTTTGATCTCCTCGTAGGTGTCTGCAAGATCTTTCAGAAGGTCATATCGATATTGAATATCTAGCGGAAATTCTTTCCCTGAAAATGTATAAATGATATTTAATTGGTCGTTTATCTTTTTGAATTTTCCTATAGCATCTTTAATATCAAGTAAGCCGTTAAAATCCTTATAAAGGCTCGAAATACCAATTCGTAATTTCGAAAGGGGAGAAGGTTCGTTATTGATTGCCTTCACAAAATTTCCCATCAACTCCAGATGTGTTCTGGTATTGGTTGGAGAAAGTATAGCTCTTTTCACCGCCACCTGAGGAAGATTTAAATACGTCTCCATGGTATCATTGTCTGAAAAGACATCGTCTGAGGCCGTCATCAAATCAACATCTACCTTGTTAAACAGTAAAATTCTAATCTTGGCAATTTGTTCTTTTCCTTGCGTATCACAATCTGTAGAGGTACATGGAGTTTCTTCTTTTTCGTAGTTTTCAAGATAAAGAACGACTACTTTTTCTGAAAGATTACTCAGTTTTGAAAGTTCTGCCGCTTTTGCATCTTTACCCTCTTTTTCGGGGTATAACTCAAGTATGTTTCCGATATCTTCGAACTTACTATAACCAGCTTCGGTATCTTCAAATAATTTAAATCGGGTAAAAGTGGCACCTTCATATTTAATAAGATCTCCATCTGTAGTTACACCACAGCCCTGACTTACAACAACCGTTTTTTCTCCGTCTGTCTGTATATCTAACCCGTGAACAATGCCAACCCCGCTCAAACAAACACGTGTTAGTCTGTTTTGATCTTCAAAATAGTCAATGATGGTATTGAGTTGTTTTGCAGTCAGTACTTGATCTGCTACAAATGACCGGTATTGGGTCGTGATTTCGTTTAATTTGAGTGTTACCATGACATTATATTTTAAAGCTGGCCAATATTGGTTTGACCTAATATTATTTTGTTTCCTATTTCTTCCGTCTCATCATTGTCACAATCGTGTAATCTTCCGGAGTGATAAATGGTGTGCATTTTGTTCATACAGAGTACGAGTGCATTGACTGTCTTGCGATATTTCTTCAGCTTCGCTTTGCTGTCAATTTTGGTATCGCAGTGTAATTTTTTGAGGAATTCTTTGTATTTCTTCTGAATCTGAAGCATATCATTTTCTTCGTCAGGAACTAGTCCTTTAGGCTGTCCGATCCAGCAAATTTTTGCCAAGACATGTGCCGGAAGTTCTTCTCTAATAAGTTGCTCCGCAAATCGTCTGAAGGATATGTTACCGAAGCGATACGTCCAACCAGGGAGAATTATTGTCACCCGAAAGGAATAAGGATCGATTGGGCTACATGTTTCGCAATTTTCATCCAAGCAGCTAGGCATAAAATCTTCAGGGGAAGCATCTGGTAGAAAATCTCCATCGTTATCGAATTGTTCCAGATTCATTGTATCCGGTCGCAGCAAGATATGTTCTATCATATACATGCCTTCGTCTGCACTCAATTCTCTAATAAGTTTGATTAATTCATCTCTGGCTGCTTCAGATTTTTCCTTAGTACTGGTGTAAGCAATTCTTCTTGCTACAATCCTGTCTTCATCATTTTCGTCTGTGATGTCGGGATTGGTAAGATTAAAATAAGTTTTAGTGCCTTTTTTCGTTTTTTTAAGATCGTAATTTTCAGGATTGCGGGCTAGGTGATACGCCAAATATAATTCTTCGTATGCCGCAGTAAGAGTATGGTAATGTTTACTAGAGGACAATAGAATCTTATTTTCACCCTTAATTCTCCACCGATATTCTACCAGATCATCATCGTCTTTTTCTTCATATACTTCCAGAAATCCTGAAACAAGATCTCTTCGACTAAAATCCTGTATCCCTAAAAGTTTGGAGATTCTCTTTTCAACACCTGAAACATTTTTTGTGTCCCAAATGCCATCGTCTCCTTCGGTTTGTAGAGGATGACAATAGTTAAATCCCATCCCTCTTTCGCAACCAATTTGTTTGTAATTATATAAAAAGTCAAGTTTAGTTCGTAAAATATCATCGTTGGTAGAAGTGCTATCGCCATAGACAGTTTTCATAATAAAAACATAATCTGAAAAACGTTCGGAAAACCTTCCGAGGAGATGATCTAATAAAATGTTTCTTCTTTCGTAGAAAATGGTATCACCCGTATTATCTCCTTTCACCTCATTCATGATATTGATGAGATTATCTTCATAAGCTAATGGATTTCCTACTATGTTGTCGAAATCTTTAATATCTTCAACACCCTGCGAATAAAAGGTTTGCTTGGCTTTTAATTCTTCCGAAGCTGTTAATACTACATTATCTAAATACAGTTTCTTCAGACTTTCATCTACAGAAAGTAAATCCTTCACTTTAGCTAAATGCTGAAAATAATTGGCTAGAATCTGATCAAAAAACAATAAATACCCTTTTAATTGATTCGCCTTTGCCTTTCTTGAAACACTCGCATTTCCCGGTAGCCCAATTTCTGAAATTCCATAAGTATCAGGGAAATCGTTTTGCATAGTGGTATTATTGCCGGCATCTGAATACTCACCTTGCGGCATAGCAACATCCTGGGTAGTTACAGCAAGTTGTTTTGCTTTTTCCTCGGCCTTCAATTGATCCATAAAAGCTTGTACTTTAGCCACGTTAACTCCTATAGGTAATAAGCCTTTAGAGAACTTGAAAATACTTTTATCGCAGCGAACAGGTTTATGCCATTCCTTTACACAGATATTCCAGTGTCCTTCCAGACCTAGTTTTCCATCACAATTGCCAATTGAAATATCCTTAACGATATTCACTCCTTCAATGTTCATTATAAGCTGGATGATATCCGACAAGCGTATTTCTTTACGTAAATCTGCTTCACTGAGCTCTTTTCTATCAATAAATCCACCTTTGGGGTCTTCAAAAGAAGTACAATCACCACTTATAGGAATCGGACCCTCAAAAATTTGATCGGTCGTATAGCCTTTATCAAACATTTGCTGAAGGGAATAGAAATTCACGGATGGGGAGAAATAATGATCGATTGCTCTATAAATAAGTGCTTGAATATATTCCTCATCAGCTCCCGGATGCAAGTCGATGTAGGCACAGACAGCGATAGGATGTTCTTCAACGACAGTAACATTTACTAAATCTTCACAAAGGCTTCTGTTGTTGTGATATACGTTTCTAACTACATTTAAAATTGCATCAGGATCTTCAACATCTTCCTCCAGATCAATGATGATGTCGTTAAGACCTTTAAGTACGAATGGAGTCAAATTTCTTTCAGCTTCGGTAAATGGAGTATAAGAAAATTGCGCAGGATGTGTGTCACAATTAATGTGAACTAATTGTTCATGGGCTTTAATCCATGAATTTTTCACCCCTTTTATATGGCTGAATAGACTCCGGTAATCTAAGGCTGTAACAGCTTTCGAAGGCAAAATATTTATAGCCGATAGAAACTGTTCGTGCATCTTTGAAAGGTTGTTTTCATCCGAAGCCAATAAATTTTCAATGGGCATATCAATACGTTGCGATAGATCTGTTATCGCATATGCGAGCATCTCGAGAATAGTAACACCTGGGTCATGCACATTATAATCGGTCCAGATATCGCTTCCAATTTTTTCAATATACTCGAGACCCGTATTCCGAAGAAAATCGTAATCCAAACCGTCCTTGGAGGCTACATTTTTTAATATGGTGACTACTTCTTTCATGGATTTCTACTTAAACTACTGTTGGTAATACAACACATCCTTGATCTGCTGTAATTGGGGTCACTCCGTGTTCACTATACTTTACTGATGTGAGAATTACTTTGGCATTGGCAGGCACCACCTTATTTACCGGCGAAAAAATTGACGCGCCAGTTGCTGTTTTCCCACTTTGTTGATGCAATTGGAAGTCGGTGATATAATCTACATATCCCAATTCTTCAATATAATTTATAACCGTGCTTTCATGTAAGGTGACACCAAATGTGATTTCTGCCGATTCTTCAAAAGCCCAGGGTGATAGTAATTTTGCAATGTCTTTTTGAAGCTGTTTGCTGTAAAAATTTTCATCCATTCCCAGATAAAACTTCGCGCTAAGTGTGACTTTCACTTCCTGATAAACAGGATTAATTATTTTAGCCACAACATGTAAAGTGTTTAGCAGGTTGATAAAACTTTCTATTTCATTCCGTTTGGCCTTACTTATACGAGGTTTGTATGCATCGTAGACGTTCTTGTTAACTATATTCGGTATAACAACTACGGTGACCTCTCCCGGAGCTAAGAATGAATTCGTAGTGGTATGATTTATACATTTTACTTTAAAAACATCCGGAAACTGTTGCAAAACGAGATGCTCATAATCCCAAATGGTAATCGCTCTTTGCTTGTGGCGTAAACGCTCACTAACTCGACGATAGAACTCAGCATCTGTTTCTTTGTTTTTTCCATCGAATGAATTGAAAGGCTGTTCTATTCCTTTGATCTGTGCGAGTCGGTTTGATAACTTTGCAATGGTTTTTGCAGGTAAACCAAATTCCAAATGGCTGAGGTCGTTATTATTATTGTCAAACTGGGCCAAAACTGCCTGTGCCTTTATATCGATTAATTGACTAACAGTATCATAATCTTTCGGGTTGTAAATCTGTAACCAAACTAATCCGGAGGGTAATTTGGTGTTGTTATTGGTCGCTTCCTTCGGAATAGAGAGTCGTATGATTCCCGATTTTAGGAAATTATCTGTTTCATTTGAAACGATGAAATTTTGATTGAGTGATAACCATTCATTATTACAAAGGATAGACCATTCTAGTTTTTCATCTGGTCCAAATTCGTTTGGCGTTTCAGGGTTTTCACTGCCTTCCAATGCCTGAATCAACAACGCGACTTGTTGCAAGTTTTCAGCATTTTCCATGCCGATATAAAGCGATCCTTGATTGTAGGTAGGAAGCAGTTTTAAAACGCGATCTGCATTTTTTAAAACCGATTCTTTTTTCAACTCTAAAGATTCTTCAGAAACACCAAAGGGATGCTCGTGGAATAATGTTACTTCCTTTTCTTTATGATTCGCAGTAGCTTTGTATGTAATCGATATCGATTCGATTTGCGGACTATACGGTTCATTTGGGATTAGAGTGTTGGTAGTATCTTCCTTAGACAATGCAACAGAAAATATCTTCGGAAACATGTCGTGTAAGAAAGAATGATTTAGTATAACTTTTATAAATCCTTTTTTAACTGCCGCGCTAAATTTTTGAGTTGGTCTTCCGAAGTTAGGGGCACTTATACTCGTGATACTTCTTCCAATGATTTCTCCTTTACCTATAATTCCAATTTTCCGTGTACTTACATCCTGAAAACCCTTAGATGTCTTTTCTTCTTTAATACTGAATTGTGTAGTTGGAACGATATCCCATCCACCTTCATTGAAAAGATTATAAGAATTGATATCCTGCCAAACCCCGTTGTGGAGCACTTTTAAGTCAATCTTAAAATAATCATCATTTTCAACGATTCTGGTCAGTCCAGTTTCTCCTCCAATAGATCCATTAGAATCGACAGTGAGTGTGTATCTAGCTTTTCCAATGTTTGCTGCAAATTGGCTACGATAGGCGGTATAGGTACTTCTGAGATCTGGTTTGTCCTTCCAGCTGAGATCGATATTTATATCAGTCCAATCCTTATTAAGTGCCTCCGGTAAGCCAATAAAGAAATTTGAGCCATCAACTGGTTGCGGTCCGAAGGGATAGAATGGTTTGGAAGCATCGAGTACACCCAGATCATTTTCAACATCAATATCTTGTATGCCTTCAACCTCTATATCGATGGTTACATTTTTTACAGTAGTGGCGGAAAATATTTTCTGAAAAAGATAACCGTTAGTGTTTTTGCTGTCATTCTTAATTAAGAATCGGGCAACAGCATCGGTAGTGTTATAAGGCTCTAGCAAGACTTCGGAATTATATGCAACTACCGGATCGTCCCCTTCGTTGAGTGAAACAACCAATGTCAATTTCGAATTTGAAATGCTACATTCTGGAGTGAGGATAGTTCCTTCTATCCATTCTTTCTCTCCGCTGAAGAATACATTAATTGCTTTGTCAATTTCTGAAATTTTAATTTTTTGCGAAGTGAAAGTGCTAAGGTCAAAAGTGAAAATCACTATCCTTTTGCCTTCATTCATGAGTAAAACGGGTGATGCAATTCCAAAGCCTGTTCTTGCGAAAGGTAGATTAGGATATTGTTCTGAAACCGTTATTGCCGGATCTTTTGAAGGATATCCAAAAGGCCACCAATGCGTTTCATCTTCCGGGAAATCGGCGCCCAAACCATCGAATGAATTTGCAACAATTGCGTTTTTTATTCCAACGCCATCTTGATGCAACACATTCCGAAGCGAAACAACTTGCGTTTTATTTACAATAAGCTCATTCTTGGTTTCGTAAGTTCGTTTTAATCCTAAAGCATCTTTCCCGGCATTTAGTTCTGTGCCTAGCTCTACTCGAACTTCTGTTGCTTTTTTTGCTAGTTCAAAGAGAATATGAACTTTATCTTCTACCGCCTCATTGTTTTGAAGTTGCAATACTCTTTTATAATAAAAATCGAGATGCTTTTTAGTTAAGCCATTTAGTTGTTCTTGCGAAAATGAGGTCAGTTTTAAGAAGGCAGCAAACAGGGTTAAATGCGATTTTATATCACTTTTAATTTCTTCGGAAGAGACTTCAGAAGAACCGAGTTGTTCCAGTTTTTGAACGAATTGTTGTATTTCAGGTTCAGCAATAAAAAACTCCTCCCAATCTCCTGAAATGGCATTGGTTTCAGTCTCGAAATAATTAATTTCCTTAGAAAACTTTAATGCAAAGCGCATCCAATCTTCAGTATTCAAATCATGAAGTTGCACACTAGCAGGATCCAACGCGCTCACATATCGTTCACTTTGTGAAGTACCGTTTCGCTGTAATAGCAGGTCGTTATGTTCGCATTTTTCGCTCATTTACAAATTTTTAAACATTAGTGCCTTCTTCTTTGTAGAAAGGATACACCAGGTTATGTCTGGCATTTGTGATTCTAATGCGGTAGTTAACGACAATCAATAATTCGCCGTTTAACGCATTTGTTTCGTCAATTTCAATCTCATCAGCATCTATGCGTGGTTCGTAATAAAGGATTGCATTTTTAATGAGTTCCTTTACATAAGTTTTTAAAGTAAGGTCGAGTGATTCAAAGAGTAATTCGTCTAAATTGCAACCATATTTTGGCAGCATCACTCGTTCTCCTAGTCGTGTTGCAAGTAATATTTCCAGGCTTCGCTTAATATCTTCTTCATCTGAAGTCATTATTACCGCCTTCGCATTTTTGCGAAATTCGGGTGGAAAACTCCAGCCAGTTCCTAAAAAACTTGTTTTTGAATTCATAATTATCCTCCAATTAATACAGTTGGTAAACCAAGTACGATCGTCCCACCATGGGCTGTACTATCACCCATTCTCGCAGCGGGCATACCAGCAATCAAAACACTTGCTGAGCCTGTGATAATACTATCTGGCGGACCAGTACATACTGCCATATCGCCGACCTTTGCAGCAGGTAAGCCACCAATTAATACGGTTGGTTCGCCTGGTGGTAAGATTGGACCTCCAACATGGGGTACGGTTCCAGTTACTAATGGACAAACGTGCATATCATTTATTCGTGCTGCTGCTGGCATATCTTTTTATTGTCAATTATTTATGTTTAATTATCAATGCTTAATTTATTTGAACAAGTGAACCTTTCAAAACGGCTACAGCACTGGTGGATAGTTCTGCTCCAGCACTGCCTTCTGCTTTGAATTGTGCATTCGCTTTTGCACTTACATTAAGACCTTCTAGATTTAAATCTCCGGTCGCCTTAATATTAATATCACCGGCACTTTCCATGCTAATTCCTGAACTGTCCATCACCACTTTATTCGAGTTTTCATCTTCGATGGTAATGGTTCCTGCATCTTCGTCCATTATAATCTTCTTACCACCTGGTGTTTCCAGGCTTACAGATTTCTTATCATCATTGAAAATAAATTTCATTTCACTCCTTGTCACAAATCCTTTTTCATGATTGTCGTCTGAAGCTGTTAGTGGAGCAGGTTTTGCGCTACTATGTAGCATTCCAAGAATCACTGCATGGTTTGGGTCGTCATTAATAAAACCAATTATCACCTCATCTTCTATTTCAGGAAGAAAGAAGGAGCCTCTGTTTTCGCCAGCATCCAATGTTGCGATCCTAGCCCAGATACCTTGTTCTTCATTATTTATAATAGGAATTTGCACTAAAATGCGATCTTCCCCTTCAGGGTCGTCTTCCAATTGAGAAACCACTCCTATATGTAAACCATTGATGGCAGGTAGAAGTCCAGAGGCTAAGGGCTGATTTATATCGTAAGTTTCACTAAACCACTTAGGGTTCATTCCAAATTCTGCATCGACGGTCCAATTGCCATCTGTAATTTGATGACGAATAGCACTGATGAATACTTTTCCATTAAAGCGATCACCAACTCCTTCTAATTTTAGAGTCGTTCCGGGTTTTACTTCGGAAATGCCTTGGAATTTAACTCTACCTCGCGTTTTTGCCATTTGCTGAAATAATGCTTTCGAATCACTCCAGTCCTGCAATTGTGAGGCATTATAATTACCTCCATGCTTTAACTGAAGATTATCTAGTCCCATTACCGCGGCCAAATCGGAAGCCGATATATTTCCATTCAAAGGCAGATTTGGATTAGTAGCTTCTGCTTCTACGATTTCCTGATCGGTGGGATTCCAACCATAAGATGTGATGGTGTCAAACTGATTTCTGGCGTCCATTTCTGCGTCAAAATCTAAAAGCGTGGCTCCAAAAGCAACTGTTTCAATCTCCTCTTGTGTATGATCGGGTTTTGCGATTGTTATTTTGCCGTCATCTATCGTACATATTTTGCCATTGGCTTGCGCTCTTGTCATGATGAAATCCCAATCGGATGCCTGATACTGCACCATCTCTTTATTAGTGAAAGATGTAGCTTCTACATCAGATTCCAGCCCGTATTTATCAATGATTTCTTCCATAATGTCGCTATCGGTACTTTCATAGAAGTAGGCACTTTTACGTCCTATAGTCAACTTAACCGCCTCATCCCGACATTCAATTAATAAAATGGAAGTATTCTCTCTAATTTTTATATGTTGTTTAATTATGATGCCTTTAAAAATGGTAGCTTCATCACTATGATATCCTGTCTTGATCTCAATTTTATTGCCTGGAATAAGCAGATCCTCATTGCTAAGTTTAAAATCCTGCGAAGATGCTTCTCCATCGTAAAAGGCAATTTGCGCGAACGGGATTCGGTTTACCTCTTTTTCAACAGCGATATTTTTTACACGATAAACCGAAGGAATTTCTGTCCCATCAATTAGAATTTTGAAGGTGACAAGATCCGCACTTCGAGGAGTCGCTATTGTTCTACTGTTATTCATTTATGAAACTTTTTCAATTGGCGGAAAAATAATTTCCTGACCGGTTTTTAATTTTCTAAAATTTGAAATGTTATTTGCTTTGGCAACCTGCAGATAATACTTAGAATCGCCGTATATTCTGAAGGTCATTAGAGGCAAACTATCACCTTCTTGCACAGTTCGAATGTGAGTAAGATCTGGGGAACTGTTATTCTCTTTAGCAACTCTAAGGTCATCTTCAACCGATCCTTTAAAATTTGTTTTTGCAATAGCTCGAAGTGGTGTCCCATCGGGAGCAAACAACTTAAACTCGATCGACATATCGGCCAATACGCCTTTAAATAGGAGGGAACCCCAACCTATCATCACGTAATTTGGTTTATGCTGCTCCCCATTGTAATCGAACACAATTCGTTTAAATTTTTCGATCTCCCCAATTATTCCATCACCCAACGGATTTTTAAGTCCTTTCATTACTCCGGTGTGGTCGAATAGAAATTCCAACGAGAGATCTTGTGGCAAGGACCGAATGAATTTTGGCTGTGTTGCACTGGTTCCTATTCCCTGCGCTTCACTATATTCTACTTTGTAATTAAAGGCATAGTTCTCCGGGTTGAGAAGCGAGGTAAATTTACCGTCTGCTATCAGCTCGTTAAACGTATCATCCTTATAGGCTTTGATCGTTAGTTTTTTTAGAAGACCGGTGTTCATTTATCGTTCGTTTTTTCTGGTTTCAATTTGCATCATTTGTTCTACGCACATTCTTATAACCTTATCGGTCATCTGTCCTGGCTCCTTAGTTGAAGTAGCATTGGTTTGCTGATTATCATCCACATTTATTTTAATGTGTAATTCTTTTATTTCGATAGGCATATCAAATAATTCTAAAGTAGTTATACGCTAATTCTATTGTTTCTATGGAGACTTTACTCTCTTCGGCGTTGAAATCTTCTACGCTCCATTTAACAGGATATGCATGTACAACATTCCAAGTTAGTAGCGGTTCATGCTTCTCGTTAAGTAGTTTTACCGTGAGATCGATTGGCAGAAACTGAAAACCTTCAATTGCTGCCCTGCACCATGCTATGAGAACTGAATCTTTTAATAATCCACGTTTTAAAACAAGATTAGGATAGGTTGTTCTCACAGGAAATTTATGCTTAAACCTATTTTCTCCACCCTCCGCAAATTCTTCTGTTTCCAGATCTACTGAAAGCCCAGAAACAGATTGAAACTGTACATCGTTTTCCTGAGTTGTAATTCCGAGGAATTCAACTTTAAAATGAAAACTGACAGGTGGATAATAGGTACTCATTAATCGCCGTTTTGGATGATTAATCCTTCATGTGCAATTTCAAGACTTTCGATTGCAGTTTCATTACCATCACCTTTTAGATCTGTGGATTGCACTTTTACTGGAAAAGCATTTTTAATTTTCCAAACAATCACGGGTTCGTGTTCTTCATTGAGCAATTTTATAGTTACATCCCGGCGTTCAATGGTGTTTAATTTGACAGTATTCCACCATTGGAAAAATTCATTATCATTTTTAAAAGTCCCACGTTTTAGTGTGACATTGCTGTATTTCTGCATCCCCGGCATTTTAATTTTGCTGTATTCAGGACTTGCACCGTGTCTGTATTCGATCAATTCGGTTTCTACATCCAGTCCGGAAACTTCAGTAAAACCTATATTTGTTCCAGCCCAGTCTACTGAGAAATGGAACTTTACTAATGGATATGATTCGGCCATTTTTAGTGTATTTAAATGTTAATAGTTTTATTAATAGTGTGTTGTTTATTCGACTACTTCAGAAGTAGAAAGACTAACAATTCTAAATTTTTTCAGAATTAAGCTTCCTGCATTTTATGAGAGAATTTCAGCACAATAAATTCCGCAGGACGTACTACTGCCATTCCTATCTCAACATTCATAATTCCATTGAGAATATCATCTGATGTCATTGTTTCACCGAGACCAACACGAACATAAAATGCTTGTTCGGGTTTTGCGCCGGCTAAAGCTCCTGCACGCCATTGAAGCGTTAGAAAATTTTCGATCATTGCCCGAATTTTAACCCAGGTATTGGCGTCATTAGATTCGAATACAAATGGCTCACTGGCTTTCATTACAGATTCTTCAACCATATTAAAAAAGCGTCGAACAGAAATATATTTCCACTCGTTATCGTTTCCTGCTAATGTTCTTGCCCCCCAAACAATTATTCCTTTTCCTGTAAAAGATCGAATAGCATTTATGGATTTACCCGAGATATGAATATTGAGATCTTTTTGGTCATCATGTGTGATTTTTTGAGTTGGCTCATAACAACTACTAACGGACTCGTTTGCTGGAGCTTTCCAAACACCTCGATTGCTGTCTACTCTGGCATAAATTCCTGCTATCGCGCTACTCGGTGCCAGGACGACTGTTTTTTTCTCGATCTCTAGTTTTAATAAATTAAACATTACTAAATCGAAAGCTACATGCACACTGTCTGTCAAATCTTCGAGAGTTGCTGTATCGTATAAACCAGTTGTGACTGTTGCCGTTTGGTCGGTTACATTATGGCTAATTACGATATCTGCATCGTCATATAAATAGTTAAATACGGTCTTAAGATAAGGGTGATAGGATGCGCCGTACTTCAATAGATCTTTACCGTTGCCTAAGGTATTGCTGGCTCTAAGGGTTGCGCTATCATCATTATGCATATCAATAATCGTGAATCGATCCCCTAACTTCTGACTTTGCATTAGGGCGCGATTCATGAGTGAATAGTAATTACCTACATTGGTCATGTTTTTGGCATCAGGAAAAACCAAAAGCGTTGGCTCATCATATGCCTCAACGGCGTTTAAGCCATTTGTTAAATCTGTTAAGGTTAAGTTACCCCCTCCAGTCACGAAATCATTGGCTGAAATAATATAACATGGGCCACCACCATTATCAAAATACATTCTCATTGCATAGTACATAACATAAGGACTAGTTGAAGCAATGGCTACGCTTATAACTCTTTTAAGAACAGTAGAAGGATCTCCACTATTTATGGTGTCCTCAATTGATACCGTAATAGCACTTTCATTTTCCGCCTTTCCAAAATAGTTTTCATACTCTAACAGCGAAGAAATTCTGGTGGGTATTCGAGTAGGTGTTAGTAAGTTGACTCCATTTTTCTCAGCCTTTTCTGTGTAGCCAATAAAAGCAGGAATAGCTGTTTCTACCTGCGCTACTGAGGGTGGAAAATTTGATATTTCCTCCACATAGACTCCTGGTGTTTTGTACGTTGTTGCCATAATTTAAAGTTTAATTTTTATATAAATATTTCTGAAATAGTTTCTGTTATGTTTCCGTTTATGTCTTTAACAAAGAGCAGTCGGTTAGGAACTGCCGAAGGCAACTTTTTATCATCAAATTCCAGTTCCGGGTTTATGATAATGCCGTTTTTTACTAATGGATGTGTCGATGGAGTTGCATATATGAAGCTTCCGTCCTTGGCGTTATTATAGACCCAATTGGTATGTCTGTTTAGAAATTGAATTTTAAATGTTTTTGGGGTGTTTTTCAAGCTACCGTCAACGTTTATTATATTTTGACTAGGTTCGTCAGCATTCATTTTAAGAGTGATGACTCCCAGTAATTTTTGTTTTTCTATAGGTGTGAGGTTAGAATCAATTATGTCGAAAGTGTCTTGTTCTATTGAATAATCTTTAATGGCTGTAGTTAGTGGAAGTTGATCCAAATCGATGGGTTTATAGTTGTTATCGTTAGGGTTAATTTTAGTATTGGCAAAGTGGAAAGGAATTAATGGATTTCCGGGCACTGTAGAGTAGTTTTCGAAGAGCGCATCCTTTGCGTAGATTAAAAAAGTAAAAGTGTCATTTTGATTTAATTGAATAAAGGGATTGAAAGTATCTGGGGCAGTTTTTTCAGCTTTGGTTGAAACCACAAAGCCTTTTGCTGTTTTCTTCATAATAATTTTCTGACCAATAAATTTTGTAAGGGTTTTTTCAGAAGGGATAATTGTTATGAAATCATCCAAGAAATACTTATTTAACTGTTCTAACTTCAATTCAGGAGAATCATCGAATAGTAGGTCACCATCATCTAAAAAGTAATGATGATAAATATTTACTTCAAAAAGTACTTTATATGTTATTGTAAAACTCATGAATTTGTATCTTGAAGTATTCCTGAAATTTCTGTAATCGCTTTTCCTTTGTCGTTGATAATGTCTCTTTCAATTTTGACCAGACTCACTTTAAACATTACACTAGGCAGAGATTTTCCTCCAAGAGTGCCCCATATATAATTAAGTTGTTCGAATGTGGGTGTATAGAGCTCGGCGGTAAATCTGAATTCTTTTAAATAATCAAGAGTTACAGAAGTAGTTTCACTTAGTGGTGTGTTGGTCTGTGTAAATATTTTCTTAGACTGAAAATATGCGATAATATGTGATATCGCTATAAGACATTTGGTGTAGCTGGTGTAATTGGCCGAAAATTGAATGTAAATATTTAGGTTCACGGGATTATTCTTGTAAACGGTTTCACCATTTTTGATTTTAATATTCAGATTGTTCTTTAATGATATTTCTTCCTCAATATTCAAGAGAGTTAGTACGACCTTATCCTTCATTGTAGTAATACTTTGGTCGTCTACTTTGGAAACATTTTCGAGCACAACCTGATTGTCGTCCAGGTCTTCGTCGGTAAATTTTGTGTTGAGATAGGCGGAAATTTCATCCTTTATGATCTCAAGTGTTTCGTAAATCATTGCTGTGAGGTTGAATAAATTTGCTGTTAGTTGTGTAAAAGCTTGTCAAAGCTAAATTTATTTAAACACCTGTACAAGAGGTTTTTACCGAATAAAACAAAGTGTTTTACATTATTTTTGTAAGGGGAAAAACTTGTTTTTAAATAGGGGGAAAACCCTGTTTTTTGACGGCTTTTACCTTTTTGTCAGTTTTGAAAGAAAGAAAACAGTTCATTTTGTTTATTTTCGAGACTCCATTAACCAAACAAATAAAAAATCATGAGTAAACCAACCAAATGCATTAGTGTTACAGAAGGAAAAGAATTACAAGCAAGCTGGGTAACTAGCCGTGCAGCGACTTTAAAAACCTTAATTGGAGGTGATGACTCCCGAGAAGTATTCTGGAGTGTAGATGAGTTACAGGAATTTTTAGATTATGTAAAAGAAATGTCAGCCTCACAAGGAATTATTAATCCTGGAGTTCGAGTTTATTTTGCTGCTCATAATACTGATTCGAACAATAAGGCAACTGTTATCTTGGCACCTACTAACGGAAATTCTAGTGCTTCAAATAACAATTATAATATTGATCCTTTAAATGGAGGAGTAACAGGATGGCCACCGAACAATTATTAAAAATTGGAACTAGCAGTTGTTCTAAAACATATCGTTCCTATTTTGTCAATGGAATTAATGGCGGCGATTGCCGGCAGTTACTATATTAGAAAGGTTCCTTCATTAATAATCACGAAATATTTCGTTTATCTTCTCTGGGTCACTTTTTTCATTGAAATATTTAGCTTGTATGCTGTTATAGGATACTACTCAGACTATCGCTATTTTTCCTTTGTTGAAAATACAAATTTCAGCAATAATTATTGGGTCTATAATATCTTCTTTATCCTGAGTTTTGCCTTCTATATCTATTTTTTCAGATTTTTTATAAAAGGGAATATGATTCGACAAATATTAAAATATGCCATTGTTGCATATATTATTTTAGGTTTTATCTATTTAGTTTTCTCTGACGTATTTTTTAAAGGGACTTCTCATTTTACAAGTATAACAGGAACCTTACTATTACTATCTACAATTTTTATTTTTTATTTCGAACTGCTTCGTAGTGATGTATTATTGAACTTAAAACGGTTTCTTCCGATCTACATTTCGGTTGGCGCGCTGATATTTCATTTATGCGTTACACCATTGGATATTTTCTCTGAATATTTTCAATCTGAAAATCGCTCTTACGTACAATTAAGAATCAAGGTATTACTTTATGGTAATATCTTTCTATATTCGACTTATATTTTAGGATTCATTATATGCTCAAGAAGGAAGAAATCTTATTAATTATTTATTTTATTGCAGTAATTCTACTTTTAGTATTATTCGTAGTACTCTTCTTTTTTGCATTCTTAAAACGTAAAAACAGATTTATATTAGAACGATGGGAAGCAGAACAAGAATTTGATAAGGAAATTGAAAAGTCTAAGTTTGAAATTCAGGAACAGACCTTTAAAAATATTGCTTGGGAATTACATGATAACATCGGACAACTACTGTCGGTGGTTAATATTCAACTAAATATGCTGGGTCATAATACGCCGGAGAAATTTCATCCTCAAATAGACGAAACAAAAGATGTAGTTAAAGACGCCGTTCAAGAGATCCGGACATTATCTAAAATCTTGAATAATGATGTGATTTTGAAGAATGGATTAGTAACCTCTGTTAATTTGGAATTAGAGCGTTTCAATAAATTAAACTTTTTAAAAGCCGAACTTTTAGTAAAGGGTGTGTCGGTTCCATTAAAAAGTAGTGACGAGATTATCGTTTTCAGAATTTTGCAGGAATTCTTCTCAAATGTCATTAAACATGCGAGAGCAAAGAAATTATTTGTACTTTTAGACTATAAAGCGACGATGCTTGAGATTAAAGTAGAAGATGATGGTGTAGGATTCGATTCTAAACAAAAAACAGATAGTTCAGGTTTAGAAACTATGAGAAGTAGAGCCGAACTTTTAAATGCAAATCTAACCATCACCTCAAGGGTGGGTGAAGGAACATCACTAATGTTAAACTATCCATACAAAAATGAGCAACTCCCCAGGAATTAATGTCGTTATTGTCGATGATCATTTACTTTTCGCTGAGTCGCTGGAAAAACTAATCCACTCGTTTACTGGCTTCAATGTATTGTATCATGCTAAAAATGGGGTAGATCTTCAAGAGAAAATAAAATCAAATGATATCTTACCTGAAATTATCTTATTAGATATAAATATGCCGGTGATGAATGGTCATGATACCATTATCTGGCTTTCAGAAAACCACCCGAAAATTAAGGTACTCGCCTTATCGATGGAAGATGACGAAGAGGTCATTTTGAAAATGCTTTGTAATGGAGCCAAAGGCTATTTATTAAAGGATATACATCCCGATAAGCTGAAAGAAGCACTTTATGAAGTAAAGGAAAAAGGATACTACCATTCCGATAAAGTTGCCGCTGCTCTATTACACTCTTTAAATAGTGATAATGAGAATGATTCACCTGTGTTTAAAGAAAATGAGATTCGTTTTATGAAGCTCGCATGTAGTGAAATGACCTATAAGGAAATAGCGAGCGTAATGAATCTAAGTCCCAAGACCATCGATGGTTATCGGCAAGAATTGTTTAATAAACTCGAAATTAAGAATAGGGTAGGGCTCGTTTTGTATGCGCTTAAAAATGACATAATGATGCTTTAACTACATGCATTCCAGATTGGATCTTCAGGTGGTGAAGCTACTATTTCTAGAGGCTCTAATTTTACAGGATGTATAAATTGTAATTGCCTCGCATGAAGATGAATACTTCCGTCTTTATTGCTTCGATCAAATCCGTATTTTAAATCACCTTTTATAGGACTCCCAATTGCAGATAGCTGCGAGCGAATTTGATGATGTCTTCCGGTTTCTAGATTCACCTCCAAAAGTGAATAGCGGTCTAACGTCTTAACGATACTATAAGTTAACACGCCTTTTTTGCTCTCCGGAACTTCCTTTATATGAGCATAGG
Organism: Ulvibacter antarcticus; assembly: GCF_003688405.1. Taxonomy (GTDB): domain Bacteria; phylum Bacteroidota; class Bacteroidia; order Flavobacteriales; family Flavobacteriaceae; genus Ulvibacter; species Ulvibacter antarcticus. The sequence goes on from NZ_REFC01000013.1 coordinate 503,443, forward strand.
ATTTGTTTTGTTTCGGATTTCTTTTTAAAAAATGAATAAGTTTTTCTGAAGGCTTTTCCGGCACATTTTTTACAATTGCCCAATAAGTTTTTTTGGTTTCTCTATTTGCGAAAAGCTTGTTAAGACGACTTAGTGCTTTCGAAGTTTTCGCAAAGACCACAATGCCGCTTGTGGGTCGATCAAGTCGATGGACAACTCCCAGATATACTGCTCCGGGTTTGTTATATTTTTCAGCGATATACTCTTTCACCACCTCCGATAATGGTTTATCACCCGTTTTATCTCCCTGAACAATATCACCGGGTCTCTTATTTATGATAATTAGATGATTATCTTCAAAGAGAACTTGTAAGTTGTTTTTGTTGCTGAGTAGTTTGATGAATAATATTTTAAATGTTGAAAAAAACTAAGGTGGGAAGGTGATTCAAAACTTAGTACTGCTCAGAATCACTTGGAAAATCACCGCTCTTTATATCCTTACTGTACTGACTAAAAGCATTTGTCATTTCGGAATACAAATCGAGATATCTTCTTAAAAACCTTGGATTGAATTCATGGGTCATGCCTATCATATCATGTGTTACTAAGACTTGCCCGTCGACACCATTTCCTGCACCAATACCAATAATGGGAATTGTTAGTTTCTCCGCTATTCGTTTTGCTAGTTTAGCAGGAATTTTTTCGATTACTATTGCAAAACATCCCGCTTTCTCTAAAAGTAACGCGTCTTCAACTAACTTTTCAGCTTCTTCATCTTCTTTTGCACGAACAGTGTATGTCCCAAATTTATATATAGATTGAGGTGTGAGTCCTAAATGTCCCATTACAGGAATTCCGGCATTCAAAATTCGTTTTATAGATTCTTTTATTTCTCTTCCACCTTCCATCTTAACCGCATGTGCTCCACTTTCTTTCATGATTCGTATGGCAGAGCGCAACGCTTCTTTTGGGTCACTTTGATAGCTTCCGAAGGGAAGATCGACAACAACAAGACTTCTCTCTATCGCACGTACTACTGAAGCAGCGTGATATATCATTTGATCCAGAGTAATAGGTAAAGTGGTTTCATGTCCCGCCATTACATTAGAAGCAGAATCACCTACCAGAATAACATCGATACCAGAACCATCAACAATCTTTGCCATGGTGTAGTCGTATGCCGTAAGCATAGAGATCTTTTCACCTCTTTTTTTCATATCGACTAACGTCTTGGTAGTGATGCGTTTATACTCTTTTTTTGCTGTTGACATATTTTTTCTGAAATTGAAATGTAAAAGTACTAATTTTGATACTCATCCTTAAAAAAATATATCATGAAGTTTCTGCCGTTTATAATTTGTATGACCATGTTCTTCAATTGTTTTTCGCAAGACGATTTAAATGAAAATGGGGCAAAACAGATAATTCAAACCTTTTTTGAAGGATTTCACAAAGGAGATACTTTGTTAATGCGCTCTGTGATGGACAGAAATATGAGTTTGCAAACTGCTTTTATTGCCAAGGATGGCTCGAATGTAGTTTCCCAGTCAACAGGTAAAGATTTTCTTACAGCCATCGCCAATAGGCCGGCTGATCAAAAATGGGAAGAAAAGTTACTCAGTTTTAAAGGCTTTAAAGATGGTAATCTTGGATTAGCATGGACAGATTATGAATTCTGGTTAAATGGCAAATTTAGTCACTGTGGTGCAAATTGTTTTACACTTGTAAAAACCGATAACGGTTGGAAAATATTAAATATTATTGATTCCAGAAGAAGACAAGGTTGCAGTCAATAAATTCTGTTCAAACTAGTTCATAGGATATGCTTGAGCAACCTTTGTCGCAATCGAATTCTGATTTCGGAGATAGACAGGTGATTGTTCAAATAAAATTTTTATTTGATTCTCCCAATCGTTGGCTATTTCAAAATAACTTGAGTTAACGACCGACATGATAATTCCACAGTCATCACATACATGAGTATCATATTCTAAGAAGTAATGTCCAAACTCATGAAAAGCTACAACTCTTAGGATTTCAGGATCTAACATTGCTATCCAATTTACCACGATGTTCTCCACATTTTTAAATTCATCTCTTTGCAGCATACCTAAAGTGGATCCGCGCTGCGATGTGTTTAAGTCATCTACAACTGCTATTTTTTTTAATGCAAAAAGTTTATCGTTATATTCGATATTATAGGATTTACACAGTTCAAAGAAATTGTCCAATAAAGGTTTCAATCGACCATCAATATTAACTTGTTGTGCATTGGAAGATGAAGTGCAAATTGTTGCAAGAATCAAAAATAAAAGTAGGGGCTTTTTCATAATGTAGGATTCTAAATTCGGGTAATTACATATGCATTGTTACATTTTAACGATAAATAAACACAGTTTATCGATTAAAATTGCATTTTAAATGTTAAAATTTAAAATATTAAGAAAATTCTTACAAATATAGATATTGTGGAGATACAAACAGTTCTTCAGTTTGTTAACTAGATAACGTAACTAAAATTAGGTTATTTTGTTCGAAGAAAAATTATTGAAGAAAGGGGTTGTTGTATTATATATTATGAAACTATGATTTAACAATCACTTAAACTTACCTTTACGGCCAATCCACCTTCGCTGGTTTCTTTGTATTTAGTGTTCATGTCTTTTGCAGTTTCCCACATAGTTTCAATTACTTTATCAAAAGGCACTTTAGCTTGACTTGGATCGCTATCCAATGCCATTTCACAGGCACTAATTGCTTTGATAGCTCCCATAGCATTTCGTTCTATACATGGAATTTGCACCAAACCACCAATTGGATCACATGTAAGTCCTAAATGATGTTCCATTGCTATTTCACTCGCCATTAATACCTGTTCTGGGCTACCACCCATTAGTTCGGTTAATGCTCCTGCTGCCATGGCTGAGGATACTCCAATTTCTGCCTGACAGCCACCCATTGCTGCTGAAATTGTGGCGCCTTTCTTAAACAGACTACCTATTTCACCACTTACCAAAAGGAATTTACGAATATCCTCAAAGTTGGCATCGTGATTTTCAATTACCATATAATACATTAATACGGCGGGGATCACACCGGCACTTCCATTGGTTGGAGCTGTGACAACACGCCCCAAAGATGCATTTACTTCATTTACAGCAAGGGCAAAACAAGAAACATACTTAAGAATCTGTCTAAATTTCACCTCAGTATCGCGAATTGTGGCGATCCATTCCAATGCATTTGTATAAGTGGCTTCGCCAAGGAGGTTTTTATTTATTTCATAGGCTCTTCGCTTAACGTTAAGTCCTCCTGGAAGCTTTCCTTCAGTGTGGCATCCTACATACATAGAATCGAGCATTACATCCCATATTGCCTTTAACTGCTCATTTATTTCAAAGTCAGATCGTAGGGATCGTTCGTTTTCCATAACAATCTCACTAATCGATTTTCCTTCAGATTTACAGTAAGACAGAAGATCTACTCCTTTTTCAGTAGGAAATGGAAAATGTGAAAACTTTTCGATTTTCACTTTAGCACGTTTTCGTTCTTCTTTCACCACGAATCCTCCTCCAATGGAGTAAAAAGTAGATGATGTTTTTTTGCCGTTTTGCAATGTTGCCCGGAAGGTGATTCCGTTTGGGTGAAAATCTAAGAATTTTCTATTGAATTTTATGTTTTCCTTCGGAAGAAAGGGTACCTCTAATTCGTCGTTGAGCTTTATTTTTTGTTCTGAAGAAATAAAAGAAATGGTTTCGTCAATTTTTTCTATTGGAAAGCTTACTGGGTCGAATCCGTATAAACCTAACATTACAGCTATATCTGTGGCATGACCTTTTCCTGTTAGAGATAAGGAACCGTATAAGTCTACGTTAATTTCTACTACTTGGTTAAAAACCTCTTTGGTTTTGAGTTCTTCAATCCATCGTCCTGCTGCACGCCAAGGCCCTAAAGTGTGTGAACTTGATGGTCCTACACCAATTTTTAACATGTCGAAAACGCTAATACTTTCCATAGAATAAAACTTAGGGTAAATGTACTATTATTTCCACTTCTTAAGAATTTGAATGTTGTTTATTTCTGAAGCAGTTAATACGAATTTCAACGCAGATTTTATTTATTTGAACACTGAACACTGAACACTGAACACTGAACATCTGTCTTCATCTTCTCCTATTTGGAAGTAATGGAGGTGGCTCTCCGGTAAAGGGATTCCAACGGCTTATACTTTTTGCTCCCATACCTGAAGCTTTTATAACAGCTCTATCACCGTATCGTTCCCGCATTTTATCCATGGCCTGATATAGATTAATGATTTTATCATTATCATCAAAAAGATCGATTTGCTGTCCGCCTTCTACCAAATGACTAAAACGCACACCTACCAAACGGACTAATAATCTACGTTGATATAGGTTTTTATAGAGATCCATTACTACCGGCAGAATTTTGTGATCGGAAGCACTATAAGGAATTCGTTTTTGCTGCGTATAGGTTTGGAAATCTGAATAGCGGATTTTAAAGGTAACACAAGCTGTTAATTTATTGCCACGTCTAAGTTGATAGATTAGGTTTTCTGTCATTGCTATGATAATCCCTTCCAGTTTTTTAATATCGGTAGTGTCTTTGTCAAAGGTTCTTTCGGTAGATATGGACTTGCGTTCGGTATACTGTACGACCGGAGAATTATCGATACCATTGGCTTTTTTCCAGATCACCATGCCATTTTTACCAAAGACTCTTGCCATCATTTCAATGGGCATTTCCTGAATCGTTTTTATTTGCTTAATCCCTAGATCACAGAGTGTACGATACGTAACTTCACCAACCATGGGGATTTTACGAACCGATAAAGGTGATAAGAATGGTTTTTCGGTACCTTTTATGATCTGTATTTGGTTATTCGGCTTTGCTTCTCCTGTAGCAATTTTGGAAACCGTCTTATTGATTGAGAGTCCGAAAGAAATTGGCAATCCGGTTTCTTTAATGATTCTCGTCCGCAATTCGGTTGCGAGTTGGTTACAGCCAAAAAAACGATCCATACCGCTAAGGTCGATATAAAACTCATCTACCGATGTCTTTTCGTACAGAGGTACACTTTCTTTGATGACATCGGTTACCATATTGGAGAACTTGCTGTAAATTCCAGCGTTTCCTCTTAATACAATGGCTTCGGGACATAGTTGTTTGGCCATACGCATAGGCATCGCAGAGTGAATTCCAAACTTGCGAGCTTCATAACTGCAGGAAGCAACTACCCCGCGATCGGTAGTGCCTCCTATAAGAACAGCTTTGCCATTAAGCCTGCTATCTAATAAACGTTCGCAAGACACGAAGAAAGTGTCCAGATCCATATGTACTATGTGGCGGTTTTGATCCACTTTAAAAGATTGTAGGGTTGTGTGTTCTCGATACTAATTGTAAGCTTGCTATCGCAGCTTACAATTCACTCGAACTGACGGAGGTTTGTTTTGCTCCCCTTGTCACTTCGAGTGTTTTTATAAAACCTGGAAGGTTTTGTAAAAAAGTATCGAGAAGCGAACTGACTGCGGTTTTATTTTACTCTTCATTGTCACTTCGAGTGTTTTTTTCAAAGCCTGAAAGGTTTGAAGAAAATGTATCGAGAAGTCATTTGAAGTTTTTTTTAGCCAAGTTTACTAATTCATCATATGCTCCGTTGATCAAAGCTTCTTTCTTGGCTTTCGACCAATTTTTAATTTGTTTTTCGGTTTCAATAGCGATAGATGGGTTGGTAAATTCTGTGTAAAAACTTAAGATTAGTGGCCTTCGATTGCAAGTGTAGGAGCCTTTATATTTTCCAGTTTGATGTTCTTCAAATCTCTTGCTGAGATTAGATGTAAAGCCAGTATAGTATCTGTTGTCCGAACATTTTAAAATGTATACATAGTATGTCTTCATAGTGGGGGGTGTTTTAGGTTCTCGATACAAATTGGAAATTCGCTACGCTCATTCCAATTCACTCGAACTGACGGAGGTTTGTTTTGCTCCCCTTGTCACTTCGAGTGTTTTTATAAAACCTGGAAGGTTTTGTGAAAATGTATCGAGAAGCGAACTGACGGAGGTTTGTTTTGCTCCCCTTGTCACTTCGAGTGTTTTCAAAAAACCTGGAAGGTTTTGTGAAAATGTATCGAGAAGTGAACCGACAAAGGTGTTTTATAGCTATGAATGTACCGAGAAGTTAAATTCCCCATTAATTAACGCTTCTTTTTTTGCCTTAGACCACCTTCCAATTTGCTTTTTTGCGGCTATAGCGAACATAGGAACGTTGAACTCGGCAGAGAAGACCAATTGTACAGGTCCGCGCTGGAAAGTGTATAGATCACTGCGTTTGCCAGATTGATGTACCTCGATTTTTGCATCAAGATTAGAGGTGAAATCGGTGTAATACGATCCATCCGAACATTTTAAAATGTATACATAGTATGTTTTCATAGTGGTGTGTTTTAGGTTCTCGATATTAATTGCAAGCTTGCTGCGCTCTTTTCAATTCACTCGGTTCTCGATACAAATTGAATTTCGCTGTGCTTCATTCAATTCACTCGAACTGACGGAGGTTTGTTTTGCTCCCCTTATCACTTCGAGTGTTTTTATAAAACCTAGAAGGTTTTGTAAAAAAGTATCGAGAAGCGAACTAACATCATTCATTTAATTATTACTGTTATTAATCCTCACTCTTCTATTAAAATTTTTCACAGAATTTGCTTTGAGTAATACGTCGCTATATCTGGGGTCTTCGATCATTCCCAAGCGTTCCATTTTAGAAACTTCAATCGAAATACAATCAAATTCTACGACCACCTTGCCTGTAATACTGTAAATTCCTTTTCCTCTAAACCTGTATCGAGCTGCTACCTGCGGAAAATGTACTGTGTCGATAAAATAGCCGTCTCTGTCTAAAAAAGTTCCGAAGTACATCCCTTTTCCATCGGAAGTGGCTGTGTTTTTTATTGAAACCAAATACCCTTCAATTGTGACCTGCTTTCCTTCAAAAATGAGCAAGTGTTTTACTCGTACCGGATTTGTTGATGGGTCTGGTAATAACTCAAAAGGGTCGCATAACGGAAATCCCAATAATTCTATCTCATCAAAAGCATCTTCTAAGCTGGTGTTTGGTAGGTCGGGAGTTTTATAGCTAATTCTTTCTGTTTTAAATAGCGTTTGAATATGTGTTTCTACTACCACCTTGCTAGTCTTCATATGAGCCTCCCATAACAATTCCCTTTTGTTTCTTCCGGTAAACCGAAAGGCATTCATTTTTATTAGAATGTTAATCTGTTCGATAGAGATTGGTACTCTTTCAATGAAGTCATCCAGACTTATAAAATAGCCGTTACTATCTCTTTCCGAAGTTATTTTTTTAATGACCTTATTTTCCAGCGAATGCAGAAACCCAAAACCTAAGTAAATTTCTTTTCCGTGAATAATGGTTTGGGAATAACTGTAATTGATGCAAGGTGGGAGAATGGTGCCTCCGTGCATCCGCGCCTCATGTACATATAATTCCGGACGGTAAAATCCGCCGCCATTATTGAGCGTAGCGACCATGTATTCTAAAGGATAATAGGCTTTCAAAAAGAGACTTTGGTAACTCTCCACAGCATAAGAAGCCGAATGCCCTTTGGCAAACGCATAGCCGGCAAAACTCTCTATCTGCCGCCAGATTTCCTGGGTAAGAGCTTCCGGTTTTCCGCTGTTATGACAGTTGTCGAAAAACTGTTGTTTGACTTTTAAAAATTCATCTCTGGATCTAAATTTCCCCGACATTCCTCTTCGTAACATATCGGCTTCCCCGAGTGTTAGACCGCCAAAATAGTGAGCTACCTTAATTACATCTTCCTGATATACCATGACTCCATAGGTTTCAGGCATAATGTCCAGCATCACAGGATGGGCCTCTTTTCTTCGCTCGGGGTACCGATACCTTAAAATATATTCGCGCATCATTCCGGATTTTGCGACTCCCGGTCGTATTACCGAACTGGCCGCTACCAATCCCAGATAATCATCCACCCTAAGTTTCCGAAGTAACATACGCATGGCAGGTGATTCTACATAAAAACAACCAATCGCCTTGGCATTTCGCAGCAGATCTTTGATGCGTTCATCCTGCTTAAAACGCTTAATGTCATGGATGTCGATAGGAGGGAGCTCGGGGCGATTGTACCGAACAATTGCTACAGCATCTTTTATTTTTCCAAGCCCTCTCTGACTCAAAATATCGAACTTATACAAACCAATATCTTCGGCTACGACCATGTCGAATTGAGTAGTGGCAAACCCCTTGGGTGGCATAAAAGTCGCGGTATAGTAATGAATGGGTTTTTCTGAAATTAATATCCCGCCGGCATGGATCCCCAGATAATTAGGAAACCCTTGAATGTACTTACTATAAACAATGACCAGTCGCGTTAATTTGTCTAGTGTATTGTAATTGTAATCCCCTTTGGAAAGCACATCAATCTCAGCTTTCGGGAGTCCAAAAACCTTCCCTAATTCTCTTACTGAAGCCTTGTATTTAAAAGTATTATAAACCGTAATCAGCGCGGTATTTTTAAAGCTTCGGAAGATAAATTGGGTGATATCATCACGGTCTTTCCATGAGAAGTCAATATCGAAATCGGGCGGATTTTTACGATAAAGATTGATAAAACGTTCAAAATAAAGATCCAGTTCAATAGGATCTACATCGGTAATCCGAAGCAGATATGCAATCACACTATTGGCACCGCTTCCTCTACCTACGTAGAAATATTCCTTGCTGCGGGCATATTTTAAGATCTTCCAATTGATAAGGAAGTAAGAAACAAAGCCTTTTTGCTGAATGATTTCCAGTTCTTTTTTAATACGCAACAACACATTATCATCGGGGACACCATAACGGTAATGGATTCCGCCATAAGCAAGTTTTTTCAGTAGCCGAAAATCAAGCGCTTCATTGTGAGTATAGGAGCTTTGATTGTTGGGCGTATCTTTCGAAAAGTCGAAAGCAATGTTGCATTGATCGAGTAGTGTTTCTGTGTTTTCTATAAGCTTCGGAAAGGCTGCAAATGCCTCTTTAATTTCTTCCGAAGAGAGAAAAATATCCTTCTCGCTAGCTTGTTCAGAAAGAGGGAGTTTACTTAATAAGGTGTTATTGTCTATCGCCCGAAGCAGTCGATGAGTGTTGAAGCCTTTTTTATTCTGAAAACTCACAGTTTGAAGAATTACCAGTTTTTCCAAACGATGCTTCCAGGGAGAGAATTTTAAGCGGTTGATGTCTTCCATTTTCACACCTAGAAATTCATTTTTTGAAAGTTCGTTTCCCTTAAAAGAAGCATAGGGATATATTATATAGGTATAAGGAAGAATTTTTGCGCGTTCCGGAATGGTTGCTTCGGAAGGGAGTTTGCTTGAAGCAGCAGCGAGTTCACCCAAAGTATCTATGCCCGGGTTTTCACGAAGGAAGGAAGACAGATACCGATTGATATTTAAAAATCCTTCATTGTTCTTCGCCAACATAATAAACTGCTGTTGTACTCCATTTCGGAAATCTACTCCCAGGACCGGACGAATAGCATGCTCTGGCGCCATACGTGCAAAATCCAGACAGGCCGAAGTGCTGTTGATGTCGGTGAGTGCTATACAGTCAACACCAAGCTCCTGAGCCGTTTCCAGCAGGTCTTTTGGCTTTATAGTGCCGTAGCGTAAGCTATAATATGTATGCGTGTTTAAATACATTAATTTGGATATATTCCAAAATTATGGAATTATTCCAAGTTATAAAAATATTGTTAATAAGTTCTCGATACAAATTTTAATTCGCTACGCTCATTCAAATTCACTCGAACCGACGGAGGTTTGTTTTGCGCTCCTTGTCACTTCGAGTATTTTCATAAAACCTGAAAGGTTTTGTAAAAATGTATCGAGAAGCGAACTGACGGAGGTTTGTTTTGCGCTCCTTTTCACTTCGAGTGTTTTTGTAAAACCTGGAAGGTTTTGTAAAAATGTATCGAGAAGCGAACCGACGGAGGTTTGTTTTGCACTCCTTGTCACTTCGAGTGTTTTTATAAAACCTGAAAGGTTTTATAAAAATGTATCGAGAAGCGAACTGACAAAACTAGTTATGAAAAGGGTATTTCATAGATGATTCAATTGAACTCATCGAATTGACAAGAGACTATTTGGTAGCTGATACTGAGAATGGTAAATTATGATGATTTAAAAAATCAAACTAACCAAACACCTCACTCTATGATACAAAAGAACTTAGTTTTTGTATTCATTGTCCTTTTTTCAATTTCTATTCATGCACAGGTAGGAATAGGCACGATAACCCCCGATCCAAGTGCTGCTTTGGATATAACTTCCACAGAAACGGGAATTCTTATTCCAAGGCTAACACAGGCAGAACGAGATTTAATCGTTAGTCCTGCGACAGGTTTATTAATTTTTCAAACCGATGGAACAGCCGGATTTTATTATTGGAATGGTACTGTTTGGTCACCTTTTAGTGGTGGGGCAGCTTCTAACTGGGCGGCATCGGCAAACGATATATACAATGCAAATTCGGGTAATGTAGGCGTAGGAACAGCTACTCCGACGACCAAACTTCATATAGAAAGTATTGGGAGTGCGATGACCATCGTTAATCAGGATTTTGAAAGTGCAATAACACCTTTTACTACTGGTGGAGATGCAAATTGGGCTTTACAAACAACAACGGTTAATAGTGGAAGTAGCGCGGCAGGCTCGGGGGCAATATCTGATAACCAAACCACATATATGGAATATGCAGCAAACATTCCAGCAGGAGGAGCTACTTTGAGCTTTTATTCGTCGGTGAGCAGTGAGGTGAATTTCGATTTTTTGAGATTTTACATTAACGGTTTGCAACAGGATGAATGGTCTGGTAATTTGAGTTATGCACAACAAACGTACGCCTTGGCTCAGGGTACTAATACATTAAGATGGGCTTATGAAAAAGATGTTAGTGCGAGTAGCGGAAGTGATGCCGCCTTTATAGATGATGTCGTGATTTCTTCGGCTGCACCGCCTGCATTGCGATTGGTAGACGGGAATCAGGCAACTGGTAAAGCGCTAATTTCGGATGCTAATGGAAATGCAACCTGGCAGCAACTTACCAATGCAGATATAGCAGATATTCCATTAATCGTATCATTTTCGGGCATGGAAATTCCTATGTGTGATGTGGTTTCGGTGGGAAGTACCGGTACTTTTTCTGTTACTATAAAAGGAGTACCCACAACTGTGAATTGGCAAGTACTGGCGCGTCAAACAACGGCAGGAACTGTAATAAGCGGAGGAGGAATTGATGTTTTGGCTGCCCCACTTCGACCGGAGCGGCTTCAAGTTCGATATGACTTTTCTCCACCTTTACCTTTTACTCCTTTAGGTTTTATCTTTAGTGCGAATAATAATAGTTCTTTTCCCGATACATTTAGTTTGAATTATGCTGCTAAATCTGCTACTTCACTTACTATGAATATTACCCGGACTGATGTTTTTGGTGATCAGTCTGCCAATTGCTGGGCGGGACAGTTTTACTTTGATGTTTTTATGACCGATTAATCCAATTTATGATACACCTTATTGTAGGTAATACCGGTTCTGGTAAAACGACCTATTCCAATTTATTAAAAGAAGAAACCAAGGGTCTCGTTTTTTCAATCGATACTTGGAATAAACTTTTGTTTCTCCCCGATAAGACAGATGAGGACGGTCTCGATTGGTTTCTGGAACGCATCGAGAGAGTAGAAAAATTAATGATGTCCTTGATTTTGCAATTGGAAACTTCAGATACTGATTCGATTCTTGATCTCGGTCTATCCAAAAGAGAACACAGAGAGAAGTTTCGGCAATTTGCGAAAGAGAATAATATGGAGTGTAAATTACATTTTTTGGATATTCCTTCGGAAATAAGGCGTGAACGGATTATGAAACGCAACAGGGAAAAAGGGGCATCCTTCGAATTTGAAGTGACTGATGAGAATTTTGAATTTATGGAATCATGGTTCGAACCGCCGGATGTGGAGGAGATGTTGGATAGTGTTTGGATAAATGATTGAGATTTTTGTTCTCGATATAAATTGCAAGTCTGCTGTCGCAGCTCACAATTCACTCGAACTGACGGAGGGTCTGCTTTTAATAAGAGTTTCACTTCGTGTGTTTCACAAAATCCTAAAAGGTTTATTGAAAAAGTATCTAGAAGCACTTCACTATATGTTTTGTTATAACATATCATTTATAATCTCAGCTTTTTTGCAAGAGGGATTGAACGGTATGTTTGAGCTCTTAAATTGTCTAGACCCTTCTCCCCACGAATCGGGAGCGCTCAGGGAGACAATTTAAAGCGAGTAGTGAAAGCTTGCCCCATATAAAAATACTCAATATTCAATTTCATTTAATTTAATTTTGCCTACAGCTTACAGCCTACTGAATAGCGCATTCTGACAACCTGTCAGAATATTTCTAGTGGCATAAAGATTGCCATATACAACTCGTAAATAAAAATAGAATCAATAAAACATATAATTATAACACTATGAGTAAAATAATTGGAATCGACTTAGGAACAACCAATTCTTGTGTGGCTGTTATGGAAGGTAGCGAGCCAACTGTAATTCCTAATGCCGAAGGTAAAAGAACAACTCCTTCTGTAATTGCTTTTGTAGAAGGTGGAGAAATTAAAGTTGGGGATCCTGCTAAAAGACAAGCCGTGACCAACCCAACTAAAACTATATCTTCTATAAAGAGATTTATGGGGAATAAGTTTTCGGAATCTAAAAATGAGGCGGATCGCGCTGCTTTTAAAGTAGTTAAAGGTGATAACGATACGGCTCGTGTAGATATCGATGGAAGAATGTACACGCCTCAGGAATTGAGTGCGATGATTCTTCAGAAAATGAAAAAAACGGCTGAAGACTATTTAGGTCAAACAGTAACTGAAGCAGTTATTACTGTTCCAGCATACTTTAATGACAGTCAGAGACACGCAACTAAAGAAGCTGGTGAAATCGCCGGACTTACAGTTCGTAGAATTATCAACGAACCTACTGCTGCAGCACTTGCATACGGTATGGACAAAAAAGGTATTGACCAGAAAATCGTAGTATTCGATTTTGGTGGTGGTACGCATGATGTATCTATCCTTGAATTAGGTGATGGTGTATTTGAAGTATTATCTACCGATGGTGATACACACTTAGGTGGTGATGATGTGGATCAAAAAATCATTAACTGGTTGGCTGATGAATTTCAAACTGAAGAAAACATGGATCTTAGAAAAGACCCAATGGCACTTCAACGTTTGAAAGAAGCTGCTGAGAAAGCAAAAATTGAATTGTCTTCTGCTGCACAAACTGAAATCAACTTACCTTATGTAACGGCTACCGCTAGCGGACCTAAGCATTTAGTGAAAACGTTGACTAAAGCGAAGTTTGAGCAATTGATCGACGACTTGGTTAAAAGAACAATAAAGCCTTGTGAAACTGCTTTGAAAGCTGCAGGTCTTAAGAAATCTGATATCGATGAAATCATTCTTGTTGGTGGATCGACTCGTATTCCTGCTGTTCAGGATGCGGTTGAGAAGTTCTTCGGAAAAGCGCCTAACAAAGGTGTAAATCCAGATGAGGTTGTAGCCGTAGGTGCTGCGATTCAAGGAGGAGTATTAACAGGAGATGTAAAAGATGTATTGTTGCTAGATGTAACTCCATTATCTCTTGGAATTGAAACAATGGGTGGTGTAATGACCAAACTTATTGAATCGAATACAACCATCCCTACTAAGAAGTCACAAGTATTCTCTACAGCGGCCGACAATCAGCCAAGTGTTGAGATCCACGTACTTCAAGGTGAGCGCCCAATGGCGCCGGATAACAAGACAATTGGTCGTTTCCATTTAGATGGAATTCCACCAGCACAAAGAGGAGTACCTCAGGTTGAAGTTACTTTCGATATTGATGCTAATGGTATCATTAAAGTAAGTGCTACTGATAAGGCTACTAACAAATCTCAGGATATTCGTATTGAAGCTTCTTCTGGTTTAACCGAAGAAGAAATCAAGAAGATGAAGCAGGAAGCTGAAGCAAATGCAGAAGCAGATAAAACTGTGAAAGAAAAAGCTGATAAGTTGAATGAAGCAGATGGAATGATTTTCCAAACTGAAAAGCAACTTAAGGAGTTTGGTGAGAAATTATCTGATGATAAGAAAGCACCAATCGAAGCTGCTCTTGAAGAATTGAAGAAAGCTTACGAAACTAAGGAAGTTGAAACTATTCAACCAGCGTTGGATAAGATCAACGAAGCTTGGAAGGTAGCTTCTGAAGAAATGTACAAAGCTCAGGCCGATGGTCAAGGAGCACCTGAAGGTGGTGAACCTGCAGGAGACGCCGGAACTTCATCTACCGATGAGAATGCCGATGTTGAAGACGTAGATTTCGAAGAAGTAAAGTAAGCAGACTCTTAGATTTACAACGTAAATCTTTAGAGGTCGCTTATACTGAGCGTAGTCGAAGTATCTTAATAATAAAAAAAGCCCTGCAATTTGCAGGGCTTTTTTTATTTGTTTAGTGTATGCTTTACTTAGGGTTTTTTAAATATTCGGGACATTGTTGAATTTAAGTATCTCGAAAATTTTAAGTTATAAAATATCCCTCTATATCTCCCTTCAAAGGGAGACTTTGAATTGATATGAAACCTTATTATCTTCCTCGTGCCACCACTATTTCTTCTGGGCACGCGGTGGAAGGATGGCTTTTTCTCATTCAAATAACTCTCAAAAAGCCGCCTCTCGGTTAAAATTCCCTTTTGGGTCGTAGTTGCAAACCAAAATATACTCACCGTTTTTATTAACACCCACACCGCAACCAACTTTGGTGGTTTTTCTCCAAACAATCTGTGTGTAATGTCCACACACCTTGCCTTCATAACATTTCCGGGTTGCCGGATTAAAATTTGGTTTTTCATTTTCACCCCAACCGTTAAAAATACGTGTCTCTGGAGGGTCTCCAGTAACAAATCCGCTAGCAATGTTTTCGCCGGAATCTCCGTGTTCTAGTACAATGCGCATGCCACCATTCTTTCTTGCCACTTTATCTGCCCACAATTGGGCTTTAAATGCAAGATCTTCAGACCACTCTAAAGCCGGAACGCCTACTTCTGCACGTAAAATGTTGTGTGCGTCTAAAGCCTTTTGTGCGTTGAGAATATTGGCATTAGGGTCGTAAACGAGTGATGGATCCACAGCTTCTTTTTCCCAAAGTGCGCTTTGCCAATCGCTTTGTATATCGGTACAGGCCAATCCGTTTTGCATGTTGAGATACCTTGTGGCTTTCCAAATACTACGGATTCTAATATAATTAGTACCTGGTACGTTTTCAACTGCCCATAACGGACTCCACCAATGGTGTTCGATAGAAGAAGACTGTAGTTGTTCATTTTCAATATTCAAATAGCTTCCATCTTCGTGATTTTTGAAACGATATTCTCCATTTTCTCTAATGAGGAAATGCCAAATAGCAGCTGCCGATTCATCATCATCCTGTGATACAGTGAGATTTCCGTTGTTTAATAGCAAGTAAGTGTTTGTTGCGACGTTTTTGATTCGGAAAACCTCCTGTGCCGAAATATTGAAATTAAAACTGAAGCAGATTGCGAAAGCTATGATTATTTTTTTCATCAGAATATAGATTATTAGCAGTTGAAAATTTATCGATCTAATCTACCATCAATTTATAGTGTTAAATCGTAACCTTTTGGTTATTATAAATTTACGTCTAAATTTGAAGAAACAATATAGGTGTTTTTACGTAATTCTAAGTTTGGATTTTTTACTTGTTCAGTAGCTCTCTAGCTTCAATCAATTCGTTCATTTGCCATTGTCGTACTCTTTGCACAGCTGCATAGGCAATCGCTTGCTCGATGAATAAATTGGCTTGGGTACTATCGTTTTGAGCTGCTTTAACTTCGGAAAGCTTTTGCAATACTTCAAATGATTGTGGATAGACTGCAAGAGTTTCCATTAAAAGTGCTTCAGCTTCTTCTAGCTCCTTGTTTTCGATGAAGTTTCCGGCGAGCAGTGAATCAAAATATGCTACGGATTCAGGATAATTTTCAGCTACAATTTTTTTAGTAGCTGCCAATTCCGAAGCATTTTTCTTCAGCGTATAATTTGTGTACCCTAAAATTCCATTTGGAATATTAAAGTCGGTCCCAAAGTTTTCCATCACTTGAACATGGTAATTCTTAAAAGCTTCTGAGCCATCAAAATATAGTTTTTTTACCTGCCATTTTTCAAAAGTAGTATTCAAAGCCCATTTGTAAGTAGGTTCTCCAACCGAATTGTGATTCTCATTTTCGAACTGCTTGAACTTAAAACTGGAATTTGCTATTTTTAAGAAAGGTTCAACTTCCATTCCTTTTTCATCTGCCAAGGATACGTAAACATCTGATTTGAAATTTGGATTATCCTTAAATATCTTTTTTGCTTTTTTATGAATCGCTTTGTCTGCCCACCACAAGGCCGGGCTGATGGCGATATACTGATTAAAAAGTCTTGGGTGATCCATAGCAGTATCGATCACAAAAAGTCCGCCGATTGAATGTCCGCCAAGAATTCTATAGTCATTCGTTTTATAATTCTCTTTCATATATGGAAACAACTCACTTTCGATAAATTGAACCATTTCGGAAGCATTTCCGCTATCTTCAACGCCTTCAATTTTCGGCTTACAGTTGCGTCTGTAAGCTTGAGTACCTTTACCTGAAATTCCAACTACGATCATCTCTGGGATTTTTTCACTAATACTCGATTGCAGTTCTATTAAGCCAGTCACATATTGAAAATTATAGTCACCATCCAAAATATAAAGTACCGGGAATTTCTGATCTGAATTGGAATAATAGGAGGGAGGGAGATAAATAAGTAATGGTCGCTCTTCTTTTAATATATCAGATTCTAAAGACAGACGGGTTCCAATCGAAATAGGTTGTGCGAATGAATGTTGCGAGAAAAGAAGCAGGCAAAGAAGCCCGACCTTTAAGATAGTGTTCATTTTCTGTGAGATTTAAATTTAGCTATTGAAAAAATCTGTGTTTACTTGGGTTGTATTATTCCACTACAAATTTAATATTTTGAGTTGTAGCTGAATCGCTTAGTTGGATCATATAAACTCCGGAACTTAACGAAATAGGCAAAGTAATTTCACCAATTGGATTCTCAATAACTTCGGAAAGTAATTGTTGTCCGGCTACATTGTAAACCACTAATTCAGTCTGATTGTAATTATAAGATGCATTCAGGCGAATTCTAATTTCTTCTGAAACCGGATTCTGCGCCAATAGATATTTGTTGTCTAAATTATTATTCTGAACACCTAAAACACCATTTCGAATTTCGTCTAAGGCAAACTGAGCATTGGCTTGCGTTACTTTTACGTGTTCTTCATTTTCAGAAGGAATAAAAGTATTTACAAAGGGGGAATTATGTGTTCCACCTATATCCGGCACAGCATACCAATCATCCTCGTTGTCAATTGCCAAGGAACTAATTGTTGGTATAAAAGAATAATCATCCTGTTCTAAGGCAGCGATAAAAGCTAGTATTATCGGGTTACCACCTCCATCACCTAAGGCAGAAGATATACTTGAAATTCCTCCTGGGCTACTATCTATTCCATCGGTATACCCAAATGACTCTGCATCGGCTGAGAACGATCCTACTGGAACTCCTACAAAGAAAGATTGAAAGTCGGTTACATTATTAGATAATCCGGCTTCCGGTGTAAAGTGTAAATTCACATCGGCTGTAATTCCGGCACCTAAGTCTAAGGTCGTATCAATTACCTGTGCATTTGGTATTCCGGTGGTTGTTGCATTACCACTACCATTGATCATACTTACATTCCGAACTTGTAGCGGAAAACCTAGCGCGTTTAATTCGGACTGAAATGCATCTCTGAATCCCGGTGCGCCTATTGGCAGTAATTGTGACGGATCTTGCTCATAGGTAGAACCAGCCAGTAAATGTCCTAAAAGGTGGTCGAAGAGCATTTCTTTGGCGGCAGGTGAGTTTAATACATTATCTACAATTGCCTGAGCATCGGCATCACCAATTTGATCTGCCAAATAATTAATAAGATATTGCAGGCTTACAGGAATATTGGCACCCCGGTGTGGGGAATCAAAAGAAATGTATAATCTTGTTTCGGGATCCAAACTATTTTGTTCCATATAAGATAAAGCGTATCGACCAATTAATCCTCCCATACTTGGGCCTAGGACAACTAATTCTTCATTTCCTACCTTATTCGCATTTATAAAGTTGATCATTTCAACCAGTACCATTGCGTTTCTCTGAATATAATCTGCGCCGCCATCAATTGCTTTCCCATTGGTAGTATACTGTGGTGCATTTAGAATCACAATATCAAAACCTTCATCTCTAAGAATATCAGCTATATTCTGTCCGCCAAAACCAAGGCTGTTATATAATCCGGTTATATCTCTGGAATCACCCGGATCGAAACCGTCGAGGACAATGATTGGCTTGTCAAGTATCCCATTTACATTATCGGCAAAAATTTCATATTCTCCCTGTCCGAAATACGCTTGAGATTCGTCATAACCTTGATAAGAAATCGTAGCTGTAATACCTGTTAGCATACCTCTATTCGCAATTGGTAAGTATTCGGGTGTTTCCTGAAAATAGCTTTGAGTAAATCCAGAATATGAAATAAGGCAAAATAAAAGAAAGTAAATAGGTTTCATAATTGTATCGATTAGATGGCGTAAGATACTAATTTATAAGAGTTTTTAATTGGGGTGTGCTTATAAAAAAGCCCATCGATATCGATAGGCTGTGTTAACTTCGAAGAAGCGGTTAAATTACTTAGATCACTCGAACGTTGACTGCATTTAGTCCTTTCGGACTTGACTCAACCTCAAAACTTACTTTGTCTCCTTCATTATTATTGTCTACTAATCCAGATTGATGTACAAATACATCCCTGCCATCTGAATCCAAAGAAATAAAGCCAAAACCTTTTGCGTTGTTGAAAAATTTTACTGTTCCGTTACTCGTAATTACTGTTTAGTTAGAAAGAGCAAGTTCGGTTTTTTCCTTCTCATAATAATGAAATTATCGAAATGTTTATGTGTAGACATCTAATAATCATAATATTGGAGTAGACCCACTAATTGAGAATAGATAACTTAAGAAAAATTATTATTAACTGTTTTGAATTTCAATTGCTTCGAAAGTAAAGTGTTAAGTCGTATCTTTAAAGTACGGCTGCAGTACAACTCTATTTCTACTAAATCACTTTGTCATGAAAAAAACAATTAAATGGAATTATCGAATTTTGATAATGACCGTATGTATAGCTTTAGGATCAATATTTACATCCATAGCGCAAGAGCTGACTAATTTCTCTAGTTTTTCAGGAATCGTGCAAGACAGTAATGATAGAAGTCCGTTGGAAAGTGCTTCGATTATAGTGAAGAATTCTAATATTAGTGTTACGACAAATTCCGAAGGAAATTTTATCATTAAAATTCCAGAGCAATATACAGATGGGTCTATCATCGTTAGTTTTCTCGGGTATTCGTCTAAGGAGATTACTATAACGTCACTTTCAAAAGAAAACAACAAAATAATGTTGGTTCCAAAGATAACCAACCTATCTGAGGTGAATTTAGTAACATTTAAGAATGTTGAATCGTTTGTTCGTACGGTTTTTAGAAAAAAAACAGAAAATAATCCGGTGGAACCTAACATCATGACGGCTTTCTACCGGGAAACTGTTAAACGAAGAAGTAGGAATGTTTCTCTAACTGAAGCTGTAGTATCTCTTTATAAGCAGCCCTATAACACGAATAAAAAAGACATCATAGAACTAAATAAGGCAAGAAAAAGTACAGATTACCGAAGATTGGATACTGTAGCCTTTAAACTACAGGGCGGGCCTTTCTCTACTCTTTTTATAGATATTATGAAGTATCCCGAATATATTTTTGCTGAAGAATATATCGCTGATTATGATTTTAAATTTGAACCCCCAACTACTATAAAAGGAAAATATATATACGTGGTTGGGTTTAAACAAAAAGAGACAATAACAGTTCCATTATACGAAGGAACTTTGTTTATCGATTCTGAAACTTTGGCATTGACAAGCGCCAATTATCATCTAAATGTTGAGGATTCTCAAGCAGTGGAGAAAATGCTGGTGAAAAAGAAACCGAGTGATGTTCGTGTTTATCCGTTACTTGCTTCTTATCATGTAGACTATCGTGAGAATAAAGGAAAATGGTATTATAGCTACGGAAACATTGAACTCACATTTAAAATTTCTCAAAAAGGAAAATGGTTTAGTTCGGTTTATAGCCTGGCTTCTGAAATGGCAGTGACCGATTGGGAATTGAATTTGGAAAATAAGAAAGTAAAATCAAGGGAACGATTAAGTCCAACTGTAATAATGAGTGATGAGGTCTCCGGTTTTGCAGATCCTGATTTTTGGGGTGCTTATAATGTGATTGAACCTGAAAAATCCATCGAATCGGCTATCAGTAAAATACAGCGTAAGATTGAAAAGGAAAAGGACTAAATTTCACCAGTTCTCACGCCAGTCAATATTTTCCTTTATCACTTTGGAAGGGTTACCGGCAATGATCGTTCTATTATCGGGAAACGATGAAGTAATTACACTTCCCAGTCCAATGAGATTTGTATCACCAATCACAACACCTGGTGCAATGTTGACATTCGACCCAACATAGATGTCGTTTCCTAATTGAATTGAAAGCTTCTTGTCGCCCTTTTTTGTATGAATAGAGCCATGAGTCCACAACTGACTATCTCTACCCGCTAACCAGGTATTATTGCCAATTGCAACGTTATTCCAGACGTCGATAAAATGATTGTTGATAATGCGCGAATTTTCACCTATACTAAAATTACCCTGACCAATAATAGTATTGCCACTCAGTATACGCGTTTGTTTACCTATTGTTAATTGCCCGCATGAAATATTTGTGTGGTCCTTAATAATTACATCATCGCCTATGTGCACTTCTTTAGCGTTGATGACACTTTTACCGATATAGGTGTTTTTTCCGATCCTATAATTGAAAAAGGAACGGTACATAAATACTCTAAGCCTGTTTGAGGGACAATAAACAATACATTTAAAAAGTATTTTTTTTCTGAAGTTATTCGCCATTGAATGTTTGTCTTTCGATAGATCTTTAGAAACTTATTGTCGTTGGTAATTAACGAGTGACTTAACCCCCTCATTTCTGAAGCAATAAAGATACTAAAACTCTTGATTTCGATGCACGATAAAACCACAAGAGCTAGTGTTTCGTATTTATATATATGAAGCTACGTTTTTTTACTTTGATCGTCTTTTTTTTTAGTGTACAATCGATTACGGCACAAAAGATTGAAAATATGGTTTCCTTTCGTGATATAGCCAGTGAAAGTTATTTCCGATTTAACTATGATAATGATTACTTCTCGGCTACAGATAAAAATTACACTCAAGGATATAGCTTCGAACTGGTAGCGCCATTTCTTCGGAAAAATCCTATTAATTACCTTTTTTATAAACCTGGCAATTCCGAAGTAAAATATTGCATTTCGGTAGAGCATATTGGGTTTACACCTAAAAATATTGTGAGTCCAGAAATCCAATCTTCAGATAGGCCTTTTGCTGCGGCTATTATGCTTAAGAGCTTTTCCATTGCAAACGACACAGTTAATAAAAGCAGATTTGTTTCGGCATTAAGTTTGGGGATTATAGGTCCCGGTGCTTTTGGAGAAGAAATGCAGAAAGGGATTCATGAGGCAACTGGGAATAAGATTCCATTTGGATGGCGCAATCAAATAAAGAACGATGTGGTGCTTAATTATCAGGTTGATTTTGAAAAGGAATTCTTTCGATATAGAAATCTATTTGCTTTGCATTCGAATGTAGGTTTGAAACTTGGCACATTATACACGAATGCTTCAGTAGGGTTTAATACTACCATAGGTTTAATAGAAAATCCATATTCTTCCGAAGCACAACAAAAAACCTTTCAGATATATCTCAATATGCAACCGTTGGTGAACGCAATTGGATACGATGCCACGCTTCAAGGAGGTTTATTTAATAGAGAAAGCCCTTATACCATAGCTTCCGAAGATATTGAACGAATTACTACACAGTTTAATTATGGACTGGTTTTAAAAACACGGACACTTTATTTTGAGTATTCCAGAACTACAATCAGCCGTGAATTCGATTTCGGAAAGCCTGCGAAATGGGGTGGAATACGGGTTGGTTTTACCTTTTAAAGTCTATTAAACAATATCATTATTAAAGTTTTCAAACCTTATAGTACAAAGGAATTATATACTATTTTTTTATTTTTTCCGAAATAAGGGTAACAAATTAGAGTGGGTGGGTATATAAAGATGTAAAGCTGTAGACTTTCAAAATGAAACATAAAGTAAACTTCGGTAGACGATCTCACTAAAAAGAAACATTTTGACTTGACGATTAAGCTTTAAACAAGAAACCAAAACCATAGGAAAACTGCAACCTTCTATTGTGAAACGGATTTCTTACAGAAAAATTTAGTTAGTTATTAGTTGATAAAAAAAGCGATTCCTCTCCCAATCGCTTTTTTAGTATAATTACTATTCTTCAGCATTGAGAGTAGCGATAAGTTGCTTCATGCTAGCTTCAAATTTATCCTCTCTTACATCCAAACATAGACTTTCACGTAACCTTCGAATTATTTCATCAAGATTATTCCGAAGAGAAAGTAAGCGTGTATTCTGATTGTTTAAATCTCGTGTATCCAGCATCTTTTCATGATATTTAGGAATAAGTGCCTGATTTTCTTTGATCTGCTTATCGATGTCGTCAATAGCTTTTAAGGTAAAATCTGACTGAAAGAAATCATCGTCGAGAAAACATGCTATGAATTTTTTTTGTGGAGTGTAGGCCTCTAAAAAGAAGGTGTTCGTAGTTTCCATAGCAACCCATGCAGAGCGCAGACTTTTATTTGAAACCAAGGATAAGGTCACATTACTTTCCTTCACACAATTTTGTATAAATTCTTTTATGTCTGCACCGGCTTTCATTTCTTCACGGTCTATAATAACTTCAATATTTGCAGCTTCTAATGCATCGTGAATTTTTATCGCGACATCACTATCACCGTGATTATATGAAATAAATACTATGGGGTTTTCAGGAATTACGTCGTCTGTAGCTGATTTTGGTTGTTTCTGAAGGATTTTTTTCCAAATAATAATTCCGAGGAAAATAGCGAGTGGAAGTAAAAAAAGTAGTGATATTTTTAGGGTATCCAGAAATGACATATTACCTTCTTTAAGTGCCATAGGTTGTAATAAAATGACTAACAAAGTTGCACAGACGTATAAAACACTGAGCAGCATTAATCCGTTTACTTTTATTTTGTATTTACTTTTTATCTGAAAAGTTAGATACAATAAGGGGATATATAACACAAGTAGCCATAGCCAAGCAATAATTTTTCCGTCCGGGTATTTATTTCCAATTATGGTTTGAAGGATCATTGTAATAAAGAGAATGATAAATCCGATAGAAAATGTGGTTATTAATTTTTTTTTCATTTGTCTATTAGTCTTTGGTTAGTTGTTGTATTGTCCAGAGATTTGCCTTTAGAAGATGTGTTTTTCCGGTAATGGAACTTGGAGCAACTAAGATTGCAGACTCATTATTTTCTGGAACCTCATATTCATAGATCAATGCGGTCACATTAAAATCTTCCGTAAAATCGTAAGCGCCAATAACGGCAGGCAATACAGAACCACCCTCAGCGACCCACGCTAAGGAGGTATCTCTACTTGGTGAGGAATTAGTGGTTTTGACAGATAGATCTGTAATTACAAACACTATAACCCTGAAGTATCCCTTTTCTGGAAGAAAAATTGATTTTAGATATTGAAAGGGACTAAAACTATTTTCTCTCCAACTCGTTCGCCATCTATCAGGACTTTCCTTAGGTGTTCCGTCCGTATTGATCTGCTCGATTCGTGTAGCGATAGCAAACCCCTGTACTTTATCAGCTTCTGGCATTATTAAGTAATATCCTTTTCCGTCATAGCCATTAGTATTGAGTACTTTGTAAAGTATATCATCTACATCTTTGAAGTTTTGGCATCCCTTAAATATATCCCGATTTATTACTGTTCTCTCTGAAGCCTTTGGAGGAGGCCATGGAAATGCTTCTAAAAAACTGGGCAAAAAATCCACATCGTCTTTTATACCACCCCAAGTCATATATGTATTCATTGCATTTGAGGAGATGATGTCTTCATTCGAATTCTTTACGTAAGGCAACCAAGTACTTGTATAATGTAAGGATTTCTTAATATATCGATTTTTAGAGATGGTAGTAGATAGCAAGGGTGCAAAGCCACTACTTTTTACTTTTTCGGAGACAATGGTGTTCACTGTTGGAGTAATAAACGCAAGGTGATTGTAACCCGAAAAATTATTAGGAAAGCCATAACACTTTGTTTCTTTGGATAATTCTTTCAGATATTTAAAATTGCTTCTGAAGCATCCGTTTATTATTATGATGCGTGGAGTATTGCCTTCCTCTTTTTGAAAAATCGACTCTAATGCGATGCCAGAAGCTATTAATTGTTTTTCGCTTTTCCCTTTGGTTTCAATGGGTAAAAGATAGGTAGTATTATTTATAGTCGCGGTGTGACCCTCATAGTAAAACAAAGAGTAACTGACAGCTGCCGAATTAATATTGAATTGATCAATGGCGTTTAGAATTTCTTTTTGGGATGCATTAATAAGCATGGTAACGTTCAATCCAACCTTAACTAAACTATCTTTAAGGATACGCACATTGTCAATGGCTCCTGGAACGTCCAAACCTCTTTTATAGTTTTCGTTTGCAATAAGTAATGCGACATTTTGATTGGTTCCAACTGTATCGTTTTTAGAGGGTTGTGCGAGAAGTATTGACGACAATAGTGATATAAAAACGATGCTCAATATGATTCTCAGATGCGGAAAATCCAATAGTGTTACTTTGCAATCTCGTCCCATAGTTTCGATTTAAGCAGATGTGTTTTACCGGTATGTTTACTTGGTTTTTGAAGTGCTGCAGCATCTTCGTTTTCTTTTAATTCGTACTCATAAATAAGGGCGGTTACTGTATATGCATCGTTATAAGGTGTATAACAGACAGAATCGGGGAGTTTATTGGTTCCTATCTGTAGCCAGGAAAGAGCTGTCTCTCTCTCGACAATTTCTCCGGTTTGTTGAAAAGGAAGGTCGGTAACTACAAACACGATAACCCTGTAATAGCCTTTTTCAGAAAAGAAGATCGCTTTTAAATAATCACTTAAACTTATGTCTTCAACTTCGAGGGTTGTATTCCATCGAGATTTTTCTGGCTTAGAAGTGGCGTCCGTATTTATTTGCTCCATCTGTGTAACTATTACGAATCCTAAGTTTTCTTCGGAAGGCACTGTAAAATAGCTTCGGTCAACATACCCATTATTTTCTAAAGCGGTAGAAATAATACTATCGACATCTTTAAAATAAATGGCATTCGAAAATACTTCATTGGGTAAATCTTTTTTTGCTGAGGCATTAGGAGGGGGCCATGGAAATTTTGGAACATCAATACTACCGACATCATCAATTGGCGAGGATAAACTATTTGATGGGCAACTTACTAATGTTATTAATAAACAAATGAAGGCTATGGAAGCTAGAAAGCGAGCATAAGTTTTCATGGTTTGTAGATGTGAGATTTACATTACATGAATAGAAACTCTATATAGAATTTCTATCCTCGAAAGCATAAAGGTTAAGTTAAAATAATTAGATAGTTGATTATTAATATTAAAGGTAAGCAAATATTTATTACCCATATTTCGATTATATAGTAAACCGATAAATAATTAGCATAAAAAAAGCGACTCTTTTCAGAATCGCTTTAAACCAATAAAAACAAAAAATTATGAATTAGTAATTAATTTTCATCATCACTCGTTTCGCTAGCTATAATAGTTTTAGCTGATGGATTGAGTGGATTAGAATTTTTAAACTCAGTCTCAGATTTAAATAAGAGTAATGAGGCATATCCTTCTGTATCAATAATTTCATTTTCAGCAATCACAATTTGCTGCAAATTTTTAGAATGTGCCAATCCAAGTGGCAAAGTTCCAGTTAGTTTATTATCAAATACATTTAGAAGTTCAAGTTTAGTTAAGTTGCTTAAAGAAGTAGGTAATTGACCTTCAAGTTGATTGCTGCTTAAATGTAACTCTGTTAATGTTTGTACATTCCCTAGAGATGCTGGAATATTACCAGTTAAGTTGTTTCCGTTTAGTGCCAATAACTTAAGTTCATTAAGATCACCAATAGCTGCAGGAATTTCGCCATTCAATTCGTTGAAGGATAATTCTAGCGTTTGTAAATCCGTTAAATTTGATATGGAAGAAGGTAAACTACCAACCATATTGTTAAACATAAGGTTTAAAGAAACTACCTTATCATTTTTTACTAAAACTCCGTACCATTGATCAACAGGTTGGTTAACATCCCAGGTATTTACCCAGTTTTCACCTTGAGTAGCTACGTAAATATCTAATAAGGCTTCTTTTTGTTGTTCACTTACTTGAGCTGTTACAAGAAATGCGCTAAATGCGAAGGCGGAAGTGATTAAGAATTTTTTCATATCGTCAGGTTAAGTTTTTTCCTACAAAACAATGTAAATTAAAAACTTTGTTTGATGATATGCAAATTTATTCGATGAAATGCACTTATTTGTACTACTTTTCTTTAGAAAGCATTTTCAAATATGTCCGATTTACCTCGTGAACACCTTCAAATTGTACTGTTTTGACTCGATTCCCGAAAAGTCCGGATCCTTTTAATGTTTCTTCAGTTTTTCGTGCTTCAGTTATGTACTCATCTTTATTGCCGAAGAGATAAGTCACTTTTGTTGACTTACTTAAGTATGTAAAGTCTTCTTTTTTTAATTCCTTCGGAATGCCTCCCGAATGCAATACCAGATGATTACAATTAATTTTTCGACTTGCCATCCATCGCATAGCGATAGATACTCCCTGAGAGTAACCCAGAATGATGAAGTTAGGCATGTTCTCGGGTTTTTCTGAAGCGAACACCTCATCTATATACTTGAGAACGTTTATGGTGTCTTCTTCGGTGTTTTCTTTTGTTAACCAGCAAGCTCCTACATGTTTAAACTTCGACCCTAGATAATATTTGGATGGTGCCTGAGGCGCAATAATAAAATTCTCCTCACCGTCCAGATCTGAAAAATAGTTGATGAAATAACGACTCAGATAGCCCATACCGTGAAAAACAAGCCATACATTTTTCGTTTTTGGACTTAGTTTATTGGCTGTGCAATAAGTGTTAGAAGTAGTGTAAGAAACTTTTTTTTCCTGGGCCATAAATAATAAGCATTTTGTAATTTTACAAATGTAAATTATTCCTATGAAACTATCTAAGTCCGAAATTTTAACGGCCTGTAATAAGATGTGTAAAAACACACTTATGGAAACTCTATCCATCGAATTTGTTGATGTTACCGAAGATACAATTGTAGCCAGAATGCCGGTTACTCCCAGAGTTCATCAGCCCGATGGTGTTTTACACGGAGGGGCTTCAGTTGCTTTAGCAGAAAGTGTTGGAAGCGCAGGCGCTTTTATATTTTTAGACGCCAAGGATGTGAAAATTAGGGGTATAGAGATAGCTGCCAATCATGTAAAAAGTGTTGTGGATGGTTTTGTTTATGCACATGCTACAGTCCTTCATATGGGGCGTACCACTCAGTTATGGCAAATCCGAATCACAAACGAAATTGGTCAATTGGTTTCGCTGGTAAAACTAACTACACTTACGTTACGTAATTAACTGGAACATGGAAATAGTTCAACTCTTTCAGAAAATTGAAAATCATTATAAAGACAATAAGCCATTTACAATTTACTCATTGCCCGGCAGTAATGTGATAAGCAGCTTGTTTCAGAATACAGACGAAATCTTTACCACAAAGTCCTTTACAGAAGCAGGGATGATTATGGCTCCATTCGATACTGAGCGACTTACTTACTTTATTCCGGAAAATGCCTCAGAAAAAATAGAAACGGCATTTGTACTAGAAGATATTCAAAAAGAAGAAATACAAATTAAAGAATCTTTAGCTGATCATGCCCGACATTTAAAGTTAGTTTCTGAAGCTAAAAATGCGTTGAGAACGGAGAGAATTCAAAAAATAGTCGTTTCCAGAAAAAAAGAGATTTCTCTCAAAAATGTAAATATCACAGCCATCGCACGACGTCTTTTATCATTATATCCTTCAGCTTTTCGCTATATGTGGTACCATCCCAATACGGGACTTTGGTGCGGTGCGAGCCCTGAAGTTTTGGTAAAAATATCAGGATTATCGTTTAGCACTATGGCTTTGGCAGGGACTAGAAAAATTGCAAAAAATCAAATTCCAGATTGGACCACTAAGGATATTACAGAACAGCAATTAGTGACAGATGCGATCACCACAAATTTACAGAAGGTGACCGCTGTGGTAAAACTTTCTAAAACTTATACGTATCATGCAGGTACATTAGCCCATTTGCGCACAGACATTACAGGTGTCTTAAAAAATGGAAAAGCAACTTTAACTACCATCGCTGCTGCTTTACATCCTACACCGGCAGTCTGTGGTTCCCCCAAGATTTTAGCCCGTAAATTTATTATGAATCATGAAGGATATGAGCGCGATTTTTACACAGGATTTATTGGTCCGGTAAGCCCTGTAACTTGCGATTCACAGTTATTCGTGAATTTACGATGTATGAAGATAGAAGGAAGCATGGCTAAGTTATATGTTGGTGGAGGTATTATATCCGAATCTGTACCGGAAGATGAATGGCAGGAAACCTGCAATAAATTACAAACCATGCTACAGGTAGTTCACCCTTCGCTGTAAAAATGTTCTACAATTTGTACCTTTAACACGAATGAAGTATTCAAATAAAATTCTCTCACAAACGATTACTCAATTATGTTTGGCTGCCGGTATAGATCATATCGTCATCTCACCCGGATCTCGTAATGCGGCACTCACAATAGGGTTCACTGAACATGAGGACTTCAAGAATTTTAGCATCGTAGACGAACGTTGTGCCGCTTTTTTTGCCTTAGGATTAGCACAACAATTAAAGAAACCTACCGCTTTGATTTGTACTTCGGGTTCGGCCTTATTAAATTATTTTCCCGCAGTCGCTGAAGCTTTTTATAGCAATATTCCACTGGTGATCATATCTGCTGACAGACCTGCTCATCTTATTGAAATTGGCGACGGACAGACCATCCAACAGGAAAATGTTTTCGGAAATCATATTTTGTTTAACGCGAATTGCATAGAAGGAAGTTCGCATCAGGCGTATAATGAGGAGATCATTCACGATGCTTTGCGAACGGCAATTCATCAAAAGGGACCTGTACATATAAATGCACCATTTTCGGAGCCACTTTATGGTACGACTTCCGAACTTATGTTACAACCGCAGAATATGCTCTTTAGGTTGACTTCGGAAAGTTTTGAAGAAGATCTTACAGCATTTGCTAATAAATGGAATGATGCGAAACGAAAAATGATTTTGGTTGGGGTTTTGACTCCGGGGAGTATTGAAGAAGAATTCATTTACAAATTAGCGGAGGATGAAAGTGTTATAGTTTTGACCGAAACCACTTCAAATTTACATCATCCTAACTTTTTTCCATCTATCGATCAGTTAATAGCACCTCTGGGCGAGTTTGAATTTCAAAAATTACGCCCCGAATTACTGCTCACTTTTGGTGGGATGGTAGTTTCAAAAAAAATAAAGGTGTTTTTAAGGAATTACGCGCCCGACGAACACTGGCATGTGGATTCATATAAAGCCTACGATACCTATTTTGCTTTAAAGAAGCATTTTAAAACGAAGGCTAATGTTTTTCTCAAAAAGTTTTTACCTCATGTAGATATTGTGTCTAGTTCGTATAGAATATATTGGCAAGAGCTTCGGAAATATCGACTGGAGCTGCATAAGAAGTATTTGAAAGAAATTCCGTTTTCCGATTTTAAAGTATTTTCCTTGGTAATCGAGGCACTTCCGAAGCAATTACAATTACAACTAAGTAATAGTGCAACAATAAGATACTCGCAGTTGTTCGAATTTGACAATGATCAAATGGTATTTTGCAACAGAGGGACAAGTGGAATAGATGGAAGTACAAGTACAGCGATTGGAGCAGCAAGAGCGTCAGAGTTACCCTGTGTTTTAATTAGTGGTGATTTGAGCTTTTTGTACGATAGCAACGCATTATGGAACAATTATATTCCTGCAAACTTTCGAATGATCGTTGTTAATAACGGTGGAGGAGGTATATTTAGAATCCTTCCGGGGGCGAAGGAAACTTCACATTTTAATGAGTTTTTTGAGACCAGACATTCACTTTCTGCTAAGCATCTATGCAGTATGTACGGCATTGATTATAAGATGGCAAATGACGAAAATACTGTAGGGACAGCCTTTGAAGATTTTTTCGAGGCTTCCGAAAAACCAATGTTATTAGAGATTTTTACGCCTTCCGAAGTAAATGATAAAATATTGCTGGACTACTTTAAATATATTGCGACACCAAATTAGTTTATTCTAAAAGGCTAGAAGCCCATTCTTTTGCTTCATCTAATGATCCGAAAGTTTCAAAAGGTTTTTTATAAAACCGCTTCTCTAATTTGGCAGCATTTTTTGCCCAGTCGGAGTAACTCACCACGGCGATTCCTTTTAGATTGGGAATCATTTCCAGGTATTTGTAATCGTTCGGGTCTACCGAATAATTATTCACCCTATTTGAAATATATACCACGGGACGAATTCCTACCTGGCTAATTAAATTCAGTAGGATAAAAATACCGGTACGAAATGAGAACAAGGAATCTTCTTTACCTTCCATAATAATAAGATTATCGTATATTTTGATCTCACCTATTTCGGTGTCAAGTACTTTTAATGGTTCGATTACCATTGTAGAATTCGAGATGTCAAGCATAATGAATAATTTGGAATTCAAATGTAGTAAATTCCTACAACAGTTTACTGCTTAATCGATTAACCGCCCGTATTTTCGATTATACGTAAATTATATCGATGAAGAAACAGAATATTGCTCTAATTCTAAAGATAAATAATGAGATTAGCTTTCATATAGATTGATTTCTGAAATATGTATCTTTGCATTTATGATAAAAACTGGTGAATACAATACACTTGCAATCCTTAGAGAGACAGATCCTGGACTATATTTAGGCGATGATGATGAGAATGTGGTTTTGCTACCGCATAAATACAAACCGGAGGAGTTTAGAATTGGCGATGAGCTAGAAGTTTTTGTGTATTTGGATAACGAAGAACGTCCAATTGCTACAACATTGGAGCCGTTTTTATTGCTTAACAGTTTTGGATACTTACACTGTAGTGATGTAAATGAATTTGGAGCTTTTATGGATTGGGGACTTGAAAAACAACTCTTTGTTCCTTTTAAAGAGCAGGCCAGACCTATGAAATCTGGGAATTGGTATATTGTCTATTTATATTTGGATGACATAACAAATCGCCTTGTAGGATCTAGTAAAACTAATCGATTTGTTCAAAATGATGAACTAACGGTTGCTGCTTATGACGAAGTGAATATCTTAGTTACCCACCTTACTGAAAAAGGCGCGAATGTTATTATTAATGGTGTTCACAAAGGTCTAATTTATATTGAGGATATTTTTGAAGACATACGTACCGGTGATAGAATGAAGGCTTTTATAAAGAAGATACGTCATGATAATAAAATTGATGTTGTACTACAAACTCCCGGATATAAAAGTATTGAGCCCAATGCAAATTTTATCATGGACGAATTAAAAGCGGTTGGAGGTTTTCTCCCATTGCATGACAAATCGGATCCTGAGTCAATTAAAAATGAACTGGGTATGAGTAAGAAAAGTTTTAAGAAAGCCATTGGAACCCTATATAAGGATAAGCAGATTGTAATTAAAGAAGATGGTATTGAATTGCTCTCGAAAGATTAATTTGGATTATTAGATGGTTGGATTTTTTGATTGATAGAAGAAAAATTATATTATTTAAAAAATTCCAATTTGCCTAAAGCCTCTTCTCGATACTCCCGAAGCATCGGGATTATAATTCCTTCTAGTCATTCTAAAATCACTCGAAGTGACAAAGTATTCTAATTATAATACCTGCTACCTCATTTATTTGATTTTTCACCAATCACCAATCACCAATCACCAATCACCAATCACCAATCACCAATCACTAATACCCTCTGCTATAGCGATACGGAGCGCATCTGGGACAAATTCCGTAAGGCGGACAGGGATCTAGTAAATCTAAACCTCTCACTTCAACATAAACTGTATTTTTTACTTTAGAAGAAGCATCTGCGCTGTAACCGCTAAATCCAAATCTATTACTATCTTTTGGTTCTACTTCCAATGTTTTAGTGATATAACTTGTTGTAGTAGTAACGGCATTCATCATATCAACTGGTTCCCAATAATTAGTAGAACTAATTCTAAGTGAGTTAAGTGTTTCAGCAAATGTTGGAGTTGCATCCAACGTAAATGTTGACGAATTTTCAACACTTCCTTCCAGTGTTTTTAAAATTGGATCAAAGCTTGGTGCTTCGGTCAATGAGGTAGCATTAATGGTAAAATAACGAGTATCAAAATCGTATTGCCCAATAGCTAGTATAGGCAACATCATTAAAAGAAGTAGCAATTGTTTTTTCATCACACAATACATAACAAATATCACACCAATATAGGATTATAGACTCAACTTATTTGCTGTGTTTTTTGGTAAAGCATCTTTATGGACCATAATACTAATAGTCTTTAAACGCATATATGCTTCACTAAAATAGACATATCCGCCGTTTGCTGTTCGAGTTTCATCATTACCCCAGCTATTTTTTACTTTGTAATATTTAGTACCGTTTTGATCATGTAGCACTCCTGTGATATGCATTAAATGGTCGTCTGTCGTATCAAAATTCTCAAATTCATCCTGTCGATACTCTTGTGTTATGTTCATTTCGGGATATAGACCTTGTAATGCTTTTATATCGTTTTCTGAATCCTTCGGAATAACTGCAACACCATCTTTAGACGAGAAAGTACGCTCACTAACATCACAATCTAATTCTACAGTGAAGCCCTTCTGAAGTGCATTATCTATAGTATTCATCATTTCGTCTAATGGAACATTGTACATGCGGCCATAACTCCAGTTATCTGGAATATTTAAAATGAATTGCTTATAAAATGGCGCATGCGTAAAGGAAGTAATAGTAAGGTAATCTTTAGGTTCGATTTTGGTCATATTACGAAAGGAATCTGGTGTATACTGTTTGCCTTCGTACATAAAAGTATTGAGATTTTTCCCTAAATATACATCCAATACTGCGTCAACAGCATTTCTCCATTTTTTACTTAGCTTTTTTCCGGGATTCTCTACATAAGTATCAACCATAGCACTAAGAACAGCGACCATTTCGGCATGATTATGAGATTCTTCATTGACAAACAATCCGCTAAATGCCTCTTGAGGTACCAAACCGTAATCGGCAACTGAGTTTATTACATCATGTGCCAAACCTCCTTCGCTAAATTGTGCTTTCCCTTGACGCATCACAAAATTCTCTGCCTTTTTTGGGTAAGTATTTCGAACAGTATACATTTCTGAAAGATCAATCTGTTTTCCTGTGATACGCATGATTTCCGACTCCAAAAATGAAGAAGTAGAAAAGCTCCAACACGTTCCGGTTCTTCCCTGACTAATTACGGGAGTAGCTTCCAGATCAATAACTTCAGTAAATTGATAAGCATCTTGTGCAAATAAGCTAAGGGAGGCGAAAAGCATTCCGAAGAAAAGAAACAAATTTTTCATAATAAAGCGTAATTTTTTAGTATTCTGAAGCTATGCTTTCTACATCGCAGCCGTTAAAACTATATATTTGCGTAAATTTAATAAATATGAGCACACCCAACTGGAAAACGGTCAAAGAATATACAGATATCACTTACAAAAAATCTGAAGGCGTGGCGCGTATTGCGTTTAATCGCCCGGATGTACGTAATGCTTTCAGGCCAAAAACTACAGCCGAGTTATTAGACGCTTTTCATGATGCACAGGAGGATACGAGTATTGGTGTGGTATTACTTTCTGCCGAAGGACCATCATCCAAAGATGGGGTATATAGTTTCTGCAGTGGAGGTGATCAAAAAGCAAGAGGTCATCAAGGCTATGTTGGGGAAGACGGATACCATCGTTTAAATATTCTCGATGTACAGCGATTAATCCGTTTTATGCCCAAAGCTGTGATTTGTGTTGTACCGGGCTGGGCAGTTGGTGGCGGTCACAGTCTACACGTTGTTTGCGACTTAACATTGGCAAGTAAAGAGCATGCTATTTTTAAACAAACTGATGCCGATGTTACCAGTTTCGATGGTGGTTACGGAAGTGCGTACTTAGCGAAAATGGTAGGGCAGAAGAAGGCGCGTGAGATATTTTTCCTCGGAAGAAATTACAATGCTCAGGAAGCGTATGACATGGGAATGGTAAATGCGGTTATACCACATGATGAGCTGGAATCCACAGCCTTTGAATGGGCTCAGGAAATCCTCGCGAAATCACCAACTTCCATCAAAATGTTGAAATTTGCTATGAATCTCACAGATGATGGGATGGTTGGGCAGCAAGTCTTTGCAGGTGAAGCTACACGCTTAGCATACATGACAGATGAAGCCAAAGAGGGGAGAGATGCCTTTCTCGAAAAGCGAAAGCCTAATTTCGATAAAAAGTGGTTGCCTTAAATCAATCACCTTCTTAACGATTATTTTTATTTCTGAATGACATATTACTGCTATTAGCTTGTATTAGCACAATTACAGCGTTATAAAAGGTACATTATCGAATAGTTTCTATTGGTAATTATTTACTACGTAAATTTCTGAATACTAACTAATTAATAACAGTAATATGAAAAAATTAATTTTTTTACTCGTTTTTTTATTCATCGCTTTTGCTTGTTCAAAAGATAATGATGAAGTACAATCAGATTTAAACGCTGATTCACATACTACACTCTCCAAGAAAGGGGATAAAGTGGATATTTGCCATAGAAAAGGGAATGGAACATGGCATGTAATTAATGTAAGTTCGAACGCCTTAGCAGCTCACCTTGCACATGGGGATGTGCAATTAATTGATGAGGACGGTGATGGTTTTGTGACGGAACTAAATGAATGTGTTCCCGGTGGAGACTGCGATGACACAGAAGCAACGACTTTTCCTGGTGCTGAAGAAATTTGTGGTGATGGAATAGACAATAATTGTGATGGTGATATCGATGAAGACTGCTGTCCTTATTTTACTGTAGATGAAATTGTTGCTCTTGGCGCAAATTATACTAGCTATTACAATTTTAATGTCGACCCATGTATAACAGAAGAGACCGTCGCTTTTCAAGGTACTCCTTGTACTTTTGGATTAAGTTACGATGTAGCACTATATGGTGATACCATCGTTGTTGATTTAGACTGTAATAGTTACGTGGGAATTGATATTATGACCTTAAACGCCTGTGAAGATGTATTAGTTGCGGCTCAAGCTATCTTAAACAAACCGAATGTATGTAGTCCGCTTCAAGCAGGTACAATTCAAACTTCTAAAAATGCAAACAAGATATTAGGGAATTAATTAAACTTTCCAAACTGATACTTGAACACCAGTTGTCTAATAGATAACTGGTGTTTTTTTTGTTAAATGATACAGTAATGGGAGTTAAGTATTTCATTGTAAGATTTTAGCCACAATGTTGTTTTGTTTTTATAAGTTTGCAATCCCAAACTATTAAAAATCAACTTAGTTGAAAAGCCTACTTTATATCTCCATCCTATATGCGCTGATTCTAGTTTATGGATTAGGATATCTATCTATTGTATTCTTTGGAAATTATGGATGGACGCTATTTTTTTTAGCACCATTTTTATTGGGTTTTATTCCTTCTTTTATAATGTCGAACTTAGGTGTGGTTGGTTTGAAAAAATCAATCTTACTTGGACTTTTCACGCTGTTTATTGCTTGTGTTGGGCTCATCGTTTTTGGGATTGAAGGCTTTATGTGCATCATCTTATCACTACCCTTGTTTATTGTATCTGTTATATTAGGTGCATTTTCATCAACCAGGATCAATCTTAAGATAATGAACAAACCCGGCATGGTACTTGGGATTTTAGCACTTTACTGTGTTGCGTTTTTTACGTTAGATTATTTCAATTACACAGATGAGCTGGTGCCTGTTATTACTTCAGAAGTGATCGATGCCCCTAAAGAAGTTATTTGGGATTTGATTACCCATGATTTAGAAATTGAAAAACCTAATAAATTTATCCTACGAACTGGGATGAGCTATCCAGTTAGTATATCAGTGTATGGTAAAGGGAAGGATGCTGTCCGACATTTTAATTTTTCTACAGGTAGTTATCTTCAACCCATAACCGTTTGGAACGAGCCTAATTTATTACAATATAACATCGATAAAGAACCATTGCACATGACGGAGAGTAACCCTCTATGGGAAATTCACCCGCCTCATCTAACGGGTTATTTCGTTTCAGAAAAAGGGCAAATTAGCTTAACAACTGTGTCAAATGGTAAAACTAAAGTTGAATACAGCACATGGAATAAAGTACATATGACGCCGGTAGCATATTGGAAATTGCTTTCTACTGCAGTAATTCATCATGTTCACAAACAATTTTTCAAATCATTGAAAGAGTCTGTAGAAAGTAAAAAAGCCGAAAACATTTAGTTCTCAGCTTCGTATTTTTTATTAAATGGTATATTATGAAAGCACTTGAAATTCGTTTACAGCTTCTTCAATTTTTTGTTCACCTGTCAAAATTTCGAAAGATTGATTTTTCGCTACTTCAGAATTCAAACTAGTAACCAGAGTTCTGGCTACATCCCATCTAGGGATTTCACCTTGCTCATTTAGACTGTGTCCTAGTTTAATTTTACCTAAACCTTCTTTATTATTTAAAGCTCCCGGTCTTACGATAGTGAAAGTAAGACCACTAATATCCAGATACTGATCGGCATTATGTTTTGCTTGTAAATAGTCCTTAAGTTCATTCGCTTCTTCAGGTTTATCAGCTCCCATAGAACTTAGCATAACAAATTTATCAATACGGTCCTTTTTCGCGGCATCGATCATGCGCTTAGCGCCTTCTTGATCAATCGATTTTACATCTTTCCCACCAGAACCAGCCGCAAATATTATTTTTTGAATTCCTTTTGTTGTGTGAGACACATCATTAGCAAGATCGCCTATCACGGTTTCTATATTTCGAGACTCAAATTGCTTTTTCTGTTCTTCGTTTCGAACCATCGCCACCGGAGTGTACTGATCTGAGTCTTTTAATAAGTTGATTACTTTTCCTCCTGTAGTGCCTGTCGCACCTGCTACTAATACTTTTTCCATAATCATAATATACATCAATATTCCAATGAAAACAATGCATTAACGATGTTTAACTCTTAAGTGAGCCAGATTTAATAAAATTTAACAACATAAAAAAAGCTCCGAAATTTTCGGAGCTTTTAAAGTATTTAATTTAAGAATTCAAGAATTTAGTAAGCCTCATCGTGAACATTTTTAACAGCACGACCACTTGGATCGTTCATATTCTTAAAACTTTCATCCCATTCTAATGCAACCGGCGAACTACAAGCCACCGAAGGAACGGAAGGCACGCTCAAAGCAGCAGCATCACTTGGGAAGTGTTCCGCAAAAATTGATCGGTAATAGAATTCTTCTTTTGAAGTGGGAGGCTGAATAGGGAATTTAAAATGCGAATTTGCCAGCTGCTCATCGGTAACTTCACTATTAACCATTTCCTTTAAAGTATCAATCCAACTGTAGCCCACACCATCGCTAAATTGTTCTTTCTGTCTCCAGGCAACACTTTCAGGAAGCATATCTTGAAAAGCTTCGCGCAATACCCACTTTTCCATTGCTTGACGTGCTTTCGGACTTCCTTGACCACCAATTATCATCTTATCTTTCGGATTTAAACGCATGGCTACATCCATAAACTCCTTATCCATAAAAGGGACAC
This sequence comes from Ulvibacter antarcticus, assembly GCF_003688405.1. Taxonomy (GTDB): domain Bacteria; phylum Bacteroidota; class Bacteroidia; order Flavobacteriales; family Flavobacteriaceae; genus Ulvibacter; species Ulvibacter antarcticus. The sequence continues at coordinate 541,723 of NZ_REFC01000013.1, forward strand.
GACCTTCTATTCCCCATGATGCCAACGATTTATTTGCACGAAGACAATCGTACATATGTAATTTGTCCAATTTCCGTACATTTTCATTATGAAAATCTTCGGCAGTTGGTGCCTTGTGGAAATAGAGATACCCACCAAAGATCTCATCGGCACCTTCGCCGCTGAGTACCATTTTAATTCCCATTGCTTTTATGGCACGTGCCAATAAGAACATAGGTGTGGAGGCCCTAATCGTTGTGATATCATAAGTTTCGACATGATAAATGACATCGCGAAGCGCATCTATACCTTCTTGAATCGTAAATTTTATTTCGTGATGGACTGTTCCAATATAATCGGCAACCTTTTGTGCAGCTGCAAGATCCGGAGAGCCGTCAAGTCCAATGGCAAAAGAATGCAGTTGTGGATACCAGGCATTGTCTTTATCACCACTTTCAATTCGTTTATCAGCGTATTTTTTGGCAAGTGCAGAGGTGATAGACGAGTCCAAACCACCGGAAAGTAGTACTCCATAAGGAACATCACTCATAAGCTGTCTGTGAACTGCAGCGTCTAACGCATTCCGAAGATCGGAAATACTGGTTTCATTATCTTTTACATTTTCGAATTCCATCCAGTCACGTGTCCACCAACGCTTCAACTCTCCATCATTGCTGTCTAAATAGTGTCCAGGTGGAAATAGTTCAATTTTAGTACAAACGCCTTCCAACGCTTTTAATTCCGAAGCCACATAAAAAGTTCCATGCTGATCCCAGCCCATATAAAGTGGAATAATTCCCATATGGTCACGAGCGATTAAATACGAATCGTTTTCAATATCATAAATTGCAAATCCGAAGATACCGTTCATTTCATCCAAAAAAGCACTTCCTTTTTCTTTGTAAAGTGCTAGAATTACTTCACAATCAGATTTAGTTTTAAAATTATAGCGTCCTTCAAATTGCTTACGTAGTTCATTGTGGTTGTATATTTCACCATTTGCTGCCAATACCAAGTTCCCATCATCACTAAATAAAGGTTGCTTTCCGGAAGTAGGATCTACAATCGCCAAACGCTCGTGCGACATTAGTACTTTGTCATTACTAAAAATACCACTCCAATCCGGGCCACGGTGTCTAATACTTTTTGACATGGCTAAGATTTGAGGTCTTAGAGCCTCACTCGATTCCTTTAATCGGAACGCACATACAATTCCACACATAATTTCTATTTTTTTATTGGTTAGTTATTCAGTTATTATTTTATTCTTCACTTAATTTAATGGCAAAAAAAAAGCCTGTCAGGTTATAAAAACTTGACAGGCTATATATCTCTACAAGTTTTTGTTAAGGCATATAATTATTATTATTATTATTTAATTCAAAACGTAACATAAACTTGATATTTTGCTTTTATTGAATGACTAAAGTACTATAATTTTTTTAATATCCTAATAAATTTTTATGTTTTGTAGGAAATAACTTATCTCAACTTCGGAAAATGTTTCGGATTTGCCTCGTGCATCATCGCATACACTTTCTCAAATACATCTTCGGTGGAAGGCTTTGAGAAGTAGTCACCATCCGTTCCATACGCCGGTCTGTGCGGTTTAGCCGTAAGTGTTTGTGGCTTACTATCAAGATGTTTGTAACCATCCTGTTCGTCTAATAAGTTTTGTAAAATATAAGCTGAGGCTCCTCCCGGAACATCTTCATCAATTACAAGGACCCTATTTGTTTTCTTCAAACTTTTAACCATATCCTTATTCAAATCTAATGGTAATAAGGATTGTATATCAATCACTTCAGCATCAATTCCAACCTGATTCAATTCTCTGGCAGCCTCTTCAACAATACGAAGTGTACTTCCGTAGGAAATAAGAGTAATATCTGTTCCCTGTTTTAGCGTTTCCACAACTCCAATGGGTGTTCTGAACTCACCAAGATTCGAAGGCATTTTTTCTTTTAATCGATATCCATTTAAACATTCAACGATCAAAGCAGGCTCATCGGTTTCCAACATAGTATTATAAAAACCTGCCGCTTTTGTCATATCACGTGGCACCAAAATATACATTCCTCTTAATAAATGAATCAATCCACCCATTTGAGAACCACTATGCCATATACCTTCTAATCTATGTCCGCGGGTTCTTACAATAAGCGGTGCTTTTTGCTTCCCCTTGGTACGATAGCGCACTGTCACTAGGTCATCACTCATAATCTGAAGACAGTACAAAATATAATCTAAATACTGAATTTCTGCAATAGGTCGCAATCCTCGCATCGCCATACCAATTCCTTGACCAAGAATAGTCGCTTCACGAATACCTACATCGGCAACCCTAAGCTCACCATATTTTTCCTGCATTCCTTCCAGTCCCTGATTCACATCACCAATAACACCGGAATCTTCTCCAAATATCAGCACATCAGAATGTTTACTAAAGATAGCATCAAAGTTATCACGCATAATCATTCTTCCATCAACATCTTCTGAAGTACTATTGTAAGTTGGTTTTACTTCGGCAATGGTCTTTGCATTTTCTTTCTCTTCGGAATAAAGATCGGAACTGTATTTTGGTTGGATAATCTCAAAATAATTTTCGATCCAATCCTGTAGTTGTCTTTTTTCTGAAGAATCTTCACCCAGCACATAACGCAACGATTTTCGAACAGCTGAAGCAATCGTTCTACGAAGTGGTTCCTTTTCTGAAACAAGATCGTTCTTAATCTTTTCTATAAAGTTTTTATTTGAAGAACTTTCGGCCAAATTGGTAAGTAAAGTAACCGCTTCTTGCTGCTCCTGCTTCTGAGGTGCCAAAAATGCGTCCCAAGCAGCTTTCTTGCCATCTCGTACCGCTTTTTTAATCTCCCGCTCCATCGCTTCCAATTCCTCTTCCGAAGCCATATCATTTTCAAGCATCCACTTACGCATTTGGGTATTACAGTCGAATTCTACTTCCCATGCTAATCGAGCTTTATCTTTATAACGCTCATGTGATCCGCTGGTAGAATGACCTTGCGGCTGCGTAAGTTGTTTAATATGAATAAGGCAAGGAACATGTTCTTCTCGTGCAATCTTAGCTGCCTTTTGATATACATCGATCAAGGCGGCATAATCCCAACCATTGACTCTAAAAATTTCGTAACCCGGTTCAGTTTCCGTACGTTGAAAACCTTTTAAGATTTCACTTATATTTTCTTTTGTAGTTTGATGTTTAGCATGTACTGAAATCCCATATTCATCATCCCAAACACTAACAACCATCGGTACTTGTAATACGCCGGCGGCATTAATAGTCTCCCAAAATAGGCCTTCACTTGTACTGGCATTTCCTATAGTTCCCCAGGCAACTTCATTACCATTTACAGAAAAATTCGACTTGTTCTCTAGTCCTTTTACATTTCTAAATATTTTAGAAGCTTGTGCCAACCCGAGTAAACGAGGCATCTGTCCCGCAGTAGGGGAGATATCCGGACTGGAATTGTGTTGTTTGGTTAGGTTTTTCCAACTCCCATCATCATTAAGGCTATGTGTAGAAAAATGTCCACCCATTTGCCTTCCTCCACTCATTGGGTCTGCATTGATGTCTGTATGTCCGTAAAGACCTGCGAAGAACTGATGAATATTCAATTTATCAATCGCCATCATCACAGTTTGATCCCGATAGTAACCACTTCGCCAATCTCCATGTTGAAAAGCTTTTGCCCATGCAAGTTGTGGTACCTCTTTACCATCTCCGAAAATTCCAAATTTCGCCTTACCGGTTAATACTTCCCGTCTTCCCAACAAACTACACTCACGACTAGTGACAGCGATTTTGTAATCGTTCAAAACTTCTGATTTGAAGTCTTCAAAAGATAGTTCACTGTTCGTCTGTGGATTTGTCTGCATAAATTGAATTGTTTTGGGCTACAAAAATAGCGAAAAACGAGTTGCCAAACAACGCTAAACCATAAGGGAGGTCTTAATTTTTTCTAAAGAGTATTCCTTATTTCTCAGTCTTCGGAAGTACTTTAATCACTATAATACGAATTAGGAGTAAAAAAGGGAAACCATGAAGCAGTAAATCAAACCAATCTGAAGCTTCCATTCCCGAAGGATCACCAATGAGCCATTTCAATTTTCCCCAAAGATGTGGTTCAGGGAAGAAAGGTGCAAGTCCTAGTGTTAGGCATAGTAATAGAACAAGTTTCCAATTATTTAAAAATTCCATTTTTCAGTATTCAATATTCAGTATTCAGTGGTCAGTGGTCAGTCTCAGTCTCAGTCTCAGTCTCAGTCTCAGTGATCAGTATTCAGTTTCTTGTAATTGAAGTCACTACCAACTGAGACTGCGACTGCAAACTTTGACTGCCTGCTAAACTAATACCACTCCCTTGTAAATAATCGTAGCAACGTTTTCGGACTGAGCGTTACCACAAATCGTACTTTTTCGTCATAATGTGGTAAATTTGGTTCGAAGCCTAAACTTGAATACACTGGAAAGTACAATTCAAAATAATCTGCCACCAAATTAACACGAATTCCAGTGTCGAAAACGGCTTTTGTTCCCACGCCTTTGTTGTTTATTAAACCAACATCTCCATAGGCATGTATCCATTTCCAAATATTTGTACTTGCGTTAAGTGTCGTCATCCATGTGTTTGAAAAGGCAGGTTCTAATTGTGATTTAAAACCACCTTCGGCTACAATTAATTGTTGACTAAATAAGCCCTGATCTTCACTTCGCCCGTAATAACTATATTTAAAAAGGTAATCGGTAGGTCGGTCTAAAGCGAAACTAAAGAAATTTCCATCCGAGCCGGTATCATTAAACAGGAAGGTACCTGCGAACAATCTTAAATTCAATTGACGATTACTATTAAATAGTTTTCTGTATTCAAAATTCACAAAAATCTTACTAAATCGTGATGATAGTTCATAATCCGCGCTACCCCTAAAATAATTGATTAAATTCGGGTTACTATAAACATATTGAAGATTAAACACACTATAATTCGGATCCTGATTCAATTCATTTGGGTCATCATCCTTCGATACATTTATACTTCTAATGTTGATAAATTGCTTTTCATTATCCCTTAGATCTTTATTTCTGAATGCAAACGTAATATAAGGTGTGAGAGTCTTGTAAAATAAATCTGTGTCGTACGAATAGTAGTTTCCGGAAATCCCGTAGCGCATCGCGTAGAGTTTCCCTTCTTCTTTACGATCTGTATAACTTATTGAAGCCCGACCTACCAAATTTTTGGATCTGAATCCAAACTGCGGCTCCAAACTATAAACAATCCCTTTTGGAAGAACTGTTTTATTGTACAATCGCAAACCTGCCGATACACCATCATATAAATTATATTCAAAGATTGGCATAAAAAAGAACTGTGTATAATTGGGATCTTCCACATCCTGGAAAAGTCGGAATTGCACCGGCTTATTCAGTAATCCCTTTACTTTTTTATAGTTGTTTCTTCTATTAAATTCGGGGATAATACCGTCGTAATTCAAGACTAGTTTCCGAACTTGCGCGGCAGGCAAAGTTATACTAGCCGTATCGCTTATAGGAAACGTCCATTTTTTGAATAGAACTTCCTTTTTATCGAGTCCGAAAATGGAAACAGGCATTGAATTTTCCCTTAGATTCTTGATATTCACCTTCAAAGAATCACCTTTTTTCTTTACCGATGTAATTTTGAAATCGATACTTGAGCGCTTATTTGCATAGTCTTCAAAGAACCAGTTTATAGGTAATTCGGTATTCTGTTCCAAAGTTTTTTCAAAATCAGAAATTTTAATCGGTCCGAGTTTCTTTTCAGAATATAACTGCTTTATACTCTTTGCTAAAACGTCATCTCCCAAATAATCGGAAAGATATGTAAGGCCTTGTCCGCCATAATAATCATTCGCGATGTTTTTATTGAATTTAAGCAATGAATCTTTTGGAGTCGTTAGTTTTTGATGCAAGTTGTTTCGTGCCATATTAAGATAAAGCAACGGATATTGGTCATTAAACTCTAAATCGGCAGCATGTGCCCAACGAATAATCCAAAAGTCACTTAGGCTTCCAATAATTTTCATTTTCGGATAATAGATATTCACATACTCCATCATAAAATGAATCTGCAATGCACCGGACAACCAGTAATCTTCACGAGGGTTTAAAAGAAGAGTATTCTCAATATAATTTCTCGTGATGGTCTTTAACTGTTCCATATCGTATTCAAATCCATCAGGAAATGGACTAATAAAATCGGGCAATTGGTTTAAACCATAGACCGGACTACTTCGATAATCAACCTCACTAATTACCATCTTTTCAAAAGGGTAGGGGCCCATCCGCTCTGAAAGAAAATGAACAATTCTGTCGATAACAAGTGCACGAATTGGCGGAGTCACCTTATCATCATGAATATCTGTGACTATTTCAAATTCGTCGGTGACCACGCTTTCAAAAGTTGCTTTTTGGTCAACATAAAGCACCGAACGAATACGTGATTTTCCGTTTAAGGTTGTGGTTTTTATCCCTTCGGAAACTGTTTCAGAAACCACATTTAAATCGGATGTAAGATAATATTGTGAGGGTACTTCAAATTGTATCGTCATTTCTGAAGCCGACATATACAAATCCTCTGTATTTTTATTGCTATAGAAATGCCATCCTGTCTCATCATGAACCGCCGGACTTATATACCAATATTGAAGAATAAAATTATTCTCTTTCGTTACTCCGTACCTTGTAAATTTAGCGTCAGGCTGTTTTACGTTGTATTTTAAACTAAGAGTATACGTTTCACCCGGTAAAAGATCATTGTCTAAGTTTACTTTTATAATATCGACAGCATCTCCGTATTCCCATTCCAGTTTTTTCGAATCACTGTTTTCGATAGTAAGAATGTCTGTCCGACCTCTGTTTTTATCTTTTTCGAAATGGAATTGGCTGTCGTAGTTTTCAGAAAATCGTTTTCCAAGAGGGGTGGTTTTACTACTAAAACTGTTAGCCCAATCCAGAAGATATATTTCCTGAAGCGCCTTCTTTGAATTATTGTAAAATTCAATCTGTTGGCCAATCTCAATAGTCGCCGTTTGTGGTTGAAGTTTTGCATCAATGGAGATTCGCTGCTGAGCATTTAAGCTAACGGCAGCAAGTAAACAAATGATCGTTATAAGTTTATGAAGCCTCAAGAAATTTTTAGAAATTTAGTTGTTTCACTAAAAGGAAGGTCGTTTTTTAGGTAATAGATACCACTGTCTAGCTGGGATAGGTCTATGCTAATCTCTTCGGAAGGCTTTGTCGTTAACTGCATAATCTCTTGTCCTAAAGTATTGTAAATTCTGAAGCTTACTGGTTCTGTAACTTCCTGCGAAATTTTGAGGAATAAATTATCGGTTACAACAGTGTTTTTTAGTGTTACTAAAGCTTCAGAAGTATCAAATTCTATTCCACTTAATACTATTTCTTTATTTGTTTCCAACTCCATTACAACGGGTAGATGGTCACTCATGGCATAGATTTTATTCCGAAGCTCCACATCGAATTCACCAACACATTCAACATCATTCACATTTTTATTATAACAGTTACCATTATTTCCGAAGGACTTATAACTCGAATCAACATAGCGTAATTTCGGATCTGTCTTCATATTTTCAGAAATAAGAATAAAATCGAATCGATCATCCATACCGCCTCCGGCACCGGCACCAAAGGGCCCGGAACTCGTACGCGTACTTTGTGTATGCACCTGCTGGAAATCGGAATTATTATTCCACGAACCAGGAGTATCTATCGGATCTGCCATAACAATAGCATTCGTAGGGTCTAACAATTCAATATAAGCAGGCTCGGTAGAAGTATATAGGTTGAGATCACCGGCAAAGATGATAAACGAATTTGGATCTAAGCTAGGTAAAGTACTTGTAAATTCATTGACCATATCCAATCGAAGATTCACATTGCTACCGCCTTGACTCGATTTTAAATGAGTGACGTAGACATGTATTAGAATTGGATCGGTGCTCTGATCTGCGGTGTTTAGTTGTAAAACATACCGATTGATATCCCGAACGCTGGTTTCAATTATTCCAGTGCTTACCAAGGAGAACATTGAACTTCTAAAATAAAGCAGCTGCTGTAAGTTCGCAGAACCGGATTGATTGTATTCGAAAGGTGCTGCTGTATAATTTTCGCCTTCATCATTGAGACCAATATTTAAGACCTCATTGGCACCGGCAGGAGTTTTTAATTCACATACCATAAAAATATCTGGCTCGTAAGTGTCGAGTATTTCTTGTAATATAATAGATCGATCTCCAGGTAGATACTCAGGATAATCCAATAGATTATAAAACATAGTTTTCAAGCTACCCTGTGCGATTGCAGTGCATGATATAATTGTGAGTGCGATAAAAAGTATTCTTTTTAGCATTTCAGGGAGTTGATGTGTGTTATTATTAGAAGTTTGGGCTCAAATGGTATTCGTCGTAGAATTCATTCAAAATCTTAAGAACTTCGTCCTCGGTATCTACCAAATGTACCAGATCCATATCTTCCGGACTTATATTTCCTTCTGCTAACAAAGTTCCTTTAATCCAATCGAACAATCCTTTCCAGAATTCTCTTCCCACCAATATTAATGGAAATTTATCAATTTTATGTGTTTGTATAAGTGTAAAAGCTTCAAAAAACTCGTCCAGCGTTCCAAAGCCACCAGGCATAACGACAAAGCCTTGCGAATATTTAACAAACATTACTTTTCTAACAAAGAAATAGTCGAAATCGATACTTTTATCACTGTCTATATAAGGATTGTCATGCTGCTCGAAAGGAAGGGTGATATTGAGTCCTACTGATGTTCCACCAGCCAAATGGGCTCCTTTGTTACCAGCTTCCATAATTCCCGGACCACCACCTGTTATCACTCCATAGCCATTCTCGGTTATTTTCTTGGCGATATTTTCTGCCAATTTATAGTATTTATGATCCGGCTTTGTTCTAGCCGATCCAAAAATTGAAACACAAGGTCCTATCCGGCTCATTTTTTCATACCCTCCAACAAATTCTCCCATTATTTTGAAGATTGCCCAGGAGTCGTTCGTTTTTACCTGATTCCAATTTTTTGGTGTTAATTCGTTTCTCATTTCTAATTTCTACTTTTCAATTTTTATTATTCTATGGTTTTATAAGGTCTTTGCAGACTTTAATACTGAAACCGAAAATTGTCAATCAGCTAAAGTAATTCTTTTTGAAGGAACTTTGCTGTGTAACTTTTTTTACTTTTTACGATCTCTTCCGGGGTTCCTAGAGCCAGAACTTTACCACCTTTTTTACCTCCTTCCGGACCTATATCAATAATATAATCTACTGTTTTAATCACATCAAGATTGTGTTCGATTATCAATACGGTATTTCCTTTATTCACTAGTTTATTGAGAACGATCATAAGGACACGAATATCTTCAAAATGAAGCCCTGTTGTGGGTTCATCTAAAATATAGAATGTATTACCGGTATCTCTTTTGGATAGTTCTGTGGCGAGTTTTATACGTTGGGCTTCTCCTCCTGATAGGGTAGTTGATTGCTGTCCTAGCGTGATATATCCCAATCCTACGTCCCGAATCGTTTTCAATTTCCTGAATATCTTCGGAATTAATTCGAAGAATTCACAGGCGTCGTTAATTGTCATTTCTAACACATCGTAAATCGACTTTCCTTTATATCTAATTTCCAGTGTCTCCCGATTGAAGCGTTTTCCCTGACAGGTTTCGCATTCCACATATACATCTGGTAGGAAATTCATTTCTATCACTCTCAAGCCACCGCCCCTACAGGTTTCACAGCGACCTCCTGAAACATTAAAACTAAAGCGACCCGGTTTATACCCGCGTATCAAGGCTTCGGGTACTTTTGCAAATAAACTACGTATTTCAGAAAACACGCCTGTATAAGTGGCTGGATTCGATCTTGGTGTTCTTCCAATCGGCGATTGGTTGATATCGATCACCTTGTCAATATGTTCTAGTCCGCTAATCTTTTTATAGGGCATTGGTTTTTTAACGCCGTTGAAAAAGTGAGCATTCAGAATAGGGTAGAGGGTTTCGTTTATCAAGGTAGATTTTCCACTTCCCGAAACACCGGTAACCCCAATCATTTTTCCCAATGGAAAGTCTACTGAAACATTTTTAAGGTTATTACCCGTCGCTCCTTTTAGAGTTAAAATTTTACCGTTTCCTTCTCTTCTTTTCTTCGGAATTTCGATCTTTTTAGTACCATTTAGGTAATCGGCTGTGAGCGTATGATGTTTTAAAATTTCAGATGGGGTTCCTTCTGAAACAATTTCACCTCCATGATGCCCGGCTGCCGGACCAATATCAATCACATAATCGGCATGTTGAATCATATCTTTATCATGTTCAACAACAATGACCGAATTCCCCAATTCCCGTAATGAGATAAGCGATTTTATCAATTTTTCATTATCCCGCTGATGCAGGCCAATGCTTGGTTCATCAAGTATATAAAGCACTCCAACCAATTGAGAACCAATTTGAGTCGCCAATCTTATACGCTGTGCTTCTCCCCCGGAAAGAGATTTTGAACTGCGATCGAGGGCAAGATAAGTTAGCCCTACATCTACCAAAAATTGAAGCCTTGTTTTTACTTCTTTAATAATTTCCTCGGCAATCTTTTTTTGTGTTTCTGAAAGATCCTTTTCAATGCCTTCGAACCATTCTGCCAGTTCCAACACGTCCATATGTGCTAATTCTGCGATGTTTTTTCCGTTCACTTTAAAATAAAGGGATTCTTTCCTAAGTCTGGCACCTTTGCATTCAGGGCAAGCGATCTTATCCATATACTCTTTAGCCCAACGTTGTAAAGACTTAGATTCGTTAGCGTCAAAAGTATTCTGAAGGAAAGTCGCAACACCTTCAAATTCTATTTTATAGCTTCTGGTGATACCCAGCGTCTTAGATTCAATGTCAAATTTTTCATCCCCACCGTGGAATATCATTTCTTTAGCTTCCGAAGGAATACTTTTAAAAGGATCAGTTAGTTTAAATTGAAACCGTTCTGCAATCAAATCTAACTGTTTAAAGATCCAATTACTTTTTTGTGGCCCATGTGGAGCAAGAGCGCCGTTTTTTATAGACAATTCCGGATTTGGAATAATCTTATCGAGATTTACCTGATAGAGTTGTCCCAAACCTTTGCAGTTGGGGCACATGCCTTTGGGCGAATTGAAAGAAAAATTGTTTGGTTCCGGATTAGGATATGAAACGCCACTAGAAGGACACATGAGCGACCGACTAAAAAACCGAACCTCATCGGTTTCATTGTCTAATACCATTAGCACGTCGTCTCCATGATACATGGCTGTTACAATGGTTTCACTCAATCGTTTGCTATTATCTGTATCACTAGCTATTTTTAAGCGATCAATCACAATTTCAATATCATGATTTTTGTATCGATCGACCTTCATTCCTTTAACAATATCTTTTACGACGCCATCAATCCTAACTTTCAGGAATCCTTGTTTCGCAATTTGCTCGAATAGCTCTCGATAATGTCCTTTTCTGGATCGCACAACCGGCGCAAGAATGCTTACTTTTTTATTATCAAAATCGTTGAGGATAAGTTGTTTTATTTGCTCATCATCATAACTCACCATTTTTTCACCAGTATTGAAACTATATGCATCACTGGCTCTAGCAAAAAATAATCTTAAGAAATCATAGATCTCTGTGATAGTACCAACAGTAGAACGCGGACTGCGACTTGTGGTTTTTTGTTCTATGGCAATTACCGGGGAAAGACCATCAATTTTATCGACATCGGGGCGCTCTAAACTCCCTAAAAACTGACGCGCGTAGGCAGAAAAGGTTTCGATATAGCGTCTTTGTCCCTCTGCATAGATAGTATCGAATGCTAAAGAAGACTTCCCACTACCCGAAAGACCCGTAATCACCACTAAGTTTTCTCGCGGGATTTTAACATCTATATTCTTGAGATTATGTACTCTGGCTCCCAGAATTTCAATAAAATCGACATTTTTAACCATAGTTTGCAAAGGTACTCATTTGGAACGTAAATTTTTAAAGGAAGCCATTCGGAAACATAAAATTTTCGAAGGAGTCGCAGAAGAACTTAAGAGTCGTTATCTCCATCTAGAAACTGATAAAAACTGGTCGCTATATAAAATAGCACACCAATGATAATTCCCAGACATATTGCAATTACCTGAGTTGGTAATTTGAAAATATGGAAAGCAAGCGGAAGTATCACACCAAAACTGGCAAACAGTATAAAAATTGTTTTTAAATAACGTGTTAGCGGTGATGTGTTCGATGCGGAAGAGTCCACAATTTGATACAGATTAGGAATGACCATTTTATTCATATAATCACCTAATTTGGCCAAAAATATTTCATTAAATGATGAATCTTCGAAGACGTCTTTGTCTATCTGAACAGCTAATAGTACAATTCTCTCAGCGTGATTATCAGGAATTTTACTTAAATCTAATGCCTTTTTGAAGGCACCAAAATTATAACCAAAATAATACCATAGACCCGAGCCACATTTATGAAGGAACCATTTTTCTACTATTTCTCTTCCGTAAGCACGACCACTGTTAGGGCGTGCGATGGTTTTTTTATCCTTCGGATTTACCATCATCAGAGATTTTAATTCCAAATAAAGGTTTTCGGTTTCTAGGAAATTCTGATCCTCCTGAAGAAATTCGATCGCCAGTTTTGACTTTCCTTTGTAGAATTCTTTTACTTCAAAAAAGGTGAGTCCTTCAAACTCATCATCGATATATTCCTTTAAGCCTGAAGCCCATATATCGGATTGAAGTAAGAGTTCGATAATTTCCTGGAAATTCGACATCTTTTGAGACACCTTGTTGTGCTCTATGGAGTTATTACGGTTTTCTGCGAGATTAACGCCATTCGCCAATAAATATAATAATAGGATAGTCGAAATAAAACCATTGATACTTATAAAGTAGATTGTAAATTTGGCCAGTTGCTTAATAAATTCCGGGTCATTGTCAAGTTTGTTCCACAACAATACAATTAATACAATACAAAGGACACCACTGCAAATGAGTGGTATTAATGTTAACAAATCCTTATGTATAGATTTTTTCTTCATTATATTTCGAAAAAGGCAAAAAAGGGTATCGCTCAAATGAACCATTGAGCAGGTTGATTTTAACTACTAAGTTTTATCCGGTATGCAATCTACTTATCCAGAATGATATAAAGTGCTACTTTTCCCCAAGTTTTACCCCAATAACTTTTATTATAATTCTAATTTATTTATGTTATTTCTTCATGCGTCATGTTCAAATTTAGTTTTTTTTCTTACAAAAAGTAGTATTTTACCTACAAATCGTTATACTGTCATAGATATTCGTTAAACGGGTTGTTTTCAGAATATTAAACCTAAAAACCAGCCGCAGAATCATCTCCTCTATGGTCTGCACCACCCTCAAGTTTTCCATCTGGAAGGATTAAAATTGCATCAACTTTTCCTATAATTGGATCTGTTTCTGTGTTATGCGGATATCCTTTTTCTTCCAATGTGCGAATTAACGATTCTGGAAATTTTCCGTGTTCATATCGAATAGCGTCTGGTAACCATTGATGATGAAATCTCGGAACATTTACCGCTTGTTGCATATTCATACCAAATTCCCTAACGTTCAAAATTGATTGTAACACTGAAGTTATAATCGTGGCACCTCCGGGAGTGCCAACCACCATCCAGAGTTTTCCATCTTTTTCAATAATAGTGGGAGTCATAGAACTTAGCATCCTCTTGGATGGCGCAATCGCATTAGCTTCGCCCCCCACCAATCCATAAATATTAGGTTCTCCAGGTTTGGCGCTAAAATCATCCATTTCGTTATTCAGAAAAAACCCGAGTTCTTTCGAATATAACTTTGAGCCAAATCCCGAATTTAATGTAGTAGTTGCGGAAATAGCATTTCCGAAGGGGTCAACAATAGAATAATGTGTAGTCTCGCTACTTTCATATCCTGTTATCTTGCCATAACCTATTGTTTCTGAAGAGGTGACTTCGTCAAAAGAAAAGTCGGACATTCTCATTTTAATGTACGAATCACTTAATAAGGAGTCAATCGGGATCTCAACAAAATCAGGGTCGCCCAGGAAATAACTCCGATCTGCGTAAGCACGCCTTTCTGCCTCTGTAATAAGTTGAATAGACTTGACAGTGTTATGACCGTATTCAGAAATAGGGAAGGGCTCGATCATCTTCATGATTTGCGCAAGACAAATACCTCCACTGGAAGGCGGTGGCATTGATATTACTTTAAGATCTTTGTAATCAAACTGAATAGGTTCCCGCCATTCGGTTTCATAAGCTTCCAAATCGTGAAGGGTCATGATTCCACCTTTTGACGCCATGAATTCAATTAGTTTTTTAGCTGTTTCTCCTTTGTAAAATTCAGATCTACCATTGGAAGAGATGTTTCTCAAGGTTCTCGCCAAAGCCTTATTTTTAAGAGTATCACCCTTCTTGTATACCTCAGTGAATATTGATGGTTCTCCATTTACTTCTTCAATTTCTGCCCTGTATTCGAGAAATTGAGCCGCTTGCTTTTCTGTAATAATAAACCCTCTTTCTGCTAATTGAATTACGGGTGCTAATATTTCTTCGATCGGTAAACTACCAAATTTCTCATGCACTGTAAATATTCCTGCAATAGTTCCCGGCACTCCAACGGCCAAGCCGCCTTTTTTACTTTTTTCGGATAAATACACGCCATTTTCGTCTAGATACATATCACGATTTGCAGATAAGGGTGCTTTTTCTCTATAATCCAAAGAACCCGTTTCTCCATATTGCGTTCGGTAGACGATAAATCCACCACCTCCAAGATTCCCCGCATAGGGATAGCAAACGGCCAGCGCCATTTCGGTTGCAATCATAGCGTCGAAAGCGTTTCCACCTTTAAGCATTATGTCCTTTCCTATTTTTGAAGCTTCAGATCTGGCAGATACCACCATTGCTTTATCGGTAATTAATCCAATTTCTGGTAATAGGTTGGCTTCAGTTGGTGTAACTGTTTTTTCATTGCATGACAGAAAAAGTACGGTAGTAATGAAGAAAATTATATAACGCATATATGTTAAGTTAATGACTATCAGTTTGTAGGGCATTGTGAAACTAATATTATGATAACTCTTTCAATTTATTTTCAGAAAAGATAATCAATTCAGCGAAAAAAGAAGTGAATTCGTTTTCAAATTCGACATAATATTCTTCTAATTCCATTACGGCAAAGTTCATTTTTGAAATCCCTTTCGTTCTTACATTCATTTGATCTAGTATTTTACTAATTCCGGGTATAGTTGCATAGCTCAATAACCAATTATCGGACATCATATAGGGCATCATTCTTTGTATTCGGCTTGGAAGAATTTCGAAGTTGTTCCGAAGCAATTCATAGAAATCTGCAACATAGTTGGCTAAGGGTGTAGGATGATATTTATTCCAGTTTTTAGCCAGATAATGATCATATAATATGTCAACAATAACGCCACTATAATGACTGTAGTTCTCATGCAAACGTGCTGTGCTTTTTCGAACGGTTGGATGCTGATCTGTATAACTATCTATGGCTCTGTGTAGCAATATCCCTTTTTGGATTTCTGAAGGGTATTTTTGATACTTTTTACCTTTAATCCCATCGGCGATAAAATTACCAATCGTGATTCCCTCGTTTTCACCTGAGAGATAAATGTGAGCTAGAAAATTCATTGGGTCAATTTACAAAAACGTGCCGAAGAATTGTCTTATAAAAAAGTATCTTTGCAAAAAAAATAAGAGTATGACATTAATAAAATCGATTTCGGGAATACGAGGTACTATAGGTGGAAATCAAGGGGATAATTTAACTCCAATTGACGCTGTAAAGTATGCGGCCGCTTATGGAACATGGATCAAACAACAAAGGAATAAGGAAAATTATAGAGTTGTTGTTGGAAGAGATGCGCGTATTTCAGGACATATGGTTCAACAATTAGTGATGCAGACTCTTGTTGGAATGGGAATTCATGTAATCGATCTTGGTTTATCAACAACACCTACAGTTGAAGTTGCCGTGGCATTAGAACATGCAGATGGAGGAATCATATTAACAGCGAGTCACAATCCGAAGCAATGGAATGCATTAAAATTGTTGAATAATAAAGGTGAATTTTTAAATTCCGAAGCAGGTCAACAAATTCTTGATATCGCAGAAAAAGGTGAAATCACTTTTGCAGAAGTTGATGATTTAGGAGAGATATCGATAAATGATGCTTATATAGATTTACATATTGATGAGATTCTGGATTTGCCATTAGTGAATGCAGATGCGATTAGAAAAGCAAAATTCAAAGTAGTTGTAGATGCGGTCAATTCTACCGGAGGGATTGCCGTTCCTTTACTCCTTGAAGCACTTGGTGTACATCCTGTTAAATTATACTGTGAACCAAACGGAGAATTTCCTCATAACCCGGAACCTTTAAAAGAACACCTTGGCGATCTAATGAAATTGGTGGTTAAAGAGAGAGCAGACTTTGGATTGGTTGTCGATCCGGATGTCGATCGATTGGCTTTTGTAGATGAAAAAGGGGAGATGTTCGGTGAGGAGTATACCTTAGTGGCAGTAGCAGATTATGTACTACAGCATACTCCTGGAACTACGGTGTCAAATATGTCTTCATCGCGAGCATTACGTGATGTGACAAATCGCCATGGAGGAACATATACCGCCAGTGCTGTTGGCGAAGTAAATGTGGTACAACAAATGAAGGACACAAATGCGATTATAGGCGGTGAAGGAAATGGTGGGATTATTTATCCTGAATTACATTATGGACGGGACAGCCTTGTAGGTATAGCGTTATTTTTAACTTATTTGGCAGAACGTAAAATTACAGTTAGCGAGCTTCGGAAAGAGTATCCTTCCTATTATATGAGTAAGAAGAAAATCGCTTTAACTCCACAAATTGACGTAGATGCTATTCTGAAGGCAATGGAGGCGAAATATGCTTCCGAAGAGATCAATACGCTCGATGGAGTAAAGATCGATTTTGAAAAAAATTGGGTGCATTTAAGAAAGTCTAATACAGAGCCAATTATTAGAATTTACACTGAAGCCTTAACTCAAAATGAGGCAGATTTGTTGGCAGACAGATTTATTAATGAAATAAAATCTATAGCGAATCTATAAGTTTTATTACATTTACGGGATTCAAATTCAGATAGATGTCTTTTTTAACCCAATCTAAAAAAACCGAATTAGAGCTATATTTTAATTCTTTCCGACAAGAAATTATCGGTATTGATCAACACTTTAATTCACCGTACGGTAGAAAGAAAATTGTTTATACCGATTGGACAGCCAGCGGAAGGTTATACGGTCCCATTGAAGAGCGAATGGCATCGGTTTTTGGACCTTTTGTTGCCAATACACATACCGAAACTTCAGTAACCGGTACGACAATGACACTTGCTTATCGAGAAGCAAGAAGGATTATCAAAAAGCACGTTAACGCCAACGAAAATGACGTGTTGATCGCTACCGGAACCGGGATGACTGGTGCAATAAATAAGTTTCAGCGCATCCTTGGATTAAAAGTTCCGGAAAGGCTAAGAGACTTTGTTTCAATTGAAGAAAGTGATCGTCCTGTGGTATTTGTATCACATATGGAGCATCATAGCAACCAAACTTCGTGGTTGGAAACAATTGCAAAAGTAGTCGTTATACCTTGTGACGAAAAAGGACTCTTTTGTTTAAACAATCTTAAAATTTTACTGGAGAAATATAAATCTAATAAGCTAAAAATAGCATCGATTACGAGTTGTTCGAATGTTACCGGAATTACCTTGCCATATCAGGAAGTTGCTCAATTAATGCATCAAAATGATGGTTTGTGTTTTGTGGATTTTGCTTGTTCTGCTCCATATATTCAAATAGACATGCACCCGGATAATTCTGACTCTTATCTGGACGCTATTTTTGTATCTCCACACAAATTTTTAGGAGGACCGGGGAGTAGTGGTATTTTGATTTTCAATAAAAAGCTATACAAAAATTTGATTCCTGATTGTCCAGGAGGGGGCACGGTAACTTGGACTAACCCTTGGGGTGGGCATCAGTATATCAAGGACATCGAGGAACGAGAAGATGGTGGAACACCAGGTTTTCTTCAGGTCATTAGAGCTTCACTTGTGATGAATCTCAAGGAAAAGATGGGAATTTCTAATATTCTTAAACGTGAAAAGGAGCTAATGTCTTATTTTTTTAAGCGCATGAAGTCACATTCAAACATTTCCATATTAGCCTCAGAACATGAACATAGACTTGGTGTAATTGCTTTAAATGTAGGAAGTCTCCATTATAACCTTGTAGTAAAGATCTTAAACGACCGTTTTGGTATACAATCAAGAGGTGGTTGTAGTTGTGCCGGGACTTATGGTCATTATTTATTGGGGATCGATGAAGATAAATCCAAAGAAATAGTGAGCAAAGTGGAATCCGGAACCTGTGATTATAAACCGGGTTGGGTACGCCTTTCTATTCATCCAACTACCACTAATTCTGAAATGGAGTTTGTATGCGATAGTTTGATTGCTTTGGCAGATAACTTTGAAGAATGGAAAAAGGATTATGTTTTTCTAAATAATAAGTTTCAACATCTTTCCGAAGTATCACATCCATCGAAAGTTATGAAGGATTCCTGGTTCGAGTTTTAATTATTGAAATTCGGGAGGGACACTATTACGATGCTTCCATCTTTTATGCGTCCATAAATAAAATTCTGGAGCTTCTTTTATTTGTTCTTCTACTAGCTTTAAGAAAATATCTGTTATCTCGTAATCTTTATATTCTTTCGGGTTTAATGTAATTGTTTTAAAGGTAGCCTCATAATAGCCTCGTTTAATTTTTTTTATGGCAACAAACATCACTGCCATATCCAATTTTTTAGCCATCATTTCGGCACCAGTATATGCTGGTACTTTTATTTTAAAGAATTCTTGCCAATGGTGTGCACTTCTAATTTTAGGGGATTGATCTGAAACAAAGCCGTTCAGGGTTAATTCCCCTTTCTCTTTAGATTCTTGCAGTACTGGCACAGTTTCCTTAGTAGTAATTAAGAAACTGTTGTATTTCGCGCGAATTCGCTTTACCATGCGATCGAAATATTTATTTTCTATACGTTTATAAATCGCGTGGGTTTTAATATCTACATACTTCTGAAGAACAAAAATCCATTCCCAACTCCCATAATGAGCCATCATAAGCACGATGCTTTTATTTTGATTGATGACGCTATGAACTTCATCAATATTTGTGGGCTTAAATCGCTTTAATAGTTCTTGTTCAGATATTGAAAGAGATTTAATCGTTTCAAAAATCATATCACAAAGATGGTGATAGAATTTATTTTCAATCTCCTTCTTTTCAGCTTCAGATTTATCGGGAAATACTAGATTTAGGTTTTCACGCACCGTTTTTTTACGATATCCAAATACCTTATGGATAAAAAAGCAGGTCACATCCGAAGAGAAATACAGCAATCTCATGGGATATAATGAGATGAACCATAAAATGGGATAGACTAAAATATAAACTACTAGTTGCATAGGTAAATTTATCGCAAAACTAAGTATTTTTGATAAGTGATGAACATAATCAAGATGTATTCAGAAAAAATAATTTGAATATTGATCTCAGTAACAAACTTAACTATTAAAGCTAAATGCAAAATATTGATATAGCCACTTTGATAATTATTGCAGCAAATGTAATTATTTCTTTAAAGGGTTTTAAGGATTACGCCTTTTTCGAAAAGTACAAATTTAACATTGCCGGAATACGTAGAGGTGAACAGATACGGATGTTCTCTTCCGCGTTTTTACATGCCGATTTTAATCACTTACTATTTAATATGTTGACACTATATTTCTTTGCGGGTGTCGTTATTGATGAATTAGGTGTTGCATTATTTGTGTTGCTTTATCTCGCGAGTCTATTGGTAGGTAACCTCTTATCATTTTACTTTCACAAAGAAGAATATCATTATAGTGCCGTAGGGGCCAGTGGCGCAGTGATGGGGATATTGTATGCAGCCATATTGTTTATTCCGGATCAGAATTTGTATTTGTTTTTTATGCTTCCAATTCCAGCATGGTTATTCGGATTGGCATATTTGTTGTATTCGATCTATGGAATGAAAAATAAAGTTGGAAATATTGGCCATGATGCGCATTTAGGAGGAGCAATAGCAGGTTATGTGCTTACTATTGTCTTTGCTCCGGACTTATTACAAAACAGTTTATGGATCGTGTTAGTATTGGCATTCCCAATTGTTCTACTCTTTATTTTACACAAACTAGGAAAAATTTAATACTTTGAATTATGAAAAGAATACAAACAGTTTTAATGCTTTTAATAACTACAATTATCATGGCACAAAATAACCCACAACCAACTGTCGACGTTACCGGAGAAGGAATAGTACGAGTGACTCCAGATGAAGTTACGATAAATGTAAGGGTAGAAAATACAGGGAAGGATGTAAAAATGATTAAAGCTGAAAATGATAGAGCAATCAATGATGTTTTAAATACCGTAAAGCGTTTGGGAATTGCCGATAAAGATGTTCAATCTGAATACATTAGGCTGAGCAAAAATTACGATTATAATACGAAAACCTACAACTATGCTGCGAATCAGTCAATTGGTATTAAGCTTAGAGATCTTGGAAAATACGAATCGCTTATGAATGGTTTAATGGCAAGTGGAATTAATCGAATCGATGGAATTTCTTTCTCATCTTCCAATAATAAAGCCCTTGAATCTGAAGCTCGTAAAAACGCTGTAGCCGATGCGAAAATGAAGGCTTCAGAATATGCTTCTGTATTGGATCAGAGTATTGGAAAGGCAGTTTCAATTAGTGAATACCGAGTTAACAATAACCCGCAACCTATGTACCGCACAATGGCAATGGAAAGTGATTCTTCCGGAGGAAATCAAGTGATTGCTCCCGGAGAAATGGAAATCCGTGTGAATGTAAATGTAAGCTTCTTACTGAATTGATTTATTGACCCATTAAGGATGCAATTTTAGATTCTAATGCAGCTCCACGAAGGTTTTTGCCAATAATCTTACCTTCTTCATCCAATAGAAAGGTCGCAGGAATAGAACGTACACCATACATTTTGGCAATAGGATCTTGCCAGAATTGTAAGTTAGATACATGATACCAGTCCATGTTATCATCGCTTATGGCCTTAATCCAACGATCTTTCTGCGTGTCCTTGTCAAGAGACACACTTATAATATTTAGACCTTTGTCATGATACTTTTCGTATACTCTTACTACATTGGGATTTTCCATTCGGCACGGACGGCACCATGAAGCCCAAAAGTCGATTATAGTATATTTACCAAGAGTTTCTTTTAGCGATAGCATGTTTCCTTCAGGAGTGGGAGCACTAAATTCCGGTGCCATTCCACCAATATCAGTTTTAGACATACTTGCAATAGATTGCTTGATATCTTTTGCTATCTGGACATCGGCGTATTTAGGAGAAAGATTGTTAAGAATTTCGGATGCTTCGGAAGAAGATATTTCCTTTTTCATAATCATTTCAGAAAGTAGCATAAGCGGAAAAATAGCATTGTTATTTGATGCTATAAACTCCTTTTTATACTTTAATTCTTCATCAAAGACATTTTTACTTTCGTTTTGAATTTGACCAATTAAAGCTGTATTTCCTTCACTCTGAGCAATTTTATAACGAGCCATATGCTCTTGCTTGGTAGAGTTAAATCGGCGCTGTTTTTGTGAATATTGATTATATATTTCATTTTGGCGACCACCAATTATATGTGAGGCCTGAAGACTATCTTTATAGAGAACCACCTTTAAGTTTTCAGTTTCCGGAAAGTATGGAAGTTTTGCGTTATTACCTTTGATTTCTAAAAAATGAAGTACAGTGCCGTCATTTTTAGGAAATTTGGCAGCGAATTTACCACCTTGAATAGTTATTGTATCAATTACTTTAGATTGACTATTTTCAAATCTGTATACCAGTAACTCTGTGTTATCATTAAAACCTTCAGCAACACCATCTATTGAAAATGTATTCGTTTCAGAATTACAGGAGATAAGTAGCGATGTAAGTAATACGGCAAATATTCGTCTCATTAGTATAAATTTTAATTTTGGCAAAAATAGTTACATTATCATTCTTAAAAAAAATGCAAATCTCAATTTATTGTTAATTCTGCCAATCTAAAGGGATTCTAAGTAATTATTGTTTAATTTTAGTAGTTAAATAGTGTAAAATGAGAGCAGGAACAGGGGACTTTCCATTAAAGATCAAAATTAGTTTTGAAAAGTTGTTCGATCATTATAGATCGTTACAAAATGGGGGTTCTATACTTCAACAGGATCGAGCACATAAAATTCTCGAGGTAGCTGAAAAGTTTCCTAAATTAACATCTGGAATTTATAAGAATTCAGATTTTATAAAGTATCAAGAAGAGATAGATTTTATTTTGGAAGATGTTTTTTCCGAAGCATTAACCCTAAACGAAATAAAAGTTGCGACCACTCCTTTTAATGAGCATATTTTTAAATCAACTCAACGTTTTAAAAATATTATGAATACTGCGGATAAGAAGTTTGATTTGGAGCTTAATAATTTTGATAAAGATAGTTACTACATATTGGGTTGCAGCCTTATTTTAAATTTCTACTATGGTTATAAAATTGATTTTAGGCGACCTTACAATTACAGTATTCCAAGTGCGAATGGATTGACCAAAAATTATAAAGTGCTCTTTAATGCCGACTTTGTTTCGATTGAAAAAACGGCTAAAGCAGAGGACATTAAAAAGGAAGATCTTGATTTATTATTAGAGAGTTTTGATAATATCGAAATTTGGAAGGAAAAATTTCCACCCGGAAGCTGGATATTTAAAGGGTTTATTATTGCAAATATGTTCGATGTAACGCAAGATGCCTCCATTTCAGAATTTAAGACTAGTTTGTTGCAAAAGCAGTCTCAAATGGACAAATCGACAGAAGATTTTGAAAGAATTTTTAGGTCCATCTTTAATATTGAAGGATTAAAAATTGGATTTACAGGTTTTAACATTGAAGAAGAAGTTTTAGAAAAGGAATTCAGTAAAAATGTTCCGAGTTATATTTTGAATGCAGAGACCGAGCAGCCGTGCAAAGAAGCACTTTGTGAAGCTTCTTATGAAACTCTCTTTAGAAAAAATGAACTCTATATAGTTACCGATGCAGAGAAATACCACAAGTTATATCCAGATAATGTATTATACGAAAAATTAGTAAAGCAAGGTATAAGAAGTGCAATATTTGCTGCCATTGTTGCCAAAAATGAGCTAATGGGTATTCTCGAATTAGTGTCCCCGGTAACGAATGAATTGAACACGGTAAACGCAAATAAATTAAAAGATGTAATGCCTTTCTTAATTGATTCTATTTTAAGATCTAAAGAGTATTTTGAGAATGAATTAGAATTGATTATTCAGGAAGAATGTACAGCAATACATCCAAGTGTTCACTGGAAATTTAATGCGGAGGCCAAAAGATATTTTATTGCCAGAGAACAAGGAAAACAGACCTATTTTAAAGAAATCGTTTTTGAAAATGTATATCCCTTATACGGCCAAATTGATATAAAAGGTTCTTCTGAAGCGAGAAATGACGCTACCATTAAAGATCTCCTGCTTCAAATGGAGCAAATTAAACTGATTGTCAAAAAGATTGCTGACCTTGAACCATTACCGATTTACGATCAGATTATATTTAGAGTTGAGCTTTATTTGAAAGATTTGCAGGAAGTTTTGGCAGTAGATAGCGAGAGAAAAGTGTTAACTTTTATCCGGAAGGAAATCATTCCTCTATTTAATCATTTGGGTAAAAAGAACAAGGCACTTGAGGATTTAGTTGAAGAGTATTATGAGTTAATTGATCGAAACACAGGGCTGGTTTATAAACACCGTAAAAATTATGACGATTCGGTGATGTTAATAAACAAGCGAATGGCAGCTATAATTGATTCAAAGCAGCTCAATGCTCAGAAAATGTATCCGCATTTCTTTGAAAGATTTAAAACAGATGGTGTCGAGCATAATATGTATATAGGCGAGGCCATTACAAAACATAAAACTTTTCATAAAATTTATTTATACAATCTTAGACTTTGGCAGCTACAAGTTATGTGCGAAATGGAGAATGATTTCTATCGTATAAAAAAGGAATTACCGGTGCCGTTAGATGCTGCTTCAATGATACTCTCATTTAATAGCTCATTGTCTCTACGTTTTCGAATGGATGAGAAACGATTTGATGTGGATGGAACTTATAATGCAAGATATGAAGTCGTTAAAAAGAGAGTCGATAAAGCCAATATTAAAGGGACCGAAGAAAGAATTACTCAGCCAGGTAAGATTTCTATTATTTATTCTCAAAAGGAAGACGAGCTTGAATATCTTAAATACATCGCTTTCCTCCAGCACCAGAAAATTTTAAACAAAGATGTTGAAATAGTTGAACTGGAAGATCTCCAGGGAGTTACCGGTTTAAAAGCAATACGTGTAAGCGTTTTATATTCAAAAGGGGAGGAGAGGTCCAAAAAGTATTATACCTATGATGACCTTTTGTCACAGTTAAATGATTAGACTTCAGGCGTTACTAATTTAGTAACCTCTTCTACCGTAATATCTGCCATTCCAAATGAAAGCCCAAACGCGAATATGGAAAGTACAGTTCCAATGACAAAAATGGTATAAGTTACTCTTAGTATTCTATATTTTCGATCTAAAACTTTCCCTAGAAAGTACAAATCTTTTGTCATTGAAGAATAAATGTAATCTCTGTCTTTGAGCAATTCTTCGATTGCCCATTGATATTCCGAAAGTTCCATCTTATGGAAATTCCCAAAGAAAGTTAGATTTACACTTTTATTAATAACGTCTTCCTTGGTAAATTCACCTCTGGTAACATTGGGTCGTGTTGCAATCACAGCAAGTATCATTGTCACAGCACTAGAAAGTACAAAAACTGCTGTAGGCCATACTAAATACGGGTTAGTATCAAATTTAGAAAACAAGTTAGCCAGCGTCACAGATATGATGATCGCATTTACAGAAAGTAGAATGTTCGCCTTGGTGTCAGCGATATCACTAAGTTTAATATGATTTTTTAGTGCTGTTCGATAAAACGTCTGTATTCCTCTATCTGGACTTGCATCCTTATACTTCATTTTTAACTGAGCCTTGATGTCTTCTTTTTTTAACTTCTTTTTTTCCTTTTTCTTGGATTTCAGTAAATCAACAAGGTTTTCTTCTTTCTGTTTTTGCCAGTTTTTAAGCGCATATTCACTATAAAACTGATGTTTTTCTACCAGAACTTTTATGTTTTCGTCACGCCAATCGCTTGGAGAATACTTTTTTACATCTTGAGATTTTAATTCCTGACGTAAAAAATCACTTGCTTCCTCAAAGTAATCTTTTCCGAAGTGAGAAGAATCTGCATCTTTTATCATTTCCTCCATTTTATCTTCGGGAGCACGGGTGAACTTAGTCGCCAAAATACATTTCATCACACCTTCTATAGTGTCTTTTGCAACGTCTTTAGATTCCAGAAATTCTTTTGCAATTCTCGCACTTACTTCCTCATGTCCCTCGCGGGTTTCAATGTAGCCGGCATCATGCAGCAATGCAGCAAGTCTTAGAATTGTAGCATCTTTAACATCAATTTGTGAATCTTCAATGATTTCATTTATACTTTTATATACACGTTTAGTATGGGTGTAATTGTGATAAACAAAAGTGTTGGGCAATTTCTCTTTAAAGAGTTGAAGTATAAAATCGTCCGTTTCTTTTAAAATGTCATTCATATTTCTTGAATTATAAAACCAATTTACTAAAAAAAAACTCCATAAATTTCCGTTGAAAAAAATTAACACGATTATAACCTTTGTAGCATAATTATCACTCTTCGCATGTTTATAAAAAAAAGTTTCTTTATTATTTTATCAGTTTTAGTCACGGCCTGCGCTTCTTATGAGAATCAGTATTTGTTTCCTGATGAAAAACCTGTATATCCTTCTGAAAAGCAATTAGAAAAAACCTTTTATTTAATTGGAGACGCAGGGTATTCTCCGGTTGGCGGAATGAGTGAAGGCTTGCAGGTACTTCAGAATTATATGAAGACACAGAAAACTTCCGGGAATTATGCACTTTTTCTAGGGGACAATATCTATCCAGCTGGTATGCCTCCCGAAGGTCATCCTGAACGGGCAGCATCCGAATATAGACTGGATGCACAATATAATGCTGTGAAGGATTACGATGGGAAAGTTTATTTTATTCCGGGGAACCATGACTGGTATAATGAAGGATTACATGGATTGAGTCGAGAAGAACAATATTTTGAATCGAAAATTAAAGATCGACAAGTGTTCAAGCCATCTAAGGGCTGCCCGCTTGAAAGTATTTCAGTAACCGATAATATCCAACTCATTTTAATCGATAGCCAGTGGTATTTGGAAGATTGGAATGTACATCCCACAATTAATGAATACTGTGATATTAAAACCCGCGAGAAATTATTTATAGAAATTCAAACGGAGCTGGAAAAACATCAAAATAAAACTATTGTATTTGCCATGCACCATCCTATGTTCACAAATGGAACTCATGGTGGTTATTTTAGCTTAAACAAACATCTGTATCCAACGCAACAAAACATACCCTTACCTGTACTTTCATCATTAGTGGTCCAAATTCGTTCTCAAGGAGGTGTTTCTGTGCAGGATAGGTATAATGAATTGTACAATAACTTAATGAATCGTCTTGCCGACGTTACGAGAAATAGTGACCGATTGGTATTTGTATCAGGACATGAACACACCCAACAGTATATAGTGAAGGATGGTCATACACAAATAGTTTCCGGTTCAGGGGCTAAAGGTGGTGGTGTATCTCTAGGAAAAGATGGTTTGTTTGCTACTGGAAAACAAGGTTTTGCAGTGATGGACGTCTTTAAAGATGGTTCGTCTTGGGTTCGTTTTTATGGAGCCGGCACTAATTTTGAACCTAAGTTATTGTATGAGAATGAAATCTTTCCCGCTGTTGTAAATTATAATACAACCAAGCTACCAAAAGATTTCGAACCAACAATAGTTGCACCTATTTATAAACAAGATAGCATTTCAAAATCTCTTTTCTTTGAATCGGTATGGGGAGCACGCTATCGTGAAGTGTTTTCAAAACCGGTTACCGCAAAAGTAGTGAAGCTGGATACTTTATATGGGGGTCTTAGCGTGATTAGAGAAGGTGGACAAAAAGAGTTTCGATCTTTGCGATTAAAAGATACTTTAGGTAACGAATACAGAATGCGAGCACTAGGAAAGAACTCCTTGAAAATTTCAGAAAAAATCGTGCTGGATGAAACAGGCGAAAACACCGACCCTGATGAACAGACTCAACTTCCTCAGCGAATTGATTATGACGAAGATTTTTACACTGCAACACATCCATACGCAACACTTGCCATACCAAAAATGGCCCAAGCAGTAGATATTTTCTATACAAACTCACAGCTATTTTATGTTCCAAAACAAAAACAATTAGGTGATTATAATGAAAATTATGGTGACGAATTATATCTTATTTCGATCGATCCTACCGAAAGGAGCGAAGGGGAACAGACATTTGAGTATCCCGACGATATAGAGACTACGGATGATATACTTACAAAAATTCGAAAGAATGGCGATATACAAGTCGATGAAGAAAATTATATTCGATCAAGACTTTTTGATATGCTGATTGGTGACTGGGATCGTGAGAGTGATCACTGGCGCTGGGCAGAATTTTACAACAGCTTTGGTAAAAATGTATATGTCCCGATTCCCCGAGACAGAGATGATGCATTCTCTAGTTTTGATGGAAGCATAGTGAATGTGGCTCGTTCCATATTTAGTGGTGCAAGACAAAGTCATATTTACGGTCCTGATATATCAGATCTTGACTGGTTTAATGCTGAAGGAATTATTTTGGATAGAGCTTTACTGGAGAGATCCGGTAGGGAACAATGGCAACTTGCTGCGAAACGTATCCAGGAGAGTTTAACTGCAGAGGTAATCAATGAAGCATTTGATACAATCCCCGAAGAAGTTAGAGATGAGGAACTTCAGAAAATAATTGAAAATTTAAAGGCACGGAAGGAGAACTTGGTAGAAATTGCCAATAAATATTACGATATACTGGCAAATTTTCAAACAGTCACAGGTACGGATACAGATGACTTTATTGAGATCACACGTCTTCCTGATGGCTTTACAAATATAAAAACCTATACGCTCGTCGATGGTGAAAAGGCAAACTTGGTTACAGATCGCACGTATAATCATTCAACAACCAGAGAAATTTGGGTATATGGGCTTGGCGGTGAAGATGTATTTGAAGTCAATGGAAAAGATAGTGACCTTATCTATATTCGATTAATTGGAGGACAGGAGAAGGATACGTATAGAATTAAAGATGGACGACGCGTTAAGGTCTACGATTACGATAGTAAGCCAAGTGTCGTTGAGGAAAATAATGAAGCCAGTTTGATTTTCACCGATATTTACAGTTTAAATACGTACGATTACAGACGACAAATCAATGATAGTAAGCGCTTAGGTCCTGCCTTTGGTTACAATCCTGATGACGGACTTAGAATAGGAATACAATTCTTATATACCATCAATAGTTTTAAAAGAAACCCGTTTTCAAAAAATCACAGTCTTACAGGCGGATATTATTTCGATACTTCGAGTTTTGATTTGACCTACAGTGGGGAATTTGCGAATTCGATTGGAGATTTAAACTTGAGTATTGGAGCTCGTGTTACCAGCCCCAATTATACAGTAAATTATTTTGGCTATGGAAATGAAACTCTCAATCCTGAAGATGAGCTGGGATATGATTTCAACCGCGTGGAATTACAAACGTATTCTGCCAATTTTGGATTACTCCGAAACTCAAGCTTTGGTAGTTACTTTAAATTACAAACGAGAGTCGATGCGATACGCTTAAATGAAGTACGAAATAATCTGTATCAATTTCAAGGGCAGACTGAACTTGAAGACACCTCGTTTTTTGGATCTGTAGAAGCAATATATAGCTATAGAAGTTTCGATAACCCAGCTAATCCTGCTCGAGGTATGACCTTTGATCTTTTATTAGGATTGACCGACAATTTTACGAATCCGGAACGGGTATTTGGTTATTTAAATTCTCAAGTTACATTTTATAATGCCTTGGTAAAAAACGAGAAATTAGTACTAAAATCTAAGGTTCAATCTTCTTTTAACTTCGGAAATAAATTTGAGTTTTATCAGGGTGTGCATGCTGGAGCCAATAGCGGATTAAGAGGGTTTAGGGAAGAGCGATTCACGGGAAAATCTGCACTGGCAGGAAGTGCAGATATTCGATATAGTTTTGATGAATTTAGGATTGAACTATTTCCAGTTCAGATAGGAATTTATGGTGGTTTGGATCTAGGTCGTGTTTGGACTCCTAGTGGAGATTCTGAAAAATGGCATAATTCACGAGGCGGTGGGTTATGGATAAATAGTCAGGGAGGATTAAACGGGACATTTAGTGCTTTTAACTCGAACGAAGGAACTCGTTACAGTTTTGGTGTTGGCTTTAATTTTTAAAATGAAATCTTCAAATATTCTTGTATGCGTATAAAATTACTCTTTTACATATTTACCATTCTTATTTTATTTAGCTCTTGTGCTACACGACGTATAATGACTTCGGAAAAGTTGAAGGATGCGTCATATCCATCAGAGGAAATGAAATTTGAAAGATTTTTCATTGTAGGCAATACGGCGAAGCCTTCCGAAGAAAAAGGAAAAGTCTTGTCAGCAATGGAAAAATACATGCTCTCTGACACTTCCGAAGCAAAAAACCTCATATTTATTGGTGATAATGTGAGGGGAAGTAAAAAAAATGAATCCAAAATTAAGCAACAATTAGACAATGCGATTGGTGTTATAAAAGACACGAAGGCCAATCCTTTTATTATTCCCGGAAATTACGACTGGGATTTCAACGGGGTGGAAGGACTCGAAATCATTGAAGATTATTTGGATGAAAAATTAGAAAAAGAAAATGCACTTACTCCAAATAATGGTTGTCCGCTGGAAAGTATCGAAATAAGCGAGTCTGTCCAGTTAATTGTGGTTGATAGCCAATGGTATATTGAAAATTGGTATTTGCATCCTGAAATTAATGATAAATGCGAGATAAGAACTCGTGAAAAACTGTTCCTGGAACTGGAAGGTGAGCTAAAACAGCACGCAAACA
Organism: Ulvibacter antarcticus; assembly: GCF_003688405.1. GTDB lineage: Bacteria > Bacteroidota > Bacteroidia > Flavobacteriales > Flavobacteriaceae > Ulvibacter > Ulvibacter antarcticus. Next base: position 572,145 of record NZ_REFC01000013.1, read on the forward strand.
AAACGATTGTTTTTGCAATGCATCATCCAATGTTTACGAATGGTTATCACGGAGGAAAATTTGCTTTTAAAGACCATATTTTCCCACTTCAAGGGAATGTGCCGCTACCGGGAATAGGAACCTTAGTAGCCGAAGTTAGATCTCAAGGTGGAATTTCTATTCAAGATAGATTCAATAAACGTTATAATGAGTTAATGCTGAAGCTAGACGTGCTGTTAAATGTGAATGATCAACGTATTGTTGTCGTATCGGGACATGAGCGAAACTTACAATATATTGAGCAAGGAAATGTCAAACAAATTGTATCGGGTGCAGGCTCAAAAACCAAGCCGGTTACTCTTAGCGATAACGGGCTGTTTTCATATGGTAAAAAAGGGTTTAGTATTCTGGATGTTTTTGAAAATGGTAGTGTCTGGGTGCGCTTTTTCGGATTGGATACAGAGGACAAGGCAAAGATGATATTTCAGAAAGAAGTCTTTAAGCCACTGCCGATATTAAATCTCGATACTTTACCCAAGTCCTTTCCTAAATACACCGAAGCTTCTGTTTATGAACTAGATAAAGTTGAAAAATCGGATTTCTTTAGATCATTTTGGGGAAATCATTACAGAGATGTATATGGAAAAAAGGTAAAAGTTAGAACCGGAGTGTTAGATACCCTGTATGGCGGACTTGAAGTAATACGTCCGGGCGGAGGGCATCAAACAAAATCGTTGCGATTAGAGACCAGTGACGGCAAGGAATACAATATGAGAGCTTTGAAAAAGAGTGCGGTTCAGTTTCTCGAAACAACGGCTTTTAAAGGTATAAATGGCGAAAAATATTTTTCAAGAACTATTCCTGAAGAATTGATTTTAGATTTTTATACAGCCGCACATCCATATGGAGCTTTCGCAATACCAGGCTTGGCGAAAGCAGCGAACGTGTTTTACACCACGCCAGAATTGTTTTATATCCCTCAACAAGCACGCCTTGGGAAGTACAATGAGGAATACGGAGATCAACTTTATATGATCGTTGAAAAGCCTTCCGATGAATATACCAATAGAAAAAGTTTTGGTTATCCCGACGATATTGAGAGCACCGACGATTTATTGGAGAAATTACGAGAAGATGAGGATTATACGCTTGATGAAGAAGCTTATATTCGTGCTCGTATTTTCGATATGTTAATAGGTGATTGGGATCGCCATAGTGATCAGTGGCGTTGGGCTGAATTTGAAGAAGATGACGGAAAGAAAGTATTTGTGCCAATTCCGAGAGATAGAGATCAGGTATTCGCAAATTTTGATGGTTCATTTCTCGACGTTTTACGTTCTATGCTGGGAGCAGTAAATCAGTTTGGTGTTTATGGAGAAGATATTGTAGATGTAAAATGGTTTAATGAGGCGGGTTCAAAACTTGATAGAGCCCTGGTTAAGCGGAGTGACAGAAGTGTATGGATTGAACAAGCTAAAAATCTTCAAAAATCCATCGATGAGGAGATTATTGATAAGGCTTTTGCTGCGTTGCCGAAAGAGGTTCAGGATGCTTCCGTAGAGGAAATAAAAAAGAAGCTAATTCTGCGAAAAAACAATCTGGTGAACATTGTAGAGCGCTATTGCGATCAATTTGCAAAATTTCAAATGCTAACCGGTACCGACAAAGATGATCTCTTTGAAATTACCAGAATGCCCAATGGTTTAACTCGTATCGCTGCCTATAGAATTAAAGATGGTGAAAAAGGGGATGAATTATTCGACAGGACTTTTGATAGTAAGAAAACAGAAGAAATTTGGCTGTATGGTCTGGACGATAAGGATGTGTTTGAGGTTAAAGGAAAACCAGATAAACCTATCCTAATACGGATTGTTGGTGGACTGGGTAAGGATACCTATAAAATCGAGAAAGGACGTAAAATAAAAGTGTATGATAACCGAGGTCAAAAGAATAAAGTTGAGGAGAAAGGTGGTGCACATTTTCGCTTCACCAAATTGTATCAGGCCAATCATTACGACTATCAACGGTTTAGAAAAGGAGGCGGTAATATGGGGGTTGATGTAGGTTTTAATCCGGATGACGGAACTCTTATAAGAGCTTCATTTGTAAAAGAAAAGAACGATTTTATCCTTAATCCATACAGTAGCAAAACTGAAATTTTCGCCGAATATCAATTTCTCACACAAGGTCTGGATCTTCGTTTAAATAAGTACTTTGCTGCCGTTGTCTCCGACTTTAACTTTGTCGTTACTTCGCGTTATACGTCTAAAAATTATACAGAGAATTTCTTTGGCTTCGGAAATGAGACTGCTAACCCGGACGCTCAATTAAGTTTGGACTATAATCGCGTAAATATGGAGATGTATCATGCCGGGATGGGCCTTCAGCGTATTTCTGACTATGGAAGTTATTTCGATTTTAAACTTGATGTGTCTTCAGTCGAATTGGTAAAAAATGGTGATAATTTCGTGTTGCAGACACTTCCGAAGCAAGTAGGAAATAGATCTTATTTTTTGATTCCAAACGCAGGCTATACATACAAAAATTACGATGTGGAGGAATTCCCTTCCAAAGGGATGAAGTTTAATATAAATGGTGGAGGAATTGATAACCTTGGAAATAGCAACATCACGGGATTTGTAGATGCATCGGTAGGGTTTTATAATTCGTTGTTAAGTAACAACCGCCTTGTTTTAAATACCCACCTGGCTTCTAAATTTATCATTGGTGATACGCCCGAGTTTTTCCAACAAGCGAATCTTGGAGGAAATACTGGACTTCGCGGTTACAGAGATCAGCGATTTACAGGAACAAGTAGTTTGTTGGGTAATGCGAATATCGCCTATAACTTTAAAAAGATAAAAACCTTCTTTTTTCCAATTGGGTTGAGTGTTTACGGGGGTTACGATATTGGACGCGTTTGGGTAGAAAGCGATACTTCAGATATATGGCACGACTCTTATGGTGGAGGATTCTTGGTTAATTGGACAGATGCATTAAAAGGAAATTTCAGTTCTTTCGTAAGTGAGGAAGGAACGAGGCTATCTTTTGGATTTGCCTTTAGTTATTAGACTTCGGAAAAATTGTAAAAAAAAGAGGGTAGTTGAAATACAATTAAGTATTAACTACCCTCTTTACTGTTCGGTTATATTAATCTAGTTCGTCTTAGAAACCTAAACCAAAGCCAATTTGAAGCTGTGCATCCTCTTCTGAAACGAAGTAGCCTGCTTTCAATGAAAATGTATTAAGACCACCAATCCATACACCACCACCTTGTGAAGTTCGCCATTGATCGGCAGTGCTATTTTCCACCCAAACTGTTCCGTAGTCAAATCCGCCATAGATCCCAACTGTAATAGGCACTACTGCAGTTACGATTCGAGCCAAACGCACTTTTAAATCTGAACTTTGGTAGAAATAAGATTTTCCACTAAAGCGTTCGTTACGATAGCCTCGTAAACCGTTGTTCCCTCCAATGGAAGGAGCGTGATAGAAAAAGAAATCGTTTCCGAAGTTCCCTTTAATCTCGGCTACAGAGCCTAAAACAAGATCACCGGAAGAAATCAGCTTTCTGTCGAATCCTAATTTAAAAGAAGCATACCCAAAGTTGTTGTTTTCAAGCTCAACATTTGATTTATATCCTATTTCAGCACCAACAAAAAACCCTCGAGTAGGGAAATCCATTGCATCTTCATTTTTATATTCAAATGCTGCTTCTGCACCTATATAGTTATTTGTTTCGAATACAGCTGGATTGACATTCGCCGGGGTGAAGAATCTTTCAGGATTCTGTTCAACTTCATAACTTTCGAAGAGTCCATGAATTCGTATTGTTCTATATGCAATTCCCGATTTTAATTTAATCTGTTGCATGCGAGCTCTATTGAATTCCATTTCGACCGCTTCTTCATCATAAACACTATCAATTCCATAACCGAAGAAATTGTTGGCAAAATTTTCATTCGTAAAATATCCTTCAATCTCAAAATTCCAATTCGGAATTATATTTGCAAAAGTGCCCTTATATTCCAGTTCGACCGCCGTAAAATCGAAGAAATAATTCGCCGATAAAAAGTGCTTGTATCTAAAATCTTCTCCGTTAAAGCCTTTGTTAGTATAAGTATCCTTTAAACCTATGTAAAGTCCGTCGTCTGTTTTAAAACCTAAATTTGGAAGTAAAATATTATTGTTTTCATTGAAATTTCTCCAAAAATATGTGTTCGTTTCATATAGTTTTGTGAACTGATGTGCGGGGGTTTTATCCTTAAATTCAGTTTTTTCGTAAGGCCAATCGTATACTTTGAGATTTTTTTTATTACTAATGTCAAATTCATCATCTCCATATCCACCTACGATTCTAACCATAATTTCACGATCTCCATCGCCCGAAACTTTAAATTCATCATCATCGTTAAGTCCGTAAATCCAAATTTCGTTTGTAATTGCTCTATCGAAGGTGCGTTGAAAGAAAATCTTATCGGTTTTGTTCTTTAGCGCTCTTTTTCCAATCACTTCGGTTTTCCCGTCTGGAAGTCGGATGATTTCAAATTTATCATCTTTATGTGTTCCGTGAATAATAACGGTTTCATTCATCCTTTCTCCATACCTTCTTGCAATCTCATCAATATTATCTAAACGAGCTTTTAGGCTGCTTTTAATGGCTTCGGAAGCTTCGTCTTGCACTTCTTTGGGGAGTCTGTTAAATGCTTCTTCTATCACTTCATCGGTAATTTGATTCTGAAGTAAAACTGCTTCTTCAACCCAAACAGAAGGATCATACTCGTTTAAAAGTGCTCTATCGAGATTATTTCCTTCTCCATTGAACCATTTTACATCTTTAATTTCAGGTCCATAAGACTGCCAGAATCGAACATCGGGGAGAATTAGTTTAATTATGGGAATTGCTATTCCGTCGAATTTAGAAAAGGCCGCATCACGATCCCTTGGGATAGGAATAAATCGGATATCGTCGTCACTTACTTTATATTCTGCCCAGCGCCACTGGTCTGCGTGTCTGTCCCAATCACCAATAAGCATATCGAAAATACGTGCGCGAATCCATGCTCTTTGGTCAATTGAATATTTCTCATCTTCGTTTAGTTTTTCCAGAACATCTGTGGTACTTTCAAATTGTTCTATTTTTCCATCTACTTCCGGATTGGCTCTGTTATAACCCTCGTAATCTTTTTGTTCATCATTCGGGCGTTCTTCAATAAAGTAAAGTTGGTCACCATAATCTTCACCTAAAAGTCCGAAGCCGGGTTGCTTAGGAAGATAATAAAGGCTTGTGTTTGCATGATTAATTCCTGCTGATTTTGCGAGCGGATTGATCACCAATTGCATATAAGGGTGTGTGGTACTAAAGAAATCATACACCGCTTCTTCTGCAAATGTTCCTTTATATTCATCTTCTGTATACGCAATACCTTTAACCTTATATCGAAGAAATTTTAATGCATTTTTCTCGAGTCCACGCATAGCATATTCTTTCCCCTCACCATCTACCAATCGGGCAGAAAAAGATTGGTGACCACCGCCTGGTTTTTCAATTGTTAAGCCTGAATAAAGGGTGTCTAGAATTGCAATATCTGCTGTTACTGGTTGCCCGAAATAAGATCGATATCTCTTTCCCCAAATAAAATTGTAAAAGCCAGATTTGTTTATTTTTTTATCATCTGAAGTAATTGGAAGTGTTTTAGTTTTTTCTTTAAAGGTTGGAATAGGGTATTCTTCTTTTTCCTTCGGAAATTTATCATGCACTTGATAGGCATGTTCAGTTTCCGAAGTGATAAAACGAACCTTCGAAGATCCGTCCTTATAATAATCTAAAATAGCGAACCCTTCTGCTCCGTAAGTAAAATTCCCTTCAAAAGGTAAAGAGCCACCAATGGTTGTTATTTTCGCTCGATCAATTTTAGTTCCAGTTCTGGCACCTAAAGAACCACTAATAATTTGATGCATTCCTTTACCAGTTAAATATTGCAGGCTTTCTTCATGACCGGAAACAAAAGTCACCCGATCCGATTCTAATGCAAGAGCACTAACCATATCTCTTAGATAATCGTAGCGTAAATTATTTAAATTTTCGGTGCTGAAACTAGCAAGATCTTCTAATTCATAATAAATAGAGCCAATAATTGGCAATGGAGTAATACTTTCCATAAAAGTGTTTCGACCAGCTCGTTTTCCATTGCTGAAAATTGGGTGATGCATAACAATCATCAAATTTTTACCTCTGGAATCTTTGATATAACCTTCCAATTCTTCTAAAAATCGTCTTTTTGTATTGATGTCCGGGCATTTCTTGTTAATATATTCGATACCATCCCAATTGGAGCTAAACCATTCAGAATCTAGCAAGATCATATCTAATTCGTCATTGACAACAATATATTCGAGCGGACAAACATTGTTGGGTTCCACTTCCATATTCTTAATCTTATTGTCCTTGAGATAATCCTCGACCCATTCAATTTCTTTAGTGTTTCTGCTGCTCCATTCGTTTTCACCAGGCGTAAAGTATGTTTTACCTTTAAAATCTTTAGCCAATTCAATATGGTTTTTCAGCAAAGTTTTATTAAGCTCTTTATGGTCCTTATTTGCCATATAATCTCCTACGATCAATAAGGTACTTTGAGAGCTAGCCTTGTCCAGATGTGATTTAAGAAGCTTTTCTATTGAAGGATTGGAACCACCCTTAGCATTTCCTAAGCCTCCAGCTATATAGAAGCTGTGAATTGGTTTTTCATCATCAAATGTAACTTCATCTACTTCAGATTGAGGTTTGTAGGTAGCACAGGAAGCAATCGCGAAAGCGAGAATCGAAGTAAATAATTTGGTTGTGAAGTTGTGTTTAGTAATTTTTATCATATAATTGAATCTACGTCTTTATTGAAGGTCTAATATCATTTAAATTTACAGAAGCGTTTTAACTTCTATGTAGTCTTTGGCAATATTTTAAGTGTTTTTAAAGTAAAAAGTAATTATAGGTCGAGTTTTAATTCATACAGATTCCCACCATAAGCCCCATTTCTTTCATCTGCGATATATAGTGTATTGGAATCTTTAAATCCGATGCTTTCTTTTTGAGAAGTATGTTCAAGTTTGATCTTTTTAATCTTTCCATTTAGGAAATCCTCATCTTTGTAGTCGTCAATTATAAAAACCTTGTTGTACGTAAGAAGTGCTATTCTTCCTGATGAAAAATCGATAGTGGCTGCTGTAACTTCACAGTCTTTTCTATCATTGCAAGTTTTGAAGGTGCCTATTAATTTTGCTTCGAAATTTCCTGATTGGGCAGGCACACGATACACTTTCGATACGCCATCAAAATTATTGCTTCTGTTACGCGTAAAAAGGTAGAAGTTTTCATTCAAATAAAAGAAGGCTTCAATGTCATAATTGCGATCTTTTTTCTTGATTTTGAAAGAATTCTGATCCTCTAAAGTAAAATTGGTAATAGCAACTTCACTCTTTGTTTCGGTTATTTCTGAAACATTTCTAAGAGTGTAAATAGCCAGGTTTTTCCTGCTGTTGTGATTGTTACCAAAATCACCAATATAAAGATTACCATCCCTATCCTTCGCCAGATCCTCCCAATCATGATTTACAACATTAGTTAGGGTAATAACTTTATCAAAAGACTCTTTCTTTGGATTAAACCCGTAAACCGCCGGCTCGCTACCCGAATCCCCAAGTACCCATATTAATGGACTTCCTTCTATTGTTTCTAAACCACTAACCTCTTTCATCGAATTTGGAAAAGAGGCAACAATGGAAAGTTTTCCGAAGTCTTGACAACTAGCAGTAGAAAATGATATGAGAAGTAAAATAATGATATTTTTCATAAGGTATTTTAAACGTAATCTCCATCCAATTTGTCAAATCGGATTTTAGTTAGAGTGATTCTGGTCGGCAGCTATTCGAAACACAATTAAGCTTCAGGATAAGTATCACTGGACTTCATAGTCCAAGCGTCTAACATCCAGCTTACTTTTTCAATATTTCCGATATATGCTCCTATAAGATCTATGGTACCTTCATCATCTGCTTCTGTTGCTTTATCTATAACGAGTCGCATTTGCTTTAAAAGCTTACCATGATCTTCCAACAGAATTTTAACCATATCAAGATCTTTCGTATTCGAAGAAGATTCTTTCAAATTAGACATTTTTAAATAGTCGGTAAAATTACTGGTGGGCTGATAGCGGAGTGTTAAGATACGCTCTGCGATTTCATCAATTTTTAGCTTGGCATCATCATACATTTCCTCAAATTTGATATGTAAATCGAAGAAATGCTTCCCAACCACATTCCAATGAAAATTTCTAAGTTTTTGATAGTACAAATGATAATCTGAAAGCAGAATATCAAGTTCTTTAACCGTTTTTAAGGTTTCTTCTTTGTTTAAATTAAGATAATTCAAATTAATAAATTTTTATGTTAGACAATGATAAAATTAACAGTTAGCACAGAGCTTGACAATTAAATACAGTTGTTTAGTTTTTAATTAACTTAGAATTACCATTATTTAAGAAATCAGAGCAGTGGAAATTTCTTTTAGACCATTGACCTTCTAAGCTTTTGCCATAATTATTGTATCTTTGCAAATTCTTATTTTGATCCCTTATCTCATGATAAATAACCTATCAATTGCTATTGAAGCTGCCATAAAAGCTGGACATGCAATTTTAAAAGTTTACTCGACCGATTTTAACGTTGAAATTAAAGGTGACGACTCTCCATTAACCTTAGCCGATAAGAATGCAAATGATATTATTAACGAATATCTCGTCACTACTCAAATACCGATCATTAGCGAAGAAAATAAACAATTAGACTATTCCAAACGCAAGAATTGGGAGCGTTGTTGGATTGTAGACCCATTAGATGGAACTAAGGAGTTTATTAAGAGAAATGGAGAATTTACAGTCAATATTGCGCTAGTTGAAAATGGAATTCCAACGTTAGGAGTGATTTATGTACCCGTTTCGAAGACTATTTATTTTACTGCTTCGGATGCTTCAGCTGCTTATAAAATGATGCTGTCTGATGATGAGATTAATGTAGCTTCTATAATTTCTAAAGCTTCGGAAATACACCCGGCTTCAGAAAATGCTTCGGTTATAAAAATTGTGGGGAGTAGATCCCATTTAAATGAAGACACCGAAAATTTCATTTCAGAAATAAAAAAAGAAAATGATGTAGAGATCGTATCGAAAGGTAGTTCTCTAAAATTTTGCCTTGTGGCAGAAGGTGAGGCACATTTGTATCCAAGATATGCGCCTACTATGGAGTGGGATACAGCTGCAGGGCAGGCTATTTGCCAAGCAGCAGGAGTAAAGGTTATCGACAATAACACCAAGAGGCCTTTGCTTTACAACAAAGAAAATTTATTAAATCCTTATTTTTTGGTTTCCAAATAGTATGTCAATATACAAGCAGGAATCGCATATAAGAAGTATTTTAAAGGGGGTTTCCTGGCGCGTCATTGCTACTACTGATACTATTTTAATTGTCGTTTTAGTGACTTGTTTAGCTGGACAATGCAGTCTTGAAAATGCTCTTAAAATTGGTGCAGCCGAATTTTTGATTAAATTGTTTGTGTATTATCTGCACGAAAGAATTTGGCAAAATTTTAAAAAAGGGGTAGAAATATCAAGCAAACATACGCTTTACAAGACAATAAGTTGGAGAGCAATAGCAACAACTGCAACTTTTCTAATTTCGGGTGCAATACTGAATAGTTTTGATGAAATAGCAATTTTTATCGCTGTACTCGAGTTAATTACTAAATTTGCACTTTATTATTTTCACGAACGATTATGGCTGCGATTGCCTTTAGGAAAAGTTCGAAATTATTTTTTAAAACTCAAGAACTGAAATGGGTATGCAGAAAAATGTAATACCACATAATTATAATGTATCCAGAACGGATAGATCTATGTTAAATCAGCATGGGTCATTCTTACTATGGTTCACCGGCTTGTCTGGATCCGGTAAATCAACCATTGCCAATGCTGTTGAAAAGGCATTGTTCGAAAAAGGGATTCATACGTATTCTTTAGATGGAGATAATGTGCGTAAAGGTTTAAATAATAATTTGACTTTTTCGCCTGAAGATCGGAAGGAAAACATTAGACGTATTGCTGAAGTGGCAAATTTAATGTTAGATGCGGGTCTTGTAGTTTTAGCAGCTTTTGTATCTCCTTATGCAAAGGACAGAGCTAATATTAAAGAGATCGTTGGAGGAGACAACTTCGTGGAGATTTTTGTCAATACTCCAATTGAAGAATGTGAACGACGTGATGTTAAAGGACTTTATGCAAAAGCAAAGGCAGGTGAGATACTTAATTTTACAGGGATTAACGCGCCTTATGAAGCACCCGTAAACCCTGATATTGAAATCGATACAACGACAACCACAGTTGAAGAGGCGGTTGCGACAATTATAAAACAATTAGAGACTAAAATAGTAGGATAAATGAGTAAGTACTATTTAAATTATTTGGATGAGTTAGAGTCTGAAGCCATTTTTATCCTTCGGGAAGTTTGGGCACAATTTGAGAACCCGGTAATTCTTTTTTCAGGAGGGAAGGACTCTATTTTGGTGACTCACCTGGCGAAAAAGGCATTTTATCCATCAAAAATTCCATTTCCTTTAATGCATGTTGATACCGGACATAATTTTCCGGAAACCATTCAATTTAGGGATGATCTCATCAACGAATTTGGTGCACAGTTAATTGTTGGTTCAGTACAAGAGTCGATTGATGAAGGAAGAGTTTCCGAAGAGAAAGGAAAGAACGCAACAAGAAATGCGTTGCAGATTACTACCTTATTAGATGCCATTGAGTCGAACAAGGTGGATTGTGCCATTGGAGGTGGTAGGAGAGATGAAGAAAAGGCGAGAGCTAAGGAACGTTTCTTTTCACACCGTGATGATTTTGGACAATGGGACCCAAAAAACCAGCGCCCGGAATTATGGAATATCCTAAACGGTAAATATTTTGAAGGGGAGCATTTTAGAGCCTTTCCTATTAGTAATTGGACCGAAATGGACGTATGGAATTATATCATGCGGGAAAATATTCAAATTCCGTCGCTTTATTTTGCACATCAGCGCGATGTTGTTTGGAGAAGTAATTCCTGGATTCCGGTATCTGAATATTTAAAATTGGAGGATGGAGAGAAAATTGAATCTAAGAAAATTCGTTTCCGAACCCTAGGAGATATCACAATTACAGGCGGTATGGAATCGGATGCAGATACGCTTGAGAAAATTGTGGCTGAGGTTTCGACAATGAAACAAACAGAACGTGGTAACCGAACTGATGATAAGAGAAGCGAATCTGCAATGGAAGATCGTAAGCGTCAGGGGTATTTTTAATTGTATTGAGACATGGAAACGATGAAAATAGATAACAATCAGCTACTTCGATTTACTACAGCAGGAAGTGTCGATGATGGAAAAAGCACTTTAATAGGTCGTTTATTATACGATAGTAAAGCCATTTTTGAGGATCAGTTGGAGGCAGTCGAAATTACTAGTAAAAGAAAAGGGCATGAAGGCGTAGATCTGGCCTTGTTCACAGATGGATTAAAAGATGAGAGAGAGCAGGGAATTACAATTGATGTTGCTTATCGCTACTTTACAACTCCAAAGAGGAAATTTATAATTGCAGATACACCCGGACATATCCAATATACCAGAAATATGGTGACTGGTGCTTCTACTGCAAATGCAGCTTTGATTTTGATAGATGCGCGTCATGGAGTTATTGAGCAAACCAAGAGACACGCATTTATCGCGTCTCTTTTACAAATACCGCATATTATTGTTTGTATCAATAAAATGGATCTTGTTGATTATTCGGAAGAAATTTATGACAATATAATACAGCAATTCGAAGAATTTTCGTCAAAGTTGTATGTAAAAGACATACGTTTTTTACCTATTAGCGCGCTTGATGGAGATAATGTTGTAAATCGATCCGAAAATATGGAATGGTTTCAAGGAGCTCCATTGCTCAACACTTTAGAAAATATGCATATTAGTAGTGATATTAATAAAATAGACGCTCGATTTCCAGTGCAAACCGTTTTGCGTCCACAAAGTAAGGAATTTGTCGATTATCGTGGCTACGCCGGGAGAGTTGCAAGTGGGATTTTTAGACCGGGTGACGATGTTGTTGTATTACCGTCTGGTTTTACATCTAAGATTAAAACTATAGATACATTCGAAGCATCTCTAATGGAAGCATATGCTCCTATGTCTGTTTCTATAACATTGGAAGACGATATTGATGTGAGTCGGGGAGATATGATTGTAAAAGCTAACAACAAACCTACAGCTACTCAAGAATTTGACGCCATGATTTGTTGGTTACATAAAGATAGTGCGCGTCCAAGGGCAAAATATACCATTGTTCATACTTCAAATGAGCAAAAAGCAATGATAAAAGAAGTGGTTTATAAAATAGACATTAACACTTATGGAAGGGAAGAGGACGATAAATCTCTTAATATGAACGATATATCACGTATTAAGTTAAGAACAACTCGTCCAATGATGATAGACGAATATCGTGATAATCGTATAACAGGAAGTTTTATTTTAATAGATGATGCAACGCACGAAACAGTTGCTGCCGGAATGATCGTTTAATCTTTTAAAAAGAAACTTGATTGCCATCTATTTTGTAATCAGAATGCAATAGAGTATAATTTGAATGCTCATTTTTATAACCATTAGTGCCCAATGAAAAAAATCCTTATTGTTTTTGGAACTCGCCCGGAAGCTATTAAAATGGCTCCTTTAGTGAAAGAATTTCAGAAATTTGATGCTGTATTTGAGACGAGAGTCTGTGTTACTGCTCAGCATAGGGAAATGTTGGATCAGGTGTTGGACTTTTTCGAGATCACTCCCGATTACGATTTGGATCTAATGAAACCTAATCAGAATTTATACGGACTTACCGGAGATATTATCATAGCAATGAAAGCTGTTATGGAAGATTTTAATCCGGACTATGTTTTTGTCCATGGTGATACTACCACGACTATGTCCACAAGTTTAGCGGCGTATTATAATCAGAGTAAGTTATGCCATGTGGAAGCCGGTCTTCGAACTCACAATAAATGGTCGCCTTTTCCTGAAGAAATGAATCGACAAATCACAGGAAGGTTAGCGGATTATCACTTTGCACCTACGGCAACTTCAAAAGAAAACCTATTAAAAGAGAATTGCTCTGAAGCTTCCATTCTGATTACTGGAAACACTGTGATTGACGCATTGTTTCAGAGTTTGGATAAAGTGACAAGCAGACCAAGTTCATTTATTCAGAATTTTTCCGAAGCATTAGGAGAAAGAGAAATGATATTAGTTACCGGGCATAGAAGGGAAAACCACGGCGCCGGATTTATTCGAATATGTGAAGCGCTAAAGACAATTGCGCAACAACAACCGCACGTAACTATAGTTTATCCTGTACATCTAAATCCGAAGGTACTGAAACCTGTGAATGCTATACTAGGAAAAATTGATAACATCAAGTTGATTGAACCATTGGCTTATCAGGATTTTATTTGGATGATGCATCGATCTAAACTGATTATAACAGATAGTGGAGGTGTTCAGGAAGAGGCTCCTAGTCTTGGGAAACCGGTATTGGTGATGAGAGATACAACCGAACGCCCTGAAGCTGTGGATGCGGGTACGGTTATTCTAGTTGGTACTGATGTCCAAAAAATTGTTGATGAAACGATGCGACTCTTAACAGATTCCGAGCAGTATGATAGAATGAGTGCATTGCACAATCCGTACGGTGATGGAAATGCGTGTAAAAGAATTGTAGAATTTATTGAGAAAACTAAAGGGAAATGATGGAAATGTTATCTTGATTGGATTTTACTATTTTGCTTAACCAAGGATTATTAATAATTTGAAGTCAGTATTTGTTGGTTGTATAAAATTAACCAGTCTTCTGGAGAGAAAGCTACCTTAATACACACTTCGTTGGTCTAAAAAGTAATGAAAATGGAGATTTTATAAAATCGGAATAAACCGCTCATAGAGGTAAATAGAGGCAAAACACATGATTGAGCAGTTGCTGGTGGACTGAATGTTTATTTTGTCGCAAGTATAAGAAAATTCAATCAATATAAGTTCTTTTGAATAAAAAGACGAAATTTGCCGCCTGAAGATACTATAGAGATAAAAATTATGAAAACCAAAATATTTGCACACCCTACTGCAGTGATTGATAAAGGATGCACTATCGGTGAAAACGTAAAGATCTGGCATTTTTCACACATTATGCCCGATTGTATCATAGGCGATCGTTGTAATATTGGACAGAATGTCGTAGTATCACCTTTGGTTGTACTTGGGGTGAATGTAAAGGTGCAGAACAATGTTTCGATATACACCGGAGTGATTTGTGAAGACGACGTGTTTTTAGGACCCTCCATGGTTTTTACCAATGTAATAAATCCTAGAAGTGCCGTTAATAGAAAAAACGAGTACACCAGAACCCTTGTTAAAAAAGGAGCTTCAATTGGTGCAAATGCCACAATCATTTGTGGTAATGAAATTGGAAAATATGCCCTTATTGGTGCAGGTGCAGTGATAACTAAACCAGTGCCCGATTATGCGTTACTCGTTGGAAATCCGGCGAAACAGATTGGTTGGGTAAGCGAATATGGTCATAGGTTGCAGTTCGATGATAATGGCTTCGGAAAATGTAGCGAAACCAACGAAAAATATCAATTAAAGAATAATAAAGTAACTAAAGTAACCGAATAGATTCTTTGAAATTACTTTCAGAATAAAATAAACAAACCCTAATGAAAAATTTTGCACTTATTGGAGCCGCCGGATATATTGCTCCCCGCCATATGAAGGCCATTAAAGAAACCGGAAGTAATTTGATCGCTGCCCTCGATACATTCGATAGTGTTGGTGTAATTGACAGCTATTTTCCAAATGCCGACTTTTTTGTAGAGTTCGAGCGTTTCGATCGACATATTTCAAAGCTGCAGTTTGAAAATAAGGTCCAACTGGACTATGTAAGTATATGTACCCCAAATTATTTACACGATTCCCACATTCGATTTGCGTTACGACAAGGAGCCGATGCTATTTGTGAAAAACCGCTGGTGCTTAATCCATGGAACATTGATTCTTTAAAGCAAATTGAGAAGGAAACAGGAAACCGAATCTGGAATATTCTTCAGCTACGGGTACACCCTAGTATTATAGCGCTGAAAGATAAAATAGCCAATGGACCTAAGGATAAGATCTACGATGTTGATCTAACATATTTAACCTCCAGAGGGCATTGGTATTATACTTCTTGGAAAGGAGATAACACTAAGTCGGGAGGGATTGCAACCAATATCGGGGTGCATTTTTACGACATGTTATCTTGGATCTTTGGAGATGTGAAAGAAAATGTAATACACCTGCATACGCACGATAGAGCTTCCGGTTATTTAGAGCTTGAAAGAGCAAGGGTTCGTTGGTTTCTGTCAATAAATGATGAGGTATTGCCAAAAGAAATTGTTGGAAAGGGACAGCGAACATATCGTTCTATTACTATTGAAGGTGAAGAGCTTGAATTTAGTGAAGGTTTTGGAGACCTCCATACAACAAGTTACGAGGAAATCTTAAAAGGTAATGGTTATGGTATTGAAGATGCCAGACAAGCAATTGAAATAGTTCACAACATTCGAAATTCAGAACCTATTGGATTGAAAGGAGATTATCATCCATTTGCAAAAAAAGCACTTTCTGCCCATCCTTTTCAAAAGAAAAATTAAATGAAGATAGTTACAATTATTGGCGCTAGACCACAATTTATTAAGTCAGCTGCAGTAAGCCAGGCTATCATTGACTTTAATACTGAAAATTTAGGAGAAACGGTAGAAGAGATCATTGTACATACAGGGCAGCATTATGACTCGAATATGAGTGATGTGTTTTTCGATCAAATGAATATTCCAAAACCTAAATATCATTTGGATATCAACGGACTTTCACATGGCGCCATGACCGGACAAATGCTGGAAGAGATTGAAAAAGTATTACAAACTGAAACCCCGGATTGGGTTCTAATTTATGGGGACACAAATTCTACATTGGCAGGGGCTTTGGCAGCTTCAAAACTCCATATAAAGGTGGCTCATGTTGAAGCAGGACTGCGTTCTTTTAATATGAACATGCCCGAAGAAGTAAATAGAATCTTAACAGACAGAGTAAGCACTATTCTTTTTTGTCCAACTGATTCGGCCATCGAAAATTTAGAAAAAGAAGGTTATAAAAATCTGGACATTACCATTGTTAAAAACGGGGATGTAATGTTGGATGCCAGTATGTTGTTCTCAGCTTTTGCGAAGGCTCCTTCGGAAAAATTGCCGAATTCTTTTTTATTGGCAACCATCCACAGAGCAGAGAATACTGATGATCCTAATAGATTGAAGGGCATATTTAAAGCGCTGAATACTATTTCCGAAGAAAAACCGATCGTGTTACCCTTACACCCAAGGACTAAAAAATATATTGAAAAATACAATATTCAATTGTCCCCCAATTTGTTTTGTATAGATCCGGTGGGATATCTGGAAATGTTATTTCTACTTCAAAATTGTGACATGGTATTAACAGATAGTGGTGGATTACAAAAAGAAGCGTTCTTTTTTGAAAAATTCTGTCTAACACTTCGTGATGAAACCGAATGGGTGGAACTTATCGAAAATGGTTTTAATGTATTAGTTGGTGCTGATTATAACACCATTGTAGACGCATACAATGAGAAGAGTAGATCGACCCCGAATTTTTCTATGGATCTATATGGCAATGGGGCAGCTTCCAGGATTATAATTGAGAATTTATTGAAATTCACCATTTAAGTAGTTTTGATACAACGGCTAAAAGGACTTTTAAATAGATATGGAGTTGGTGGAATTAAAAAGTCGCTGCATCTTGCTATATCACAAAGTTTCGTTGCGGTTCTATTTATACTTATAGATTATGTTTTTTCTAAACAGCTATCTATTTATGAATTTGGTGCATGGAAAGAAATATTCTTCCTATTCAATTTGGGGATACCCCTAGTAGCATTTGGTCTTCCAGAAGGTTATAAGTACTTTATTGCAAAAGATTCAAGATTCGAATATTTTTTCAACAATGTACTCACGATTCTGTTAATAATATCAGTTGGTATTTTCATGATAATTGGACTAACCAATATTATGCATTTTTCAGGTCTAATTAATTTGAAACAATATTATCTATATTCATTATTATTTCCACTTCCTTTAGTGGGCTTTTTATTGAATAAAACCTTACGTTACACATACATTAACCTAGACCAAGCCGAAAAACTGACTAAGCTGTCTGCTTATGGGGCAATTGGAAGTGTTATTGTAATATTGATAGGCGCCTATTTTGTAAGTCAAAGCAAGAGCCTAGTTATTCTAGTTGCGATTTTGATTTATTTTTCAATCTTTTTTATACCATCGATTTTCTACCTAATTGCATTGCCTGGTATAAAATTGAAATTTGGAATGAACAAAATAGCTGCTAGACAGATGTTAGTTTATGGCTTCCCTCTTTATTTAGCTACATTTGCCGGGATACTAAGTAACTATCTTGACAAATTAATTGTGAATGTTACCAGTGATGAAGCGACATTTGCAATTTTCGCTGTAGGTGCTTTTGAAATACCGATATTCGCTATGCTAAGTGCTGCTTTTTCTCAACAGATTTTTCCTAAAATGGTGCGTTACGTTGAAGACGGTCAAGAAGACAAGGCGAAGGATATTTGGATTGACACAACAAGGAAGGTTTCATTAATTACCTATCCGATAATTCTAGTTGTGATGTTTTTTGCCGAAGAAATTATTTTTCTTATTTATAACAAAAATTATGCGGCATCAGTTATATTATTTAAAACATATTTATTAGTCGCACTATTCAGAAATAATAGTTATGGGATACTGCTTACGGCGAAAGGTGAAACTAAAATAATTACCAAAGTATCATTGCTCATTTTAACTCTAAATTTAATTGTTTCACTTACACTTTATTATTTCTTTGACTTAATTGGAATCGTTTTTGGAACGTTAATCTCAACATTTTGTATGTGGTTCTTTTACTTATATAGAGAAAGTCTATTTAAAGCTTACTTTAAAGCTGTTATATTGAACAAAGCATTGTTAGTATTTACAATATTAATTATAATTCTATATTTTCTATGATTCGGTTTTTAAAGATCTTTAGTTTCATCCCTTTTATAAAAAGATTAGTTTATAGAAAATATTATGCAACAGGTCTTGGAACGTACATAGTTAATTCGTTTTACAAAGTGATCTTGAGAATTAATGCTCCTGCAGATTTTTTGTGTCATTTTACTTCCAGAGTTAATTCCCCTAAAAAAATAAAATTTATAGGAAGCGATTTAAGTTCACAATATTTAAGTATGGCTACGTCCGGTGGCTGCTATTACCAAGCATTGAATGGAATTGTGATAGGTGAAGGTACGATCTGGTCATATAATTGTTGTTTTGTTAGTGCTAATCACTCATTCTTGAACCTTACTAAACACACAGAAACAGAACCTATTAGAATTGGTGAAAGAGTGTGGTTGGGTGCAAATTGTGTTGTGTTACCTTCTGTGTCAATAGGTGATTATTCAATAATTGGCGCTTCATCATTAGTTAGTAAGGATATCCCTGAATATACAATAGCTGTTGGAAATCCGGCAAGAGTTATTGCCAAACGATGCAAAATTTGTCTGTCTAAAATAAAACTTGAAGAAAACTGTCCTAACTGTTCATAATGAAAAACGTACTAATAATATCATATTCTTATCCGCCCTCTAATGCGCCGGCAGCGCAAAGACCTTTTTCGCTTGCAAAATTTCTAGATAAATCTAAATATAACGTTACGGTAATTACTTGTAGAAATGCCGATAGCTCCATAGGGTTTGACCTCTCTTTTAATGAAAATATAGAAGATGTTTCACTTATTAAAATTAATAGCCTAGTAGGATCAAACATTGGAAGTTATCGTAGCGCTGGTATGGTCTCAACAGCAAGTAAGACTAGTATAAAGGCAAAATTAAAGAAAAAATTATTTACTACTTTTTCTACCATGATTTTACCCGATAAAGCTATTTTCTGGTATCCCAAAGTAATCTCTTATTTAAAGAAGAATAACACCTATATAGATAAAACTGATATCTTATTCACTACTTCTCCTTTATTTACTAATCATTTAATAGGAAATTATATTAAAAAGCGAAACTCAAACATAAAATGGTTAGCAGATTTCAGGGATTTTCATTATGTTGAAAACTGGTCTCGGAAAAGTTCTCTAAAATCTATGTATCATAAGAGATTAGAACAAAAAGTGATCCGTCGTGCCAATATAATTACATTTATATCGGCAGCAATGCAAGAAGTGTATGAAAAATATTACCTGAAAGAGAAACACAAAATGCATTATGTTTATAATGGTTTTGATATGGATGATTTTAAAGGACTTAGTATTGATACGCTCCAAAATTCTAGATTGACAATTTTTTATGCGGGCAGCTTTTATAAGGGAGTTCGGTCCCCTTTTCCTTTATTATCAATTCTAGATAGCTGTTTTGAGAAGAAATATCTCACGCCTAATGAGATTGTGATTAAGATAGCTGGTAATTTTGAGCAGGATTTGCTTGAGGAAGCAAAAAACTACAAATCATTTTCGTGTATTGAATTCCTGGGAAGAATTCCAAGAAGTGAAGTTTTAAACCATCTCACAAAATCAGACCTTTTGTGGTTAATTGTAGGCAATGAAATTACGCATTATACAGGAGTGCCTATAAAATTTTATGAATACCTCGCTTCGAGAAGACCTATCATTAACTTTGCACCCCAAAACTCTGAGCCTACAAAAATTATTAAGGAGTTTGAGTTAGGGGTTAGTTTTGATTCTGAAAATACTAGTTCAGAAAAAGATCATAATCTTTTTAATACGTTGATTGAAAAGTACAGAAGTGGAAAAATGAATGCGCCTTTGGATGCAAAATTAATAGAAGTTTTTACTCGCGATAAGCAGGCTAAAATATTTGAAGAATTATTTGAAGAATGAAAAAGATATTTTTTACAATTTTTATTTTCCTCTCCTTTATTACGCAAACCATTGCAGAACCGGGTACGAATGCAATTTTATCAAGACTAACTTTTTCAGATACTTTTGACGATAAGGCGGATAGAATGGAATTGCAGATAGCACGTTTTGAAAAAATCGTTGCCGCATTCAACCAAGGTTCTTTACAAAAACCATTATCGATAAATTCCTTGAAAAAAATTAATAGAGAACAGCAAGCTGAGAGGATTGCTTCATTAGTTTCTGAATGAAAAAGACCTTTATCTTAATATTTATTTTTCTTAGTTTTATTACACAAACTATAGCAGAACCAGGGACGCATCCTATTTTTTCTCGTCTCACGGTATCCGATTTCTTTGGGGCTTTGGCATTACTTTTTGGAATACAAACTTTACTAAAAGGTTTTATGCTTTCCGGGGTGTTTACAAAGACCTTTCAAATGGGTTTTATATTAGTAATGTGTTTCTTCCTTCCAATTATGTTCTCTTTGGATATACAAGCTTCAATAATTGAATGTTTTATCGTTTTGTTCTTGTTATTACTATCAATCATTATATTTCAGAATTATAAAGATAATCTACTCACACATCTATTTCCATTAATATTTTACACCGTTAGTGCAGCAGCTATACTGGGGTTTTACGATCTATTTGCAAGTATATCGGGGCTTCCCAGATTGTTTCCAGGGAGAACAGATGGAGAAGCACTTTCGGGTTTTAGAAATGCAGGACAGGCAGGAGCCTATTTTTTAGTTATGCTCACCATTCTGGTCCCCTTAAAGTACTCTTCTCTTAATGATTTATTATCTTCAAAAAACAAGAAGTTATTAAATATATCCTTAATACTATCTCTAATATTTATTTTTTTAACCGGAAAAATAGCTGCTTATATTGGGCTGGTTTTTGGAGTTATTTTCTTTCTTTTTTACAGAAGAAATGCAAAAGCTATTATTTCGGTATTCGTAGGCGTCTTAGCACTTTCAATATTGTGGGGTAATATGGAAACTCTTATGCCCGATACCTATAACCGAATAAACTCAAAATATAAATCACGCGTTGTTCAAAACTTAAATACTGAAAGTGATAATGACAATGATTTTATACAGCGTAATTTTGGATTAGCACTCGAAGCTTTTGAAGACAGGCCACTTATTGGAACAGGAATCGGGGCTTTTTACGGAAGCTACTCAAGACATGAAGTACACAGCACGTATCTAAAAATGCTGGGAGAAACCGGTGTTATAGGCACTATAGGTTATATACTTTTCATACTTGCCTTTTTAAGTCTATTTAGGATACGAAAACTTAAACAAACAAATCCTTATGCAGATTACATGGCAACAATGCTTCCTTTTTTATTAGGATGTTTTATTAGTTGGTCCTATACCTATCACCTTCGGAAAAGAGAATTTTGGATATTGCTTAGTTTAGTGGTCATTTGCAATTATGCAGCGCGACAATACAGTTTGAATCAACAAAAAGGTATCGGTGATGAGCTATCAGAAAATTTACAATAATGCCCCGTTGTTTGTTCAACAGACTTTAATTTCCATATTTAATTATCTGGCATACAAAAAACGTTATGGCGCGAAGTATGAAGAAAAACGGAAGGAATATCTGGCGAACAGAGGAGTCTCACTTCCGGAGTTGAAGAAAATTCAACAACAAAAATTTGACACCTTTATCGCACTCACTTTTGCAAATTCACCTTATTATAAAAAGGAATATGCAGATCGATTTAAGGGTATTAAACTGCCGCAGCTAACCACCATGCCCATTTTAGAGAAAAATACACTCAAAGAAAGGGTTACGGAGTTTTATTCTACCTCCGTCGCAGAGGGTGTTCTTTCTAAGACAGGAGGGACTACAGGGAAATCTCTTGAAGTTATTTTCACTAAGGACGACATGAACGATCGTTTTGCAATGCTGGATGATTTTAGAGCCAGATTTGGGTATAAATTAGGCAAGAAAACGGCATGGTTATCGGGTAAATCAATTTTGACCCCAAAAGATGTTAAGAACAATCGTTTTTGGAAAACCGATAATCTTTATAAAGTACGTTATTACTCCACGTTTCACATTAAAGATGATTTTTTAGGCCACTATTTAGACAACCTGATGCAATATAAACCTGAATATATTTCCGGTTTCCCAACTGCAGTTATGGCTATTGCTTCTTACGGCCTGCAACATGGTATTGACTACCCTTCATCTATTAAAGCTATTTTCACCACTTCGGAAACCTTAACACCTACAATGCGTGCTGCAATTCAGGAATTTTTTAAAGCGCCTGTATATAATCAGTATTCCGCTTCAGAAGGAGCTCCATTTATTTTTGAATGTAAAAACCATAAGCTACACATGGAATTGCAATCGGGTATTTTTGAAGTATTAGATGGAAATGATCAACCCACTCAAGAAGGCAGGTTAGTAGTTACTTCCTTTACATCTAATGGGACACCTTTAGTTAGATACGATATTGGCGATGCGATTAAATTGAGTTCAGAGACTTGTACCTGTGGTAATAACAATCCGTTAGTGGAGGAAATTTTGGGTCGGACAGATGATTTTATTTATTCTCCGGAAAACGGAAAAATTCACCTTACCAATGTCGCCAACTCTATTAAGGACGTAAAAGGGATAGGAAAAATGCAAATTATTCAGAATCATGTAAACGAAATACTGTTTTTAGTGGTTGACGACGGAGGATTTGATGCTGCTTCCAGAAAAAAAATGGAAAGTAATTGGCGCGAACGGGTAGGAGATAAGATGAAGATTGAAATAAAAATAGTGCCGGAAATTAAATCAGAAAAAAGCGGAAAATTTAGAATAATAAAGAACACTATATATCATTTAGTCCCATAAATTAAACGAGTGATTTAGTTTCGGCAGTTTGCATTGATAGGTACAAATCGCTGCAATCGATATTATTTTAGAACGTTAAATACAGTTTTGAAGCAATTAATGTCTTACAAAAATTCACTACTGCCAAATAATTGTATTTTTGCAGCTGTAAACACAAACCTATGCTAAATTGGAAACCCCAAAATAAAAAAGCCGCGATATGCTTTACGATTGATGATATTCATCCAGCAAAAAGCACAGATGCTTATGAAGCTGGTGGCGATTTAGATAAGGGCGTATTGGGCTTGGTCATGGAGTTGTTAGAGAGGCATCCAAAGTTAAAAGTTACTTTGTTTACGACAGCAAGCTGGAGAGAGATTTCACCGGTTCCTACGCGTAAGGTTTTAGCTTCTATCCCTTCTATTAGAGACAAGTATTTTTTGGCAAAACGATGGCCGAAAGATAAGATGAATCTTGAGAACCATTCGGATTTCGTCAATTTTTTAAATACAATGGAACGTGCCGAAATTGCCTACCACGGGTTGTATCATGTACATAAAGGTTTGAAAATTCCTGTAGAGTTTCAAAATCAGACGAAAGAGGAATTCCAATTTATTGTTGCCGAGATGGTTCGTATTTTCGAACATGCCGGAGTAAATGCCGTTAAGGGAATTTGCCCTCCGGGATGGAATGCCCCACCTCAATTCTTAGAAGTACTAAAAGAACATAATTTCGATTTTGTTGCATCGGCACGCGACATTTTTACACCCATCACAGTAGATGCTGTAAATAAAATGAGTGGTATTTTGGATGTTCCACTTTTATATCCATGCAAGGTGGCAGATATAGGAATTACACATATCCCTTCAAATTTTCAGGCAAACTCTAAGATTGAACGAGCGAGAGCCATTCTTGATAATGGAGGATTACTCTCCATAAAAGCCCATATAATTAAAAATGCCATGGGCCACATTGCCCTAGACGGTGTGGATGAAATTTACATGAATTACCTCGACACTCTTTTAACTATTTTGGAGAACGAGTATGGAGATGATATCTGGTGGACTTCAATGGGTGAAATATCTAATCACATAAAACAAAACAACTAATGGAACACATTGAGTATAATCCAAAGGGATATAAGCAGAAGTATATCGCTCATCTTAACGAGTGTTTCGGGGCCTGGGGTGGTGACAAAGAGTATAATTGGGTATTCGAACAACAACGAGGACCTTTCGTTAGCGATCTGATGGTAATACATCATGATGAGTTAGGAGTTTTAGCGGGATCCGGTGTCACTTATAGAAGTTTAAAAAACAAGTCAACAGGTCAACAGATCAATACAGGAATAATGACAGGCTCCTGGACGCTGCCTGCAGCTAGGAGAAGAGGTTGCTTCAGTAAGATTATTCAGGAATCCAGAATGCTTTGTAAGTCACATGAGGTTCCGCATCTTACCGCATTTGTAACAGAAACTAATGCTAGCGCAGGTAGATTAGCCTCAGCAGGATCATTATTAGTACCTAGTTATCACTTATTTTCTCCTTCGGAAGTGTATAAAGGAGATTTCCCCAAAGCTAAATTATGCACCGCTTCCGAAGCAATTAAAAAACAAATCTTTAAAGCCTTTACTGAAACTGAAGTCGATGCCTTAAAATTCGAATATTCTTACGAAACTTTTGTTGGTCAGTACGTTGATAGAATTAAAGAGAATACGATCCTTAAAATAGGGGAGAACTTCGCCATTTTAGAAGCCGGAACCAATGAGATGAAAGTTCTATTAATGACTTATAAAAATCTGGACGAAGCTAAAATCGTACTACAGTGTTTAACGAATTACTGCATTGAAAACCTGAATAAAAAATCCTTTTTGTATAGCACACAGGAGGCATTTTATGAAATGTCGTTGGCATTGGGGTTTGAGTCACTACCAGGATATTTTACAGTATTGGATGCTTCGGAAGCTAAGGTGAATAACGCTGAAGTATATGAGAACTTGCATATACAAATGGGAGACAAAATGTAATATGAAATATAAATTAATACGTATTACTACGGTTCCTATTTCATTAGAAAAACTAATTGAGGGGCAACTCAATTTTATGCAGGATTATTTTGAGGTTACTGCGATAGCTTCGGAAAAAGAGGCATTAGAAAAATTAGGTAAACAGTTGAAGGTTCGAACGCACTTTGTGGATATGACGCGTAAGATCACTCCCTTCAAAGATCTTAAATCTGTGTATAACCTCTATAAATTCTTTAAAAAAGAAAGACCCAAAATTGTGCATACGCATACCCCGAAGGCAGGAGTTGCAGGAATGTTGGCAGCAAGATTAGCAGGGGTTCCAATCAGGTTGCATACCGTCGCGGGGCTACCCTTGTTAGAAACCATTGGTTTAAAAAGAAAAATTCTGGAGTTGGTGGAAATACTCACGTTTGCCTGTGCAACTAAGGTATATCCTAATTCTAAACGAATTGCTGAAATTTTAGTTGAAAATAAGTATGTTTCAGCAAAGAAGGTCCATGTTATAAAAAATGGAAGTTCAAATGGTATCGACACCTCTTTTTTTGATCCTTCAGTTATTTCAGAAGATGAAAAAACAGCATTACGAGCTTCGTTGGAAATTCCGAAGGAAGCTTTTGTATTTATATTCGTAGGTCGGTTAGTTGGGGATAAGGGAATTAACGAGTTGATAGAAGCTCATATAAAATTAAATAATTCTAATGCATACTTGCTATTAGTAGGTCCATTAGAAACAGAGCTAGATCCATTGTTGGAATGTACCATTTCAGAAATTAAAGAAAACAAAACAATTATTTCAGTTGGATACCAAGGGGATGTACGCCCTTATTTTGCAATCAGTGACGCCCTTGCTTTTCCGAGTTATCGAGAGGGATTTCCCAATGTGGTAATGCAGGCGGGAGCAATGGGCTTACCGGCTATCGTGAGTAATATAAATGGTTGCAATGAAATTATTGAAGAAGGAACTAACGGGACTATCATTGAGGTTAAAAGCGTAGATGCCTTATATACTGCAATGCATACAATGTTGGAAAAGGTCACAGAACGAGTGAAACTGAAAGAAAATAGCCGAATGTCTATTGTAGAAAGATATCAGCGTAAGGCGATGTGGGAAGCGATCTTGGATGAATATAGAAAACAACTGAAGCGTTGTGGATTCGAAGATCTAGAAACTACTCAATAAGATTATAATGACTATTTTTGCCATTGGAAAATTTCAAGTCAAATAACACCCCATGTATTTAAATTTAATCAAACCTTTTTTTGACTTTTTAGCCTCGGCAATTTTTTTAATAGTAATCTCTCCAGTATTGCTAATTATTACTGTCCTGCTATACATAGCAAATGACGGCAAACCTTTTTTCTTTCAGAAAAGACCTGGAAAAGGTGAGCGGATTTTTAGTATAATTAAGTTCAAAACAATGAACGATAGAAAGGATGCTTCAGGAGCTTTGCTGCCCGATGAGGATAGATTGACCAAGGTAGGTGGTTTTATTCGTAAAACATCTTTAGATGAGCTTCCTCAATTTGTCAATGTGGTAAAGGGAGATATGAGCATCGTAGGGCCAAGACCCTTGCTTCCGGAGTATTTATCATTGTATACAGATTTTCAGAAACAACGGCATAATGTACGACCAGGAATAACAGGTTGGACACAAGTAAACGGAAGGAATGAAAATAGTTGGGAGCGCAAATTGGAACTTGATATTCATTATGTGGAGCATCAAAATTTTTGGTTTGATTTCAAAATTATCTTGGCGACTTTTAAAAAAGTAATTATTCGAGAAGGGATATATAATACAGAAGAGATTAAAGAACCTAATACTTCATCGACGAAGAAATGAAGGAAATCACATTATATGGAGCAGGAGGACATGCTTTTGCAGCTGTCGAATTAATCCGATCACTAGGAGCATTTAAACCGGTTCAAATTCTCGATGATGCCCCTTCTGTCGCTTCAATACTCAATGTGGATGTTAAAAATTCGCAAGGTGTTTCAATTGCTTCTATTGAAAATATATGTATTACTATTGGTAATAACCTCATCCGAAAAACTATCGCGTCGAAATTAAAAGCGAATTTCCCCAGTTTTATGCATAAATCCGCTGTCTTATATCCTTCAGTAACTTTAGGGGAAGGAGTGATGGTGCACCCAAATGTTACACTGGACGCAGACGTTCGAGTGGGAGACTTTTGTATCATCAACAATAATGCGTCAATAGCCCATAACGTCATTGTTGGCAGTTTTTCGCATGTCGCAATTCAAACGGCTATTGCAGGAGGAGTAACTATTGGCGAAGGGGCATTTATTGCAGCCGGAAGCGTGGTACTACCTAATATTAAGATAGGTAAATGGGCAACTGTGGGAGCCGGAGCAGTGGTGACTAAGGATGTCCCGGACCATGCCGTTGTATTCGGGAGCCCAGCCAGAATAGTAAGGTTTAATAATAAATTATGAAAGATAAAATTTACTTATCCTCTCCCCATATGGGAGGAACTGAACGTGAATTCGTGAATGAAGCATTCGATACTAATTGGGTAGCTCCATTAGGCCCTAATGTTAACGGTTTCGAGCAGGACCTACAGAAATATTTGAAAGAAGGAGTAAACGTAGCCGCTTTAAGCTCGGGTACTGCTGCTTTGCATTTGGCTTTAATATTATTAGACGTTAAAAGTGGTGATGAGGTTATTTGTCAAAGCATGACATTTTCGGCTTCCGCAAATCCAATTGTTTATCAAGGGGCCACACCAATCTTTGTCGATAGCGAATCAGATACCTGGAATATCTGTCCGAAGTATCTTGAAGCTGCTATAAAAGACAGAATTGCGCTGGGGAAAAAACCAAAGGCGATTATCGCAGTACATCTTTATGGTATGCCTTATAAATGGGATGAAATAGCAGCAATTTCAAAAAAATATGATATTCCTGTGATTGAAGATAGTGCCGAAGCTTTGGGGAGCAGTTATAAGGGTAAGAAATGTGGAACCTTAGGTAATATTTCAATCCTTTCGTTTAATGGGAATAAAATTATTACTACTTCTGGTGGTGGCGCATTGGTGGCAAATGATGAAAAAACAAAACAAAAGGCAATTTTTTATGCAACTCAGGCTAGAGATGAGGCTCCACATTACCAACATTCTCAAATAGGTTATAATTACCGGATGAGTAATATTTGTGCGGGAATTGGAAGAGGGCAGATGGAAGTGTTAGACAAGCACGTTGGATATCGTCGTGATATGAATTTCTTTTATCAGGATATTTTTAAAGACGTGTCCGGAGTAACTGTGTTTACTGAACCTACTTCGGAAGTATTTTCGAATCATTGGTTATCCTGTATTATTGTTGATGAGGCTAAAGCTGGATTTTCTGCTGAAACAATTCGATTAGCTTTGGAGAAAGAAAATATTGAATCGCGGCCATTGTGGAAACCTATGCATTTACAGCCTGTATTTGAAAATGCACCCTATTATGGTGGTAAGATTTCTGAAGATCTTTTTCACAACGGAATCTGTTTACCATCCGGGTCTAACCTCAATGCTATCGATAAAAGTAGGATTTTATCTGTTTTAAGGGGTTTTAACTAAAGAATAACTAAATTGCGGCAAGTTTATAAAATTGAAAATAACAAGAAAAATAATTAATAAGATCTTCACTGGAGATAATCGACTTAGCATATTAGATAAGAGATACTTACCTCGATGGTCTGTAGTATTCTTGGATAGTATATTTTGTGTGATCTCATGGTATTTGGTGTTTTTTATATTGAAGGAAACCCCTTTAATATTCCCGGAGACTTTCTCATTTACAAGTCAGATACTCTTGATCTTAGGAGTTAATATATTCTTCTTCTTCCTTTTTAAAACCTATTCTGGTATCATAAGACATTCAACTTTTACTGATATTTTAAAACTAGCGTTTTCCACCTTCTTAGCGACGGTAAGCTTAGGATTGATTAGTTATCTGTATTTTGGCACCTTTGGCACTAAATTATTCTTAAACACTTCTTTGGTGTTGTTATTGCTCATTTCTTTTACATTTATGTTATTCTTCCGAATTGTAGTAAAGGAGGTATATCAGTTATTAAAAAATACTGCTACAAATAGTTTTAAGAAGCATGTTGCTATAGTTGGTGTTGATGATCATACCATTTCTTTGGCGAAAGCACTAACTACCGAGTCTAATTTGCCTTTCCGATTGGTCGGGTTTATTACTGAAAATTTTGATTCTAAGCGTTATAAAATTCTAGGAAAACCTGTTATACCTTTAAAAGATAATCTGGCCGAGATAGTAGAGAAGTATGAGATCGAAGGTGTACTTATTATAAGTGAATCACTCACAGGAAAAGAGAAGAACCAAATAGTGGAAGCTTGTTTAGCTCAAAATGTAGAAATCTTTAATGTGCCTCTGTTAGAAACATGGAACCGTAAAGAGGATATTAAGAATCAAATCAAGCCGATACAGATTGAGGATCTTTTAGAACGTGACCCAATCGCAATAGAAAACGATTCCATTGCAAAAGATCTCGAAGGGAAGAGAATTCTGGTTACGGGGGGTGCAGGATCCATAGGGAGTGAAATCGTGCGTCAAATTGCAGAATTCAATCCGAAGCTCATTGTTATTTTAGATCAAGCAGAATCTGCACTACATGAATTGGAGATCTATCTCGATCAACATTATCCAAATTTGAACTTTATTATTGAGTTGGCCAATATTAGCAATATGTATCGGTTAGAAATGTTGTTCACAAAGTATGAATTCGAGATGGTGTATCATGCAGCGGCATATAAACATGTCCCCTTAATAGAACGTAATCCGCACGAAGCAATTTATGTAAATATTTTAGGTACGGTGAATCTTTCGGTGTTGTCTGTTAATCATAACGTTAAACGATTTGTTATGGTTTCAACCGATAAGGCAGTAAACCCTACCAATGTAATGGGAGCATCTAAACGCGCTGCCGAAATGTATGTGCAATCACTTCAGAATAGTAAAGAACTCGAAACCAAATTCATTACCACCAGATTTGGTAATGTATTGGGTTCAAATGGATCGGTAATTCCACATTTCAGAAAACAAATTGCGGAAGGTGGACCAGTTACCGTTACTCACAAAGATATTATTAGATATTTCATGACAATTCCAGAAGCTTGCCAATTAGTATTGCAAGCAGGAACAATGGGCGTTGGCGGAGAGGTTTTCGTCTTTGACATGGGGAAACCCATTCGGATTTTGGATATGGCCGAACGAATGATTCGATTGTCCGGATTGGAGCCTTATGAGGATATTGAAATTAAAATTACCGGTTTACGTCCCGGTGAGAAATTGTATGAAGAATTATTAAATGATACTTCTACTTCTTTACCCACGCATCACCCTAAAATCATGATTTCGAAAGTGCCAGTGGCCCAATTCGATGAAATAAACCAAAAAATTAAAAAGATTATAAAAACGGCTACGCGTCATAAGGATAAAGAGGTTGTTATTTTATTGAAAGACCTTGTACCTGAATACAAAAGTGAGAATTCTGAATTTGAAGCTTTGGATTTTCTAAAATAGACGTCTTTAATTTAATCATTAAAAGACAAAGTTTTTAATAAGTGAAGTTTTCTTTGTGGAAGACCTTATATTTGCACGAATTTAAAAAAATTGAATGAAAAAAGTAATTATTCTATCTGGTATCCTGCTATTGTTGCTTTCTTGTGCTTCAAAAAAGGAAATTATATATTTTCAGGACATAGAAAAATTGGACCTTCAAAATATCGAACATAATTTTGAGCCGATAATTGAGCCAAATGATATTCTTTATATTTCCATTTCAGCTATTAATGAAGAAGTTGTAAGGCCATTTTTGGGAAATTCTGAAGCGACTTCAACCACTGTCACCAATACTAATCCTGGTCTTAGAGGATATTTGGTTACTGCAGAAGGATATATCAGATTTCCGGTGTTAGGAGATATAATAGTTTCAGGAAATACCAGAGGGGAAGTGGTTGATAAACTTAAAGCGGATCTTTCAGTTTATATAAAAGATGTAGTTGTCGATGTGCGTATAATGAATTTTACGGTGACTGTCCTTGGCGAAGTATTAAATCCAGGCGTTTTTAACGTGAATGATGAGCGAATATCTCTTCCGGAAGCCATTGCCTTGGCTGGTGATTTTACAGAAGATGGAAAACGTAAAGACGTACTTATAATTAGAGAACAGAACGGAAAGAGACGTGTAGCTAGAATTGATTTTACAACCTCAGATCTATTTAATAGCCCTTATTACTTTCTAAAGCAGAATGATGTTGTATATGTAGAACCATCCTTACGAGGAGTTAAAAAATCTGGTTTTATTCCAGATATTCCGGCACTTTTGTCGGTGGTAACTATCATATTAAGTTCTGTGATTTTGTTGACAAGATAATTTAAATTGAATGAATAATAGCCCTACTAATATTTCAGAAATTAAAGAACAATCCATTAAGGAATTACTTAAACAGTATGTTCGTTATTGGTATTTGTTTCTCTTCGGAATACTAATTGCATTAACAGGCGCCTACATATATCTAAGATATGCGACCAAAACTTATGCAACTAGTAGTACAATTATTATTAAGGATGAAAAGAAAGGAGGAGGAGCAGCCGAACTTGCGGCTTTTTCAGACCTATCACTTTTTTCTAATGCATTTTCTGATAATATTGCCAATGAATTAGTCATTCTACGCTCTAAGAGTCTTATCGGAAAAACTGTAGAATCACTTAATTTGAACGTTCAATATTTTTATGAAGGATCAATTAAGACCAGTGAATTGTATGTTTACAAGCCTTTTAAGGTAAATTACTTAAGCGTTTCAGACAAGACGCAGTTAACTATACCTCAATTGGTAATTATCATGCATTCCGACGCAGAATTTACTATAGAAGACATTAATAAGACCTTTAGTAAGAAATATAGTTTTGGTGATAAAATAGACTTACCATTTGGGGATTTGGTTGTAGTTCCAAACACCGAAAACATAGATAAATTTAATAACTACCTTGAGAAACCAATACATGTGGTGTATCATTCTGTAGAAAATGTTGCTGCGCATTTTCAAGGCCTATTAAATCTGGTACACGATGGCAAAAATGGGGAAGTTGTATCTCTAAAATTAACTTCATCGTTACCGGTAAAAGCGGAGGATTTTTTAAATGAATTGGTATATCAGTACAATCAGGATGCAATAAATGATCGTAGCCAGATCGCACAAAAAACCTCAAACTTTATAGATTCACGTTTGGAGATTATTACGCGCGAATTGGATTCTGTAGAGAACAATAAGGAGCGCTTTAAAAGTACCAATCGTCTTACCGATATAGAAGCTGAAGCAAATCTTATACTCGAGAATGCCAGCGATTATAATAAAAGACAGGTCGATACATCTACACAACTAGAATTGATAGACTCCATGATTAGCTATATGGATTCCACATCATCGATCGATTTGTTACCGTCGAATATAGGGATAGATAATGGCGAAATACAGTCATCTGTAGGCACGTATAATCAGTTGGTGCTGGAGAAAAACAGGTTATTAAAAAATTCAACTTCGAAGAATCCGGTAATAATAAATTTGGATTCTCAAATTGAACAATTAAAAAGCAGCATTAGTGGTAGTTTAAAAAATCAGCAACGCTTCTATCAAGTTGCAATTAAAGATCTTAATAACCAAGAAAATATATTCAACGCTAAACTTTCTCAAGTGCCCGAAAAGGAAAAATTGTTTAGAGGCATTGTAAGACAACAGAATATAAAGGAACAATTGTATTTATTTTTACTGCAACAACGAGAGGAGACTTCTATTTCGTTAGCGGTGACTTCCTCTAAAGCAAAGGTGGTAGATGCGGCATACAGTGGTAAAGGACAAGAGTCACCAAAGCCTTCCCTTATTTACTTATTATCCTTTATATTAGGACTCTTAGTACCTTTCTTACTGATTTATATATATTATTTATTTAACACCAAAGTATCGAATCGAAGTGACGTAGAGCGCGTACACAGAACAACACCGTTGATTGGCGAAATACCAAAGTTAAGCCGAGGTGAGGAAGAGCTCATAAAACATAATGACCGAAGTATATTAGCCGAATCTTTCAGAATATTAAGAACTAATCTTCAATATCTTCTTGCCGGTAAAACAACCGTAGACGGCGGTCTTCCGAAGAAAATATTTGTCACTTCAACAATTAAAGGTGAAGGTAAAACTTTTGTAGCTTTTAACTTAGCATTGTCCCTGGCACAAACTGGTAAAAAGGTGGTGTTGGTTGGTGCTGATATTAGAAATCCGCAGTTACATCGATATCTTCCGGGACAACAAAAAGATAAAAAAGGATTAACAGAATATATCATAGACCATACGATAGCTGCTGCTGATCTTGCGAGTCAAAGTGAGTACAATGAAAATTTAAGTATAATCATGTCTGGCGTAATTCCTCCAAATCCTGCCGAATTACTTATGCAACCCAGAACGAATATTTTCTTTGAGGAAATTAAAGACTTATACGATTTTATTATTGTGGATACCGCCCCATCTATGTTAGTAACCGATACCATCCTAATTAATAAAATTGCCGATGTCACTTTATACGTGATCCGAGCGAATTTTACTGACAAAAAATTAATGGAATTTCCGAAGGACGCCATTGAAGAAGGAAGATTGGCGAACATTGCCCTTGTATTAAACAGTGTTACTATGAGTAACTTTGGATATGGTAATAAGTACGGGTACACGTATAGTGAAGAAAAGAAGACCTTTTTTCAAAGGTTGTTTAACCGTTAGGCAGCGTGCCGGTCAAAAAGTAAATCCTTTCCATACAATGAAACGAACTCTAATATTATTGTGTTTAATAAGTCCGCTTGGGGTTTTTGCTCAAAAAGTTTCAGTAACGGGGTCGCTTTCGGCAACCGGAATATTTTCTTCAGAAGAGAACATCCCATTTTGGTTTTACACAAATACAAATACTTCCAAAGGGGCTTTTACCAACTTCTCGGGAGTTGGAGAAGTTAAAGGTGTCTACCCAATTTCAAACGCAACTTTAGAAGCGGGAACCGCTCTCTTTTACAGAGACGGAGTTAATGATGAATTTCAACGTCGGGATTTGTACTTAAAATTTGAGAATAATTGGCTAAAGGTGACTGCAGGTTCCAAAAAACAGGACGAAAATTTAAACGGGCTTTCGTCCACGAATCAGAATTTTTTGTTGTCTTCTAATGCCAGACCATTACCTGGAATAATAATTGAAGCCAACAATCCTCTAAAAGTTTTTAAATCCTTCGGTATAGATTGGGGGATTGCTCATTATCTTTTAAATGATGATCGTTTTGTAGATAATGCTAAAGTACACTATAAGCGCTTTGGTATTCATTGGAAGATAAACGAGAATAACAGAATTTACGGAAGAATCCAACATTATGCATTATGGGGTGGCAATTCTGAATTAGGGGAGCAAGCCGAAAGTTTTGGAGATTTTCTTGATATTTTCGTAGCCAAACAAACTGGAGATCGTGTAAATGCACTTGGCAACCATTTAGGAAGCTACTTACTTGAATACAGCACCAAAAGTAATATTGGAGAATTTAAAATATACCACGATCATCCATTCGAGGATGGTTCGGGTACACGTTTGGCTAATTTTCCGGATGGGGTATGGGGTGTATTTTTTGAACCGGCTGATGATTCCTGGATTACCTCGGTTCTATACGAATATATAGATACAACAGATCAGAGTTATTATCGAGGTGGCTCTGGGTACGATAGTTACTTTAATCATAGATTCTACAGAAGTGGCTGGACCTATGAGAGTAATACCATTGGACTGCCATTTATTGTTCCACCTGGCAATAACAGGATTAGGGCGCACCAATTTGGAATTACCAGTAAGATTAAAAAGGTAGAGTTACTTTTTAAAGCAACTTTCCTTAACAATTTTGGTCATTATGCTTTTCCCATTGATCCGAGTCAGAAAGCTTTTTATTCCTTCGGAAAAGCTTCGTATTCAATAGAAAAATACGGTAAATTTTCGGTATTTTTTGGATACGATTACAAAGATACTTTCAAAGATATTGTTGCGGGAGGTTTCAGTTACCAGTACTTTTTCTAGAGAGATTCCTTCCAAATAATACAATAAATCTAAAATTTTAATAGGAAAATACGCAAACGGACGTTCTTTAGACGATGCTCGTCGATAATATGTGTTGTTTCAGCGAAAAATGTGTTTGTTGTTATTTATTTTTTAGAATAGGTTTAGGATAATTTTAACTTTGTAATAGAAACTGTCTTCTACATGGATCAAAAGATTAACTGCGTATTATTAATTGATGACGATCGAGCTACTAATTTTTTTAATAAAATGGTAGTAAATAGACATGGTAGATTTAATACGATAGTTACCTCACAAAGTGGAACTGAAGCACTCGAATACCTCAAAGGAGTGCAGAAGGAACATAATATAAAACCCGACCTTATTTTTCTGGATATTAACATGCCGGCTATGAATGGATGGGAGTTTTTAACAGAGTTCGAAAAGTTTGATGAAAATTTCATCTTAGATATTAAAGTTATTCTTTTGTCCACCTCCTCAGATCCTAAAGATGTGAAGAAATCAAGAGAAAAACATCCGGTTGACGATTTTATCAACAAACCGCTCTCTTTCCCACTACTGAATGAAGTATTAAAATCTCATTTCGATTATAAGGCCGAAACAAGCTATTAAATAATGAACTAAAATACAGAACAGTGTTTAATCATTAGCACCAGAAACTTTTAACCTACCCCAATTCCCCATATTAATTGATAAGTCCTACTAAATTTTCATTCTCAACCATTAAACTTAAGGTTCAACCTTTCCTGCTCTTTATTGCCTTAATACTTGGACTTTCCAATGCATTTGGCCAATCCAGAGCGACAATCACTGGAAACGTTTCAGATCAATTTGGAAGTCTTCCGGGAGCAAGAGTGAGTGTTGAAGGTAATTCAACTACGGCAACAACAGATGTTAAAGGAAATTTTATAATTTCAGTCGATGAAGGCGAGTACGTCTTAAAGGCTGATTTTGTTATGTATACGGCACAATTTAAATCGATAATTGTAAAGGTAGGAGAAACAGGAGTTGTCGATTTTGAGCTAAAAACGGGATTTTCAATGGATCAACCTGTATCCTTGGGTTCTAGAGCTACACCGGAATCTAGTTTTTTAACTTCAGCGCCTGTAGATATTATTTCACCACAGGATATTTCAAATGCATCTAGAACTGAATTAAGCACTGTATTACATTATTTAGCACCATCTTTTCATTCAACTCAACAAACGATAGCTGATGGAACAGACCATATCGATCCTGCCACGCTTCGCGGATTAGGCCCTGATCAAGTTCTTGTTCTTATTAATGGGAAAAGAAGACACAACAGCGCTTTGTTAAATGTAAATGGAACTGTGGGTAGAGGTAGCGTAGGAACCGATTTTAATGCGATTCCGCTCGCGACAATAGAACGAATTGAAATACTAAGAGAGGGTGCAACCTCCCAGTATGGCTCTGATGCAATCGCCGGAGTAGTAAATATAATCCTTAAAAAACAGGTAGAAGTAATAGACATTGATAATAGAATTTTAATTAATTCTGAAGGTGACGGATTCGAAAATTACTCTTCGGGTAACTTCGGATTAAAAATTGGAAACACCGGGTTTTTAAATGTAACCGCGGAGTACCGAAATAGAAATGCAACCAACAGAGCTGGGGATTATCAAGGAGCTGTATATTCGAATGACCCGGCAACCGATAACTTGCTTATCGGGCAAAATGATTTCTATGGACAAACGGGTTTCGATAATATGCGGGTAATGGAAATTGGTAATGCTGAAACTCAAAACCTGGCACTTTATTTTAATGGAGAATTTCAATTATCTCCAACTGCCGCAATATACCTACATGGAGGACGTAATTACAGAGAGGGAAAATCACATGGATTTTATAGATTTCCGAAGGATAAAGATAGGGTAGTGCTCGAATTATATCCAAATGGATTCTCCCCGGGGATTCTCACTGATATCCAGGATGATGCTGTAGTTATGGGAATTAAAGGGGTGAAAAACAAATTCAATATAGATTTTAGTCATTCCATTGGAGGAAATAGAATAGATTATACTGTCAACAACTCAAATAATGCTTCATTGGGTATTACCTCCCCTCGTACATTTTACTCGGGAGGTTTCTTGTATGATCAGAATACTACGAACCTCGATATTTCAAGAGCATTCGACTATTTCTCCGGATTAAACCTGGCGTTCGGTGCCGAATTAAGGGTTGAGAATTTTCAGATCATTGCGGGTGAAGAAGCATCATTTATTAATGGTGGCAGTACTTATTTCGATGAAGACGGGAACGAAAAACCGCGCATCGCCGGCGCACAGATTTTTCCTGGGATACAACCCGAAAACGAATTAAATCGTTTCAGAACAAATACAGCCGGATATATGGATTGGGAGATAAATCCCAACAATAATTTGTTGTTAAAAGTAGGAGGTAGATACGAATCATCGAATGATTTTGGAAGTCAGGGAGTTTATAAATTCTCCGGGCGTTACAGAATCAACGACAAATTAAGTTTGCGTAGTTCTTATTCAAAAGGATTTCGGGCGCCATCGTTGCATCAGGTGTTCTTTCAGAACATTAGTAGTCAGTTTATTGACGGAGATATTGTACAAGTTGGAACCTTCAATAACGAAAGTGCAGTTGCAACCGAAGCATTTGGCATAAATGGCTTAAGAGCCGAAACATCCAGACACTTTGCCGCAGGATTGAATGGTAAAATCAGTGATAATATCACATTTTCTTTGGATTACTATTATATCGATATAAATGACCGCATAGTATTGTCGGGGCAATTTGCCGAGGGTTATGAAGAGATACTGGCACCATTCAATGTAAGCGCTGCCCAGTTTTTCACCAACGCTATCGATTCCAAAACCTTTGGCGGTGACGCTTCGATTCATTATAAAACTTCATTGGGAACAGGAGAGTTCAATGCATCCATTGCAGCGAATTATACCAAAACCAAGGTCGTTGGGCCTATTAAGGTACCAAAATCTCTAATCGGCCAGGAAGATGTGTTATTTAACCGTGAAGAGATTGCCAGAGTGGAAAAGGCGCAACCTAATTTTAAAATAAATTCGAGAGTTTCTTACGAGTTTAGTAAATACCATCTACAATTAGGTAATACCTTGTTTGGAGAAGTAGCATATATACATCCTGAAGATGGTGATACTTCAAATTGGGTGCTTAATGAATTTACTGGCAATGTTGAAACTAGAGATCAAACCTTTGCGCCAAAATTGCTTACTGATATGGCAGTATCGTATCAGTTTAGTGACAATATTCGAGCTACACTTGGTGGAAACAATATCTTTAATGTTTACCCCGATGCTCATACTCACTCAGCAAACACAAGTGATGGTAATTTTATTTATAGTAGAAGAGTTCAGCAATTTGGTGTTCGTGGGGCAAACTACTATCTTAGGGTTTTGCTAAGACTATGATAGTGAAACAAATTCTCCCCGCTAAAGTTGTTACCTTTATACAAGGTTGTTTATTTATCTTTTTTTTCTTCGGTTCAACAGGCTTTTCCACATTATTTGGCCAGGACACAACTAATGAAGAGGTCAAGCGGCTTCAACGGGCTATATTCATCAATAATTTTGCGCAACAGATAATTTGGTCAGATCTTGGTGAATCTGAAACCTTTAAAATAGGTGTGCTTGGATCAGATCGTACCGTTATAGACTTACAGGCCTTGTCGCAAAAACGTCGAATTTTCAATAAGCCGGTGGAAGTAAAACGATTCGAGCTCGTAAAAGATATAGACGATATACACTTACTTTATGTAAATAATAAGTATAACTATGATATCGATTATATTTTAAATAAGATAAAAGGCAAAGAGATACTGTTGGTTACAGAAGACTATAAGTACAATTCGTCCATGATTAACATGGTAAATGTTGGAAATACTTTTGAGTATGAGATTAATGAAGATCTAATAAAAAATCAGAACTTTATCGTTTCATCTTCATTAAAGGATTATTCTATTAGTTCTGCAGAAAAGTGGAAGCAGCTTTATCGGGATTCTCAAAACGCTCTGAAAATAGTTTCCGAAGAAAAAACACAACAACAGAAAAAAATTAAAGAAAAAGATCGTCAAGTTGATTCTCAAAATCAGAAGATTGAGAGTCAGGAGAAGAAATTGGAAGAAAGAGAAACGGCTATAAGAGAGCGTAATCAACGCTTAGCAGAACTTTCTTTGGAAAGTGATTTACATCAAAAAAATTATGAAGAAAAAGCTGCCATCGAACAGGAGCTTGAAACGAATATCAGAGAACAACTCGTTTTTATTAATGATCTGAGCCTTAAGATTGACAGTAGTACTTCAGCCATAACGGAGCAAAAAGATGTACTGCGGCAACAAAACTCAGATATTGCAGAAAAGGAGACGATATTGGCAGCAACGAATTCAGAATTAAAAACTCAAAAAACCGTTAACCTTTTATTGATAGTACTTGCTTCAGTGCTATTGTTAGGGAGCTTACTTATCTATCGGAATTATAGAAACAAAAAGCGATTGAATAACGAATTAGCGGAAAAAAATCAAGCTATACGTGAGCAGGCCGTTGAATTAGAGCGAAAAAATAAGGAACTTGAACAGTTTGCCTATATCGCGAGTCATGATTTAAAGGAGCCTCTAAATAGTATTTCGAGTCTAATCGATATGTTAAGAGAGGATTACGAAGACAAATTCGATGAATCAGGAAAGGAGAGTATTCATTTTATCAAAAACTCCAGCGACAGGATGAAATACCTTATCGAAGGGCTATTAGAATACTCCAGATTAGGAAAAGAAGTTTCGTATAAGAGCA
Source organism: Ulvibacter antarcticus (assembly GCF_003688405.1). Lineage (GTDB taxonomy): Bacteria > Bacteroidota > Bacteroidia > Flavobacteriales > Flavobacteriaceae > Ulvibacter > Ulvibacter antarcticus. The sequence continues at coordinate 612,079 of NZ_REFC01000013.1, forward strand.
TTGATTGCAATAAATTAATGATCGATCTAAAGCTAGATTTAAAACATGCAATTGATAGAACGGGAGCGGCAATAAAAGTGAAAGACCTCCCGGTAATTCAAGGTTCAGACTTCGAAATTCGCATGTTATTTCAGAATTTGATCAGTAATGCAATGAAGTTTGTAGAGACCGATGTACATCCCAAAATCGAAATTTCATGTGAAAAGCAAACTGCAGACTCTGAAACGGAAAAGTCGTATTGGAAATTTTCGATTATGGACAACGGCATTGGAATTCCTGAAATGTATCAGGAACGGATTTTCTCTATATTTCAACGCCTGCATTCCAGAGAAATTTACGAAGGCACTGGTATCGGGCTTGCACACTGTAAAAAGATAGTTGAAACCCACGGCGGACAAATTTGGTTAGATTCTGAAGTAGGAAAGGGAAGTACGTTCTATGTTACTATTCCTGTTTAGTATGATGTCTCATTAAGGGCTGTCGAAACATTTTATGACAAAGTGTAAGCATATCTTCTGAAACCATCTTATTGTATTCTTTTTTGTAGATTTTTAATTGTATCAGTGTTGAAGTGCGCACAAACACATCTACCCCTTATTTCAAGAGAAGTTGCCGTAGGCGGAGGAGTCTTCAGAAGCCATTATATAACTTTATGACCTTCTATTCTACAAAATAAAGTTAAAATTGTTTAAGAAATAATTAAAATAGTTAAACATTCTGTATTTTTAAAGAATTGAGTGATTCACAATTTCTCGATTATTCAATTGTGAAGAATTAGGAAAAATTATAAAGCAAAGCTATGTTTGGATTATTTAAGAAAAAATCAGAAAAAGATAAACTTTATGAACAGTATCAAAAGTTGCTTAAGGAAGCACACAGTCTTTCTACAACAAATCGTAAGTTAAGTGATCAGAAAGTTTACGAGGCCGAAGAAACTATGAAAAAGATAGACGCTCTCCCTAAAACATAAAATAGTTGTTTATGAGTACTAATAAAATCCCGGACAATGTTGTTATTAATTCTGAAGAAGGAACGTATACCGCATCTTTGAAGCCATACGGAACCAATGTGGGTGCTCCTTCTATAACGGCTATAGATACCATATCTTGGAAGCACCGAAACATTCACAAAGTAAATAAGCAATTTAAAACTAAATTCTTAGAGCTAAAGGCTGTTCACGATCAGTTAATGGCATCCTATGAATATAACAATCTTGTTTATAAAGCGAAGTTTAATTTCGAGCCCATTGTAGGAGAAAAATATCATTTATACAGAGATAAAAATTCTAATATGTTCTTGTCGGTCATAGCACCGGAGGAATGTAATTTCGATTTTGTTGGCAGTTTTTATTTAAATGCGGATCTCATGTGGCAGAAAAACTAAGGTATTTATCAAGTTACATGGAAACAAAACCAAAATTTAACGATAGAGAACTCGATAGAATTATCGAAATGGCATGGGAAGATCGTACCCCATTCGAAGCAATTGAATATCAATTCGGTCTTCCTGAAAAAGAAGTGATAAAAGTAATGCGCACTAACTTAAAGGAAAGTAGTTTTAAGCGATGGCGAAAGCGAGTAAATAGTGGTGTTAGTACAAAACATTTAAAAAAAAGGAATTCAGATATAACTAGATTCAAGAGTTCTAGTCAAAAAGCTATTTCGGGAAATAGAATAAGCAAACGCTAACATCTGGTAGGAATGAAATCAATCAAGTATCTTTGATTCCTATGAGTACACTAATCCAAATTTCTATTTTACCACGTCAGCAAGAGGATGCTGACTACATTCTGGATGTAGCTTTAGAAAAGGCAAAGCTTCGGAAAGACGATATTTCAGATTGGCGTATTAGAAAACGATCCATAGACGCACGACGCGAACCTATAAAGCTAAATCTTCAGGTTGAGTTTTGGCTTCGGAATGAAAAAAGAGAAAAAATCCCGCCTTTTGTACCAAAGAATGTTTCCGAAGCACCCAAAATAGCCATTATTGGCTCAGGACCAGCTGGATTATATGCTGCCTTACGAGCTATTGAAGCAGGTTTAAAACCAATTGTATTTGAAAGAGGAAAGGACGTTAGGGAACGAAGAAGAGATCTCGCATTAATTAATAAAGAGCAGACTGTCAATCCCGAATCGAATTATTGTTTCGGAGAAGGAGGAGCTGGAACATATTCTGATGGAAAGCTGTATACGCGTTCCAAAAAAAGAGGAAATGTCTTAAAAGCGATGGAATGGTTTGTTCATTTTGGCGCAGACCCAGATATTCTTGTAGATGCGCATCCACATATTGGGACAAACAAGCTACCAAAGATTATCACTGCGATGCGGGAGGCAATTTTAGAAAATGGAGGCGAAGTTCACTTCAATTCGAAACTGACAGATCTTAAAATTGAAGATGGCCAAATAACCGCTATCGAGATTAATTCGGACCATTGGATGGAATTTAAGGATGTTGTTTTGGCTACAGGTCATTCTGCACGCGATATTTTCTATCTACTTCATGAAAAAAACATAAAAATTGAAGCCAAACCCTTTGCATTGGGAGTTCGTGTAGAACATCAACAGCAATTGATCGATAGAATTCAGTACCACGGTGACGACGAGAATCCTTACTTGCCACCTGCATCTTATGCCTTGGTTGAACAGGTAGAAGGGCTAGGGGTTTATTCTTTTTGTATGTGTCCCGGCGGAATTATTGCTCCATGTGCGACCGCTCAGGAAGAAGTCGTAACAAATGGTTGGAGCCCTAGTAAACGTAACAATCCCTATGCAAATTCCGGCGTAGTGGTGAGTGTAGAACCTAAAGATCTGCCAAATTATAAGATAGACGACCCCTTTGTGTGTTTAGATTTTCAAAAACAGGTGGAGCAGCGTTGTTGGGAGGCGGCCGGTAAAACACAACGTGTTCCGGCACAGCGAATGATCGATTTTATTGAAGGAAAACTATCTTCAGATTTCCCAAAGACATCTTACCAACCTGGAATTGTTTCTGCCGATTTAAATGAAGTGCTACCACCACTTATCGCCACTCGACTTAAGAAGGCTTTTGTTTCCTTCGGAAAAAAAATGAAAGGCTATTACACTAATAGTGCTGTTTTACACGCTCCCGAGAGCCGAACATCATCTCCGGTTTCAATACCACGAAATCCTGAAACTCTTGAACATGTAGAAGTAAAAGGATTATACCCATGTGGCGAAGGTGCTGGATATGCCGGCGGAATTATTTCTGCAGCAATCGACGGTATAAACTGTGTAGATGCCATTGTGAAAAAGCTAAATTCCAACAAATAGTAAGGATCATACTTAAATATCCCAAGAAATAAATAAGGATATAAGTATCACTTCGGAAAACTAAGTTGTCACGATTTGAAACTCTGGTGTTAGTCTGAAGTTAGGGATTCGATTATTATTACTTCATGTTATTATCACTGTTAAATACGCTATCTTTAATAGGTAATTTCTCCACCATGCGTAGGATTCTTATATATCTCTTTTTTTTCTGCATGGCTGTTAACTATGCTCAAACTAAGATAGATAGTCTTCAATTGGTTTATAATAATGCTCTTGAAGATTCAGTAAAAATTAAAACACTACACCAACTCCATAATGTTTATAAGGATATTGATTCTGAAAAAGCCAAAGAAACCATTCTCAAATCCATTGAATTATCAAAACCTGGGATCAATAAGAAACTAAGTCTTAAGAGTTATAGTACGTATGGTGATTTTTTATACAGTCAATCTGCATACGATTCGGCGATTGTAATCCACAAGATTGGATTAGAAATTGCAAAAAACATAAATGATGCTAAAGGACAATCATCTTCACTTTTAGATCTTGGGGATTGTTATCTCCGTAAAGGAAATTTTGAAAAAGCATTGGATTACCAAAAAGAAAACCTTTCCATTGCCGAGAAGACAGGAGATACTAAGGCCATAGCTTATTCGTACAATAGCATGGGGTTAATAAAGAGTCAACAAGGAGAATACACCAAAGCAATGGAGTATTACATAAATGCCTCGCAACTATTACTGCAATTGGGCCTTACTTCAGATTACGCAAAAACACTCCTTAATGTTGCGGTTATTCAAAGATCATTAGGAAATTATGAAAGTGCTAAAGGATATCTTCTAAAGACCGATACTATTTTTAAACAGTTGAACGCTCCAAGGATGAGAGCGTTTATAATGCAGGAACTTACCACCATTTACAAAGAGACCGGCGAATTAGACAAAGCAATAAAGTACAATAAGAATGCGCAAGCGGCTTATGAAGAACTAGGTGATAAGAGAAATATGGCAAGAGTTACTTCTGCCTTAGGGGATATATATGTTGAAGGTAAAAATTACGCTCAAGCAGTTGAACCATATAATAAGGCTATTCAAGTATTTGCAGAATTACAAGATTCGATCAATTTAGCATATACCGCCACCGACCTTGGTATTGCATATTTCCAATTAAATGATAATAAAAATGCAAAGAATAATTTAAATCGAGCTTTAACAATTTCTAAAACAATCGATTTAGATTTAATAACGATGAGTTCAAATGAGTTCCTTGCTAAAATATATGCTTCGGAAGGGAATTTTGCAAAAGCCTATGAAAGCCAATCAGAGTATGCAATTTTAAAAGACAGCCTCTACACCAAGGAAAAACGAGACCTGGCAAGTGAAATAGAAGCTAAATATCAAAACGAAGAAAAAGCCAAAGAAAACGCCTTATTAGCAAAGGATAATGATTTACAAGCTCTCAAGTTAACCCAGCGTGTAAACGAACGAAACGTCCTTATTGCTTTTGCATTGGTCGCATTAATTGTCGGACTCCTTATATATAATCAGTTCAGAATAAAACAAAAGGCGAACAAAAAACTGCAGGAATTGGACAGATTAAAATCTAACTTCTTCACTAATATTTCGCATGAATTTAGAACACCGCTTACCTTGATCAAAGGGCCTATAGAGCAATTGGAGCAAAACCCCGAAGAACAACTTAGTACAGAAAACGTAAAAATGATACGTCGTAATGCTAATAGATTACTTAAACTCGTTAATCAGTTGCTAGAACTTTCCAAATCTGATGAGGGCAGCTTAAAACTTGAACCTACCGAAGGCGATATTTATAAATGTCTTAGAGCAGTGACTTCCTCTTTTAATTCTCACGCGGCGCAACGACATATTGATTACAGGGTTACCATTCCCCAATCGGTACTTTGGACCTCCTTCGACAGAGATAAGATTGAAAAAATAGTCTATAATTTATTGAGCAATGCCTTTAAATTTAGCGAGGATGGTGCTGTAATTCGATGTGATGTACAATACAATACTCCTAATTTTTCTATCGAGGTATCCGATTCTGGTGCTGGAATTCCAAAAGAGAAGCTTCCTCTTATCTTCGATCGATTTTATCAGTTAGATCATACTTACTCCAAAGGATATGAAGGATCGGGGATTGGGCTTTCGATCGCCAAGGCCTATGTGGATATTATGGATGGTACCATTACAGTTTCTTCTGAAGTGAATAAAGGAACTTATTTTAACGTTCAGATATCGCTTCAGGAAATAAAGACCAGAACCGAGCCGATTGAAGATATTATTTTAATCCCTGCGGAAAAGCTTCAGAAAAAGCCGTATCAGCTTTCAGAAATTGATAAAAGGAAACTTCCTGTTATTTTATTAATTGAAGACAATGAAGACATGCGGCATTTTATTAGAGAACAACTAATTGCAACTTACAGAATAAATGAAGCTGTAAATGGGCAGGAGGGACTTTCCGAAGCGATTGCAAATCCACCAGACCTTATTATTACCGATTTAATGATGCCAAAGATGGATGGAATGGAAGTGTGTAAAAAACTTAAAACCACCTTGGCAACCAGCCATATCCCCGTGATCATGTTGACAGCTAAGGCAGGACTCGACAATAAATTGGAAGGTTTAGAAACAGGGGCTGATGATTATCTTACAAAACCATTTAATGCTAACGAGTTACTTGTCCGCACTAAGAATCTTATAGAACAAAGACAAAAGCTACGTGAATTATTTACAAGTACAGACCTACAGATGGATCCGAAGAAAATAACGGTCACTTCTATAGATCAAAAATTTATACAAGATATTTTATCAATTCTAGAGAGTGAGTATTCTGATTCCGATTTTGGGGTACAACAAATACAACAAGAACTCGCCATGAGTAAGGCGCAACTCCATCGTAAAATAAAAGCGCTAACCAACGAAGCTCCCGGAGAACTACTTCGTAATTTCAGGTTAAAACGTGCTGCGCAGCTTTTACGTCAGGAAGCCGATAGTGTAACACAAATCGCTTTTATGGTTGGGTTTAATAACCTCTCTTATTTCGCCAAATGCTTTAAAGAACTTTATGGTGTAACTCCTTCCGCATACCTTCAATCATTGCCATAATTTTATCATTCTTTACTACTCCAGTCTCCATTTTACATTTTTGTTACTATAGTGTTATAATTCGCTACTTCTCTGTTAGCGTACTAGTTATGATGTGAATAGATTTGTCTTGCTACTTGATACTCCTCACTTTAATTGCATATTTTTTATTAACAACTAAAGTTTAAAATCATGAAAAAATGGCTCTTTATCACATTGTTATTTATTGTTAATCTTAATGCACAAGTTACAGACGTAATAACGGGACTGGAACAACCTGCTGCCATACTCTTAAATGGAAACGACCTTTATATTAGTGAAGTAATAAATACCAGAATCGGAAAAATTGACATTACACAACCTAATCCCGTTTTTGAGGAGGTGGTAAATGGATTAAATGGAACGGCTGCCCTATTACTAAATGGAAATGATCTTTACATCGCAGAAGGTAATGGAGATAAAATTTCAAAAATTGATATTTCCAACCCTTCACCCGTTTTAATCGATGTTATTACAGGGATTACAAGAGTGTCGGGATTGGCTCTAATCGGCAATTCCCTCTATTGTAGCAGTTTTGAACCGGGTAGTATTTATAGTATTGATATTAGCGTAAATCCTCCAATTGCGGAGACCTATACTTATGGATTGGACTTGCCTGCCAATATGTTGTTTATTGGCAACGAACTTTATATATCAGAATTTGGAGCAGATAAAATTATAAAATTCGATACCACTGACCCAAATCCAGTTCCCGTGGATGTGGTGGGTGGGCTAGTCGGCCCTTTTAATCTTATAAGGGAAGGTAATTATATTTATGTTGCCAATTTTTCTGGAGGAAGTATTTCAAGATTCAACTTTACTTTAACGAATCCAACACTGCAACAAGTAACAACAGATGTTATAAGTCCCTACGGACTTGCCATTGATGGAAATGATCTTTATATATCCGAGCTAACACCTGGCAAGATTTCAAAATTCGATCTTTCTACTTTAGACATCCCTGTTTTTAATGCTTCGGAAGAAATTGTGCTTTATCCGAACCCTTCAGAAGATGGGTTTCAGCTGACAGGAATTACAGAAGAAACTGCCTACACGATTGTATCTATTTCAGGACAGATCGTTGCCTCAGGTAAAGTGCTTTCCGAAGAAAAAATTATCACAGAAAATTTAAGCAGCGGACTCTATTTCATCAAACTGGAAGATGGTCAGGTGCTTCGATTCCTAGAAAAATAGATTTAAAAAACTTCCCGGTTTGTTTTGTATAAAAATGTAAAACTAAAAACTAAATTGACATGAAAGCAACAATAAAAATTATGACAATGCTACTGATTGTAAGCGCATTAGGTAGCTGTAAGAAAAGTGATGATTCACCCAGCGAATTCGTGAACGCATTAAGTGCGACTTATAATTTTACAAATGGATTAAATAATTGCACCAATCCGAACGGGACAGGATCTGTGCTTTTTCTGAAGGTAAATTATGAAGTATCAGATGGTCTCGAAATTAAAAAAGTACTTACTCACATTGAGCTTTCGGGAGGAGAGTCGGATGATTTTGAAGACTTGACTTTTGATGACGACGGTAATCAAATTGAAAGAGCGGATTGCTTCCGATTTGGCAATAATACTTGGGTAGATTATGAAATTAGACTCGAATCTATAAACGGAATTATAAGCAATCCCAGGACTGTGAGAGTCGATAAGCCCACCGGCGCCAGTTAAATATGTGAATTTATGAGATCAGAGAAATATTTAATAGAACAAAAAAACTATTTCGCTGAAGATAGGTTCTTCGGAATTGATACCGAGATACGTTATACTAAAGAGTTCAGATTACGCTGGGCGGCTACTCAATTAAATTTGTTTGTGAGTATTGGCACTACTGAAGCACTTATCGATAAAAAAATGATGGAGCAATTTTCGAATGAGACGTTTTCGTATGCCATAGTAAACAGCAAAGGCTGGCCAAGAGGTTTTCAATCGACCATAGCTTCCATTGCAATTCTTAAAGGTAATCATGTAGATATTACGGCTATTGGGTATTGCGAACAAACGTCGAAAAAGCATTTTGCTGCATTTGAAATCCCAATAGTTTATGATCTGGAAAACAAAAAAGGGACACGATTCAAAAGTTCTCCCGTATGGGGCGGATTGTACTATCCTCATTTCAGTAAGATTATCGATGAGCTTTTTAAGGAGTTTAATAATCAATAAAGACTAGAAATAATGAAAAATATAGATCAGTTAATAAAATTTTGGAGCAATAGGATTGGATTACTAAGTTTAATTCTGTTTATAAATGCACCAATTATAAGTGCTCAGGCACCTATTATACAATGGGAACGATCATTTGGAGGTAACCATAGCGAGTATGTTAGAAGTGTTGCTGTAACCAATGACGGGGGTTATATTGTCGCAGGCGCTTCCGAATCGGACAGTGGCGACGTTACCGGTAATCACGGTGCTCTTGATTTTTGGGTTACTAAAATAAGTAGCAGTGGTTCTTTACAATGGCAAAAGTCTCTCGGAGGTCCTCATGTTGACTTTTGTGAGGATATAAAGCAAACTTCCGACGGAGGCTATATTATGCTTGGGAGATCATTCCAAAATGGAGGAGATGTTACAGGAAATCATGGGTTAATGGACTATTGGGTCGTGAAAATAAGCAGCACAGGAGTGTTGGAATGGCAACGATCATTGGGAGGAGTCTCTAACGATCAGGGTTACAGTATTTCACAAACCGCAGACGGTGGCTATATTTTAGCAGGGGGTGCAGAATCGAGTGATGGAGATGTTGGTGACGCTATTGATGCTGGCGACTATTGGGTTGTTAAATTAAGTTCAAGTGGAAATATTCAATGGGAGAAATCATTAGGTGGAGGTGATAATGACGTTGCCTATGATATCGTTCAAACGCCGGAAGGAGGTTATATCCTAACGGGAAGTTCCAGATCTAATAATATAATGGTAACCGGAAATCATGGTGGACAGGATCTTTGGATAGCTAAGATAAGCAGCACAGGGATTTTGGAATGGCAAAAGTCTTATGGAGGCACCAGTGACGAAGGAGGCTACAGTATAATAAATACAGCTGATGGGGGATATGCAGCCGCCGGCTATACTCATTCGAATGATGGCGACGTTAGTGGAAACCATGGCAGTTATGATTTCTGGATAATCAAAATCAACAATTCCGGAACTTTACAATGGCAAAAAACACTAGGAGGTACTTCTCTAGATATCGCGTATGATATGATTCAGCAAAGTGATGGGGGATATGTTGTGATAGGAGAGACAAGTTCGAACAATGGAGATGTTAGTGGTAACAATGGCATGAGCGATGTATGGCTTGCGCGATTAAGTGCATCAGGAACATTACTTTGGAGAGAAGCTTTTGGTGGTAGTGATAATGAAGAGGGATATAGCCTTCAAAAAACTAATGATGGCGGATTTATTTTTGTGGCTTCTTCTCAGTCCAGCAATGGCGATGTTAGTTTCAATAACGGACAAGAAGATTTTTGGGTTGTGAAGTTAGCGCCCGATCCTTTGAGAATAGAGGATTTCTCCGAATCAAAGTTAATACTCTATCCAAATCCGGTGAAAGATATCCTTCACATTAGTAGTCAAGAAATAATAGAAAGTGTTGAAATTTATAATTCAGTTGGCCAACGCATCGGTGATTACTTTTTCACCGAGAAGGATGCAACTATAGATACTTCAACTTTGGCAAATGGACTCTATATTGTCATTATAAAGGATGCAAATTCATCGAGTCAAATAAAAATAATTAAATAAGAATCTTTAATTACAATCAAAATATGTTGAAACTATTAATATAAAATAAAAATTTAGAGACATCTTTTTTTAATTGATATTTACTTTTTAATAGTCATTGTTTCTCTCAATTTATAAATTAGGATAGTATTTACGATAAAAATTCTCCATATTGCTTTAGGTGCCTATTTCGTTTCCTTTATGAAAAAACTATCTAACAATATAAGTCTCGTTATAACAATCATGTTGGTCCTGGGGTGTTTCTCTGTTTCAGGGCAAAACAAGGCCGATGCTCAAAACCCAAAGTACGAGGAATTAAAAAAATATATAAAATGGTCCACAAATTACGGAAGGGAAAAGCGGTTCGATAGTGCAACTAAATACGATAAGAAAGCCTTAAAATTAGTTTCAGAGGTAAAAAATATTGATGTAATTGCCTATACTCATTTAAATCATGCCAGAATTAGCTTTTGGAAAACTGACATTCAGGAGGCGAAAAAATATCTTGAAATTATTCGTAATAAGGGAGGCGTAAATGACAGTATAAAGTTTAGATCCAATATGCTTTTTAGTCAGATTTCCTCCTATGAACAGAATCACACAGCTGCTTTAAGAACTGCAATAAATGCAGAGTCCATATTGGAAATCAATGGATTACATACTGAAAAAGACAGTATAAATAGGGTGAATGTAAAAGTGATGATGGGCGAAATTCATAAAACATTGGGTAATTATTCTAAAGCCAATGAGATGTATGATGATGCCTTAAAGTATGTTGACGATGAGGGATATGCCAGTTATGTCCTTTTTTATATGTCTGAAGTATATAATGAGGAACAGAAAATGGAAATGGCCATTGAATATACGCTTGAAGCCTTGGAATTGGCCAAGCAAGCGAAAGCGAAAGTATACCTGCCGACCTATTACTTAGCATTGAGCGAATACTATCTAAAATTAAAAATGGCAGATAGTGCTAATTATTACGCGAGAACCGGCTTGGTCGATAATCAAGATTGCCACCTGGATGGCTTAAGAACTAATGTTGGAAAAGCTGAAATCTTGCGGGGTAATTTTAATGAAGCGCTACATTTTTTCAATGATGCTCTTCAAGTTGAACAAGTAGAAATTCCTCAATCTGAAATTCATAAAAATCTCCGTGAAACTTATATAAAATTAGGGCAATATGAAAAAGCGATCGCACACAACGAGATTTATCTTCATTTGAAGGATTCTACAGATGCACTTAGAATGAAACAAGAAGTTCTCGAGATTACCGAGAAGTATGAGTCTGATAAAAAGGAGCTTGAAATTGAAATGTTAAGTACAAAAAATGATCTCAATAAGGTGGTTATTGGAAAACAACGTAATCAAATTTTATTCACTGGTATTTTACTTGTCTTAGCAATTGGATGTATAGGATTAATTGGCTGGTTTCTTCAGAAGCAAAAAAAACAAAAGCAGTTACTCTATAACAAAAATGTACTATTAGCAAGACGTTTACAGGAAAGTAGCACAGATTTTTCCGAAGAATTGAATGGAGATAGCGATAAAAATGAATCCTTAGATATAGACGATTCAAAAAAAAAGGAAATAGTTATAGAAATTAAAAGATTAATTGAATCCGAATTTTATTTAGACCAGTCAATGTCATTAGCTAAGATGGCCAAATTGATGAACACAAATACAACCTACTTATCAAAAGTGGTTAATAGTACTTATAAAAAGAACTTCACAAATTTTCTAAACGATTATCGTATTTCATATACACTGAAGAAATTAGAAGTCAATCCTGCATTTAAAAATCTTACTATCGAGCATATAGCCGAAAAGGCAGGATTTGCGTCCAGTTCTGCATTCTACAGTTCATTTAAAAAATACACCGGATTAACACCGTCGTACTACATTAAGCAAAAATCACTTCAACTACACTAGGAGAGAGGTCTAATAGATTTTAGTTCTTGCAATTTATAAATTGCGAGAAACTCCTTTTTTTCTTCCCATAGTTCTTAAATAGATTTGAACAAAGGAGCATTTTTAATTGTTAAGATTTGAAATGCTGCTCACAGAATACTCATTTAAATTTTTGAATTATGATAAAATATATACTTTTCTTTTTCTTCGGAAACTGCCTTTTTGCACAAACTGTTTCTACTTATTTTTCAGACCCAACAATGGATGTCACCGATGCCATGGCATTCGATAGCAGCGGAAACCTTTACGGTTCCGATTTTGGCGGTACGACCGTATATCAAATTTCACCGGCAGGCGTTGCCACTCCATTTATCACCGGATTGGCAAATCCTAATGGTATGGCATTCGACTCGAATGGAGATTTTTACTTAGCTGAATACAGCGCGGGAACTATTAATAAATACGACAGCAGCGGCACACTAATAACTAGCTTTACTGTTGGCGGAATTGCTTCCGGACTTATAAAGGACTTCGATACAGATGCTATGATTTTTACCAATGTGGTAAATAACAGCGTGAATAGACTTAATATAGACGGTACTATTACCGAATTATTCCAAGGTACGCCAATGGATGCTCCTGTAGGTCTCGCCTTCGATTCAACCGGTAATCTATTCGTAGCAAATTTTACAGGAAATAAGATATATAGATTAGACGGTACACCTCAATATGTTGCCACAGTTCCGGATGGAGGCGCCACCGGAGGTACTGACGCGGTTGGTTTTATTGCTTATGCTGAAGGAAATCTATATGCTACCAATTTTGGAGGACATCAAATTTACAAAGTGAATCCAGCTGCAGTTGATGACGTTTCACTTTATGCGGGAGATCAACAAGGAAATGATGATGGACCATTAGCCGATGCAACATTCGATTTTCCCAATGGAATTATATATAATTCTTCTCAAAATGCCATTTATGTATCTGAATATAGCAGTAGCGGTAACGTTAGAAAGATCTCGGATGCAGTTTTGGGTGTAGCTAATAATTCTAACAATATCAACCTCATTGTTGCACCAAATCCAACAACGGAAATTTTAACTATTTCCGGGACCTTGAATATTGAGACGAGTGAGTTAGCGTTGTTTGTATATAATTCGTTGGGACAGTTGCTTATAGAAAAAACGATTGAGGTTCAAAATGAAATGATAAATCAAGAAATACCAGTGGCAAAATTAGCTACAGGACTTTACCATATTAGAATTCAGGCTTCTAATGGAACTATTTTTTCTGAATCGTTCATAAAGAAATAATAATGAGTCTATTACTCTGAATTTGTACAATTTTTATGAATTAAAATTCGTTACTTATTGCTTTGTGGAGTACTTTTGCAGTCCTCAAAATATAATGAACTTTGATACAGGAAATTATTGTTACTATTTTATGGAGTATTTCTCCCTTTGGTGAAGCCAAGGTGGGTATTCCATATGGTATGCTCAATGATGTAAATATCTACCTTGTATTTGCCATTGCTTTTGGGGCTAATATTCTTGTATTTCCCTTAATGATGTTTTTTCTTGATAAGATTAATACATCTTTTTTGCGGTGGAATTTTTACAAAAGAGGAGCTATTTGGGTCGCGCGTAGAGCAAAGACAGGGTCTGGATCTAAGATTCAGAAATATGGATTCTGGGGACTTATCCTTTTTGTCATGATTCCTTTGCCCGGCACAGGAGTGTACGCGGGGAGTATCGCCACTTACTTATTCAAAATCGAGAGGAGTAAAGCATTTGCAGCCAACGTTATAGGAATCTTTTTCTCTTCAGTGATAGTCTGGGTTACTACCTTACTTACTATGAATGGTATGTCTTAAGGTTTTTCTTCGGAAGAATACTTTTAACAAATAATATTCGACTTTTTCTTATGTGTATTTTAGCAACATTTCTATTTTTATAGAAAAGTAAGCTATGGATATCAATATCATTTTGGTATTTGTCATTATCGGTCTAACAATTTTATTGTTTGTCACCGAGTTCTTCCCAATAGACAAGATTTCCTTTTTTATTATTCTTGCTTTAGTAGTCTTAGGTCTCACTACACCTGAAGAAGCCGTAAGTGGTTTTTCAAATGCTGCAACTATTACGGTGTTAATGCTAATGATCCTCGCCATAGGATTGGAAGAGAATGGAGTTATTGCCTTATTAACGTCAGGTATTAAGAAACTTGGGTTTTTACCTCTAATCTTAATCGCACCGGTGTTTATGGTGATTTCGGCTACTATTTCTTCATTTATCAGCACTACGGCGGTAGTTATAATTTTTATAAAAATCATCTCACAGTTATCAGATACGTACAAGTTTTCGATCCCTAAACTATTAATGCCGATATCATTTGCAGGCATTTTGGGAGGAAGCTGCACCTTAATGGGAACTTCAACGAATTTGTTGGTGAATTCTATTGCAGCCGATATGGGTGTGGAAACTTTCAGTTTTTTCGAATTTTCACTTTATGGGCTCGTATTATTAGGCACAGGAATACTGTTTATGACTTTTGCGAGTCGTTGGCTTCCTAAAGCTTCAGAAGAAAAATTAAGCAATTATAATGCAGAGACGAATTTCTTATTCACACTAAAAATCAATGCTGAGTCTAAACTTGTTGGGAAAGCTTTGTCCAGTGTAAAATTGTATAAAAACCCGGACATACATGTTCTAAAACTAGTACGAGATGATGTGGTGAATGCCGATCCTGGGCCTAATACGACGCTGAGAATCAATGACGAATTGGTTGTGCTTAGTGATGTAAAGAACTATGCTACAATATCTGATAAGAATTTTGAACTCACTTCAGATGCCGACATGTCATTAGCGATAGATGAAACCAAAGAAAAAACAACTAAAGAATCATTCAGTTATATCGAAGTATTGGTTTTGCCTGGTTCAGACTTTATTGGGAAAAGCTTTCAGAAAATAAAAAAAATACTAGATAAGACGGCGGTTCCTTTAGGTATTCAGAAAAAGAAAATGCTATCATCAAATAAACACTTCTATCTTCCAAAAGCAATAATTAAACTAAATGTTAGGGCGGGGGATCGCTTATTATTGAAAGCAGATAACGAACAACTTGAGAAATTATATGAATTGGACAATGTTGTTATTTTGAGGCACCATGAAGAGGACTATCATGTAAATAGTTATAAGAGGAGTTGGACCTTAATTACACTTTTAACGGTAATAGGACTAGCGGCTACCAGCGTATTTTCTATTTTAGCCAGTGCTATTATTGGAGTTGGTATGTTGCTTGTTGGAAACTGCATTAGTCTGAACAATATTTATAAGAAGGTAAATTGGCAGATTATTTTTTTACTTGCAGGTATGATTCCCTTGGGAGTCGCGATGAGTAATACAGGAACAGACGATTGGATTTCGAATCAGTTACTTGAACTACTATCAGGACAGGCAAACGTTATTATTCTTGGCGCACTATTCTCAATTACTATGTTGTTAAGTGGTTTTATTTCTAATAATGCCACTGCAGTTATAATGACTCCGATTGCAATTGCACTAGCCTCCGGCTTAGCATTACCCGTAAAACCGTTTATACTAGCAGTAATGTTTGCTGCAAATTTTAGCTTTTTCACCCCTATGGGCTATCAAACCAACTCTCTTATTTACGGAACGGGCGCTTATAAATTCAAGCATTTTTTAATCGTAGGGGGCTTACTCTCAATAATTTTATTAATAGTAGGGACACTCTTATTATCCACCATGTTGCCGAACTAGTTCTCTTAAGTTTAATCCTAACAAATGTTTTCGCTAAACCAGTATATACAAAGCACTAGATTTTTTGAAAAGGATACTAGCTGCGGTCTAGATACCTATTTTTATTAAAAGAGATAAATAAAAAAAAATTAGTTAAATAGAATCATAATAATTTTATTAAACGTAACTTTCTAAAAACCAAAATTATAAAATGATTAAAGAAATAACGAAGTCTCAAGAACTCCTAGACCGGAGAAAAGAGGCAGTAGCCAATGGTGTAGGCGTTTTTAATACAGCCACAGTAAAAGAAGCAAAAGGGGCTATAATAATTGATGCAGATGGAAACGAACTCATTGATTTTGCAGGCGGTATTGGAGTTGTAAATGCAGGCCATTGTCCGGAACCGGTTGTTGCGGCGATAAGAGAACAGGCAGGAAAATATTTACACACAAGTTTTAATGTAGTTACATATGAACCATACATAAAGTTATGTGAAGAACTTGTTGAAATTCTCCCGCATGGTAAAAAAACTAAGGCAATGCTTGTTAGTACAGGTGCCGAAGCCGTGGAGAACGCTATAAAAATTGCGAGACAAGCTACAAAACGGCCTGCAGTAATCTGTTATACTGGCGCTTACCATGGACGGACTATGATGGCAATGACATTGACTAGTAAAGTGAGCTATAAACATGATTGTGGCCCATTTGCACCAGAAGTCTACAGACTTCCGTTTCCAAACTTCTATCGTTATCGAGGCACTCGTGATGAAGCAACATTTGTAAAAGATGAACTTAAAAGACTTCATGAAAGTGCCCTTAATTTAGTGGATGTTAAAAGTGTTGCCGCTGTTATTTTAGAACCTATTCAAGGCGAAGGCGGATTCAACCCAATTCCTCAAAAATATCTGGAAGGACTAAGAGCATTCTGTGATGAACATGGAATTATGCTTATTATGGATGAAGTACAAAGCGGTTTCTGTAGAACAGGACATTGGGCTAGTTGGCAGCATTATGGAGTGCAGCCAGACATAAGTACTTATGCAAAATCTATGGGGTCTGGTCTACCTATTGCGGCTGTAGTGGGACGAGCTGAAGTAATGGATGCTGCAGCTATTGGTTCAATTGGGGGTACATACATTGGAAGTCCGATTTGCTGTGTAGCTGCATCTGCGACGATCAAGTATATGAAAGATATTGATCTAAGCAAAAAGGCGATCAAAATAGGGAATGTTATCATGAATCGAATTCAAAATTTAATGAAACTACACCCTGAAATTGGAGATGTAAGAGGTATTGGTGCAATGATTGGGATTGAATTTGTATTAAATGGAGACCCTAGACAACCTAATACTGAAATATGCTCTAAAATAGTGAAAGGCTGTGCAGAAAATGGCTTAGTGCTAATTAGCGCAGGGACGTATAAAAATGTAATTCGCATTCTTTCACCTTTAGTGATTACAGACGAACAATTAGAAAAAGGGTTGACCATTTTGGAAAATGAAATTAAAAAAGCAATAAAAAAATAACTATGAAACCATTTGCAATTGCAGGAATACAAATGAAGGTGTCTGCGATCACTTCCAATGTGGAAATGATGAAGCTTAAAATTGATATTACAATGAATTTATATCCCTGGATAGAAATGATTGTGTTTAGTGAATTATGTGCCTTTGGTCCATTGACCCATGCTGCCCAATTTATTCCAAATAACTTTGAGGCAGAAATGCAGGCAAAGGCAAAAAAATATGGAATTTGGTTGCTGCCAGGTTCTATCTTCGAAAAAAGCGAGGAAAAAATATATAATACCGCAAGTGTAATCAATCCTCAAGGAGAAATTGTGACGCGTTATAGAAAGATGTTTCCTTTCTATCCATATGAAGCTGGAGTAAGTGCAGGAGAAGAGTATTGCGTTTTTGATGTGCCAGATGTTGCAAGATTTGGAGTGTCAATATGCTATGATATGTGGTTCCCGGAAACCATTAGAACGCTTGCGGCAAAGGGAGCCGAAGTAATTTTGCATCCTACCATGACAGGTACTATAGACAGAGAGATCGAATTATCGATTGTTAGAGCAATGGCTTCGATCAACCAATGTTATTTATTTGATGTCAATGGTTTGGATACAGGAGGTTGTGGGCGTTCAATAGTCTGTGGACCGGACGGACGTATCTTACACCAGTCTGAAGGTACCGAGGAAATCATACCGCTTGAATTAAATATTGAGAGGGCAAAAAGAAGTCGTGAATTGGGAATATTGAGACTGGGACAACCTCTAAAAAGTTTTAGAGATCGTATTAATAGTAAAGTCTTTGACATCTATAAATCTGAAGTTGTCACGCCTTATTTAGACTCGTTAGGACCACTTATTAAGCCTACGCGATTGGATACAATTGCAGAACTAAAAATTAAAGAAAACCAACTTGAACAACTAGCATCGACCACTCACTATAAAGGGGACGATAAACTATAAAAAAAAATAAAATATGGGTGGATCATCATCGAGAAAAAAGAAATTAAAAACTAAAAATTATATAAGCTGGTTTGAAATACCCGCCTTGGATTTTCAACAGGCTGTGAATTTTTACAATGAAATTTTTGATATTGAAATGACACAAAATAGTACAGATATCAATGCAATGGCTTTTTTTCCTGAAACTTCAGGAATTGGAGGGGCCGTAATTGCAGGACCTGGGTCCATCCCTGCTAGTATTGGACCCTTACTATATTTAAACGCAGGTGATGATTTAAACAATGTGCTTAATAAAGTGGAAGCAGCAGGCGGACGTATTATAATGACCAAAACACTTATTAGTGCAGAAGAAGGTTATTTTGCCATTTTTATAGATTCTCAAGGAAACAAATTAGCATTACATTCAAACAATTAATACATGATAAAAAACAACACAAAGAGTGCACCTTATTTTAATATCGGGCAATTGCGCGTTGATTTTTGGAATAAATTAAAAATCGAGACTTCTGAACTTACACGTTGTAATAAAGGATCTGCGAATGAAAAAGAACACAAAGACAAAATTAAAGAGCTCATTACAGACTTAAAAGGTGTAGAATGTTTTTTTGCTTCTCCAGGAAAAGAAAGACTAAATAGACTGGAAAAAGCATTTGCAAATCACGAATATGCTTCCTTGTCTCATTTGGTACTGGAAACAACAAAGCAACTTGTTGGAGATAGTTATAAAAGTAATCCAGACTTTCTTGATTTTGATGAGGACAGCATGGATTCGGTAGAAGACCATGAGCAACTAAATGGTGTCCGAAAAAATCATTTTGAGGTATTGTTTGTTGATAACATTTCAGAAAAAGAAGAAAATAAATTAAAACAAACTTTAAAGAATTTACAGACTCCAAATGATAAATTTAGTTATGGTGTTGTGGTACAACGTTCTTTTCAAGATGCACTTATCTCTTTACTTTTTAATCATAATATTCAAGCAGTTGTAGTTCGTTATGCGCCACCCTATCGCTCAAAAATTATTAGTCCGTTAATCAAGCCATATATTCAAGAAATTAAAAAATTTGACTTTTCTTCAAAACCTGAAACTGATCTTGGTCCTCTCATTGGAGAATTAATCAAGCGGCTTAGACCTGAATTAGACACGTACTATGTTACTGATACTTCATTGGGTCATTTAAAAGATAGCACTATTAAAGGATTTAGGCGCATATTTTATCAGACGGAAGATATACAAGAGATGCATTTAACAATTATGCGAGGAATTCAAGAACGCTATAACACACCGTTCTTTTCTGCCCTTGTGGAATACAGTAAAAAACCAACAGGAGTATTTCATGCAATGCCTATTTCTAGAGGAAATTCGGTCTTCAAATCAAGGTGGATAAATGACTTTGGCGAATTTTATGGTCGTAATATGTTTTTAGCTGAAACATCTTCTACCACTGGTGGGCTAGATTCCTTATTACAACCTACTGGACCCATTAAAAAAGCTCAAGAAATGGCACGTGATGCCTATGTTTCTTTAAACACTTATTTTGTTACTAACGGAACATCTACAGCCAACAAGATTGTAATGCAAGGCTTGGTTAAGCCAAATGATGTTGTTCTAATTGATAGAGATTGTCATAAATCTCATCATTATGGTTTGGTGTTAGCAGGTGCGTATCCAGTGTATTTAGATTCGTATCCTATCGAAGAATATTCGATGTATGGAGCAGTGCCGTTGGAGCAAATCAAAACGAAAATGTTGCAACTTAAAGAAGCTGGAAGGCTTCACAAAGTTAAAATGCTGCTCTTAACCAATTGTACATTTGACGGGCTGGTATACAATGTTGAGCGGGTTATGGAAGAAGTACTCGCCATAAAACCCGATATGATATTTTTATGGGATGAAGCTTGGTTTGCCTTTGCAGGATTTGCATATAATTATAAGCAACGTACTGGCATGTTTACTGCTAAAAAACTTCATAATAAATATAATAGTGCAAGTTATCAAAAACAATACAAAGAATATATTAAGGGACTCAAAGAGGGCGATCAATCACTATTGCCAGATCCCAATAAAGTTAGAATCCGTGTTTATGCAACGCAGAGTACACATAAAACATTGAGCAGTTTTAGACAAGGTTCAATGATACATATTTGGGATGAAGATTTCCGCAGAAAAACGGAGAATACGTTTCTTGAAGCGTATATGACCCACACTTCTACTTCGCCAAATTACCAAATGTTAGCATCTTTAGACGTTGGAAGACGACAAGTACAACTCGAAGGATTCGAATTGGTGGAAAAGAGCATCGAAATGGCCATGGTGCTTAGAGCCAAAATAACTGACAATCCTCAATTGAGTAAGTATTTTGACGTATTATCAGTTGGTGATTTTATTCCAAATGAATATCGTCAAACTGGACTCCAAGAATATTATACCCAAAAAGAAGGCTGGAATAGAATGGATGAGGCTTGGGAAAAGGATGAATTCGTTTTAGATCCCACAAAAATAACTTTGTATATTGGAAAGACCGGTGTTGATGGAGATACATTCAAGAATAAATATTTGATGGATAAATTCAATATCCAGATAAATAAAACCTCACGAAATACGGTTTTGTTTATGACTAATATAGGTACTACCAGAGGAAGTGTAACCTACCTTATCAATGCGCTTTTAAAAATTTCAGATGAACTGGATGATGAGTTTAAGGCGTTGAACGATAAAGAAAGGGAAATACGGGATAAAAAGATCTATTCCTTGACTAAAGAAGTTCCACCTTTACCTGATTTCAGTTATTTTCATAATTCATTTCGAGCGGTACCAGGAGTTCCAGGAGGAAATTTAAGAGAAGCTTTTTTCTTAGCATATGATGAAGAGAACTATGAATATGTTCCTTTAAACGAATGTTTACCTACCATTGAAAAAGGCAGAACGCTGGTTGCATCTACCTTCGTTATTCCATATCCACCAGGATTTCCTGTACTTGTTCCGGGACAGGTAATTAGTGAAGAAATTATCAATTTTATGACGGCGTTAGACGTAAGTGAAATTCATGGATACCGTTCAGATCTTGGAATTAGAGTATTCACAGAAAAAGTGCTTGATCGTCATAAAGTCGTTACATCCATGGGCGGAATGTCAATGGGTAAACGGAGACAAAATTGAAAAAAAGCAAAAAGAAAGCAAGGCTTCTTGGGCAGTATTCCAAATAAAATTCACCATTAACTTAATTATATAAAATAAATAAAATGGCAACAAAAAAAACGACAACTACAAAGAAAGATACTAAGGCTACTACTAAGAAAGCTACGGCGAAAAAAGTAACTGATAAAAAAGTCGTTCCTAAAAAGGCAACTCCTAAGAAAGCTACTGTTAAGAAGTCAACATCCACCAAAGTAACTGCTAAAAAACCCGCAGCTAAAAAATCTGCACCCAAAAAGAAGGCAGCAATTGCAGAAGTGCTTAGCGGAGTGCCTGATATTAGACGTTTTTTCTACAAAAATGAAACGCCATTATATTTTATAAGTGCAACCAATTTCAATATGCTAGGTGCCGATGAATGGATTAAGGGTTTCAAATTTATTTGCCATATAGAATGTTTCGATGGTTTACATCCCAATGTTTTTTCACCAAAAAATGAAATTCCACACGATGAATTTACTGGCATAGAGGATATTAATAATTACCTCCTTCAGCATCCTGAAGTCCAAGAGTATATTGATTCAAGAAGAAATGGTAAAGACGCAGGAAAAGCGATGTTTTTAATGTTTGATGAAAACACAGAAAAACTTGCTAAAAAATTAGGTCTTGAAATTATGTTTCCACCTGCAAAGATGAGAACATTGATGGACAATAAAGTGAATACAAACCGCATCGCTGAAAAAGCTGGTGTTGCTTGTGTGCCTTATGTGCTTTCTCAAGTTAAGGATTATGCTCATTTGAATAAAGTTTCAAAAAAATTGGGTACAGATTTAGTTATTCAAACTCCTTTTGGAGATTCAGGTCACACAACTTTTTTCATCTCAAACGAAGCGGAATATAAAAAACATGCAGAAGAAATTGAAAAGGAAAAAGAGGTTAAAGTTATGAAGCGTATCAATTGCAAAGGATCTGCAATTGAGGCGTGCGTGACAAGACATGGTACAATCGTAGCTCCATTAATGACGGAGCTCGTTGGGTTTAAAGAAATGACACCATATAAAGGTGGATGGTGTGGAAACGAAATTTATCCAAATGCATTTAGTCCAGATATAAGAAATAAGGCAGCAAAATATACGCAGCTTTTTGGGGATCAACTTAAAAAAGAAGGATATAAAGGTTATTTTGAATTAGACTTTTTAATAGATCAAGATAATGGAGAAATTTATCTAGGAGAACTCAATCCAAGAGTAACGGGTGCAAGTTCAATTACCAACCATGCTGTTTTTGCCTTGGCAGATGCGCCTCTTTTTGTATTCCATATACTAGAATGGATGGGCGTAGATTACAAGCTAAACGTCAAGGAATTAAATGCTCGATGGGCTAGACAAGAAAATATAGATGGATGGAGTCAATTAATCATTAAGCATACAGAAGATACTATTGAATATGTATCTGAAGCTCCAATGTCAGGAATTTGGAAAATGTTTGATAATGGCCATATTCAATATGATAGAATGGACAGTCATAGAAGAGCTGTTGAAACAGAAAATGAAGCATTCTTTTTGCACATCTCTAAAAAAGGCGACTACTTATATGAAGGTGCAGATATGGGGATTTTAGTGTCAAGAGGTAGAATGATGACAGATGATTTCAAATTAAATGAGCGTGCTCAAAATTGGATCAAAGCAATCCGTGGTCAATATGTTTCACAACTTGTAGAAGATAAAAGAAAGAAAATTGTGCTTACAGGTACTTTAACCAAATAGTAGTCCAATTTGTAACATTTTAAAACAAAATAAATTAATGCAATTACAATTTAATACAGTTTCAGAGCCTACTATTGCTGGCCCTAAATGGAACGTTTTATTTAATAAATTCTGGCCTAATTATAAGACTTGGTTTTTATCAAACAATACTTCATTAACTCCAGATCTAAAGACTTCGCAGGAAGCACTGAAAAAATATATGCCCAAAATGTGGCCAACATACGTGCACTTGTGTAACATAACGAATGCTGATACCGATCTTGCTCGGTTCTTGACAGGTTTTCAACCACCTGCTTATATTAGTGCTTGTGCTCAGGCGGTAATTGATACAGATGAAATCCAGCTCGTACGCAATTATGATTATCATCCAAATTTGCTTGAAGGGACATTACTATTAAGTAAATGGAATGACCATAAAGTGATGGGCACATCAGATTGTTTAATAGGCATTGTAGACGGGATGAATGACGCTGGTCTTTGTGTATCGCTCACTTTTGGAGGTCGTAAGGAAGTTGGTGTTGGTTTCGGTATTCCTTTCATTTTGAGATATGTATTAGAGTTTTGTTCTACAACGATTGAAGCCGTAAAAATTTTAAAAGGTATTCCATCACATATGTCTTACAACGTGACTGTGGTTGATAAAAAAGGCGTGATTAAAACGGTGATGTTAGCTCCTGATAAAAAACCATTAGTTACCTCTACGGCATTTGCTACTAATCATCAAGGCGAGGTGGATTGGCCAGAAAATGCGCAGTTTAATCAAACAGTGAAACGCTATAATTTTATTAAGAATTATTTAAAATCTAAAAATGTAAGTTCTGCGGAATTAGCCAAGGCTTTCCTACATCCACCTTTATATAATACAAAATTTACGGAAGGATTTGGCACACTTTACACCTCTGTATATCAGCCAGAAAAAATGAGAATGCAACTCCTATGGCCTAATGTGGCTATAGAACGAAGTTTTGATACTTTTGAGGAAGAGCAGATCATGATTCACTATCATGAAACGGTTCAAACTGCACCAGCAGCATATATTCCAACAAATGAGGTTTATGTGAACTCATCTTACAGATGGCAAGATGCCGTTGTTGATTCATTAGTAAAAAGTATGGTTGGTAAAGAATCGAAAGCAACACAAAAAGCACTTCATGACAAATTAATGCCAAATGGTGAGGTAGCTTGGGAAGCGATTGCAGATTTTTGGAATCAGACAGTTACAAAATAATTTTAGAAAACTATGAAATTCAAAAGCACCAACCCTTACAATGGTCAAACTGTAGGTCATTATACCGGACTTACGGAAAAGGAATTGAGTGATAAACTTGCTAAAAGTCAAGAAGCATTTGAATCTTGGCGAAAAGTATCTCTTTCGGAACGTTGCGATTTATTAAAAAAAGCTGGTCAAGTGTTGAGAGATAATGTAGAAGAATATGCAAAAATGATCACTTTGGAAATGGGCAAACCTATAAAAGAATCCAGAGCGGAAGTGAATAAATGCGCATTGGTCTGTGATTATTATGCCGATAATGCTGAAGCTTTTCTAAAGAATGAAACAATCTCAACGGAAGCTTTTAAAAGCTTTGTAAGTCATGATCCTATTGGAAGCGTCTTAGCAATAATGCCATGGAATTTTCCTTTTTGGCAAGTTTTTAGGTATGCGGCACCGACCTTGACTGCAGGTAATACGGGCTTATTGAAACATGCGCCAAACGTATTTGGTTGTGCCAAACAAATTGAAGAAGTGTTCACAAAAGCTGGGTATCCTCCAAATGTATTCCAAAACTTAATCGTACATCATGATCAAACAGAGAAAATTATTTCTCACGAAACTGTAAAAGCAATTACCCTTACAGGAAGTGAAAGAGCAGGTTCGGCTGTTGCGGAAATTGCAGGACGTCATATTAAAAAAACGGTACTTGAACTTGGAGGCAACAATGCTTTTATTGTTTGGGAAGATGCTGACATTGATCAATCAGTAAAAATAGCACTTACGGCGCGTATGTTAAATTGCGGACAAAGTTGTATTGCAGCGAAGCGCTTTATCCTTATGGAGGGTATTTACGACGAGTTTGTTTCAAAATTCACCAAAGCTGTCAGCGAACTAAAAGCAGGAGACCCGATGGATGAAAACACAGGTATTGGTCCGCTTGCAAGAATAGATCTTGCCGACCAGTTACATGAGCAGGTTACTGAATCTATTAAACAAGGTGCAAAACTATTGTTGGGCGGTAAACAAAATGATTGTTATCACGAACCCACAATATTGGGAGATGTGGTACCAGGTATGGCAGCTTTCGATCAGGAAACTTTTGGACCTTTAGCTGCTATGATCAAAGCTAAGGATATAGATCATGCATTTGCCCTTTCTGAAGAATCGAAGTATGGGCTAGGGGTAACTGTATGTACCAAAGATATCGAAAAGGCAATAAAGCATTCCAATAGAGTTAGTGATGGGGCCTATTTTGTTAACGAATTAGTGAAGTCGGATCCTCGATTGCCATTTGGAGGCACCAAGAAATCTGGCTATGGTCGTGAACTTTCAAAGGATGGTATGATGGAATTTGTAAATCGGAAAACCGTTTATGTTAAGAAATAAAATACAATTTATTAAGGATTTAATAATGAGATTTACGGATAATCTAAAACAAATATAAGGTTTTGAAATTCCCCTCTGGGGCGATTATAATATGCAAATGCATTGTTCCCTTAGTAAAGTAGTTGCTCATCTCCGGTATCTGGAAAGTATTCTTTTTAAAATTAATCCTTATTTATTATTCGCTAAAAATTATCAGGAAGTACCCAATTGGCATAGTTTCTCGAAGCATCGTCGTCATTAAGTATGTTTTGGCCTGAACTAAAAATACAATCAATAATTGTAACACCAATATGTAGTTTGCTTATATGAATCAGCGAATCTCTTCTTTCAGGTGTTGCTGAACCTGGAACCCAGCAATTCAAAAATCGGGTTTGACGTCCGCTCTCTAATAGAATCATTATCCAGGGATGTGAGTGTTGTGTATCAACAAAGGCTCCTTCAAGACGACAATCTATAAATGAGGTGCCATGTGCCCCATCAATCACAATTGCATGTTGATTGGAATGTTCAAAATTACAGGCATAGAAGGCATTGTTCGCGGCTGTAAGTCCGGGAGCTGCTTCAGAATTTGGAAAATACAGAGAAGCATATCCAGTTGCCCCGACAAACCTACAATTCCAGAACTTATTGTCATTACACCTTTTAGTGCCATCGTAAACCTCAATTTTTGCATTAATTTCATTATCCTTGAATAGGCAATCTGAAAACGTATTTGAGATACCTCCATTCAATTGAAGGCCTACCTGAAAGCCCGTTACGGTTATACTTTCCAATCTGGAATGTGCAATCCTTGTAAGATTGAGACCTATTTGTCCGTTGCCGGTTATTTTTATGTTCTTTATCTCTGCCGGTGTAAAATTTCCTTCCTTACCTATTTCAAGTGCATTTCCCTCTCGTCCGGTGAATTTAAAATGACCGTTTTGAAGAATAAATCCTTCATCATTCGGAGCCTTTGGAACTATTTTAAGTATATCGCTAAAAGCATAGGTTCGATGCCCTAGATCTATAGGTAAGTGGTTTGCTAAACCATATGCAATTGTTTCGCGCAATGCTATAGTATCATCAGTTTCTCCATCTCCGACGGCTCCAAAATTCAGAGGGTTCGCTACTGTTATCGTCGGTGTGTGATCTTCGATTCCGATCGGCCCGATTAAAAAACGATCCCGAAAATCGCGAATGTTGACTAATAGTGCTAAAAAGAACCCCTCTTCTGAATAGAATACGGGCAAACTCTTCGAAATAGTAAGACCGGGATTTACGTGTGGGTCATTGCAGGTAGCTATCGTAAGGTCTCTGCAAGGGTCAGGTGCCTTTACCCGGGGAATCGTGCAAAATCCATAGCTTTCGCTGTTCAGACAGATATCTTCCTCATAGAGTATAGTGGGTTGTTTTAATGGTGCTGTCATTTTTAAAATAGCGACTTTTGAGATGGTGCTTCTGCAGTCTGTAGGCCATCTTTTGTATTGATATCCTAAACGGATGAAATTGAATCGAACAGTATTCAAGTTTACATAAACCCATTGAGCTGTGTTGTTTGCATTAGCTCCAACTACGACAGCATTGCTCACATCTTCGGCAAATTGTTGGGTTTGTGAGCCTTCATTTTCCAGCATTACTTTGTGTAAGTTGATCCATTTCGTTTCCATAGTCTAGAATTTTTTAATAAGATTAATAGTATCGAGAAATACTATCCAATTGGATGCAACAATAGGTTGTATGTCGATTCTGTTTTGCATTCTAATTTTTAGTCCAAGCGTGGTTTATATCAAGAGACTTAATATTTTCCATTTATTTTGAATATTCTGAAAGACCATTAAATCATAATTATACTGGACTTCTTTTAATTCAATTTTACAACATTAAAATTGCTTAATGCGTTTGTTATCAGTTAAATATACTAAAAATTTAGATTGAGCCTGCCATGTAGTGATAGTGAAAAACAGAGTGTTGGAGATTTTAATAAGCCGCTATAATTTTTTTTGAATCGTTGTATAATCAAAGCTTTCTTGTAAATTGTTTCTCTAATCATACTAAACAATCAATAATTATGTCTAAAACAACTCTAAAAGTAAATAACAACGGTTCTCTGCGTATTACAGGAGACTTTGAAATAGTAGACAAGGATGGTAAGGCATACGATCTGGGTGGGCGAGAAGCTATTTCATTGTGCAGATGCGGACTTTCAGAAAATAAACCATTTTGCGATGGTTCCCATAGAAATCATTTTGAGCACGATGCCGTAGCCTTTGCATTACCCCCGAAACAATAAATGTCAAATAGTAACTTTTATTTATTGCACGGCATTTTTGGTTTACTTCCCAATACAGAAATTAGCAAATATATTCCCTAACAAATCATCGTTGGTGATTTCGCCGGTTATCTCGCCAAAGTAATAAAGTGCCTGCCTAATATCTATGGCCATAAGGTCGCCACTAAGCCCGGAATCGATGCCTTCTTGCACCTTTATAATTTCCTCTAATGCTTTAAGTAAAGCATCGTAATGCCTTGTATTTGTAATTATTGTATCGTTATTTCGTAAAGCACCGGTATTTACAAATTCGAGTAGGGTAGTCTTCAATTCTTCGATACCTAATCCCGTTTTTGCAGAAAGCAAATGTAGGTTTGAGACTTGAGATTTTAGACTCGATATTTCCTCTTCGGATAACTTATCGACCTTATTCGCGATTACCACTAATTGCTTCTGAGGGAAACGATTGCGAATCTTCTCAATCTCGTTGTTAATTATAACCGTTTTCTCTCCCTCTGGGAGAGATGTCCGAAGGACAGTGAGGGCATCAAACAAGTAGACCACCACCTGCGCCTGTTCAATTTTCTCGAAAGTCTTTTTAATCCCAAGACCTTCAATCACATCTTTAGTTTCTCTAATTCCGGCGGTATCAATAAATCTGAAGGCAATTCCGCCGATTGAAAGTTCATCTTCAATGGTATCTCGGGTGGTACCCGCAATGTCGCTAACAATGGCACGCTCCTCATTTAAGAGTGCATTCAAAAGCGTTGATTTTCCTACATTGGGTTCCCCAACGATGGCTACCGGAATTCCATTCTTTAATACATTTCCAGTGGCGAAGGAGTCAATAAGTCGTTTAAGAACTAAGGTTATTTTTGATATTAATTTCTGAAAGTCATCCCTATTGGCGAACTCCACGTCTTCTTCAGCAAAATCCAACTCTAATTCAATAAGGGAGGCAAAATTTAATAGTTCCTCCCGAAGCTTTTTGATTTCCGAAGAAAATCCACCACGCATCTGTTGTATCGCCAATTGATGCGACGCTTCCGAATCACTTGCTATAAGATCGGCCACAGCTTCCGCCTGACTCAAATCCATTTTACCATTTAAGAAGGCTCGTAATGTAAATTCCCCGGCTGTTGCCATTCTACATCCCTTCCGAAGACATAATTGTATAATTTCCTGCTGAATATAATTACTCCCATGACATGAAAACTCAATTACATCCTCGCCTGTATAACTATTCGGATTCTTAAAAAGGGTTGCAAGTACTTCATCAATCACGCGATTCCCATCTTTTATATGACCTAAATGAACAGTATGTGTCTTCTGCTCCACTAATTTTTTATTAGAAACAGACGCAAATAGTTCCGAAGCAATAGAAAAAGCACTTTGACCAGAAAGCCTAATAACCGCAATAGCCCCTGCACCTGCGGGTGTTGCTAAAGCTACAATAGTGTCGTTGTAAATCATATTCAATGCAAAAATAGCAATATTGTAAGCTCATACACAGCCTTAAACGTTTTAAATGAAAGATGAATGGTGTAACTTGCAATTTCACTCATGGGTTGTAACAATTTTAGATAAACTACTACTTATACATTAAACTATATATACTATGGAACCTGAACAAAAGCCATCAAACAACAGCAATAAAAATCTAATAAAACCACTTCTTATATTTGTTGGAGTTTCGATCGCTGCATTTTTAATCGCATCCTGGGTAATTAGTTTATTTTAATCTAGTACTCACTTAAATCAATCAAAATGGAAGTCATCACCCAACCACAGTACGCTAAGCGAACCGACACTCAATTATTGGTTCTTACGCATTTATCACAATTACTGACCTATATCACCGGATTTGGTGGTTTAATTGTTCCGCTTATTATTTGGCTGACAAAGAAAGATGAAGTTAACCATATGGATGAACATGGTAAATCCATTATTAATTTTCAACTTAGCATGATCCTGTTTGCTGTATTAAGTATTCCGGCGATCTTTTTGCTGGGATTGGGAATTCTGACCTTAATACTTGTAGGAATCGTCTCTTTTGTCGTGCCTATTGTAAATGCTGTAAAAGCAAGTAATGGAGAAGCTCCTAGTTACTTTATGACTATACGATTTATATCCTAAATCAAATTCATTAGGGGTCTAGTACTGTATTCAACCCCTATTTTTGTTGGTAATTTAAAATTTAGTTGCAAGTTTGTGTTGTACTAATAATTAAATTCAAATCACAATGAACAATACCATGATATTAAAACCTAGCACACAAAATACGCTGACTTTTCGTAATCTTTTCTTTATGATTTGCTTACTAATTGGAGCCGGAGCTTTTGCTCAAGATACAGTTACTTCAGAAAAAGGTGTTTTCCAGTTTGAAACAGATGTAATCGACTATGGTACTATTGCGCAGAATGCGGACGGTGTTCGTGCTTTCAAATTTACAAATGTTGGTAATGCTCCGATCGTTATTACTAAAGCAAAGGGAAGTTGTGGTTGTACGGTACCAACTAAGCCTAACGGTCCAGTGATGCCAGGCGAAAGTGCTGAAATTGGCGTGAAGTATGACACTAAAAGAATTGGATCTTTTTCTAAAACCATAACCTTAACTTCCAATGCAAGTGAAGGAGTAAAAGTAATTAAGATAAAAGGAAAGATTTTGGCTCCTACAGTTGCTGAAACTTCCGAAACTCATGCAGGTGAAAAAGAATAATTATTTATTTGAATTGCCACTCAAAGAACCCGCCAATTGGCGGGTTCTTTATTTTATATTGTAATAGCACAACATTCGAGCTAAGGTTTTAATGACAATATTTAATCTTTTTCGGTTAAGCCATTTATGATTATAATAAACTCTTTGTTACATTCAGTTACCTTATCGTTCAATAGCGATTCATCTTTATTTTCAGCCTGGAGCATACTTCTGCTTTCCATTAAAAGTTCAGTAAGAGGGTCGGCTTCTATGTAATATAAAGACATGGTACTTTTATGAATAAGATCCGAAATCATTTTTATATCATTTTTAACTATGGCTTTATTATAATCCTTTTGATAGCTTATAAGTGCATCGAGCGTACTTAGCTTGAATTTTTTGAGGTACTCAGGTTTATTATTGGCCATTTTTATATAGCGATCCAACTTAAAACTCACTTTTGGAGTATTTAGCTTTGGATTACTTTTTTTCATTGATTTCTTCAACGATTTCTTCGGAATGGAAGAAAGTTGACCTTGACTTTGCGGATTGACATTTTGATGTCGTAGCAGAATTTCATATAGTTGTTTTGGCTGAAATGGTTTCGGAAGATGATCATCTATTCCAGCCTCCATAAGTTGCTCATTAACTTCACCCTTAGTAGAAGCAGAGAAAGCAATTATTACCGGCTTCATATTGAGTTTTAGGTCTCTTATATTTTTAGCAGTTTCATAACCGTCCATTTTGGGCATCTGCAAGTCGAGCAATATTAGATCTACCTTGTGTTTTGTTATCATAGATAAGGCCTTCTTCCCACTTTCGGCGGATAAGTATGATATATTCCATTGCTCAAGATATTGTTCTGCGATGAAAATATTTGCTGGATTATCGTCTACTAATAAAACCATCAAATCACCAAAATCGTGCTTTTCAGATTCTAAGATTGAGAGATCTTTTTTAGCTAAGACTTTATCAGATTTTTTGTAGCAAATACGAAACTTAAATTTTGAACCTACATTTAATTTACTGCTAACCGATAATTTACTGCCGTGGAGTTCCAATAACTTTTTACTAATTGTTAGCCCTAGCCCTGTTCCTCCAAATTCTACGTTCACATCGTAACTGGCTTGAGAAAATTCTTGGAAAATAGACTCTAATTTTTCAGAAGGTATCCCAATACCTGTGTCGGCAACCTTAAAATCTAGATACACTTCTTGTTTACTCATTTTTGCGACAGATATAGATAATGTCACCGAGCCAATTTTAGTGAACTTTATAGCATTTCCTACAAGGTTTGTCAATATCTGATTGAGTTTAACCGGATCTCCAATAAGATAACGAGGTACGTCTGTATCTAAATCTACGCGCATCTCTATGCCTTTCTCCTTCGCTCTAACAGAAAATGTTTGCTCTAGAATTTTAGATAAATCAAAAACATCAAAATCGACATGCTCAAGCTCAAATTTTCTTGCTTCAATTTTACTTAGATCCAAAAGGTTATTCACGAGACTTAGGAGATGCTCAGACGAATGGAGTAGGAGACGAGCATAGTCTTTCTGATTTTTATTTAAAGGTGTTTTATGAAGAAGATTTCCTATCCCTAGAATAGCATTCAACGGTGTTCTAATCTCATGACTAATTGTTGAAAGGAAATCTGCTTTTGCTTTAGAATCGGATTCAGCTTGCTGTTTAGCCTTTAGCAGTTCTGCTTCAAAATGCCATCGATCCGACATGTCCAATACGGTCGCTTGATAGGTTAATGGCGCATCGTCCTGCGCAGGGATTTCTCTCACATTTATTAGACCGTGTAAGACACTTTTGTCTTTTCTTACTACATCGAAATAAACTTCCTTAATAAAACCTTGAAGCTTGATCAAAGGGAAAAAGTGAGTTTCGAAAAAGATTTGCCCACCAATTTTAAAAAGACTTGGCAAGGTTCGCTTATTAATGATCTCCTCTTTTGTAAATCCGAGCCATACGGCTAAGGTGTTGTTAATATCGAAAATGAGACCATCGTTATGAAAACAAATAGAGCCACAGGGAGCATTATCATATAAATCCAAAGCGGCTTTTAATCTATGTAAATCTTGACCTTTGGTAGATTGTTTTTTATTCACAGTTCCTAAGTTTGCAAAAATTCTTTTATGGCTTCTGAAGTTTCTTGTGGTGCACTTAAATTTGGACAATGACCGGTTGCTTCTAGAATCTTCAATGAACTGTTTTTTATAGATTTTGCTGTATATTGACCAACTTCTAATGGTGCAATTATATCTTTTCTACATTGTAAAATGAGGCAAGGAACATCTAGCAGTTTCAAATCTTTTCTATTATCAGAAAGAAAAGTAACTCTGGCAAAATTCTTTGCAATTTCAGGGTCGGTAGTACAAAAACTATTGCTTAGCTCTTCACCTAGTTCAGGACGGTCTTCATTGCCCATAATTACCGGTGCCATTGCCTTTGACCACCCGAGATAATTACTGTCAAGCGTATGTAAGAGTTCCTGGATGTCTGATTCTTCAAAACCACCTTTATAATCCTTGTCATTTATATACCTAGGAGAGGGCCCAATT
The DNA here is from genome assembly GCF_003688405.1 of Ulvibacter antarcticus. Taxonomy (GTDB): domain Bacteria; phylum Bacteroidota; class Bacteroidia; order Flavobacteriales; family Flavobacteriaceae; genus Ulvibacter; species Ulvibacter antarcticus. The sequence continues at coordinate 645,403 of NZ_REFC01000013.1, forward strand.
AAAACCATCTTGGAAAACAACGAAGGTTCTTTGTTAATAGCTAACACACCAATCATAGAACTCACTGAATGGCCAACGAAAATAGCATCTTTGAGGTTTAAGTGAGCGCAAATCTTGATGATATCATCAGCGTAGCCTTGGAGGGAGTCATATTTTGTTTTTGAATAAGCAGAAAGATCCGACTTTCCCGCTCCGATATAATCAAATAAGATGATCTTATAATTTTCTTCAAAATGAGGATAAACAAAACGCCACATGTTCTGGTCGCAGCCGTATCCATGTGCAAATAATACAGGTTGGGTGCCACTTCCTAGAATTTTAATATTGAATAATTTCTCAATATTTGAGTCGGAATTTTTCATAGTTAATTGTTAGTAAGTGTTAAAATACTCAAAAAACGTCACTTATTATAATGGAATTGGACATTTAAAGGCTAAACGTCATTACAAATAGAAACCCACTATTTAGTGGGTTTTTTATTTTATTATAGTTAAAATTATTTGAAACTAATCATTTCCTCCCCTTCGAAGGAGATGATTTAATTGTTAAGCATTACAGGCATTACCAGCATGGTCACATTTTCACCATCATCAAGTCCGTCTACCGGAGTTAAGATCCCTGCACGATTGGGAAGTGACATCTCTAATGAAACTTCATCACTCGTGAGGTTATTAAGCATTTCAGTAAGGAAACGTGAGTTAAATCCAATTTGCATATCGTCTCCCTGATAATCACAGGTTAAACGCTCCTCAGCCTTGTTACTATAATCGATATCTTCGGCCGATATGTTTAATTCGGCTCCTGCAATTTTCAAACGTATTTGATGCGTTGTTTTATTAGAGAAAATAGAAACACGGCGTACACTATTTAAAAACTGATTGCGATCGATGCTTAATTTATTCGGATTCTCTTTTGGTATTACAGCTTCATAATTCGGATACTTTCCATCGATTAATCGACAGATCATTTCAGTATTATCGAAGGTAAATTTTGCATTACTCTCGTTGTATTCAATAGTCACTTGATCTTCACTTCCTGCTAAAATAGACTTCAGTAAATTAAGTGGTTTCTTCGGCATAATAAATTCTGCCACTTGCGAAGCCTGCACGTCTTCACGAGTGTACTTTACCAATTTGTGTGCATCGGTCGCAACAAACGTTAAGCTTTCCGTAGAAAACTGAAAGAATACTCCGCTCATTACAGGTCTTAGATCATCATTTCCACTCGCAAAAATAGTTTTACTAATGGCAGTGGCTAAAATGTCTCCTTGAATTTTGGTAGAAGATGGATCTTTCAATTCTACTGATGTTGGAAATTCCTCACCATCTGCATACGCAAGTGCATATTTACCGTGATTTGAACTTATTTCAACAGTATTGTTATCTTCAATTGTAAACGTTAGTGGTTGCTCCGGAAAAGTTTTCAAAGTATCCAATAGCAAACGCGCAGGTATACAAACCTTGCCATTCTCACTACTTTCTACCTCCAATTGAGAAGAAATGGTCGTTTCCAAATCGGATGCTGAAACGGTTAAGGATTTATTATCTAAATCGAATAAAAAATTGTCTAATATGGGTAAAGTGTTGTTGGAATTAATGATACCTCCCAGAACTTGTAATTGCTTTAATAAATACGAACTCGATACGATGAACTTCATGTAAGGTTATTTTTAGAAATAGCTTCTATTTATAATGAATTGCACTAAAAATTACGTGCGAAATAGGTTAATACTTACCTAAATTGCCGTCTTACAAATATATTTTAATTGAGTTGTATCCTAAAACAAACTTATTAACAACTAACGGGTGTATTTTCGTTTGCGGAAGTAATTAAAGAGTAGGCCGAATATCGCCAGTAATCCCAACGGTAACAGGAGATTAATCAGTTGCCATTTGGTGCGCTCGTCTGCAACTTTTTGTGTATCGAGAAAAGGAACGGCAATTTCTTTAGTTCTAATGTTTATAAGTCCGCTATCGTCGAGTAGATAATTCACTGTATTTAGCAAAAATTCCTTGTTGCCATAGAACGCCTGCGTCATTTTATCGAAGCCTAATTCTAATGGACGGTTTCCTTGAAATTGATTCTTTATTATATCACCATCACTAATCACAACCATCTTAGAATCAACGCCTTCTGTTTTATCTTCGGAAGCTTTAAAAGGTTTTATTCTGTTTTTGAACGCGGAAGTAAATTTCCCTTCCAATAACACTGCCAATGGGATTTTACCTACTCTGAAGTCATTCGGATCCGGTCCCTCATTCACTACATTTATGTTTCTTGGAATGTCTATGTCAAAATTTATTTCACGAGGCAGACCAACAATTTTTGAAATTTGCGAACTCCCTAACAAAACTGTCTTCTTTATCGCATTAGGTAAAGTGTCAATTGAACTTGCATATTCAAATTTTACAGCTTCAATGTTAGTGATTATTGGATGATTATTTTCACTTGCTGTAAGCGGAAAATAAAACCACGGATACCGACTGTATTGAGAATCATTTTCATTTCCGGAAGCCAACATTATAGGTGCCGAAATTACGTCTTCCACCAGATTTTTATTAATCCGAAGTCCATATTTAAAAAACAAATCGTTTAAATTAAGATCACGGGCAACTACAAATGTTTTTTGAGAGGTCTCATCAAGCTGTTCTAAAGTTTCATCTATTAGCCACAAGGAAGCACCTCCATTCATCACGTATTGATCAAGGATGTAGTTCTCCGTTTCTGAAAAAGCTTCAGAAGGTTGTGCTATCACGATTAAATCAAATTCATTTAAATCCTGAAGCGTTTTTTGTGGAGCAACAGCAGCCGAATCTAAAGTAAATGGGGCGATGTAATAATATTCTTTAAGGGTAGTGAAGAAATCGGCAACGTAGCGATCATCCAGCTCTCCATTACCTTTTAAAACGGCTACTTTTCTTTTCTTCGGAAAAACAAGCTTACTAAATGCATCTGCAAAGGCATATTCAAGATTTTGAATGGAGTTATTGACACGTTCTTCGGAAGTGGTCCCTAACTGATTTTTCAATAACGGAATACGAACCGTTTTTTCGTTATAGGTCGCCAATGCCCAAGGATACACAAATTCTGTGCTAACTTTACCATTCTCTCGTACTTCAACTTGTGCAGTTGTGAGTCCCATTTGCTGAAACTGCTGTCTTACGGCTTCCGGATTTTCTGAATCTTCCAACGGATTAATAAATTCGTATTTAACATTGGGGTTATAGGCAGAAAACTCTTCTAATAATTGCTTAGTCTCCATCTGAAGTCGTTTAAATTCGGGCGGAAAATTACCTTCCAAAAACACATCAATCAGTATCGGAGAATCTACCGCTGCAACTGTGCCTTTGGCCGCTTCAGACAATGTATACCGCTGATCTTGTGTAAGATCGAATCGCTTATAGAAATAGCTTCCGAAGAGATTTATCAGAACGACTGCAATTAGCAGTAATACAAGTTTGGTGATATGTTTATTTCTTTTTTTCAAATTGCATTTTTCAAACAAAGCACTTCGACAGGCTCAGTGTGACAATGATTTACCTATTATGATTAGTATGCTAATGTCAGTCTGAGCCTGTCGAAGACCCATGCTGAGTATAATTTTTGGATAGATTTGGTAGATCTCCCCAACGATTTTCAATAATCGCAATTTTCTTCTTTCTACTCCATCCTTTTATTTTCTTTTCAACTTCTATTGCCTGTTGTGGTTCAGAAAATTGTTCATACCATTTTAATTCAACAGGTCTTCTCATGTATGTAAATGCATCAGAATGCTTTCCCGAATTATGTTCCATTATTCTTTTCTCAAGGTCGCTAGTAAATCCGGTATAAAATAACCCATCGCCACACTGCACTATATATACATGATATAATTTCACGACTCTTTGCGAAGTTTTAAAACTGTGAAACCTAAAAAGAGAAACGATATACTGATAAAATACAAGATATCCCTTGTATCGAGAACACCGCGAGCCACGCTATCAAAATGTGCTTTCATTCCAAATTTTTGCAATGTTGTTCCTAAGTCACTCATTTCGGAAAGCCCTTCAAATCCGTAATAAAGCGCAAAGCATAAAAAGACAGCAATAATAAACGCCACGATTTGATTTTTGGATAGGGTAGATGCAAATATTCCAATAGAGGTGTAGGCGGTTACTAAAAAAAGCAAGCCAATATAAGAGCCAATGGTGCTTCCAACGTCCCAGTTACCTGAAGGATTACCTAATGCAGAAATTGTATTTACATATAGGAAAGTAGGTAGCAAAGCGATACAAATAAGCAATACTGCGCCAAAGTATTTCCCAAGAACTAATTGATTTAACGTGATTGGTTTGGTGAGTAATAACTCCAGCGTTCCCATTTTCATTTCATCACTAAAAGCACGCATGGTAACAGCGGGAATAAGGAAAAGTAGCACCCAAGGGGCAAGTTCAAAAAATGCAGAAAGATCAGCAAATCCAGCCTCGAAAATATTGTAATTTCCTTTAAACACCCATAAAAACAGTCCGTTGATAACTAGAAACAAGCCGATCACCAAATACCCAATGGTACTGGCAAAAAACGAGTTGATTTCTTTTCTAATTATCGCAATCATTTATTCAATTATTTTTATTTTCTTTCAACTCTTCTCGATACTCCCGAAGCATCGGGATTAATTCCCTATCGGTCATTTAATATCACTCGAAGTGACAAATTAATGCTAATTTACTTCTCAAATCTCAAATCTCAAATCTCAAATCTCAAATCTTACATCTTACATCTTACATCAAAGAATGCAACGTATCCACACTCCAGGCTTGCGCTTTAGAACGGAACATTGGTTTTGTTGTTGCCCAAACACCTCTAAACAGTTCACTTCCTCTATAATTTTCTAACGATTCTTCTTTGTCCCATTTGCTGTAAGTAAAGAAAATAGTGTCATTATTTTTATCACGATATAATTCTAAAAACAGACAGCCCGGAAAGCTCCTGATCTTCTCTTTTATGGCTTCAAAATTATCCAAAAAAGCAGGAATCTCCTCGCTTCTGAACTCCATCTTGACTATTCTTGTAAACATCTTGCTCAATTATTATTTATCTAGCTCCCAGCTCCCAGCTTCCAACAATCCAATCTACTTCTCAAAATTCACCGTAATCGTATCCCGAAAACCTAGTCCGAACAATGTGGATGCACTTCCTACGGTACTAGGATTACTTTTATAAATAGCGATTTCCAGATATCCAGAAGAATTCCAAAGTGCCAGTTTTTTACCGTCTTCTTCCCTTTTATCGGAAGGCAGTTCAAAATTAATGGCGTCGCTATAATGTGTGTGAATTTTGGTGAAACTAGCCGTTCGTGCGGTGATTTTATAGTCACGTCCTTTTCCTATTTCTTCAAAGAGTGACTTGGTGATATTACAGATTACATTTCCGTAGTTATCGATATAAATGACGTTTCCAATAATCTGACTTGAATCTACATTCACCACTGGTTTTATACCGGTAAGCTCTTTAATTTCTGAAATTGATTTTCCAATAACATCCAAAGTTCCGCCTCTGGCAATATGGCAAGCCACTTTCACGAAGACATCCAAAACAGGAAAATTACTTGTTATTCTATCGTGAATATTTATTTCGACAATCTTATCAGGATTAATTTCATTAGTTAGCATCGAAATTATCCCATTATTAGCACATATAAAGTAATGTCCGTCGAGCGAAACTGCAATGTGCTTATTTTCAGGATTTAACTCGCTGTCAATACCAATTATATGGATTGTTCCTGGAGGAAAACTGCGATATGCATTTTGGATAATATAGGCCGCTTCGGTAAGGTGAAAAGGTGAAATAGTATGAGAGATATCAACAATTCGTACATTTTCCAATTCGGTGTAAATCGCTCCTTTTACCGCACCTGCAAAGTGATCCTTTTCACCAAAATCGGTTGTAAGTGTAATGATTGGCATAAATGAATTGTTGATATTTAGTTTTTACTATTACCACAAAAATAGGTTACTTTTGTGAGTAGCAAAACTATTTTTAGTATTGTATGAATAATTCTTAAATACAAGGCTTTTGAACGAAATTATCATCGAACTTACAGAGATCAATCCGGTTGATTTCTTCGGAATAAAAAATGCAAACATTGACATTTTAAAAAAACACTTTCCTAAACTTAAAATAGTAGCCAGAGGTACCCGAATAAAGGCTTATGGCGATGAAGAAGAGTTGGCCGAATTCGATAGGCGGATGAATATGTTGCTAGAACATTTTGTGAAGTATAATAAGCTAGATGAAAATGTGATCGAACGTGTATTGCAAAGCCGTAGCAAAGATGACTATGAGACTTCTGCCAGTAGCGGAGAAGTATTGGTCCACGGAGTTAGCGGAAAATTAATTAAAGCAATAACCGCCAATCAGCGAAAATTAGTTGAGCTGATGGGTAAAAATGATATGGTGTTTGCCGTTGGCCCGGCCGGAACCGGTAAAACATATACAGGCGTTGCTTTGGCAGTTAAAGCCCTAAAAGAAAAGCAGGTAAAACGCATCATATTAACTAGACCTGCTGTAGAAGCAGGCGAAAATCTAGGATTTCTTCCAGGTGATTTAAAGGAAAAATTGGATCCGTATATGCAACCTTTGTACGACGCACTTCGTGATATGATTCCGTATGAAAAATTGGATGCCTATATTGAAAAAGGAGTGATTCAAATTGCACCTTTAGCTTTTATGCGGGGAAGAACATTGGACAATGCATTTGTGATATTGGATGAAGCACAAAATACAACACACGCCCAAATGAAAATGTTCTTAACAAGAATGGGTAAAAGTGCCAAATTTATGATCACCGGCGATCCTGGCCAGATCGATTTACCAAGACGTGTAACTTCAGGACTTAAAGAAGCATTACTCGTACTAAAAGATGTTAAAGGTGTTGGAATGGTTTATTTGGATGACAAAGACGTGATTCGCCACAGATTGGTGAAAGAAGTGATTGCTGCTTATAAAAGCATTGAAAATATAGATTAAATCGCATAACATGAGTAACACCATAGTCGCAACGGATTTTAATTTTCCCGGACAGAAGAAAGTTTACCACGGAAAAGTTCGCGAAGTCTATACCTTAGAAAACGATATTTTGCTAATGGTCTCTACGGATAGGCTAAGCGCTTTTGATGTCGTTATGCCAAAAGGGATACCTTATAAAGGACAGATCCTGAATCAGATTGCTACCAAGATGATGAAGGATACTGAAGATTTGGTGCCAAACTGGTTAACGGCAGTTCCAGATCCTAATGTAGCGATAGGAGTAGCTTGCGATCCTTTTAAAGTTGAAATGGTAATCCGTGGCTATATGAGTGGTCATGCAGCTCGTGAGTATAAAGCTGGAAAACGCATTTTATGTGGCGTTGCAATGCCTGAAGGGATGAAGGAGAACGATAAATTCCCAGAACCTATTATTACTCCGGCTACCAAAGCTGAAATGGGCGATCACGACGAGGATATTTCCAGAGAAGATATTATTGCAAGAGGGATTGTTTCTGAAAACGATTATCTTCAGTTGGAAGATTACACAAGAAAATTGTTTCAGCGTGGAAGCGAAATCGCTTCTAAAAGAGGCCTTATTTTGGTCGATACGAAATATGAATTCGGAAAAACAAAAGAAGGAAAGATCGTTTTAATAGATGAAATCCATACTCCGGATTCGTCACGTTATTTTTACGCAGAAGGCTATTCAGAAAGACAGCAAAAAGGAGAAGCTCAAAAGCAACTTTCAAAAGAATTTGTTCGTCAATGGTTAATTCAAAACGGATTTCAAGGCCTAGAAGGGCAGAAAGTTCCAACCATGAGTGATGAATATATAGAAACTGTTTCAGAAAGATATATTGAACTCTACGAGAATATAACTGGTGAGAAATTCATGAAGGCGGATGTTTCAAATATTCATATACGAATTGAAAAAAACGTACTTTCATATTTAAAGTAACTTTTTATTACATTATAAATATCTACTCAAGGTTTCTTTTAATTAAGGAACCTTTTTTCTTTGGAACAATCAGTAAAATGTACTTAGAGAAACTTTAACATATCATTTAGAAACCACTTGCTTTTTTTCTGCGTAGGTATACCTGATAGATGATTATAAAATGTCATTCCTTCAAAACCAACTGAATATATATGATAATAAGATTACAGATTTTCTACTAAATTTATCAAAAACGAATCGCTGATTATTTACAGTGGCCTCGTTTTTTTTTGTTTTATGAAGGTTCTATTATCTCATTTATGGAGTTGGGAATAATTAATTTAAAACTCAAATTATGAAAAAGACCGTTACTCGAAACTTCCTAATGGTTGTTTCAATTTTACTAACAACGACTTTGTCTTACGGACAATATGTCGTTATAAACAATGCCGATAGTGGCCCTGGTTCGCTTAGAGCCGCCGTGGGTTTAGCGAATGCAGCAGCGGGAGCAAATACTATAACATTTAATGCTAACTATACTATCAACCTTACTTCAGGGCAAATAGGTATCACCGATGATTTAACCATCACTGGTAATGGCATTGGAAACACCATAATTGATGCCAGTGGAAACGCTGCCAGAATATTCGGTGCGCTAAATTTCAATATGCTAACGATCGATGGAATAACCTTCCGTAATGCTTTAGCAACTGGAGATGCAGGTGCGGTAGGAATTAGAAACGTAGCCAACGCCTCGGTTCTTAATTCTGAATTTGCAGGTAATACAACAAATGGATTGAACGGAGCGGGTGCTCTTGGGATCGATAATGGGAATTTGTTAATAGATACATGTATTTTCACAAATAACAAAGCTACTAATACAACTTCTAGTAGTGGAGGTGCTGTAGGAAATATTACTTCAGGAACCTTTACTGTTTCAAATTCAACATTTACAAATAACATTACAAATCGTGCCGGTGGTGCGATCGAGATTAAATCTCCAGGTCTTGTTACGATTACAAATTCTAATTTTTCAAGTAACAGTGCAATCGGAAGTGTTTCATCCCCAGGAAATGGTGGTGTGTTGCATATAACCGGAGGCGCTAATTCCATAATCACGGGAGGAACAATGATGAATAACAGTGCAGCCCTCGAGGGAGGCGCTCTTTGGAATGGAAGTGGAACTATGACGGTTGATGGAGTTATAATAAGTGGAAACACCGTTACAACTACACTTGGTGCCGATGATGGTGGTGGAGGAATCTTCAATAACACAGGAACTTTAAATGTTCAGAATGCATCTTCAATAACAGGAAACTCTGTCGTTGGAACAGCAGCTTCTGGTGGAGGGATCTTAAATTTAATGGGTTCGTTAACGGTTTCAGATTCAGAAATAAGCGGTAACTCGGCAGTTAGAGCTGGTGGAGGTATCGAAGACAATAATGGATTAGTATTGAATCTAACAAATGTAGACCTTTCAACAAATACAGTAACAGGACCTCCTGGAAATGGGGGTGGACTTCATATTACCGGATCTGTTAATTCCAATATTACCGGCGGAATGGTAAATGGAAATATCGCTGCACTTGAAGGTGGTGGATTATGGAACGGAAGTGGAACAATGACAATAACCGACACGCAAATCGATGGTAACGATGCTCAAGGTGGCGCAGCTGCAGATGATGGTGGTGGAGGAATTTTTAATAATACTGGTGCACTTATAGTTGGAGGAACAACTACGATCACTAATAATACGGCCTCAGGAACTTTAGGTTCTGGTGGTGGAATCTTAGCGTTACAAGGGACTTTAACCATAGACGGAATTACAATTGCTAATAATACAGCCAATAGAGCTGGTGGTGGATTAGAGATCAACGGCTTCGCAGGAGCGGGATACATCTTTAATAATGTAACCTTTGACAACAATAGCATCGCAACACCTAACCCAGGTAATGGAGGTGGTTTTCATGCTACTGGCGCAATAAATACTTTCTTTAATAATTGTATTATAACTAATAATTCAGCCAACGAAGGTGGGGGCTTATGGAATAACAACGGAACTATGGATATTAATGGTTCTACCATTACTGGAAATAGTGCATTAGGTTCGAACACTGGTGGTGGAGGGATCTTCAACCTTGGTGGCGGAACTGTTGATATCGATGCTGCAACATTGTTAACTCAAAACATAGCCGATGGAACATTAATCGGTGGACGTGGTGGAGCAATCTTCAATAATACTGGTGGAACACTAATCATTGAGTCGGGATCTACAATAAATGGTAACTATGCTAGTAGAGCTGGTGGAGCCATAGAAGATAATTCAGGTGGAACTTTAATGTTGAGTGGTGTTACCTTACAAGGAAATGCGGCCGGTGTTGATATAGGACTTGGTAATCCAATTAATCCAAACCCTGGAAACGGAGGAGCGATTCACCTTTCAGGAACAACCAACGCGACTTTAGATTTCTTTTGTAATGTTTCAAATAACCTTGCTGCCTCTGAAGGTGGTGGTTTATGGAATAATACAGGAACCTTAGCAGTTAACTTTCCAATTATGGATGGAAATATGGCCAGCGGTGATGATCCTGACCATGGTGGTGGTGCCGTTTATAATAATGGTGGAACCCTTGTTCTTAATGGTGGGGCTTACTCAAATAATGTAGCCAATGGAGTTTTAGGATCTGGTGGTGCTGTTTTAAGCACCAATGGTAATGTTACCATGACCGATGTATTAATGGCTTTCAATTCTTCAAATCGTGCCGGTGGTGCTATTGAAGTTATTGACGGAACACTATTAATGGGAGGAAACTTCAATTTAAACCAAAATAATGCAGGTGCGAATCCAGGAAATGGAGGAGCAGTGCATATAACAGGAACTGCGAATTCTACATTTAATGGAGGTACTGTTGGAAATAATATTGCAGGTCGTGAAGGTGGTGGACTATGGAATAGTACCGGAACCATGACTGTTAATGGAACAACATTAAACGCGAATATAGCAAGCGGTGCTGCCGCCCATGATGGTGGTGGAGGAATCTTCAATAACGGAGGAACGCTTACAGTGAATGCAGGTACTACAATAGGAAATAATTTAGCTAATGGGGCCTCTGGTTCTGGAGGTGGAATATTTAGTACTGCCGGTGCCGTAACTGTTACAGGAACTAACATTCAGTTTAACGGTGCAAACCGCGCTGGGGGTGGAGTTGAAATTGTAGATGGAACCGCAGACTTTACAGATACAAATCTTATTAATAATGACGTAGATGGAACTGCTACCGGTGGAACTCCAGCACCTGGTAATGGAGGTGGGTTGCATGTAACTGGTGGGGCAACTACTGTTACATATACTAACGGATCTGTCTTCGGAAATGTGGCTGCTTCGGAAGGAGGCGGACTCTGGAACAACGGTGGAACAATGACCGTGTCAGGAACGACTTTAGTTTCGGCAAATGGCGCAAGCGGTGACGCATCAGACAATGGTGGTGGAGGTCTCTTTAATAATGGAGGTACCATGAATGTAAACGCAGGTGTTTCCATAACCGATAATTATGCTGATGGAACTGCAGGTTCCGGAGGTGGAATTTTTAGTACCGGTGGGACACTTACAATAGATGGCGCAATCATAACTGGTAATGAGGCTAATAGAGCTGGTGGTGGAATTGAAATTGCAGGAGGTGCTTTAGTATTAACCAATACGAATTTAGATACAAATAACGCTGGTGTTGCTCCTGCGGTAGCTGCTCCCGGAAACGGTGGTGGACTTCACGTTGGTGGAACTGCAACGGCAAGTATTATAGGAGGTACTGTCGATTCAAACATAGCTGCTGCCGAAGGTGGTGGACTATGGAATGGTGGCGGAACTATGATTGTAGATGGTACTCCGGTAACAAATAACATCGCAAGTGGACCGAACGCCGATAATGGTGGTGGAGGTCTTTATAATGATGGAGGGACATTGAATGTATTAGCTGGAACATCAATTACAAATAACATTGCCGATGGAACCGCTGGTTCTGGTGGTGGTATTCTAAGTACTGGTGGAGTTGTTAACGCAACAAGCGTAATAATAACCGACAACCGAGCTAATAGAGCTGGTGGAGGAATTGAAATCGCCGGTGGTAATTTGAATCTTACAGATTCTACCTTAGATACAAATAATGTTGGTGTTGCTCCCGCGGTAGCTGCACCCGGAAACGGTGGTGGTCTTCACTTAGGAGGAACTGCAACTGCTACCATAACAGGTGGAACAGTTAATGCGAACATAGCTGCTGCTGAAGGTGGTGGACTATGGAATGGTGCTGGAACGATGACAATAAATGGTACTCCTGTAACAAATAATATCGCTAGTGGACCAAATGCCGATAATGGTGGTGGTGGTTTATATAACGATGGAGGTACGCTTGATATCCTTACAGGAACTGTAGTCCAAGGAAATATAGCAAACGGAACTTCTGGTTCTGGTGGTGGTATCTTATCTACAGCTGGAACTGTGAATATTGCCGACATTACGATCTTTCAAAACTATGCGAATCGTGCCGGTGGTGGAATCGAAGTAATTGATGGTGCATTAAATCTTACAGGGACTACTGTTGCATTAAACGATGTAAATGGAACTGCTGGTACTCCTAATCCGGGTAACGGAGGAGGAATTCATATTTCTGGTGTAACTGCTACCAATATTAATAACGCAACAATTTCAGCAAACAATGCCTTCAATCAAGGTGGTGGACTTTGGAATCAAGCCGGAAGTGTTATGAACCTTAATAATACTATGGTCAATTTAAACAACGCCGTAAGTGGACAAGGTGGTGGAGGTATCTATAATAACGGTGGAAACATGGGACTTATAGATGTAACAGCACAGAGTAACAATGCGACTGGTGTTTCAGGTTCTGGTGGTGGAATACTATCGACCGATGGAAATATTACAATCATTGGCGGAATGATCGATGCCAACGCTGCAAATCGCGCAGGGGGTGGTGTAGAAATTATCAACGGGATCTTTAATATGACCAATGGTTCTATGATAGGTAATAATGTTGATGGAACCGCTGGTACTCCTGCTCCTGGAAATGGTGGAGGAATGCATATTACAGCTATAGCAACGGTTATGATTTCTGCAAGTACGATTACTAATAATCAGGCTGCCTCTGAAGGTGGTGGATTATGGAATCAAGTAGGAAGTACGATGACTGTAGATAGTTCATTATTGGATGCTAATGAAGCAGATGGAGATGATGCTACCAATGGTGGTGGTGGAATTTTCAACAATGGAGGTACATTAATGGTACAAAACCTAACAACTATTTCGAATAATAACGCAACGGGAACATCAGGTTCTGGTGGTGGAATTCAAAATGTTGATGGTGGTAGTGTTACAGTAAACAATTCTGCAATCACTAATAACTTCGCAAGAAGAGCAGGTGGTGGTATTGAAGATAATTCGACTGCTGGAGCAGGAACTATTACTATGTTTAATGTAAATCTTGATAATAATCAAGCGTCAATGGCTCCGGGTAATGGAGGTGGATTACATATCACAGGTCCTGGTAATGCAACAATTACTAGTGGTACCGTAAATGGAAATTCAGCTTCTTCGGAAGGTGGAGGTCTATGGAGTGGTAGTGGTTCGATGACTGTTGATTCAGTTGTAATAGATGGAAATACAGCAAGTGGAGCCGATGCCGATCAAGGTGGTGGTGGAATCTTCAACGAAGGTGGAACACTAGTGGTTTCTAATGCGACGATTTCAAATAATATAGCTAATGGAGCTTCTGGTTCTGGTGGTGGTATCTTGAATAATCTTGGAACATTGTCTGTAACCGATTCAGACTTAAGTGGAAACACTTCAATGAGAGCCGGTGGTGCAATTGAAGAGAAATCAGTGGCCGGAAGTGTACTAACACTTACAAATGCTAATATGATGAACAACAGCACTGCATCTGCTCCTGGTAACGGAGGTGGATTACATATTTCAGGTGCTGGAGATTCGAATATTACAGGTGGTACTTCAACTGGAAATACTGCTTCTGCCGAAGGTGGAGCTTACTGGAATGGTGGTGGAACAATGACCATGGATGGAACAACAGTAGATGGAAACACAGCAAGTGGAGCTGATGCCGATCAAGGTGGAGGTGGAATCTTCAACGAAGGAGGAACACTTTCAGTAATGAACTCAACTATTTCAAACAATATAGCTGATGGAGCTTCTGGTTCTGGTGGTGGTATTTTGAATAATCTTGGAGCATTAACTGTTACCGATTCAGACTTAAGTGGAAACGTTTCAATGCGAGCTGGTGGTGCGATTGAAGAGAAATCGGTGGCCGGAAGTGTACTAACACTTACAAATGCTAATATGATGAACAACAGCACTGCATCTGCTCCTGGTAACGGAGGTGGATTACATATTTCAGGTGCTGGAGATTCGAATATTACAGGTGGTACTTCAACTGGAAACACTGCTTCTGCCGAAGGTGGAGCTTATTGGAATGGTGGAGGAACCATGACCATGGATGGAACAACAGTAGATGGAAATACAGCAAGTGGAGCCGATGCCGATCAAGGTGGAGGTGGAATCTTCAATGAAGGTGGAACACTAAATGTTTCAAATGCTACGATTTCAAATAATATTGCCGACGGGGCCTCTGGTTCTGGTGGTGGTATCTTGAATAATCAAGGTAGTCTGAATGTTTCAAATTCAGAATTAAATAGCAATATAGCGAGCAGAGCTGGTGGTGGAATCGAAGAAAATAGTATTGCAGGAAACATGATTAATCTTATTGACGTGGTTTTGACAAACAATACAGCTTCAGCAGCACCCGGAAACGGAGGTGGACTGCATATTACTGGAATGGGAGATGCTACTATTACAGGTGGATCTGCAACTGGAAATATAGCAGCTTCCGAAGGTGGAGCTCTTTGGAATAGTCTAGGAACAATGACAATTGATGGAATGACCATTGATGGAAATACTGCTCAAGGTGCAGCTGCCGACAATGGTGGAGGTGGTGTATTTAATAATGGTGGTACACTTGATATTGTTAATGGAACTACTATTTCTAATAATCTAGCAACAGGAGCTTCAGGTTCAGGTGGTGGTTTGCTTAGTACAGCAGGTAATGTGACTGTTACCGCTGCAACTTTTGAAGGAAATGCAGCGAATCGTGCTGGTGGTGCTATAGAATTAATAGATGGTACGTTGACGTTCGTTTCTTCGGAAATGATGAATAACGATGTAAACGGAACTGCAGGAACTCCAGCTCCAGGTAATGGTGGTGGACTCCATATTACAGGAACAACTGGAACGATTAATATATCATTGAGTTCTATATCAGGAAATGCTGCGGCAAATCAGGGTGGGGGACTTTGGAATCAGAATGGAACTACAATGAATATTGTAGATTCTACCGTAGATACAAACTCGGCTGCTGAAGGTGGTGGTGTTTATAACAACACTGGTGGTATTGCATTTGCAACGACGAGTACGATTTCCGGTAACACCGCAACTTCAAATGGTGGTGGTATAGCCAATGATGGTGCGAGTTTCGATTTAAATGCAGTAACGGTAGCGATGAATTCTTCTGCTGGAAACGGTGGTGGAATTGATAGTGAAACAACAACTTCATTAAAAAACACGATTGTGGCTACAAATACAGCTGCTTCTGGTATGGATGTGAATGGTACATTTGTTTCAAACGATTACAATCTAATTGGAACCGATGATGCCAATGCATTCCCAGCACAGGCAAATGATTTGGAAGAAGCTGATGCGATGTTAGGACCTCTTCAGAATAATGGAGGAACAACTCAAACACATGAATTATTAGTTGGATCTTTAGCTTATAATGCTGGTGACCCGGCAGATGCTTTCGATGATCAGATTGGACAAGCGGTATTTGATACAGTTCGTGATATGGGAGCTTTTGAAGCTCAGGATATTTTACTTTCTATTGAAGATATTTCTTTGAATGGATCTGGAATAACTGTTTATCCGAACCCATCAAAAGGATATGCTACTGTTGATATTCCTAATGAGATTGGAGCTGAGGTACAGATCACAATTATTGAAATGGCTTCCGGTAGAATGGTGAAGAATTTCCCATCGAATAGCGGAGCTAATGAAATAGACTTTAATGCTTTCGCAGATGGAATTTATATAATCAATGTGGTTTCTGAAAACGTAATATCAACACATAGATTGATTTTAGCTAAATAGTACTTAAATTAGCTTATGCATTTAAACCCTCTTCTTATTTGAAGGGGGTTTATTTTTGTTTAAAATTGAAACTGTGAACATACCCAATGCATACTTCAGAAAAATCTGCCTGTCCTAGGTTAGCGTTGAGGTTGGCGCCAATAAACAAGTTGTTTTTAGGTTGAGATCTTGTGCCGATTATATAATATTTAAGCCCAAGTCGGGAAGCAATACGATTCTTCTTTTTATAGCTCGAATCGAACTCACCTAACATCCAGGTTAATGGTATATCTCTTGGTGTATTTTTCCATCCTTGATTTATTCTCCAATCAAATTGATAAGCGGGCTTGTGAATATTTACCCCTATCTGAAGATCGATTCCAAAATGATTAAGTAAAACCTCTCCATTGAGGCTAATCCCAATATTAGAAGCATTCCACCGCGGATTCTCTTTAAAATGCTCAAATTCTCTACCGTCCTGAACTAAAGATTCATTATTTACGATATAATCATAATAGTGTTGATAATAACGATAATACAATCCAATTCCCAACTTATAGGTATTGTTATAAACCCTCCCATACACTCCAGAAATAGTGTACACATCTTTCTTATCGTTAAAATCGCCTGCCTCACCAAGAACGTTAATTCCGTAACCTGTACGAATAGATAGAAAACTATATACTGAATTTGAAAGCGGGGATAATGAAGGTGTCTCCATTTTATTTTCTTCGGAAGATGGTTTAATATCGGCAGAAAGACTTACTAAGAATGAATTATAACCTTGATTTAGCAATTTTGTATGCCCGTTCGAATGATGAAAAAAACCTCCTCCGAGACGCCAATCAAGTCTAGGTCCCGAAAGTATTTTATAATGCATTATAACTCTGAATGACCAAGTAAGATCTGTTGTTACGGCGAGATTATTCGGATTCTTAAGAGCATCGTATTTTTTTGTAAAATAAGAACCTCCCATTCCCACTAGAAGCTTTAAGTTTTTTCTTCCGAAGGCATTAAATTCAATAAATGGCATAGCTACAATAGCATAACCAAGACTATCTCTGTTTCCAAAATCTGCCAACCCGAAGGCAATTCCTGTTCTGGGGCCTTTTAGTCGTCGCGCCCACTCCTGAGAATTAGTATCATGCTCCCATCCTAAACCAATCATGAACTGTTTGTGAAAATCGTGTTCCGGAAAGTTTGAATTTGGTTCTGCAGTAACTCCACCCATAATTTCAGGAGTGAAAATAACGCCTTTTTTTACGGTTGGAATTTCAATATCCTGAGCAAAAAGGCTAAGTGAACAAAACAGTAGTATAAAAAGAGTAAAATTTTTCATTTAGCGATGCAAGTAACAATAACTCGTTTAATTTTAAAAATTAAAGTTTACTTTCGTCAGAAATAATTGCATTCTATGATCGATACTTTGAAGAATATTATCCAGGAAATGGCGAATATCGCATGGGGGCTCCCATTGCTAATTCTGTTGATCGGCGGTGGATTGTATCTTATTTTTCGAATTGAATTTTTACCTTTTCGCTATTTAGGACATGCAATTGCTGTTCTTAGAGGGAAGTACGATAATAAATTGGATGTTGGTGAAATTTCACATTTTCAGGCGCTCACAACTGCACTTTCTGCAACTATAGGGATGGGAAATATCTCTGGGGTGGCGCTCGCCATTTTTATTGGTGGTCCCGGAGCTGTATTTTGGATGTGGGTAAGTGCCGTGATTGGGATGTCGACAAAGTTCTTTACAGCCTCTCTAGCGATAATGTTTCGCGGAAAAGATTCCAATGGAGATATGCAAGGAGGGCCAATGTATTTTATTACAGAAGGTTTGGGGAAAAAATGGAAACCTTTGGCGGTACTTTTTAGTGTTGCGGGTTTGGTAGGCGCGTTGCCAGTTTTTAATGTAAATCAGTTAACCCAAGCGATTAACGACCTTTTATTGAAACCTGCCGGATTGTATTACGGATTTCAAAGCAATGTTATTATAGGAGTAGTTTTATCCATAATTACTTCAATTGTTATTCTAGGCGGCCTGTCCCGAATTAGTAAAACGGCTTCTAAGTTGGTCCCTGCAATGGTGGTGATTTATTTTATTATGGTTATGATCATATTAGGAATTCACATTGATCAAGTCCCAAAATATTTTTTATTAATTTTTACTGAAGCTTTTTCAGCTTCATTGTACAATGGTGATGCTTTTCTAGGCGGTGCAATAGGAGGATTAATACTATTAGGAATTAGAAGAGGAGCATTTTCAAATGAAGCCGGAATTGGTACGGCACCTATGGCTCACGGTGCAGCCAAAACAAATGAGCCTATACGTGAAGGGTTGGTAGCGATGTTAGGACCTGCTATTGATACATTAGTAATATGCACATTAACGGCATTGGCGATCCTGGTAACAGGCGTATGGGAATCCAGTGATGCTAATGGTGTAAGTTTAACGGCAAAAGCATTTACGGAAACAATTCCTGTTTTTGGAAAGTATGCTCTTTTACTCTGTATTGTAGTATTTAGTATTTCTTCACTCTTCTCATATTCTTATTATGGTACGAAGTGCATGTCATTCCTATTTGGTGCTAAACACAAACACATTTACAACTATTTTTATATTGCTAGCATTATGATGGGGGCGACAACAACATTGTTAATGATGGTTAATTTAATAGATACTTTTTTTGCGATAATGGCAATTCCAACTATGTTAAGCACCATTTTACTTGCACCTAAGGTAGTAAAGGAGGCACGAAGGTATTTTCAGAAATTAAAAGAAAGCTAATTATTGAATTCTCTATTGATAAGTAAGTTGAGGGCTTTGGAAAATTTCTCTGCCCCTTTAGGGTTTAAATGATTCTGATTTATAAAATCTGAGGCACTAAAGTTAACAGTGTCGGTTTCTTTGTTGAATAGGCGAAGATTATCATATTTAACGGAAATAATCTGTAAAATACTATCTCTGCGTCTCAGAATATCAGGATTTCTCTTTTTCAAATAGGTTTTATAAAGTGGCATAGTACAAACCACCACATTTAATTTTTCAGATTTACAGTAGTCCAACATCTCAAATAGAAATTGAGTGTTCTTAGTAAATAAATCAATATCAGTTGTTGTATTTATTCTGAAGTTATGAATTTTGGAGATGGAGGTTTCATTGTAATCCAGACTTTTAAAGGAGCCTTCAAAATCAGATTCGTTAAATCCGTATTTATTGTAATTGGGTTCCTTTATTCCTATAAAATAGTGATCAATTAGCTTTTTGGAGTAAATATCCGGGTTTGACAAATAAATAAGCTTATCCTTAAAATAAGTATTTCTTCCGAAGGCATTCACATTATAATACTTTAAATAAACAGCATTCTTCCAGAAATTATCACTGTTATGAGGTAATTCAAGATGACTATACGAGAGTTCGAGAATTACATATTTTAAATTGGGTAAACGATCTCTTGTTTGTTTAAGAATATTGAAATCCAGTCCATGATGCTGAGCTGTCGAAGCTAAGCTAATTGCGGGGTTGCTTAAGTATTTAGGATTTATCGCACTATTTGTCTGTGAAGGTCCTAAAGCGAGAATCTCTATCTCGTCGTGATGATTCTTAAAATAATCACTCGTAATTGTATAATTGAAAGGAATTTGTAAAATCATTAATTCTGCTAAGGCGAATATGAGCAACACCGGTACAAAGAATACCAGTGCTTGTTTGAAGAAGCCGAAGGGGCCATTCTTAAAACTGAAAATAGATGAACTGCTCTTTTGGTCCTGCATATCTTATGAGTGCAAATATAATTGTATAATAAAGTAGCCATCGAAGTGGTCTAGCTATTTTTTTCTCTAATCCTTCTAGCGGATATGCTTTAAATCGCGTACTCACCTCGGTTATAATTAAAATTGGAATGATGAGAATTTTCATACCAATAACGAAGGAGAAATTTTCACTTGGTATAAAAGACAAAATACGTTTTATAATGGCAATTGCTGTTCCAATCGAATCTGATCTAAAAAAGATACAAGACGTCATTATTAATGTAAAACTATAAATAATGGTGAGCGATAAGGGTATCTTTGACAGGTATGTAATTAGACTGAATTGCCTATTTCCATATCGAATAGGTATTCGTTCTATGGAAATAGTAACTGCCTGAAAGACACCAAAGGCAACAAATGTCCAATTCGCACCGTGCCAGAGACCAATTAGTGTCATAGTAACGAATAACGCCAGCGTTTTAATTAAATAGTTTCGTTTACTATTTTTTATAAGGGGTCCATAAACGTAATCAGTAAACCATTTTGTAAGTGTAATATGCCATCTTTGCCAAAATTCGGAAACAGTACGAGATAAATACGGAATATTGAAGTTCTTACTTAATCTGAATCCAAACAATTTCGCCGTCCCTATTGCGATATCGCTATACCCGGAAAAATCACAATAGATTTGAAAAAAGAATAGCGCTGAAGCATACAAAAGCGATAAACTTCCATAATCTTCAGGTGAAGCATAGATTGCATTAACAACGACTGCAACGTTGTCTGCCACAAGCATTTTTTTGAATAATCCCCATAAGATCTGTCGTAAGCCTTCTTTGGAATTTTGTACATCAAATTTACGTACTTTTTGAAACTGTGGGAGCAATTTGCCCGCTCTTTCAATAGGGCCTGCTACAAGCTGCGGAAAGAAACTGACGAAGCATAAAAACTCCACCAGATTATTGGTTGCCTTTATACGCTTCCGATAGACATCTATCGTATAGCTCATTGTCTGAAAGGTATAAAAGCTCAAACCAACGGGAATAATTACATCCCAAATCATAAAGCCTTCCGAAGAAGAAGGTAGAGAGAATAATTCTGTAAAACTATCTACGAAAAAATTATAGTATTTAAAGACAATAAGAACTCCAAGATTAAAGAGAATACTAATCCATAAAAATAACTTTCGTTTATGACCATTGTTGCTATTGAATATAGCTTTAGCAGCGGAAAAATCGATCAATGAACTTGCCACAATTAATGAAAGAAAACGCCAATCCCAAAGCCCGTAGAAAACGTAGCTCGCAATAAGTAGAATGACATTCTGTGCAGTTCTTCGGCTAACGCCTACACTCCAATATAGGAGATAGACAATAATAAGAAAGACACCGAAATCAAAGGAATTGAATAGCACTTAGGGAAAATTAATTTGATGCTAAAGATAAAAAAAGGCTACCATAACAGTAGCCTTTCTCTAAAAATATATAAGTTAAGCTAATTAGTAAGCTTGAACAATGATTTGATCGAATGCAAACTCATCTCTAGCTCCAGCTCCTAAAGCATCATCACCGTTTATACGTAAGTATAGGAAATCACCCGCATTAAGAGTTATTGGAAATGTTCTGTTGAAATATCCAAATTTTAATTGAAAACCTAAGGCATCCTGCACTTCAGTGGTTGTAAATTCACTTGCCGTGATAGTGTTATAAGTAACCCCATCATTAGAATAAGTCAAGGAATAGGTGTTACCTCTATCCTCATCATTATTGACATAAATATTTGAGCTAAAAATGACGTTCGTAAAATTCATTCCTGTTGTATTCTCAATCTTAAAGTCGAAAGTACCGGGTGTAAAATCTGAACCTCCAGGTTGAACTCCCAAAGCTATATTTCCAGAACCAATATCGAATGCATAAATACCGCCAGTTGTGACACCTCCTGCGCTAGATCCTCTTGCAAAGTCACCGGATGTTTGAGTTCCGCCATATGTTAATGTACCAGAAAACCCGGATGCAATAATTATATCAGAATCCAATTGTCCTGCAGTTGGAGTTGGTGCAAATCCTGCTCCTGTAAATGTTTGAAAATCCTCAGTGTACAAAGTGGTTAAACAAGTGTTGTCACTAACTAAAGAACCAGTTATGGTTCCGTAACTAAAAGTCTCCCAATGCCAAACTCCACCAACACTAGAACAGTCGTTCGCTCCGCTTGGTTGGTTGTCAAATAAATGATATGCATCCCATGTTATTGGTGCACCTCCAGCAGTAAATGAACCGTCGATATTACAATCTGTATAAGTCCCGTTTACAACGCAAGTGTCTTGATTTCCTGTACCGTTAAATACAGTTGATCCAAGTACTGCCTGTGTTGTTACAGTACCAACCCCGTCTGGAACAGAAAATACCATGTTGAAAGTCTGAGTCGAAGTATTATTAAGACTTGGGTGATCATTACATGCTACACATACATAAGTACCTGTAATTGGAGTTATTGGAGCTCTGCTTGAGTGTTTTGCAATTAAAATAGCACTCTCTAAATCGCGAAAAACTACATTGCTAACCACCGGATTTGAACCATCTGCATTTACAACAAATGTAAACGATAGGTCTTCAGAAATAAATTCTAAATTGGTAATGTCCAGCCCATTTTCTACTCTCGCAGTGGCCTTAGCAACAAAGGTTTCTCCTGTATTTAATGTAATACTAGCAATTGGATAAACGCTTGTAGCTTGTTTAGACAATTGAGTCAAAGGAAGGTTGATATCAACGATCGCTCTGTACTCAGAGTTGTTCGTTGTAAAGACACCTTTGTAGGACCCTAGATTTGAATTTTCAGTGGCTAATTCGTACTTAAGATTTTCTTGTTTGTCGAGCATTTCATTGTTATCGACACTACACGAAATAAAAAGTGAGGTTGCAATAAATAAGTAAATAATTTTTTTCATTCTAGTTCAGTTTTTTTTTGATTGACAAAAGTAATAATTTAGCTCTAAACACCTAGTTCTACTTGAGTTAATTTTGAGATCATTCAAATGGTCAAAAACACCTAATTGTTTCAAGAAATTTATTCTAAATACTATTATCCTATTTATTTAGTATAGGGGAAATCAATTCTGTGTTTTTCTTAAGATTTTCTATAGAAATAGTATAACTTCAGAAAATACAATAGGCTACCAAAATGGTAGCCTATTGTAAAAATTTATAGAAATAAAAGATTAGATCCCTTGCACTCGAACATTGTCGATAGCAATTTCATCTCTTGAACCACTTCCTGCAACATCATCACTTGAAAACCTTAGATAGATATAACTACCTGCTGCCACAGTCGCGTTAACTGTCGTTGACCTCTTGGTTTTAACAAATCCAAGTCCATCTGCTGTCACTGGAGATGTATAGTTTAGTGCAGCAACCGGAGTATAGCTAACACCATCAGTTGAATACGAAAAATTCAGTGAATTTGACCTATTTTGGTCGTTATTCACAAAAATAGTGTAGGAAAAAAAGAATTCGTTTACTGTCATCCCTGTATTATTTACAATTCTGAAATCTATATCACCAGGTGTAAAATCACTACCTCCAGGTTGTACTCCAAAAGCGTAATTTCCATTTCCTGTATTGAAAGCATAAATCCCTCCCGTACTAACACCGCCGGTACTCAAACCTCTGGCAAAATCACCCGATAATTTAGTGTCTCCCCAAGCCATCGCACCATCGCTCATGCCATTAACTTTAATTATGTTTGAATTTAATTTTCCATTAGCTCCGTTTGGTTCAAAACCCAATCCACGGAAAGCTTGGAATCTTCTATTGTATAGTCGTTTGTAACAAGGCGCATCACTATCAAAAGTTCCTGCTAGTATACCGTAACTGGTTGTTTGGTAGTTCCAAGTACCAAATGCTCCCGAACAATCGTTAGGATTTGTGGCATTTTTATTATACCTGTGTGTACCTTCCCACTTTACAGCACCACCAAGAACTGTGAATCCTACATCTGTACCTGCGTCACCACTTGCCACCTGGCACGTGTCAAAATTGCCAAAAGTAGAGCAAGTATCTTGTTTACCTATTCCGTTCCATGATTGCCCTCCTAATACAACTTGTGTTGTCATAGTCGTGGTACCACTTCCGGCCCCTGTGTATATCATATTGAAGGTCTGGGTTTCTCCAATATTCATTCCGGGAAAATCATTACAAACCGTACACTCATACGTTCCTGTAATAGGCACTACCGGAGCTTTGCTCGAGTGTTTCGCAATTAAGATAGCACTTTCTAAATCAAGAAAAACAACATTGTTTACAACCGGATTTGTTCCGTCTGAATTTACAGAAAATGTAAATGAAAGATCTTTAGAAGAAAATTCTAGATTTGTAATGTCTAAGCCATTTTCTACTCTAGTAGTAGATCTAGCAATAAAAGTATCTCCTGTATTTAAAGTAATACTCGCAATCGGATAAACGTTTGTAGCTTGTTTCGTTATTTGATCCAATGGAAGATTGATATTTACGATAGCTCGGTATTCAGAGTTATTAGTTGTAAATACACCTTTATAAGTTCCTAGATTAGAATCTTCCGTGGCTAATTCGTACTTCAGATTTTCCTGACTTGAAGTTTCTTCAAGCTTATCCACACTACAAGAAGATATAAGCACGGCGGTAAGAAGTAAATAGATAAATTTTTTCATAAGTAATTTTATTGAATTTGGAAATTTGAAAAGCAAAAATATGTTTTTAATCGGAATTAAACGCTATTAAACGATTTAATTCCAATTAATAAAATGGCAGAAATATGTTTGATTCAGTTAGTTTTATGACTAACAAGCATTTAGCCTTGGATGAAGATTTAAAGCTATTGTTCGATACTACTCGAAATAGCTAAAAGTTTCACCATTTTTCATTTTCAATAAAGTCTCGTAAATTAGTTTTATTACATTTTCTACATCATCTCTGTGAACCATTTCAACAGTGGTATGCATATAGCGAAGTGGTAACGAAATAAGCGCACTGGCGACCCCACTATTGCTATAAGCAAATGCATCAGTGTCGGTACCTGTGGCACGGGATAGAGCCGCACGCTGAAAAGGAATTTTTTTCTGCTCGGCAGTTGTAGTGATTAGATCTCTCAGCTTTTGTTGCACTGCAGGTGCGTATGCAATAACAGGACCCGCTCCGAGTTCGACCGAACCTTGTTTTTTCTTGTCTATCATTGGGGTAGTGGTGTCATGAGTTACATCAGTAACAATGGCAACATCCGGCTTAATTCTTTCTGCAATCATTTGTGCTCCCCTTAAACCAATTTCCTCTTGTACAGAATTGGTAATATAAAGACCAAAAGGAAGTTTCTTTTTATTTTCATGCAAGAGGCGAGCGACTTCAGCAATCATAAAACCACCCATGCGATTGTCTAAGGCTCTACAAACAAATTTATCTCCATTTAAAATATGAAAAGTATCTGGATAGGTGATTACACAGCCAACATGGATTCCCATCTTTTCAACTTCTTCTTTGTCTTTGGCTCCCACATCAATAAAAATATTGTCAGGTTTTGGAGCTTCTTCTTTTGATTTATTTCGGGTATGAATAGCTGGCCAACCAAATACTCCTTTTATTATTCCGTCTTTGGTATGAATGTTTACGATCTTCGATGGTGCGATCTGATGGTCACTTCCTCCATTTCTAATAACATAGAGCAAGCCATTATCACTTATATAATTAACATACCATGAAATTTCATCGGCATGTCCTTCAATAACAACCTTAAATTTGGCTTTCGGATTAATAACCGCAACAGCCGTACCATAAGTATCGGTAAAGAACTCATCAACATAAGGCTTCAGATAATCCATCCACAGTTTCTGTCCGTCCCATTCATATCCTGTAGGAGCTGCATTATTAAGATAGTTTTCTAAAAAAGTGAGTGATTTTTTATTTAATATAGATTTTGCCATAGTAGAGTTTCAATTGGTTTTATAATCAACGGATTCAAAATTAGCAATTAATTGATTATAGAGCCCAGCAAATTGTTTATTTTTGGAATGATTTTAGTACAAAGTCTCTAAAAGTAAAAAATCCATGAAATTCTGTGCACACATATACATAAGTGTTCTCATGCTCGCTACATCTTCTATTGCTCAAACGGAAAAGGAATACAAAGAAAAGAAAAGCGATAGTATCGACGTTCCTTATTATATCGTAGATGGAGATACCATTTCCCGGGAATTTATTAATCTGGATGAGGTTGTTCTGCTTAATAAATTATCTTTTAATTCAAAAGAAGACCGTAGAAGGTATTTAATCCTAAGGCGTAAAACCAGAAAGGTGTACCCTTATGCTAAATTAGCATCCGAAAGGTTAACTACCATGACCGAACGATTAAATTCTATAGAGTCTAATCGGGATCGTAGGCGATATACAAAGAGAGTGCAAAAATATATTGAAGAAGAGTTTTCCGAAAAACTTAAAAACCTCACCCGTACCGAAGGACAGATTCTTGTAAAACTTATACATAGGCAAACAGGACGTACGGCATTCGACTTGGTGAAAGAATTACGTTCAGGCTGGAGGGCATTTTGGTATAATACTACAGCAAACATTTTTGAAATATCGATAAAGGAAGTGTACGAGCCATATGGTAATAAAGAGGACTACCTTATTGAAGATATACTGGAGCGATCTTTTCAGGCCAATATTTTGGAACGGCAGCAGCCAGCATTTGAAATTGACTATTTGGACTTAAGTAGTCATTGGAATAAAAAGACATCTTCAAATTAACACACACTTTTCTTGTGCAAGAATTTTATTTCTAGTACTTTAGTAATTCGCCCATATTTTAACGAGTATTGGGTATTAAGTTCTTTTTTGAGATATTCTATTGAATTTGTTAAGGTTTTGGGTGTTTCCCTCCCTTAAACTTCATCATCCAATCATCTTTGGGAATAGTGTTACTGGATTCAAAGTTAGAGACTTCTGTTTATTAAGCAGCGGGAGGGTCGGGCTTTTCGTTATATCCCCATAGTAGTCGCGAAGTGAGCTTCGCTCTACTTCATCGGCACTAAAGGGGATGTCACTGCAATCCCTAACACAGATTTTGGTTAAATTAATAGACTTCAGGATATTAAAAATAAATCGAAAAATACTTTGATTTTAATTAGGTGGAAACGGAAAAGAGGTTGTATTTTTGCACCCGCTTACAGAAACAGCTACGGTTGTTAAAGCAAAGCAAAAACAACGGTCTGAAATTTTCTTAAAATAGTTTTCAAAAAAGATTGCAGGAATTAAAAACTGTAGTATATTTGCACCCGCCAAAAGAAGCAGTAATTGTTTCTCGAAGCAACGCAGAACAACAGTCTAAAATTTTTTTGAAATTATATTTAAAAAACCATTGCAGGATTAAAAAACTGTTGTAAGTTTGCACCCGCTTAGAGAAACAGCGGAATTGAAAAAACGGCGAAAAGGATTGTAAATAGTGGTTCGACTCCATTACGTCACCAAATAAAGCGCTCCTATAGAGATAGGATTTTTTTTCACTTAGGTGGAGAGATGTTCTAAGGACAAGGAGGGCATGTTCATTGAGATATTGAAATTGACAGCGTAGGTTATGATTCGAAAGGATTGTAATCGACAAAGAAAAACTAAACTAAGTTAAATACCTGAGAATTTTTTTGAGGTTGAATAATTCGGAGTATAAAATTATT
>NZ_REFC01000014.1 GCF_003688405.1 Ulvibacter antarcticus
TTAGATCCAAACGATGTTAGTTTAACACCAGTAACTACTGGACCATTGACAGTGAATGCTGATGGAACGGTAACAGTTGCAGCAGGAACCGACTCTGGAACCTATACAGTAGTGTATACTATTTGTGAAATTGCTGTTCCAACGAACTGTAATGATGCTACGGTAACGGTAGTAGTAGACGGAACGATGGATGCAGTAGATGATGATTACACTGCAACTGCTCAAGAAGGAGTTGATGGAATCACTTACACTGGCCTATTAGATAATGACACTTTAAACGGAGTAGCGGTTGATCCAAATGATATAACGATCACACCAAACACGAACGGACCCTTGACAGTCAATGCCAATGGAACGGTAGATGTAGCTCCTGGAACAGGACCTGGAACATACACAGTAACCTACACGATTTGTGAGATTGCAGTTCCAACGAACTGTGATACTGCAACAGTAACAGTTGTTGTTGGGAATCCTGATCCGATAGATGCTGTGGATGATGACTTTAGTGGGTCTCCTGTTAATGGAACCACAGGTGGAGTTGCAGGTGATATTACCTTAAACGATACCTTGAATGGTGTTCCTGTCTTGGATACAGAAATCACGATCACTTTAGATATTGATGGAGGTCTTACAGGAGTAACAATCGATTCCGACGGAAATGTTATTGTTCCTGCAGGCGCGACAGCAGGAACGTATACGCTTACTTACACAATATGTGAGATTGCTGTTCCAACAAACTGTGATACTGCAACGATTATTGTTGTAGTTGAAGATCCAATTCTGGTGATTGATGCTGTAAACGATGACTTCAGTGGTACTCCAATAAATGGAACTACGGGAGGTGTTGCAGGCGATATTACTTTGAACGATACCTTGAACGGTGTTCCAGTATTGGATACTGAAATCACGATCACTTTAGATAATAATGGAGGTCTGACTGGAGTAACAATTGATTCCGACGGAAATGTTATTGTTCCTGCAGGCGCGACAGCAGGAACTTATACGCTTACTTACACAATATGTGAGATTGCTGTTCCAACGAACTGTGATACTGCAACGATTATTGTTGTAGTTGAAGATCCAATCCTGGTGATTGATGCTGTAAACGATGACTTCAGTGGTACTCCAATAAATGGAACTACGGGAGGTGTTGCAGGCGATATTACTTTGAACGATACCTTGAACGGTGTTCCAGTATTGGATACTGAAATCACGATCACTTTAGATAATAATGGAGGTCTGACTGGAGTAACAATTGATTCCGACGGAAATGTAATAGTACCAGCAGGTTCAACAGCTGGAACTTATACGCTGACATATACTATTTGTGAAATCGCAAATCCAACGAACTGTGATACTGCAACGATCATAGTAGTTGTAGGAGATTGTTTAGACTTCCCTACAAATGATTGTGACGGTGATGGAGTAACAAACGAACAGGAAATTATAGATGGAACAGATCCTAATGATCCTTGTGAATATTTAGTTACAAGTCAAACTGGAACTACAAGTGCAACATGGAATGCTCTTGATTGTGATGGAGACGGAACGCCAAATGGAACCGATCCAGATCCTCAAGATCCTTGTACTGATGATGGTACAGCTGGTGATGAAGATCCTAATAACCCAGTTTGGGCTGATGCAGATTGTGACGGTGATGGAGTGACTAATGGACAAGAGGTTATTGATGGTACGAACCCACTAGATCCTTGTGATCTTGAAGTTGGAAGTCAAACATTACCTCCTTCTAATGATTGGAATAATGCAGACTGTGACGGCGATGGAGTTACTAACGGTCAGGAAATAATTGATGGCACGAATCCATTAGATATTTGTGACTTTATCTTCGGAAGCCAAACAGTAACACCTTCAAATGAATGGAACACATTAGATTGTGACGGAGATGGTGTTGTGAATGGAGTGGAAATTGGAAACGGAACAGATCCTACCGATCCTTGTGATTACTTCACATTGAGTCAAACGGTAACGCCTTCATCTGAATGGAACAATTTAGATTGTGACGGTGATGGAGTAACCAACGGACAAGAAGTAATAGATGGTACAGATCCACAAGATCCTTGTGATTATGAAGCAACAAGTCAGACACTACCTACAGGAGGTGACTGGGCGAATGCAGATTGTGATGGTGATGGTGTTACCAACGGACAAGAAGTTATTGATGGGACAGATCCACAAGATCCATGTGATTACCTAACAGGTAGTCAAACAACAACAACTAGTTCTGAATGGAATGATCTTGATTGTGATGGTGATGGAGTATCCAATGGTGATGAAATTGCCGATGGTACAGATCCAAATGATTCTTGTGATCTTGTAGTTGGAAGTCAGACTTTACCACCTTCTACCGATTGGGATAACGCCGATTGTGATGGTGATGGTGTGACAAACGAACAGGAAGTGATTGATGGAACAGATCCAGCAGACCCTTGTGATTTCGTTCTTGACAGCCAAACCCTGCCAGTAAATAATGATTGGGGAGACCTTGATTGTGACGGTGATGGAGTACCTAACGGTGTTGAAATCATTGATGGAACAGATATTTTCGATCCATGTAATTATGTACCAACAAGTCAGAACAATCCATTAACAACAAGTGAAGAATGGAATAATTTAGACTGTGACGGTGATGGTGTTACAAATGGTAATGAAGTTGATCCTGATGGTGATGGTACTGCCGGACCGAATGGAACGAATCCTTTAGATCTTTGTGACTTCAATATTGAAGATCAAACGCTGGATCCTTCAAGTCAATGGAATGATATTGACTGCGATGGTGATGGTGTTCCTAACGGAGTTGAAGTTATCGACGGAACAGATCCTAATGCAGTTTGTGATTACCTTCTGGAGAGTCAAACTTCAGTGCCAACAGTAGCTTGGGAACTGGCAGATTGTGATTGTGAAGACACCGATGGTGATGGTATCCCTGACGGGGATGGTATTCCAAACGGTGAGGAAACCGGAGATGTAAATAACAACGGTATTCCTGATTATCTGGAATGTAACAATGTTGATACTACAGCCGATGACGGATTGGAGATATACGATATCATGACACCAAACGGTGATGGATTAAACGATGTGTTTGTTATTAGAGGACTTGATAAGTACCCTGATAACAGAGTTAAGATCTATAATAGATGGGGAGTTCTTGTATTCGATGCCCGAAGTTATGGTACTTCTGATAATTATTTCAGAGGAGTATCTAACGGGAGAGTTACCATTTCTGAAACCGAAAAACTACCGGTTGGAACCTATTATTACGTATTGAATTACGTGAATGACGCTGGTAACGAAAAGCAAATGGCTGGTCCATTATACATCAATAGAAACTAATAAATAAATATATACCTGTCGGATTTCCGATTCGGCAGGTTTAATAATAAACGTATGAAAAATAGTAAACTAACTGTTTTAGTATTATTGCTCCTCGCGTTATACTCTTATACCGCCAACGCACAGCAGGATGCGCAATACACGCAGTATATGTATAACACTCTAAGTGTTAATCCGGCATATGCAGGGTCGCGAGATGTTTTTAGTTTTCTTGGACTTTATAGAAATCAATGGTTCGGGAATAACATAAAAGGAACGCCAAAAACATATACAGCTTCCTTGCATTCCCCAATTGCTAAAAATGTGTCACTCGGACTTAACGCAACGCGTGATGAAATCTTTATTACACAGGAAACCTATCTCGATCTTGATTTTAGCTATACGTTACATCTTTCAGAAAAAGGAAGATTAAACTTAGGTTTAAAAGGTGGAGCTCACCTTCTTGATGTCGATAGTAAACGTGCATACGAAGGCGCGTACAACCAGGGAGATCCCGATGCTGAAGTGTTTATTGACAACAAGTTCTCGCCACAATTTGGTGCAGGAGCCTATTATTTTACCGATAAATTCTACTTGGGATTAAGTGCTCCGAACATTTTGGAAACAGAGCATTTTGATGAATCGTCTGTAGATCCTAATAGTACTTCGAGCGCAACAGCCAAGGAAAAAATTAACTTTTATCTTATGTCGGGTTATGCTTTCGACATTAATGAAGATTTAAAATTTAAGCCCGCCTTTATAACTAAATTAGTTCAGGGTGCTCCTTTGCAAGTTGACATTTCTGCTAACTTCCTAATAAATAAAAAATTCACATTAGGAGCCGCTTACAGATGGAGTGCAGCTATAAGTGCAATGGCAGGATTTCAATTGTCTGATCAGTTAATGCTAGGAATCGCTTACGATCGTGAGACAACCGAATTATCCAGATATAACAACGGTTCCTTTGAAGTGTTTTTGAGATACGAGATCTTCAAACAAAATGAAAACATGGTATCCCCTAGATTCTTCTAATCGAATAAACCTACTTAAACATGAAATTTACATTCAATTTAATTTTGGCTTTTGCTCTTCTTGGAACAACAACAATTTTTGCACAAGAAGGAAAGGTTAAAAAAGGAAATAAAAAATACGAACAGTATGCCTTTGTAGATGCGCAACAAGCGTACTTAAAAGTTATCGACAACGGATTTCATTCTGCCGATATCCTTCAAAAATTAGCCGATTCTTACTATTTCACCGCAAATTACGAAAGTGCTGCTAAATGGTATGGAGCCCTATATGAGAATTATAAATCTGACATGAGTTCCGAATACTTATACAGATATGCTCAATCCCTAAAGAGTGTGAAACGTTATGAAACGTCCAACGAAATTATGGAACAGTTTTACGCTATCAATGGTAGTGATAATCGAACTGTTTTCTTTGCACAGGAAAGAGCATATTTAGACAAGATAGCAGAGTTAGAGAGATTTGAAGTCAGTAAAGTCGACTTCAACTCTAAACTTTCAGATTTTGCGCCATCTTATTATATGGATAAGCTAGTGTTTGCTTCAAACGGAAGAGAAAATTCGGCCGGACAACGAACGCACGACTGGAATGAACAACCTTTTCTAGACCTATATATTATTTCCAATAAGTCTTCCGAAGGAAAAAAAAATATTGACGAATTAAGTGGAAAAATCAATACGAAATTCCACGAATCGACTGCGGTATTTACCAAAAGTGGAGATACTATTTACTTCACTCGAAATAATTATACCAAAGGAAAGTATAGAAAAGACGCCAACGGAACCAATAGATTAAAGCTTTATAGAGGTGTAAAAAAAGAGAATGGAAACTGGGAGATTGAAGAATTACCTTTTAATAATAATCAGTATTCTGTTGCTCATCCTGCCTTAAGCCCAGACGGTAAAACCTTGTATTTTGCAAGTGATATGCCAGGTGGAAAAGGAGGGTCAGACCTGTATAAAGTGCAAATCCTAACTGAAGGTTTTAGTGAACCAATGAGCCTGGGAGATGCTGTTAATACGAAAGAACGTGAGACTTTTCCATTTGTGAGTGCCGACAATAAATTGTATTTTTCTTCAGATGGCCATGTTGGTCTTGGAGGATTAGATGTGTTCGTAATGGATTTGGATGAGAATGCCTCTGGCAAAGAAGTTTATAACCTCGGAAAACCAATTAACAGTTATATAGATGATTTTTCTTTAATCATAGATAGTAATGATGGAAGCGGTTATTTTGCTTCCAATCGCAAGGGAGGATTAGGTGATGATGATATTTATTCTTTTAAGAGATTAGCTCCTTTGGAAATCGAATGTGCACAGCAGCTTGAAGGTGTTGTAATAGATAATAAAAGTAAGCAGCCAATAGAAAATGCTAAAGTATTGCTTCTGGATGAAGATAATATGATGCTTTCTGAAACGGTTTCAACAGCCAGTGGAGCATTTAGCTTCGAATTGGACTGCAGTAAAGCCTACTCTGTACGGTCAACGAAGGATGGATATTCGACTGAAGAAAAAACGCTGGCCAGTAGCTCAGAGAATAATATAAAACTGGAAAGAAAATTACAACTTAAGAAAGGCCAGGATCTTACTGTTAGCCCAATCAAAGTTGGAAGTGATCTTGCAAAAATATTGAATCTCAATCCAATTTATTTTGATCTGGATCGCTACAATATTCGAAAAGATGCTGCCTTAGAATTACAAAAAGTAATTGCGGTTCTAAAAGAGTATCCGACCATGAAAATTGACGTAAGGTCACATACAGACAGTCGCGGAAAAGATTCGTATAATAAAATTCTTTCTGAAAGAAGAGCACATGCGACTATGAATTATATTGTTGAAACAGGTGGAATAAACAGATCCCGTGTTACAGGTAATGGTTATGGTGAAACTGCTCTGGTTAATCAATGTTCAAATGGTGTACAATGTGCCGATTACGTACATGAAGAAAATCGTAGATCAGAATTTATAGTAGTTGCAAATTAGGCCTACATTTAAATAATAAAAAAACCCCTTACAGTTAAGTAAGGGGTTTTTTATTGTGCTTGAAAAATATTAGTTGTCGTCGTTTCCTTCAACTTCGTCTTTAACTTCCTGTACGCCTTCTTCAATAGCGTCTCCTGTATCTTCGACTGCTTCTTCAATTGCATCACCAGCCTTTTCTAAGTTTGATTGAGTGTCTTCTACTGCATTCTCTAAAGCATCAGCTGCTTTTTCTTCAGTAGTTTCTCTACAAGAATAGATCGAAAGCACTAAGCATAATGATGCAAGGGATAAAATTAATTTTTTCATTGTTGATGTAAATTAGTGATTAATATTTCGCGCAAAAGTACTCTTTTTAACGATATGATAATCTATGGTTCTTATTTTTTGTTACAAATAATACCCTTGTTTATTCTTACAAAGTTACATCGAGAGTCTTCGCGGAAATTTTAATTCGCTTCTGGTGTTTTTTAGAGTGCATTCTAATTAGTGTCGTTGTCATTTCAAGTTTTTTGTCCTTTAATGTCAATGACTTAGAATAATAATATTATAAATAAGAATGCTGATTGGGGTTTTTCTTAGTACGCTTTTTCGCTTAAATATTTCCAATAGCGCTTCGGAACGTGACGTAAATGAAGTTTTGTGTTTTTTCGAGAAACAATATTAGTACTCTTGAAATAATTCTTCCATAATTCTTCGTATTCGATTTCTTCTGAAGTAAAGAAAACCTGCTTATTACTATTTAGATTTACATCATCAGTAAGCTCAATCTCGATCGTATTTACATTTTCCAGGTCATAATACAATCCGTAATTTCTTTTCAAATCATAAATTATCCATTTTTGATCTGCATACCTGTTTTTAAAATGCTTGGCGTTTAAAGGCAGCACGTTGAAATCGGGTTCGATAGTGCTTAAATAGACTCCATCCTTGGTAAGTCTGAATCTAACAAAGGCATCCATACGGTGCTTTTCACGACTTACGCTTTTCGCAATTTTTGAAATCTTCAGTATATGTGGATCAGTAAAATTGCTTTCTATTTTTTGTTTCGCTGAAAAAGCCTTCCGAATTACATAAAGCATTGTGTCTTCTACTCCTGTTATTTCACTTAAAAAAGCTTTGTAGAGTTGCTGTCTTCCTTCCGAAGAGAAATAACGGCAAATTCCCTTCCATACACGTTCTGCCTTGATTCTATCTGTAAAAACGGTTTCGAGCGTATCGAAAAAATTTTCCGAAGCTATCCTTTTGGTCTGAATGCTCGCTAGCGGAATTTTCTCTTCATATATAGTAAAAACGGCAGTCAAAAATCCATCGAAACTTCCATCATAAACTAAAATTTTCTTCATGCAGATGTCAGCTTGTTGGTTTCAAACAAATTGAGTTGTTGACTGTACGCACCTCTAAACTTACTATTCGATTCTTGTAAAATAAGCCCCTTTATTTGCGCGGCAGTTCGATCCTTGATTTCAAAATCACGGGAGTTACAAACTATGAAATATTTCGCTCGGTTAAGGGCGATTCCAATAGCTTTTAAGTGTTCTAGTGTCAAGTTTCTGAAACGTCGGGCCTGTATTATTTTATACACCGATTTCATGCCAATACCGGGA
Organism: Ulvibacter antarcticus; assembly: GCF_003688405.1. GTDB lineage: Bacteria > Bacteroidota > Bacteroidia > Flavobacteriales > Flavobacteriaceae > Ulvibacter > Ulvibacter antarcticus. Next base: position 7,949 of record NZ_REFC01000014.1, read on the forward strand.
ATTCTGGCTAACATTCTTTTATCGGCTTTATTAATGTCGATGGGAAATTGTTCCAAATTTCGCAACGCCCAACTTAGTTTCGGATCTATATCTGAATCTAAATTTGGATATTCTTTATTCAGCAATTCTCGTACATCAAAACCATAAAAGCGAAGTAACCAGTCGGTTTGATACAACCGATTTTCTCTGAGAAGCGGAACTTCTGTGCCGATGCTGGGTAAGCGTGTATCATAACTAATAGGAATATAGCCGGAATAGTAGACCCGCTTTAGATTAAAATTTTTATAAAAATAGGCAGACGTATACATGATTTCTGCATCGGTTTCACCACTTGCGCCAACGATCATTTGAGTGCTTTGGCCGGCGGGTGCATAGAGTGGTGTACTTTTTATAAGTTTCTTTTCACTTTTATACTGAAGAATTTCATTTTTCACCTTTTCCATAGGCTGGATAAAATCCTTTCTGTTTTTCTCTGGCGCCAAGAGTTTTAGCCCTTTTTCTGAAGGTATTTCAATATTCACACTCAGTCTATCGGCGTACAAACCGGCTTCGCGCATGAGTTCATCACTAGCCCCGGGAATCGATTTCAGATGAATGTAGCCGTTAAAATTTTCTTCTTCCCTGAGCTTCTTAGCCACTGAAATCAAGCGCTCCATGGTATAATCTGCATTTTTAAAAATACCGCTGCTTAAAAAGAGCCCTTCAATGTAATTTCTTCGATAGAAATTTATGGTAAGATCAACTACTTCCTGAACTTTAAAGGCAGCTCTTTTAATATCATTACTTTTTCGCGTAACACAGTAAGCACAATCAAAAATACAATGGTTTGTAAGTAGTATTTTTAAAAGGGAAACACAACGTCCATCTTCGGAATAAGTATGGCAAATACCCATACCACTACTATCTCCAAGACCTTTATTTTTATTAGCTCTTTTACTGCCACTGGAGGAGCAGGAAACATCGTATTTTGCAGCATCAGCAAGGATGTTTAATTTTTCTTTTATTCGTTCAAAATTCATAGCGTATATTGGAATAAATACAAAATTATGGATTATTTCCAATTAAAACGGAAATAATCCATAAAAAATTAGGAACTATTCCAAAAAATTGTATTTTTGAGTATGGACACAAAGTTATCAATTGAGGCTAGACGTTTTAAAAAACTACGTGAAGAATTGCATCATACGCAACAATCATTTGCAGAAATTTTGGGAATAAAAAGCGGTACGGCCGATATTGAACGAGGAAAGACCAAGCTGTCTGGAAAAGTAGTAATGGAATTACTACGTCAATTCAATATTAATCCGTTGTGGCTCTTCGGAAAAAGTTTCACACAATTTGTAAATGTCAATGGCGGAGATGTAAGTCCAAAAGTGATTAGTATTGACAAAGAAGATAAAGAGACTATTCTACTAGTAAACCAAAAAGCTGCTGCCGGATATCCACATAATATACAGGATGTTGATTGGTATGAAAGCCTGCCCGCATTTAATATTCCTCTGCCAGAGTATAGAAATGCAACTTATAGAGGTTTTCAAGTGGAAGGGGATAGTATGCTTCCTAATATTCGTCCTAATGAGTGGGTACTTGGTAGAGCAGTACCTTCTATTTCTGAAGCCAGCGATAGTAAAATATACATTGTTGTATTACATGATTCGGTACTTGTAAAGAAATTGCAAAAAGTGCCTAACGCACCGGATAAAGTTCGACTTATTTCCTTAAATGAAGATTACCTGCCAATAAATGTAGATATCAACGATATTCAGGAACTGTGGATGGTTAATAGCAAACTCACTTTCGGAATCGATGAACCTACAGAAAGTGGTCTTTTACGACAGCTGCAACAATCCATGGAAGAATTAAAAGGTCAAATTAATAACCTAAACACATAAAAAAAGCGACTCTTCTTAGAGTCGCTTTTTGTTTGATTGGATGACTGATTAATCGTTATCGTCGACTTTGATCTTAACGTTTCCGTCGTCGTCAGTCTTTATTTTGACTTCCTTATCATCAGTTTCCATTTTTATTTTATCACCGCCATCTTTTATTTTAATGTCGGCTCCATCTGCTTTCATTTCTTCAATGAGCGTTTCTTTCTCAGATTTTTGCTCTCTACAAGAAGTTAATGATGTTCCTAAAAATAATGCGGTTAAAGCAATAAATGCTATTTTTTTCATATCGATTGTTGATTTAATATTAATTATAGTAAAAGGATATTGATGGTTGCAACATTAGTTGTCATCAGTTCCACCTGTACCTGTGTTCTCCTTTATTTCATCAACGCCTTCGTTAACAGCGTCTTCAACGTCGTCAATAACATCTTGTACATCGTCATTGTCGTCGATATTGATTTCTACTTCTTCTTTTTTCGTGTCTCTACAGGAAGTTAAAGTTGTTCCAAAAGCAAAAACCAATGCTAAACTTAAAATTAATTTCTTCATGATATATATAGTGTTAGTGTTTATAATTAATCGTCATTCCCTATTTTATCTATAGCCTTGTCCACTTCTTCGTTGACTTCCTTGTCAATTTCCTTCGCGGTTCTTTCAAGAATGCTTCCTTTTTCTTTAGTTTCAACTTGCACTTCTTTTATTACTGTTTTAGTTTCCGTTTTGGTTTCTCTACAAGAACTAACAAAAAAGGTTGAAAATACTAAAGTAAGAATGATTATTGTGTTTTTCATATTTGATTGAAAATGTTAATTATTTGAGCAAATCTACAAATTTTAACATTTAGAGATGATAAAATTTTATTAAAGTTTACTTATATATTTGCCAATACAAAACCTGAAATTTCTTTTTATGTCCTTCCATCAATTACGTGATTTCCTTGCTACACTTCAATTGAATAACAATAAAGAATGGATGGATCTTCATAGAAAGGAGTATTATGATGTTAGAGATTTTTATATTGAATGGCTAGAAGCTATGAACGATAAATTGGCAGCGATCGATCCTAATTATTTCGATACTCCGGGAAAGAAGGCAATCAACCGCATCAATAACAATCTCATGTTCCATCCCACTAAACCTATTTATAAAGATCATTTTGGTGCTGGTTTGGATCAACAAAGTAAAGAAGGGGATTTTTATATAGAAATAGGTTTAAATGGCGCTTACATTGGTGGAGGTTATTGGCATCCATCTTCCAAAAAGCTTAAAAGTATTCGTGAAGCGATCGATTATAACGGGGATGATTTTTTTAAGATATTGAATAAAAAAAGTTTCAAGAAGATGTTTGGTGATATGATCGAGGGTGTTGTGTTGAAAACAGCTCCAAGAGGATACGCTCAAGATCATAAACATATTGAGCTATTGAGACGGAAGTCGTTTGCTGTGAGTTGTTCTTTTTCTGAAAAAGAAGTGGCTAACTCTAATTTCGACGATAGAGTAATAGAGGTTTATAAAGAAATGTTGCCTTTCCGAAGATATTTAAATAAGGCCGTCTCGGTGTAAATTTTCAATATGTGCTAGTACCTTTTTGGTAGCTCCTGTATTGTTATTAATAAAATGACCGGCTATCATTCCTGTTTTACTTCGGAAGGAATTATCCTTTACAAGTTTGCTTAGAACTTGAGTGCATTCTTCAGAATTAGAAACAGAAAAAAGCCCTGCTAGTTGCTGCAATCGTTTGGCTTCAGGAAAATCATCAAAATTCTTTCCAATAATTACCGGTATTCCGAAGGTGGCCGGTTCAAGGATATTATGCAAGCCCGTTTTCCCCATGGCCCCACCTACATAGGCAATATCTGCATAACTGTAAATCTTAGTGAGTAAGCCAATAATGTCAATAATAAATACAGCTGCCGACTCTAAAACGGATGCTTCCGAAAGAGCTCCTTCCGACTTTAATTCGGAATAAAGAATGACGTTTTTATTGATCTTACTTCGGAAAGCTTCGATTTTTCTCTCATCAATCTTGTGTGGCGCGATCACGAATTTAACTCCTTCCGAAGCGTTTATATAATCCAATAACACCGCCTCATCCTTTGGCCAGGTACTCCCGCAGACAATACAGAGAGTATCGCCTTTAAAAATTTGCAGCCATTCAATAGTATTATCCTGCTCGATCTGATGAGAAACCCTATCAAATCTAGTGTCTCCACTCATAGTAGTTTTAGTAATATCGAGCTTCGCTAACAAATCTTTTGAGCTCTCATTCTGAATAAAAATATGGTCGAAACTCCCTAGTGCTTTTCGCATAAAGCTACCGTAGGATTTAAAAAACACCTGCTCAGGTCTGAATAATCCCGATACTAACAATGTTGGAATATTAGCTTTTTCGAGTTCAAAAAGGTAGTTTGGCCAGAATTCATATTTCACAAATACAGCAAGTGAAGGATGAACAGCTTCTATAAATTTTTTCGCATTTGAACGAGTGTCTAGAGGTAAGTAGACTACTACATCAGCAAGAGAGGTGTTTTTTTTCACTTCAAAACCTGAGGGTGAAAAAAATGAGATTACGATCTTGTACTTCGGCAGTAAAACCTTAACGGCTTCAATAATAGGGACCCCTTGTTCAAATTCTCCCAATGAAGCACAATGAAACCAGATAGTCTTGTCATTTTCGTCGATTTGCTTGAGAAGTGTTTCGAAAACGCCCTTTCTTCCTTGCATAAAAAGTCTCATCTTCGGGCTAATTAACCCGGCACCGTAAAGAAAAATGTAACTTATTTTGGTTAAATAATTGTATAAAATTCGCATGAGCTATAACTGAAAAGCTAAAATACGCTTCTTTGATTAATTACATTGGCTACCGTTTTCTATTTTCGTAATTTTACGGCATTGTAACGAATTTTTTCAGAAAACCTATGCGAAAAATACAAATGGTTGACCTAAAAGGTCAATATCAAAGCATAAAAGAGCGAGTAGATCGATCGATCAGTGAAGTTATTGAAAGCACTGCTTTCATCAATGGTCCTGAAGTGCATAATTTCCAAAAAGAACTAGAGGATTATTTAGGTGTGAAACATGTCATTCCATGTGCTAATGGTACCGATGCGTTGCAAATTGCAATGATGGGCCTCGGTTTAAAGCCCGGAGATGAGGTGATCACAGCCGATTTCACTTTCGCCGCAACGGTTGAAGTGATTGCTTTATTACAGCTAACTCCTGTTTTGGTTGATGTGGATCCCGTAAATTTCAATATCGATATTGAAGCAATTAAAAGGGCCATAACGCCAAAAACGAAGGCGATTGTACCAGTTCATTTATTTGGCTTATCGGCCAATATGGATGAAATTATGGAAATCGCCGAACAACATAATTTGTTCGTAATAGAAGACAATGCACAAGGAATAGGAGCCGATTATACTTCAAAAGATGGTAGCAAGAAAAAGAGCGGAACTATTGGACACATAGCGTCAACATCATTTTTCCCTTCAAAAAACCTAGGTTGTTATGGTGATGGAGGAGCTATTTTCACGAATGACGACGCTCTGGCACATTCCATTAGAGGTATTGTAAACCACGGAATGTACGAACGTTATCATCACGATGTGGTTGGTGTAAATTCCAGATTAGATTCTATTCAAGCAGCCGTGTTACGAGCGAAATTACCAAATTTGGATACTTATAACGAATCCAGAAGAAATGCAGCTAGACAATATACAGAGGCTTTCAAAGGAATTGAAAGCATAGTGACACCTACCGGTTTTTGCGATGCTGGAAATAGCATTTGTGACACCTGCGACTGTCATGTTTTTCATCAATATACGCTGCGCATTTTAACAGCTAACAGGGATGCACTGGTTAAACATTTAAGCGAACATAATATCCCTTGTGGAGTTTATTATCCCATTCCTTTACACAGTCAAAAGGCGTATGCCGATTCTCGTTACAAGGAGTCGGACTTTCCAGTAGCCAACCAATTAGTAAAAGAAGTGATTTCACTACCTATGCATACAGAACTCGATACTGAACAGATTGAGTTTATTACAAAAACGATTATCGATTTTGTAACCAAATAGGGTGTCAAAGTAATTTGAAAAACATGAAAAAAATACTTGTAACGGGCGGCTTGGGTTATATTGGTTCTCATACTGTTGTAGAACTTCAAAACGCTGGATTCGAGGTGATAATTATCGATAACCTTTCCAATTCTACACTGGAAGTACTTGATGGTATAATAACGATAACAGGAGTGTCTCCAACTTTCGCAAAACTTGACCTTAGAAATAAAGCGGATGTTTCCAAGTTTTTTAAAAAGCATACTTCAATAGATGGAATTATTCATTTTGCTGCGAGTAAAGCAGTCGGCGAAAGTGTTGAAAACCCATTATTGTATTACGAGAACAACCTACATACGCTTATATATTTGCTTCAGGAAAGCAAAGCACATCATATTAACAATTTTATTTTTAGTTCTTCTTGCACTGTTTACGGGGAGCCGGATTCATTACCTATTACCGAGAACGCACCGGTAAAGGTAGCCACTTCGCCTTATGGTAATACCAAGCAGATAAGTGAAGAAATAATTGCCGACACCTGTGCTGTTACCGAAATGAAATCAATCGCTTTACGTTATTTTAATCCAATAGGTGCACACCATTCTACTCAAATTGGTGAATTGCCCGTAGGTGTTCCTCAAAATTTGGTGCCATTTATTACGCAAACTGCAGCAAATTTAAGGGAGCAGTTAATGGTCTTCGGAAATGATTACAATACAGATGATGGAACCTGTGTACGTGATTATATTCATGTAGTTGACCTTGCAAAGGCTCATGTAATTGCTCTGAAGCGATTGCTTAATGATCAAAATACAGATGCTTTTGAAATATTCAATGTTGGAACAGGTCGAGGAAGCTCTGTGATGGAAGTGATTAATGCTTTTGAAAAAGTGACCAATCAATCCTTAAATTATAAAATAGTGGATCGGCGTCCAGGTGATGTGGAAGCTGTATTCGCGGATACGGAGAAAGCGAACAAAGAACTTGGCTGGAAATCGGAGAAAACCATGGAAGATGCCTTGGCGTCCGCATGGAAATGGGAAAAAAAAGTCCGAAAAATCTAGGGATATAAGTCATAGGTATCCAAAAAGTGTGTAATAATTATACAATTATGTGTATTTATTACACACTTTTTACTTTGTATACAATTTGCTATTTATAGATAAAACAATAAACTAAGTTGTTTAAAGTGCTGTTATTGTGAGAGCTATAATTACTTGCGTTGTTTTTTTCAGAGATTTCATCATAAATGAAATTTAGGAATTGTTATTGAATACTAACTAACACAACCCTAATTTATATATACCCCACCCTGCGGGGTGGAATTCCTCAGAAAAAATCTCCGTCCCACGGAGATTTTTTTTATTTGGTTCCTTATGTTAACATGGTTTAACGAAGGTTTAACTCCCAGCTTTTGTATTTGCACCCTTCTTTTTCAACCTTTGCACCTGAAAGAAAAGGACATGAGATTGATATCAGTAAAGAGAAAAACGAAAAAGGAAAAGAGATTTACCGAAAATATGGGAATGCTCACTACGAAAGTGGTTTATATTAAAAAGACATTTTTAAGCATTCCATTTAAAACGCTTCATAAATATAGGGAAACGTATTACGGGGAAACGAAAGACTGTGAACACTGTGTTCTAAATGCATAAAAAAAAGCCCTCATCAGAGGGCTTTTTTTTATAATTCTGCTTTAGATGTCTCGGCACTTTGATCGATTTTCTTCACCAATCCTTGAAGTACATTCCCGGGTCCTACCTCGGTAAAATGAGTGGCGCCGTCCTTAATCATATTTTGTATACTCTGTGTCCATTTTACAGGCGCAGTAAGCTGATCAATAAGATTCTTTTTTATTATCTCTGCATTGGTCACCGCAATCGCACCTACATTTTGATAGATAGGGCATGCGGGAGCAGTAAAGATTGTTTGTTCTATGGCAGCGGCTAATTCCTCTCGGGCTGGTTCCATTAACGGACTATGAAAAGCACCTCCCACGGGTAGCATCAATGCTCTTCTCGCGCCAGCTTCTTTCAATGATTCGCATGCGGTACTTACAGCTTGAATATCACCTGAGATCACCAATTGACCTGGACAGTTGTAATTGGCGGCAACTACGATTCCTGGTGTTTTTGCACAAATTTCTTCAACGATATTATCATCCAGACCTAATACAGCTGCCATTGTGGATGGCGTAAGTTCGCAGGCTTTTTGCATAGCCAGTGCTCTTTTATAAACCAATTGAAGTCCGTCGCTAAATGCAAGAGTTCTATTTGCAACAAGTGCCGAGATTTCACCAAGTGAATGACCTGCCACCATATCTGGTTGAAATGAATCACCCATTACTTCAGCAAAAATAGTAGAATGTAGAAAAATAGCTGGCTGTGTAACCTTAGTTTCTTTTAATTCCTCTGCTGTTCCTTCGAACATAATTTTAGTGATGTCAAACCCTAAAATTTCATTCGCCTGATTAAAAAGAGCTCTTGCTTTTTGAGAATTATCGTAAAGGTCGAGCCCCATTCCTGTGAATTGAGCTCCTTGTCCTGGAAATATATATGCTTTCATGAATTCTAGTTTAAAAAACCGGGAAGATATTTCTTTCTTTGGGTCTTATTGATTAGTTAATGACAAAAATATAATTTATTCTATGAATATCTTTTTATAATGCTTTTTACTTGTGAATAATAGCCACTCCCAAACAGATTTAAATGCACCAGCAAGTAATACAATTGCCAGATTTGAATCCGATTTTCCCAATTTTCAACTAATGGAAATATGTTGTTATATTCTGAATAAATGGCTTCGGAAAAACCACCGAATAGCTTCATCATTCCTAGGTCCATCTCGCGAATCGCAAACGATACTGCTGGGTCAATCAATACCGGAGACCCTTCCGAAGCGATCAAAAAATTACCACTCCATAGATCACCATGAATTAAAGCCGGAGGCTCCTCTGGAATTTCATCAGTAATATTTCCGAAGAAAAGATCAATATTTGGAAATTGAAAGCCTAAATCATACGCGATTTCAAGTTGAGGTTGTAATCGTTGATCAATATAAAACCCTGTAGCTGTTGATTCTTCGCCGTTGTATTGCGGTAAACTTCCTATGTAATTGGAATATGGGAGTCCAAAATGTCGCTGCGTATTTTGATGAAGCATAACTAAATTGTTGGCAAATTTTAAATCGAAATCAGGTGAAGGGGTTCCATGGGGAATATATTCTAAAAGGAGATATGTTTCATCTACAAAATCACCTGTTCCAATCACCTTAGGTATTCGAAAACTTCTGGTAGATTGCAAAAGTTCTAAGCCTTTGGCTTCAGTTTCAAACATAGCATGGAACTCCGACTTGTTACTGAGTTTAATAACAACGTCTTCCGAAGCGCATTTCAGCTTAAAAACTTTATTGATATCACCGCCTGATAAGGGTGTTACAGATTTTATATCTAGCTTATATTTTGTTGCTATATGTTGAACAATGCGATCCATTATAACCACTTAGATAACAATTAGAAATTATTGATTTTATCGTCGTACCCAAGTCTGATAAGTAAACGCATACTTATGTCTTTCATCTTTTTCGTGAAAGGTTTCATTCACCAATTGCCATTCTTCCGAAGGAATTTCAGGAAAAAATGTATCGGCATCGAAACTGTGATGTACTCTTGTCAATTCAATTTTATCACTTACTTCTATGGCAAGTTTGTAGATTTCACCGCCACCAATTATAAAAGCTTGTGTGTCTCCGGCTGCTTTTATAATAGCTTCGTCCAAACTATGAACTATAACAGCGCCCTCTTTTTTATAGGTTTTGTCTCTGGTGATCACCAAATGCACTCTGTTGGGTAATGGCTTAGGGAAGGATTCGAAGGTTTTTCTCCCCATTATGATAAAATGACCGGTTGTAAGTTGTTTAAAGCGTTTGAAATCATCTGGAAGATGCCATACGAGATCATTATCTTTGCCAAGTTCGTTGTTCTCGCCGGCGGCGGCTATCATTGTAATCATATTCTTTTTGGGGGTATGCTGTCGTTCTCTATCTTTTTTTTTACTTCTTCAGTTATTACTTCTTTGGTTACTTGCTTGTCTAATTCTGAAATGCGTTTTTCCTGTTTCGCTTTTAATAGCTCTAGTTGGCGGGATTCCCATTCTCTACCCATAAAACGGTTCATCACAAAGACATTAAAAAGATGAATCAGAAACAAAAAGGCCCAGATTAAAATAGCCCATACAAACCAGTCTTTAATAAAAAATTCATTACCATATCCCAAAACAGGATTGATGATGATTAAAAATACAGATCCTGCGAGAAAGATAATAAAATGGCGCATCAGTTTTTTCTTTTGTCCAATGCGTGCACGGGCATACTCATACTGCTCTCTTTGCTGGGGATCGATTCTTTCTTGATTTTTAGATTTTGAAAACATAGTTGCGTATTTTTACGTTACTTCGTCGCGACTTGCTGAAGTGTCCTTTATTGTAAATTTACCTAAAATTCATTTATTGCTTTCCATTTTTATGACCGATTTAAAGAAAGAATTTCCCGTATTACAAGAATATACTTATCTCAACACAGCCTCTTGTGGTCTTCTATCCAAAACCCTTACCGAATGGCGTAGAGAGCAGGATGATCGTTTGCTAAAAGGAGGAAGTGTATTTAGGGATCTTCATAAACCACATATTGAAAGAATTCGTAGTACAGTGGCACGTTTTTTTAGTGCTTCGGAAATGGAAATCGCGCTGATTCCAAATTTCTCTTTTGGATTTAACACCCTATTAAATGGTCTTCCGAAGAACAAAAAAGTACTATTGTTAAAAACCGATTATCCATCAATTAATTGGCCTGTAGAGAATCGCGATTTTGATGTGTGCTACGCTGAGGTTGATACAAATCTTGAGCAAAATATTGAAGAAGCGGTTCGTGAACATCAACCCGATGTATTTGCTTTTAGCATAGTTCAGTATCTCACAGGTATTAAGATTGATTTTGATTTTTTAAAACGACTCAAAGCATATCATCCGGATTTATTATTAATTGGAGATGGTACTCAGTTTTTAGGCACAAGCGAGTTTAGTTTTTCTGAAAGTCCGTTAGATGTTGTGGCCGCAAGTACTTATAAATGGATGCTTTCGGGCTATGGAAATGGCCTGCTTATGATAAAAGAGGATGCACAAAGAAAGATATTACCAGAAACCATTGGGTTTAACTCGGCTGATGCTATTTTTAGTAAACGAAATGATTTTGCTTATGTAAAGCACTTCGAACCTGGTCATCAGGACACTTTAAATTATGGAAGTCTGGAACAATCGATTTTGAATATGGAAAATATTGGGATGGATGTAATTTCAGAAAGGATAGCTTCATTGAGCACACTTGCAAAATTGCGATTTGCTGAATTAGATTTGTTAGATGAGACTACCCTTAATCGTGAGCAGCATTCAAATATTTTCAGCCTAAAAGGAGGTGATGCGATTTTTCAGAAATTAAAAGAGAACAAGATAATTTGTTCTCAACGCGGTAAAGGAATCAGAGTCGGATTTCATTTCTACAATACCGAGGAGGATTTGGAGAAATTGATTAAAGTCTTTAAATAAAAAAAGCCACTATCGAATAATAGTAGCTCATTTATTGTAAAAGGATAAAAATTTCCTCTTTTGATAAATCTTAGTTTATTTTCCGGTCTTGAAATTAAAAGGCACCGTGTATTTGATAGCTCTTGGTTTTCCACCCAACAGACCAGGTTTCATTTTTGGAATTGCCATGATATTTCGTTTGGCTTCAGCTTGTAAACCAGCATTACCACCAGTTACATTTTTAACATCTACCATTCCTTTCTCATTAATTATAAATTCAACAACCACCTTGCCTTGTACATTGTTTTTGTATTCAGTAGCAGGGTATTTAAAGTTTTTGATGATATGCTGAGTAAGTTTTTGATCGAAACAAGCATCTCTCTTGGCAGAATTATCAGCTTCACAACCTGGCCATACCGGTGCGATCTCTTTCATTGTAAGTTTGTTTTTGTTTACATCACCCCATTCCGATTGAGCTAAGAATGATGTTGAAACAAATAGGCAAGCGATGATAAATAGGTTTTTCATAAGTAGGTTTTAAAAATTTAAATTGCCACAGCTCCTTTAATGTGAGGATGTGGATGATAATCGACTAAGGTAAAGTCTTCAAATTTGAAATCAAATATATCCTTTACTTCCGGATTTAGCAACATCTTAGGTAAAGACTTTGGTTCTCTGGACAATTGAAGTTCAATTTGTTCCAGATGGTTATTGTATATATGCGCATCACCAAAAGTGTGGATAAAGTCACCGGCTTCCAGTCCGCAAACTTGTGCCATCATCATTGTAAATAATGCATAGGATGCAATATTGAAAGGTACGCCAAGGAATATGTCGGCACTTCTTTGATACAATTGGCATGATAATTTTCCATTGGCTACATAAAACTGAAAAAATGCATGGCAGGGAGGGAGTGCAGCTTTTCCATTGGCAACATTTTCTGCAAATGGCTTACTCGTATCTGGCATTACACTTGGATTCCAGGCGCTAACCAACATCCGACGACTATCGGGATTTGTTTTTAAGGTTTGTATTATTTCTGAAATTTGATCAATCTCTTCGCTATTCCAATTTCTCCACTGATGCCCATATACCGGACCTAGATTTCCTTTTTCATCGGCCCATTCGTTCCAAATCCTCACCCCGTTCTCCTGAAGGTAATTAATGTTTGTATCACCATTTAAAAACCACAATAGTTCATAAATAATGGACTTCAGATGCAATTTTTTAGTGGTTACCATAGGGAATCCCTCACTTAGATCGAATCTCATTTGGTAGCCAAAAACGCTTTTAGTACCGGTTCCAGTACGGTCGTGTTTTTCAGTTCCGTATTCTACAACATGTTTTATTAGGTCGTGATATTGCTTCATAAATACTTAATAATTTTCGGTCTAAATGTAAAAAAGTGAACGCATATTTGTTGAAATGATTGCCTTTCAGTTATCAATAGTTATTAACGACCTTAATTTTTGCTACAGAGAATCAAAGTTTCAGAGTTGCAAAGTTATTTTTTAATCCAACTATCCAACATTCCTATCCAATAATCATTCCAGCAATGGCAGCAGAGATTAAAGATGCGATTGTTCCACCTAATAAGGCACGCATACCAAATTTTGAAAGTGTTTTACGCTGTCCGGGAGCTAGCGATCCTATTCCTCCTATTTGAATTCCGATAGAGGCAAAATTAGCAAATCCACAAAGCATATACGTTGCCATAATGATTGATTTTTCATATTTCAAGTGAAGAAGATTGCCAACATCTTTTAGTTCTGCTAATTGAATATAGCCTACAAACTCACTTGCCGCTAGTTTTATTCCTAGTAATTGCCCCATCAACATCATATCTTCAGTAGCAACACCGACCAACCACATTAAAGGTGCAAAAATTGTTCCCAGCACTGCTTCAAGTGATAACGCAGGATACGATGAATTGTCTGCCACCCAACCATTAATAGGGGTTACGCCACCAATATATCCTAAAATGCCATTTATCATAGCAATAAAAGCCACAAATACCAATAACATGGCTCCCACATTCACAGCCAGACGTAATCCCTCTGTAGTTCCATTCGCGATAGCATCGAGTATATTCGAGCCAATTTTTTCGGTAGAAACCCGTACATCGGTATTCACTTCTTCGGTTTGCGGATATAGAATTTTGGAGATTACAATCGCTCCGGGTGCCGCCATTACAGATGCGGCCAGAAGGTGTTTTGCAAAAATAAGTCTTAATTCAGGATCTTCTCCTCCCAGGAAACCAATATAGGCAGCAAGTACAGCACCTGCCACAGTTGCCATCCCACCAATCATAACAAGTAACATTTCGGACTTGTTCATTTTTTCGAGATAAGCCTTTATCAATAGTGGGGCTTCAGTTTGACCTAAAAAAATGTTTCCTGCTACACTTAGACTTTCAGCACCCGAAATTTTTAGAGTTTTCGTTAAGAGCCATCCCATCGCTTTTACCACTTTCTGAATGATGCCCAGATAAAACAATACCGAAGTTAATGCCGAAAAGAAGATAATTGTAGGTAACACCTGAAAGGCAAAAATGAACCCGAAGGTATCCATATCGACTACTAAACCTTCGAATAAAAACTTACTTCCTGCACGGGTAAAATCGAGAATATTGATAAATACTTTCCCAATGCCTTCAAAAATACTTTTTATTAGCGGCACTTTTAAAACTCCAATGGCAATGATGAGTTGAAATGTGAGTCCGATTCCAACCGTTTTCCAATTAATGGCCTTTCGGTTATTACTAAATAAGAAAGCAATAAATATAAGCGTGATCATCCCTAATACTCCACGCCACAAGCTATTTATTGAAAATCCTTGAACAGGTATTATATCAGCGTTCTCAGGAGTTGTGGTTATTGGAAGAGCTTCGGAAGTATTTGCTGCTTTAAAAAGATACTTTACATTATTTTCTGAAAACACCAAGCTGCTATCTGTCACTTCGGTAACACGGTATCTCCGAATGGTATCTGTGGGTTTATTGAAGAAAAGTACTAGAAGGTTGTTCTGATAGATATAATCTCCTGAGGCTTTTAAATTATTCTTTGCTTCAAGAGTATATTCGAAGGCGCCATCTTTCAGATTAAAATGATCGGTTTCAGAATTAACAGGGAACAAAGCCTCACCATTTTGATTTTCGACCTTCGAAAAATTCCAATTCTTATCTAGTGTTTGCCCAAAACTTCCGAAGAAAATAAAACAAAAGGCAACTAATAAAATTCTCTTCATAATATAAAGGGTCAATTTTTTAAAAAACCGAGAACCATTAACGATAACCGGAATATTTTGAATCTATCTTTTTGAAATTTCATCTCTTATTCTGGCAGCTGTTTCGTAATCTTCATTTGCTACTGCCTGATCGAGCATTTGATTAAGTTCTTTTAGATTGTGCTTGCTATAATCTACCCCTGTGGATTTTACAGATTCTTTGTCTGTCCCTAAAATAAGTTCGTCGATCACAGCATCTTCTTTTTCAGAAATATTCTGAGATTTCTTCTTTGGAGATGTTTTTAGGTAAATACCAGCTTTATCGAGAATGTTTTTATAAGTGAAAATGGGTGCTTTAAAACGAAGTGCCAATGCAATAGCATCGCTGGTTCTGGCATCGATAATTTCCTCTATTTTGTCGCGCTCACAGATAATGCTGGAATAGAAAACTCCATCAACTAACTTATGTATAATTACTTGCTTTACAACGATCTCAAAACGGTCTGAGAAGTTTTTGAAAAGATCGTGAGTAAGTGGTCGGGGAGGTTTGATTTCTTTCTCGAGGGCTATTGCTATAGATTGTGCTTCAAATGCACCAATAACGATTGGAAGTTTTCTTTCACCACCAACCTCACTCAATATTAAAGCATAAGCTCCATTTTGAGTTTGACTATAAGAAATTCCTTTTATATTTAATCTAACGAGACTCATCTATGATCTTTTCGTTGCGCAAATATTCCCCTAAATTTCCCTTCAAAATGAAAGCCTAAAAACTTAAATGTGAATTGCATAATTGGTTAAAGCGTTTTTCTTTTAATAAAAATGTGATGAAAAATACTCACATAAACCATTAAAATTACAAAATTTTAAATAAAAAAAGCTGTTTAAAGTAGGACGTGTCCTACTTTAAACAGCCCTTGTATTTAGGCACAAAGTAACAAAAATTATGCGTTCTGAGCCTTAAACTCTTTTAATTTTTCATTGAGTTGCGGGATCACTTCAAACGCATCTCCAACGATACCGTAGTCTGCTGCTTTAAAGAAAGGCGCCTCGGGATCATTATTAATTACAACTTTTACCTTCGATGAGTTAATTCCGGCTAGATGTTGTATCGCTCCTGAAATACCGATCGCGATGTACAAAGTAGCAGCTACTGGCTTTCCAGTTTGTCCAACATGCTCACTATGAGGTCTCCACCCCATATCACTAACGGGTTTAGAACAAGCCGTTGCAGCTCCAAGTATTCCTGCAAGCTCTTCGATCATTCCCCAGTTTTCCGGACCTTTTAATCCTCTTCCACCAGAAACTACAATTTCTGCATCTGCAATTGTGACTTTATCGGTCGCCTTATCAACAGATACAATTTTCATATCGAAATCATGTGCATCAAGATTAGGTGCAAAATTTTCGCTTGCACCTGCAGCCGAAGCTTCTTTAAGTCCGTATGCATTTTTAGCCAAACCGACTAGTTTTATGTCTGTCGTAATCTCTGTAAAAGAGAATGCTTTATTTGTGAAAACACTATGCTTTACCTTAAAAGGCGAAGTGCTTACTGGTAAACCTGTGACGTTTGGAACGTATCCGGCTTCCAGATTAACGGCAACCAAAGGTGCCATAAATTTACTATTAGCACTGGCTGTTAAAATCACCACTTTTGCATCTTCTTTCTTTGCTGCCTGAGCCACTACATCTGCGTAAGCTTCGGCATTGAAATTCGTTAAAGAGTCATTTGAAACTTCAAGAATCTTAGCAGCACCATAGGTTGCCAATTCACTTGCATTTCCACCATTGATGGCAACTGCGGTTACCGATGTTCCCATCGCGTCTGCAATCCCTTTTGCATAAGAAACTGCTTCTAAAGCTATCTTCTTAAACTTCCCTTCTTCTGATTCTGTATATACTAAAACACTCATATTGTATTATTTATTAGGCTCTCCGTTTAGAGGAAAAACGAGGGTATTATGCGTTTATGATTCGGCTAAAACATCCTCACCCTCAACCCCTCTCCTTCGAGGGAGAGGGGAGAGATGGTTAATAATTATTTATATCACTTTAGCTTCGTTGTGTAAAAGATTGATTAAGTCATCTACATTATCTACCAGTTTTACCGCTCCTTTAGGTGCTGGTTTTTCGAAGCTCACAGCTACCGTCTCTGATGTCGCATCAGCGGGTTCTTTAACTGTCAATGGTTTGCTTCTTGCTTGCATAATTCCACGCATATTTGGGATGCGTAAATCACTTTCTTCTACCAATCCTTTTTGACCACCAACTACCAATGGAAGTGATGTTTTTAAAGTTTCTTTACCACCGTCAATCTCACGAATCGCAGTAGCTTCATTTCCATTTACTTCCAGACTAATACAAGTATTTACAAAATTTGCACCAATTAGCTTCGCTAACATTCCGGGAACCATTCCTCCATTGTAATCGATCGATTCACGTCCGCCAATGATTAAATCGTATGCGCCTTCCTTAGCAACATTTGCCAATTGTTTGGCGACAGAAAATCCGTCGGTTGCTGGTGTATTAACACGAATAGCTTCGTCTGCACCAATTGCCAATGCTTTACGCAATGTTGGCTCTGTTTCCGGCCCTCCTACATTTATTACATGCACTGTGGCACCTTGTTTTTCCTTAAACCACATAGCTCTGGTCAATCCAAATTCATCGTTGGGATTGATTACAAATTGCACGCCATTGGTGTCGAATTTGGTATCCCCATCGGTAAAGTTAATCTTTGAAGTTGTGTCCGGTACGTGACTTATACACACTAATATTTTCATATTTGAAGTATTTTTTTATTTATGAAATTTTTAGAAAAACCGAGTCTGACATCTGCTTCGGTTTTATCGCTAAACATTCACTTAAAAAGTTACTGTTTAACAGTGTGCGAAGATACTAATATATTCTGAATTTTACTATGCGTGCATAATAAAAAATTTTGTTCTTTTCTGAAAGAATTTCAATTTCGCTGAATGTTATAACAGCTCTTACTGAAGCTTGCGATTCTGATTTTATTTCACTTTCCCTCTTCCGTGTATTCACCTTGCAAGTGGTTAAAATGGACTTTATAGCAAATAAAAAGCTTCAGAAAGAACTAACTGACGGCAATATATTATGAAGAACATTGCATCAATTTGTAATTTCTTCGGCTGAAACAAATAAATAATATTATTTTTGTTGTTCTGTCTCTGCGAATTTTTCGGATATCAGAAGCCATAAAAATAAATCATAACTAAAAGCTATCCGCCATAGGTGGACACAGATATGAAGACCTTACAATTTAGAGAAGCCATTTGCGAAGCGATGAGCGAAGAAATGCGTCGTGACGAAAGTATATATTTAATGGGTGAAGAAGTTGCCGAATACAACGGAGCTTATAAAGCCAGTAAAGGGATGCTGGACGAATTTGGTGCCAAACGTGTTATCGACACACCTATTGCTGAACTTGGATTCTCAGGAATTGCTATCGGTTCTGCCATGAATGGAAATCGACCAATTGTTGAGTATATGACCTTTAATTTCTCGTTGGTCGGAATCGATCAAATCATAAATAATGCGGCAAAAATACGACAGATGTCTGGCGGACAGTTCAATTGTCCAATTGTATTTAGAGGTCCAACTGCTTCTGCTGGTCAATTAGGGGCCACACATTCTCAGGCTTTTGAGAGTTGGTTTGCAAATTGCCCCGGGCTTAAAGTAGTTGTGCCAAGTAATCCGGCCGACGCTAAAGGGTTGCTTAAAAGTGCGATCAGAGATAACGATCCAGTAATTTTTATGGAAAGTGAGCAGATGTATGGAGATAAAGGTGAAGTACCGGAAGGAGAGTATTTAATTCCCTTGGGAGTAGCAGAAATTAAAAGAAAAGGAAATGATGTTACTATTGTTTCCTTCGGAAAAATAATAAAAGAAGCTTACAAAGCAGCCGAAACATTAGCGGAAGAAGGAATAGATTGTGAAATCATCGACCTTAGAACTGTTCGTCCAATGGATACCAATACTATACTTGAATCGGTAAAGAAAACCAACCGACTCGTAATATTAGAAGAAGCATGGCCCTTTGGTAATGTTGCTACAGAAATTACGTATCAAGTTCAAAGTCAGATATTCGATTATCTAGATGCGCCGATAGTAAAAATAAACACGGCAGATACGCCTACTCCATATTCGCCGGGTCTTTTGGCAGAATGGTTGCCGAATAGTGAAGATGTAGTGAAGGCTGTGAAAAAAGTGATGTACAAGTAAGTTATTGTACTTTTTCCTGTCTAAGATTTTTTTCTATTGAACACACCTTTTGTGTGCAAAAACAAAACCCCCGAATTAGCGTTTATAATAATTATGAAGCAATCCCTACTCTTTCTCTTTATTTTACTGACTTATAACACGATAGCTCAAACTAAAGTCAGTGGTGAAGTTAAGGATGCGTTTGGTGAACCTGTAGCATTCGCAAATGTTATCTTCAAAGATTCGTATGAGGGAACAATAAGTAATGAGGAAGGTAGATTTTATTTAGAGAGCGATGCAAGTTATAGTACGGTAACTTTTTCCTTTATTGGTTATAAAACCCAAGAGCTGGAATTAACACAAAAAAGTACTTATAAGATTGAAATAGTCCTCGAGGAAGAGGCTGATGCTTTGAGTGAAGTGGTGATTTATAGTGGAAAACAGTCTAAAAAGAACAATCCTGCTATCGATATTCTTCGAAAAATATGGGAAAACAGACGTGAGAACGGAGTTAAGAAGTTTAAGCAATACAGCTACGATAAATACGAAAAACTAGAATTCGATCTTAATACCATAGATAGTTCCTTGACAAAAAGTAAAATTTTCAAGGGGATGGAGTTTATTTTTGATCAGACAGATACTTCCAATATTACCGGAAATACCTATTTACCTATTTTTATTAATGAGGCGTCGTCTAAAATATATGGGGACAATCTACTTAATGAAGAAAAAGAAGTTTTGGAAGGGAATAAAAATTCAGGTTTTAGTAATAATAATACCCTCATTGCTTTTCTAAAAGATCTTTACAGCGAATACGATGTGTACGATAATTACCTTAAATTTTTTGATAAAGCCTTTACCAGTCCCTTATCCCGTACGGGAGTTGATGTGTATAATTATGTTCTTCTAGATAGTGCCTTCAGGGATAATAAGTGGTGCTATAACATTGTGTATTATCCAAGAAGAAAGAATGAACTTACATTTAAAGGTGACTTTTGGGTAAATGATTCTACCTGGGCCATCAAGGAAATTAACCTTCAGGCGTCTAAGAGCGCCAATCTAAACTGGGTGCGTGAGGTGTATATCGAACAGGAATTCGACGTTTTAAATGATTCTATTTTTCTTATTACTCGTGATTATTTTATGAGCGACTTTAGCTTCAGAAAAAAAGAAGAGGCACAGGGAATTTATGGAAAGAGGACCACTTTATATAATGATTATGTGTTTGACATTCCGAAGGATAAAAAATTCTATAAAGGTCAAGTAGATCCTTATCAATACGAAGTTTATAATCGCCCGGATGATTTTTGGGAAAACAAGCGGCTTGAGCAATTAAGTAAGGATGAGAAAGGAGTGTATAAAATGCTTGACACTCTAAAAACGGTGAGAAGGTTTAAAACCTTATATAATTTGGGTTCGGTATTAGCTTCGGGTTATTATGAGGTAGATAATTTTGACATAGGACCCGTATTTTCAATATTTGGGTTTAATGAAGCTGAAGGCATGCGAATCCGCTTGGGTGGACGAACTTACTTTAGTCAGAACGATCGATGGCGACTGGAAGGCTTTGGTGCCTACGGGTTTAAAGATCGGCGTTTTAAATATGGAATTTCAGGAAAATACTTATTAGATCGAACTTCAAGACTAACCGTTTATGGAGGTAATCGAAGGGATGTAGAACAGACAGGAGCTAGTCTAACCAATAGTACGGATGTATTGGGTCGTAGTCTTGCGTCGTCTTCCTTGATATCGGTGGGAGCAAATGATCGGCTTACACGGATCAATCTAAGTACCGCGGGCTTTAGTATAGAACCGAGCAAAAATTTTAATATCAGACTTACAGGTTCTTACAGGACTCTTAAATCGGCAACAGAGACCTTTAGCATAGATTATAAAGTGTTTGAAGATGGTATAGATACTGGTGTCGTTAAAAGTGAAATTAAACAACCGGAGATTGAATTAAGTTTTAATTATACGCCGGGTAGAAAGACTTCCGGATATGGAGTTGAAAGAACATTGATAAATAGTGGAGAGTACCCTAATTTCTTTTTAGGTTATACCAAAGGTTTAAAGAGTATAATGGATGGAGATTTTGATTACGAGCGACTTCAGGCATTATATACCCAGCCATGGAATATTGGCGGTATAGGTAGATTGTACTCTACAGTAGAGGTAGGTAAAACTTTTGGAGATGTACCATTAAGTTTGTTGAATCCAATTCCTGGGAATCAAACATACTTTAGTATTTACAATAGTTTTTCACAGTTGGATTATTATGAATTTGTGAGCGATTCTTATGCTTCACTTCATTTACAGCATAACTTTGGAGGTCGCATTTTTTCTCGAATTCCTTTTCTTCGGAAGTTAAACTTAAGAGAAGTAATAGGGTTTAGAGCTGTTTACGGCGAAATCTCGCAAGGAAACATTGATATAAATGCCTCTAATATTGTTTATCAAGCACCAGAAGATATCTATTGGGAATATAGTGTAGGTGTGGGTAATATTTTTAAAATATTCCGTTTGGACTTTAATTTTAGAGGAAACTACCTCGATAATCCCAATGCCAGACGTTTTGGCGTAACAGGCGTTTTTGGCTTCGAATTTTAACTTCTACATTTTTAAAATTATTACTGATTTGGCAAGGTAGTTGTGTTTTTTTATTATGCTTAAAAAAGTTACTGACTAGGCCGTAGAAATCTATTTGAATTCTACTATCTTTTTTTATATCTTTATGTCTTCCCCAAATGCGACTAAGCCTTAGTCAGTTACTACTTGTAAATTACATAAGCTATGAAATTATTATTTTTTTCCTTTTTCTGTCTATTGACAGTATCACTTGTCGCAGCACCTCAGGTGACGTTGTATTATGAATATACAGCAGAAGGGTATTCGTTGTACGCGGATAATGAAGAATCTTTTCCCGTCGTTATCGAACTCGAATTTGAACTACAAAATCTGAAAATAGTACCTGAAGACTTTCAGAAAATAACAGTACCACCAAATAGTACCAAGTATAAACTAGTAGATTTAATAGCAATTAGTGTGCTTAAAGGCTATGATTTTGAATATACCTATAAAGCAGAAAAAGGTATTGAATTGTCTATTTCACAAGAGGCTGTGGTTGATATTAAAGAGGTAAAAAGTAAGGAGCCCAAGACTGATGTTTTAATTGAAAATCCAACGTCTAAGCCTGTAATTGATAGCGAAACCAAATTTGAGAAACCAGATGATAGAATCGCCAAGGTTGAGGTAAAAGTACCTGAAATTAAGCAAGTCGTTGTTACTCCAATAAAAGAAGTAGAACCTCAAGTAACTCCACCAGTCAAGAAACAAGAAGTCATAGTGATATCGGAACCGGTAGCTAAGGTGCCAACGCCCAAAGTTAAAAAACCTTCTGAAACCATTAAAACACCTAAGAAAATAATTACTCCTGTGGTCAAAGTCGATACTCCACCGGTTGCAATTGCTGTCCCCGTTGAAGTTACTAAATCGGTAATACCTAAAGTGGACAAGGTTGATGTACCGGTAGTCGTGAAAAAGCCGGAAATTATTGAACAACCAACTATTGTTTCTAAACCAATCGCTGCTGAAGCTATTCCTGTTTCAACACCTGAACCGGTTGCAATTGCTAAAGTCGAAACTCCTAAAGTGAATTTGGAAGTGAAAAAACAGCAGAATGAGGTCACTGAAAAAATAGGGGTGAATTCTAAAGTAACCGTAGTTCCGCGTAAGGAGGATCAGCCGTCTACTCCAATGACAGACCAACCTGATATTAGGATTTTGTCTCCAACTGTTAGCAAGCCTACAGTTACTGAAAAAACCGAGCTTGTTAAGCCTGCTGAGGTTGTTATAACACCTGAAGTTGTGAAAGCACCAATTATAGTGAAAACGCCTGAGGTGGAAAAAGCTCCCGTAGTTGTGAAAGCACCAGTTGTAGTGAAAACGCCTGAAGTGGAAAAAGTACCTGTAGTTGTCAAGACTCCTGTAGTTGCGAAAGCACCGGAAGTTACCCGTAAATCAACAATACTTGACAAACCAATTGCCGTTGAAAAACCAGCTCAGGAAATTGAAAAAACTCCTATAGCTACGTTTGACACATCCGGTAAATTTGATGCGGCCTTTAAATATCATCTGCCATTTAGCAAGGGGCAAGGCTTTAATATCTCTCAAGGTTATCAAGGGTCCACATCTCATAAAAACAAATTCGCTCTCGATTTTTCAATGCCACATGGAACTGGAATTTATGCCGCCAGAGAAGGAATTGTGGAGAAAGTTGTTCAGAGTAATTTACAAGGGTGTGCTACTTCAAATTGTGCTGCATCCGACAATTATATAATAGTACACCATGCAGATGGAAGTTTTGCTAAATATGGACATATTCAAAAAGAAAGTTCGGTTGTAGCGGAAGGAGTAATCGTAAAAGCAGGTCAGTTAATTGGTTATAGCGGTGCTACCGGATGGACCAGCGGCCCAGCCTTGCATTTTGAAGTATATCGTATTAAAGATGGAGCGGAGAAAACTGTGAAAACCAATTTCTTAACTGGTGATGGTAGTGATTATGGTATTTTAATGGAACTTCAACGTTACGAAAAAGGTTATTAGGTCTCATAATTACAGTTTCGTCATTGACTGCTAAGTACTTAAGGTGAGCGACTCTTTTTGCTCCACTTTGAATGGAAAGGTCACGCGACTTCTTTTTATCTTTAATTTAGGTAACTAGTGGCACTTTTATTTTTACAATTTTTTTTGCTTCGGAAGCCAAACAATTTCAGTACTTTTGCACCCTCTTAAAACGAGGTTGGATTGGCCTTGCTTTTTGAATGAATTCTGAAGTTGGTAAAAGCTTCTAGATTCACCCAAAATCACGTTTCAGATAGTTCTGAAGCATTTTGTAAATTGAATATTATTCAGAAATTAAAAAGATTATGACAGCCGATAAAATAAATACTTTCGATGTATTAATTGAAATTCCGAAAGGAAGTCGAAACAAATACGAATACGATTTCGAATTAAAAAAACTACGCTATGATCGTATGATTTTTTCTTCCATGATGTATCCAGCAGACTACGGATTTATTCCGGAGACATTGGCATTAGATGGAGATCCGTTAGATGTTCTTGTTTTGGTTACTGAGCCAACTTTTCCGGGATGTGTTATTGAAGTAAAGCCTATCGGTGTTTTTCATATGGCAGACGAAAAAGGACCAGACGAAAAAGTGATCTGTGTACCAGTTAGTGATCCTATTGCGAATACTGTAATGGATCTTTCAGAATTAAATCCTCACCTTATTAAAGAGATCGAACATTTCTTTCAGGTTTATAAAGATCTTGAAGAAAAGAGAGTTGATGTTGGTGGTTGGGGCGATGTTTCCGAGGCTAAAGAAATCGTAGCTAAATGTTTAGATCGCTTTAGAGCTAGTGATGTTCCTTTTAAAGAAGTGAGTATCCGATAGTTTCAAAAATAAATTAATAAGATTGCCCTATTAAAAGCCCTTCCAAAGTAGATTTGGAAGGGCTTTTTAATTTACTAGGATTTACCTACTTTTGCCCAGCTAAATAACAAATCAATCTAAAATATATATATGGAATCAATGATGATTTATATGCCAATCGCAATGGCTTTAATAGGATTACTTTACATGGTAGTTAAAAAATCATGGGTAATGAAGCAAGACGCCGGAGATGGAAAGATGAAAGAAATTTCTGATCACATCTATGAAGGTGCCCTAGCGTTCTTAAATGCAGAGTACAGATTGCTAGCTATTTTTGTTGTAATTGTGAGTGTACTATTAGCGATCGTATCCTTTGTAGTACCAACGACGCATTGGCTTATTGTAATTGCGTTCATTTTTGGAGCTGTCTTTTCTGCATTTGCCGGAAATATAGGGATGAAAATAGCAACCAAAACAAATGTTAGAACAACACAAGCTGCTCGTACAAGTTTGCCAAATGCGCTAAAAGTATCATTTGGTGGAGGTACAGTAATGGGGCTTGGTGTAGCTGGATTAGCTGTATTAGGTTTAACAGCATTCTTTATATTTTTCTACAACTTCTTTATGGGTGGAGTTTGGACTTCAACCGCAGATATGACCATTGTTCTTGAAACCTTAGCAGGATTCTCTCTTGGAGCAGAGTCTATTGCTTTGTTCGCCCGTGTTGGTGGTGGTATTTACACTAAGGCAGCCGATGTTGGAGCCGATTTAGTAGGTAAAGTAGAAGCAGGTATTCCTGAAGATGATCCAAGAAACCCTGCAACTATTGCAGATAATGTTGGAGACAACGTTGGAGATGTTGCAGGAATGGGAGCCGATTTATTCGGATCTTATGTTGCAACTGTATTGGCCGCAATGGTATTGGGTAATTACGTAATTAAAGATATGGGTGGGAATATAGGTGAAGCCTTTGGTGGAATTGGACCTATCTTACTTCCAATGGCAATTGCCGGAGCCGGAATTATTATTTCAATTATAGGAACCTTACTTGTAAAGATTAATAGCAACGACGCTAAAGAATCTCAGGTAATGGGAGCGTTAAATAAAGGTAACTGGACTTCTATTATTTTAGTTGCTGCAGCATGTTTTGGATTAGTAACTTGGATGTTACCTGAAACAATGCAAATGAATTTCTTTGGTGAAGGATTACAAGAAATATCTTCAATGAGAGTTTTCTATGCTACTTTAGTAGGATTAGTTGTTGGAGCAGTGATTTCATCTGTGACAGAATATTATACAGGCTTAGGTAAAAAACCTATTCTTAAAATCGTGCAACAGTCAAGCACTGGTGCAGGAACCAATATTATTGCAGGTTTAGCAACGGGAATGATTTCAACTTTTCCTTCTGTACTTTTATTTGCAGGTGCTATTTGGGCATCTTATGCATTCGCAGGATTTTATGGAGTTGCATTAGCGGCTTCAGCAATGATGGCAACGACTGCTATGCAATTGGCAATTGATGCATTTGGACCAATTAGTGATAATGCTGGTGGAATTGCTGAAATGAGCGAGCAGGAACCAATCGTAAGAGAACGTACAGATATATTAGACTCGGTTGGAAATACTACCGCAGCAACAGGAAAAGGATTCGCAATTGCTTCTGCTGCATTGACTTCATTAGCTTTATTCGCTGCTTATGTAACTTTTACCGGTATCGACGGTATTAATATCTTTAAAGCACCGGTATTAGCTATGCTTTTCGTGGGTGGGATGGTACCGGTGGTATTTTCTGCCTTAGCAATGAATGCAGTTGGAAAAGCTGCAATGGAAATGGTTCAGGAAGTAAGACGACAGTTTAGAGAAATTCCAGGTATTATGGAAGGTACCGGGAAACCGGAATATGATAAATGTGTTGCTATTTCAACTGAAGCTTCTTTAAAAGAAATGATGCTTCCAGGTTTACTTACTATTGGATTTCCACTCGTTATTGCCTTCGTCCCAATGATTTTTGGAATGGATAACTTGGCAATCGCTGAGATGTTAGGAGGTTATATGGCAGGAGTTACCGTAAGTGGTGTTCTTTGGGCAATCTTCCAAAACAATGCAGGAGGTGCTTGGGATAATGCTAAGAAATCTTTTGAAGCTGGTGTTGAAATTGATGGAGAGATGACATATAAAGGTTCAGAAGCACACAAGGCTGCGGTTACCGGAGATACAGTTGGTGATCCATTTAAAGATACATCAGGACCATCTATGAATATCTTAATTAAACTTACCTGTTTAATCGGATTAGTTATTGCTCCTATCTTAGGAGGTCATGGATCAACGACTCATTCTGAAAATGCTTCCGAAGAAATGATGTTTATCGATGAAGATGGTAATAAAACTATTCTTACAGATAAAGAAGCGATGCAGGTAGAAGGTAATGCATTAGTGGCGAAAGAAGTAATGGTAAAAATGTCTGTTGCTGGTGATCTTACCACTGCCGATGTTACAATTAAAACTACCAAAGACGGAAAAACTACTACCGAAACTAAACAATTCACAGGTACAGAAACGGAAGTTCAAGCACAGCTAGATGCTTTGAGTGATGTAGAGATGTAATAGGAAAAGCATTAATAATTTACAGCTTAAATTCGTTAAAATACAATTAAACCCTGCCTCTTTCGGTAGGGTTTTTTTATTATTTCTGTATCTTGGTTCTTGACTGTGGTTCAAGGTTTAGTTGGCTTCAGAAATGGAATTAATATTAAAATGATGAAATTTTTTAAAAAAGATCCTTTGCAGATTATTTGCTTTCAAAGTTATGGGAACGATTCACATTTTTACATCCGTGGACGTGGCCTGGAGGACGAGCAAATCGATCTTGAAAAAAGTGGTTTCTTTTCACTTCTGAAGAATACCTGGAAACGATTTGAAACAGATGAAATAGCAAATAGTGGGCTCACGGTAAAACTTCCGGATAACACTTTTTATTACACTGAAACAGATTCAAAAGGGTACTTTAAGCTTAAAATAGATCTTGAAAACCTGAAGCAATTGACCAATGAAGAAGGTTGGCTTTTGTATGAAGTAGCCTACAAGGATAAACACCTTGGTCGTGTCATTAACAACGATAATCGTTTTCCGGGAGAGATGTTAATCCCTTCTCAAAAGACTAGGTTCGGAGTTATTAGCGATATTGATGATACTATTTTAAACACAGGTGTCACCTCTTTTCTCAAACTAAAATTAGTATTTAATACCTTCTTCAAAAACGTTCGTAAACGCAGTCCGTTAGAAGGTGCTTCCAAATTTTACCATCTTTTGCATCGAGGCATTTCAGGTGATGAAGCCAATCCTGTGTTTTATGTGAGTCATAGTCCGTGGAATCTATATCGCTATCTGGAACTCTTTCTAAAAGCCAATGATTTTCCTAAAGGTCCAATATTACTACGTGACTTTCCGAAGCCATTCTCAAAAAAAGATCCTTCAGAAAAACCTCAGAAACAAAAAGAAATAATCGATCTGCTAAACACCTATCCAAATATGGAATTTATACTAATTGGTGACAGTGGGGAACATGATCCGGATATTTATATTGAGATAGCGGAAGCTTTTCCTGACAGGATTTTGGCGATTTATTTACGAAGTGTAAATCATAAGAAAAAGATGCTCCGAGTTCGCGGCCTTTTTGAAAGTTACAAAACGACACCAGTATTACTCGTGGAAAGCTCAGAACTTGCGATTGAGCATGCTAGAATAAACGGGTTTATTCAGTAAGTTTCTTAAAGAACTCGTAGGTGGCGTATTGTGAACGAAGCTTTTTCTTTTTATCAACTACGTAGGTGTTTGATTGTTCAGCATCAACAAGCCTAGCCTTCACATTGTCGGCTAACTGTAAATTGATTAAAGACCTAATCATTTCACAATGATCCTTATCGAGAATTGGAGTTACTACTTCTATTCGATGACTTAAATTTCGCGTCATCCAATCTGCTGAACCAATATAAATTTTTTCATCTTCACCTTTTCCAAAAATATACACACGACCATGTTCTAAAAAACGATCTACTACGCTTGTTGTGTATATATTTTCACTTTGTCCCTTGATTCCTGGAATTAGTGAACATATACCACGAATTAACAAACGAATCTTCACACCCGCATTGCTAGCCTTATACAGCAATTTTATCATGTTCTTATCTTGCAGGCTGTTCATTTTAAGTATAATCGATCCGCCAATACCACTTTCGGCTTTATCGATTTCGTTCTCCACCAAGTCAACAAAGGCATTTCTGGTGGAAAATGGTGATACAATAAGTTTTTTAGTCTTAGGAAAGATTATAATCCCTTCTAATACGAGAAATACCTTGTTGATTTCATCAGTAAGTTTTGGATGTGCCGTCATTAATCCAAAATCTGTGTACAAAGTTGATGTTTTCTCGTTAAAGTTGCCGGTTGCAATGTAGGCGTAACTATGTGTTTTTTCATCGATCTCTCTTTCGATGTAAAGTATCTTTGAATGGACCTTAATCCCGGGATAACTATAAATAACTGTTGCGCCGTTCTTTTTAAATATATCCCCCCATTTAAGATTGTTATGCTCATCGAAGCGTGCTTTTGCTTCTATAAAAACAATTACTTTTTTACCGTTTTTGGCTGCTTTTGCAATTCCTTCATTGAGTCTGGATTCTTCAGCAATACGATATAGGGTAATTTTAATAGTCGTGACTTTAGGATCTGTCGCAGCTTCTTCCATTAAACGAATAACCGATTCAAATGACTGATACGGATAATGAAGTAGTTGATCTTTTTGATCAATAGCGTCGAATATAGATCCGGTTTCTTTTTCTAACGGATGTGCGAGTGGAGGTAATTTAGTTATGCTGAGTTGTTTATCTGTAGGATTCGGAAATCCAAAAAAGTCTTTAAAATTATGATAGGTGCCGCCTAAAATAACGTCGGTATAGTTTACATCCAATGCCTTGTTTAACAACTGCTGCAATGGTAATGGCATTGTTTGATCCATTAACACCCTTGTTGCTTGGCCTGTATTTCTTTTTGGAAGTGAAGCCTTTATTTTCTCCATTAAATTACCGGAAAATTCATCTTCAATATATAACTCTGCATCTCTGGAAATCTTCAACGCATAAAAGGTGGTTGGTAGCTCCCGCTGCGGAGTTTGTTTCAGATTGTATTTTAAAATATCGTCTAGAAATGTGATGTAGTATTTTCCGTTATGCTTCGGAAAAATAAAAAATCGTGGTAATTCATTAGGTATTTCAACAATTTGAAAAGAATCATCCTGAAGTCCTGCAAGGTATAAAGATTCGTTTTCAACAAATACTTCATTCTGTGCCGAAAGTGGGAATGTCTTTACCGTTAGCTTGTCCGAAATTTCCTCTTTAAAGTAATTTTTGGCGACAAGTTTTTGTGTTTCAGAAAACATCTGGTAATCGATCAAATGAATTCCTTCACTTTTTAATTCCGGGATAATGGATTCTTTGAAAATCTTTCCGAAGGTATTTTGCTGAATATCCACCTGATTCTTAATCTCCTTCAAAACCTTGTTTGGTTTGGAAATCAATTTCTTCCGAAGCGGTTTTTCAAGATTCTTTATTTGTCGGATATCAGATACACGAACCCTGAAGAACTCATCAAGATTTGAAGAAAAAATGGCGAGAAATTTTATACGTTCGTAGAGCGGATTTCGCTCATCGGCAGCTTCCTGAAGGACTCTGTGATTAAATCGCAACCATGATAAATCGCGATGATAGTATTTTGAATTATATAATGAAGCCATTCGCCCTCTTAGGGTAATTAATCAGTTATTAGTAGCGCAAAGAACGATATAACTTAACAAAGTGTATGTTTTGAAAACGTTAAGATTTAAGTAATAAAAATATAAATAATAGGTAGGGCTTTTCTAAAACAAGCCGTGTAATTCGGCATCGATTCTATTAATCACTTCCCCAAGATGTTCAGGGTTATCTACAAAATCAAGGTTATCTACATCCAAAATGATAATATTTCCTTTATCGTAGTCATGCACCCAGGCTTCATAACGTTCATTAAGTCTGCTGAGATAATCAATGCTTATAGAATTTTCGTAATCCCTTCCACGTTTGTGAATTTGATTCACAAGGTTTGGAATAGAACTTCGTAAGTAAATTAAAAGATCAGGACCTTCTGTGACACTTTCCATAAGATCAAAAAGTGATTTGTAATTTTCAAAATCCCGATTGGTCATAAGACCCATTGCATGTAAGTTGGGAGCAAAAATATACGCATCCTCATAAATCGTTCTGTCCTGGATAACTTTTTTGCCAGATTCGCGAATTTCGAGAATTTGACGGAATCGACTGTTCAAAAAATAGATTTGTAAATTAAAGGACCAGCGTTCCATCTGATTGTAAAAATCGTCCAGATAAGGGTTGTCTTCTACATCTTCAAAATGAGGTTGCCATTTATAATGCTTTGCCAATAAACGTGTTAAAGTAGTTTTTCCTGAGCCAATATTTCCAGCAATAGCAACGTGCATAAATCTTACTTCTTTGGGAGGGTTAGTGTATAAGTGTGTAAATAAAATCCGTCATAAATATACAGGAATTCCTTGGTAAGGAACAAGTCTTTTATTGTGTTTTCGGAGACTGGAAGTTTAATTGGTTCAATTGCATTTTCAGTTAACAGAAAGAGTTGGTTGTTTTTGAGGCCTATCAACAATTTATCGTGTAAAAGAATTTTATTAAACCCTTCCAGAACAGTTTCAGAAAGAAGACTTCCATAACTATTAAAAGACCTTAGTTTTTGCTCTGTAAGTGTATAGCAATAGTTGAAATTACTGGCTTGTGAAACTAATTTTCCGGCAAATGGCTGCGAAATGGTAGTTTTTAATTTGTCGCGATAATTATATAATTCTAATTGTTGAGTATCTACGTTAAAGATCCATAATCTATTGCTGCCAGCATTTGTAGCAGTACTCAGATTTAAGAAATCGGGAAGATTATTAAAATTTACACGCTCTATCTCGCTTAATTTATTGTCTAAAAGCACTACTGTGTTGGTGTCTTCGTAAAAAACTACCAATTTTAACGGATTGATAATGTCTACCGAAGAAATCTGTCCTAGTTGAAAATCGTTATATACGAAATCTCCTTCCGGACCTTTTTTCTGAAGTGCAAGATCTTT
Organism: Ulvibacter antarcticus; assembly: GCF_003688405.1. Lineage (GTDB taxonomy): Bacteria > Bacteroidota > Bacteroidia > Flavobacteriales > Flavobacteriaceae > Ulvibacter > Ulvibacter antarcticus. Next base: position 39,523 of record NZ_REFC01000014.1, read on the forward strand.
CACCCAATAATTGTTTTTATAGGCATCAGTTCCTACGTAGCGGGAAGCTTGGAATTCTTTGGAATCTACAGCTGTAAGTGCCTGTCCGAATAATTCGAAAGAGCAAAGAAATAGTACTATCAAGATGCGAATCATACCCCTGCAATATACAAAAAGCGTGCTAGCATTGTAAGTCTGATTTCGATTCATTTTTTAGATAGATCATAAGTTGTATTTCGCTCGTTAAGCCTTGTTAACCAGAATTATCGTGAAAATTTTACATCTTTGTGAGGTGTAACTTTTAAATGTAAACTTGATGAAATCAGCAATTATTTTTAGTGTTTTCTTTTTATTTCACTTCGTAAATCTTTTTGCTCAGAATTTTGAGGGAACCGCATATTATAAGACCGACCACATTGTTAAATTAGATTTAGATTCTACTTCAACAAGTACGAATGTATTTGATCAGGAAATAGCAAAGGCGATTGGAAATATTAGTGCCGAAAGGCAGAATCAAATTGAAGAACTGATGGCTCAGGAGCTTCAGAAAGAATATATTTTAAAATTTAATATGAACGAATCCATATACAAGGAAGTTGCGAAGCTTAATAAACCAAAAGCGGCTACAGGGGGAATGAATTTTAATTTCGACTCCTCTTCTGAAGTTCTGTATCATAATATAAAGGAGGAAAGATTCGTGAAGGAGTCTGAAATTTTGGATAAGCCTTTTCTTATTATAGATAAATTAACTAGTAGAAACTGGGCGCTGGAAGAGAAGAGCAAAATGATTGGAGAATATCCCTGTTTTAAAGCAATCTTTTCCGAAGAAATAAACCTTGAAACCTTTAACTGGGAAAGCACCGATACTGAGGTGATTACAAAAACTCATACGATTACGGTCTGGTACACTCCTTTAATACCCGTAAAACATGGTCCAGATGATTACTTCGGATTGCCGGGTTTGGTGCTCGAAGTTGAAGATGGAGAAAAGTCGATAGTGTGCACCAAGATCGTTCTAAATCCCGAAGTTGGTGTTAAAATTGAAGTGCCTACCAAAGGAAAAATCGTTTCCGAAGTAGAGTTTAAGGAAATTTGGAGAAAGAAAGATGAGGAAATGATGGAACTCTATTTGAATAAAAATCAGATAAAAAATAAAAGAAACAGTACGAATATCAAAATCGGAGGATAAAAGCGTTAGAGTTACGTTAAGTAGTGGGCGCGTTAAACTATTTGGTGTTATTATTGTCTAAAGATGGCGTCTGGAACTATCAAATTCTCGCTAGATTAAATAAAAAATTCGCAATATGAAACTGTTTACTTTGCTTTTCCTACTATTATTCACAACTCTTATTTATTCACAAAATATAAGTGGAAAGGCCTATTATGAGTCTAAAACTACTGTAGATCTGGATGCCTTTGGAGGAGGTAGGGAAATCACGCCAGAGATGAAAAATATGATTGCTGAGCGAATGAAAAGTATGCTTGAGAAAACATATATTCTTACATTTTCAAACAAGGAATCTATCTATAAAGAGGAAGAGAAATTAGAAACTGGACAAGGAAATCCAGGTTTTAAAATGATGATGGGTAGTTTTACACCCGGACCTCAGTATAAAAATATAGAAACTAATATACTTGTTGAGGAGAATGAATTCTTCGGAAAACAGTTTCTGGTGAAAGATACCATTCAAACCCTGAAATGGGAATTAGGAAAAGAATCAAAAACAATTGGTAACTATATAGTGTTCAAAGCTACAGCCATAAAAATGGTAAATCCGAATGATTTTTCCATGGCACGTCCACGGGGAGGTAAACGTAACGCAGGCGATAAGGGGGAATCGGAAGTAAAAAAAGACAGTACAGATATTGTAGACCCTATGGATGAGATCGAGATCCCAAAAGAAGTAGTGGTCACCGCATGGTATACTCCGCAGATTCCTGTTGGACAAGGTCCAGGAGAGTATTCAGGATTGCCTGGATTGATTTTAGAGTTAAATGTTTACAGAACGACCTTGTTATGTTCTAAAATTGTTATGAATCCGAAAGAATCAGAAAAAATAGAAGCTCCGACCAAAGGAAAGGAAGTTACTCGTGAAGAATACACGAAAATAGTAAAAGAAAAAACTGAGGAGATGCGCGAAAATTTTAAAGGCGGTCGCGGCGGCGGAAGAAGATTTGGAGGTCAATAATCACTTAATAATAAAATATAAATTATTAGTCTATTCTTTCAAAAGCTCGTAGAGTAACGTTATTAAACATAAGGAATTCGAGCCTTTTTTGCTGATTTATAACTATGAAAAAACTACTTGTTGCAGTCTTACTTCTCACTACTTATTTTGCTTCAGCCCAATCAATTAAGCTAAGAGGAGCCATAAAAGACAGTATTGGAATTCCTCTTGAACTTGCTAATGTTATTGCGACTGTGACATCTTCCGGTGCGATTGAGTCTTATGCAATTACAAACCATGAAGGCCGTTTCCAGTTAAATCTTCCGAAGAATAATAGCTACACTTTACAAGCTAGTTTTTTAGGATATGAATCTAAAGCTAGGGCGATCGTGGTTCCAGAAGATGCAGAGGATATGGAAATTACTTTCGTGTTAAATTCACAGGCAGCCGAACTAGACGGAGTGGAAATTGTCTATGAAATGCCAGTAACTGTTAGAGGAGATACCATTATTTACAACGCCGATTCGTTTACTACAGGAGATGAGCGTAAGCTTGGGGACGTGATGAAAAAATTACCTGGGGTGGAAGTAAATGAAGATGGGGAAATTGAGGTTGAAGGTAAAAAAGTGTCTAAAGTCATGGTCGAAGGAAAAGATTTCTTTGATGGTGATTCAAAATTAGCAACAAAAAATATTCCTGCCGATGCAGTAGATAAGATAGAAGTGCTTCGAAATTATAATGAAGTAGATCAGATGCGCGGATTAGGATATGATGGCGATAATGTCGCGGTTAACATCAAACTAAAAGAAGGAAAAAAGAATTTCTGGTTCGGGGAAATGACCGCAGGAGGAGGCGTTGCCGATGAGGAAGGGAAATATTTAGTACATCCCAAGTTATTCTATTACAGTCCGAAATACAGCATCAACCTTATCACCGATTTTAATAACATAGGAGAAGTGCCATTTACTTTCAGGGATTACTTCAGCTTTACTGGCGGATTTAGAAATTTTAATCGAGGCGGAGGTACAAATTTTAATATACAGGATAGCGATCTTGGATTTGCTGTGGCGCAGAACGATAAGGCTAGTGAATTAGATACGAAATTTTTAGCCGGGAATTTTAGTTATGCAGTTACTGATAATCTTGATGTGAGCGGCTTTGCCATACTATCTGATAATAAAACAGGAATTGTCAATAATTCTATACGTCAATTTATTGCTACCGGAGCTACCGAAAACACCTCTAGCACGAATGATCAACGGAGCCAATTAGGAATGTTCAAGCTAAGCAGTGTGTATAAGCCAAGTAAAGATTTTCAGATGGATTACGATGCCTTGGTGAAATTTTCAAAACAGACAGAGGATGCTACTACCTTGTCTGTCGTTCAATCCTTTGAAAATAACATTTCCGAAGAGAAAGAAATAACCCCCTTTTCTATTAATCAGAATGTGAATGCTTATTATACGCTCAATGATAAGAATATTTTTGCGGGGCAAGCACAATACTTGTATCAGGATGAAGATCCATTTTACAGTGCGGCACAAGATATAGTTCCGTTTAGAGGAGTATTTACCACCGTAATAGATGAGACCAATCCGACATTAGATATTTACGATCCTCTCGAGCAGTCGGAGCGGTATTCGATCAATCAAAATAAAAATATCAAGACGAGTAAATTGGATGCTAAAATTGATTACTACTATATTTTGAATAATACAAGTAACCTTAATTTTACCGTCGGAAGTACTTTTAGTAGCCAAAAATTTAATTCGGGAATTTTTCAAATTCTTGATAATGGAAATGAAAATTCATTCGATGAACAGGATTTCAACAACGATGTTCAGTATAGTTTAACTGATGCCTTCTTCGGGTTGCATTACAAGCTAAAAACGGGAAAATTTACACTTACACCTGGAGTAACGCTCCATAATTATAGCCTGAAAAATGAACCATTAGGAAGCAGTGCCAATCAGAATGATTGGGCAGTTTTGCCGGAAGTAAATATAATTCTGGATTTAAAAAAGAGCGAAAATATCCGATTTAATTACGCAATATCTTCAGAATATACTGATGTTAACGATTATGCCCGGGGCTATGTATTTAACGATTATAACCGACTTTTTCGAGGTAATAGAGAGTTGGAGAATTCCTTATCACAGACATACAGCCTTTCCTACTTCAGTTTTAATCTATTTAATAATATCAACATATTTGGAAACATAAACTACGCCAGAAAGATAGACGCAATTAAAACTATTTCTCAAATTGAAGGGATAAGTCAGGTGAGTAGTCCTTTTAACATCAATAGTAATTTCCCAGATGAAACTTTTTCAATATCCGGTCGCTTCAGTAAAAGAATAAAGAAATTACAGTTTACCTTAAATGCAAATCTGGCTTCGACGAATACTTTTAATACAGTCAATTCAACCATATTGGAAAGTAAAAGTTTAACCCAAAACTATCGTGCCAGCGTGATATCTAATTTTAAAGACTGGCCTAATTTTGAGCTAGGATACAGATATCTGGCCAGTGAATATGATAATGGCGGATTAACACAGACATTTTTTACAAACAGACCCTTTGCTAGTATAAATGTTCGCTTTCTAAAAGACTTTAATTTTCAAGCCGAATGGGATTACTATAAGTACACCAATAATGCCAAGACAGTTGAAAATAGTTACTCTTTCGTGAATGCAGATCTATTTTACCGTAAGGGCGAAAGTCCATGGGAGTTTGCTGTTCAAGCAACGAATATTTTAGACACCTCTTCCATAAATAATGATAGTTTTAATGACCAATATAATACCACCTCACAGTATTTCGTACTCCCCAGAATCGTGATGCTTGTGGTGAAGTATGATCTTTAAATTGCTTATCTTTCTAAGGTCTAACATCTAGTGTCTTAAATCTAATTTCTATAAAATGCGTAATATTCTCTTCGGAATTGTGATTACATTGGTTCTGGTTTTCGGACTTCGATATTGTGAACACAACAAGGACGAAAGGGAACGGCTGGAAGCCAACACGGCACTTATCCAGAAAGAAATAAAAAACGTTGGAAAATTAGTGGTGACCGAAGGATCCTATGCTCAGGTATTTAGCTACGAAGACTCAAAAAAATTCTATTTCGACGTTTTGTCGGCCCGCAAAAAAGCTTTGGTAGTAGTGAATGCTAAAGCAACAATTGCATATGATCTAAGCAAGATAGAAATCGAGGTTGATGAAGCAACAAAAACTGTAACTATCCTAAAAATCCCGGAACCGGAATTAACAATTAACCCGAATATCGAATACTATGATGTGACTCAGGATTATCTCAATCAGTTTGACGCATCCGATTATAATAAAATTAAAAAGCGAGTTGAAGCTTCATTGCAAAAAAAGATTGAAGCTTCAGAATTAACTTCAAACGCACAGAACCGTCTTATTTCAGAATTGCAAAAAATTTACATCCTCACCAATTCTATGGGTTGGAAGTTGCAATATCAAGGCGAATCCATTTCCGAAGAAAACGACCTTCAGAAAATAAAAATGTAAAGCAACTTCCATTTTAATGGAAGAAAAGAGCTTTCCCCTCCTTTTTTTAAGGAGGGGTGCCGAAGGCGGGGTGGTTAAAAATCACGAAATGAAATCTAATTCTCTTTTTTCTATCCAGTTCGAGTAGAATTTTAAATTACAATTATTTAAAGGGTAATACCGTTTCACAAATGATTTCCCCCTCCTAAACTAGGAGAATCTCGTCTGAGAAGGCGGGGTGGTCAAGAATCACTATCTGAAAACTCAAACTTTATTCTTTCTAAAACTAAATCAATAGAGTTTTTCACTTCTTCATTTTGAAAACGTAGTACCGTATGATTTAGCGACTCTAAGTAAGTAGTACGTTTAAAATCATAATCTTGATTCACGCTATTATTATGAACTTCTCCATCCAATTCTATGATAAGGCGCTCTGTCGGACAATAAAAATCAACAATATAATTTCCGATACTTTGTTGTCTTCGGAATTTTTTTCCTTCCAATTGAGATTTTTGCAAGGCTTTCCATAATTTCTTTTCAGAAGTAGTTGCGTTGTTGCGTAATTCTTTTCTAAAAGATTCGAGCTGTTTCCGATTATGGATCTTCTTTTTCATGAGTGTTTTGTGCTTCTACCACCCCGCCTTCGGCACCCCTCCTAAACTAGGAGGGGAAAGCTAATTATTTAAATTCTAACCAAGTTTCTGGCTCAAACTAAACCATCCACCGCCATTCATGGCTTCAATACCACTACCTTTTAAGATTGCGGTAGCACTGCCACTTCGCATTCCGCTGGCACAACAAAGAATTACCGGTTTATTCCATTTCTTTATCTCATTAAGCTTTGCGCTTATGGTGGGCAACGGAATGTTCTTCGATCCGGGAATAGCACCACCGGCATATTCTCCTTTAGAGCGGACATCCACTACTATTGCACCCCTGTCTTGAAAGTCTTTAATTTTTGCACTCTTATTTCCAAATAAAAAATCTAATAATCCCATAGTGTGTGCCGCCATCAAGCGGATATTTTTTAAGTAAGTAAATTATTTAATTAGCGTGTTTTGTTTTTCAATCAACAACAGTCCGTTATCTATTAAATGAGCCACTTTAGGCCTACGAATCTTTAAATCCATCAAATATTTTAAAACTTCATCGGCCTTAGTTAACTCATAAATCTCCAAAGGCAAAAGCCAATCGTTAGTGTGATTCCTTTCAACCAACTCATAAATCTCAAGAAGCGCATTCCTCTCCCTCTGGGAGAGGTTAGGTGAGGGTTCTTCCCGAATCTCCCTCACTTTTCGATACATCTCATTCAGCTCATTTTCTTTTTCTGAAGGCTTTGTCCGTAATGTCTTAGAACTACTTACATGATTCACGAGATCGAATGAAAGATAATCGGCTGCTCCAGCAAATGCCGAAACAATTTCTTTTCCTACGGCCATATCAAAATCACCCATTTCCGGCGTGAACAAAACTTCATCCTTATAGGTCACGGTACAATTCGTAAACTGAATTAGCATCAGTTCTCCTCTAAGATTCCTCATTCCTGTAACGTTCAATCCTTTTACAGTAATGCCACTTTCAAATTCAAAACCAATTGACTTTCCATCGTAAAAATCGTAGGCTTGCAGGTCTCTCGGACCCATATTTTCAATTGCTAGATTTATACCTTTCAGTTTGCCCAAAGGCGACCGGAATCCATTTTGATGACGGCTTACTCCATGACCTATAACTTCCTTTTCTCTATAAGAAAGTGCTGTTTCCCCTTCAGTTTCGAAATAAACAACTTCGTTGTCCTCATTTTGTATCATTCGTTTAAAATGCCCACTAATCTGAAGTCCGGTACTTAATTCAATTGTTCCTAACTGCTTAGATTGTATCAATTTTTTTAATCCGCGCCATCCACCTTTTCGCACTGCCATTGTATTGGCGAATTCTTCAAGCACCTCTTGTAAGTAGGCGAAATCTGGAGTTACATAAAGTTGAGGCTGAGGTTTTGTAATATCAAAGTCCTGATAAGCCGCATTGATAGAATATGCTATTTTTTTAACCTCCGGTTTCATGCACCAGGTACTTTCGCCAATTGAAGAAAGTAGTCCTGCGCCATAGATTTTCGGTTCTTTTACTGTACCTACCATTCCATATTCTACAGTCCACCAATGTAAATTTCTAATTAAAGATATTTCAGAAGCTTCTGTTTTTTTGTTCTGAAGATCAGTGACACGATTTTCTGCATCTTCTATACGTTTTAAATATTCTTTCAGTGAATCAGATAATTTCCCCTCTCCCTCTGGGAGGGGGCTAGGGGGAGGGCTCTCCTTCAAAATAGAAAGTTCCCGAACAGCCTCATACATCTCAATATCGTGTGCACTTGAAATTGCCTTGGCACCCACTTCTCCGAAACGTCTCAAATATTCAGCATAATCTGGACTGGCGATGATGGGTGCGTGTCCTGCGCCTTCATGAATGATATCCGGTGCCGGCGTGTATTCAATATTTTCAAGTTGTCTAATATCGCTCGCAATCACCAAAACTTTATACGCCTGAAACTCCATAAAAGCATTAGGCGGTATAAATCCGTCAACTGCAACCGCTGCCCAACCAATTTCTTTCAAGATTCGGTTCATGCCATACATCGACGGAATTTCATCGATGGAAATCCCGGTTTTCCGAAGCCCCTCCATATAGCTTTCATGAGCAACCCGACTCAGGTAATCCACATTTTTACGCATCACATAGCGCCAAACTGCCTGGTTTATCGGACTATATTGTTCGTAATTTTGCGGTTTTATGTACTGCTTTAAATGCGGAGGTAACCTGTCCAGTAATTCGTTGGTTACAATCTTGTCTTCCATAGACTTCAAAAATAATACTTTTTTGGGCGTTACCCTCTATCGCTTTTTACAAAAGCAAAAGAGGGTCGGGCTTTCAGCACTACACGCCTGTCATTTCACATCCATCGCACAGGCGGGGTAGATTGCCTCTATCCCTAACGCAACTATCAATCAAGATTTAGTATCTTGCATCTACATGAAAACTATGACCCGAAAGGAAGAAATTGTTAGTGTAGCATCCCAACTATTTAAAGAGAAAGGGTATAATGCTGTCTCGATGCGAGATATTGCACAGGCAATGGGAATTAAGGCGGCAAGTTTATATAATCATATAACAGGGAAGCAGGAAATTCTTTCAACATTAATACTAAAGGTAGCTTATGAATTTACATCTGGAATGAGTTCTGTGCTAGATAAGCCCACTCGTCCGCTTCAGAAGATTGAGGATTTAATAATACTGCATATTGATGTTACTGTAAATTATTCCGAAGGCCTAGCTGCTTTAAACAACGATTGGATGCATCTAGAAAACCAAGATTTAGATGCTTTTGTAAAGATGAGAGAGGATTATGAAGCAAATTTCCGAAGTATCATAAAAGAAGGTATTGAAGTAGGAGAGTTTAAGCCAAGACATCCGGAGGTTATCTTGTTTTCTATACTTTCAACTTTAAGAACCTTACATCTATGGTTTCAGAAAAGAGGAAAACTGGATGTGAATGTGCTTAAAAAAGACATGGTGGAAGTGCTTATAAAAGGGATGATATAGCAAATATAAATGCTAATTCATTTCAGAAACTATAAGGCTCAATTGACAATTAGATAAATTTTTGCAAAATCAACTAACAATCGTTAGTTTTGCAGCTAATAACGACAAACAAAGTGGCGAAATTTCACAATATAAAAGTTAAGGATATTTATAAGGAGACTGGCGATTGTTCGGTAATTTCTTTTGAAATCCCAGAGGAGCTTAAGTCAGATTTTAAATACAGGCAAGGGCAGCACCTAACGCTTAAGGCAGATATAAATGGAGAAGATGTAAGAAGATCCTATAGCTTGTGTTCGAGTCCTTTGGAGGATGATTGGAAAGTTGCAGTAAAACTAATTCCGGAAGGGAAGTTTTCGACCTATGTAAATGATACTTTACAGACAGGTGATATACTGGAGATAATGGCACCAAGTGGTACTTTTGGAGTAGATACGGAGCCAGAAAATGCCAAGAATTATTTGTTTTTTGCCGCGGGTAGTGGAATTACTCCTGTTTTATCAATGGTTAAAACGCATTTAGCCTCGGAACCACAGGCAACTTGCAAATTGTTTTATGTGAATAGGACAGCGAAATCCATTATCTTTAAAGAGGAATTGGAGCAGCTTCGGAACGCCTACTTCGGTCGTTTTGAAATCTATTATTTCTTAACGAAAGAGCGACGAGATATCGAACTCTTCAACGGTAGATTCGATGATGAAAAAATGAAAGTATTATCCAAAACCTTCATTGATGTCCCGGATACCAGTGAAGTGTTTTTATGTGGTCCTGAAGAAATGGTAAATTATGTGAGTGATTACCTTATAAAGGCAGGGCTTCCGAAACATTTAATTCATTTTGAATTATTTGTAACGGGGCTTTCCGAAGAAGACAAAAAAAGAGCTGAACGCCTTGCGCAACAAAACGTAGAAGGAGTAGAAGTCACTATAGTTGATGGTGGAAAGGAATTTCAGTTTACCATGACTAAAGATTACGACAATATCCTGGATGCCGCATTAGGAGCAGGGGCCGATTTGCCATTTGCATGTAAAGGAGGAGTCTGTAGTACTTGTAAATGTCGAGTTTTGGAAGGCAGTGTAGAAATGAAGGTAAATTATGCTTTGGAAGAAAAAGAAGTAGCACAGAATTTGGTGTTAAGCTGCCAATCAGTACCTACTTCATACAAAGTAAAAGTAGACTTCGACGTATAGTGTCATAAACAGTTCTCTCCCTCTGGGAGAGATGTCCGAATGACTGAGAGGGCTTTTATTGCCTAATCTTAAAATTTATTATTATGAGCGAGAAAGAAATTAAGAATCTGGAAGAAATTTTCGAAGCACGTATAGCGCGGGATGAGAAGATTGAACCTAAGGATTGGATGCCGGAAAAATATCGGAAAACACACATCCGACAAATGTCGCAACATGCACATTCCGAAATTGTAGGAATGCTGCCGGAAGGAAATTGGATTACCCGAGCTCCTTCATTAAGACGAAAAGCTGCCTTATTAGCAAAAGTTCAGGACGAGGCCGGTCACGGATTATATTTATACTCAGCCTGTGAAACCTTAGGGATTACTCGTGATGAATTGTACGAGCAATTACATACTGGGAAGGCGAAGTATTCTTCAATTTTTAACTATCCAACAGTAACTTGGGCAGATATGGGGGCCATAGGCTGGTTGGTTGATGGTGCTGCAATTATCAATCAGGTGCCTCTGTGTAATACTTCTTTCGGACCTTATGCACGTGCCATGGTACGTGTTTGTAAGGAAGAAAGTTTTCACCAACGTCAAGGATTTGAAATAATGCTTACCCTTTCTAAAGGATCTGAAGAGCAAATAGCAATGGCGCAGGATGCATTAAATCGTTGGTGGTGGCCTAGTTTAATGATGTTAGGACCTACAGATGCAGAGTCTGTTCATACCGAACAATCGATGAAATGGAAGTTAAAACGAAAGTCGAACGACGAATTGCGTCAGCAGTTTATAGACCAAACAGTGCCGCAAGCCGATTTGTTAGGACTTACAGTTCCAGATCCTGATTTAAAATTCAACGAAGCCACGGGTCATTATGATTTTGGCGAAATTGATTGGGATGAATTCTGGCAAGTTGTAAAAGGTCATGGTCCTTGTAATAAAGAGCGTATGAATGCGCGTGTAAACGCATGGGATAACGGAGAATGGGTGCGAGATGCCGCAATGGCACATGCCGAAAAGAAAGAAAAAAAGAAATTAAAAAAAGTAAGCTAAAAAAAATCCTTGCTACTTCCTTCTCCCTCTGGGAGAGGGACAGAGGGTGAGGGAATAATAATTATGAAAAAAAACTGGCCACTTTGGGAAATATTTGTTCGATCAAAAAACGGACTCGAACACCGTCACTTTGGAAGTCTACATGCAGCAGATGCTGATATGGCTATGGAAAATGCACGTGATGTTTATACCCGCCGTAATGAAGGAGTAAGCATATGGGTAGTAGAAAGTAGCAATATCACTGCTTCAAACCCAGAACATAATGGTGAATTATTTGAACCTGCCCAGGATAAAATTTACCGTCATCCTACATTCTATGACTTACCCGATGAGGTGAAGCATATGTAATTCCTGCGCAGGCAGGAATCTCATGATAACTCAATGAAATTTGATCAAAAAACTAAGGTGATAATTTCAGGATAATTACATCAAAAGAATTACAAATGAACAGCACCAAAAATGATAATAATTCTCTCCCTATGGGAGAGATGTCTGGAGGACAGAGAGGAAATCTATACAATTACATCCTCGGCATCGCCGATAACTCGCTAATCCTTGCACAGCGATTAGGAGAACTTTGCGGTCATGGTCCGAATTTGGAAACAGATATTGCACTTACCAATATATCATTGGATTTGTTGGGACAAACGCGAAGCTATTATCAATATGCAGCAAAAGTTGAAGGAGCTGGTAAATCGGAAGATGATATTGCCTTTTTACGTTTAGAAAGGGAATACAAAAATATATTGTTGGTAGAGCAACCTAACACCCACTTTGGTTATGTTATGGCGAGACAATTTTTGTTTGATATTTATCATTTAATGATGATGAAAGAGCTTCAGAAAAGCAAGGATGAAACGCTACGTGCTGTTGCTAACAAAGGAATTAAAGAAGTGAGTTACCATAAACGTTTCTCTTCAGACTGGATAAAAAGACTTGGAGATGGTACAGAAGAAAGTCACGGAAAAATGCAGGAAGCCATTGATGATCTTTGGCGATATACGAACGAGATGTTTCAGATGACAGCCGCAGATACAGAAATGGCTGAAGCTGGTATTGGAGTGGATGTTTCAAAATTCAAAGAAGCATATTATAAAGAAGTTTCCGAAGTGCTAAAAGAAGCGACACTAACCGTTCCCGAAAGTAAGTATTTTGCTAAAGGAGGAAAAGAAGGAATTCACACAGAACATATGGGATATATATTGGCCGATTTGCAATATATGCAGAAGACCTTCCCAAATATGACGTGGTAATAAAGTCCTGCGAAGGCAGGAATCTCATGAAATAAACCAAGCATCTTGTTAACTCAAACAGTACATATCGAAAAACATCTAATTCCGATCCTGGAGTCCGTTTCAGATCCTGAGATACCTGTATTGTCTGTATTAGATCTAGGAGTGATTCGGGAAGCTTTTGAAGAAAATGGTGTAGTTAAGATCAAACTAACGCCAACATATTCTGGCTGCCCAGCCATGGATGTAATTAGCGATGATCTAAAAAAGGCTTTTTCGGAAATTGGAAAAGAAATTGAGGTAGAATTAGTATTGGCACCAGCCTGGTCTACCGATTGGATTAGTGAGAAAGGGCTTCAAAAGATGGAGGCATATGGAATCGCGAGACCGCTTTCAGAAACGCATGACAAAGATGTGTTGTTAGGAGATAAAAAACTTGTAAAATGTCCGCAATGTGCCAGTACCAATACACATTTGGTGAGTCAGTTTGGTTCTACAGCTTGTAAAGCACTTTTTAAGTGTGATGATTGCCTGGAACCTTTCGACTATTTTAAATGTTTAAAATAATTTGGGCGTTCCCCTCTTTATCCGCAGCAGGCGGCATCAGAGGGTCGGGCTTTCGGCAGTCGCTTCCCGATCGCAATCGGGAGAGCTTCAACAAAGCCTCTATCCCTAACGCGGACAGATGGAAGTAAGAAGATAAAAACAAAATTAAACAATGAATAAAAGCATAATCACTAAAATTGTAAATAACATAGCAATCTTAACGCTTAATCGCCCTGAAGTTTTTAATAGCTTCAATAAGGAAATGGCATTTCTACTTCAAGATGAACTGGATGCCTGCGAAAAAAACCCTGAAGTAAGAGCTATCGTAATTACAGGAGAAGGGAAAGCCTTTTGTGCGGGACAAGATATTCAGGAGATTACAAATCCGGAGCTTAATCCTGGATTCAAAAGTATATTGGATGATCATTACAATCCAATTGTAAAGCGAATTCGATCTATAGAAAAACCAATAATTGGAGCTGTGAACGGGGTGGCTGCCGGTGCTGGTGCTAATATCGCATTAGCTTGTGATGTGGTGGTTGCTTCGGAAAGAGCCAGTTTTATACAAGCTTTCAGCAAAATTGGATTGATCCCTGATAGTGCTGGAACATTCTTTTTACCACGTCTTATTGGTTTTCAGAAAGCATCAGCATTAATGATGTTAGGTGATAAGGTGTCAGCTCATGATGCGGAAAAAATGGGGATGGTTTATAAGGTGTTTTCTTCGGAAGACTTTAGCGCCGAGTATTTTGTACTTGCTGAAACGCTATCAAAAATGCCGACAAAAGCACTCGGATTAACAAAGCGATTGTTGAATCAGTCGATGAATAATGATCTCAACGAGCAACTCAAATTAGAATCTAAGTTACAAATAGAATCTGCTCAAAGTGAAGATTATGCAGAAGGTGTAAATGCTTTTGTGGAAAAGAGAAAACCGAATTTTAAAGGAAAATAAACTTCTCCCTCTCCTAGGGGAGAGGGTTGAGGTGAGGGAAAAATTATGATTAAAAATATAGGAATTATAGGAGGAGGAACCATGGGAAGCGGCATTGCACAAGTGGCCGCCGCCGCCGGATGCAGTGTTAAATTATTCGACACAAATTCGGAAGCTTTGGGTAAGGCTAAGGCAAGTCTGGAAAAAATAATGAATCGGTTGGTGGAGAAAGGGCGTATTGATGCTTCGGAAAAGAGCAGAATAGAGGAAAACATTCAGTACGTGAATACCTTAAAAGATTTGGCAGATTCCGATCTTACGATTGAAGCGATCATTGAAAATTTGGAGATTAAAAAGAAGGTGTTTCAGGAGCTTGAAAGCTTTGTTTCTGAAAAATGCATCATTGCTTCCAACACATCTTCATTATCAATTGCTTCGATTGCAGCATCACTAAAAGATCCAAGTCGCTGTGTTGGAATTCACTTTTTCAATCCGGCACCCCTCATGAAACTTGTTGAGGTTATTCCGGCGATACAAACTTCCAAAGCAACCTTAAAGACTTCCGAAGAAACTATAAAAAACTGGGGGAAAGTAGTAGCAATTGCCAAAGACACACCCGGATTTATTGTTAATAGAGTTGCTCGACCGTTCTATGGAGAATCCCTTAGAATTTATGAAGAAGGAATTGCCGATTTTATCACGATAGATTCGGCATTGAAAACAAAAGGCGGATTTAGAATGGGACCTTTCGAGCTAATGGATTTTATAGGAAATGACGTAAATTACACAGTGACCGAAACTGTATTTGAAGCCTTTTATTACGATCCAAGATATAAGCCGGCATTCACTCAGAAACGGTTTGCAGAGGCGGGTTATTTAGGAAGAAAATCGGGAAAAGGGTATTATGAATATGATGAATCGGGACAAATGTCAGTTCGAGCGGAGTCGAGAACCAATCCTGAAAATGATACTTTATCACAAACAATATTTGACCGGGTATTAATAATGCTTATCAATGAGGCGGCAGATGCATTATTTTGGAATATTGCATCTGCAGAGGATATTGACAATGCAATGACAAAAGGGGTGAATTATCCCAAAGGATTATTGGCTTGGGCAGATGAAAAAGGAATCGATTGGTGTGTTGCTAAAATGGATGAATTATATGAAATGTATCATGAAGATAGATATCGAAGCAGTCCTTTATTACGAAAAATGAAGAAAGAAAATAAGAAGTTTTTTAGTTAGTGAGTTAGTGAGTATTAATAATGAAAAGTACATATTATTTCAAGTTTGAAGATTTAAAGATATATCAGAAGGCGATAACTTTTGGTGAGTCTGTAAATGGCCAAATTAATATTTTTCCAAAAGAGGAAACTTATCGATTGGCGTCTCAATTTATTAGAGCCGCAGACTCGATTGCGAATAATATTGCTGAAGGTTCGGCATCTTCAGACGCGAATTTTAATAGGTATTTACAAATTGCTTGGGATAGTGCACATGAATGTGTAGTTTGTAGTACAAAAGCGAGATTAAGAGGGTTTATTTCAATTGAACAGGATGAACATAACAGAGAAAATATAACTGAGTTATCCAAGATGATATCTTCTTATAAGAAGTACTTAAAAACAAAACTAAATAAGTAGGAACTCAAAAACTCCAAGACCTATGGACTCAAA
This sequence comes from Ulvibacter antarcticus, assembly GCF_003688405.1. Taxonomy (GTDB): domain Bacteria; phylum Bacteroidota; class Bacteroidia; order Flavobacteriales; family Flavobacteriaceae; genus Ulvibacter; species Ulvibacter antarcticus. Next base: position 55,401 of record NZ_REFC01000014.1, read on the forward strand.
GGCTATTCCATATAAAATGCTAAGTCAGGACGCCTTTAGTCAATGGCTGGGTATTGAAATTCTGGAATGTGAATTAGGCAGATGTAAAGTGGCTATGACAGTCCGAAAAGAGATGTTGAATAGTATGGGGAAAGCTCATGGTGGTATTAGTTATAGTTTGGCAGATACGGCTTTTGGATTTTCAGCGAATACCCATGGTAAGTATGCCGTTTCTATTGAGACTTCGATAAACCATATTGAAGCGCTTAATGAAGGTGATTATTTAATCGCCGAATCTGTAATAGAGAAGGTAAATAACAAACTCGGATTTAATGTAGTAGAAGTAAAGAGAGGCGACGAATTGGTGGCGCTGTTTAAAGGCGTCGTGTACAGAACCTCGAAAGATTGGGAATAAAAAAGTGAAACGCGCCACTTGCTATTTTCAAGGCGGGTTGGTTACTTTTAAGCATAAAATATAATTATCAACTATAATTTTTTAAAATATGAAATGGCAAGGTAGAAGACAAAGTGATAATTTAGATGACCGGAGAGGAATGGGCACAAAAGGAAAGCTCGTTGCAGGCGGTGGAGCAGTGGCAGTAATAGTACTGTTGTTACAGGTTTTTGGCGGTGAAACGGGGCAACAACTTGCACCTATAGTCGAACAAATAGGAAATAGTCAATCAACACAACAAGTCGATCAAAGAGAGCTTACCGCTCAAGAAAAAGAAGTAGGAAGTTTTGTTTCGACAGTTCTAGCAGATACTGAAGATGTATGGAATACGATCTTTAGAGAAAATAATTTGGGACAATATGAAGAACCTACCATGGTCTTATTTACTGATGCCGTAAGCTCCGCATGTGGAAATGCCACTTCAGCTTCCGGTCCGTTTTATTGTCCGGGCGATCATAATCTATATATGGATTTGACATTTTTTGATGAATTAAAAACTCGTTTTGGCGCTCAGGGAGGAGATTTCGCAATCGCCTATGTAACTGCTCATGAAATAGGACATCACGTTCAAACCTTACTTGGTACTAACCAAAAAGTGAGTCAATTGAAACGTCAAACCAATGAAACAGAAGCGAACAAGCTTTCAGTAGCACTTGAACTTCAGGCAGATTTTTATGCAGGACTTTGGGCATTTTATAACAAAGATTATTTGGAAGAAGGCGATATTCAGGAAGCGTTAAGTGCCGCAAATGCTGTAGGGGATGATGCGATTCAAAAAAGAACGCGGGGAGACGTCGTGCCAGATAGTTTTACGCACGGAACTTCCCAGCAACGTATGGAGTGGTTTATGAAAGGATATAAATCTGGTAACATACAACTAGGAGATACGTTTTCAGCAATTTTAAACTAGAACAATTAAAAATGTAAAACCGAAAAATGTAAAATATTAAACTTAAAAGTGTATTTCAATTGCACTTTTGCATTTTACATTTATCATTTAAAATTTATACTTTGAAAGAAGCATACATTATAGACGGAGTGCGAACTCCAATTGGAAACTACAAAGGAACACTTAGCGCCTTGCGAACAGACGATTTAGGGGCTTTAGTGATTTCAGAAGTTGTAAAAAGAAACCCGAACATTCCAAAAGAAGCATACGATGATGTAATCATGGGATGTGCCAACCAAGCGGGAGAGGATAACCGAAATGTTGCTCGTATGTCACTTTTGTTGGCAGGACTTCCATTTACTGTTCCTGGAGAAACCGTGAACCGACTTTGTAGCAGCGGACTGTCAGCAATTATTCACGCCAATCGGGCGATAAAAGCTGGGGACGGAGATTTGTTTATTTCCGGTGGTGTAGAGAATATGACTCGTGGGCCATATGTAATTGCGAAAGCTTCTTCTGCCTTCGGAAATGATTCCAAAATGTACGATTCGAGTTTTGGCTGGCGATTTATAAACCCGAAAATGCAAGAGCTTTACGGCACGGAAGGCATGGGGAATACTGCTGAAAATCTTGTGGAAAAGTATAATATTTCTCGTGAAGATCAAGATGCCTTTGCTTACAATAGTCAAATGAAAGCTACTAAGGCACAAAAAAATGGAAGACTCGCAAAAGAGATAGTTCCGGTAGAAATTCCGCAGAGAAAAAAAGACCCGATTATCTTTAAAGATGATGAGTTCATTCGCCCGGAAACAACGATTGAAGTCTTGGCAAAATTAAGAGGTGCTTTCAAAAAAGAAGGTGGAAGTGTCACTGCCGGAAACAGTTCCGGATTAAATGACGGTGCCGCAGCTACAATCATCGCTTCCGAAGCCGCTGTAAAAAAATACAATTTAAAACCCCTCGCTAGAATAGTAAGTTCGGCTGTGGTTGGAGTAGAGCCCAGAATCATGGGAATAGGTCCTGTTCAAGCTTCGAACAAAGCTTTGGAGAAAGCAGGTCTGAAAATGAAAGATATGGACATCATCGAGCTAAATGAAGCCTTTGCATCTCAAGCCTTAGCATGTATTCGCGAATGGGGATTGAAAGATAACGACCCGAGAATAAACCCGAATGGAGGCTCAATTGCTATTGGACATCCATTGGGAGTTACAGGTGCCAGATTAGCCTATACTGCGGCTTTAGAGCTGCAAGAACAAAAGAAAAGGTATGCCTTGATTACCATGTGTATTGGCGTGGGACAAGGGTATGCGGCGATAATAGAAAATGTCAATATATAAAAGTTTTAATATGACGAGGGTAATTAGTTTTCTAATTCTATTGGTCTTAATCAGTGCCTTCCAGGCGCCTGAAAGGAAGGATTTTTTTGAAGGGAAAGTGACATATCAATTAGAGTATGACCCTATCCATAAAAATGCGACTGTTGAGTTCCTTGAAGAGAATTATGGTGTGACCGAAATTATGTACTACAAGAATGGTTTTTATAAAAAAGTTACTTTGAATAGAGAGGGAGATACGGTTAAAACGATCATTCACAATCCGATCGAAAAAAGGCTTTATGGAACGCATATTTCGACTGGTGATACCATAATGACGTATTCTTCATTAGATGAAGTCATGGCGGATTATAAGTCAACAAAAGTAGAGAAGGAGACAATTTTGAATTTAAAGACCTTCGGTATTCGATATGACTTTAAAATGAAAACGGAGTTTGTCACATATGGAGTTGAAAAGAGTAGCATTACATACTATTTTACAAAGAAATTTAAAATAAACCCGGAGAATCATAAGAATCAAAAAGATGGTTTTTATGATGAGATTGTAGAACAAAACCCTTTTTTAATTTTGAAAACTATCTCTAATGATAATTTTATAAAAGAGGAAACTAAAACAGCAACAGAGATTAAAGAGTACAAGATTGACGATTCTATATTCAAAGTGGATTCCACAAAACCAATAAAAGATATTTAGAATGAGGATACTTATCATAGGAGGAAATGGAACGATTGGAAAAAAATTAACTGAACGTTTTTCTGAAAAGCATGACGTTATTGTTGCAGGCAGATCTTCAGGGGATGTAACGGTCGATATTGCTTCTTCGGAATCTATTCAAGCAATGTTTCATAAAATAGGAAAGATTGATGCTATAGTAAATGTTGCAGGTGATGCAAAATGGGATAAATTCGATAATCTTTCCGAAGAAGACTTTTATATTGGTATTAAAAGTAAGATGATGGGGCAAGTGAATTTAGTACGACTCGGGCGCAAGTTTTTAAATCCTAATGGATCCATAACATTAACCACAGGAATTTTGGCCGATGAGCCGGTGGATATGACAACAAGTGCAGCAATGGTCAATGGAGCGATTCAGAGTTTCACAAAAGCAGTGGCATTAGAACTGCAAAATGGAATACGTGTAAACGTCGTTTCAGCCGATTTAGTAGAAGATGCTTACGAAAAATACAAAGATTATTTTCCGGGTAATACACCCGTTCCAATGCGTAAAATAACCGATGGTTATGTGAAATGCGTAGAAGGTAAAATCAATGGCGAAATAATTAGAATTAGAGCGTAAACAATATAAAACCGAAAAATCTAAAACTTCAAAATGTAAATCGATAAAGCCTAAAGACGCGTTACTTTTACATTTAAAATTTAAACTTTTTCATTTATTAATTACCAATGAAAACACAGCACTACATACAAGGACAATGGACGGATGGCAAAGGCGAAGGGAGCCCAATTCTTGACTCGATTACTGGAGAACATTTTACAAGTGTCACTACCGAAGGATTGGATGTTGCATCTATTTTGCAGTATGGACGAGATAAGGGAAACACACTTCGGAAAATGACTTTTCAGGAGCGTGGAAATATGCTCAAAGCTTTGGCGATGTATCTTACCAAAAAGAAGCAGGCTTTTTATGAGCTGAGTTATAGAACCGGAGCTACAAAAATTGATAGCTGGATAGATATTGAAGGCGGATTTGGAAACTTATTTGCCAATGCTTCTCTTCGGAAACTTTTCCCTAATCAGTCGTATCATGTTGAAGGCGATCCTATCGATCTTTCTAAAGGAGGTCGATTTATGGCGCATCATATTATGGTGCCTCGTGAAGGAGTTGCAGTTCATATCAATGCGTTCAATTTCCCGGTTTGGGGAATGTTAGAGAAATGTGCGGTAAACTGGATGGCAGGAATGCCGGCTGTTGTTTTGCCTGCACCTCAGACGTCTTATTTAACGGAAGCTGTTGTACGTGAAATCATCGCATCTGGGATTCTTCCGGAAGGATCTTTACAGCTTATTAGCGGTACTGCAAGAAATATTTTAGATACGGTTCAATCGCAGGATGTCGTTACTTTTACGGGTTCTGCCGTTACTGGAAGAAAGCTTAAAAATCATCCACGGCTTATGGAAGAATCAGTGCCTTTTACTATGGAAGCCGATTCATTAAATGCTTCGATTTTAGGAGAAGATGCTGTGCCAGGGACTCCCGAATTCGATCTATTTATTAAAGAAGTTAGAAATGAAATGACCGTTAAATGTGGTCAGAAATGTACTGCTATTCGACGTATTATCGTTCCGGAGAAATTAGTTGAAGATGTTCAGATTGCACTTGGAAAAGCATTAGATAAGGTAACGATTGGTGATCCTCGTTTGAAGGAAGTACGTATGGGCTCATTAGTAAATGATGCTCAACGTAAATCTGTAATCGAGCAAGTAAATAAAATCGCTAAAACGGCTGAAATTGTCTACGGAAATCTTTCCGAAGTAGAGACCATTGGAGCCGATTCTAAAAAAGGTGCGTTTCTTAAACCAATACTGCTCCGTGAAGACAATCCTTTAGTAAATGAAGCTGCTCACATTACTGAAGCGTTTGGTCCTGTAAGTACAATTATGCCGTACAAATCCTTGGAAGAAGCAATTACGCTTTCGAAAATGGGGAGAGGTTCTCTAGTGAGTTCGATTATTACAAACGATAATAAAATTGCAAAAGAATATACTATAAATGCAGCATCACATCATGGAAGAATCTTAATCCTGAATCGTGAGAGTGCCAAGCAGAGTACTGGACATGGTTCACCATTGCCAAATCTAATTCATGGCGGTCCGGGACGTGCCGGAGGTGGTGAAGAGATGGGCGGATTGCGAGGTGTAAAACATTATTTACAGCGTTGTGCGATTCAAGGTTCTCCAACAACCCTAACAGAAGTGACGGGTATTTATCAGCCTATGGCAGATTATAAGGAGACTGAAAAGCATCCCTTTGCCTATCATTGGGAAGATATAGAGCCGGGAATGTCGTTAAAAACGCATAGACGAACTATTACTGATACCGATATTATTAACTTTGGAAATATTACTTGGGATCATTTTTATGCCCATACTGATATCACGTCTCTTGAAGGAAGCATATTCGAAAAGCGAACCGCTCATGGGTATTTTATTATTTCTGCGGCGGCGGGATTGTTTGTTTATCCGAATAAAGGTCCAGTAGCAGCGAATTACGGACTGGAAGAATGTAGATTCCTGCGTCCTATTTATCACAACGATACGGTTTACGTTCGTCTTACTTGTAAGCAAAAAATAGATCGTGACTCTCGAGGCACAGAACTTCCTAGTGGAATCGTAAAATGGTATGTTGAGGTTTTTGATACTGAAGATGAATTGGTAGCAATCGCAACTATTTTAACCATGGTTCAGAAAAAGCAAACTGTTTTTGTTGAAATGACTTCGGAAAATATCCCAGAATATTTGAGCAAACTAACTTCAGACACTAAACCGAAATGGGGAATCCTGACGCCACAGCATATGATAGAGCATTTGGAAATGACATATAAAATTGCTTCCGGTGAACTTCAGGATTTTGAAGTAGCAACGCCGGAGAAGTATTTGGAAAAGACTTTCGAATCCCTATACAATTACGAGAAGTTTCCAAAGAACACAAATTTCCCGATGCTCGAAAAAGATACTTTGGATGCGCTAAGTCATCCCGATCTAGAAACAGCAAAAAGTAAATTATTAGAAGCGAGAGAGGAATATATTGCGTTTTTCAAGGAAAATCCCGATGTGAAATTGAAAAACATTGTATTTGGTGATTTGAATAAGTTTGAATGGTATTTACTAGAAAGAAAACATTTGAATCATCATTTTGAGCAATTTAATCTAAAAGATTAAATTGCTCAAAATTCCCGCAAAAGCGGGAATCTCATGAACTTTAACGTAATTTAATAACATGAGTTTATAGTTTATTAGATTAAGTTCGAATAAATATTTTAATTATATCTAAAACAGAAATGAAATGGAGCGTATGAATAATTACAAACAAACCAGATGGAGTGCTGTACATCGGATCGACCAAAGATTTAAGAAGAAGAATAGATCAACATAAAAGGAAAGTCCATCCTTCAGCTTTTTCAGCTCGTTATAATTTAGACAAATTAGTGTTTTTTGAAAATTTTGAAACTAAAGAAGAATCATTAAAAAGAGAAGCTCAATTAAAGAAATGGAATCGTGATTGGAAAATTCGATTAATTGAAGAAATAAACCCAGAATGGAATGAATTACATTCAATATAAATTATTTAATCTGAATAATACTAAATTCTAGTTTAACAATCAAAAGATACCCGCCTGCGCGATAATTGAAATTTAGTTTATTAATCAAAAGATACCCGCCTGCGCGGGTAATAAATATGACACAACCTTACGTAAAACAAAACATAGAAAAAGGAATTTCAACCATTGAATTCTTTCATCCGGCGCATAATAGTTTGCCAGGTGATATATTGGCTAAATTGGTGGATGAGATCAACAGTGCTGGAGAGAATGACGAAGTAAAAGTAATCATTTTAAAAAGTGGTGGAGAGCGCACTTTTTGTGCAGGAGCCAGCTTTAGTGAGTTGATCAATATCAACGATGCAGAAACAGGTCGCGTATTTTTTAGTGGCTTTGCCAATGTGATAAATGCGATGAGAAAATGCCCGAAATTCATAATCGGACGTATACAAGGAAAGACCGTGGGAGGTGGTGTAGGAGTAGCTTCCGCAACCGATTATTGTATGGCTTCGAAGTTTGCTGCTATTAAATTAAGTGAGTTGAATGTAGGCATCGGACCTTTCGTGGTTGGACCGGCTGTACAGAGAAAGTTAGGGTTAACAGGAATGTCGCAAATCGCGATTGACGCAAATACCTTCTATGATGCCGAATGGGCACGTCAGAAAGGATTATATGCGCAGGTTTTCGAATCGACCGAAGCGTTGGACGAAGGAGTTCAGGCTTTTGCAGAAAATTTATGCGATTATAACCCAGAAGCTATGAGAGAAATGAAAAAGATCATGTGGGAAGGCACTGAAGATTGGGATACCTTATTGGCTGAACGCGCCGTGATTAGTGGAAGATTGGTGCTTTCAGAATTTACGAAAGAAACACTGAAGAGATTTAAATAACATTTGGTATTTGGTAGATATAGTGAGTAGAAATAGAAAATGATATTTGTATCAATTTAATACTCACAAAATTAACTAACAACTATTAACTAGAGACTAACAATTAAAAAATGATTTATTCATTCAAAGGACATATACCTGTAATACACGAATCTAGTTTCGTGCATCCATTGGCAGCAGTGACCGGGAATGTGATCATTGGTAAAAACTGTTATATCGGACCCGGTGCAGCCATTCGTGGGGATTGGGGTGAGATTATTTTGGAAGATGGCGTGAACGTTCAGGAGAACTGCACGGTACATATGTTTCCGGGAAAATCGATCGTTTTGAAGGAAGGTGCGCATGTTGGACATGGAGCAGTAATTCACGGTGCTAATCTAGGTCGGAATTGTCTCGTCGGAATGAATAGCGTGATCATGGATGATGCAGAAATTGGAGATGAGTGTATCGTAGGTGCCATGGCATTCGTAAAGGCAGAAACGGTATTTTCGAAGCGAACATTGATTGTTGGAAACCCTGCAAAAGTGGTCAAGGAAATTTCAGATGAAATGATAGCCTGGAAAACAGCGGGAACAAGATTATATCAGCAATTACCAACTGATTGCCATGAAAGTTTGAGGGAAGTAGAGCCATTACGTGAGATTCCGAAGCACAGACCAATTCAAGAGGATTTTTATAAGACATTGGAAGAATTCAGAATTCAGAATAAAGAATAAAGAAGAAACACTATCACTTCGAGTGATTTCAAAAGGACTAAAAGGAGTTTTGAAATAGTATCGAGAAGAAGAATAAAGAAGAAAGACGACTATGTCAGAAATTGCGTTTAAAATGCCCAAAATGGGTGAATCAATTACCGAAGGAACCATTATCAATTGGTTGGTACAGGAAGGAGAATCTTTTGAGGAAGGTGATATTCTATGCGAAGTAGCGACCGATAAAGTTGATAATGAAATTCCTGCGCCAGCCGCTGGAACAATGCGTCAACATAAATTCGGACCAAAAGCAGTCGTTCCTGTAGGGGAAGTGATTGCAATTTTGGAAATGTCTGATAAAAGTGCTGACTCAACTCAAACTAATTCTCTCCCTCTGGGAGAGATGTCCGAAGGACAGAGAGGGAATTCGAGTAAAGAGCCTTCCATAAAAACGAAAGACCTTCCGAAGAAAAAAAAGGAGGTAAATATGAGATCCCTGCCTTCAAAGGAAAATAATGAGAATGTTTTCATTTCCCCTTTAGTAGATGCTGTTGCGAGAAAGCATCATATTAGTTACGAAGAATTAGCACGTATTACTGGGAGTGGAAAAGAGGGGCGTTTGCGAAAGAGCGATGTAACGAATTATTTGAATGAAGGACGTCCGTTTCAGTTTGCGCAGGCAGTTGCAAAGCCTTCCGGATTTCAGATTCCTGATTTGAAGTTTGATAAAGGAAAAGGGAAGATTGTAGAGATGGATCGCATGCGACAAATGATTGCAGATCATATGGTTTTTAGTGCAACTACAGCACCACATGTTACTGCCTATGTGGAAGCAGATCTTACAAAAATGGTACAATGGCGGAACGCTAATAAAGTTGCATTTCAGAAAAAAAATAACGAAAAACTCACGTTCACACCTCTTTTTATTGAAGCTGTTGCAAAGGCTGTGAAGGATTTTCCTATGATTAATTCTTCTTTGGATGGAACAAACATTATTGTAAAAAAGGATATTAATATTGGCATGGCAACGGCACTACCAAGCGGAAATCTAATAGTTCCTGTGGTTCATAATGCCGATAAGAAAAATTTGCTTGAATTGGCAGTCAAAACGAATGAGCTGGTTGGAAAAGCACGCGATAATAAATTGAAAGCAGACGACACCAAAGGGAGTACTTTTACAATTAGTAACGTAGGTACCTTTGGAAGTATTATGGGAACACCTATTATCAATCAGCCGGAAGCTGCTATTTTGGCAACCGGAATCATAAAAAAACGCGCAGAGGTAATCGAAAAACCTGAAGGTGATACCATAGAAATTAGAAGTATGATGTATCTATCATTATCATTCGATCATAGAATTGTTGACGGTTATTTAGCGGGTTCTTTTTTAAGAAGAATCGCCGATAATATGGAGCAGTTTGACTTTAAAAGAAAGTATTAATACGACTGTTTGAGACACGATCGCTCTCTATGTTCACTCCAGGATACACGACGATTGTTATTTGTAGGTTGGAAAAAGAATATTGAGTCAGGAAATAATATTATTATGAGAAGACATAATTTTAAAAAACTGCATATTTGGCAAGAAGCGATGGAATTGATTGATGAAAATTATTTGCTTACAGCAAATCTTCCAGATTATGAAAAATTTGGCTTGAGATCACAGATGAATCGATGTTCTGTTTCCATAGCGTCAAATATATCTGAAGGTTCAAGTAAGCGTACAAATAAACATTTTCTGAAATATTTAGAGGATAGTTTAGGGTCTGCTTTTGAATGGGAAACGCAGCTAAATGTATGTCGTCGTCAAAACTTCATTGGTGAGGATTTATTTGTTAAACTCGAAGAACAAGTTTTAAAAGTACAAAGCAAAATTTCAAATTTTATGGACACATTCGACCTGAATAAATAACAGAGTCGTGAGTCAAAAAGTCGTGGGTCAAACCATCCAACAATAAAAAAATGTCAAAAAAATCAATTCATAAAAACATACTTAAAAAAGCATTTACAACGATGGTCACGGCTAAATCGATGACCGAATTGTATGAGGAAAACTTTAAGGTTGTTTCGAAATATGTGCATGCTACTTCTCGTGGGCATGAGGCGATACAAATTGCCCTAGGATTGCAATTAAAACCTCAGGATTATGCTTTTCCATATTACAGAGATGACAGTATGTTGTTGTCCATTGGGATGACACCGTATGAATTGATGTTACAGGTCCTTGCCAAACGGAATGATCCATTTTCTGCTGGAAGAACTTATTATTGCCACCCTAGTTTAAAGGATGATGATAAACCGAAAATTCCGCATCAAAGTAGTGCAACGGGAATGCAGGCAATTCCGGCAACTGGAGTTGCAATGGGCTTTCATTACCGTGAAAGTGGTAATGTTTCTGAAACAGAAGGAGAATCGGCTGAACTAAACCTTTCAAATCTTAATTCATCGAACGATTGGTATGATGGAACAGTGCATTCGAAAGATTCACGATCGCAAGGGAATTGCCCGATTGTGGTATGTAGCTTAGGAGATGCCTCTGTCACGGAAGGCGAAATTGCTGAAGCTTTTCAAATGGCAGCGCTAAAGCAATTACCTATTTTGTATTTAGTGCAGGATAATGGTTGGGATATTAGTGCGAATGAAGCTGAAACTAGAGCGCAGAATGCCTACGAATATGCCAGGGGCTTTAATGGTTTAGAGGCTGTAACTATTGACGGTACCGATTTTGAAGAAAGCTATAATACGTTAAAAGAAGTAATCGAAAAAATACGAACCCAACGTCGTCCGTTTTTAGTACACGCAAAGGTTCCTTTATTAAATCATCATACTTCCGGAGTAAGAATGGAGTGGTATCGGGATGATTTGGAAGAAGCCCGAAGCCGTGATCCTTATCCGAAACTATGGAAATTATTGCTAGATAATGGCTTTAAAGAAGCAGAACTCGAATCGATTGTTGCTACAATTCAAAAAGAAGTTGCGACGAGTCTTGAGGACGCTTTAAAAGAAGAAGATCCAAAACCTGAAGATTTATTTACCCACGATTTTGCGCCTACTTCCGTTACAGAGGAAGTTGGAGAACGATCCCCAAAAGGCGCCGAAAAGGTAGTGATGGTAGATTGTGCTTTATTCGCCATTGAAGAATTAATGGCTAAGCATGAGGAGTGTTTGCTGTATGGGCAGGATGTTGGTGGAAGATTGGGTGGTGTTTTTCGAGAAGCTGCAACATTGGCGCAGAAGTTTGGAGATAATAGGGTGTTTAATACACCAATTCAAGAAGCATTTATAGTTGGGTCGACGGTAGGAATGAGTGCTGTTGGTTTGAAACCTATAGTCGAAGTTCAGTTTGCCGATTATATCTGGCCCGGACTAAATCAGTTATTTACTGAGGTAAGTCGGAGTTGTTATTTGTCGAACGGAAAATGGCCTGTATCTATGATATTGCGTGTTCCAATTGGTGCATATGGTAGTGGTGGTCCTTATCATTCGTCATCTGTAGAAAGTGTCGTAACCAATATTCGCGGTTTAAAAATTGCGTATCCGAGTAACGGGGCCGATCTAAAGGGATTGATGAAAGCTGCTTATTACGATCCCAATCCGGTGGTGATTTTTGAGCATAAAGGCTTGTATTGGAGTAAGGTGCCTGGTACTAAAGGAGCTACTTCTGTGGAGCCTTCAAGTGATTATATGTTGCCCTTCGGAAAGGCTTGGGTGCTTCAGGAAATTTGGGAACAGGAGGAGGAAGAAACGGTTGCTATTATTACCTACGGAATGGGAGTTCATTGGGCAATGAATGCTTCCGAAGCATTAGGAATGAAGGATAAGGTTGAGGTTGTGGATTTAAGAACTTTACATCCTTTAGATTACGAAACTGTCTTTAAATCGGTGAAGAAATGTGGCAAATGTTTGGTGGTGACTGAAGAACCTTCAGAAAATAGTTTTTCAAGAGCCTTGCAAGGGAGAATACAAGAAGAATGTTTTCAGCAATTGGACGCACCGGTTATGATTATTGGTTCTGAAAATATGCCTGCCATTCCATTAAATTCAGTTTTGGAACAAACGATGATTCCTTCCGAAGAAAAAGTAAAGAATAAGATTCTTGAGTTGTTGGAATATTAACTTTCATCAATTTTAAACAAAAAGATAGCCTTACATTTTTAGTCTGAAGATTCTGAAGAGTACATTTCTAATTGAAACAGTTTGGATTTATAATACTTTGGGACAGTTTGTTTTTCAGTAAACAGCATTCGGAAATGAAGAGATTACGATTTAAACTAACGGATGGAATTCCGGTGTTTATTTAATGACAATAAAACGAATACGGGTATTGCAAAAGGACTTAAGCTAATTAAGCATTACTACTATTTAATAATTTATTAAAGACCTTCTTAAATGATTTTAAGAGGGTCTTTTTGTATTGTGTGTTTTTCTTCGAAATAATATAACATTTTGATATTCAGAAATATACGTAAAACCACGTATATAGAATTAGGATTAATACCGTATCTTGAAGATTCAAATACAAGTTTGTCTTAATTTGAGAATAATTTCATTTTTAGATTGAGAAATCATTCAATTCCAACAAACCACTTTCCATCCCCACATTAAAATAATTAGAGAAAACTGTTCTTAATTTTTAAAAGAATCGTGAATGTAAGTCTTGATCATGTTTCAATAATTTAACTATTGATCAAAATGTTTTGAGTTATCTAATTACGATATAAGCCTACGGCTGGATATTAACTTCCCCACACCTTTAATTAAAACCTTCTGTAAGTATACAGGAGATTAGATGATCAACGAGTTCTTAAATTTTCTGATGCTTTAAAACGATACATAGAGATATATACATATTATTTTAACTATTAACCAAAACAATTACAATTATGAAAACATGTATTACTCCGATTGGAAATCGACATATTCGATTTCTGTCTAACTATCGAAAAGCGGTAAATCGCTTGATTGGCATTACAGTGCTAATTTTATTTATGTTCATTAACCCTTTGGTTTTTGGACAAGAATCTAAAAATCTAACGAAAGAGGATCTTATCGGTAAAACGGTAAACGAGCTAACATCTTTAGGAATATTAGGAAGTTCGAATGTTGAATCTCGTTCAAATCCTATTGGGCAACAAACAATGCAGTATCGTACAGATTGTACAGATGCACTTATTCCAAGAGATGCTTCTTATACGGCTGTTTCCAGGAACGATGACGGATTCACAGGGCCCATTACTATTCCATTTGATTTTGCCTTCTGTTCAACAACATATAATACAGTTTGGGTAAACACCAATGGTAATCTAACTTTTACACAGGGATTATCAATTTACAACGCTCAGGGCTTTCCATATACTGTGCCTATGGTGGCTGCTTTTTGGGCAGATGTAGACACGCGAAATTGTCCAGGACAGATTTATTATAAGATACTTCCCGATCATATGATCGTTACTTGGGATGAGGTGACTTATTTCCCAGCTAACAATTGTCCAGTTACCAACACGTTTCAAATTATAATTAGCGATGGAAATGCACCTATTGTAGGTGTTGGAAATAATCTTCAATTTCGATACGGCGATATGAATTGGACTACAGGATTGGCTTCTGGTGGTGGACCTTTTGGAGGAACTCCTGCAACTGTAGGTTGGAATAGTGGTAACAACACAAATTTTGAACAAGTTGGTCGTTTTAATGAGGATAGTGCTGCTTATGACGGACCTTTTGGAGCAAACGACGGCGTCCATTTCTTAGACAATAACTGTTTTTCTTTTGCTACACAAGGGGTAGGACCAAGTATTACTTGTAATGATATCACCAGATCTTTGGATGCTACCGGAAATGTTTCAATTACGGCTTCTGAAGTTGCGGTCGCTCAGGATGGATGTTCAGGTGCTACTATAACGTTGAGTGATTATGACTTTGGTTGTTTCGATATTGGCGCTAACATCATCACTGCTACAGCAACAAGTGGCATAGGTCAGACGGCGAGTTGCAATCTTACAGTAACAATTGTTGATGATTTAGCACCAAGCTTAAGCTGTCCAACAGACATGACACTAAACAACGATCCAGGAGATTGCGGGGCTATATTTACTTATAATATTACTGCTTCAGATAACTGTGGCTTTACACTCACACAAACTCAAGGATTAGCTTCCGGATCGACATTCCCATTAGGGACAACAACAAATACGTTCATTGTTACAGACGATTCAGGATTATCTAATAGCTGTACTTTTAATATTACTGTTATTGATACAGAATTGCCAACAATTATGTGCCCGGCAGATATCTCTGTCGCAAATGACGAAGGGGAATGTAGTGCTATTGTAGAATATGATTTTCCTGTAGTCAGTGACAATTGTTCAGGAACGCCTGTAAATAGTGTTCTTGTGAACGGTAGTTTTGAGACTGGAGACTATTCAGGATGGACAATAGATTCTGGTTCGAGTTCTTGCGGTATTTTTGGAATTATGTCCGATGGACAAACTTTAAGTTCCGGTGACCCTATTTATAATTATTCAAGTAACTCAACCCAATCGGTAACATTTTCACAAGGTTTACCAATTACTTTTAATACTACTGACGGCGATAAAATGATGGCATTCTTTCAGAATTGTGGGCCATTCGCTCATAAACTATATCAAGATGTAATCATGCCGGCCGGTGCCAGTCAATTGTGCTATGATTTGGAGTATAATAATTTTGCCGGATCTTTTAGTACAAATCAATATTTTGCGGTTGAAATTCGTGATTCGGGTACAGACGCACTGCTGGAGACTTTATTTATAACTAATCCGGGTGACGCTCTTAATGTACCGATGACTCAATATTGTTTCGATACTTCAGCTTATGCCGGACAAGCGATTCGAGTTCAAATGATAAATTCTCAGATCGATGTGAATCCATTAACGATTTTCATTGATAATATAGCACTTGGATCAGATTTGGAGCTTATGCAAACAGCAGGATTGGCTAGTGGGTCAGAATTTCCGTTGGGAACAACTACAAACACATTTGTAGTAACAGATGGTTCAGGAAACTCCGAAACTTGCAGTTTTGATGTCACTGTAAATGATACAGAAGCACCAACAATTATGTGCCCTGCAGATATTTCTGTCGCAAATGACGAAGGAGAGTGTAGCGCTGTAATCGAATATGATCTTCCAATCGTTAGTGATAATTGTTCAGGTACAATAATTGGAAATGTACTCGAAAATGGAAGTTTTGAAACCGGAGATTATTCTTCATGGAATATTGTAAGTGGTTCACCTAGTTGTGGTATTTGGGGAATTATGGACGATGGACAAACCCTTAGTTCGGGAGATCCTATTTATAATTATGCAAACAATACAACGCAGGCAGTGACCTTTCCACAAGGATTGCCAATCACATTTAATACTACAGACGGCGATAAGATGATGGCATTTTTTCAGAATTGTGGGCCATTCGCTCATAAACTATATCAAGATGTAATAATGCCTGTTGGTACAAGTCAGTTGTGTTATGATTTGGAGTATAACAATTTTGCCGGATCATTTAGCACGAATCAGTATTTCGCAGTTGAAATCCGTGATTCGGGGACAGATGCCTTACTTGAGACATTATTTATCACCAATCCCGGTGATGCACTAAATGTGCCGATGACTCAGTATTGTTTCGATACTTCGGCGTATTCAGGACAAGCTATTCGTGTTCAAATGATAAACTCACAGATCGATGTGAATCCGTTAACTATATTTATTGATAATATAGTTTTAGGTTCAGAATTGTCGCTTGTTCAAACAGCAGGATTTGCCAGTGGAGATGCATTTCCGGTGGGAACAACTATTAATACTTTTGTGGTAACTGATGCTTCAGGTAATTCTAACACTTGTAGTTTTGATGTAATTGTTGAAGATACTGAGCTACCTTTAGCTGTATGCCAGAATATCTCTGTTGATCTAGATGCCATGGGAGTGGCGACGATTACCGCAGATGATATCGACGATGGTTCATCAGATAATTGTGAGATTGATACAATTACTGTTAGTCAAACAGAATTTGGATGTGATGATATTGGTTCCAATACTGTGACATTGACGGTTACGGATATATATGGTAATGAATCTGAGTGTATGGCTGTTGTTACTGTGAATGGAATTATTCCTGAAGTGGAAATAACACAAAGTGAATTACCAGAATTTTGCCAGGGAGCTTTCTTGATATTAACAGCGAATAGTGATGATGCCATTTCGTACATGTGGGATACGGGTGAGATGACCTCATCAATAGAAGTTATGGCAGATGGTGTTTATACGGTTACTGTTACTTCGGCAACGAATTGTACAGCTACCGCTTCTTATGAAGTAATTGGCTTCGATCCAACAATCTTGCTGTCATCTTACATTATGATAGCAGAGAAAGAGGTTCATTTGCATAATGATAGTGATGTGCTTTCAGGAGCTATTGGGGTAACAGATAATAAAGGTAAGGTCAAAATTCATGATAATACACACGTAGTGGATTTTGTTAAAGCCGATGATATCGATGTTCATTCTAACAGTTCTGTGGGTGCGGCAATTTACGCACCTGCAGTGGTTACTTTGCCACCGTTCTTGTTCAATACTTTATCTGATAATAGCAGTCCTGATGTAACGGTGAATAATAATCAATCGGTAACACTAACAGGTTCTGTTTACGACAAGGTTGAAATTAAAGATGGAGCGACTGTATTGTTCACGAGTCCGGATATTTACATTGATGATTTGAAAACTAAAAAGGATATTACTATAGAGTTCGCAGGCTGCGCTAATCTCTATCTAAACAAAGATTTAAAGTTGGAAAAGAATTCAATTTTCAATTCCGCCGGAAATTATGTGGTTGTTTATATAGATAAAAAACTTCATGTAAAAGAAGGTTCTAATGTAACCGGGCATTTCTACTCTTACGACAAGGATATTGAGGTAAAAGGGAAAGATGATAATCCAACCTATATGACAGGTTCTTTTATTGGTGAAAAGATAAAAGGAGATAAAAATGTGACTTGGCAAATTGATCCTTACTGCGCACCTTGTGCAAATTCAATAGTTGTTAGAGGTGAACACGCCAATACTACCGAGGGAAGTGAATTCGATTACAGTAGTATTTCTATTTATCCAAACCCTGGTAGAAATTATGTTATGCTAAGTAATCCTCATGGATTAGATCTACAAACTGTTACTGTATATGATCTTACAGGAAGATTATTACAATCGGTTGATTTAACAGATATGGAAGCTGAGAAATCGGTTGATATATCGCAATTGTCTAGTGCGACTTACTTATTAGTAATAAAAGGAGCTCAAGGTGAAATTACTAAGCAATTAATTAAAGAGTAGTATTAATTTAAACTAATGTGAAAAAGCCTTTCTTCTTCTGAAGAGAGGCTTTTTTAATGTAAAATAAACAATGATTTATAAGATAGATACACCTTCAAAGTATGATTGTTGTGTCTTTGCTGCTATCAATGAGCATATAAGTCTGTTGTTCTATTGAAGAAGTGTAAGCTATATTGTTTTTAATTAAGACTCCAGCTTTATGTAATTAAGAATCTGATGCTATGATTGTACTTCGGAAACGTTTATCTTCAGTAGTAGGAGTGAGGCATAAGTAAATTGAGGTGGGGTATATTTCTATATTACTTTGAAGTATTGAACATGGATAATTCGATGTGCTCTTCCGAAGAAAAATGAATTCAGAATAACTTAAAACAAATTACAAAAAAACGGGATGTCTCGTTTAAAACATCCCGTTAATAATAAACTAATATTAAACAATTATTCTTTAATTACTTTAATGGCTTTAGTAGCATCACCGGCTTGTACTTTGGCTATATATTGACCACTTGCCAAATTAGCAATATCTAAAGTTACACTAGTATTACTAGAAGAAACATTTCTTACTTCTTGTCCAAGAATATTATAAAGTGCAACATTGTTTATCTCTTGCTTAGCTAAAAATGTTACTTCGTTATTTGCTGGATTTGGGAAAGTACTTACGTCTAAGGCAACATTATCTGAAACGCCTAATCCAGGATTTGCTACATATACATTATATCTTGTGTCTACAGGCATAACCGAAGTATCTTCTGTGTAAATCGTCCAGTTAGTTCCATTATACCAAACTCCTAATACTACATCCATTATGATATTAGAAGGATCTCCGCTAGATCCCCAATTATGTGTTACCACAGGATAGGCATCCGGCAATCCATCAAGGTCCGGGTGACTCATAACGGTATAATTACCCCCCGATGTTGTTACCGCATCATAAACAAAGGAACTTCCACCTCCAGCGCCATCATCTATAAGTACATTAAAGGCTGCGTTTGCGGGTATATTTGTTACTGTTGCTTCATTATATAGATGCCATCTGTCCGAAACTGTATCATACCAAAATCCATAATTAAAGATGTTATAAACCCCACTAGGGTTGTAAATATGGCTAGAAACAATAGCAGCATTTGGATTTCCATTTATTGCTGCGTTGTCGATTTCAAAGTCATAGCTTGTACCGTCAGCTTGTATTGTAAACATATTTCCGCCATCCGGTACGTAAATATTGAAAGCGGCACCAATGGTCATTGGAGATATGTCTTCGTTATAAATTGTCCAGTTTGAACCATCATACCAAGTACCATCTATATTGTTGTTGTACTGTACCCCGGATGCCGGGCCATCAAGATTGTGTGTAAAAATAAAGATAGCTCCAGGATTACCATTTAAGACTGGATGATCGATCGTGGTTATGTGTCCGGAAGTATTAGCGCCCGTGGTTGTATGCACAAACACAATGTCTGAAGCATAAGCTCCAACAAAGAAAAGAGTTAATAAAAGTGTAAAGATAGTTTTCATAATATTTGGTTTTAGGTTACTAATAGTTTTTAGTTATTGTTAAAATTAGAAAATAAATAATTGTATATCAGGGGGTTATAGCCCCGATTTGCAAAAGGGGTTTTCCCCTTATTTCTCTAATTTAAAGTTAGGAAGAGTGTTATGTCATGGCTATTACTATTGTAACAAAGACTTTAATTTATGTAACAGCTAAACTAATGGATAATATGAGGATTCGCAGTTAAGTTGGTTGATAGAAATCGTGGTTCAAAATTGATATTTGAAACAATGATGCATAAAAAAACCCTCTTTTTCAAGAGGGTTTCATTAACAGAATTAATTTTACTTTTTCATAGTTCCCGGAGGATATTCTGCTAATATTTCCTGTACGATTTCTCGAATTCGTTCTTCTTTCTTTTCCATATTATTTGTCACAAGATTCGCTGTACCTACTCCTTGCCAAACTAATTCATTACTTTTTGCATCGATGAGGTCTATATATAAAGAACCTTCTGTGGAACGAGATACCGAGTTTCCTCCATATCCACCATACCAATAAGGGTTCCAGCCCCAACCATATCCAAAATTATTATTGTAAACGTCTACACGTTCGCGTTCTTTGGTAAAAATACTAACAAGAAGAGTAGGTGTTTCCGATTTTGTCATGGATTTGGAAGACATCTCCGAATCAATCGCTCGCAGTATTCTCTTTTTGTCTAAATCTGAAATTTTTGCTTTGTCAATTCCAGGCTTAAAAAAAGCATACGAATTATAAGCATTAAAGTTGGCATCCTTATCATAATCTGCCACTACCCGAACCGTGCTACAGGAAGCAAATACGAAAAAAGCAACCAAGGGAATAAATTTAAAAATTTTCATAGTGTCTTTTTTTAATTAAACAAATCGTCATCTACGAAATTCGGAAGCGTAACTTTTAGTTCAGGATTCTTTTTCATTTCCCTTTTAATTGCAAAAATTGCTTCTTTATTTCGCGCCCAACCTCTTCTTGCAATCCCGTTATTCACATCCCAGAAAAGCATTGATTCTAAGCGACGTTGTGCGTCTTTAGTGCCATCAAGAACCATACCAAATCCGCCGTTTATAACCTCTCCCCAGCCAACTCCACCACCATTATGTATGCTCACCCAGGTAGCTCCTCTAAAACTATCGCCTATTACATTTTGAATTGCCATATCGGCTGTAAAACGACTACCGTCATATATGTTCGAGGTTTCTCTAAAAGGTGAATCGGTACCCGAAACATCGTGATGATCTCTCCCCAAAATCACGGTTCCTATTTTCCCTTCGGAAATTGCTTTGTTAAAGGCTGACGCAATTTTCACTCTCCCTTCGGCATCGGCATATAAAATTCGAGCCTGCGATCCCACTACTAACTTGTTTTCCTGTGCACCCTTAATCCATTGAATGTTATCGGACATCTGCTGCTGAATTTCTTCCGGTGAGTGTTTTTTAATTTCTTCCAATACTTCACAAGCAATGGCGTCGGTTTTTGCTAAATCTTCAGACTTACCCGAAGCACAAACCCATCTAAACGGGCCGAAACCGTAATCGAAACACATAGGTCCCATAATATCCTGTACATAGGAAGAGTATCTAAAATCTATCCCATTTTCGGCCATAATATCAGCCCCGGCTCGCGACGCTTCTAGTAAGAAGGCATTTCCGTAGTCGAAAAAATAAGTGCCATTTGCCGTATGTTTATTAATTGCTTCCGTATGACGTCTTAAGCTTTTTTGCACTTCCTTTTTAAACGCATCAGGATTATTAGCCATCATTTCGTTGGCGACCTCATAATTCATTCCGACGGGATAATAACCTCCTGCCCATGGATTGTGAAGTGATGTTTGATCACTACCCAAATCGATTTTTATATTCGCTTCGGAAAAGTGCTCCCATACATCTACAATGTTTCCGTCGTAGGCAATAGACACTACTTCTTTATTTGAAATCGCACTTTTAACCCGTGTCCCTAATTCTGAAACATCCGATATAACTTCGTCAACCCACCCCTGACTATGACGCGTTTGGGTAGCCTTTTGATTTACTTCAGCACAGACAGTAACACATCCTGCGATATTTCCTGCCTTTGGTTGTGCGCCGCTCATTCCACCCAAACCGGAAGTCACAAAAAGTCCGCCTTTAGGAGATTTCTTAATTTTTCTGAAGCCATTAAGAACTGTGATTGTTGTTCCGTGAACAATACCCTGAGGACCTATATACATATAACTTCCCGCTGTCATTTGTCCGTATTGTGAAACTCCTAATGCGTTGAATTTTTCCCAATCATCGGGCTTAGAGTAATTAGGAATCATCATTCCATTGGTAACAACCACGCGTGGGGCGTCTTTGTGTGAAGGAAATAAACCAAGTGGATGACCAGAGTACATTGCTAATGTTTGTTCCATGGTCATTTCAGAAAGATATTGCATTACCAAGCGATATTGTGCCCAGTTTTGAAAAACGGCACCATTTCCTCCATAAGTAATTAGTTCGTGAGGATGCTGAGCTACGGCATGATCCAGGTTATTTTGGATCATAAGCATAAGCGCTTTCGCCTGCTCACATTTGCCTGGATACTCATCTATAGGACGAGCATAAATTTTGTAGTCTGGACGCAAACGATACATATAAATCCGTCCATATTTTTCCAGTTCTTCTCTAAATTCGGGAAGTAGCGTAGGGTGGTGTTCGGGGTCAAAATATCGTAAAGCATTCTGAAGTGCGAGTTTTGTTTCTTCCTTTGAAAGAATCTTTTTACGCTTTGGAGCATGATTTATTGAAGGGTCGTACTTTTTTAAAGCAGGTAATTGGTTTGGAATTCCGGCTTGAATTTCTTCTTTAAAAGTCATATTTTTCAGTATTCAGTATTCAGTATTCAGTATTCAGTATTCAGTATTCAGTGTTCAGTGTTCAGTGTTCAGTGTTCAGTGTTTTGTTGGCGCTAACTATAAAATAGACTAACTGCTCACTTATTTGTTTTTTTGTTATATCCGTACGGGCAATGACGACAGTTACTTTCACAACAATAACCACGTTTTAGATGGTACTGTTCTGTGAAACATTTATAGCCTTCCGGAGTGAGATAAAAATCTCCTTCTTCCAGCTCTATTTTTTTCTTCGGAAATAGCATACTACAAAAATAGCGAATTCAAGAATCAAAACGATTAATTACAATCATAGTTGTCTCAATTTGTTAATGCCCAATAAAATGAGGTATTTTTACTTTATCAATTAGATTAAATGTTCGTAATAGTTAGTCGTTTTTTTCTTCGGAAGCGTTTTACAGGGATGGCCATCTGGCCCTTTGTATTTGTGCGAACGGCCCAAATGAAAAGGGATACGGTATTTATGAATCATGAAAAAATTCACTTAAGACAGCAACTAGAGCTTTTAATTGTTCCATTTTTTATTTGGTATATCATCGAATTCCTAGTTCATTGGATTCGATACAAAAACCGTTATGATGCTTACCGAAGCATAAGCTTTGAAAAAGAAGCCTATGAAAACGAGAAAGACCTCGATTATTTAAAAAAGAGGTCTTTTTTGGCTTTTATTAAATATGTCTAGTTACTGTTTTCTATTAGTAGGAGCAGCAGTAATTACACTATTTTGCGGTTTTGATGAGAGAGTTGCGACAACAGTTCGTGTTTCTATAGAACGAGCGTCTGCATTAGAATTGACTCTTTCTACAATGATTTGAACGTTTTCTGGCAGTTCATTACTGAAAGTTGCAGAAATTGTTTTCGATTCCAGAGAATTGTTTATTGAAGATTTTATATTTTTTGATTGAGTTGCAACAACTACACTAATTACTGGAACATCTAATATCTCAATTACCATAGGTTCTCCTGGCATTGGCGTTATTTTCGATTCTTGAGAAAAAGACACAATACTAGTAAAAAGAAATAAAGCAAATATAATACGTTTCATGGTATCTTGAATTAATTGTAATAAATTATAAATGAAAAGGATAAGCCCGTAATGTCAAATCCAGACACGTTGGTTATATGAAGGACTAACTGGCCATTTTGAGGTTCTGGTAAAATAGTAAAGTCATATCCCCATGCTGGACCAGCTGGCAATGCACCAATAACGTTAACTTCAACCGTTGAGTTTGCCGTCATTGCAGGATCTGGGATAGGAATCGCATAATAGAATCCTGATGTAATAGTGCCCAAAGGGCCAGCGTAAAACTTCGCAATAGAAGTAATCTGACTCGAATTAATAAATCCAGGTCCCCAAACTGGCGGTACGCCGGTTCCTTGTGATAATAAGATTTGGTCTACTCCACCAACGGCATTTCCGGGTCTAAAATCTCCGTCGATTCTAACATTTCCGTTAACGTGTAACATTTCAGTTGGATTGGTAGTATTTACACCAACTTGAGCTTCTATTGATGTTGAAAATAACAGTAATGCAAAGAGTACTGTTAAAGAAAACATAAGTGAGGTATTTTTCTTCATGATAACAATTATTTGAATAATTGTAGGAAAGTTACTTAAAATGAGATATGTAGTTTCATTTTTTCGATTAAGCACAGATAAAACTATACAAAGCGTAACGAATGCTTTATAGGAATAATAATATCACTTTAAATGCGTTAAAATTGTAAGAATTTTGTAAGAAAAACCCTTCAGATTGAGATTTTTGGGAATTATTGATTCTTTTTGAATCCGGATGGAAATAAGTAGGTGCCTTTTAAATGTTCTTCCTTTTCAACTTCTACTTTTACTCTATTTTTTTGAGCATAGGCATCATTTCTAATCCCTGTGACTTGCCAGCTAATTTTCACGTTAGGTACTTCAGATTTAATTACAAAAGTTCCGTCGGTAATCTCTTCAGAAATCATAACTTTTGAAAAAGATCCAATGGAAGTAAGTTGGTATCTGAAATCAACATTTAAAGCATTGAAATATTTTGGCATTTTTACAATAGCCGTTCCGGAAGCATCGGTTATAACGTTTCCATTGTAGATATTCATCATGTCTGGACTTTCGACAAAGCTGTGGTATAGATATTTATTTTCGGGATCCAAAGGATGATCAATTTTAAAAGTACCTCCTGCTTTAGAAATAGTGCCTGTTACAGATAAATTTCCGTCTACTTTTAAATTGTTAACCACTTTTACATCTCCTTGATTATCTAAGATCATGGCTATAGCACTGGGATTTGAACTAGCCGATCCATTTCCGGAGTAGAAATTGAAAGTACCATTTCCTTGGTTATGACCAATATCAAGAATATTCGATTTGTTATTATGTCTAAAAAATCCTTTCAAAAATGTGTTTCCATCCCATAATTCGTAAGAGGTATGAGGGATATTATAAATTGAACTAGTATTATCAAGTCTAAGGGTAGTAGCCTTATTATGTTGATCATTTGCAATGTGAAAATCTGATAAAGGCTTTACGTCTCCACTTTTCCCTGCCTTAATGTAACCATTATTTGCAATCATTAATCCGGCATCGTTAGCTCCTTTGCCTGTGCCAATATAAAAATGTGACTCATTGGGAAGGGCTGCGTTTTTCACGTTAATATTCCATATTTCTGATTTTGCTGAAATCTGAATATTTTCTGAAACTGAGTCATAACGATTATTACCTCCACCTATTTCTATGTCTCCAGCAACCTGAAGAAGATTTCCAGAAGTTAAAGAATTAGGACTTGAAATTCCAACAAGAAGTTGTCCGGAAGAATTTATCCGCATTGCTTCTTCGTTATGTGTTTTAAATATTAGATCGCTTTCATCAGTAGTACCTAGAAACTTGACTTCATCCTGAGCATTACCTGTAGTTTTCCAGTCATTATCTAAAGAAATCCATTGAACACCTGACCAGAAGTAAAATCCCTTGCCAAGTTCAGTATTGGTATTATAAACCAATAGACCTTCTGGGCTTCCTCCAGTAATAGGTTCAATGGAAGTTGAGGTAATTAAACTTATTCTAGGAACTAATAACCCCTTATCATTGCTATTTATATCTAGTATGCTAGCAGCATCTGGGAATTCTGTATTAATACCTATTTGGGCTTTAATACTGCTATGAGAAAACAGTAAGAAAGACGTAAGTAAAAGCTGAATTAATACTTTGGTAGGTGATTTCATTGAAAAGGGGCTAGTTCAAATTTATCAATGTAAAAATAGAGATTTTATCGTTTAAATTCAAAAATAATCGATGAAATGCTAGTTGTTTACATGTAAATAGAATATTCCTACAAAATATAGCATCGAATCGCGTTGTTTAATATTTGTAAAATTGGGGTTCTATACAAATCGTCATTAACTTACATTCAGACCAGAGATAAAACTGAAAAATTATCTAAATAAAAAAATGCCTTCAGATTTCTCTAAAGGCATTTTATAAATGTAATGGTTAATTTTACTATTCTTTTATAATCTGTCTATTTACAGTTCCATTTGAAGTTTGTAAAGACATAAAATAAACCGCAGGATTAAATCCAGAAATGTTTATTTCATCAAAATCATTTGCTTGATTTTGTTGTTTGTTGAAATTAGTATTAGTTGCTTTTATTACTTTTTCTAATAGAATTCTTCCTTGTGCATCATAAATTGTAACCTTTTCCAAAGTACTGTCTGGCGATTGTATGTTTACAATACCTGTCGTTGGATTTGGAAATACAACTAAACTATCTACTACACTATCTGTATCTCCCGAAAGTAATGTCTGGAAACGAAGTGTAAATCTGTTATTATAGGTTCCTGCTTCAGAAGTAAACTCATAATTAGCGTTACTTAAATTTGTGACAGTGTTCGCTACATGATCTTCAAGAAAGACGCTTACAGCTTCAAGATTCACACCTCTAAGATCGGAAATAGATATAACGTAAGCTAATCCTCCGTCTACATCTATTAGCGTCGAGAATCCCATTGGAATTCTCATTCCAGCGTCGAATGCTTCTCTTCCCTGGATTCCTAAATGCTGACTTCCATCATCAAGATGAGAATACAAAGAAACAACTGTACCTAACTTTTCTGTGTCAAATCCTTGATCAAGATCGGCAGTTGCACTTTCCAAAAATCCTATTCCGGCAGTACTTCCCATATGATATTGACCTTCACGGACGGTTAACCATATTAAGTCTTTTTCGGTAGTTTTTCTAAGCGTTGTATTGCCACTTGTTAATCGTATTGCATTATTAAAAGTAACATCTCCTGCTGCATTAGCCTTAATTCCGAAGCCCTGACCTGTTGAAATAATACCATTAGGAGTCGTTCCTCCAGTAGCCGAAGGAATTCCCATCGTACCATTGTAAGTAGAAATATCTTCCATGTTGAAGTTTTCACTTTGAGGACCTGGTATTCCAGTACCCGGAGTCGTGTTGTGTTCCCAGAAATATACTTCATCTAAAATAGCATTATTTTCGATAAGCATGGCAGCATCTATAGCGGAAGCATATGGATTGGAAAGAACATTTGCACTTGATTCTTTACTTGTATTATATCCAGCTGCATAAGTGATCTCTCCACTGTTAAGGGTACCTTGATTGTATTCGTAATTGTAAGTCCCATTTTGTGTGTACGATGGACGTACAAGATATCCTTCACTAGGCGCTAAAGTTCCACTAAAGTTTGTCCAGTCATTTTGTTCCTGATCGTAAAAATTAACTCCAACAATTGGAGGTGTTCCACTATAAGGTTGAAAATTCGCTGTTGTATGATTTAAAACCTGATAAGCTGGCAATCCATCTGCAAATGCTGATATTCCATCGGAAGTCATTGGACTACCTAATAATAGGAAATCACGAGCATTCATGGCTGGTGTTGTTAGTTTTACATTGATTGAACCATTATTTGTAACAATGGCATCATCGTTTTCCTGTACAAAGTTAGCTTGATGTTCTACGATTAATTGAGACCCGGCATCAACTATAACGTTACCGCCAACCTTCATATATTCTCCGGAATCTACTGTAACAATTGCATTGTTTTTAATTTCACAAGAACAAGCTTCAATGCTTGACTTTCCAAGGTCTGAAGTTTTATAGTTTGCATTAAAAACTACGTTCTTACCGGCATCTGGTTGCCCATTACTCCAAAAAGCACTAAAAGTAGTGGTTTCTGCCACTACAGTTACAATAGCCGTAGTGGTTGAGACGTTTTCATTTCCATCGTAAATAGAAAGTGTCACAACATTTGTTCCAACATCTGCACAAGTAAAGGTGTCTTGGTCTAGTCTTTTTGCCCATACGACAACGTTGTCGGTTGAACCATTATCTATTTGATCTGGTGTGATTTTAACTGTACCATCTACACCTAGTGAAACAGAAATGTTCTGTGCAATAGCAACTGGATTAACCGCATCGTAGTTAGGATCTTTTACTATAAAGACTCCTCCGTCTCCGTTCGTATTGGCATTTCCAAAGCCAGAAATAACAATGTTTCCACTTTTAAAATATGGGTATACATTCCAAGTTCCGTGAAAAGCAGCGGAATTGTTAGGTACAAAAGTATCAAAATATTTTATTTCAGACATGGAAGCAGATGCGGAAGAATTATAGATCGAGGTAATATCGAACATTCTCATTCCTGCAGAGTAATTGGCCAAATAGAATCGATTTCCTTTTACATATCCATTATGATCAATTGCACCAACAGTAGATGAAGTATGTGTAAAATGTAATTTAGGGTCTTCTAAATCATTAAAATCGAAAATAAAGGTTCTTGTTCCACCTCCAATATTTTCTTCATCAACTTCATCACCAAGTATAAAGAAACGTTTGTCGAATGTAAACCAACCTTGATGGGTATAATGAACGTTCGTGTAAGATATAGTAGATAAATTCACAGGGTTATTTTTATCGGTGACATCTACAATAACCACTTCGTCTTCATTTGCACCAATCATAATTTCTCTTCCATGGTATCTTGTATCGGGTCCGTCATATATTACTACCTGGGCGTCATGAAAATAATCACTGCTTCCATACTCACCTACAATTGTAGGATTCTTAGGGTCTGGAAAAAGTTTTACAAAAATAGGACCTCCATTATTGTTTGAGGCTCTGTTTACTCCTACAACATAGCCATATCCAGAATCTTCGTTGATTACTATATTATGAGCTCGGTTGTTTTGAGAACCACCATCTCCAAAAGATAAAAACCCATCTTCTGAAAAGGTTGCCACTGGTGATCCAGTCAATCCTCGTAAATTGGTTAAGTCAAAAATTTGCAGTCCGTCGTTTGTTACCTCACTTACAATATAAGCATGGTTATTATACACTTTTACATCCCGCCATAAATTAGAGCCTCCTGAATGAGAATTAAGTCTCCCTAAGTAAACAGGTCCGCCTGAAGCCGATATATTTACAAAGGCCGTTCCATTATCTAAAGCAACAATTGCGTATTCATCGCCATTGCCATCTACATCTGTCCAGCCCCATGAATCCTGAGCTTCGTCTGCGCCCATAGCGCTGGCAGAAATATATTTTACAAGGTCTATTCCGTTACATGGGTAATCATTTTGATTTCCTGGGTTGTTAATCTTACCGCCGCTACAAGGTTGTGCGATTGCCGAAAAAAGCGGCAGTATAAGTAAGCTAAATAAAATTTTTTTCATAATAATTACGGGGTTTTGTTAATTGTTTTATTTTACAAATTCGAATTCTACACTACAAGGAATAGAGTGCCCAATGTGTCCTTGTCCATTTCCACTATCACCGTTATTTACGAAATATGCGTGTCCGGTATTAATACAGTTGCTTAAATTAAAAGTATATGTATTATTCGCCAACAAGTATTGGTAATATAATAATGATGCGAAATGTGCGGTCTTATCATCTACAAGGGTTGGCGACTCGATAGTATTGTCTGAGGCATATGAATGTGTATATAACCAGCCTTCACTGTAATCATAATATGTGCTTGCAGGATCGATATCAACGCCTGTTCCAGAGAGTTTAAAAAAGAAAGACCCTTCAGAGGTTGCTAAAGAAATTTTGTCAGAACTAGTAAATGGATCTATTTCTCCGGCTGCAAAATTTGTCTTCACTTCAATTCTGTAAATACCTGAATATTTGGGTGTAAATGTTTGACTATTGAGCCCGGCTACGTCGTCTGAATCTGTTGGCTCCGGATTACCATGACTCTCTCTAATGGTTGTTCGTTGACATCCACTCGTTTGTTCGTATTTTTTACGATCTGTTAGCGTAAATTGGGGCAGCCAAATTGCTCCACTCCAAGCATATACTCCTGGGGACACATCATTAGCTCCGTTAGTGGTTAAGTTGGTATTAAACACAACGGTCCCTGACACAATACTACCGCCATTGGGATTTGTAACCGGTGCAGAAACATTTGAAGCCGTTAATGCAATCCGTGGATACACTAAACCTTGAGTTGATGACTCTAAGTCAAGAGCTCCTTCCGGTGTTGATGTCCCGATACCGATTTGTGCGTAATTGATATATGTAAAAAGAGTGCAAACTAGCAAAGTCACACTTATTTTTTTAAAGTTCAACATAATCATTTTTCTTTTGGTTAATTAAGCTTCTATTGTTGTCCCAGATAATTAAATTCAAGGGAACATTTCATATTCCCATTAATCGTTATGTAGCCTCTTCCGTCTCCAGCTGGTACAATAGAGATATCTCCATTACCTTCAAATCCATCTGCATCATCTTGATTAAATGTTAATACAAATGTATAGTTGGTTCCAGCCGTTAAGACTTCTTCAATTTCAATAGAATTTTGATTAACGTTATTTTCATAACGTCTTAAAGTACCGCCCTTAAATAGTTTATCATTGTTACTACCTGCAAATGAATTTAATCTGTAAGTATGCGTAACGCTATTAAATGTGAAATTGAACTCTCCACCTTGTTTCGCAAAATTCACAAACTGAGGCGATGATGTTGCGTTGGTTCTACCTGCTCCGAAATGAGTAGTAAGGGTTAGTTTATACTTGCCATTAAACTTTGGGGTGAATGTGTTTGCATTAAAAGTGATGACTTGATTTCCTAAAACGGGATTTATAATGTCTGAAGACCCCGTTCTTCGAGAGGTCGATTGTAAAAATAGTTTATTGTCTTTTTTATCCCCTTGTGGAATCCATTGTGTTCCTGACCAGAAATAAAACCCAGGGTCTAAACTATATTCTCCATTATTTACTGTACTCATATTGTAAACAGTAGTACCGGCAACCAGAGGATCCCCTTTAGGATTGATTACAGTTGGGGTATTCACATCAACCAGGGTAACAGTTGGGAATATTACTCCTTGTGTAGTCGAATTAATTTCAAGTGCTCCATTTGGAGTGGAGGTGTTTATACCTACTTGAGCATTTGCAGTCGAAACAAAGATTAAACTCACTATTAATACTAGTCTAGAAAGATATTTGTTTTGCATTTTTTTCATTTTAGAATTATTCACCTACATAAGTAATTTCAACGGTACAAGGAATATCGTATCCTATATGCCCTCTTCCTGAACTACTATTACCATCATTAAGAAATTCTGGAGCATCATGTTGATCGAAAGACAAAGTAAAGGACTTAGAACTGCCGGCTATACATGGCAAATAAATAACCGTAGAAAATTCCTGCCAGATAGCAAAGTAATTTGTTGCACTTTCGCTTGGTTCGTAAGCAGTTGAATAACTATTCACAGGAATATCATAATTGGTACCCGCGAGATTTAATCTGAATGTTCCGCTGGCACGCGCAATATTTAAGTATCCGTTTGATCTAGTACTTGGATTTCCTCCTGAAATTTTCGGAACTTTCGCATTACCACCAGCGAAGTTTACATTTACAGATACTTTGTAAAATCCCGTATAATCGGGTGTGAAAGTTTTACTTGAAAGACCGGTAACATTTGTAAAACTCGAAGAGGCAGAAGTTAACATGTCTAAAGAGCTTTGCTCATAAAGCAAGCGTTGTTTTTTTTCGAATTGTGATTGCCATTGCGTACCACTCCATACATACATGCCCGGGAAAACGTCATTAGCTCCTGTTGAGGTAGTGCTGGTGTTGTAAACTGTTGTGCCTTGTGGGATGTTTCCTCCTTGGGGATTAACAATCGGTGCTTGTAATACTGTTGAGGTAAGCACAACTCTCGGTAATACAAAACCTGAGTTTGCGCTATTAATATCTAGCACACCATTTGGCGTTGTCGTATTTATTCCTACACTCTGTGCGCTTCCCACAAAGCAGATAAATAATATGGGAACTATAAGAAATAGTCTTGACTGATTTAAAGTAAGTTTTACTAACATAGAAATTGGGGGTTTCTGATATCTAGCACGAATGTAGGAAAAATATACGCTTAAATGCAAATAAAATCGATGAAACACATAATACTTTAACATTTGTAAGAATAAACGTGCTTAAGAAATGCTTTTACGATTTAATAACCGTCGACTTTTGCTTATTCTCTTCTTAGTTGACTAATTATCACCTAAGAAGGTAAATTCAGTATAACATGGAATATCTACACCCACATGTCCCATACCTGTACCACTATTTCCATTGTCTACAAATCCAGGAGAATCGAATTGGTCAAATGCTAAATTAAAATTGTAGGTGGTGCCTCCAACAACTTGTAGATATAGGATCAAAGATGATTGATACCATATAGCGTAATAATTCGTACCTCCACTACCACCAATCAATTTGTTGTGAACAGAGTATGAATTTGAATATATCATATGATCATTTCCATCAAAGGTAAATTTGAATTCACCTTCTTGAGAGGCAATATTTATTTTGTCTTTATTATCACTAGCTGGTTCCATATAACCACCTCCAAAATTTGTAGTTACTTCTAGTTTATAAGTTCCGGAATACTTTGCTGTGAAACTTTGATTTGTTAAGCCAGGAATATCTTGCCAGCCCGAAGTACTAATAGTTCTAAAACCTAATGGAGGAGCAGCATCCTGTTGGTAAACCTTAGAATGCATTTTTGGAAATTGAGCGATCCAATTACTTCCGTCCCACATATAAAAACCTTTATAAACATCGTTTGCGCCTGTCGCCGTATTATTTGTGTTGTATACCATTAAACCTTCGGCCGGTGATGTGATTGGAGAAGATACGTTTGTTGCAGTAAGTCCAACGCGATTCATAAGAAAGCCTTTATCGGTTGCTGTCATTTCCATTTGGGAACTAGGATCGGGTGTTCCGGTCCCTAGACCTATATTATCATGTTCGCCATCGACAAACAAAGTATTTTCATTATTGCTAGTTTCCACTCTTAAATTTATATTTTCTCCTTCAGGATTAATGGAGAGTTCAATGTCTGATCCGCCGCTGGTATTTGCACTGGCGTTAAAAAAGACAGATCCATTGATCGCCATTCCCATTTTTTGATGCCCTGATTTCCAAAAACCCATAGTCTTGTCTTGATTCCATGAATAAAATGGCGCATTAGGAGATCCGTTTCCCATTGCTAGTACTTGATAGCCGTTTGCAACCTTAAACCTTTCGATATGGTGAGTTCTAAACATTAAGGACTGGGCATCATTAGTTCCTAAATAATCTGAGTCTTCATCTGTATTCCAATTACCAGATAGATCCCATTTATCATTATTTTGCATTATATCCATCCATTCTGTACCACTCCAAAAGTGATAACCCGGAATTACTGCTGTACCACCCGAGCCGGCCGTAGCTGTATTATATACAAGTAATCCAACTGCTGGCGCAGGAGTAATGGGACTTCCAATATTGCTGGCCGATAGCGCAACTTGAGGGATTAAAATTCCTTTATTACCTTCTCCATTGTCAATATGTAGCATACTTGATGGGTCGGGCGTTAATGTACCAATCCCAACCTGAGCATTCAAATTGGTAATTGTAGTGATCATTAAAATAAGGTAGGAAACTCTTCGTATACGGAGATAAGTTTTCATTATTGAGGAGATTTGGGGGGTTTGCTATGACAATTTTAGTTATAAATACGATAAAAAACAAATATTATCGATGAACGGTAGTTTATTGGAAAAAACAAACTGTTTAAATGTTAAAATTTTGAAGATTGAGTGATGTTTTTCTTTAGAGATTTCTTAAAAATTAATACTTTGATTCATAGATTTTTACGATATTTTCAATGATTTTTGCGAAAGAAAGGGAATCCTCTAATTTGCTCTGTATAGTTTCGCAATCGAAACTTAGAATCTTGTTTTGCTTTAAATAATTTAAAATTGTTTGAAAATCAGTTACATATCGTCAACGAAACAATCGTTTTTTCACCTTTTTCTTCTGAAAACATTCAGGTTGTTATAAAAAGGGAGGATAAAATACATCCTTTTATATCTGGTAATAAATTTAGAAAGCTCAAGTATAACGTTGGAAGCGCTATTGAATCTAATAAAGCAAGTATGCTCACATTTGGAGGGGCATATTCAAATCATATCGCAGCGGTTGCCTCGGCAGGAAGACTTGCCGGACTTAAAACTATTGGAATTATAAGAGGTGAGGAGTTGGCGAATAATTACTTCGATAACGCTACTTTATGTTTTGCAGAAGAAAACGGAATGGAATTGCACTTTATTTCCAGAGAAGCTTATAGAGAAAAGGAAGACCAGGCTTTTATTAAACAACTGAAGCAGTCTTACGGCGATTTTTATCTAATCCCGGAAGGTGGCACTAACGAATTGGCGATTAAAGGCTGTGCCGAAATATTAACTGAAGCCGATAAAGAATTCGACTATATCTGTACCGCTGTTGGAACCGGAGGCACCTTGGCTGGATTGGTTAAAGCTTCAGAAGAACATCAACATATTCTGGGATTTTCGGCCTTAAAAGGAAACTTTCAGAAGAAAATAGTAAACAAATTCAGCTCCAAAACGAACTTTGCGATTACAGATGATTACTGTTTTGGAGGCTATGCAAAAATAGATTCAGAATTAATTCGTTTCATAAATACTTTCCGAAGAGAAACAACAATTCCTTTGGATCCGGTCTATACTGCAAAGATGATGTTTGGAATTTCCGATCTTATAAAAAGTGGATATTTCAAGGAAAATAGCCGTATTTTAGCCATCCATACAGGAGGTCTTCAAGGCATAGCCGGTATGAACCAAATGTTGAAAAAGAAACAAATGCAACAAATTGATATATAGTATGTTTTTAAGAAGTTTAGCGTGTATAATTATCCTTGTGATGGTGCTAAGTGGTTGTAAATCGCATAAAAAAACAACCACTTATAAGAAAAAAACGAGAACCGAACGAACCACTACTCCGGTTATTAATAACACCTCTAATCCTAAAGATGAAGAGACGGTTACCATAGTTACGCCCCCTAAGACTAATGCTTCTTATGCCGAAATTGTTTCAAACTATATAAATAATTATAGTGGTATCGCTATGGAGGAGATGCTTCAGTATGGTATTCCAGCGAGTATTACTTTAGCACAAGGAATCTTGGAAAGTGGTGCTGGAAGAGGTGAACTTACGAGTAAAGCTAATAATCACTTCGGAATTAAATGCCATCGTGAATGGTCGGGTGATCGTGTATATCATGATGATGATGAAGCACAAGAATGTTTCAGAAAATATGCAGATCCAAAATATTCTTTTCGGGATCATTCTTTATTTCTTACCTCCCGATCTAGATATGCCGATTTATTTAAATTGAGAAAAGACGATTACAAAGCTTGGTCAAAGGGTTTAAAAAAGGCAGGTTACGCTACAGATCCAAAATATCCTGACAAACTAATTGGTATTATTGAACGGTATAATTTAACATCCTACGATGATGAAGTGTTAGGAGGTAAAGTCAACACTGTGCGTCTCGACGATACTAAAATAAGCACTTACCAAGTACAAAAAGGGGATACTTTATATAATATTGCCCGCAGACATAATATTACTGTGGAGACTTTAAAAGAGTACAACGGATTAAGATCTAATGATATTTCAATAGGACAGGAACTGTATCTGCATCCTGTAAAAAATTAATTTTAATATGATATATAAAAGAAGCAGTGCACTTTTTGCTGAAGCGCAGCGCGTAATTCCCGGAGGCGTTAATTCTCCTGTTCGTGCATTTACAGCTGTTGGAGGAGATCCGGTTTTTGTTGAAAAGGCAGAAGGAGCGTATCTCTACGATGTTGACGGTAATAAACTTATCGATTATATTGGTTCCTGGGGCCCCATGATTTTAGGTCATGCTCATAAACCTGTTATTGATGCTGTAATAGAAAAGGCTAAAAAAGGTACATCTTTTGGTATGCCTACGAAAATTGAAACCGACATAGCTTCACTGGCTGTATCTATGGTGCCGAATATAGATAAGATTCGATTTGTGAATAGTGGAACTGAAGCGTGTATGAGTGCTGTAAGATTAGCACGTGGATTTAAAGGTCGGGATAAAATTATAAAGTTTGCAGGTTGCTACCACGGTCATAGTGATTCATTTTTAATTCAGGCTGGTAGTGGTGCGATAACTTTTGGAACTCCTAATAGTCCAGGGGTTACCAAAGGAACTGCAAAAGATACTTTATTAGCTAGATTCAATGATTTGGATAATGTAGCTGAAATCATTTCAGAAAATAAAAACGAAATTGCCTGTATCATCCTTGAACCCGTTGCGGGAAATATGGGATGCATACCTCCAGCTGAAGGGTTTTTACAAGGTCTGCGATCATTATGTGACACTCATGACATCTTACTTATTTTTGATGAGGTAATGACCGGCTTTCGACTTGCAAAAGGTGGCGTGCAAGAATTGTATGGGGTTGCAGCCGATATTGTTTGCTTCGGAAAAGTAATAGGTGGCGGGTTGCCTGTTGGTGCTTTTGCCGCAAGAGAAGAAATTATGAATTACCTCGCACCTCTTGGACCAGTGTATCAGGCGGGAACATTAAGCGGGAATCCATTGGCGATGGCGGCTGGTTTTGCCATGCTCACTGAACTCAATGAAAATCCTGAAATTTTTAAATCATTGGCAAAAAAGACAGCCTATCTTCATAAAGGATTAGTAGTTGCCTTGGATGAAAGTAATCTTACCTACACTATAAATAGGACTGGATCGATGATTTCTGTGCATTTTTCTGAAACGCCAGTGGTAGATTTTGAAACTGCGGCAAAAGGAAATAACAATACGTTTAAGAAGTTTTTCCACGGTCTGTTAGCTGAAGGGATTTACATTGCTCCGAGTGCTTTTGAAACCTGGTTTTTAAGCGAGGCCCTAAGCTATGAGGATCTTGATAAAACTATTGAAGCTTGTAGGAAGGTTGCTAAAACCTTATAATAAAACACCCTCCATAACAATTAGCTATGAAGGGTGTTTTGTTTTTTATAATTCCGAGGAACTACTTAGCTTAAAGTGCTTTCCATTTTTTGTATTGGGCTTCATTCAATGTCTTCTTCATCGCTGCGTCAAGACCTGAATCGAATTTTTTCTTATTAGCAATTACTGAAGCATTCGAGGCATCTTGCCCATTGATATGCTTTCTGTAATTCATT
Organism: Ulvibacter antarcticus; assembly: GCF_003688405.1. Taxonomy (GTDB): domain Bacteria; phylum Bacteroidota; class Bacteroidia; order Flavobacteriales; family Flavobacteriaceae; genus Ulvibacter; species Ulvibacter antarcticus. The sequence continues at coordinate 92,218 of NZ_REFC01000014.1, forward strand.
TCGTTCGAAACCAAAGCTCTAAAAACAGTACGTTCCTGATCATCGGTAAGATCTAAAGTTTTATCCAATTCCTGAGATTGCTTTTTAGCAACAACTTCAGGTCTGTCGTTATCTTGTTTTAATTCTTGCGCGACTGCAGAGTTTATTCCGAACATCATAACAAAAGCCAAAACACCTATTGATAAAAGATTTTTCATTTTTCTAAATTTAAGGTTACTAATGTAACTATTTATGATGCAAATAACCAAAAATTAAGCCAAAAATCAAATTTTTATATTAGCCTCGCGAAGCTTTGTCTTTACTGGCCTTACGCATCTTCCCTTTTCTTCTGTTCTGCTTGCTTTTTTCCCATTTTTGGTATTGTTCATCGTTAAGAACCGATTTCATCTCCTTTTTAAAGGCAATTTTTTCATCCATTAATTTCGATTTCAGCTCAAAGCGCTCGGCATCTGTCATATCTTTTCTCTTTTCTCTATTTTCCGCATGGGAACCTCGATTCTTTGCTTGATCTAACATCAACTTATTTACAGTGACTTGCTGTGATTCGGTGAGATCGAGATGTAGCGTCATTTTTTTTGTAGCCAATTCTGCTTTTTGTTCTGGAGTAAAATCCGGTCTATTATCCTGCATTTCGCTTTTATTCTCTTTTTTATCTGCTCTTCTTTCTTGTGCATACGTACCGATAAATAACAGTAATAATGCGACGGTCATTAATTTTTTCATTTCTAATAATTTTTATTGTTCAACATATCTATGACACTTTATTGAGATGATAGTTTAATGATTATTAAAAAAATTAAGTTGAATTAGATAGCATACACGTTTAAAGTAGTTATTACTAATCAGATTTAACTATTTTTGAAAACGAATGAAGATCGTCTCTCAAATAAAACTTCCCATCGAAAAGGAGATGGAGCTTTTTGAAAAAAAGTTCACTAATTCTATGTCTTCAAATGTCTCCCTCCTAAACCGTATTACTCACTATGTTGTAAACCGTAAAGGAAAACAGATGCGACCGATGTTTGTTTTTCTAATTGCAAAAATGGTGAACGAGGGTGAAGTGAACGAACGTACCTACAGAGGTGCTTCGGTGATAGAGCTTATACATACCGCAACGCTTGTTCATGATGATGTAGTAGATGATAGCAATAGACGTAGAGGTTTCTTCTCTATAAACGCTCTGTGGAAGAATAAAATCGCTGTACTCGTAGGGGATTATTTGCTCTCAAAAGGACTTTTGCTTTCTATTGATAATGATGATTTCGATTTACTGAAAATTATATCGGTAGCGGTACGGGAAATGAGTGAAGGGGAATTACTGCAAATTGAAAAGGCAAGAAGTCTCGATATCACCGAAGAAGTGTATTTTGAAATCATTCGGCAGAAAACAGCCACACTTATTGCTGCTTGCTGTGCAATGGGAGCACAATCTGTAAACGCAAGCTCTGAAAAGGTTGAACAAATGCGGAATTTTGGGGAGCTTATCGGAATCGCTTTTCAAATAAAAGATGATCTCTTCGACTATGGAAATGAACAAATTGGAAAACCTACCGGCATCGACATTAAAGAGCAAAAAATGACCTTGCCTTTAATATATGCACTAAACAATGCTTCTCACAGCGACAAGAAATGGCTTATAAATTCTGTGAAAAACCATAACAAGGACGCTAAAAGAGTAAAGGAAGTAATTCATTTTGTTAGAGATAATGGTGGACTCGATTATGCAGTTGTACAAATGAAAGCGTATCAACAGAAAGCAATGCAGTTGTTACAAGAATTTCCGGCTTCCCCTTATAAAGATTCTTTGGAGTTAATGGTGAACTATGTGATCGATCGGAAAAAGTAGTTGTTTGCAGAGTTCCAGAGTTCCAGAGTTCCAAAGACTCAAAGTTTCAGAGTTTTCGTAGTTTTAAACATCCAACATCCAACATCCAACATCCAACATCCAACATCCAACAATCCAACAATCCAATAACTTTTCCCCTCAGACAACTAAAACTAGTTTTTAACCGTCTATAGATAAATGCCCAAACCTAATTGCGGCTTTGCTAATCAAATTTCGATGAACAAAACATTATTAAAAAGCGACTTTACAGTTTTCATTATTTTATTCTTATTTGTTGTTCTTCTTAGACAATTCACGGTATCTCAAATGCTCGCTGCAGGGATCGATAGCTACTATGTTCACTCTGGTTTTAAAATTTGTGTAAATATCTTACTCGCTGCTATTTCGATATATTTTATACGGAAGAACAACCTACAGGAATTAGCCGGCTTATCAAAGGTTAAGGTTAAAAGAGCGTATTTATTGTTATTCCCGCTGTTATACCTCACAATTATTAACGCATTATTTCTTGATGATATTTCGGAAGAAAATCTCTGGTTGAATTTGTTTGTCTCCGGAATCTATTGCTTGAGTGTCGGTTTATCTGAAGAATTAACGTTGAGAGGGTTTATTCAGTCCTTTTTAATAAATCGATTTGGAAGCAGTAAAAAAAATATTGTAATCGTAATTTTTGCTTCTGCAGCTTTTTTTGGAATCCTTCATTTGGTGAAATTCGACAAAGGCTTATATGGTGAGATTTCGCAGCTATTCTTCGCTACTTTCATTGGTGTGATGTTTGGCGTGGTATTGCTAATTACCAAAAGAATCTATCCACTTATTATCATACATGCAGCCATCGATTTTGTGGCCAAATTGGATTCGATGGGTAATCCGGCTGCTGCTCAAATATCTAATCCAACATCTTTGACTAACAGCATCGCAACTTCCTTGATCGTTTTACCATGTTTGTTGTATGCCATCTATTATATTTGGAAAACAGACCTGCTAAAAATTGTAAAAAATAATACGTCAGGCAACCCTTTATAAAAATTTCACGTCTATTTAAATAGAGTCTGTTAATACCGTCAAATCTTGAAGTTAATTTCATTACATAAAAATTATACAAAGCTGATCGAGAGATCGGTTAAGGGAAACAGAAGAGCGCAACAGGAGCTGTTCGAGCTTTTCTCTCCTAAGATGCTAAGTGTTTGCAGACAGTATATGAAAAATAATGATGCGGCCGAAGAGGTGATGTTAACAGGGTTTTTAAAGGTCTTTACCCACCTTGAAAGTTTTAAAGCCGAAGGAAGTTTCGAAGGATGGATTCGTAGAATCATGGTAAACGAATCTATCTCACAATTACGAAAAAACAAAAAGCTGTTCTTTAAGGATGAAACAGAAATTGAAAATTCTATTGAGCACGTAGCCTATATTGAAAGTGCGTTGGAAGTAGCTGAAATTCAAAAATTAATCGATTCACTACCCGACGGATATAGAACTGTATTTGTAATGTATGCGGTGGAGGGCTATAAGCACGGGGAAATTGCAGAGATGCTTCATATAAGCGAAAGTACCTCCAAAACGCAGTTGTTTAAAGCAAGGAAGCTTTTACAGCAAAAATTTAATAATGAAAATAAAATGAGTTATGGCACCCGTTAAATTTGAAGAAAACATACGCGAGAAGCTTGAAGAAAGAGAAATTAAACCTTCAAAAGACGCTTGGAAAAAACTAAGTACGCAACTAGATGCACTTCCAAAAAAGTCGAATAATCGAACTATTTGGTATGCAATTGCTGCCAGCTTAATAGGTGTATTGATAGTTGTTTCGGTGGTAAGAAATATTTCTTCAAATGCTTCGGAAGAAATTAATAAGGAGCTGGTTAATGTAGATGCTTCGGAAGAAACTCCAATGGAAACAAGTCCGAAAATAAAGCTTAACGAGCAAATATTGAAAGAAGAGTCAAAAGAAATGGTTGCCTCTGAAACTGTTTCCGAAGAGAAAAAAATTGAAAAAATTGTTGAAACACCTCAAAAAACTTTTCAGAAAAAAGATAGAATCGCAGTACAAAAAACAGCTAAAAAGAATAATTCTGATGAGCCCATTAAAGCGAATAATTCTGTAAAAATTGAACCGATTGAAGCAGTAGCTGTAAATCAGTTGAATTCTGAAGAAAAAATTCTAAATGATAAAATACAAAAAGTAGTAGCTCAAGTTGAGCAATTACAAAAAGAGAATACGGTTGTTACCGCCGAGGAAATCGATGCGCTCCTGATCAACGCGCAACGTGAAATCCGAACTCAGCAAATTCTAAGTTCTAATAAAGTTGACGCGGCGTCCTTGCTGGATGATGTAGAAACGGAATTGGAACGTAGCTTTAGAGATAAGGTTTATGATGCGTTGGGTGAAGGATTTACAAAAATTAGAACGGCAGTAATTGAACGTAATAATTAAGTATTCATCAATCGATCCGCCATTGGTGGATAAAAATCACGAACACTATGAAAATCGTTACATATTGCATCACATTAACTATGTGGGTACTTGCGCTTACTTATGCAAATGCTCAAGAAACACAGGAAGAAAATGTCAAAATTTCTATTTTAAAAAATAAGAAAGAAGACATCATCAACGCAGAGAAAGAAGCGTTAAAAAATGAAGTTCTTGTTATAAATGGGGCTTTGGACCAAGGAGCCATTACTGCTTCAGAAGCCGAAAACAAGAAAAAACTAGCCGCCGAGAAACATGCCTTGAATATTGAAAATAAAATTGCTATTATCGATAATCATATTGCACTCTTAGAGCGCAACGGTGAAGTGGGTCTCAATACTGAAAGTGGTAAGATCTCTATTGGTATTGGGGACTTAGGGGATGACGGGGATTTTATTCTAGGAATAAAAATCAACGATGGACAACAAAAAGAAAGAGCCTATGATAAGCGTACTTTTTCAGATATTGTTGTTGCTTTTGGGTTAAATAATGCAATTGCCGATGGGCAATCCATTGATGATTCGCCTTATAAAATTGGCGGAAGTCGCTTTGCAGAATTTGGTATTTCGTGGAATACCCGCGTTTTTAAAGAAAGCAATTGGCTTCGATTTAAGTACGGACTTTCATTCCAATTCAACGGGCTGAAACCTGAAGACAATCGTTATTTTGTGGATAATGGAGCTACTACTCAATTGGAAGAGTTTGCAATAGATCTTGATAAATCGAAATTCAGAATGGATAACCTTGTGGTGCCAGTGTTTTTTGAAATCGGACCTTCGAAAAAAAGAGAATACGATGATTATTTCAGATACGATACCGATAATAGTTTTAAAATAGGATTTGGTGGCTATGCAGGTATCAATTTAAGTACGAGACAAAAACTTAAATTTTCTGATGATGGGGAAGACGTAAAACAAAAACTGAAAGCCAATTATAACACTAATAATTTTATATATGGTTTGGCCGCTTATGTAGGTTACGGAGATACTTCCTTGTACCTAAAATACGATCTTAATCCAATCTTTAAAGACAATCTAATTGAGGAACGCAATGTATCCCTCGGTTTGCGATTCGATTTAGATTAAGTTGAACTAGCCAATCAATTTTAATAAAAGACTTCTTTGTAAAAAGAGGTCTTTTTTATTTAGGATACTTATATTTAGAGTTAAAATAAGAGTTGGTGTATTTTTACGTTTTTAAAGCCCAATAATAAACATTGATAAGTAGAACTACCATAGATAATGTCTTTGAGAGCGCCCGCGTAGAGGAGGTGATAGGCGATTTTGTGCAGTTAAAAAAATCGGGAAGTAACTTCAAAGGACTTAGTCCGTTTTCGGATGAGCGTACGCCTAGTTTTATGGTTTCTCCTGTAAAACAGATTTGGAAAGATTTTTCGAGCGGAAAAGGTGGGAATGTAGTCGCATTTTTAATGGAGCACGAACATTTCACCTATCCTGAAGCGATTAAATATCTTGCTAAGAAGTATGGTGTCGAGATTGAAGAAACTGAGCAAACCAATGAGCAAAAAGAGCAGGCAGATGAAAGGGAAAGTCTCTATCTAGTTAGTGAGTTTGCGAAGAACTACTTTCATAACACCTTATTAAAGACCGAACCAGGGAAGGCAATTGGACTATCTTATTTTAAAGAAAGAGGTTTTACAGACGAAACCATAAAGAAATTTGAATTAGGATATTCACTGGATCAATGGGAAGCATTTACAGCTCATGCCATTCAGAAGGGATATAAATTGGAATATCTTGAAAAGACAGGATTGTCAATTGTCAAGGAGGAAAAACAATTTGATCGCTTTAAGGGAAGAGTAATGTTTCCAATTTTAAGTATGAGCGGTCGTACTTTAGGATTTGGTGGAAGAATTCTTACTAGTGATAAAAAAGCAGCCAAATACTTAAACTCTCCTGAAAGTGATATTTACCATAAAAGTAAGGTGCTTTACGGTATTTATCAGGCAAAACAAAGCATTGCCAAAGAAGATAATTGCTATTTGGTAGAAGGTTATACCGATGTAATACAGTTTAATCAAACTGGAATACACAATGTGGTTTCTTCATCTGGAACGGCTTTAACATCAGAGCAGATAAGACTTGTTAATCGTTTAACCAAAAACATAACAGTGCTATTCGATGGGGATGCTGCTGGTTTAAGAGCTTCCTTACGAGGTGTGGACCTCATCCTGGAACAGGGAATGAATGTAAAAATATGCACCTTTCCGGAAGGTGAGGATCCCGATAGTTTTGCCAAGAATAACTCTCTGGAAGAACTGACCATTTATCTGGAAGAAAAGGCACAGGATTTTATAAGTTTTAAAGCTTCCTTACTAGCTTCAGATGCGAAGAATGATCCTATAAAAAAAGCGGATACCATTCGTGAAATAATGGTGAGTATTTCTAAAATACCAGACGTTATTAAAAGGGAGGTCTACATAAAGGAATGTTCGCGCATTATGGATATTTCTGAAGAAGTGCTCTTTAATTCACTGGCGCAGATGCTTCAGAAGGATAAAAAAGACGCTTCCCGTAAAACCACGACAAAGCAAGAAGCCTTTCAGGTTATACCTTCAGAAAAACAAAATGTAAAGAAAGTTGATGCTCTTTACGAATTAGAGCGTAAGATTATCGAATTACTGCTATTGTATGGAAAGGAAGAGGAAGAGTTTGAAGATCTTATTTTAGAGACCAATGAGAAAGGAGAGATTGCCTTTAAGCCTGAAACAGTAAAAGCAAAAGTTTTTGAAAAAGTATATCTCGATCTTCAGGATGACGAGATCGAATTTGCAAACGACGACTTTAAGGCGCTATACTTCGAAATAATAAACAAACTCAATGCCGAAGAACCTTTCCAGATTGAGACTTTTATAAATGAACTTCAATCGGATAAGGCGTCGTCTGTAACCGACATTTTAATGGATGAAGAGCGCTACGTACTGCATGACTGGGAAGGGAAAGAAATTTACGTAAAAGAAAAGAAACATACTATTTCGCAGATGGTGAGCGAAACGATTCTTAATTTAAGACGTTATTTAGTGGCTCAGAAAATTAATGAGCTTTCGGAAGAGATTAAAAAACAAGATGCGGACAAAAGGGAGCATAGCCTACAAGACATTGTGGACTATATTACTTTAAAAAAAGTGCTTTCAGAAAAACTAAACAGGGTTTTATAAATTATCCAAATTGAAACATTCTGGACTGATGGATAAGATCTGCCAGATTATCTACTTTCAATTTTTTCAACAAACGCGTTTTGTAAGTACTTACCGTCTTTTCGTTGATGTTTAATGCGTTTGCAATATCCTTATTTCGTTTACCGCTTGATAGTAAATTTAAAACTTCCACTTCTCTGGAAGATAATTTTTTATAACGGCTAATTGCACTGCTCTCACCCACATTTCTACTGGTGAATGTAGAAGTCAATTCTTCATTGAGGAAGATACCTCCTTTAGCGATTTGCTTTAATGCTTTTAAGAATAATTTTGTTGATGCGGTTTTTGGAACATATCCAGCAGCTCCCGATTTAATAGATCGAAGCGCATAAATTTCTTCAGGATGTGTTGAGTAGATTAAAACTCTCATTTCAGGAAATTCGGTTTTAATGCTTCGAAGTGCATTAATTCCGTTTATGTCCGGCATATCGATTTCCATAATTAAGATATCCGGTTTGGTTTCGCGTAGATTTTTATATAATTCACCACCACTACTCGCTTTTCCTACTATCTCAAAATTCTTTGATTTTTTGAGCATACAGGAAATCCCTTTTCTTGTCACCGGATGATGATCTGCAATAAAAATTGATTTCATTCTTTTTAGTCTTTTTCTTACATACAATCATCATTAAAACGATGAATGAATCGCAAGTATGAGGTTTTGTAATATTTATACTACAAATCAAAACTAATTAAAAGTTTAATCTCTTGAATTTCTTTTCGTTCAAACTCACGAAAACTCGATAAAATCCGCTTAATCTTTCAAATGAGGAGGAATTTCACAGACAGGTATCGGGTTCATCTTATGTTTATTGGCTTTATTAAGGCGATTATAGATCTCGAAAACCACTTTTTCACGACCCAAAAAGTCATTACTTTGTTTGTCTAACTCCTTCATTTTCATAGCCCATTCCAATTCATCATAACTCGCTCCAATTTGATCTTCATCGGTGCGACTATCGCCAAATAATCCATCTGTTGGAGCAGCTTGTAAAATAGACTTTGGCACCTCCAATATACGTCCAATTTCATACACTTCACTTTTCATAAGATCTGCTATCGGACTTAAATCTACACCGCCATCTCCGTATTTGGTGTAAAATCCTACGCCGAAATCTTCCACTTTGTTTCCGGTTCCAGCGACCAAATATCTATGTAGACCTGCAAAATAGTATAAATTTGTCATGCGCAATCGAGCTCTGGTATTGGCTAGAGCAAGGTCTAAGTTAGTGTAATTGCCAGATTGAGGAACTTGTTTCTTGAACTCTTCAAAAACATTGGTGAGATCAACACGGACATCTGTGACATTGGCGAAGCGTTTCTTTAGCTGTTTTATATGCTCAACACCTCTAGAAACCTGACTTTCCGCCTGATGAATAGGCATTTCGACACAAAGTGTTCTAAGCCCTGTTTTTGCGCATAGAGAGGAGGTAACGGCAGAATCAATTCCTCCGCTAACACCTACAACAAAACCTTCCATTTTGGCATTAGTTGCATATTCTTTAAGCCAATTGACGATATGATTTGTTACTTTTTCCGTTTTCATCCTGTGTTGATTGAGATTTATAGTTGAGAATAATTAAACCCCAGCTTAAAACTGAGACCTTAAAATTTAATACTCTGAACTAAAAAAAATACCTTTGCAGCACAAAAGTAAGGAAAAGTTTACACGAGATCTTATTCAATTTCAATTTGTATTGTATGAAGTATTATTTGTATTTATTTATTAGTGTTTTATTTCTGAATTGTTCCAATAAGGACCAATTGGAAGAGACTATAGCGGCTATTCCCATGGAATTCGAAATTCTTCGATTTGATAAAGAATTCGCAGCAGCGAAACCTTCAGATTTGCAGGATTTAAAACTGAAATACCCTGTTTTCTTTCCGAAGCAATTCAACGACACGATCTGGGAACAAAAAATGACAGACACACTTCAGGTTGAACTCAATCAAGAAGTTGCTAGGCAGTTTCCTTCCGAGGAAAAAATGGAGCAGGAAATTCTTTCTCTTTTTCAACATATAAAATATTACTTCCCTGAATTTAGACCACCAACTGTAGTGACTACCACTTCAGACGTGGACTATCAGAATAAAGTGATAGTTGCGGACAGCTTGATGGTGATCGCATTGGATACCTATTTGGGTAGCGATCATAAATTTTATGGTGGAATTAAAAAGTACATTGCACAAAACATGAAAGAATCTCAGTTAGGTCCAGATATTGCCTCAGCCTACGCTAAGCAGCTAATTGCAAGACCTCAGAAAAGAACTTTGTTGACTCAAATGATTTTTTACGGTAAAGAATTATATTTAAAAGATCTTTGGTTGCCTGAAACTTCAGACGCAGAAAAGATTGGTTATACAGAAGAACAGTTGAAATGGGCGCAGGAGAACGAAACCTATATGTGGCGTTATTTTGTGGAAAAAGAAATTCTTTATAGTACGAGTGCAACACTTCCAGGTCAGTTTATAATCCCGGCTCCATTTTCAAAATTTTATCTGGAAATCGACAATGAATCTCCCGGAATGGTGGGAAGATTTCTTGGTTGGCAAATTGTGCGATCTTATATGGAAAATACTAATACCAGCATAAGTCAATTGATGATGAAAGACACTGATCAGTTATTTAATGAATCCAAATACAAACCTGCAAAATAATGGCAAAACAACATACTTCAGAAATAAAGATAAACGTAACCTTGGACGAGAATAAAGTTCCTGAAGCCCTTCACTGGTCTGCTGAGGATGGAGGTATAGAAAATGCAGCTTCAAAGGCTGTTATGTTATCGGTTTGGGATCATAAAACCAAAGAAGCACTGCGTATTGACCTTTGGACAAAAGACATGCCCTTGGATGAAATGAAGGTGTTTTTTCATCAAACTTTAAGTGCGATGACCGATACTTTTCAGCGTGCTACCAACGATGAAAAAATGAGCGCTACCATGCGTGATTTTTGCGATTATTTTGCAGAAAAGTTAGAGTTGAAGAAGAAGTAATTTAAGTCAGTTATTCTCTTTTAACAAAGATAAAATTAGTTTTACTGACCACTGACCACTGACCACTGACCACTGACCACTGACTACTTATAGAATTTATTCTAATATGAAGCTGCTTTTTGTGTATAATGCTAACTCCGGATTTATCAACGCGGCTATGGATAGCATGCATAAGATTGCTAGTCCGGAGACTTACAATTGTAAGTTGTGTGCTCTTACCTTCGGAAACTTTTCTGAAAACAAGGAATGGAAGGCTTTTCGAGAAACTTCAGATATAGAGATGGTGTTTTTGCACAAAGATGAATTTCTGAAACAGTATCGTTCAAAATGGCTTCCCAAATATGATTTTCCCGTTGTGCTTTCAGAAGAAAATGGAGAACTGCAAGTTTTTATGACTTCGGAAGTGATGGAAGGGCTTGAGAATATTTCAGACCTGATCGTAGAAATAAATAATCGGCATGAGGATTGGGTTTGAGAAAGTAGAACTTGATGGTCAACCTAACTACAATACTCTCGATGATTTCGATTGTCACTTCGAGTGATTTTAAAATGCGTAGCAATTTTAAAATAGTATCGAGAAATTCTAGACACCCCCAAAGTTGCAGAGTTGCTAAGTACTATCAACTATTAAAATATCCCCCTAGCCCCCTTCGAAGGGGGAGTTGAGCAAATCTCAATAAATTCTGAATTCTGAATTGATTGTTGAGAATTGATCATTGAATATTAGCATTTACACTCCCAATATATCCCAGCAATTCATCTCGCCCTTCGTTACTACTTGATGAGGTGACAAAATGTTGTGGCATTTCTTCCCAGGTTTCCAGCATTTTTTGTTGGTAAGCTTCAACATTGCGTTTTAGTGCATTGGGTTTTAGCTTATCGGCCTTAGTAAAAATAATAGAGAAAGGAACGCCATTTTCGCCCATCCACTGCATGAATTCCAAGTCTATAGGTTGAGGTTCGTGGCGACAATCTACTAAGACAAAAGCCAACAGCATCTGTTCTCTTTTCTGAAAATATTTGGTTATGAACTTTTGAAATACCTTTTTCGAGCTTTTTGAAACTCTAGCATACCCATAACCAGGTAAATCAACCAGATACCAGTTTTTATTGATCAAAAAATGATTGATCAACTGTGTTTTTCCTGGTCTACCACTAGTTTTAGCTAAACTTTTTCGCTGCATCAACATATTGATGAGCGATGATTTTCCAACATTAGAACGGCCAATAAAAGCGTATTCCGGAAGACGGTCTTTTGGACATTTAGCAACATCACTGTTACTCATTACGAATTCTGCCGATTTTATCTGCATTGGAAATTTATTGAAGAATTATTATAAAAGCTGCTATGACAATGGTTGGGGCAATTGTTAAAACCCTCTTTTTTGAAGCCATTCGTTTAACAGTTCATTGAATTTGTCGGGATGTTCCATCATGGCCGCATGACCACATTCGTCGATCCAATAAAGGTCTGAATCAGGAAGTAGTTTGTCGAAATCTTCAGCAACCGATGGTGGTGTCACGTTATCGTTTTTACCCCAAATGATGCAGGTAGGCGTGTTCATTTTAGGAAGATCTTTCGCCATATTATGCCTAATCGCACTTTTTGCAATGGCAAGGGTGCGAATCAGCTTATTACGATCATTTACAGTTTCGTAAACTTCATCCACAATTTCCTTAGTTGCAATTTTAGGGTCGAAAAATACGTTTTCGGCCTTTTTACGAATGTAATCCCTATCACCACGCTTTGGGTAACTCTCTCCCATGGCGCTTTCATATAAGCCGGAACTTCCAGTTATTACAAGTGCTTTTACTTTTGCTGGATATAATTTAGTACAGAGTAATCCAATATGACCTCCCAATGAATTCCCGAGCAGGATTACGTCTTTATATCCTTTGTGATCGATAAAATCTGAAACGTATTTTGCAAATTTCTTTACGTTGGTATTTAGTAAAGACATGGTGTAAATAGGTAGCTCAGGGATAACAAGTTTATATCCTTTTTCAGGGAAATAATTAGAAACACCATCAAAGTTGCTAAGGCCTCCCATAAGTCCGTGAAGGACTATGATAGGTGTTCCTTCACCAACTTCAAAATATGAGAATTTACCTTCTTTTTTTAAGTTATGCGTCATTCTGGATGCTACAATTAATAGAAGCAAAAGTAAACAAATTTCTCTGAATCACGATTTTAAAATTCTAAGCCTATTTAAATGCTTTTTTCTGAAGTTAATGAGATCATTTGGAGGTGGTAAAACTTATCAACAAAGTGGTAAATTGTGGTAAAAAGTGGTAAAAGTTATTTATATTTGGAGCTATTATCGATAATAATCAACCGTCTAATGCTCAATTTAATAGGGACATACGAGTGCAAAGCAGACGTCAAAGGAAGGGTCATGGTGCCGTCTCCTTTGAAGAAACAGCTGACTCCTGTAATGACCAATGGCTTTGTAATTAAGCGGGCGGTATTTCAGGCATGTCTTGAATTGTACCCTATGGCAGAGTGGAATGCGTTGATGCAAAAAATGGGACAGTTGAATCGATTTAACCGCAAAAACAACGATTTCATACGTCGTTTTACGGCAGGTGTAAAAACGGTAGAATTGGATGCGACGGGAAGATTGCTAATCCCGAAAGATTTGATGTCGTTTGCGGGAATTCAAAAAGAAATTGTGATCTCATCGGCAATTAATATTGTCGAAATATGGGATAAAGATAAATATGAACAGGCCATTGACGATGCTGCCAGTGATTTTGCGGATCTGGCGGAAGAGGTAATGGGAGATGAAAGTGACGCAGCAAATGGAATATCATAATCCGGTTTTATTAACCGAAACTGTAGATGGGCTTAACATCCAACCCGACGGGGTTTATGTGGATGTCACTTTTGGCGGCGGGGGTCATTCCAGAGAAATTTTAAACAGACTTGGTCCAAAAGGAAGATTGCTAGCTTTCGATCAGGATAAAGATGCTCTTGAAAATACAATCGACGACCCAAGATTTACACTTATCAACGAAAACTTCAGATTTATAAAAAGATTTTTACGCTTCCATGGACAGCTAGAAGTCGATGGAATTCTAGCCGATTTTGGTGTTTCTTCTCATCAATTTGACGTGGCAGAACGTGGTTTTTCAACGCGTTTTGAAGCCGATCTGGATATGCGTATGAATCAGGACACAGACTTTTCTGCCTATCACGTTGTTAACAAATACGAAGAAGTAAAGCTGAAAAATGTGCTGCAGCAGTATGGAGAATTACGTTCGGCGCCTGGCATGGCGAGAGTGATCGTTGAAGCCAGGGGACAAACCCCGATTAAATCTAGTGACCAATTAAAACTCGCTTTAAAGCGCTTTTTGCCTCAACATAAAGAGAATAAAATTCTTGCTCAGATATACCAGGCGATTCGCATTGAGGTAAATCAGGAGTTGGATGTTTTGAAGGAGTTTCTAATCCAAACTCTTGAAGTGTTGAAGCCCAATGGGAGACTGAGTGTGATTTCCTACCATTCATTGGAAGACCGTTTGGTGAAACGCTTTATGAGGAATGGTTTGTTTGAAGGAGAGCCGGAGAAAGATGTCTTCGGAAGAGTTGAAGTGCCAATGAAACCGGTTGGAAAATTTATAATTCCTTCCGAAGCAGAAATAAAAGAAAATAATAGGGCAAGAAGCGCAAAACTTCGAATCGCCAGAAAATTATAAATGAAGCAGAACTTTTACAACATAATTAAAGGAAAGTTTTTGGTAAATGATGATGCCCTAAAAAACTGGCGCTTTATCATTTTCCTATCGGCTTTGGCTTTGGTTATGATCGCAAGTTCGCATACAGCCGATAAAAAGGTGCACCGCATTGCGCAATTAAGTAATGAAGTAAAAGAATTGAAAAGTGAATATGTGGATGTGCGCATGAAACTGATGCAATCCAGAATGGAAAGCAAAGTGATAAAAGCCATGGCAGGTAGGGGTTTAGAGCCTTCAGAAACGCCACCGCAAAAAATAAAAATTAAAACTAAAAAGAAGTAGCGAGTTGCCAGTAGAAGATAAAAACATATTGAATCGCTTATATATCATCGCCGGAGGTATGTTTCTCTTTGCGCTTCTAATTGCCGTGAAACTGATCGATATTCAGTTTGTTGACGGTGATAAGTATCGTGAGATGGCACACAAAAATACCACCAAGAATTTTGTAATTACCGCCAATAGGGGGAATGTGTATGCCGATGATGGTAGTTTGCTTGCGACTTCGGTGCCTAAGTATGATATCCGTTTCGATGCGGTTACGGTTTCTTCAGAGAACTTTAAAGAGAATATGGTGCCACTTTCACAGGAATTGGGGAAGATGTTTGGAAAACCTGCTTCCTATTATCAGAATGTTTTCAGAAAAGCACGTGCCAACAAAAATCGCTACCTGGCAGTCGCCAAAAATCTAGGATATTCAGAATATATTAAGGTAAAGAGTATGCCACTCTTCAGATTAGGCCCTTATAAAGGGGGAATAATTGTCGAGCAGCGAACGGTTCGGGAACATCCTATTGGAAAGATTGCCGAGCGAATGGTGGGTAGTGAAAGTAGTCAGAAACCCGGTTATTATGCAGTGGGCCTGGAAGGTGCATTTAATGATTATTTACACGGAAAAGAAGGCAGGAGATTAAAACAAAAAATTGCGAAAGGCCAATGGAAGCCTGTTTATGATGATAATGAGATCGAGCCACAGGATGGTTACGATATAGTTTCTACGCTTAATATAAACATCCAGGATATTGCACATCATGCCCTCCTAAAACAATTAGAATATTACGAAGCCGAGCATGGTACGGTAATCGTTATGGAGGTAAAAACCGGTGAGATTAAGGCGGTTTCTAATCTGGGCCGCACCAAAGATGGTACTTATTATGAAAAATTGAATTATGCTATTGGTGAATCTCATGAGCCTGGATCAACCTTTAAAGTAATGGCTATGATGGCCGCTTTGGAAGATAAGGTAATTGATACTTCTACGGTTGTGGATACAAAAGCAGGTTCGAAGTCATTTTATGGGCGTCGTATTAATGATTCTCATCATGGTGGCTACGGAAAGATTTCGGCAGCCAAAGCATTGGAAGTTTCGTCTAATATTGGTTTAGCCACAATCATTGATGAGGGCTATTCTAAAAATCCTGAAAAATTTATCAATCATTTAAAAGATTGGGGGCTTGATACACCTATTGGGATTCCAATTAAAGGAGAAGGAAAACCCATGATTCCGGAACCCGGACACAGTAAATGGAGTAGAAATGCCTTGCCATCTATGGCGTACGGATATAATTTGAGTCTTACACCACTTCAAACCCTCACTTTTTATAATGCAGTGGCTAACGATGGTGTTATGGTAAAGCCTTTGTTTATTAAAGAGATAAAATCATGGAATCGGGAAGTGGAGCATTTCGATACCGAAGTGATGAATGATAAAATAGCTTCGGAAGAAACCATTAATGAGATTCGTGAAATTCTGAAAAACATTGTAAAACGAGGAACGGGTAAGTCATTGTATTCTGAAAACTTTTCAATGGCGGGAAAAACAGGGACCGCGCAAACTGAATACTGGATGAAAGATTGGGCGAGCAATCGCAGATACGTTTCTTCATTTGCGGGTTATTTCCCGGCCGAGAATCCGAAGTATTCGTGCATTGTTGTCATTCATAAACCAAGTATTAAGAAGGGATTCTATGGTGCCGACGTATCTGGTCCAGTGTTTAAACGTATCGCTCAAAAGATATTTACAGACTCGCCGCTGGTTGCTGAGGTGGCCAATTTAGATGCATCCGATAAGCGAATTGAAACGGATTTTGAAAGTTACTACCCAAAGGCTCAAAAGAAATATACTCTTATGCCAAACCTACAAGGAATGGCAGGAATGGATGCTGTATCGCTATTGGAAAATTTAGGCTTAAAAGTGAAAACACAGGGAATTGGATCTGTGTCGCAACAATCGATAAAATCTGGAGAGAATATTAAAAAAGGAACTCAAATTGTTTTAAAACTATCGTGATCTTATTAAGAGACATATTGTATAAGGTAACCCTCGAGAAAGTCGTAGGAAATACAGCTGTGGCAGTTCGCGATCTCCATTTCGATTCTCGTAAAGTAGCGTTGGATGATGTGTTTATTGCTATAAAGGGTTCGCTATCTAATGGGCACGATTATATTAAAACCGCCTGCGATAAAGGTGCTGTGGCTATAATTTGTGAAGCAATGCCAGAAGAGTTTGTCAATGGAATTACCTTTGTTCAAGTTGCTGACTCCCATCAGGCATTGGCGTTAATGGCAGCTAATTTTTATGATAACCCTTCAGAAAATTTAAAGCTGATAGGAGTGACGGGAACGAATGGTAAAACAACCATCGCAACTTTGTTGTACAATCTTTTTAAGCAGACGGGCTATGAAGCCGGTTTACTTTCTACAGTAAAAATATTGGTTGGAGAAGTGGAGTACAAAGCCACTCATACCACCCCAGATTCGTTGACGATTAACCGGTATTTAAGGGAAATGGTGGACGCCGGTGTGGAATTCTGTTTTATGGAAGTAAGTTCACATGGTATTCACCAAAAACGTACGGAAGGGTTGCATTTTACCGGAGGAATCTTCACTAACCTATCTCATGATCACCTCGATTATCACAAAGATTTTAAAGAATACCGAGATGTAAAAAAGTTATTTTTTGATCAATTACCCAAAACGGCCTTCGCGTTGATAAATGGAGATGATAAGAATGGTGCGGTGATGGTTCAAAATACAAAGGCTAAGAAATATACCTATGCCTTAAAATCGTATGCTGATTATAAAGCTCAGATTTTGGAAAATCAATTTACGGGGCTTTTACTTAAAATTAACAATCACGAATTATGGGTAAAGCTTATAGGTAGCTTTAATGCCTATAATATGCTCGCTATTTATGCTGCTTCAGATTTGTTAGAATTGGAAAATATGGAGGTGCTTCAAGCAATGAGTCTATTGGAGAGTGTTGACGGCAGATTTCAGTATTTAGTTTCAGAAAAAAATATTACAGCTATAGTCGATTATGCACATACTCCCGATGCTCTTAAAAATGTGCTTGAGACAATAAATAGCATCAGAACTGGTAACGAGGAAATTATCACTGTGGTGGGATGTGGAGGCGACAGAGATGCTCAAAAGAGACCAGTGATGGGAAATATTGCGGCAAGTCTAAGTACCAAAGTGATTTTTACAAGTGACAATCCCAGAAGTGAAGATCCTGAAACAATTATTGAAGAAATCGAAGCAGGAGTTCCTTCCGAACATTATAAAAAGACCTTGTCAATAACCGATCGCAAACAGGCTATTAAAACTGCCTGTCAGTTAGCCAATGAGAATGATATTATTCTAGTGGCGGGAAAAGGTCATGAGACCTATCAGGAGATTAAAGGAGAACGTTTTGATTTCGATGATTTTAAGATGGTAAATCAATTATTAACAGCCCTAAATAAATAAACTATGTTGTACTATTTGTTTGATTATTTAGAAAAAACCTACCAGCTACCAGGGGCGAGTCTCTTTCAGTTTATCACATTCCGTGCGTCACTGGCAGTAATTTTGTCACTCTTTATTGCAACTGTTTATGGGAAGAAGATAATAGCTTATTTACAGAAAAAACAAGTTGGTGAAACTGTTCGTGATTTAGGATTAGAAGGACAAAGTGAAAAAGCAGGAACACCTACTATGGGTGGGATCATAATAATTCTTGCAACAATTATCCCTGTGTTGCTATTCGCTAAACTGGAGAATATTTATGTGATCCTACTACTCGTAACCACGGTTTGGATGGGGATAATTGGATTTGTAGATGATTATATAAAGAAATTCAGAAAAAATAAAGAAGGCCTTGCCGGACGCTACAAAGTTGTTGGACAGGTTGGTCTCGGAATCATTGTAGGCGCTACTATGTTCTTTCATCCCGATATTACAGTAAAACGTCAAAAGATGAATCCGGTGACGGGTACTGAAATCGTGGCGCAAAATTCGGCCAGAGAATTTTATCCGGCGGAGAAGACCTTATTAACAACAATTCCATTTGTAAAGAAGAACGAATTCAACTACGAAAATCTAATCAAATGGGTTGGAGATGATTATAAGAAATACGCCTGGCTAGTTTTTATACCTATTGTCATTTTTATCATCACAGCAGTTTCGAACGGAGCAAACCTCACCGATGGTATAGACGGTTTGGCGGCAGGAACATCAGCGATTATCGCAGTTACTTTGGCAATTTTTGCATGGGTTTCAGGAAATGTAGTGTTCTCAGATTACCTAAACATCATGTACATCCCGAACACTGGAGAAATGACCATTTTTATCATGGCATTTACAGGAGCGCTTATCGGATTTCTATGGTATAATACCTATCCGGCTCAAGTGTTTATGGGAGACACGGGTAGTTTGACGATTGGTGGAATTATCGCTGTTATTGCAATTGCTATTCGAAAAGAATGGTTGATCCCAATTCTCTGCGGAATCTTTTTGGTAGAAAATCTATCTGTGGTGCTACAGGTGAGTTGGTTTAAATACACCAGAAAGAAATTTGGTGAAGGAAGGCGAATCTTTAGAATGTCGCCCTTGCATCATCATTATCAAATAAAGGGTTTTCACGAAAGTAAGATAGTAACACGGTTTTGGATTGTTGGAATTTTTCTAGCAATCATTACTATCGTGACATTGAAGATAAGATAGAAAACAGAGGTAAGACGTGAGATATGAGATATGAGAAAAACAAATATAAAATACAGTCAAGGTGAATTCTCAAGTCTCAGGTTTTAAAGCTAAGATCTCGAAACAACGATTGGTTGTTTTAGGAGGAGGAGAAAGCGGAGTGGGGACGGCTATTTTAGGAAAAAAGAAGGAGTTTGAAGTGTTTGTGTCAGACTTCGGAAAAATAAAAGAATCATACAAACAAGTTCTGTTACATCATGAGATTGAATGGGAAGAAGGAGGTCATTCTGAAGCAAAAATACTTTCAGCAGACATAGTAATGAAAAGTCCGGGAATTCCTGATAATGCACCAATTGTCATCAAGTTGATTGCTAAAGGTGTGAAGGTGGTTTCTGAAATTGAATTCGCTTCAAAATTCACTGAGGCAACCATAGTAGGAATCACGGGCAGCAATGGAAAAACAACCACTGCGACGCTCACTTACGAATTGCTAAAACAAGGCGGATTAAATGTTGCCTTAGGAGGTAATATTGGAAAGAGCTTCGCCGAACAGGTTGCTGATGGAAGATATCAGAATTACGTTCTGGAACTCAGTAGTTTTCAATTGGACGGAATCGATTCGTTTGCACCACATATTGCAGTGCTATTGAATCTAAGTCCGGATCATTTGGATCGATACGATTACAAATATGAAAATTATATCGCTTCGAAATTCAGGATAGCAATGAATCAGACTAAGGATGATTATTTCATCTATGATG
The DNA here is from genome assembly GCF_003688405.1 of Ulvibacter antarcticus. Taxonomy (GTDB): domain Bacteria; phylum Bacteroidota; class Bacteroidia; order Flavobacteriales; family Flavobacteriaceae; genus Ulvibacter; species Ulvibacter antarcticus. The sequence goes on from NZ_REFC01000014.1 coordinate 112,205, forward strand.
CAGACGATATAGAAATAAATAAATGGCTTACGCAAAACCCAATACAATCTCAATTATTGCCTTTTTCAGTAACAAAACAATTGAAACAAGGCGCATGTATAATAAACAACGAAATAGTAATAACAATAGACAATAACAATCTCACTATGCCGATCGGAACATTAGGATTACAAGGAAAACACAATCAAAAAAATGCAATGGCAGCTTCTACGGTAGCTAATTTGTTGAAAATTCGTAAAACAACCATCAGGGAATGTTTAGAGAGCTTTCAGGGCGTTGAACACCGTTTGGAAAAAGTACTAAAAATCAACAATGTGATGTACGTCAACGATTCAAAAGCGACCAATGTAAACGCTACATTTTACGCTTTAGATAGTATGTCTACCCCAACCGTTTGGATTGTTGGCGGTGTCGATAAAGGAAATGATTATACAGAGCTACTGCCTCTGGTAAATGAAAAGGTGAAAGGGATTATTTGCCTGGGTGTTGATAATGAAAAGATTATCGAAGCCTTCGGAAACGTTGCCGAGACTTTAATTGAAACTCATTCAATGGAACAAGCTGTAAAACAGGCGTATCGATTGGCAGAAAGAGGCGATACAGTGCTACTTTCTCCCGCCTGTGCAAGTTTTGATCTATTTGAAAATTACGAAGACCGAGGGAGACAATTTAAAGAAGCAGTGAGACATCTTTAAATTAAGAATTAAGTTGTCACTTCGAGTGGTCCCGATAGCTATCGGGATTGTATCGAGAAGGAGTGATTTTTGATGACCAGCGGGAATAAAAAATAGTATCGAGAAGGAGTGATTTTTGATGACCAGCGGGAATAAAAATAGTATCGAGAAGAAGAATGAAAAACATATTTCAATACATACAAGGTGATAAAGCGATTTGGGCAGTAGTTGCCCTTTTGGCGTTATTTTCTTTCTTGCCGGTCTATAGCGCCAGTAGCAATTTGGCCTATTTATATGGAGATGGGAGCACCTTGCCATTTTTGCTAAAACACTTTGCACACTTGGTATTGGGATTTGCAATTCTTTATGGAGTTCATAAAATACCCTTTCATTATTTTAGAGGCTTATCAATTATTGCTTTGCCGGTTGTTGTGTTGCTTCTCATAATTACTATTTCTGAAGGTACAACCATCGAAGGGGCGAATGCAAGTAGATGGATTCGGGTTCCGTTTGTAGGAGTGACCTTTCAAACTTCTGCCTTAGCTGCAGTTGTACTAATGGCGTATGTGGCCAGGTATCTCTCTAAGATAAAAGACAAAGTAATTACTTTTAAAGAATCTTTACTGCCATTGTGGTTGCCGGTTTTTGTGGTTTTAGGTTTAATTCTTCCCGCAAATTTTTCTACCACAGCAATAATTTTTGCGATGGTGGTTATTTTGGTTTTCGTAGGCGGTTATCCCATCAAGTATTTAGGAATCATCTTAGGTGCCGGACTGTTAATGTTAACATTGTTTGTACTCACAGCAAAGGCATTCCCTGAGGTGTTTCCAAATCGTGTTGATACCTGGATAAGCCGTGTCGACAGCTTTGTAGATAATGAAGATACCGAAGCCGATTACCAAATAGAAAAGGCAAAAATAGCGATCGCATCCGGTGGTGTTACGGGCTTAGGTCCGGGTAAGAGTGTGCAGAAAAACTTCTTGCCTCAATCATCATCCGATTTTATCTACGCCATTATTGTGGAAGAGTTTGGTTTGGTTGGTGCGTTTTTCCTATTGTTTATGTACCTGTTATTATTGTTCCGAATAGTGATTGTTGCTCACAAGGCAAGCTCTTTCTTCGGAAAATTACTCGTTATCGGGGTGGGACTACCTATTGTATTTCAGGCCTTAATAAATATGGGCGTAGCTGTAGAATTGTTTCCCGTAACCGGAAAAACATTGCCACTAATAAGTAGTGGGGGTAGCGCCATTTGGATGACCTGTCTTGCATTAGGAATGATATTAAGCGTAAGTGCAAAAAGAGAACCTGTAATTATAGAAGATAAAGAACAAAACCCTTTAGATATTTTAAGTGAAGCCCTATAAATTCATCATAAGTGGAGGAGGAACCGGAGGTCATATATACCCGGCAGTTGCGATTGCGAATGAACTAAAATTCCGCTATCCAGATGCCGAATTTCTGTTTGTAGGAGCACAGGATCGCATGGAAATGGAGAAGGTGCCGCAGGCTGGGTACAAAATAGAAGGGCTATGGATTTCGGGGATTCAGCGAAAATTGACTTTACAAAATGCTCAGTTTCCTTTAAAACTGGCTTCTAGCTTAATAAGATCGAAGGCGATTATTAGAAAATTTCGTCCTGACGCTGTGGTAGGGACCGGCGGATTTGCAAGCGGACCCTTATTAAGAGTAGCTTCTAATAAAGGTATTCCTTGTCTTATTCAGGAGCAGAATAGTCATGCGGGGATTACCAATAAATGGTTGGCGAAGAAGGCGAAGAAGATTTGCGTTGCTTATGAAGGGATGGAAAAGTTCTTCCCTTCGGAAAAGATTGTACTAACGGGTAATCCTGTTCGCCAAGATCTTTTGGAAGTATCCGGAAAAAGAGCAGAATCGCTTTCGTTTTTCAATCTGAAGCCAAATCTGAAGACAGTATTAGTGCTGGGGGGAAGTCTTGGAGCGAGAAAAATTAATCAGTTGATTGATGAATCATTGTCCTTTTTTGCTGAAAATAAAGTACAGCTCATTTGGCAATGCGGAAAATATTACGAGAACGATTACAAAGGAAAAGCTTCTGAAAATGTACAAGTACATACCTTCTTAAACAGGATGGATCTGGCCTATGCAGCAGCCGATATTATTGTGTCCCGCGCCGGTGCATTATCGGTTTCTGAATTGTGCCTTGTGGGTAAGCCGGTCATTTTTATTCCGTCGCCCAATGTAGCAGAAGATCATCAAACGAAGAATGCTATGGCAATTTCAGAAAAAAATGCAGCGTTATTAATAAAGGAAAGTGAATTGTCTGAGAAGTTTCAATCGGAATTTATAGCCTTAATGGCTTCAGAAAAAAGACAGAAAGAACTTTCAGAAAACATAAAGAAGTTGGCAAAACCAAATGCAACTAATGAAATCGTTGATGAAATTGAGAAAATTATTGAACATTGAACATTGAGAGTTGATTAATTTAGAAAACATACAAACATTTTACTTTGTCGGCATTGGCGGTATAGGCATGAGTGCGTTAGCTCGTTATTTCAAGTTAAAGGGCAATGCGGTATATGGCTATGATAAAACACCATCTGCTCTTACTAGTTCGTTAGCTTCGGAAGAAATTGAAGTTGGATTTGTAGATGATATATCTAATATTCCCACTCAGGTTCTCGACAAGGAACATACGCTAATCGTTTACACGCCTGCCATTCCGAAGCACAACAAATTATTACAATATTTCACTGCGGAAGGTTTTTCTACCATAAAAAGAGCAGCATTATTAGGAGAAATAACCAAGGATTCTATATGTCTTGCAGTAGCTGGAACGCACGGAAAAACAACAACATCTGCTATTTTAGGGCATTTACTGGCTGAATGTAATATGCCTGTCACAGCTTTTTTAGGGGGAATTGCAGAAAATTATAATTCGAATTTCATTTATCGGGGACATGAGATCACGGTTGTAGAAGCCGATGAATTTGATCGTTCCTTCTTACAATTACAACCCGATATCGCTTGTGTGACTTCGATGGATGCCGATCATTTGGATATTTATGGAGATGCTTCAGCTATTGAGGATGCTTTTAGAGATTTTTCTAAATTACTTCCGAAGAGGGAAAACTTTTTATACAAAAAAGGTCTTCCGTTAGATGGACGAACTGTTGCTGTTGGAGAAGCAGCCGATTTTGAAGCTCAAAATATTCGAATTGAAGATGGCAGTTATGTTTTCGATTTAAAAACCCCGCTTACAACCCTAAAAGATCTACAATTTTCTTTACCCGGTCACCATAATCTATTTAATGCTATTACTGCTTTGGGTATGGCAATTTTAGCAGGTTCCCCAACCGATTGCCTATCCAAAGCTTTATTAAGTTTTAAAGGAGTTCAAAGAAGATTTTCTTACAAAATTAAATCGGATGATTTAGTACTCATCGATGATTACGCACATCACCCTACAGAGATTGATGCCTTGTATCAAGCAGTGAGTGAAATGTATCCGGAGGATCGCAAATTAGTCGTCTTTCAGCCACATTTATTTAGTAGAACTCGAGACTTTGTTGAGGGTTTTGCACAAAGTCTTTCCAGATTTGACGAGATCGTGTTGCTAGATATTTATCCAGCTAGAGAAGAACCTATTGAAGGAATATCGTCTGATTGGTTGTTAGAAAAAATAAAAAATAAAAACAAAAAAATACTTTCAAAAGAAGCGTTAGGAAAAGAAATGATGGCATCAAATTGTAGGGTGCAATTGCTTGTAGGTGCCGGAGATATTGGTGCGGAGGTAGATGCGTTAACTCAAAAACTGAAAGATGAAAACTAGTTTAATTATACTAAAATTCGCGCTTTTAACGATAGCGATAGTTTTGCTTTTCAGTTTTACAAAACGTAGAAATGAGGGTCGAAATTTAACTCATATTGATGTCAGTTTTGTCGATGAAAACAGTCCTTTTATCACAATTAACACAGTTAATAAATTGTTGATACAAAGTCAAGAGAAAGTTACGAACGTCAATAAAGAAACTTTAGTTTTGAATGAAATGGAGCAGAGACTCATGGAAAACCCTATGATTCGTGATGCTCAGGTCTTTATCACCGTAGATGGTACACTGGGCGCGAAGATTGAACAACGTACGCCCATTGGAAGAGTTATAGGGACTCCCGATTTTTATCTGGATGCGGATGGAAAAAAGATGCCATTGTCGTCTGTGTATTCGGCAAGAGTGCCGTTAATCGATGGAAATTCTAAAATGGATTTTGAAAAAGTAACTGAATTACTTTTAAAAATTAATAAAGATCCGTTTATGAAAAAAAGTGTAGTTGGATTGAATGTAACAAAAGATGGTTCTATTGAAATGCAATTGAGAAAACAAAATTTTAAAGTGCTGCTTGGGAAACCGGAGGCTATAGAGAAGAAGTTTCAGAATTTTAAAGCTTTTTATCAGAAAACAAAACAAGATAGTACCCTTACCGAGTATCGCCTTGTGAATTTACAATATGAAAGTCAGGTAGTAGCCACAAAACGATAAAGGCAATGGAAAACAATAACATAGCTGTAGGATTAGATATTGGGACCACAAAGATTGTTGCCATGATTGGTAAAACAAACGATTATGGTAAAGTTGAGATCTTGGGAATTGGGAAATCCAAGAGCCTAGGTGTTCATAGAGGGGTGGTTAATAATATTACTCAGACAATTCAGTCTATCCAGCAAGCTGTTCAGGATGCAGAAACGTCTTCAGGAATGAAGATTAAGGATGTCGTGGTAGGAATTGCAGGGCAGCATATAAGAAGCCTTCAGCATAGTGATTATATCACACGAAATAATAGCGATGAAGTAATTGATGAAGAAGATATAGATCGCTTATGTAACCAGGTGCATAAATTAGTTATGTTGCCAGGAGAAGAAATATTGCACGTTTTGCCTCAGGATTTTAAAGTCGATGGACAGGCAGAAGTGAAAGAGCCGATAGGAATGTACGGTGGAAGATTGGAAGCTAATTTCCATGTAGTTGTAGGGCAGGTTTCTTCTATTAGAAACGTAGGAAGATGTATTAAAAGTGCAGGTTTAGAGCTTTCAGGAATTACACTTGAACCACTAGCTTCGGCACAAGCAGTTTTAAGTCAGGAAGAAAAGGAAGCCGGAGTTGCACTAATCGACATAGGTGGTGGAACCTCAGATCTAGCCATTTTTAAAGATGGAATTATTCGTCATACGGCAGTGATTCCTTTTGGCGGAAATGTAATTACAGAAGATATTAAAGAAGGCTGCTCAATTATAGAAAAGCAGGCGGAATTATTGAAGATAAAGTTTGGATCCGCTTGGCCGGGAGAGAATAAGGATAACGAGATCGTTTCCATACCCGGCTTAAGAGGCAGGGAGCCTAAAGAGATCACTTTAAAGAACCTGTCAAAAATTATCCATGCCAGAGTAGTGGAAATCATTGAACAGATCTATTTGGAGATCAAGAATTACGGTCATGAAGAACAAAAGAAAAAATTAATTGCAGGTATTGTACTTACTGGAGGTGGTGCTCAATTACAGCACTTAAAGCAGTTGGTAGAATACATCACGGGCATGGATACTCGAATTGGATATCCAAACGAACACCTTGCGGGAGATAGTGATAGTGAAACTACAAGTCCGTTGTACGCCACTGCGGTTGGTTTGGTCTTGAATAGTCTTCAAAGCAAAGAAAAATTCGCAGGGAATAAGCGTTTCGAGGCAAAGGAAAGCAAGGAAGAAAGGGTGGAAGATGTAAATGAGCCTGAAAAAAATGAAGTAATTAAAGAAGAACCTAAAGAGCGAAAACGCTTTTTTGATAAATGGGCCGAAAAGTTCAAAGAGTTTTTAGATAATGCCGAGTAAGAAAGAAAGTCGATACAGTTAGCAATGTATCGAAGACTATAAAAATAAATTAAAAACGATTCTGTGTAAATAGCAGAATAAACCTCACAAAATTAAAAATATGAGCAGCGAAAAAGAATTTGATAACATCTCGTTTGATCTGCCAAAGAACCAGTCCAATGTAATTAAAGTGATTGGTGTTGGAGGTGGTGGTAGTAATGCCATTAACCACATGTTTAGTCAGGGAATTAAAGGTGTGGATTTTGTTATTTGCAATACAGATTCACAAGCTTTGGAAAACAGTCCCGTTCCTATTAAAATTCAGTTGGGTATGTCCCTTACTGAAGGTTTAGGTGCCGGTGCGAATCCTAAAGTAGGTGAAGAAGCAGCCGTTGAAAGTTTCGATGAACTTGCTTCCATGCTTACTTCCAATACTAAGATGATCTTTATCACTGCCGGAATGGGTGGAGGTACCGGAACAGGTGCAGCTCCTATCATTGCCAAAATGGCGAAGGATATGGATATTCTTACGGTGGGTATCGTGACAATTCCTTTTCAGTTTGAAGGTAAAATGCGTTGTGAACAGGCGCACATTGGAGTGGAGAATTTGCGAAACAATGTAGATTCTTTAATTGTTATCAATAATAATAAATTACGTGAAGTATATGGGAACCTTGGATTTAAAGCAGGGTTTTCGAAGGCAGATGAGGTTTTAGCCACGGCAGCGAGAGGTATTGCCGAGGTAATTACACATCACTATACTCAAAATATTGACTTGCGTGATGCTAAAACAGTATTAGCTAATAGCGGTACTGCCATTATGGGAAGTGCAAGTGCAGTTGGAGCTAATCGCGCACAAGAAGCGATCTCAAAATCACTGGATTCTCCTTTATTGAACGACAATAAAATTAAAGGTGCTAAAAATGTACTGTTATTGATTGTTTCGGGGAATGAGGAGATTACTATTGACGAGATTGGTGCTATAAGTGATTACATTCAAACTGAAGCGGGACATAGCGCAAATATCATTATGGGTGTTGGTGAAGATGAGGCATTGGAAGGAGCCATTGCAATTACTGTAATAGCTACCGGATTTAATGTTGAGCAGCAAAATGAGATTGTAAATACTGAGGCAAAAAAGATTATACATACCCTGGAAGAAGAGCAAAAAGCGGAGCACAATCTTACACCAAAAGATTCCCCTAGGCTAATAGGTGAGAAATCTGGTCCTGTAATTCCTTCTGAAACTCCTAAGGTAATAAAGCATTCTTTGTTTGACGAGGATGAAGCTAAGGCTGTTAAGGAAATTCCGTTTGAGGGTTATATAGAAACTTCAGAGTTGATCAAGAATATCAAGGTTGTTCATGAGAACATCGACATTCATCATTTGGCTGAATTTGAGCAGTTATTAATTAATGAAATCGACGTAAATGATTTTGTTATTGTTTCTCCTGAAGAGAAAGCTGTTTCACAAAAGAAGGTGGAAAAGACGGAAGAATTTATTATTTCGGAAGTGAATAAAAAGGCTTCAGAAGAAATCGTTACGACTGAAGCTTCAGAAAGTGAAGAGCAGATTTTAATGTTCGATCTTCCAATGAATCCTTCTTCAGAAAAAAGTATTCCGAAGAAAATAGAAGAGAAGCCTGAAATTATTACATCCAGAATTGAAGAGATTGAAGTAAAGGACCATGTGGAAATAGTCCCTGTAACTGAAATTAGTGATGCGGGAATTAAACGCTACAGTCTTGACGATTATCAAGAAGTAGAAAATCATTTAACTAAGGCTAAACCTGCGAAAAAACAACTAGCCGCCGAAGAAGAGATCGTTTTTGAAACAAAAACAGTTGATGCTCCTGAAACGAAAGAAATAATTCCTAACGAACAAGCAGATCCATTAAACACACCTATTTCAAAGCTTTTAAGTGACCGTACAGAAGAGCGTAGAAAGAAAATGAAGGAGTTTAATTATAAGTTTAGAAACAGCGCCTCTAAGATCGATGAGATTGAGAAGCAACCAGCTTATAAGCGCATGGGTATTGAGTTGGATGATGAGAATAGCTCAGATTCGAATATATCTAGAACTTCGGTACATACCGATGATGATGATATTGATCTAAGGAAAAATAATTCATTTTTACACGATAATGTCGATTAATAAATAACACTTATTGTCGTTAAAACGGATGCTGTAAAAGGCATCCGTTTTTTTGTATTTTGACTTTTTCCAATAGCGTATTAATGTGTATCTTCGCAGTCTTAAAACACTAAAAAATGAGCTTACAAACGCAAGTAATGGACGCAATGAAAACGGCGATGAAATCTAAGGATGTTCAGGCGTTAGAAGCGTTGCGCGCAGTAAAATCTGCCTTGTTATTGGCGCAAACGGCGACAGGATCTAAGGAAGAAATTAGTGAAGAAGAAGAGATAAAAATTTTACAAAAGCAGGTTAAGCAGCGCAAGGACAGTGCAGCGATTTATAAGCAGCAAGAACGTGAAGATTTAGCCGCTCCGGAGTTGGCTCAGGCTGCTATCATTGAGCAGTTCTTACCAAAGCAATTAAGTGCAGAAGAAGTTGCAAAAGTTGTGGATGCTATTATTGCTGAAACTGGAGCCGATTCTATGAAAGATATGGGAAAGGTAATGGGAATGGCAAATGGAAAATTGGCTGGTAAAGCTGATGGAAAGACGATTTCTTCAGTGGTAAAAGATAGATTATCTTAATAAGAAATATTCAACAATCAATTCTCAATTTTGAAGTTGATTTTTTAAATTGAACATTGAGATTCCTGCCTTCGCAGGAATATGGCCGCGTGGCGCAACTGAATAGCGCATCAGATTTCGGCTCTGAGGGTTGGGGGTTTGAATCCCTTCGCGGTCACGAATAAATGGAAAACTCGTACGTTAAATCAAGCTCGCTTGAATTTATAAGTACGGGTTTTTCATTTTCAAAGCGGAGCTTTGAGGTATGCGCGTAGCGAATCCCTTCGCGGTCACGAATAAATGGAAAACTCGTACTTTAAATCAAGCTCGCTTGAATTTGAAAGTGAAGCTTTTTTATTTTCAAAGCGGAGCTTTTAGAGATCTGGAATCCCTTTACGTTCATAACAAAGAGTTTTGCAATTGTGAGGCACTATACTTTAAACATGTTTTTTATTTATGTTAATCAATGATTAACAATAGTTTAAGCATTAATAAAAAACCATAAACAATAATGTTAAAGTCCGATGAACTATATATTGCATTGTAATACATTTACATAGTGTTGGAATGAATTTTGATAAGAATGCCAGCAGTAAATATACATTCAACAAACATTGTAAAAATATCTAGCGACCGAACGTGGAAGAGGCCCCAAAGAAAAATACAAAAAAGAAAAAACGCTTTAGAGCACTACGTATTTTTGGAAGAATAATGGCTACGTTGCTAGTCATACTAATTCTGTTAGTCCTCTTTGTTCGAAGTCCGTGGGGACAGGATTTTATTATTAAAAAAGCTACAAATTTTGTCTCTAATAAAACAAATACTAAAGTTGAGATCGATAAATTTTATCTCACTTTTGATGGCGATTTATTATTAAAGGGTCTTTATCTTGAAGACATTAAAGGTGATACTTTAGTATATTCCAAATCTTTAGAAGCCGATATCGCCCTATGGCCATTAATAAAGGGCGAAAGTATTGGTATTGATGCATTGGATTGGAATGGCCTTCGAGCCAAAATAATTCGTAAAGACACAGTCTCCGGATATAACTTTCAATTTCTCGTAGATGCATTTGCACCTTCCGATAGTTCTGTTGCTGCAGATTCAACGACAGCCGCTACAAATGTCTATTTAGGACGAATTTCATTGGAAGATGTTGATGTTGATTACGCCGACGAAGTTTTGGGTATTGATAGTAAATTCGTTGTCGGTAAGGCGCTATTAGAAATAGACGAAGTAGATCTTGCCAATATGAGTTTTAAGGCTTCGGAAGGGCATGTAGAAAATTCTCGAATTAAATTTCATCAAAGCCCGGTTCCAATCGATCCAAATGCTAAAGCGGTTCCGTTGCCCTTGCTCGTAATTGAAGATCTTAGTTTAAAAACAGTTTATGTCGATTATGTTTCCTTAGGGGATGGCTTAACAGCCCTTATGGATATTGATGAACTTACTGTAAAAATTCCGAAGGCAAACTTAAGAGAGAACGATATAGAACTTAAGGATGTGTTTTTAAGTAATTCGAAAATTACAATTAATTCAATTACTCCAACCAATGTTATTACCGAAAATGTAAATGAAGTAGCTAAGAAAGTTAAAGAAGATGTTCAGAAGTTCGATTGGCCTGCCTATCGAATTGATATTGGAGCGATCAATTTATCTCAAAATGAATTTAGCTATCAGGTTGGAAATGCCAAGCCGAAAAAAGGTGTGTTCGATCCTAATGCTATTTTTCTTCGGAACGTCTCTTTGCAAGGTGACAATGTTTTTCTTAAAGATAAGCTTGCCGGTATAAACCTGAATCAATTGAGTTTTGCAGAAGCTTCAGGCTTTAATCTACATAATTTAGGTTTTAAGTTAAGTATCACAGATAATCTTTTAAATGCTGAAGAGATTTCAATGGCATTGAATAATAACAAGTTAAAAGGAAGATTAAAATTTGAATATAAGTCTTTATCCGATTTAGTTATTACTCCCGAAACATCCAAGATTGCTTTAAATATTTCTTCTTTTCAAGCAGATTTAAAAGATGTCTTTCAGTTTCAACCGTCCTTACGTCAAAATGAATATATAGAAACATTAAGTACAAAATATATTTCAGGAAATCTAATTGCTAATGGTTATCTGTCATCTGTTCAAATTGCTAGGGCAAATGTGCAATGGGGAAATTCAACTAAAATAACCACCAGTGGAACAATTACTAATGCAACAGACCCTAATAATCTTAGTTTCAGACTTAAGCCATTACGTGCTTCTACTACCAGGAATGATATTTTAAATTTTGTTGATGAGAAAGAACTAAATATCACACTGCCCGAAACTATCGCTATCAATGGGCTATTAAGTGGTTCTGTAGACGATATTACAACAGACTTAAACATTACGACCTCTCAGGGAATCGCTACTATAAAAGGAAATTTCAGAAATACCAACACCATATCATTCGATGCAAGTATTGCCATAGAAGAATATCGCCTAGACCAATTAATGCAAAATGAGCAGTTAGGTCCTATAAGTCTTACTATTAATGGAAATGGAAGTGGCACGACAATTAATTCATTAGATGCAACGATAGCGGCTAATATTTCAAGTTTCAATTTGAATAATTACGCAATCAAAGACCTTGCTATTGATGGTAACATAAAAAATGGTAGGGGGAAGGTAATTTCTAAATATAAAGATGAAAATCTAAATGTCGCTCTGGACGCAATTGTTGTTTTAGATTCAATCGCTTCCGAAGCTATAATTGATCTTAATATAATTGGTGCCGATCTTCAAGCCTTGGGACTTATACAGCGCGATGTTAGAACGGGTCTAAAATTAAGTGCCAATTTTAAAGGCAACACAACGGCCTATGATGTAACTGGAAGTATTGACGACGGGGTTGTGGTCTATGATAATAAAACATACTTATTGGGAAGCTTTAATGCCGGAGCACATGTTAGAAAGGATACCACGGCATTATTTGTAAAAAACAAAATGCTAGATCTGGAATTGGAATCCAACACAGACCCCCTTACTTTTAGCAAGGCTTTGCAACGACATGTGGCTAGTTACTTTTATAGAGATGCAAAGTTGCCAGATTCAGTAGTAAATCCCGTAAATCTAAGGTTGAAGGGAACGGTTAGTCAGGCACCGCTTTTAAAAGAGGTTTTCTTAGTAAATATTCAAGACCTTGATACAATCTCAGTTGCGATCGATTTTAAGGAAAAAACAAGACAATTGAAAGCGAAAATCGCAGCGCCTCATATTGACTATGCGGGTAATCAAATTGATAGTTTGGCGTTCACGATGGATACAGACAGGGATAATTTTAATTTCAATCTAGGATTTCGAGAAATCAATGCCGGACCGTTTGCAATTAAAAGCACCACAATAACTGGTAATCAGGTGAACAATGAGATGAACTTAGAGTTCTTATCGTATGATGGCGATGAGAAATTGATGCATGTGCAATCACAAATCACAGGTGAAAGAGACCGATTGGTTTTTAAAGTACTACCAAAAGATTTATTGTTGAATAAAAACGCCTGGACTATTCCTGCCACCAATGAGGTGATCTTCACTGAGAAGAATTTGGAATTTGTGGATTTTAAAATTAACAGAAATGGTCAATCCATAGCAATCACAGACAAATTACCAAACATCAACAAAGAACATATTGCAATTGCATACAATAATTTTAATTTAAGCGAAGTACTAGATTATTTAAATCCCGAAGAACGTTTTGCTGAAGGTATTTTAAACGGTGACCTTATTATTGAAAACCCTTTTAGTGATACTGGTATTCTTGCCGACCTATCCATAAACCAATTCAAAATAATGGATGTTGATATAGGCAATCTTACTTTGGATGCAAAAGGTCTGGGTGGGTCACAATATGATATTAATCTCGAAATTCAGGGTGGGGATGTTAGTCTGAAATTAGATGGGGGCTATCTCGCTAATGCTGAAGGAGCCAATTTAGATTTGAATCTTGATATATCACAATTCAAAATGAAGGCATTAGAAGGGTTTTCTCAAGGTGAAGTAAGTAATGCTGAAGGTGTGTTTACTGGTAATTTTGAGGTAAACGGTCCTATATCAGAACCAAAATATAACGGAGCACTTAATTTTAAGGGTGCAACTTTTGAAATAACTAAGTTTAATGCAGCTTTCACCCTTGCTGATGAAAAATTGAAAATAGACAATCAAGGACTTACAATGGATCGCTTTACTGTTTTGGATGAAAATGGAAATACGTTGGTAATTGCAGGTGCAGTAGGCACCAATAATTTTCTAAATCCAACCTTCGATCTTTCAATCAAGGCAACTAATTTTCAAGTATTGAACGCTACAGAAGAAGATAATGATTTTCTCTACGGAAAAGCTGTTTTTGACGCAAATGCAAAATTGACTGGCGATCTTCTAATCCCGAAGCTCGATGTGAAAGCCACAGTAAATAATACAACGGATATTACATATATAATGCCTTCTGCTACTGTAAACATTGAAGATAGAAATGGGGTGGTGGTTTTTGTGAACCGAGAAAATCCCGATGCGATCCTCACCCGAGCTGAAGAACAAACAGCAACAGTAACAGGTTTTGATATTGCTGCACTGGTGAATGTTGGTGAAGGCGCCAAAGTAAAAATTATCATCGATGAAGAGACGGGAGATAACTTTCAGGTTTATGGAGAAGGTGAGTTTAATTTTACCATGAATCCTAATGGTAGAATGAACCTTGTAGGTGTCTATAATGTCTCTGGAGGTCAATATGAAATGAATTTGTACAATCTGGTAAATCGTAAGTTCGAACTCGTGAAAGGAAGTCGGGTGTCCTGGTCAGGAGACCCATTCGATGCCAAATTAGATGTAAAAGCTTTATATAATGTTGAAGCCTCTGCATCTGCATTAATGGCTGCACAGACATCAGGTTCAGACCCGGCATTAAAATCAAAATTCAGACAGGTCTTACCATTTTATGTTTATTTAAATGTGGATGGTGAATTATTGCAGCCTAAAATATCGTTTAATTTAGATATGCCAAAAGATGATCAAGGAGCGATTGGAGGTCAGGTTTATGGCAGAATCCAATTATTAAATCAACAGGAAGCCGAACTTAATAAACAAGTGTTTTCGCTATTGGTACTCAATAGATTTTATCCGGAACCTGGTAGTGATGGAAGTCGGGGAGGTGCAGCGTCTATTGCCAGAGATAATATAAATGACGCACTATCTGATCAACTCAATGTTTTTTCAGATAAATTATTAGGAGATTCAGGTGTTGAATTAGATTTTGGACTGGACAGTTACACAGATTATCAGGGTGATTCTCCCACCGAGCGAACGCAACTAGACATTGCTGCGCAGAAAAAATTGTTCAACGACCGCTTAATTGTAAGAGTAGGAAGTGAACTGGATATACAGGGGAGTAGTTCCATTGGAGAATCCACCCCTTTGATAGGAAATGTTAGTTTAGAGTATATTCTTACTGAAAATGGTAGATATCGCCTTAAAGGTTTCCGAAGAAATCAATTTGAAAATGTAATCGACGGACAAACAATCGCTAGTGGGATTGCATTAATATTTACACAGGAATTTAATAGATTTAGTGAATTAAGAGACGCTATTTTCTTCAAAAAATCGAAAGCTGAAGCTGAAGCTGAAGCAGAAGCAGAAGAGAAGAAGAAAGAGGAAAGTCAGAAGGCTGAAGAGGAAAGAGTAAAGATTAAAGAGGAAATGAACATTGAAAATGATTAATTGAGTATGGGTAAATTAGATTTCGGAAGCATATATACAAAAGTGATAGGTCTTGCAATTCTCATACTATTGCAGGCTTGTAGCATCCAGAAATTTATACCCGAAGATGAGCTATTGTACACAGGCGGAACAGTCGATATAGTATCGGACACCATCCTTAAAAATAAATCTGAACTCACTTCTGTGCTCGAAGAGGTGATACGCCCTAAGCCAAATAGCAAGCTATTAGGAATGAATCTGGGCTTATATTATCATTATAAAAGTCGGAAAGAAAAGCCAGGTTTTTTGAACAAGTGGTTAAATAAGCAACTGGGTCAAAAACCTGTGTACAGAAGTGATGTTGAGACTTTTCAAGTAGAAGAACTTCTTCGAAATAGATTAGAAAACCGCGGTTTTTTCTACAGTCAGGCTTCTTCTGATGTTATTGAGGACGAAGTGAAAAAACGGGCGTCCGCAGTTTATACAGTAAAGGTGCCTACCCCTTATCGTATGGCGACCTATCAATTAGATACCCTGTCACCCCCTATTTATAAAGAGATGATAAGTAGTGTAGCAACATCCAAATTGAAACCTGGAATTCGTTTTAATTTAGCCGCACTTAAACTAGAAAGAGAGCGAATTGACGGTGAATTAAAGGAGAAAGGGTATTACAATTTTAATCCTGGATTTTTGATATTTGAGGCAGACACCAATCAATATAAAAACAAGAGATTTGACCTGTTTTTAAAGCTGAAAAAAGATGTTCCTAAAGCAGCTATTTTGCCTTATACTATCGATAAAGTAAACATTTATGCTAATTATGATCTTGAAAGGGATTCGCTCCAAATGGATATTACAAGGTTTAATGAAAAAAACTTTATTCAGGAAAATGAATTCTTTAAACCGAAACATTTAGATCCTTTTATTACGATTGAAGAAGGAGAATTATACAGTCCAATCATTTCTAAAAATACAGCGCGTAGGCTGTCTACCATAGGTGCTTATAAGTTTGTGAATATTCAGTATAAAGAAATAGATTCTATGGCTACCGACAGCACGGCAAGTTTGGAAGCAAATATTTATCTATCTCCATTAAACAAACGAGCCGTGAGAGCCGAATTGCAGGCCGTGACTAAATCGAATAACTTCGCAGGCCCCGCATTCGGACTCACTTTCAGCAATAGGAATTTCTTAAAAGGTGGTGAAACCTTGAATACTAGCGCTAACGTAGGTTATGAAGTGCAGGTGGCAGGTGGCGATCAAGCAGGGCTCACAAGTATTGTATTAGGAGCAAAATCTGAACTTATTTTTCCCAGAGTGATTGCCCCTTTTAAAATAAATACAGATTTTTTTGAGTATGCTATACCAAAAACCAAAACAGGAATTGGCGTTGAATATTTAAGTAGAAGTCAGTTATATACACTTCTTTCAGGGACTGCTCAATTTGGGTACACTTGGAATGCCAACAGATACGTCCTTCATGAGATAAATCCAATCTCTATTAATTATACCAGGTTATTAAATACTAGCCCGGAATTCGAACTAATTCTCGAAGAAAATTCATTTTTGCAACGAAGCTTTGAGCAACAATTTATATCGGGTCTTACATATTCATTTACCTACAATGGAATGGTAGATACTTCTAAGAAACATCAAATATTTCTCAATACTACCTTCGATATTGCTGGAAATAGCATCAGTTTATTTGGTCAGCAACAAGAGGGGGTAGATTCGAAAACTTTTTTGGGAACAGAATACGCACAGTACGCAAAGGTTGATGCAGATATTAGATATCACTTTAACTTCGGAAAAGATCAAAAAATAGCGACACGATTATTTGCTGGCTACGGCTATGCGTATGGTAATTCTGAAGTATTGCCATTTATTAAGCAATATTACTCAGGAGGCCCATATAGTGTCCGTGCCTTTCGAATAAGGTCCTTGGGCCCTGGAACGTATATTGGGGACCCAGATGGCACAGGTACTTTTTTTGATCAATCTGGGAACATTCGCCTTGAGGCTAATATTGAATATCGTTTTCCAATATTTGGGTTTTTGAAGGGGGCCGTTTTTGCCGATGCCGGAAATATCTGGTTATCTAATGAAAACCCACAACTTCCCGGTGGAAAATTTTCAAGTAGTTTCATGAGTGAGTTAGGAATGGGAGCAGGCTTTGGCCTCCGTGTGGATGTACAGGGCTTCGTTATTCGTTTTGATTTGGCGGCTCCTTTTCACGATCCAGCTTTAGAAGAAAATAATCGATTCGATTTTAGAGTTGACGAACCCCTATTGAATTTTGCTATAGGATACCCGTTTTAAATTTTATTGAGAATGAAAGAACCTATACCAGATGAAACACTAAAACGACATTTTAAGTTCAAGGATCTTCCCAGCTTGCTTATTACTACTGCTAAGTCCTGGTTTAATAGTGAGCCTTTTGAGAAAAGTGCTGTGGTCGCTTACTATGCTATTTTATCACTACCAGGATTGGTAATTATTATTTTAAACGTGGTGGGTGCCATTTGGGGTAGAGAAATTGTACAGGGAGAATTACTTAATGAAATAACTAAAGCATTAGGTACAGAGACAGCAGAAACTATCCGTGTAATGATGGTTGAGCGAGGTGATACTCCTACCTCAGTGTTTGCGACGGTTATTGGTGTTACAGTTCTCTTATACGGAGCTACCGGTGTGTTTTTTCAAGTTCAAAATGCATTAGACAAAATTTGGGAAGCTAAGCCACGCTTTACAAATAGCATTATAGAGACTATTTTTACTCGATTTAAAAGTTTTGGATTCATTCTCATTGTAGGGTTTTTACTCCTCATTAGTTTTGTTCTAACATCTGCTTTAAGTGCTTTTGGAAATAATCTAAAGCGATTCATCCCGGAAAGTTTAGTCGAATTCGTTTATATTTTTGATGTGGTTATTTCCTTATCGTTTATTTACTTTTTGTTTGCAGCCATGTTTAAAATATTACCGAATGCCACAATTCCCTGGCGTGCAGTTCGCATTGGGGCCGCCTTGACTTCTCTACTATTTGCTGGTGGAAAGTATTTATTGGCAATCTACTTTAGTGAATTAGAACCGGGATCAACTTACGGCACTGCAGGATCTCTAATTTTGATTATGTTGTGGGTTTCTTATTCGAGTTTAATTCTGTTTTTTGGAGCACATTTTACTAAGGCATATTCTGAAAAGTATTTAAGGAATCAACCCAAACAAGTACTGCAATAGTTGCGATTTACCTTACTATCCATTCCATTTTTAATTTTATGTGATCTTTTTCATACTAAAATTATGATTTTCAGTAAATTACGTAGAAACACCTATTTGATTCGATTAGAATAAGTTGTACTATTATAATGGCTTATTATCCCTAAAGTGCTTTAAGGCTTTAATAAGCCTTATTTGCGAAATAATATAAAATTACTTTTTTGAGATTCGCAATGGATACAAGATATCAGCAATCTCTTTAGTGATATAGTGAGTGTTTCTGAAAAATAACCGTATCACCTCCGGCTGAATTTATTTAAATCACTTTCTAGCAGGAAGTGTAAAAATCATAATTAATCGAATATTAATTTTAAGAGCTAATTATTATGGCAGGAGAAGGACAAGATAACTTATGGCCATTACCAAAGTTTTATTTTGATGTAAAACTCGGTTCAAATCATAAAACTGTGTCATTTCAGGAGGTATCAGGCTTGGATACTGAGTCACAGCTTATCGAATACCGGCATAATGATAACAAGATGTTTTCAACCGGTAAAATGCCCGGCATATCCAAATCGGGGAATGTTACCCTCAAGAAAGGAATTTTTGTCAATGACAATAGTTTCTGGACATGGTACGATGCTATAAAAATGAATATAATAAAAAGAGAGACTGTGACTATTCAACTATTGGATGAAAATGCTAGTCCCACCATGACATGGACTTTGGCGAACGCATGGCCTACAAAGATTTCCAGTACCGATATGAAGTCGGAGGCCAATGAGGTTGCTGTTGAATCGCTAGAACTGGCACACGAAGGTTTAACTATTAAAAATGGAGGCTAATGGAGACCTATTATCCGCCTCTCGGTTTTTATTTTCGATTGAGTTTTAGTGACGAAGCCGGAAAATTGGATGCTGCTTTTAAGGAAGTTTCGGGAATAAGCATGGAAATGGGAGTAGAGGAAATTGTAGAAGGTGGGAACAATAATTTTAAACATAGAGTTCCTACTTCAGTAAAATTCTCAAATTTAGTGTTAAAACGAGGCTTAGTGCCTAAAGATTCTGGTATTGTAGACTGGTGTCAGAGAACGTTGGGTGGCGGACTTATGGAAACTATAGAAAATAAAACCATTAATGTTGAGCTATTAAATGAAAATGGCGATCCACTTATGTCATGGAATTTCTTCAATGCCTGGCCGGTAAAATTGGAAACTTCCGATCTCAATTCGATGAATAACGAAATCGTTATTGAAAGCTTAGAGTTTGCTTATAGTTATTACAATTAGTAAAGTTCTGGAATTTGATCCATTAATTTTTAAGTTTAACTAAGTCTCAAGAGTTTTAGAATGAGCGGTGATGCTCGATAATATTTATCAGAAAAATTCAATGAGCAACAAAAAAAGGTCCCGAGATTTCTCTCAGGACCTTTTGATAAAGTATAAACTTTAATTGTTCTTAGAACATATCGAAGAATAATTTAGTTTCAGGTGCATCTCCACCAATAGCAGCGGCAGCAGCATCATAACTTTCTCCATTCAACGTTTGCTCAACAGTTGGATATGTATAACGGTTTGGGTACCCAGACAAAGCCTCGGTTGGTTCAGCCATTACAGGGTAATCAAGTCTTCTAATAGAAGTCCATGATTCCATTCCTCTATTAAATAAAGCAAGCCATCTTTGAGTACCAATAACTTGTTTCCATGCTGGAGTAGAAGAACTAGCCGTGATAGCACTGTTGTAATCTACAGTTGCTTGAGCTAAGAAATCTGAAGCTTCAGTGGCAGTACCACCCCAGAAAGTTATAGATGCTGTAATTCCAGCATCATAATGATTCTTAGCAGTTCCACCTACAGCGTATCCTCTTGCAGCAGCTTCGGCTAATAAGAATTCAACCTCAATATAGTCCATTAAAAGTCCTGGTAAAGTAGGATCTTGAAATTGAGCAGCATGCTTAGAGTGATCTGCATAAGCAGAAGCAGAACCAATTTCACCACCAACAAATAAACCATCAACAGGCTCTAAGTAAAGAGGTCTTCTTGGATCATTAATAGCATTCATGATATCAGTTAAGGTTTTACCAGCGATAAAATCTTGTCTTCCACTTAACACTAAATCAACGTAAAGAGGATTTGTGTTTGGATCTGAAGATGAATAAGTATAAGCAGCGTTATCAGCACTACTAGAAATAAGACCTGCTGAGAAAGCATTTTCAACTGTACTTTGAGCTAAAGCAGGGTTTACATCAGATAATGTAATTCCCATTCTTAATTTCAAAGAGTTTGCAAACTTCTTCCAGCTAGCTGTATTTCCATCATAGATTCTTTCATCATCAGCACCAAAACTACCAATACCAGTATTTAAGGCATTTGAAGCAGCAGTTAAGCGACTAATAAGATCTGTGTAAATAGTCAATGCATCATCGTAAGCTGGTGCAAGGTTATCAGAATCAAGTGCTTCTGTATAAGGCACATCACCAAAAGTTTCCACAAGGTTAGCATACGTATATACTGTTAAGATTTCAATGATCGCTTGCTTATTAGGCTTTTGAGCATTAAGTTCTGGAGTAGAATAAGTAGTTGCCTCAATTACTTTGGAAGCTTCATTAAGATCTTTTAAAACATCTTTGTATAAAGCACTCCAGTGGTTTTCAGGAATCTGACGAGTAACCTGATCGTAGTTACTTTCATCTGTGTAAGTGGACTCTTGTAAATACTGAACCCACAGTTTCGTATTGTTTTGGTTCACATTTAGTGAAACCATTTGGTCCACCAATTGTTTTTCAGCCGAAATAAACAAGCTCTCTCCACTTACAGCCGAGGGATCTTTTATGTTTTCATTCAGGCTTTCCAAACTATCTGAACATGATACGGCGATAAATACCGTAACGAGAATTAAAATTAGTTTTTTCATATTTTTTAGAATTAAAATTGTGCTTTAATATTGAACCCATAATCTTGAGTTGATGGAAGTGATCCAGTTGAATAACCTTGTAGGTTACCAGAAGATAATCCAGACTCAGGATCTGCATGAGGTAAATCTTTGCTGATGATCCAAAGGTTGTTTCCGGTTACAGTAAATGTAAGACCAGTCATAAACGTATTGGAAAGGAATTTAGCAGGAAGATTGTACTGAAGTGCAACTTCTCTTAGTTTCACATAACTTGCATCGTAAACGAATGCAGCGTTAGGTAATCCTCTTCTATATCCAAATGCACCAAAACGGTCCGCTTGAATTCTAGCAGTGTTAGTTGAACCATCAGGATTTACACCTTCATTGATAAATCCACCACCATCGGCTAATGTATTTCTCACAGGATTTCCAAGATCGTTAGTAAATGCTGTTTCAGCATAAAGACCTGTAGCTTGACCATAATATTGATCTAATGAGAAAATACTTCCTCCTTGTTGAATGTCAACTAAGAAACTAAATGTTAGGTTCTTATAGTTGAATGAGTTTGAAATACCCATTAACCAATCAGGATTCGTATCACCAATAATATTATTAGAAGTTCCAGTAGCGATGTATTGTCCATTAGCAGGATCAATAATTGGCTGTCCATTAAGGTAAGTATAATCTGTACCGAAAATCACACCATAAGGCTGACCAACTTGAGCATTGATTGTAACACCACCTTGGAATGAACCTAATTGTAATGTTTCAATACCTTCAGCTAAAGAAAGAACTTCATTCTTATTTTGTGTCCAGTTTGCACTTAATTTCCAATTAAAGTTATCGTTTTTAATAGGAATAAAGTATGCAGATAGCTCAATACCTTTGTTTTCAATTTCCCCTGCGTTAAGAATCTTACTAGAAGAACCAGTAGCAGTAGTAACAGGAACTCTTACAATTTGATCGATAGAGTTTGTTTTGTAGTATGCTGCATCAAAACCAATTCGGCTGTTTGCAAATTTCATTTCCAAACCAGCTTCAAAACTTTTTGTTCTTTCAGATCTTAAGTTTGGATTTTTAGAAGAGTTTGCTACAGATGTTCCAACGTCGGCGTTAATAACATAAGTGTCATATAAGAAGTCAAATGGAGCATCATTACCAACTTCAGCATAGTTTGCTCTTAATTTACCAAAAGAGATTGCATCTACATTTAATAATTTGCTAAACACAAAACTTGACGATATAGAAGGGTAGTAATAAACACTTTCATCTGTAGGTAGTGTAGAAGAGTGATCTCTTCTTACTGTACCATCGATAAATAAAGTATTACTAAATCCTAAAGAAGCACTTGCATAGATACCATCTACTCCAATTTTCTCCGCTCTTTCAACCGGGTTTGGAAGTGGGTCACTTGAATTCTGTAAAGAATAAAGTCCTGGAACTACTAATCCACCTGAAGTAGAAGCAGTAATAGATTGGAACTCTTGTCTTCTAATGTTTGTTCCTAAGATACCGGACAAGTTGATATTATCAGAAATATCGGTATTAAAGTTTAACATTAAATCGTAGTTAGTTTCAGTATTCGAGATATTTCTTCTTAAATATCCAGAATCTACATTTCCACGTGTTACACCAAAAGATGTAGGTACAGAACCAACAGCTCTACGCTCTTCTTGAATTTCACTGTAAGTATCTGTTGCAACTCTTGCGGTTGCATTTACCCAATCAGCAAACTCATAATTCAAAGAGAAGTGACCAATAAAACGATTTCTTTCGTCATTTTGGAAATTCTCATATCGTGTCCAGTAAGGGTTATCCCAGAAGATAGGAGCAGATCCAGCGTCACTAGATCCTGGGTTCCAAGTAATGTTTCTTCTAGTTGAGAAATAAGCATCTCTTTGTTGGTCAATGTCAACGTTAGTTTGCCACCATTGCTTAAAGTTACTTATAATGTTATCACTATAACCAGTAGAGTTACGTCCTAATCCATCAGTTTTGATGTAGTTAGCTAATCCAGTTGCAGTTAATCTGTCAGTTACATTGATAACACCACTTAAGTTGAAATTATGCTTGTTGATTTCACTATTTGGCATTAAACCTGACTGGTCTAACTTAGTGTAAGATAATCTAAAAGATCCTTCTTCAAAGCTCTTATCGAATGCGATAGAGTTTGTAAGAGTAATAGGAGTTTCAAAGAAATCTACAGGACCATTGTCTGCTGCTCTCCAAGGAGTTTTAGTTTTATAGTTTGGAAGGTCCGGATCGAATGAATCCCATTGGTATACCAATAAGTTTGAATCGAAAGGAGCACCATAGGAAGCATCTTCAGTATAAGGTACTACAAGACCACCATCATTGTTGATGTTGTCATCATACCAATATCCATCAGGTCCACCATAATAGTGTCCATAACCAGCACCATATTGGTTCTGATAATCAGCAAAAGTGCTTTTGTCAACGAATCCAATATTTACCCCCGTGTTAAGTGAGATACCAGCACCTTTTGATCTTTGTCCTTTCTTAGTAGTGATCATTATCACTCCATTTGCAGCACGAGATCCATATAGTGCAGATGCAGCAGCACCTTTAAGAACATTTATAGACTCAATGTCATCAGGATTAATGTCTGATGCAGCATTACCATAATCATAGTAATTACCACTTGCATTGTTCTGACCGGTACTATTTGTGTTTGTATTATTAATTGGCACACCATCGATTACGAATAACGCTTGGTTACTACCAGTTAAAGATGTATTACCTCTAATTACAGCATTTGTAGATCCACCAAAGTTAGTGTTTCTTTTAATCTGTAAACCTGATACTTTACCAGATAAAGCATTAGTAAGGTTTCCACTTTTGTTTGTTGCAATGTCTTCAGCTTGTAGTTCCTGAGTAGAATAACCAAGAGATCTTTTCTCTCTGGATATACCAAGAGCCGTTACTACCACCTCGTTTAACGCTTCTCCTTCAAGAAGTGTTACATTAAGAGTGTTACTTGTTCCAACGATTTGTTCATTTTCAGAATAGCCAACATAGCTAAATACTAAAGTTTGTCCTTCCGAAGCTTCAAGAGCATAATTACCATCAAAGTCGGTTTGAGTTCCTTGTGAGGTGCCTTTAATAATAATGTTTACCCCAAGAAGTGGTACTCCGGAGCCATCCGTTACAGTACCTGATAACTGTTTTTCCTGTGCAAATGAAGTCTGCGCAAAGAAGACAGCTAGCAAAACTAGCATAAGTTTAAAATTTTGTCTCATATTTTGTTTATTTGTTAAGATGTGCAAAGATATTGATTTCTTTATTGTTTTTCACTTCGATTTTTAATTTTTTATTATCTCTGCTTTAACGTAACGATAACATTTATGTAATATTACTTGTGGCATTTCATAAAAAATTGGGAAATTCCGCCATATTTCATTCAAAATTAGAGCGCTACTAATCTAATTACTTAATTATTAGTTAATATGAGCCCTGAAACACAAAAACTATTATTTTTACAGTCAATAAAAATTTAACAAAATATGGCCAAAATTTTAGGGATCGGATCCAGAATTAACCATTCTGAATACGGAAAAGGGGTAGTTACTAATGTAACTTCTACCTTATATTGGGTGACATTTATAGAAAATGGCTTAGAAACAATCTCAATCGATGCAGAATTTGAAGTTATTGAAGCCACCGATGATGATGTGGATACGATTAGCTTTTATGAAGTAGAGAAAAGTTTAAAGGACATTTTAAAAAAATGGAGTGATGTTAGTGAAATTGTACCGCTAGCCGATAAATGGAAAGGTGGAAAGATTATTTTACAACCAAAAGATACCAGTCTATCTGATAAAGAAATTCCTATAGATACCTTTTTTCACAAAATAGTCATGTTAAGGGATCGTCTTAGAGTCATGGAACAAAAAATTAATGCTAATAAGAAAATGGATGAACAGGACAAGATAGACCTTCAACAATACATTACAAGATGTTATGGAAGTCTCACAACATTTAACGTGTTGTTTAAAAGCCAGTCACAACATTTTAAAGGTGATAGTTCAAAATAGGCTTGCTTATTGTTAGAGCAACAATGTCCAATAGTTATATATTAAACCAAAAACTTAATTTTTATGGAAGAAATACAACAGCAGAATCAAAACTTGTTAATTAAAGAATTATCGATAGACCAAAAAGCAGCCTTTTATAGAAAGACCTATACGCATCTGGCGTTTGCCGTACTTTTGTTTGTGTTGGTTGAAATGATTTTCTTTCAAATCCCTGCAATTTTAAAACTGGCAATTTCTTTAACTGAAGGATGGCTTTGGTTGGTAATGTTAGGCGGATTTATGTTGGTGACCAGTTATGCCGAAAAAATGGCGGTATCCAGTCATGATAGAAACAAACAGTACTTAGCTTTATTACTTTATGTGATTGCTGAAGCTTTTATCTTTATTCCCTTAATTGCGATGGCAATGGTAGTAGCAGGCGATGGCGGATTTGAAATTTTAAATCAAGCTGCAATTCTTACACTTTCCTTGTTTTCAGGCTTGTCGGCAATAGTATTGCTTACCAAAAAAGACTTCTCCTTTTTAAAATCTATCCTGGCCATAGGATTCTTTGTAGCGTTAGGATTAATAATTGCCGGAGTATTGTTCGGATTTAATTTAGGTTTATGGTTTAGTGTTGGTATGGTTTTACTTGCATCCGGATCTATTTTGTATCAAACTTCCAATATGGTTCATAAATATAGTGAAGATCAATACGTAGCTGCTTCACTAGGTTTGTTTGCTTCACTTATGTTGTTATTTTGGTATATTTTAAGCATTCTAAACAGGAATTAAAACAATGAGGTTCTCATTAAAAAGGATCTTAAATAAAATAAAACCTTTAACCACGACTGCGCGAATATTTAGCTCTTACTTATTCGTGCATTCGTGGTTTCTTATTTGAAAGTGTTTAGAACTTCAGACAGCAAACCTTAAAACACCATATTTGTATATACTATTTTGTTAGTTAAAGCGTTTGTTTACAACGGTATATTAGTTATGAAAAAATAATTGTTATATTACCCATCCCAAACCTAAATGATGCTACTACTACAACCAGACCAGGAAATTGCATGGATGGCTCCTTATGCATACGCAATAGTCTTATTTGGATTTATATTATTCCTATTTAGAGTTTTCGAAAATTGGTATGCTTCAAAGTATAACAAACCCCTATTTCGTCATTATTGGGTGTTTAAGAAATTACCAAAAGTCCAATTGGATATTATTGAAAAGGAATTCGAGTTTTATAAAAAACTTTCAGAAAAACATAAACGACAATTTCAACACAGAGTTGCCACTTTTATAGCCGAAAAGAAATTCATAGGCAGAGAAAATCTTGAGGTCACAGATCGCATGAAGGTCCTCATAGCTTCCGCAGGTTGTATGCTTAGCTTCGGAAGAAAAAATTACGAATATTCACTTATCAATTTCATTCTCATCTATCCGAAGGAATTCTACAGTGCGATAAATGACGATTACCATAAGGGTGAATTTAACCCTCGCGAAAGAGCTTTAGTGCTATCATGGAAGGATTTTGAACAAGGCAACAAAGTAGCAGATGATAATATGAATTTAGGAATTCATGAGTTTATGCACGCCATGCAGCTTGAATCCAGACAGAGTAAAGACATCGATGCCGTTCGTTTTGCGAAACAGTTTCAGAATATATTGGTACAACTAACCGATCAGAATGTCAAGAATAAACTCGATGAAACAAGATATTTCAGAGCCTATGCCTTTACTAATCAATACGAATTTATGGCAGTACTGGCCGAATACTTCATCGAATCTCCAATGGACTTTAAACGTCATTTTCCGAAGTTATATAGCCACACTCAAAAATTATTGAATTTCACTTTTGCGGGCTACTAGTTTGTTTAAGAGAAATAGTGGTAAAATTTTGATAAGCGGAGTTATAAATTACTCGCGATATCTTTTGAAATTTGCTTCGCATGAATTCTCGAATTCTCAATAAACCACTTATGAGTTTCGGTGCCTCCACAAATTACTCCTGCGAGATAAAGTCCGTCGACATTAGATTCCATAGTATCAGAATTGTAAATGGGTTTTTTATTTTCTTCGGAAAGAGTCACGCCCATGGCTTCCAAAAATTCGAAATTAGGTTTGTAACCGGTTAACGCCACCACATAATCATTCGGAATTGTTTTCTGCCCTTCTGAAGTATTTACGATCACCCGGTCTGCTTCGATTTTTACAATTTCAGAATTAAAAAAAGCCTTGATGCTACCTTCAGCTATCCTGTTTTCAATATCCGGTTTTACCCAGTATTTTACACGATCACCTATACTGTCTCCTCGCACCACCATAGTTACATCGCCGCCTTTACGCCATATTTCCAGCGCAGCATCTACCGAAGAATTGCTCGCGCCAACGACAATTACCATTTGCATGCTATAAGGATGCGCTTCTTTGTAGTAATGCAATACCTTCGGAAGTAGTTCGCCTTCTACATTGAGCATTTTAGGAAGGTCGTAAAAGCCGGTACAAACAATAACCTTCTTTGCCGTGTACGCTTGTTTTTCGGAAGTGACAGAAAAAACATCACCTTTCTTCTCCACGGAAATAACCTTCTCGTATAAATTAATATTGAGTTTATTGGCGGTTGCCACTCGCCTATAATATTCTAAGGCCTCATTCCTATTAGGTTTTGGGTTGCTGCTTATAAACGGAATCTCATCAATCTCCAGTTTTTCAGAAGTAGAGAAAAAAGTCATATTCAAAGGATAGTTGAAAAGTGAATTGGTAAGCGCGCCTTTTTCTAGAACCACGTAATCCCAATTATGTTTTTTGCACTCTAGCGCACAAGCAATACCAATGGGTCCTGCGCCAATGATAAGTACATCTTTAATTGAGTTCATATAACAAGAATTGAAATAGGTAAGGACTTACTGTTCCCGGAAGTGATTTTATTTAAGCAGCTCCTTCATCCCCTTAATTGTCTCAGTCGGATTATCTGCCTTAAAAACGTAACTTCCAGCAACCAATACATCTGCTCCGGCCTCTGCAAGTTGCTTAGCGTTTTTATTGGTCACCCCACCGTCAATTTCAATTTTAGTCGATGCCCCTTTTTCGTTAATTAAGGCTTTTAATTGTCGCACCTTATCAAAGGTGTTTTCAATAAAACTCTGTCCTCCAAAGCCTGGATTCACACTCATTAAACACACTAAATCAATATCTTTTATAGTGTCTTTAAGCAAGTCCACATTCGTATGCGGATTCAAAGCAACTCCCGCCTGCATTCCTTCAGCTTTAATCGCTTGCAAGGTTCTGTGCAAATGTGTACAAGCTTCATAATGTACGGTAAGTACATTAACGCCCAGATCAGCAAAAGTTTTTATGTATTGATCCGGATTCACAATCATTAAATGTACGTCGAGCGTTTTTTTCGCATGCTTGGAGATGCTTTTAATAACGGGCATTCCGAAGGAAATATTTGGCACAAAAACTCCATCCATAACATCAAGATGAAACCAATCGGCTTCACTTTGGTTCACCATTTCAATATCGTGTTGAAGATTGGCAAAATCGGCTGCTAAAATGGACGGGGCAATTAAGGTTTTACTCATGGAGCGTGTACAAAAGGATTAATAAGTCTTGTTATTTTATCTGTAAAAGGTGTTTTTTCATTAAAAATATCCAGATACGATTTTATAGTAGTTAAATCGGTTTTTGTTTTCACAACATTAAACGTCGAACTATAGCTGGCAAAAATAGGAAATTCTATGTCGTGATGTATCAAAGTTTCGATTTTATGATGCCTTGGGTCATCTAGAATAACATCAAAAAGCCGTTCAATTTGTTTTTTTTCACCTTCTAGCACCTGGAAAAAATTTCCAAATCCGAATAGAAGAATTCCTGTAATCCCCGCTTTATTGTTATTTAATTGTGTTGTTTCAAAAACTTCATTAACATCTTGGTCGGTAAAGCCTTCCGATAACTTACTTACATAACAAATAGTGTGATTCATCTTTTGCGTATATACAGCAAGATACAAAAATGTTAAAATTCGAGCGAAAAAATTTATTCAAATCAAATTTCGATAGCTATGAAGGAGTTTTTAGATGTTAGATTTTAGACAAAAGATATAAGACTTTGATCTTAGAATAGATAATTATAACCACAAAGCACACAAGGTTTTTCACGAAAGACACAAAGAAGTGAAATCTAAAAGATCCTACCCTTATTTTAAGGGGAGGTGCCGAAGGCGGAGGGGTCTCTTCAAGATGAAATGCGTTCACAAACTATTTTTTAAACCACAAAGCACACAAAGTTTTACACGAAGGAAAAAATTAAATCATAAAATGAAAAAACCTCCGGTAATCAGCCGGAGGTCATTCATCAATCAAAAAACGAACAGTCTTAATAACCGCAAAGCGGTCATCTAATACTGTTGTTGCGTTTATAATTCACGCGCAAGCGTGAATCTTATTCTTATTATTTTGTTCCCACGATAGTGGGAATCTTATATAAACTTTTTAAAAGTCTGTTGTGCCCAATATAAGAAACTTTAGCAGGAATCTAAATTCTTTAACTAATTATCCTAAATAGGTCATTAATATTCTACTTCTAGAAGTATGCTTTAACCTTCTAATCGCTTTCTCTTTAATCTGTCGAACTCTTTCTCTGGTAAGATCAAAGGTTTCACCAATTTCTTCAAGGGTCATCGGGTGTTGATCGGCCAATCCAAAGTACAATCTTACTACATCAGCTTCTCTCGGTGTAAGCGTCTCTAAAGCGCGTTCTATTTCTGTACGCAATGACTCATGTAATAAGGCGCGGTCCGGATTTGGTGATTCGCCCGAACGAAGTACATCGTATAAATTTGAATCTTCCCCTTCCACTAATGGCGCATCCATAGAGACGTGACGTCCGGAATTCTTCATAGATTCCTTCACATCATTGATCGTCATATCCAATTCCTGCGCAATTTCTTCGGCAGATGGCGGACGCTCATTCGACTGCTCCAGAAAAGCATACATCTTATTAATCTTATTGATGCTTCCAATTTTATTCAATGGCAGTCGAACAATACGTGATTGCTCAGCCAGCGCTTGTAAAATAGATTGTCTAATCCACCATACAGCATACGAAATAAACTTAAACCCACGGGTTTCGTCAAAACGCTGTGCCGCTTTTATAAGTCCTAAATTTCCTTCGTTGATAAGATCGGGAAGAGTTAGCCCTTGATTCTGATATTGCTTTGCTACCGATACAACAAAACGAAGATTTGCTTTTGTTAATTTCTCTAAAGCGAGATGGTCACCCGCCTTAATGCGTTGTGCCAATTCCACTTCTTCGTCTGCAGTAATTAAATCGACCTTGCCAATTTCCTGTAAGTATTTGTCTAAGGATGCAGTTTCGCGGTTAGTTACCTGTTTTGTAATTTTCAGCTGTCTCATGTACGAATCGAGTATTAAATTGTGTTGCTATATAGTTATACGTAATATGAGAAGTAAAGGTTACAGAAAGGGATAATTTTTTTGTTTTTTCTTGCTTTTCTAAACCACAGGATCTTTATTTAATACTGAGAATTGAGAATTGAGAATTGAGCATTTGGAATTTGGAATTAGATTTGGGCATTTCCCAACTCCATTATATTCCGTAGGGTCGCGCTATCCGTTGTAGTTATAGCTCGGCAACCGCCGCTCGCTATAAGCTGTCACTACTATCACTAATGCATTTGATACAAGTCGCTAATTTGAAAAATGGTAAACTTGAAAATTATGTATTATAAGAAGTTGGAAGTTGGAAGTTGGAAGTTGGAAGCGGGAAGTGGGATGTAGGAAGTTGGAAGTTGGAAGTGGGAAGCTTGAGGCACGATGAAGGAAGTGGGAAGCTTGAAGCACGAAGTAAGAATGTCTTAAATCATGCATCTTATGTCTAACAGCGCAGCGTTCTAACATCTAAGAGCAAAGCGGTCTAACATCTAACAGCGCAGCGATCTCAAATCTCAGTCGGACACGACTTTTTTCTAATTTAAACTGTCCTTCCTCTTTTCACTGTCAGTATTAGTATCGGGAATTTCAGATTTTTTTGCCTCCGCCTTACTTGCAGCAATCAGGCTATCAATCACTTTTTTATCGGATGTCACAATGGTTTCGTTGGTCTCACTATTGTAGTAACTGTAGTTAGTTTCCACTTCGTAACCGTCGTCAAAAATGATCTCGTGTTCCCCTTCAAAATGAAGTTTATTAGCTTCGTCGGTGGTAGTTTTAGATCCGTGTGAGACTATTTTTGTTCTTTTTTTCTCGTTGGCCGTATTGTTATTCTTTTCTTCTTTTATCGCTGCTTGATCTTCCTTGGAATATTCGGTGTCTTCAATTCCTTCAGAAGTGAACATTATATTAGATTCGTTATTGTTTGTTGAATTTTCATCCAGCATTTGAGAAGATTCTGTAGCTTCTTCCGAAGTGATATCGATTGGAGACTCCTTTTGTATGTTCAATTCTTCTTCAGAATCATTTTCCGAAGCATTAAATAATGAAGTGTTTGTTACTGTTAGCGTTGTAAGTAAAAGAATAGTAATCGTGGCAATACTTCCGAAGAACCACCAGAAAAAGAGGCGTTTCTTGCGTTTTGTTTCTGCGTCTAAGGTCTCATTGATCTTTTCCCATACTTCCAGCCTCGGACTCTTACTCTTGTCCTGCAATCTTGCTTCAAAAAGCGCTCCTATGTCTTCCCTATTTTTCATTTTTCCGTGGCTTTTATTTGGCTTGTACTATTTATATCTGTGATTCTGGTTCGCAAAAGCTGTTTTGCTCTATGATAATTGGATTTGGAAGTGCCTTCTGAAATCTGCAACATTGCCGCCACTTCCTTATGTGAAAATCCGTCGAGTTGATACAAGCTAAAGACCAACCGATACTGATCGGGTAATTCCTGAATTAAACCTAATAGCGCATCCAAAGGTAGATCGACCCATTTTGATAGTACCGTGGTATCATCTTCCAGCAGATCATTTTTTATTTCAATAGGGATATGGCGG
The DNA here is from genome assembly GCF_003688405.1 of Ulvibacter antarcticus. Lineage (GTDB taxonomy): Bacteria > Bacteroidota > Bacteroidia > Flavobacteriales > Flavobacteriaceae > Ulvibacter > Ulvibacter antarcticus. The sequence continues at coordinate 144,283 of NZ_REFC01000014.1, forward strand.
TTTGCCTTATAACTATCTATGGCTTTGTAAATGGTAATACGTTTCATCCAGCCTTCGAAAGAACCCTTATTTTTATAGGTTTTTATCTTTTGAAAGATGGTAATAAACGCATCGTGCAAATTATCTTCCGCCTCAACTACATTTCTACAATATTTGAGCGATACTAAAAACAAGGCATCTTTATACCTCCTGAATAACTCGCTTTGAGCTTCCCGGTTATTTTTTTTACAGTTTTTTATTAATTCGTTAAGAGTCAATAATTATGATGGTTAAAAATAATTCTCCTTTTTAAAAAGCCCGCACCGCACGTATATGAAATGGGTTGTCTTTGTTTGAATTCAGTTTCCTGCTAGCTGGTATAACTGGGGTGGTTCCGAAGTCATGTACCCAACAATTTAAATGTTGTCCGGTTCCAACTGGAAAAAATTCAGACGAACTTATATAGACCGATCCATACGATTCGTCGAACCCACCAACGACATCCCGATGTAAATATAACTGTTCCAATTCATCTGACGAAGGTAAAAACCAATCGTCATAACCGTTAAGGGATAATGCTGCGCAGATCTTAGCAGCAATATTATCTTGAGAGCAAGCAGCTACAATCGCCGCTGTGTTGTCACTTCCTGAGCCAATAGATGTATCTTGAGAAATAGGAGTTGTGTTGCCTAAGCAACCCCATACGGCATCTTCTTGGTCTTCTTCCGAAGCAATTAAACCATGCATGCTGCTAGCATCCAGATAGAAAATTATACCTCCTTCATGATTGTCACCAATTTCAAAAGTGAGTACCTCTGTGGGAGCATCATCCTCCTTCTTATCACAAGAAAAGGAGATGGAAATCATCATTAAAATTAAAAGTATTCTTTTCATAATTGGGATATTTATTTGCAGTTGATAGCTTCAATAGTAAGGTTGAAAATTACTAAGATTTCCCCACCTTGGGTATATTCAATTCTGGTGAATATAGTTTGCGGATTGGTTATATTGGTATAATTAGAATACGAAATAGCATTAATTCCTTGTTCAGCGTCTGCTTCAGTTTCATAAAAGCTATAGGACAGCGCCGATACCGTGTCGTGATTTTGCGGTACGCCAATGCAATGTATATTTTTTGAAAAGTTAAAGTTGGCGAAGCCGGGGTTGATTTCATCTTCACAACTCGTGATCCCTTCCGAAGAACATACAATCGAACAATTTTTTTGCATTAAAAATTCAGATGAATTATTAGAGATATTGATTTGTTGATCTGTGAGAAGATTTACAACCCAATTGAGATCCCAATCATCTTCTATGTTGGGATTATCGAACAAGTCGATATTCAGAAAAAGATCATCACCAATATATAAAGTGACCCAAGTGCCAAAAGTAATTGTGTTTTGATAGTGAAATTCTACTATGCCCAGGCGATTGATATTAAAATAGGCGCCATCATAAGCAGAAGGCGTCCCCGAAAGATAATTTACTTCCCAAATGCATTCGGTGAGTGTATTGTTACAGCGTCTTCTGTGAGACTCCTTGTTGCATACATCAATAGCCTCTTTTAGCTCTTGATTGTTATTGATGTCGACTAGATTGCCATTATCAAGCGTACCGGCGATTGGATAACTTAGACTAATGGAATAATTTTCATCTAACGTTCCCAGAAAATCACTAAACATAGAATTTCCTGTCATGGGTAAGGCTTCGATAAATTCCAGATTTTCATCAAAAACAAAAAGCGCGAAGGGATAGTTAAACTCGATGCAATCTATGGGCTCATCGGAATCTGTTCCCGAAACCCTGCCTAGAAAATCATAAAGTTCCTCATCAACAATGTCCCTGTTGATATTCATGGTTCCTACAGCTTCGTCGGAGCAAGAATAAAACAGGGACATGATGAGAGACAATAATAAAATGCAATTCTTCTTCATAGCAATCTTTTCTTTATAGTCTGATAAAAGAAAAAAGGTTGCGTATAAACTTAAGAATTGATGATTTTATTTAGACTTGAATATGTAATCTGCTTTAAGGGACTAATGTTGCCTTAATTCAATTAAGATGATATTGATTTCGAGAAGGGCTTTGGTGTATAGACTGTTAAAGGCAGTCATATGTTTTTTAGCATCATTCAACCCTTCATTTTTAATTGTATTGCTTTCAATTTGCTGCAAATGATGCCCTAATAAGGTCATCCCCAGATTCATAAAACTGGATTTCATTTTGTGCGCTAAAGAGCTGGCACGCGAATAGTACTCGCGTTCCATGCAAGAACGTAAGCTCTTGTAATCTTCGGGGGTTTCCTTTATAAATACCTCTAAGAGAGAAATAATAAATTCTTCATCATTATCGAAGGTTTCCAGCAACATGTTGATATCAATAGTGCTGCTCTTAGCACCAACAACATCTTGGCCTGTTGTATTTGAAGGAGTATTTGGATTAAAATCTTCATCCGAAATAAGCCAAAACAATACTTCTTTTACTGCATCTTCGTTTAAAGGCTTAGTTAAATAAAAATCGATTCCTGCTTTTATTGCATTTTTTCGTGCTTCCGGGAAAACATCGGCAGAACAAGCTACAATTGGAATCTTTTTTCTAGAATTTTTATTAGATTTTCGAATAATTGATATTGCTTCAAGACCGTTCATAACAGGCATGTGCATATCCATAAATACAATGTCGTAATCGGTTTTTGAATTTTTGAATATCTCTACGGCTTCCTGCCCATTTTCAGCTATATCAACTTCCACATTGAGCCCATTTAGCAATTGCTTAATGTAGAATTGATTCATCTGATTATCTTCAGCTACAAGTACTCTAAGATTATTTAATTTGAGATCAAGTTCTCCGCTATATTTAACGGTATTTGTAATTTTTTTAAGCTTACTCTTTTTTAACGGAATTGAAAATTCAAAAACAGAACCTACACCAACTTCGCTGCTGGCATCTAAAGTCCCTTCTTGAAGATAAATAAGTTCTTTGGTAATAGCGAGTCCTAGCCCTGTTCCGGTAATCTTTGAATTTTCAGGATTTTCGACCTGATAGAAACTGTCGAATATATTTTCTAGTTTATCTTCGGGGATACCAATTCCAGTATCCTTTACCTGGAAATTAAGCGTAATAGCGCTATCGTCTTCTGCAACTTTTAAGATATTGATAGTAATTTGACCTTCTTGTGTAAATTTAATTGAATTCCCAATAAGATTGGTTAGGATTTGGTTGAGACGGTATTGGTCACCAATAACAATATCAGGGATGTCTTTGTCCATAAATGCCTCCAACTTCAAACCTTTCTCTTTGGCTTTGATCTCAAAACCATTGGCTAAATTTTCAACAACATCTCTAAGGTTAAAATCAATAGCTTGTAGCGTTAATTTTCCGGCTTCAATTTTAGAGAAGTCCAGTATATCGTTTACAATTGAAAGTAAACTTTTGGCAGAGAAATTAATCCCATCTACATTTTTACGTAAGAGGGATTCATTTTTATGATCACTTTTTGTAATGATTTCTGAAAGTCCTAGAATTACATTCAAAGGGGTTCTAATCTCATGACTCATATTTGAGAGAAAGGTAGATTTTGCCTTCGCCATGCGCTCCGCATTGATTTTCGCTTCTCTGACAGATTTTAAGGTGTCTTTTTTATTGGTGATATTTTTTAGAAAAATACTATAGGTGTCTTGAGGTGATGAATAGTTATTTGTAATTGCTATTTCATAGTCGTCTGTTATTCCATTTGATTTCTGGAGTTCAGTTTCAAGTCGGGTACCTATTATGTTCTTCGGAATTGCAGGGTCGGGATTGAAAAGATCCTTTCTCAATTGTATGGCAATTTCTTCTGAAAGTAAGTCAAAAATTGATTTGTTTTTTAGTGCTTCCTTCTGAAGTCCAAAGATCTGAAGCGCATTGCTATTGTTGTCAATTACATTTCCCTCTTGGTTAATGAGAATATAACCATCCAGAATGTATTCAAGAACAGAATTATTATCAATTGCAACGGCTTTCTTCGTATCTATATGTACTTTTATTTCAGGGCTTTCAGAGCCATTTTTAACAGGAATACTTTCTACTTCAAAAAAGCCTTGCGGAATCATTTCTTTCAAAGTATTCTTCGACTCTAATCGATGATAGTTGAAATTAAAATCCTTAAGCGCATTGTAGAAAATAGCATCAGAAAACTCTTTTCCGAAGGAATTAAGAAATTCTACATAAATTTTGTGCAGGTTTTCTTTTAATTTCCTAAAACTGTTTATTTGTCCAACCAAATCTAAATTCTTCAAGATAGGTGGTGTTGAGTTGATCGATCCCAACCAACGGCTTGCCAGTTTATTTGATTTCTCTAATGCCTGAAATGATTGCAGGATATAGCTAATAAAAAAGTGCCCTAGAATAATTTCTTGATTTCTTCCAGTTTCAAAAAGCGGACGAAAAGCCTCCTTTGAAGCTATGTCAGAAAAATTAATGGTGATTTCTTTCCTAAGTGCTACTTTGGAAGTAATACATCGTGGATCATGATAGATTAAATAGTCTTCTATTTCCAGATACAGGTAGATATCAGCTAGATTCGACTTGAAATCTTGTTCAGGAAATTGATATTGTCTTACTTTTTGAGCAAGATCATTAAACTTCTTGCACGAGGATCCCTTATTAATAAAATAATCAAGAATAGAATCACTACCCGAAATAATCAGGTTTGATTTTTCAATTGTAGGTGCGTTTTGTGAGAAAAAACGATTTATAAGTGTACTCATCAGGCTTGGGGCTAGACTTTATGAAGGAATTTTCCTTCAAAAAACGAAGATACAATATTTTTTACATTTTCCTAATTTTCATGTATTTATATCATAAAAAAGCCTCCCTATTGAGGAGGCTTGATCTTTATCAACTAATATTATTTAGTCTCTTTTTCTATCTCTATCGCGATTATCACGTCCACGATTATCGCGTCCACGATTATCTCTTCCACCGCTTCTTTTATCATCGCGTGGTGGTCTTTCTACATAACCTTCCGGTTTTGGTAATAACGCTTTTCTTGAAACTTTATCTTTACGGGTTCTTGAATCCACCCCAAAGTATTTCACATCAAACACATCGCCCATGTTTACAACATCGCTTACGTTTTCAGTTCGTTCCCATGCTAATTCAGAAACGTGCAATAAAACTTCGTTTCCGGGAGCATCCATATATTCAACAACAGCTCCAAAATCTAACATCTTGATTACTTTTACTTCGTATACCGATCCTACTTCTGGCTTAAAGGTAATAGAATCAATCTTCGCTAATACAGCGTCAATTCCTTCTTGTCCTGTTCCTAAGATTTCTACAATTCCTTCTTCAGTCACTGGATCTTCGTTAATAACGATAGTACATCCGGTTTCTTTCTGAAGTTCCTGTATCACTTTTCCTCCTGGTCCAATTAACGCACCTATGAAATCGTTAGGAATACGTACAGTTACCATTTTTGGAGCGTAGTCTTTTACGTCCGCTCTTGGAGCTGCAATCGCATCTGTCAATTTTCCAAGAATGTGCAAACGACCATCTCTTGCTTGGTTTAATGCAGCTACTAGAATCTCGTAGCGTAATCCTTTTACTTTAATGTCCATTTGGCACGCGGTAATACCGTCTGCTGTTCCAGTTACTTTAAAGTCCATATCTCCTAAATAATCTTCATCACCAAGAATATCAGACAATACTGCAAACTTTCCAGTAGCCCCATCAGATATAAGTCCCATTGCGATACCAGAAACTGGCTTCTTCATTTGGATACCTGCATCCATCAATGCCATAGTAGCAGCACAAACTGTTGCCATAGAAGAAGAACCGTTAGATTCTAATACTTCACTAACTACACGTACTGTATAAGGACAATCGTCTGGTACCATTCCTTTAAGACCACGTTGTGCCAAGTTACCGTGACCAACTTCTCTACGAGAGGTTCCACGAATAGGTCTTGCTTCACCTGTACAGAAAGGAGGGAAGTTATAATGAAGGTAGAAGTTCTCTTCTCCTTCAAATGATGGCATATCTATTTTATTAGCATCTCTAGAAGTTCCCAGAGTTACTGTTGCCAGTGCTTGAGTTTCCCCACGCGTAAATACAGCAGAACCGTGAACCGATGGTAAGTAATCTACCTCACACCAGATATCACGTACTTCGTCTGTCTTACGACCGTCTAGACGTAAGCCTTCATTAACCGTTAGGTCACGAACAGCAGCTTTTTCAGCTTTACGGTAATAGTCTGAGACTAAACCGCCATATTCTTCTAATTCTTCTTCAGAGAACGATGCTTTTACTTCTTCTTTGATGTTGGCAAATGCCAAAGTGCGTTCTTGTTTAGTAGATCCAGCTTTTGCAACTGCATATACTTTATCATACGCCATGTCGTGTACTTTCTTCACTAACTCCTCATTATCAGGAGCTTCTTCGTACTCACGTACTTCTTTTCTTCCAAAGGCGTCAGCCAAACGGTGTTGTGCATCAATTTGAAGTTTAATCGCTTCGTGAGCAAACTTAATTGCTTCTATCATTTCTTCTTCAGAAATCTCGTCCATCTCACCTTCTACCATCATTACAGAATCTGCAGAAGCACCAATCATCATATCGATGTCAGATTCTTCAAGCTGTGCTCTAGTTGGATTGATTACAAACTCACCATTTACACGTCCTACTCTCGCTTCAGAGATAGCACATTCAAATGGGAAATCTGATAATTGGATTGCTGCAGAAGCGGCAAGACCTGCCATAGCATCTGGCATTACATCTTCATCATGAGACATTAACTGAATCATTACCTGCGTTTCTGCGCTGTAATTTTTCGGGAATAATGGACGTAATACACGATCCACTAAACGCATCGTTAATACTTCGCCATCACTTGGCCTTGCTTCTCTTTTAAAGAATCCACCTGGGTAACGACCAGCTGCGGCAAATTTTTCACGGTAGTCTACCGTTAAAGGTAAGAATGGTAGATCTTTTTGCTCGTAGTTAGAAACTACTGTACAAAGCATCATACATTTTCCTGATTGAACAACAACAGACCCGTGGGCTTGTTTTGCTAGTTTTCCGGTTTCGATAGAGATCTCTCTACCATCACCAAGGTCAATGACCTCTCTAAATACTTTAGGTATCATTATTTTGTTTTTCTTTAGTACTCCGAAGCTCTTGCCTTTTCAGCATAAGCGGAGGTGTACATTAATAAATTGGTCAACGGCTGGTTGTCAGCCGCAGTGTTGTTGTGTTGTTGTGGTTGACCAATGAAAAACCTAAGGGTAGCTTTTCTATGTGATAAACTAACAGTTTTCAAAATTCGACCCAAAGGGTGAAAATTATCAGTTTATATATTTTGTTTGAAGAACTATTGAATATGGGTCATGAAAAAGCTCTTCAGCTTAAAAAAAATAAAGGGGGCTCATACAAGCCCCCTTTTATAAATTACTTACGTAAGTTTAATTCTTTTACGATGGCACGATATCTTGTGATATCTTTCTTTATTAGATAATCTAGTAAAGAACGACGCTTACCTACCAACATTACCAAAGAACGCTCTGTGTTGTAATCTTTGTGATTTGCTTTAAGGTGCTTTGTTAAATGTTCGATACGATACGTGAACAATGCAATTTGTCCCTCTGCAGAACCGGTATCAGACTTTGATTTTCCGTGTTTTACAAAGATTTTTTCTTTTTCTTCTGGTGCTAAATACATGCGAATATTACTTAAATGATTTTTATGTACCGACTACCACTTTGGTAATCAAGGCGCAAAAGTACAAAATCTATTTAATATAGTACGAGATGATCTTGGTAATTTTTTCTGTAGTATACTGAAATAGAATAATTAGCGTTTTCATATTTATAACAATCTAACAAATAAACAATTACTTATGAAATTCATTGAAAAAAGAATTCGGCTATTGCTTTTAATGACTATGACTATATTTTTCGTCGGTTGTGTGGAAAAAGATGATGCGCCTCAAGAAGAAATAAATTACTCGGCAGAGGAAACAAAACAGGCTGCTCGAACAGATAATGTTGCCGAGGGAACCTTCGATATCATGGAGGCAGGTTTTGACGAAAACACCACAACTCCATTAAACCTTGTTTCATTATTCCCAAATTGCACTACCATTACGGTTACTACAAATGGAAATGGTGGAACCATTGTCTTAGATTTTGGTGATGGTTGTCAGTTAAATAATGGCGCTGTAGTTTCAGGTATTATTCGTTTAGAATATAGTCCAATCTTATCAGGTAGTAGAACGATTACTTATACATTCGAAGACTATGTCTATAACAATAATGGAGTGACTGGTGGAGGAGAGATATTACGACAGATTGCTAATTCGAATGGAAACCCTCAATCGACTGTAGTTGAAACAATAACTGTTAGCTTTCCAAACACAACTGTCACTGCAACTAGAGATGGTACAAGAACCATAGAATGGACTGAAGGTGTTGGAACTGGGACATGGATTGATAATGTTTATGAAATCACCGGAAATTGGAATACCTTGTTTTCTAACGGTTTTCTACGAACTGGTGAGGTTACCGAAACCTTGGTTAGAAAACTCGATTGTCTCTATTTAGTAAGTGGAGTGTTGGAAATTCAACAAGAAGGATTTACAGGTGCAATTGATTGGGGTAATGGTGAATGCGATGACATGGCGACCTTAACGATAAACGGTTATGACTTTCCTATTGTTCTGGGGAATTAGTACGAATCAATCAAACAACAAAAAAAATCCATCGGTCAAAAACTGATGGATTTTTTTAATGGAACAACTTTATGCCGTTTTTTCTCTCAATGGACGATTGAGCACCAAGTCAAGATATAGATTGATTTTTCGTTTAAGATTTTTCCTATGCGTTATAAAATCCAGGAAACCGTGTTCCAATAAAAATTCGGCCGTTTGGAAACCTTCCGGTAATTCTTTTCCAGTGGTATCTCTTACTACACGCGGTCCCGCGAAACCGATCAATGCACCCGGTTCACTTATATTTATATCTCCCAACATAGCAAAAGAAGCTGTTGTTCCGCCAGTTGTTGGATCGGTAGCTAAGGAAATATACGGGATGCCAGCATCTGACAATTGTGCTAATTTTGCACTTGTCTTAGCGAGTTGCATTAAAGACAGTGCGGCCTCCATCATACGAGCACCACCACTTTTGGAGATAATTACCAATGGTATTTTTTTCTTAAGTGAGTAGTCTGCAGCACGTGCAATTTTTTCACCTACCACACTTCCCATGGATCCGCCAATAAAGCTAAAATCCATACATGCAATGACAATATTTTCACCCATGGATTTTCCAACAGCACAACGAACAGCATCCTTTAAACCGGTTTTTTCGGTAGCTTCTTTTAAGCGATCTACATATTTTTTATTGTCTTCAAATTTTAAAGGATCTTTAGAACTTAGATTTTTATCTAGTTCTTTAAATTTGTTGTCATCAAAGAGTATCTCAAAATATTCTTTACTTCCAATACGTACATGATATCCGTCTTCCGGACTTACATAGAAGTTTTTTTCAAGCTGTTCAGAATCTACTACTTTTCCAGTAGGAGATTTATACCACAATCCTTTTGGGACATCTTTTTTATCTTCGGTAGGAGTTTGAATTCCTTTTTTTGTTCTTTTAAACCAAGGCATATTTTTACTTATGAATTATGAATTCAAACCCGTCTGCCGATAAGCAGGGTTTTGAATTCTGGTTGTTTTATCGCCGATAATATTTTCAATGATAATACCGAATTCGTAATTCTAAATTCTAGATTACTAAAGTGTATTTACATTATTAAGGTCTTTAAAGGCCTTTTCTAAGCGTTTCTTAAAAGTTAATTCGCCTTCGCGTAACCACTTTCTTGGGTCATAATACTTTTTATTTGGTAGTTCGCCCCCTTCCGGGTTACCAATTTGAGTTTTTAAATAGTCTACTTTATTTACCACATAATCACGAATTCCTTCAGTAAATGCAAATTGCAGATCAGTATCAATATTCATTTTAATCACTCCATATCCAATGGCCTCGCGAATTTCTTCAACGGTAGATCCGCTTCCGCCGTGAAAAACAAAATCTATTGGATTGTGTCCCGTATTGTATTTTTTCTGAACGTACTCTTGCGAATTTTTCAGAATAACAGGCGTTAATTTCACATTTCCGGGTTTGTATACTCCGTGAACATTTCCGAAGGCAGCAGCAATCGTAAACTGGTCACTTATCTTAGAAAGTTCCTCGTATGCATAGGCAACTTCCTCTGGCTGAGTATACAATTTTGACGAATCAACATCTGTATTATCCACACCATCTTCTTCACCTCCAGTGATTCCCAATTCGATCTCGAGCGTCATTCCAATTTTGCTCATTCTTTCGAGATACTTTTTACAGATCTCAATATTTTCTTTAATAGGCTCTTCGGAAAGATCTATCATGTGAGAACTATATAAAGGTTTTCCGGTCTCTTTGAAATGCTTTTCTCCTGCATCTAATAATCCGTCTATCCAAGGCAGTAATTTTTTGGCACAATGGTCTGTATGAAGAATAACAGTCGCGCCATATACTTCGGCTAATTGATGTACATGTTTGGCACCAGCGATTCCTCCTGCGATTGCGGCTCTTTCGTTTTCATTCGAGAGTCCTTTTCCGGCATTGAAATGTGCCCCGCCATTAGAGAATTGGATGATAACAGGTGCGTTTAAAGCAGCTGCCGTTTCCATAACAGCATTCACAGTATTATTTCCTGTAACATTTACTGCAGGCATGGCAAATCCCTTGTCCTTTGCATATCGATGTATTTTCTGAATTTCTTTTCCGGTAGCTACTCCAGGCTTTATTGTATGACTCATATGTAAGGTATGTTTGTTAAGTCAGATTTTACAAAGGTTTCAATGGTGCCGAAACCATAGTAAAAAGGCTTTATATTGATATAGTTTTAAGCAACAAAACAATTCAAGATTCAATACATTAAATTGTAATGTGACTGCAAAAATAACAAATTTAAACGGTTTAAAAGGGATAGTTGATTCCTATGTTATACACCGCATTTGAGAAATTATATTGCTTAAACCAGCGTTCACCTTCTGCTAAGGCAGGATTGTAGGTTTTAAATCCTACATCGAACCTAAATACAAAAAATCCAAAGTCATATCTAAGTCCTAAACCTGAAGCCAAGGCCATTTCCTGAAGATCGGCCAAACCGTTAAATTTAGAAGCCTCGTCATCAATATTATCCATGACATTCCAAATGTTTCCTGCATCGAGGAAGAATGCACCTTTAAAATCGCCTAAAATTGTAAATCTATATTCGGCGTTTAACGCAATTTTGAAATTAGCTTCATTAAACTCATCAATACTACCGCTACTTCCGGGACCAAGGTCGTAGGCGCGCCAACCTCTATTGTCATTGGCACCTCCGGCGAAATAGCTTCTAGTAAATGGAATGCTGGTGCTATTTCCATATGGAATGGCGATACCGCCAAATGCTCGGATCGCAAAAATGTTTTTGTCATTGAGTTCCCAGTGTTTAATATAATCACCTTCAAACTTTACGTATTGAGAAAAGGCAACACCAAGAGTTTCATAATTGTTATTGTTGTTTTTCTTTAAACCGGCAATATTTGAAATTCCTGCGAGTAAATTCCCGGCACTCTCTATTTTCCATCGAAATCGTGAAAAACTATTATCGAATATATTGTCTCTCGTATCCCGTGTCCAAGTGTAATTTGAAGCGAAAATTAAATTGTCTTCGGTAAGTCTTGTTTTACGTTCCGAGAGGTTGCTAACAAGGACAAAGTTATCTGAACCTGACATTGCTCCGGTCACAGAATCGCCAATGACATCCGCTATAAAACTATTGGCACCTTCCGGAATTGTGAGTCGGAGGTCATTATTAGCATCTAACTGGTAATAATTCGGATTTACACTACCCGGAGAAGCTGCTTCAAGATCTTGGGCAACTGCGTTTAACTGATCAAAAGAATTTTGATATACATTAAAATAATTCCCGGTATTTAGATTTCTTACATACTGCACATTCATAAGATCCACATTATTGGTCCTGATCTTTGATGGCTTCCATCGATAACTAAAGATAGCGTTGATATTTTGGCGATCCAGACCAATGTTGTTTTGTGCGTTGGCACCCAAACTCATAATAGTAGAAGGTGACATATATTTTGGGATTAATTTGGAAGTGTTAAAGGGAAACACGATCCTGGGAAAAGACAGTTTTATATCACCTCCAATATCAGATATATTAAAAAAGCTTTCGTTATCGCCCGCATCTTTCGAAGATCCAATACTTCCACGACCAGAAATTTCAAGGATCTCAGCTCTTCTAAAAATGTTTCTAAGAATCAACGACCCCCTAAATCCAATACCCAATTGTTGAATAGTAGAAGTGTAAGTGTCAAAATCGGCTTCAAAGGTTGCCTTTTTTCTAGGGTTTAGTAAAATGGTAGCGATCAAGTCTGTACCTGTGGAATCCCGCGGATCTTCCTGATAACTTATGTTGGGATACTTAAAAATACGAAGATTACTTATCTGACTATAAGTGAGCGTTCTGTCAATATCCTTAAAAATATTATTAGGAGTTATCGTTATAGCATTGGTAATAGCTTTTGGTTTGAATCTTAACTTATCATAGCTAAAGAGTGTATATCCATTATAGGTGGCCGAGTCTGTATATTTTTTATCTCTATTGGCAAATGAATAGTCGGTTACAATTCGCACATCACTTATTTTATGCACTTTAAATGGGGTAGTGGAGGTAGAGTCTCCTTCTGTCAATTTTCGGTTTGGGATTAAATAGGTTACGTTTACCATGTGACCGGTGTTCACGGTGTCTGCTTCAAATCCAATATAATCTTGATCGAAGTGATAAAGTCCCGAATTGCGAAAAAGGATAGTGAGTCGGTCTCTTTCATTATTAAAATCGGCGGCAGCATATTGCTTTCCCGGTTTGATAAAAGTGTTTTTTTTGCTGGCTTGAAACAAGGAATCAACCACTGGTGATCCTATTTTTTCCTGAATGGAATCTACAAAATAAGGTCTGAAGCGCTTTATTTGATAACTCACCGCTGCCCGTTTCTTTTTTGAAGAATCAACGCGCACACCAAAATCACCTTCGGTATTGAACCAACCCCGTTTGGCATACCATTGTTTAATTCGTTCTAAAGACTTCTTCGTTCTTGCATCGTCGATTACCACCGGAGCATCTCCCGATTTTTCAAGCCATTTGTTTAAACCTATGTAGCTATTTCCCATTTCGACAACTTGCTTTTCTGAAAGAAAACGAATAAGTCTATCTTCTCTCTTCGGATTTCGATGAAGCCAATTGAGAAAGGTGCTATCCGGATCAGGATCGGCAAGATTATATATATGAAGCCCTAACGGAATGCTTACTAAAGGAATCTTCGGATTGGGTTTTTGGTATAATTGACTAAATACTCCTGCATCCTTTATTTCCGCTCCATCTACCACGATAGTGTTGTTGGTTAATAAAAACCTCGATTCTGGCACTCTTTTTACCGCGTTGCAAGAAGCCAGTAGGGTGATTATTCCTAAAATAAATGATATTTTTGTGAGGTTTTGGATCAAGAATATGCTTTTAATCAGTTCAAAAATACTATATTTTGGTTAGCAAAAGTCAAATAAAACTAATAACAAGTTTACAGCAAAAAAAGTATCGCGATACCAACGGACTTTTTATTGCTGAAGGTCAAAAGCTTATAACAGAACTGATGGAAGAAGGACTGAATTTACATTCGGTTTTTGGAACTTCTTCTTTTATGGATGCTTCGGAAAAGTTTTCGATGGTGACGGAAAGGGAACTTCAGAAATTAAGTGCGTTAAAGAAGGCAAACGGTTTGTTGGCAGTTTTTGAAATTCCGAAACCTAGGGCTACTACTTCTGAAGGTTTGATACTAGCGTTAGATGCTATTCGCGACCCGGGGAATTTAGGAACCATTATTCGGCTCTGCGACTGGTTTGGAGTAGAACAATTGGTTTGTTCTAAGGATACTGCAGACTGTTATAATCCAAAGGTGGTGCAGGCAAGTATGGGGTCTATTGCCAGAGTGCATATTCAATACACAGATCTTTCAGAATATATTAAAAACATGCAGTTACCGGTTTATGGTGGTGTTTTAAATGGAAATAATATTTATTCCGAAGAAACTCCAGAAAATGCAATTGTAATTATGGGTAATGAAGCCAATGGAATATCTGATGAGCTTATCGCACTTCTTTCACATAAGATTACCATTCCGCAGTTTGGCAAAGTACAAAAGACTGAAAGCCTTAATGTGGCTACCGCTACTGCAATATTATTAAGCGAATTCCGAAGATAATTTATTGAAAAGTAAAGTTTACAAAAACTCCCCGACTGGACATTTTTGAAATATTACTGGTCCACGGACTGTTTGGGTCAGCGTCTTGTACTAATTCATCGCTCGTAGCGAATACTCCTCGAATAGATGGTGTAAATTTAAAGTAATACAAATAAAAATCAACACCTAGACCAAGCTCGTAATAGCTGGTGTTATTAGTTGTTCTAAATTCCCCCTGTTTATTATCGTCCGGGTTGTTTTCGTTACTGGAAAGGTTGATGGAAGTCGAGATTCCTCCCACAATAAAAGGTTTAATATTGTTCAGTCGTTTGGTTGAAATCTTGAGCAACAATGGGATATGTATATAAGTCGATTTTACATCCCTTAATCGATCTTTATCGTCTTCAAAATTGGTGAACATTAAATTTCGTTGCGTGAAGTAGAGTCCAGGTTCCAGGCGTAAATTGATATATTTATTAATACGCATATCACCTACAAGACCAACGTTAAATCCTGACTGGGATTCGACATTTACGTCAGTTTGTTCATTTTCCTTCTCTTCAATATAATCGAAGTTAAAATCATAATTATTGAAACCTAGAAAGTAACCCCATGTAAGAAAACGGTTATCAAAAGTTTCCAAATTGGCCAGTCGTTCTTTGCTAAATAATTGAGCCTCCGCATGTTGCGAAAGCAAGAGGGCTGCCAGTACAAAAAGTAATTTCTTCATATTTATTTAGTCGCGGTGTAAATCGTCGCAACACCAAAGGTTTGAGGTTTATTTTCCACTTCATTAAACCCAATTTTTCTCAAAATATTGTTGAGTTTTTCACCATAAGGAAAAATAGAAGCACTTTCGCATAAATAGCTATAAGCAACCTTGTCTTTAGAGAAGACCTTCCCAATTAGTGGTAATATCTGTTTAGTGTAAAAGTAATAACCTTGTTTGAAAGGTGTTTTTGTAGGTACTGAAGTTTCAAGTATTACAAATAATCCGCCGGGTTTTAGAACTCTTTTTATTTCTGAAAGGCCTTTTTCAAGATCTTCAAAATTTCGAATTCCAAAAGAAACGGTAATAGCATCGAAACTATTTTCTTTAAAAGGCAATGCTTCAGAATCACCTTGTATAAATTCAATCTTATTTGCTAGTTTGGTATCTGCTACCTTCTTTTTAGCTACCGAAAGCATTCCTTCAGAAAGATCAAGACCTACAATTCTGGATGCCGAAGAGTTAGTAGCGAACTTAATTGCCAGATCTCCCGTTCCTGTTGCAATGTCTAAAATGCTTTCTGGATTTGTAGCGGCCACCATCTTAATAACCTTCTTGCGCCATTTAATATCGGAGCCAAGAGATATTACACGATTAAGGCCGTCGTAATTTCCGGAAATGGTATCGAACATCTGCTCTACCTGTTTCTTTTTGTTCAGGGAGGAGTCTTTATAAGGTGTGACTTTTTTTTCCATAAATTTAGCGGATGCAAAGCTACATATTTTTTGCTAGTGAATTGAGGATTAGAATTAAAATAGATTAATGTATGATGCAATGACAATATATTTTAAATTCGATACCTTTGCCCTACATTTTTCGTAACTACTTATATGAAAATTATTATTGCCGGAGCTGGTGAGGTAGGATTTCATCTTGCAAAGCTCCTTTCGTTTGAATCTCAGGATATCACTTTAATTGATACTAACAGGGAATCCCTTGCTCATGCAGATTCACATTTGGACATACGGGTTGTTAGAGGTGATGCTACATCCATTTCGGTTTTAAAAGACTCGAAAGTTGATGGGACTGATCTTGTAGTAGCCGTTACCTCCAGCGAAACAACCAATATTACGGTTTGTGTTTTGGCAAAACAACTTGGTGCCAAAAGAACCGTTGCACGTATTTCAAATACTGAATTTATCGACAAAAAAGAGGAGGTAGGTTTTACTAAATTTGGAATCGATGAATTGATCTCTCCAGAATCGCTTGCCGCTGATGAAATAGAATTATTGTTGAGTCAGAGTGCTTTCAATGAATCCTATCAATTTGAAAATGGTGCCCTTACCATGATTGGCCTTGTGCTTTCTCGTACAGCTTCCTTTGTAGGACGTACGGTGAAAGAAGTAGGAATCGCATTTCCAGAGGTAAATTGTGTTCCTATTGCTATTCAACGCTTTGGAACCCAATATACATTAATACCAAGGGGTGATACCCAATTTAAAGAAGGAGATCAGGTGTATTTTGTGACGACACCAAATGGAGTAGATGAAATTTATAAGCTCACAGGTAAAGCTCATGAGGACATCCGAAATGTGATGATTCTTGGTGGAAGCAAAATTGGTTATAAAACGGCCAAAGATCTTTGCGGAGAAAAGTATAATGTGAAACTCATTGAGAGCAATAAAGAAAAAGCATTTGAATTAGCAGATGATATCCCAAGCTGTTTAGTGATCAACGGAGATGGAAGAAATGTGGAGTTGCTGAAGGAAGAATCTATAAGTGATATGGATGCCTTTATCGCAGTTACGGGTAATAGCGAGACAAATATCATGTCCTGTCTGGTGGCTAAGTCAAAAGGGGTACGTAAGACTATAGCACTGGTAGAGAATATGGATTATTTTCAGTTATCGCATTCTATTGGAATTGATACTTTGATTAATAAAAAGTTACTTGCAGCGAATAATATTTTTAGATACGTTCGAAAAGGAGAGGTCGTTGCTATGACCAAGCTGAATAACATGAATGCCGAATTGCTTGAATTTATTGTGTCTCCATCTTCGAGAGTATGTAATAAGCTGGTAAAAGATCTCGACTTTCCAAGATCGGCTATTATTGGAGGGGTAATTCGAAATAACGAAGGTTTAATCGCTTTAGGAGATTTCGTTATCCGAGCCGGAGATCGTATCGTTGTATGTTGTCTTCCACAATCTATTAGTAAAGTCGAAAAACTTTTCGTCTAATGCGAGCCCTGTCCAAGCTTAATATAAAAATCATTTTTCATTTAATGGGGCTGCTACTGGTAGTGAATGGTGGTTTTATTCTCATCGCTGCATTAGTCAGTTATTTGTATGCAGATGGTGTTGTCATGGAAATGTTTCTAGCAGGAATTGTTGGATCTATGATAGGAGGAGTAATCATGTTTCTTACTAAAAATCACAGAAAGGAAATTGAGAAACGAGAAGGATATATGATCGTAACCTTTGGCTGGATATTTATGTCATTGGTGGGTACACTTCCATATATTTTTACAGGAGCTATCCCTAGTTTTACAAATGCATTTTTTGAAACTATGAGTGGATATACCACGACCGGGGCAAGTATTTTAAGTGACATTGAAAGTATTCCAAAAGGAGTTTTATTTTGGAGAAGTATCACACATTGGATAGGAGGAATGGGAATTATAGTACTCGCTATCGCCATTTTGCCATTATTAGGAATAGGAGGGATGCAATTATTTGCTGCTGAAGCACCTGGACCGGGAGGAGATAAATTACACCCTAGAATTACCGACACTGCAAAGCGATTATGGTTAATTTATGTAGGGTATACAATAGCCGAAACGATCTTATTAAAGATCGCCGGAATGAGCTTTTTTGATGCGATCAATCACTCTCTAAGTACATTGAGTACGGGTGGTTTTTCTACCAAGAATGCTAGTATGGCTTATTGGAATGACCAGCCTATTATCCAATATATTGTGATTGTTTTTATGTTCCTTGCCGGGACTAATTTTGTATTGAGTTATTTTGCTTTCAAGGGCAAATTCAGTAAGATATTTAACGATGAAGAGTTTAAAGCGTATTCGTTTTTCATCTTTCTTTTCACAGCGATAGCGGCCTTGCTTATTTATTTCAGGGCCGATGTTTCCATTTCATCAATAGCACATCCAATGGTATGGGGAGAGTTTGAAAGTGCTTTTCGCCATGGATTGTTTCAAGTGTTAGCAATTGTTACAACCACTGGTTTTGTGTCGGCAGATTATACATTATGGACCCCATTTTTAACTATTTTCTTTTTTGGTTTAATGTTTTTGGGAGGTTCAGCAGGTTCTACATCAGGTGGAATTAAAGTGATGCGGCATTTAATAATGATTCGAAACGGGCTACTTGAATTTAAACGAACTTTGCATCCACATGCTATATTACCGGCACGCTATAACAAAAAAGCTGTTCCACAACCTATTGTTTTTAATATCCTGGGATTCTTTATACTGTATATGCTCTCATTTATCATTGGAACGTTAGTGTTTTCGTGGCTCGGACTTGATTTCGAAACTGCATTAGGAGGAGCCGCATCAACGCTTGGAAACGTGGGACCAGCACTTGGTGATCTGGGACCTGTTGAGAATTACGGTAATCTTCCGGCGGCTGCCAAATGGTGGGCGTCATTCTTAATGCTAATTGGTCGTTTGGAACTTTTTACTGTATTGATTCTTTTTACTCCATTTTTCTGGAGGAACAGATAGAAAAACTAAGCTTGGCATTAGATCGCCAAATACATTAGCTCTTAATTTTTACTTTTCCTGCTAGCTCCTTTGCTTTTTTTGTCACTTCGGAAATGTCTCCATCTAGAACGTCATATGTAACTACAACTCCCATTCTTCGGAAGGGTCGCGTACTCGGCTTACCGAAAATTCTGAAATCTGTTTTGGTGGCTTCAGCAAGAAATTCTAATCCTTCGTAACTTGGATTTGCACCAGTTTCCGAAGCTAAAATAACAGCACTGGCACCTATTCGTTCTAAGGTGATTTCAGGAATAGGCAATCCGATAATTGCTCTCAAATGCAATTCAAATTCGTTAAAATTCTGAGTGTTAGCCAAAGTAACCATTCCGGTGTCGTGAGGTCTGGGAGACAATTCAGAAAAATATACTCCATCGTCTGCTATAAAAAACTCTACACCCCAAATCCCTGCACCTGTAAGCGATGAGGTCACTTTATCTGCCATTTGGCGAGCAGTTTTTAGATGCTCTTCTAACATGGCAGTGGGTTGCCAACTTTCCTGATAATCGCCTCGTTCCTGGCGATGACCAATAGGTGGGCAAAACAAGGTTTTACCATTACGCTGAGTAACTGTAAGTAAGGTAATTTCATAATTGAAGTCCACGAAGGCTTCTACTATCACTTCTGCAACATCACCACGGGACCCATCTTGAGAGTAGCTCCATGCCTTTTCGATATCTGCTTCGGTTTTAATGGTACTCTGTCCTTTCCCACTAGAGGACATGAGTGGTTTTACAACACAGGGCATGCCTATTTCCGAAACTGATTTTCTAAGGCTCTCGGCTGAGGTTGCGTATGCGTATTTTGGTGTTTTGAGACCTAATTCTTTGGAAGCCAGATCTCTTATCGCCTTCCTGTTCATCGTGAAATTAGCAGCTCTTGCTGAAGGAATCACTGTATAGCCTTGCTTTTCGTACTCGTAAAAACGTTCTGTACGAATGGCTTCGATTTCAGGAACAATATAGTCAGGCTGATGTTTGGCTACAAGTGCATCCAAAGCATCGCCGTCCAGCATGTTGATTATTTCAGATTCGTGAGCAACAGACATGGCAGGCGCATTTTCGTAGCTGTCGACTGCTATAACGGTTTGTCCCAAACGTTGTGCTGCAATGACAAATTCTTTTCCAAGTTCACCGCTTCCTAAAAGTAGAATTTTTGCCATGTGCTTCCGTCTAGCTTGTAAGGGCTTCCTTGATACGTTTTAGAGCTTCTTTAATGTTCGCTTCGGAAGCTGCATACGAAATACGAATGCAATTTGGATCACCGAAGGCTTCACCGGTAACGGTAGCAACATTCGCCTTTTCCAATAGAAATAAAGAAAAATCGGAAGCATTTGCTATTTTCATTCCTTTAAGGGTCTTTCCGAAGTAAGAAGAGATATCTGGAAAAACATAAAAAGCACCTTCAGGTTCATTAGTCTTTATTCCGGGAATTTCTGACAATAAATTCAGGATTAATGTACGTCGTTCCTTAAAAGCATCGACCATAAACTGAATTTTCGACGGCGGATTTTCGAGTGCCGTAATCGTAGCACGCTGTGCAATACAGTTAGCTCCGCTGGTAATCTGTCCTTGCATCTTGTTACATGCACGTGCAATCCAATCGGGGCCTCCAATATATCCTATTCGCCATCCGGTCATAGAATAGGCTTTAGACACACCATTTACCACAACTGTACGATCATACATATCATCGAATTCAGCAATAGAAGTATGCTTACCAACGAAATTAATATGTTCATAGATTTCATCACTAATTACAATAATATCAGGATATTTTACGAGAACATCTGCTAAGGCCCTAAGCTCTTCCTTACTATAAACCGAACCACTCGGATTACAAGGTGAACTGTAGATCATCATTTTCGTTTTTGGAGTAATCGCAGCTTCTAGATCGGCTGCAGTTATTTTAAAATCATTTTCAATAGACGATTTTATTTCAACAGGAACTCCTCCTGCTAATTTACTAATATCACCGTAGCTTACCCAGTAAGGAGCTGGTAATAATACTTCGTCACCTTCATTAAGCAACACCATCGCAAGATTAGCTAAAGATTGTTTAGCACCTGTAGATACGACGATTTGTGAAGGAGAATATGTAAGATTATTATCCCTTTTAAATTTTGTTATGATTGCCTGCTTCAGTTCGCCGTAACCATCGACGGGTGTATACGCATGATAGTTGTCTTCGACCGCTTGAATTGCGGCTTGTTTTACAAACTCCGGAATAGTGAAATCGGGTTCACCTAGACTAAGTCCAATGATATCTATTCCTTGTTCTTTTAATTCTCTGGTCTTGGCTGCCATTGCAAGTGTGGCAGAAGTCGCCATTTCATTGACTCTGTTGGAAAGTTTAGAATTCATAGGTTTTACGCTGGTAATGAGGCGGGATTTAATCCCATTTCTCGCAAGTGTTTAAAATGTGCTATAAGAGCTTTTCTTGTGGTCTTGAATTCATGATACGGTAAATTAAATTCCGCGGCCGTTTCTTTTACGATTTTTGAAATTTTTGTATAATGAACGTGGCTAATATGTGGGAATATATGATGCTCTACCTGGTGATTTAAACCTCCTGTAAACCAATTCATGATTCTATTCTTGGTTGAAAAGTTAACAGTAGTGTATAGTTGATGAATGGCCCATGTATTTTTCATGGTTCCTGAAGGATCCGGTAATAACATGTCTGCTTCTTCCACAACATGTGCCAATTGAAAAACAACACTTAATATCATTCCTGCCACATAGTGCATAATGAAGAATCCAAGTAAAATTTTCCACCAAACAATATTAAAAAACAACAATGGTACAACGATCCAAATTGAGAAATAGATGATCTTGGTTATAATTAAGATACTCCATTGCGTAGATGGCTTAGGGAATTTTCCAAAAGACAATTTACGCTTTAAATAGCGATATGTTTGTTGAAAATCGGTAGTAAGTGCCCAATTGAAAGTTAGAAGTCCATAAAGAAAAACACCGTAATAATGTTGAAATTTATGAAAACGATACCATTTAGCGTGTTTTGAGAATCGAAGTACTCTTCCGGCCTCAAGATCTTCATCATGACCATGAATATTTGTATAAGTATGGTGCAGTACATTATGCTGTACTTTCCAGTTATAGGCATTACCAGCCAAAATATATATACTGCTTCCCAATACTTTATTGATCCATTTTTTAGATGAATAAGCCCCGTGATTTGCATCGTGCATTACATTCATTCCAATTCCGGCCATACCAATACCCATCGCGATTGTTGAAAGTATTTGTGCCCATCCCGGAAGATCCAAGGTTAATAATAGGAAATATGGGGTAAGATAGATCGAAAACATGATCACCGTTTTTAGGTGCAGTTTCCAATTGCCGCTTCTGGAAATATCATTCTCCTTAAAGTATGTATTAACGCGTTTATTTAGCGTTCTAAAGAATTTGGCAGAATCTACCCTCGAAAAAGTAATTTGCTTTTTTATCACTGTAGTGGTTTTATGAGGAAATTTCCTCTCAAAATGCAAAAATACGGATCTAATATCTAAATCAGTTAATTGATATCATAAATTTACATAAGTTAACTTACTTTTGTGACTGAAAATTAACTATGGAGCTACTTTTAAAATATTTCCCACATCTTTCTGAGAATCAGTTAGATCAGTTTGGAAGACTTTCTGAATTATACAAAGACTGGAATCTTAAGATCAACGTCGTTTCCCGAAAAGACATAGAAGAACTGTATCTACGTCATGTATTGCACTCTCTTGGGATTGCTAAAGTTCAGGAATTTCTACCTGGCTCGAAGGTTTTGGATGTTGGGACCGGAGGTGGTTTCCCGGGAATACCATTGGCTATATTATATCCTGAAACTAATTTTCATTTGGTCGATAGCATTGGGAAGAAAATAAAGGTTGTTGAAGAAGTATCCGGTGCCTTAGAACTTACCAATGTAAAAGTGACTAATGCAAGGGTAGAAACTGTAACAGATCAATACGATTTTATAGTGAGCAGAGCAGTAGCTCAAATGGAAACCTTTGTACATTGGGTGAAAGGGAGGGTTGCTAAGCGTCAAAAGCATGAGCTTAAAAACGGAATCCTGTATTTAAAAGGAGGAGATTTAAAAGATGAATTAGCCAACTACCCAAAGGCAACTATTTATAAGCTTCAGGATTATTATAAAGAGGATTTTTTTGAAACTAAAAGTGTGGTTCATTTGCCTCTGAAGTACAAACCTTAATTTTTTCAGAATAAAAAAACTCCCGCCAAAAATTATTGACGGGAGTTTTTATTTGCTATTAAAAATCTTAGTTCTTTATGAATTTAGTTGTTTTAACAGCATTACCATTGGTAATCTTTACAAAGTAGGTTCCGGCTGTAAGTTGAGAAACAGTTACCTGTTCGTTCAATGAAATATTGCTTTTCGTATATAAAACCTGACCAAGCATGTTGTATACTTCAATCGAAGAGTTTTCAGCATTTACGATATTCAATATAGTTGTTGCTGGATTTGGATAGATATTTACACCTTCCAACTCAGCAGTATTGGTTCCTAAGAAACCATCGGTAGAGAAATTTTGAGAATCTCCAGAACCGTAAGTCCCGTCGGTATAAAAAACCTGTAGTGAATTGTCGTCTGTTAATTCAACAGAACCACCACCATCACCGTAAGAATCGATAATATTAAAAGTGTAGCAATCTGAAGCTAATTCGAAAGTTTCATTGATCGTTTGATTATTACCGTAAGGTCCTCCGTTATAAACAGTGGCTCCAGAATAATCTTTAACATTCCAACTCACTTCACTCCCATAACCGTCGGTGTGTAATTCCATATGTACTGTAGTAGTTGCATTTAATGCTCTAAAATCAGTAGCAATGACGTTGTTTGTATTGTTTTCGTCATCTGGTATGGTAACGCTCAATTCATTCTCTGCTTGTACCGGATAATTAATCTCAGGAAGTTCAATTGTTACTTCATGATAGGTAGGAATACTTCCTGTCCACTCATAAGTGTGGACATCACCTCCGTTTACAGAATATTCTATTGTCAATGCTGTAATTGTATCGGCTCCTAAATTTTCAACTGCAACTGTTGGCGCAACATCTGCAAAAGCAGAATTACAGTCATCAGAAATATCATCGATATCGGTTAATGCAGCATCGTTAGCTATTGTAATACCGGTATATGTTGGTTTAGCACCATTTCCACTAGCAATTGCTTGATGAGTTTCAGTAATGAAAGCAACAACTTCAAGGTCTGCTAAAACAACAGGAACTCCATTGTAATCTGCTGGAATAGTATAGGTAATAGTTTCGTCTACCAATGTTCCAGTAGTTGTAGTTAGGATATCCATTCCCCATTGACCGGTTAACATTTCAACCAATCTGTGTTGGTGATTGTATTCGTTACCTGAGTTACCTCCGGTTTGTGGTCCTAATGTATTATTCTGAAGTAATGCGATATTTAAAAGGTTTGTTCCTTCCGGGCTATCTCCAGTATAGTATCCTTCCATATGTACAATTAGTTCACTAGTTTGAACATCGATTGTTGCTTCAACACCAATGTTTACGTATGAAGCTTGGTTTTTGGTTTGATTAGATGCAGCAGCCCATCGGTTTCTACTCATCGCAGTAGTTCCAGCAGTTCCTTGCTCATAACCAGGGAAATTCATTCGGTTAACGGTTCCTCCAGGATATCCTACAAGTCCGGTTTGATTTACAATGGCCGTTCCATAAGGAGTTCTGAAATCAGGTTCACCACTTCCAGGGTTTGCATAACTACCAACATGAATATTGACAAGAAATACATTTTCAGGGTCTGCGTCTTTTATTGATTGTGCAATGGCATGACCATCTGGACAGAATACACAATGAA
The DNA here is from genome assembly GCF_003688405.1 of Ulvibacter antarcticus. Classification (GTDB taxonomy): domain Bacteria; phylum Bacteroidota; class Bacteroidia; order Flavobacteriales; family Flavobacteriaceae; genus Ulvibacter; species Ulvibacter antarcticus. The sequence goes on from NZ_REFC01000014.1 coordinate 168,931, forward strand.
TACCAGTGAATTCTTCAAGAACCACTTTTTTGTTTTCAGGAGTTGTAGAAACTATCGTCTGTCCAATAGAGGTAAACGCTAGTAAAACAAATGCTAAAAGTGAGGTTGATTTTGTAAACATAGAGTTGTTTTTTAGGATTAATTGATTTGTTTTTATATCTGTAATCGGTTTGTTTAGAAGCAAATATAGCTTTTTGTTCTGAATAAAAAAGTTTTTCTAAAACTTCTTGTATAGCCTACTATTCCTATAGATTTTAAAAAAAAACAGACCCCAATAACAAGTAATAGTTGTTATTGGGGTCTTAATAAAATTGTTGTAACCTTCTACTTATTCGGCCACTATAAATTTAGCAGTTTTAACGGCATTTCCATCTATGATTTTTACAAAGTAAGTTCCAGCAGAAAACTGTGAAACTTCAATTTGTTCATTCATTGAAATATCGCTTTTGCTTAACAATGTTTGTCCAAGCATATTGAAAACTACGATTGAAGCTTTTTCAGCATTTTGTATGTTAAGTACTGAAGTAACCGGGTTAGGGTAGATCTTCACTCCTTGAAGAGCGTTGTCATCAACTCCTAATGCTCCAGTAGATGAAAACTCAGAAACCGCTTCATTAGTAAACGATCCATCTGTTTCAAAAAACTGGTTTCCTGTTTCGTCAGTCAATGTAAGAGTAGTTCCACCATTTCCGGCTGCATCGATCAAAGTGAATGTATAGTAACATCCGAGCCCAAAATTATAGGTTCTTTCAATGGTAACATTATTATCATAAGGTCCACCAGAAGATACAACAGTACCAGTTGGATCTTGTATAGTATACGTACAATCTGCACCAGCACCATCTGTGTTCAACACCATAGTTATAGAACCAGATGTGTCTGAAGCACTTCGGAATGTAACATCTCCACTATTGTTAGAATTGTTATCATCATTCGGAATTGTAACATTTAAAATGTTCGAAACTTCCGGAGTATAAGTTAAACCAGGAAGGGTTATTTCTTCAGTATAGTAAGATAGAATCTCTCCCGTCCAGTTGTATACTGCAGGAGTACCCCCGTTTATAGAATATTCAATATCTAAATTAGTGATCGGGTCATTCCCTAAGTTTTTAATTTCAATTACTGGCTCAACCATAGTGAAACAATCAACGTCAAAATCTTCAATCGATTCTAAACTTGCATCATTTGCAATGGTAATACCTGTAAAAGTTGGAAGAGTACCACTACCACTAACAACTTTTTGATGTGTTTCAGAAATAAATGCAACAACTTCCAAGTCAATAAGATCTACCGGTACACCATTGTAATCTAAAGGAATAGGATAAGTGTATGTTTCGTCTACAAATGTACCTGTAGTAGTCGTATTAATATCCGCACCCCATTGACCAGTGATCATTTCTACTAATCTGTGTTGGTGATTATATTCATTTCCGGAATTCCCACCAGTTTGTGGTCCTAAAGTGTTATTCTGAAGCAAAGCAACATTTAACAAGTTTGTTGCTTCCGGGCTAGATCCGGTATAATATCCTTCAACGTGAACAGTAAGCATGTTGGTTTGAACGTTGATAGACGCTTCAACTCCAACGTTTGCATAAGAACCTACAGCCAAGGTTTGATTAGAAGCAGCAGTCCAACGGTTTCTACTCATTGCAGTAGATCCAGAAGATCCTTGCTCATAACCAGGAAAGTTTAATCGGTTAACAGTTGCTGCCGGATATCCAACAAGCCCGGTTTGGCCAACAATAGCAGTCCCATAAGGAGTTCTGAAATCTGGTTCGCCAGTATTAGGGTTTGCGTAACTACCAACGTGGATGTTAATAAGAAAGGCGTTGTCTGGATTTGCATCTTTAATCGCTTGTGCGATAGCATGACCGTCTGGGCAGAATACACAATGAATTCCAGTAAATTCTTCCAGAATCACTTTTTTGTTTTCTGGAGAAGTAGAAACAATAGTTTGAGCAATAGCTCCAAAACTAAGTAACATTACTCCCAGAAAAAGGGATATTTTTTTTGTCATAACAAGTTGATTTTAAGTTCTTAAATACTTTTATAGTAAACAAATATACCTTTTTTGTGGCAATCATTAGCCTAATGTTTTAGAAAAATTGTGAAATTAATCATGATGGGTTTTCCCTACTAAACCGATGGAATATTTGCATCTCAATCGTGTAAAGGAATGGGTTCGAATTAATTAAGTGTAATAAATTTTTTTCGTAAAGTCCTACTATTGTTTGTCTTAGGTTTTGTATTTTTGTATTCCTAATTATAAAAAACAATAAACATGAAACAGAAATTACTTTTACTTAGTGTGTTATTCGCTTCTTTTTCTATGCTTGCTCAGTCGTATACGGTTGTTGATGGTGATGGGGGTGCAATACTTGACGGACATGAAGTTACTTACGGAGTTTTAACTTATCCGGAAGCCTCTTTAGATTTCTTCGTAACTAACACTACGAGTGCTGAAATATATATGCGAATTGAGTTGGAAAGTGCTGTTAATGCCGATGGTACAGGATTTGAACTTTGCTTTGGCGAATGTCTTTCTAATCTTTCAATTGGACAATCTGTTCCTGCTGCACCAGAATTTATAGCAATTCCGGTAGGAGGTACAACACCACAAGGAAATCACTTCTATAATTCTTTTGCCGGTAACGGATCAGATGTTTTAGAGTATAACTTCAGATTTTATTTATCTGATGCTGCTGGTAACGATATTGGTGAAGAACTACGTTTGACTTATTATTACGATCCTTTATTGAGTTTGAATGATTTTGAAGCATTGGATGTTAATATTTTCAATACTACAATCACTAATGAATTAACAGTGGATGTAGCTGAAGATGTAAATCTTAAGGTTTATGACCTTCAAGGTAGAATAGTTAAAAACGAAAACTTGAATGCTGGTAGAACATCTATCAACATGTCTGATCTTTCTGCTCAAATGTATATTTTACAATTTGACAATAACCGCGGATTATCTCATACACAAAAAGTTGTTGTAAAGTAATTTTACTTCTATATAAATTAAAAACGCCCTGAGGATATCAGGGCGTTTTTTTTTGTTTTAGTAGGTAGAAATTGACATTAGATCCTTCTTCTCGATACAATTTCTAAATTCCTTTTAGTCATATCGAAATCACTCGAATTGACACTAGATCCTTTCTTTATCTCATATCTTATTCCACTTTCCACTTTCCACTTTCCACTTTCCACTTTCCACTTTCCACTTTCCTCTTTCCTCTTCTTCTCGATAAAGCTTTTATTCCCTGGTGGTCATTAAAATCACTCGAAGTGACACTAGAATATTTACTTTTATCTCATATCTCATATCTCATATCTCATTCTTCTTCATTTCGTTTCTCTTCGGAAGGAATTGTAATTGATAATACATGAGTACTAAATTGCAAAGCCTACGATTGAAACAACTTTAGTGTAAACATAAAGATCGCCTGAAATTGCTTTCAGACGACCTTATTTAAATTGTATATTTCTATGCTTTAGAAGTTCACCGTTAAATTAGCGCTTACTCCTGTATTTTCTGGTACAAATCGACATACACCTCCAACACATATTAATCCTCCTCTTTGTCTTCCGTAGTTCATTCCTAAACGTGTTCTGCCTTTCGAATAACTACCTCCCATATTGTAATAGTGAATTTTACCTTCACCGCCATAATTATAAGAGTCGGCAATGTAAAGGCCTAGTCTAGAGTTAAAGTTGTATTCCAATACTCCAGCTGCCCAGTTCTTTCTGTCTTGCTTACTCCACATATGTTGTAGCACCATTCTAACAGACTGACTGCCCTTTATACGGTAAGTTCCTTCACCAACCAGGATTTGCGCTTTAATATCACCCTGTGTGCCAATTGGTCCACCTTGAGAAACTCCTTTATCAATAATAATATCCTGGAAGGTTAAAATTGTATTCAATTGTTTCCCCCATTTGTTTTTAACTTCTGCACTCCAGTCTCTGTAAAGACGAGGGCCAGTTCCAATAAACTTGGCTTCATACCATCGATTCTCAACATTGTATTCTGCGTCCAAACCGTTGTAGTAAGAGAAGTTTGCCGCTATTTTAGTTTTTAGCTTTCCGAGGAAACTATCACTTGGAGCCGAATAATAACCATCCAGCTGGGTTCCAACTTCACCCGATTGCTTGTTAAAAGTCTCAATAACCAAACGAGGCTGTGAATTATACACATAAATATTGGTCAACAAATAATCCTGCTGTTTTGTTAATGCGGGTACATAATTCAAAATTTGTTGATTGAAAGTATTTCCTTCCGCCAATCGGTCACTATAAAAACTAAAATTCTCGAGACGTCTGAAGGTTGCGTTTAATCCCAAACCTTTTTGAGCATAACCTGCATTGACAAGCATAGCCGTACCGTCGTATAACTTGTTTGATGAGACTATCTCGTCATTGGCAATGATATCCGGGTCTTTGGTAATTACTTCAATACCAGTAAAAAAGTTCCCTACAACCATATCAAGTCTTCCCGCATATGCGTTCACCGTAGTGGGTATGGTGTCGTTTGTTCCATTATCTTGATTTCGTCCTACGTAGCTGGCACCTACTTTTAGATTTACCGCCTCAATGTCAAGCGCTGTACTAAGATCTAGTTCTGCATTAATACCTTGAATGGCACCTTGAGACACTTCAAAACCATTTCGTTGCTGTCCAAAGACTCCTGTTAAGTCCAAGTATTCGGTAGCTTTAAAATTAAAGCGTATTCCTCTTAAAGCATTGTTGATACCTAGTTGTCTATCTTCCCATGCGCGAAGGATTAGTCCACTTCCAAATTGCTCATAAAAAAAACCTCCGGTAATATCGATGGTTTCATTTTTAAAATTCAGATAGTAGGTTCCAATTCCATTGTTTCCATCATAGATAGGCGCATAACCCAATAGTGATGTAGGTAGGTAGGATTCATACTGTGCACCCGCAGTAAAATTACCGAGGTTGAAATTTAGTTGAAAATAATTGTTAGCTCTAAATTGATCTTCGGGAGCCGGAAAATTAATTCCGTCATCTGCTAAAAGCCATTGCGAATTTGACTCAAATCCACCAAAGAAATTTCCGTTGTCTTGAGCAATAAGAAATCCACTGCACAATATTGCGACACTTAAAAATAAATATTTCATTAAAAAGGTTGGTTGTGTTATTAAAAAGAAATTTAATCTGCTAGTTCTTTAATTTTCTCGTAAAGTTCAAATTCGGCTCCCGGACTATAACCAGAATGTCGATGCATAATTTTACCGTTTTTTACTAAAAGAGTTAAAGGAACTGTAGAAGCACCCAAAGCTCGCTTTAGGTCGTTATTACTATCAAGAAGTATGGTGTAGTCCCATCCTTTACCATTAATTAATGGTTTTACACGCTTTACTGTTCTACTGTCATCCACAGAAACCGCTATTAATTCTACATTTGTTTCCTCCTGCCATTCTTCCCAAACTTCACTAATTGCATCCAATTCCTTCAGACAAGGAACACACCATGTAGCCCAAAGCGATACGATGACAATATTCTCACTATCGGCTGCATCCTGTATATTAATGGTCTCACCTTCGGTTGTAGTTAAATCTACATTAGGTAGTTCGTCTTGAGCAAAAGCGTTGAATGTCAGGAACAAACATAAAAGAAATACAATTTTTTTCATCTTGAGAAGTTTTAATTATTAAGCAATAATAGGTAATAAAATTCATAAAATAAATTTATAATACTACATTTCATTTTCTATTATCCTATAGAAAAACTATGATAAAAAACTAGTATTATTGTATAATATAAATTCATAATATAACTATGAAAACAAAAAACATACCAAAAATTCTATTAGCATTGACGCTAATTTTTCTAGTATCATGTAGTAAATCTGAAGAAAATGTACCCCTTACAGGTCCTACTGCTCAAATTACGGTTGAGAAAATCGTGAGAAAGGCTTCCTTGAGAAATCAGGACATTCCTTTTAGAATTTTAAATGAAAATGGAGATGATGTGACAGATATCACAACATTTTTTGTGGATGGAGTTGAGATTACCGGAAGTAATTTTTCTTCAGACGTTATTGGTGATTTCGAAGTATATGGTGTTTATACCGAAAATGGTGTAGAAATAACAACCAACGTGGAACCTTTTAAGGTTATTATTCCGAAGAGAAAAGTAGTAATTGAAGATTATACAGGTACCTGGTGTGGTTTCTGCCCTAGTGTTGCAGCGGCCATAATAGATACACATGAACTTACAGAACATCTTGCTATTGTTGCAATTCACGAAACTGCAAACAGTAGCCCGGACCCATATCACTACAATGAATTTCCAATTTTAAGGAATGCATTCAATATTGGTGGTTTGCCAAGAGCTAGAATTAATAGAACTGTTCCTTGGGTAAGCCCTTATACTTCTAATGATATTGTAGCTATGGCAGGGCAAGATACCAATCTGGCAATAGGAATCGTTTCTGAACTAGCCGGAACTACCCTTACGGTAAAAGTTGATATGGTTTTTGAAACAGGTACACAGGCTGGAGATAAATTAGTGCTTTATCTAATAGAAAATGGAATCATATACAAACAAACAAATTATTACAACGATGATCCGTCAAGTCCATACTACCAGTTGGGAAATCCAATCCTGGAATTTGAGCATAACGAAGTGTTGAGACAATCCTTAACGCAAACACTAGGGAATACTATTGGTGCAGCCGGACCTTTAGAAGAAATAGGTATGACGTTTGCCGCCGAAATCCCTGAAGATTATGATACCAATAACCTTGAGCTAGTCGCTATGATTGTTGATGTAGATAATAATGCAAGAAATGCTCAGACCGCACATATTAATGTAGATCAAGAATATCAGTAACAATCACTAATTCATACAAACGAAAAAACCCGAAGCAATTTTGTTTCGGGTTTTTTATTTTTACTTCGGAAAGATTATCCTAAGAAAGGATATCTGTAATCTGTTGGAGTTACAAAGGTTTCTTTAATCATCCTTGGAGAAATCCATCGGTATAAATTCAGTTTACTTCCTGCCTTATCATTTGTACCACTAGCACGAGCACCTCCAAATGGTTGCTGTCCAACAACTGCTCCTGTTGGTTTATCGTTAACATAGAAGTTTCCTGCCGCATTCTGAAGCGCCTTTATGGCAACCTCCAACGCATAACGATCTTCGCTGAAAACAGCGCCAGTAAGTGCATACTCACTTGTTTCGTCAACTAACGTAAGGGTTTTAAGCCAGTCTTTATCTTCAAATACATATACCGTTAAAACAGGGCCGAATAACTCGGTACACATGGTTGTGTATTTCGGGTCCTCAGTAACAATAACGGTGGGCTCAATAAAGTAACCTTCACTTTTATCGTACTTTCCACCCGCAATAATTTTTGCTTTCTTATCTTTCTTAGCCTTATCAATGAATTTGGCTAATTTATCGAATGAGCCTTCATGAATCACTGCTGTAATAAAATTACTCATATCTTCTGGCGATCCCATTTTAAGAGTAGCCATTTCAGCAATCAATTCTTTTTCCACAGCTTTCCAAATACTTTTTGAAATATAACATCTACTCGCAGCACTACATTTCTGTCCTTGAAATTCAAAAGCTCCACGTATCATCGCTGTTGCTACCTGTTTCGGATTTGACGATTTATGTGCGACAATAAAGTCTTTCCCTCCGGTTTCACCAACAATTCGCGGATAAGTCTTATAGTTGTGAATATTCGTTCCAATTTTTTGCCAGATATCCTTGAAGACATGCGTAGAACCGGTAAAGTGAATTCCACTAAAATCGGGACTCGCTAAAACGGTGTCGGTAATCATAACCGGGTCACCCATTACCATATTTATTACACCTGCCGGTACGCCTGCTTCTTTAAAAATATCTAAGATAATTTTAGCAGAATACATCTGGCTGTCACTTGGTTTCCAAACAACCACATTTCCCATCAGTGCAGCACTGGCAGGTAAATTAGCCGCGATTGCAGTAAAATTGAAAGGTGTAATGGCATATACAAAACCTTCTAGTGGTCGATATTCTAATCGATTCCAGGTTGAAGAAGTAGATTCCGGTTGTTCTGCGTAGATTTCAGTCATGTACTGAACATTGAATCGTAAAAAATCGATCAACTCACAAGAAGCATCTATTTCTGCCTGATAGATATTTTTAGATTGCCCCAACATGGTTGCTGCATTAATTTTTGCACGATACGGTCCGGCGATTAATTCGGCAGCACGTAGAAAAATAGCTGCTCGTTGTTCCCATGGCATTTCTGCCCAATTTTTACGAGCATCCAAAGCCGTGGAAATAGCATCCTTAATATTCTTCTTATCGGCTCTATGATAGGTTCCTAAAATGTGTTTATGATCGTGAGGAGGTGACATAGTCGCAGTATCTCCTGTTTTCACGTTTTTACCGTTTATGTATAATGGCACTTCAACTTTGCTATTGTACATTTTTATATAAGCCGCAGAAACTGCTGCTCTTTCCGGCGAACCGGGAGCATAGTCTTTAACAGGTTCGTTAACGGCAATTGGCACTTCAAAAAATCCTTTTCCCATCTCTTTATTTCTTTGATTTAATTAAGCTGCAAAGGTACAAATTTCAGGACTTCAAAACACATGTTCCGAATCGGAAAAAACGAATGCTAAGTTCTTTGAGGTTGAAATCATTTTTAGATGGTACTGGATTCTCAATATTCACTAAACTTCAGGAAAATTCGTTTTCACTCCACAAAATTACTTGAACTGATAGAGTTTTAGAATTGAACATTGAATATTGAACATTCTTTCGTAAGTTTCCATTCTTAATAGAGACCACTACCGCTATGTGTACCGTTACATTTATCCCTAAACATTCAGATGGATTTGTTCTAACATCAAACCGCGATGAAGCTCCTGGTCGAAAAACACTTGCGCCCCAGTTTTATCATTTAAAGGAAACCGGTCTGTTGTTTCCTAAAGATGAGGTCGCAGGGGGAACCTGGTTTGGAGTGAGTAGTAGAAAACGGTTAGTGTGTTTAATGAATGGAGGTTTCACTGCGCATAAAAGAGCCGATCAATACAGAATGAGTAGAGGAATTATTGTTACAGATCTTTTAACTTCGGAAGTGGTTACGGATGCAGTATCTGCATACAATTATAATGGAATTGAGCCTTTCACTGTAGTATTAGTCGATTGGGAAAAAGAGCTCCAGTTGTATGAATTAGTTTGGGACGGGATTAAAGCACATTTTTCTGAACAACCTATTGCACCTCAAATATGGTCGTCTTCTCTATTATATTCTGAAGAAATAAAGAAAAAAAGAGAGCGGTGGTTTTCTGAATTTATTTTTAAACATTTATCTCCTTCTGAAGCTGAATTACTAAATTTTCATAAAACTACTGGCGAAGGTGATATCAACTCTAATCTTATTATGGATCGCGGTTTTGTAAAAACCAAGAGTATTACTCAATTTATAAAGGGTAAAGAATCAATCTTACGATATGAAGATCTTCAGTCGGGAGAAACATCTGAAATACGAACTCCAAAGGACTGGTTCAAAAAAGAAAATTCAATTTGAAAAACACTGGTAAAATAATTGTTCTGGCTTATCCAGACACTTTCGTAACTGTGAGTGACGAATGGATTTGTAAATTTCTTCCGTTGGTAGGGCTGGGAACCCGTCACTACATTAAAGCTGGCCACGCGGCTTTGGTACTCATTGAGAATGAAAGCGGGGAGGCGCGTTATTTTGACTTCGGAAGGTATGTAACTCCAAAGGGACATGGCAGGGTGCGAGGGGCTAATACAGATGTTGAACTTATACTTCCCTTTAATGCCTTAATTGATGAGAATCACAGTTTGAAAAATCTAAAGGAGTTTTTATTGTGGCTAGACGCAAACCCTCAAAAAACACACGGAGAAGGAAGGTTGATCGCTTCAGTCTGTGAGTCGGTTGATTATAATTTGGCGAACGATTTTATTTATACGTTGCAACAAAAAGGAAGTGTACGTTATGGAGCTTTCAGTCAGACGGAGAGCAATTGTTCTCGATTTGTCACAGACACGATTTTGGCCGCAACTCAGGAAAAGGAAATTCAAATGGCCTTAAAGTTTAATAAACTTTTCACTCCAAGTACTGTAGGAAATGTAGAAAAAGCAGCAACCAAAAATGAGGTTTACGTAGTTGAAAATGGAGTGATAAGCGGGTTCAATAGTACCGCTTTTAAAGAGAATCTCACTAATTATTTTCATAAAAATCGTCCTGCTTCAGAAATGCGGGAATTGCCAAAGTTGCCTATTAATGCTCAAAAATTGACTGGAACAGGAAGTAATGCCTGGTTTGAATTGGTTTCTGAAAAATTGCCGAAAGATCACTTCAGAATAAAGAGGTACAATGATCATCATGAAATGGATTTTGACGGTATCTATAAAGCTTCAGAAGTATTTGATGCTACAAGTCCATTTCAATTTATCCACGACTCTCATTGTGGGTATTGCCATATTCTTCAGAAAAATAAAAAGATAAAATTTGAAAAGATAGTAGCCTACTCGGAAGCTAGTTCATTGCTGAAGGTTCACTCAATTTAAAGGAAGGGATCATCACTCTAAACTTACGAGTGCTCGTGAAATTCACCATATTATAATGTCCTTTCATGGATCCAAAGGGCGAAAGCAGCAAACAACCGCTGCTATATTCATGTTTTTCTCCCGGTAGAATAACCGGCTTCTTGCCAATTACACCATCACCTTCAATTACTTCGACATTGTTCAAGGCATCGCTGATTCGCCAATGTCTGGATAATAATTGCACCACATCTTTTCCTTGATTTTCAATAGTAACGGTATATCCGAAGGCATACTGCATTTTATAGTCCTTATAAAATGTGCCTTCAAAACTGGTCTTGACGGAGACCTTTATACCTTGCGTTACTTGTTGAACCATTAATACGTGGCAGCTGAGATTAGAAAAAATATTGATATAGCAAATGTGGCACTTATGCCGAAAACTATATTTAAAAATACGAATTTAATAATAGTTAACAAGCGTCCTTGTTTATAAAAATTGCGTAGGGCTTTATAAAAATAAAAGGGTCCGATAAGCAAGAATAATATGCCAGTAAGTATTTTGGCGCCAATTAATATATCAGGGATAAGGATTAGTAGCATCGCCAGAAATAGAAAGCTGAAAATATGGAAGATAAATATCATATGTTCAATAAAACTAAATTTGCTTTTTGAATAAATAAGCCAGAAGAAAATGGCGAAAAATGGCGTAAAAAAGAACAGAAAGAATGGAATTTTTTGAATCATATATTCGAAAAAGGCAACGGGACTATCCTTAAAACGCTGTACCGAATCATTCTTGTTGTATATCCAGCGATTGAATGGAGTGTTTTTATGATGAAGGCTGTCGAGTGCTACGTTAGCATCTTTGATTTTATATACATTGTAATAGTCTTTATAAAGAGAATAACGCCCTGAAATTCGTTCTCCCCAGGGCATTGCGGCAAGTTCTTCTTCACTCACAAATTTAATATCAGCCGCAGTTTTCTTTTCCCAAGTTGAGATAGTGTCATTGTTTAGAACGATCGCGTCATCTGTAAATTTGATGTCGTCAATTGAGTTTGTTTGATGTGTTACTTTGATGTTTTCCTTATTGGCTTCGGAAAGAGTGTCGTTTGCGGTTAGTGCGGAATCTGTATTAAAATTTACCAAGGAATCGGGGCTTCCTAGACTTATTAGTAAACCTTGAAGCAAAAAGTAGATAATCGAAACACTTAGGTAAAATCGGAAGGGATTTGCGTATTTGAGTCGCTGTCCATTTACGTAATTCCGGGTCATGACTCCCGGCTTAAACAGTAAGTCTTTAATGGTGTATCGAAGTCGGGAATCGTAGGTAAAAATACTGCTCAAAAACTGTCCGACGAAATCTTTTAACGAAAGTTGTTTTGTACTATTTAATTGAGAACAATAGGGACAATATACGTCGCTAAGATCTAAAGGTTGGCTACAATTTAGGCATTCCACACCTCGATACTTGACGGCTTTTCGATTGTTGTATGACGCGATTTTTTTGTCCTTCATACAATAAAGATAAGGCGTTTTTGCTATTTATTGCTCAAAAATCTCGCGTCTGTGTAGTGATGGGTTTGTTGCCACAAATTCTTCCAGCACTTGAAAGAAGTTAAGAATTTCGGTTTCAGTATTCCCGGAGTTAATTGTGACGAGGCGAATAAACTGCACATTATTGAAAGTGCCATATCCAACCATGAGTTTTCCTTTCTCGTATAACTCTGTGCATAATGTCTGTGCCGGAATGTTTTTATAATTGAAACAGATCGAAATGGATTCTTCGTAGCTAAAGAGCGAATATTCTGGGTTATTCTGGATGTAATTTCTTGCTACATTGGCCAAATGAAACTGATTATCGACTATCTTTTCGAGGCCTTTGGTACCTACAGATTTCCATAATGTCCAGAGTTTTAAAGCATCATTTCTTCTACCACATTGAATCGATGTCTTTCCAAGGTTGTAATCATCACCATCTGTTTGATATAAATAGGCCGCATCATTGGAGAACGAGTCGTTTAGATATTTTTTATGCTGTGTAATAATTATGGAACAGGTGAGTGGAGTTCCTAGCATCTTATGTGCATTAAAACTAAAGGAATCTGTTTGGTTGAGTCCGTTGAGTAGGTGTTTATACTTTTTACTGAAAATGACACTTCCGCAATATGCGCCATCTACATGAAGCCATAAATTATATGCTTTGCAAATTACACTTAGTGGAGGGATTTCATCGAAAGCTCCTAAAACTGTGGTTCCTGCGGTCGAATTGACGAAGAAAGGGTGAAAACCATTGGCGATATCTTTTTTAACGGCCACTTCCAGCTTTTCAGGCCGCATTTGCCCTTTTTCATTGGTTTCAACATATCGTACCTGATCTCGGCCAACGCCCATAAAGGCAGCATTTTTAGGTATAGAATAATGCGATTCGGAAGAGGTGTATAAGGTTAGTTTTTGTGATACGCCGCTGTTTTTTATAGAAGCGTTAAACGCATCTCTCGCCATAACCATAGCCATAAAGTTGCTCATAGAACCGCCCGGTGCAAAAGTCCCATCACTATCTTTAGCATAGCCAATTATATCACATACCTTATGTAAGATTTCTTTTTCAATCCCAACTTGTGGACCCGCGACTTTATAAGTGTACATGCTATTGTTAAGTAACACTGCCAATAGATCACCAAGGGTAGCCTTGGAATTTCGACCTCCAAATAACTGATTAAAAAAAAGCTTTGTTGCAGTACGAGGGGTGTTGAGAACTAACTTCTCTAATGTCTCTTCAAAAAATGCTTCAGAAGCTGGGGTATCTTTTAGAGAAATATCCAGAGTGTTGAAAAGTTCTTCCGGAGCTATAGGTGTTGCTACTGGTTGCTCACTTTCAGTTTTCAATAAACGGTCTGCGATCTTGTTAAAAAGAGCCAGGTCTTTTTTCATTGTAATTTTTTTTATTGGATGTATTTTCAGAAAAGAACTTACAAAAAAAACGATCTAATTATTGGTAATGTTGGTAGAGTTTGCAGCGCCTCTGCCTAGAATTCGATCATATCTGGCGCCCATTTCTCGGTAATAGACCAGTACGGTATAATCATTTTCTGTTTGCCAGAAGTTTCCATCTATGGCTCCTTCATCAATGCTGCCGTCCCGATTTACTAACACATATTTGTAGTTATAAAATCCTTGTTTAAAAAGGCGAGTGCTTTTATAAGTATCGCTTTTTGAATCGTATTTCATATAAGTAGAGCCATCTATTGTCCAGTTGTTAAAATTGCCATAGATGTGCAGTTCTTTATCAGCAATATCATCATAATACATGAGGTTGAAGTGCATGCGCACATATTCGGCTTCAATATCCGGATTCTGGACATCGATATTTCGAACGACAAAATTACCATTGATATCAGGGTTGTAAGTATAGGGGCGATCTTTTCTTGAGATATTGGTATATAGATAATTTTCGTAAATATCGGTTACTTCCACACGACGTACACCGTTGGATGCCGAACGAACATCTTTATTGTCGAAAAACAGAAATTCATTTCCTCCCCAAAAAGCAGCTTCTTTATCATAACGATAGATCAGTTTTGACCCGATTGTGTACTGAGGTACTAAATTGGTGATCGCAGTTTTTATATTACTATTCTGAAGTACCAATGCATGCACATTCTGTTTGGGGTTTATTAGAAGCAAGGTAGGAGAGTCTATTTCGAACTGTACCACTTGTTTTTCATGGATATAAGAAATATCCCGTGAGCGTTTTATACTAACTTCAACATTTAATAAATCTTCATAAACCATAAATTTACGGGTGAAAATCAGTTCATTGCTGTCGTTATAGATGCTTAAAAGATAATTTCCGCTCTTATTGATCGATCTAGTTTCCCTATTTGGGATAGACAATGTATAATGAGAAAATATTTGAAGCGTGTTAAACGAGTTTTCGTAAGTTTCAATACGAACCTCGTCGAAACCATTAAGGTATTCCCCTTTGGAAAGGTCGCTTGGAGTCCAATCGAAGTTATAATGTGTTATTTTGTAGTAATAGTCTGCTTCGTCACCATGAATATCGTCGAACGAAAGTTCGAGCCTTTCACCTAGCCGAATAATTGGTAGTTCCGATTGGGCAGATGATCCTTTAAATTCGACGGTGCTAATGTACGAGGGCTCATTCTTTTCCTGAACCTGTGCTATTACAGGAAGAAGGAAAGTTAAAAGTAATAGCGTGCTGCAAAATTGTTTTGTCATTGAACAAATTTTAGTGGTTAAAGATAAGCAAATTTTGTGCCTCAAAATCACCTTATGAAATCCTATAGTCATTTCTTAAGAAAATTATAAATTTTTATTATGTGATGCTACATTAAATTTATAAATTTGCACTCCCAAACCCGAATGTCATCGGGAGCGGAACAAAAGAGAACTTAACACAAGTATTCTATGTCTAAAGACATTAAGATTAAAAAAGGTCTTACAATTAGATTAAAAGGCGAAGCTGATAAAACACTTTCCAACGCGCCACGTTCAAGAACATTTGCTGTAAATCCATCGAACTTTCACTTGATTACACCTAAAATGGTGGTTAAAGAAGGAGCGAAGATTTTGGCAGGTGACACGATTTTTTATTCTAAAAGTAAGGAAGAAATTAAGTTTGTTTCTCCCGTAAGCGGAACCTTAACGACTATTGCAAGAGGTGCAAAGCGAGTTATTACTCAAATCACTATCGAAGCAGATTCACAAGACTCCTTTAAGGACTTCGGAAGTGTAAATCCGGAAACCATCGAAGCGAATGCTCTAAAAGAACATTTGCTTGCTTCAGGTTGTTGGCCGTTTATTAAACAACGTCCGTACGATGTGATTGCAAATCCGGATGTAAGTCCGAAAGCGATTTTTGTATCTGCCTACGCGACGGCTCCATTGGCTGCCGACTATGATTACACCTTAAAAGGAAAAGAAAAGTTTTTGCAAGCTGCTTTAACGGCTCTTGGAAAATTAACTTCTGGTCAGGTACATGTTTCGGTAGGAAGTGAGGCTAAATCACCATTTTCTGATCTACAAGGGATTAATTTACACCGTGTTTCCGGGCCACATCCGGCAGGGAACGTAGGTACGCAAATCGCTAAGATCGATCCAGTAAACAAAGGAGAGACTGTTTGGACGGTTTCACCTCAGGATTTGGTAATTATTGGGGAGTTATTACTTACTGGAAAGTTTAATGCAGAACGAATAGTGGCTTTGGCAGGATCGCCTGTAAAGACACCAAAATATTATAGAACGAAAATTGGAGCTGAGGTTTCTACTTTCTTGTACGATGCTGGTTTAGACGAAGAAAACGTACGTGTTATCAACGGAAATGTTTTAACCGGTAATAAAATATCACCAAAAGGATTTTTAGGATATTACAGTGATGCTATCACAGTGATTCCTGAAGGAGACGATTACGAACTATTCGGTTGGAACAAGCCGGTTTTTAATAAGATTTCTCCTTCAAGAGCAATGACTTTTTCTTGGATGTTTCCGAAGAAAAAATACGATCTTGACACAAATACTAACGGAGAACATAGAGCATTTGTAGTTACTGGTAATTACGAAGAAGTTTTTCCTTTAGACATTTATCCATTACAAATTCTGAAGGCGTGTATGGTTCAGGATCTTGATGCTATGGAGGCTTTGGGAATGTACGAAGTAGCTCCTGAAGATTTTGCACTTACAGAGTTTATCTGTGTATCTAAGCAACCACATCAGGAAATTATTCGAAATGGTCTTGATTTAATGTATAAAGAAATAGGGTAACGCTATGGGCTTAAAACAAAATTTACATAAGCTAAAAGAGAAATATAAAGGGACAAAGATGGCTCCTGCGTTTAACGCAATCCATACCTTTTTATATCTGCCAAATGAGACTACACACTCTGGAGGGCATGTTCGTGCTGCAGATGATTTAAAGCGTACAATGAACACTGTTATCATGGCCTTAGTACCGTGTTTGATCTTCGGTATGTTTAATGCTGGATATCAATATCACTTGGCACTAGGAGATATTCAGGCAGTTTCTAGTGGTTTTTTTAGCAGCGAATTCTGGAACTGGGATAACCTGGTTATCGGACTTTGGAAAGTATTGCCTCTAGTAATTGTATCCTATGGAGTAGGTCTTGCTGTAGAATTTATATTTGCAATGATTAAAGGTCATGAGGTTGAAGAAGGGTACTTAGTAACGGGAATGTTAGTTCCTTTAATTGTACCTATCGATATTCCTCTTTGGATGCTTACTATTGCCGTTATTTTTGGTGTGGTTATAGGAAAAGAAGTGTTTGGTGGAACAGGGATGAATATCTTAAACCCTGCATTGACCATTCGTGCTTTTCTTTTCTTCGCATATCCTACATGGATGAGTGGTGATAAAGTATGGGTTCACGGTGCTGTTGAAAGAGTTGGACAACCCGACGCGATTTCAGGAGAAACAATATTAGGAAGTCTTGCTCAGAGCAACCCTGCCGGTTACGACTGGTTGGATATGTTCTACGGGTTTATTCCCGGATCTGTTGGAGAAACTTCCACACTACTAATATTATTAGGTGCCTTATTCCTGATTTATTCAAAAATTGGAAGCTGGAGAATTATGGTGTCGGCGGTTGTTGGAGCACTTATTATGGGCTTTATCTTTAATAGTGTAGTGGATGCGGGTATAATTACTGAAACTAGTAAATTCTACGGATTAATGAGTACCGAATTCTGGCAACATCTTATAATTGGTGGTTTAGCCTTTGGTATTGTCTATATGGCAACCGATCCGGTAACTGCTTCTCAAACAAATAAAGGGAAATGGATCTACGGATTTCTAATTGGATTTATTTCTGTCCTTATTCGTGTTTTTAATCCTGCTTATCCGGAAGGTGTAATGTTAGCGATCTTGCTTATGAATGTGTTTGCACCTACGATCGATCATTATGTGATTCAAGGCAATATAAAGAAAAGAATGAAGCGTTTAAAAGTTAAAACAGCGTAATCATGGCAAAGAATACAGATAAAAATAGTTATACGATCATCTTTGCGATTGTAATGGTTTTGGTAGTAGGATCTATCCTCGCCGGACTTGCGCAAGGTTTAAGAAGCACGATCAAGCAAAACGAACGCTTTGAAAAGATGCAGAATATACTGTATGCAATGGGCGTAAATGATAACGAAGGAGATGGCGATGTGAATTTTATCCCAACTAAAACGGTTGAAGCAGACTTTAATAAGTACGTTAAAAAGCAACTAGTAATCCAAGGTACAGATGTTTCCGAAGATAAAGAGGCTTTTCTTATTGATCTTAATAAAGAAAAGGAGAAAGCAAAAGACCCATCTTATAAAAGAAGATTGCCACTGTTTGTTGGTGAGAAAGAGGGAGAGACTTTTTATGTAATTCCCGTTCGAGGAAAAGGACTTTGGGATGCGATCTGGGGATTTATAGCAATCGATAAAGATTTTGTTGTTCAAGGTGTATTTTTCGATCATAAGGGTGAAACTCCAGGATTGGGAGGAGAAATTAAACAACGTTACTTTATGGATGACTTTACAGGGGAGCACATTTTGTCTGGGGAAGCGTTTGAAGGGATTACTGTGGCAAAAGGTAATAATGATCCTTTAAATAAAGACAAAGACGATAATGAAGTGGATGCATTGGCAGGAGCTACAATAACCGGAGACGGAGTTACAGCAATGATCAAGAAGGATATGAGAATGTATTTGCCTTATCTAAAAACTTTAAAACAATAAATTATGGGATTACTTTCGAAAAAAGACAGTAAGTTAATTTTAGACCCATTGGCAGATGACAACCCAATTACCATACAGGTACTGGGAATTTGTTCTGCTCTTGCAATTACAGCACAGCTAAAAGCTTCTATTGTCATGGCCATTTCGGTATTGTTCGTATTGGGTGTTGGAAACGTGGTAATTTCTTTGATGCGGAATATCATCCCATCGAAAATTAGAATTATTGTACAACTAATTGTAGTTGCAACGCTTGTAATTATTGTTGATCAAGTACTGAAAGCTTTTGCATATGAACTAAGTAAAGAATTATCTGTATTTATTGGTTTGATTATCACAAACTGTATCATTATGGGGCGTTTTGAAGCATTTGCTTTAGGAAACGGACCTTGGCGTTCATTCCTTGATGGAATTGGAAATGCCGCTGGTTATGGTGTTATTCTAATCATCGTTGGATTCTTTCGTGAGTTACTAGGGTCTGGAACATTACTCGGTTTTAAAGTACTGGGAGATCCTATCGCTAAAACAGGATTGTATTCTATTGGTTATGAAAATAACGGATTTATGTTATTATCACCAATGGCATTGATCATTGTAGGACTCATAATCTGGGTACAACGTTCAAGAAATAAAGCATTAATTGAAGAAAACTAAATAGATCTGAGATAATAGATGTGAGATATGAGAATCTCAAATCTAAAGTCTAAAGTCTAAAATCTTATAAAATGGAGCACATAGAATTATTTTTCAAATCGATCTTCATAGATAACATGGTATTTGCAACCTTCCTTGGGATGTGTTCATACCTTGCGGTTTCAAAGAAGGTTACTACTGCAGTAGGATTGGGAGCTGCGGTTATTTTTGTATTGGCCGTTACCGTTCCTATGAACTGGTTATTGGATCAGTATATTTTACGCGACGGTGCGTTGGCATGGCTTGGACCTGAGTACGCAGAATACGATCTAAGTTTCTTATCGTTTATCTTGTTTATCGCTACAATTGCTACAATGGTACAATTGGTAGAGATAATTGTGGAGAAATTTTCACCATCGCTTTATAATTCATTAGGTATTTTTCTTCCATTGATTGCCGTAAACTGTGCAATTTTAGGAGGTTCCTTGTTTATGCAGTCGCGTGATATCGCAACTTTAGGACTAGCCTTGAATTACGGTGTAAGTTCGGGAATCGGATGGTTCCTTGCGATTGTTGCTATTGCTGCTATTCGTGAGAAAATTAGATATAGTAATGTACCACCACCTTTAAGAGGGTTGGGGATAACTTTTATTATTACCGGATTGATGGCGATTGGATTTATGAGCTTTGGAGGAATGCTAACAGGAGGTGACGATGCTGAAGTTTCAGAAGTGCAAACAGCACAGATTGAAAAAGCTTCCGAAGAAAAGGAAATGATTAACGAAAATACAGCCTCTGTTGAAGCTGTTGAAGTTTCAGAAATAACACAGCAATAATATGTTTTTAGCAGTAAGCACATTAGGAGTTATTATAGCAACAGTCATCGCCTTTATGGTGCTGACCTTGCTTTTGGTTTCACTTTTATTATTTACAAAGCAGAAACTTTCTCCGTCCGGTCCTGTAAAGATTACTATCAATGACGAAAAGGTGATCGAAGTGGCCTCGGGAGGTACTTTGCTCACAACCCTAAGTAGTGAGAAGATATTTCTTCCATCGGCTTGTGGTGGTGGAGGAACCTGTATTCAGTGTGAATGTCACGTACTTTCGGGTGGAGGAGAAGCACTTCCTACAGAAACGCCTCACTTTAGTAGAAAAGAGTTGAAAGATGGTGCCCGTTTGTCATGTCAAGTAAAAGTAAAACAGGATATGAATATTCATATTCCTGAGGAAGTCTTCGGAATTAAAAAATGGGATGCGACGGTAGTAAGAAATTTCAATGTAGCATCTTTCATTAAAGAATTTGTTGTTGAGATCCCTGAAGATATGGGTTATAAGGCAGGTGGTTATATCCAAATCGAGATTCCTCCATGTGAGATCAATTTCAAAGATATGGACATTACAGCACACCCGGAAGAACATGAAACACCGGATAAATTTCAAGCCGAATGGGATAAATTCAGCTTGTGGCCATTAGTGATGAAAAATAACGAAACTGTAGAGCGTGCTTATTCAATGGCTTCGTATCCTGCAGAAGGGCGTGAGATCATGTTGAATGTTCGTATCGCAACTCCGCCATTTGACCGTGCGAAAAATGGATGGATGGATGTAAATCCCGGAATTGCTTCTTCATATATTTTTAATCAGAAAAAAGGTGATAAGGTTGTTATTTCTGGACCTTATGGTGAATTCTTCATCAATCCTTCAGAATCAGAAATGTTGTATGTTGGTGGTGGAGCAGGAATGGCACCTATGCGTTCACACTTGTATCATCTCTTCAAAACCTTGAAGACTGGTAGAAAAGTGACCTATTGGTATGGAGGTCGTTCTAAGCGTGAATTATTCTACTTAGATCACTTTTTACAGCTAGAAAATGAATTCCCAAACTTTAAATTTTACTTAGCCTTGTCCGAACCTATGGAAGAAGACAACTGGAAGGTAAAAGAAAATATTGATGCTCCTGGAGATGGGTTTGTCGGGTTTATCCACCAAGTGGTAATCGACAACTACTTAAATCTTCACGAGTCTCCGGAAGACATCGAGTTGTATTTCTGTGGTCCTCCATTAATGAATCAAGCGGTTCAGAAAATGGGAGAAGATTTCGGAATCCCGGACGAGAACATCAGATTTGATGATTTTGGAGGCTAACTAAGACTCTTATCAAATAAATTTACTAAAAGCCGAATACAGACTGTATTCGGCTTTTTCTATTCCTGTTAAAATGTTTTTCATCTATTATGAGCTATTAAAAAATTGTAAAATATTAGCTTTTAGTAAATAAACCCGTTGTGCACTTTAACATTGTTAATGTATTGGGGTTAATTCAATTTGTTGATTATCAGTATGATGAAGAATTTCTGCAGTTAAATTAAAATGCGCAACTGATAAAAAATAAAAAACAACGTTTAATGGTAAATAATATCGATAAAGTGTTACATTTGAAACCATTATTTCTAAAACTGTAAAAATGAAAAATGCCCCTATAATTCTTTTTTTAGCGATACTATTTGCTATACCTATCTCTTGTAATGAAAAAGCATCTTCTTATGATGAAGTCGCTAAACGACCTGAAACAAAAGGAAAAAGAGAACGTTCGGGTCACCCTGAAAAAAATGCTCTTTGGACTCCTGAAGAAGCTGCTAATCACCAAAGAAAACTATTAAAAACAGCTCAATTTGCGAGACCCTTTAACCACAATAAGGCGCAGGCTATTACGTCATATGCCAATGGAGCTTTAACCGGCGAATGGGTAAACAGAGCTCCTAAAAATATGCCTGGTGCATTTAAGTTTGCCGAAATGTTAGATGGTACAGATATCATATATGGAGTTACCTGGAATCATTATGTAGGAGAATATAATTCGTCATCTTACATACATAAAGGAACTGTTTATAACCCTACAACTGGAACCGGGGGAGATGATTTTCAAATAATAACTCCAAACTGGCCTAACAGATATCAGAATCTGTTCGCATTTCAAATAACTGGTCAAGTACGCTTAGTAGCACAAATAGAGAGTGGACCCGTGTATTACTCTGATGATGAAGGTGCAACATGGGTATTAGCCACAGGGCTTCCTGCTGCTACCACGAGTGCTGTAATTAATAGGCAAGATTCCAATAGAATATACGTTACCGAAGGGACCACTGTTTATGTTTCTACTGATTTTGGTGCTAGTTTTTCAACGCTCCAAACCTTCCCATCATCACAGAGTTCGTTTTTATATACGCCTAGATATGCTGTACAAGGCAATGCTCAAGAGGTTTATTTAGCGCGAAGCGGAAGTTTTTATAAACTGAACGCTGCTAAAACGAATTTTGATTTAAGAGGTACATATACGTCATCGCACACAAACTCAGCATTTAGTATAGGCGGTGATGATAGTAAACTATATGTGACCGAAAATAAAAAATACTACGTTTCTACAGATGAAGGAAATAATTGGACAACAAAAACCCCTAATGGAAATTGGTATGGAGATACAAGCGGACCAATGGATGCAGGTTTCTTTATGGCTGTACACCCTACAAATACTGAGATATCTCTAGGAGGATATGCAATTCCTGTTATTTCAACAGACGGATTAGATAATGTACAAACAGATCATACGGGTTGGGGTAATTATCAAAACGGTACTAACTTATCGGTTGCAGATTATCATAATCGCATTCGATTTAATTACCATCCAGATTTTCAATCTTCTCACTTTTTCTATAATAGTAGTGGTAATATATTGTCTGTTCGTTGTTCTGATGGGGGAATGTATGTTTCTTATAAAGAATGGACCGATTTTCCAGCTCCAGGAGCAGGTTATAATAATACAGATTATGCAAATGCACATTTCATCAACATTAATTTATTGAGTACAATTACTCCTTTAGTGTATCGAAAAACAATTTTTACGGGTAGTAATAATCCAGATCATATAAATTTTGCAACTCAAGATCAAGGATCTCAAAGCATTATACCAGGAACAAGTGGTGATGTTTTAGATTTTTATCAATCAATTGGTGGAGACGGGCAAACAATAGATAGCTATGATGGTGTTTCTGCTTGGAAGTGGGATTATAACGGTTCTAAAGTTTGGTCTCCCGTTTCAGTGTATGGTAATGGAGGTGCTTTTCAATCAATTGGAGCTATACACGGACAGTTTAGCTCTAGTCAAACGGTTGACTTTACGGGAGCTACTGAAATGTACTGGGCACAAACATATATCGATCGTCATAACCCTGATCAAGCCCTTTGGGTACTTCGGAAAAATTTACACCGTGCAAAGTGGAATGGCACAACATTGACAGGTCTTACGATAACCAAAGGAATTAATCAAGTAGCAGCATTAGCACAAGGTAGTGTGAATGCTAATAAATTATATATGCTCCAAGATGGAGATGTTTATATCTCTAATGATAGAGGAAATACTTTTGGTACAGCAATAAACACTCCTTTTAATAAAACAAATGGAGGTTGGACAAAAGGAGACATTGGAAGTGGAGTAGTGCTTCCAGGTAATGATAATTGGGTTATATTTTGTGGCCCTACTCTCGGTAATAATGTAGGTTCAATTTTATCGAAAGATGGAGGAACTACATGGATAGATGTTACTGGAGATTATCCAACAGGTGATGATACCCAGACAGGTGGAATGGAAGTTACCCCTGATGGGAAATTTGTATTTGCGGGTACAGATATAGGTGCTTTTGTTTTTAATGTGGCTGAAGAAAAATGGTATTCATTATCTGAAGGTGCTGGGTTTTTTAATACCACAGATGTACAATATATAGCATCAACTAAGACCATGCGATTTGCTTCTTGGGGATCAGGAATACTTGATTTTAAAATTGAAGAATTAAACCCGGTGTGTTTAAGTGAATCAACAATTGTTCAAAATACAATTTCTATTCATTCTGTAAGTAGCCAACAAACAACTTCTGGAAATGAATCGGCAGCTAGTGTTTTAGATAATGACTCTAGTACATTCTGGCATACGAAATACAGTGCTCCAGCAGCTGTGTATCCTCATGAAATTGTTCTGGATTTAGGTAGTGCAAAAGTCATTAAAGCTTTTCGCTATTTACCGAGACAGTCAGGTTCGAATGGTCGAATTGCGAATTATGAAATATATATAACTAATAACACCGGTAACTATGGAACTGCGGTTGCAACAGGTACGTGGCCTAATTCTTCTGCCGAAGAATTAGTAACTTTTACTCCAAAAGAAGGAAGATATGTTCGATTAAGAGCTTTGAGTGAGGTTAATGGTAATAATTGGGCTTCCGCTGCCGAATTAAATATTGTTGAGTGTGAAGCTGGTTGTATCAGTGGATCTACCACATACACTACGGCAGGTGGTTGGAGTAATGGTGCTCCTAATAGTTCTACCGAAGCTATCTTTAAAGATAGTTACAATACCAGCACTGGAAATATTACAGCTTGTGGATTAATAGTAGAAAATGGCGCTGTAGTAACAGTAGGTGCCGGAGAATACTTGTCGGTCGAAAGAAATATAAAAGTAGAAACAGGAGGTTCAATTATTGTGTCACATCAAGGAAGTGTTGTGCAGGTAGCTGATGACGCAGTTGTAATTAATAATGGAACTATTAATGTAAAATTAACTACTCCAGCGTTGAATGCACGTGACTTTATGATTATGGGAAGCCCAATGACTGCTGCTAATAATACAATGTTTAGTGCTTATCAAGTCTTAAATCATACAACGGCGAACTTTACTCCATATGTAGGTACACCAGCAGTTGTTGGTGTTAATTTCCACGATCAAGAAAGTAATGACTGGTCTAATTTTGTTGGACAACTAACACCTGGAGAAGGGTATTTAGTACGTCCATCATACACCGCAGGAGGAACGTATAACTATGAGTATAATCAAGGTACCTTAAACAATGGAATAATTACATATTCAGCCTTCTTCGGTGATGACAAGGAAGACAGTCCGAATGTGATATCCAATCCTTATGCTTCAGCTATTGATGCAACTATGTTGATTGCTAATAACGCGATGATTGATGAAGTTTATTTCTGGGAACACTTAACAACTCCAGTTAGTGGAATTCCGGGACCATTAAATGAAAATTTCAACATGGAAGACATTTCGACCTATAATGGTACTATGGGAATCCCTGCTTCAAACGATCCGGGAACTTCCACCACGCCTAATGGAGTTATTTCAACAGGGCAAGGTTTTGGAATTAAAGCCAATGCAGGAGGGAATGTAACTTTCAATAACGCAATGCGCTTAACTACCGGAAATACAACTTTGAGAAGATCGGTACCAAAAGACTTACTTTGGTTAACTGTTCGGGAAGGAGAGTACCATATGGGAAGCACAGCCGGAATAGGATTCCTTCAAAGTGCTTCGGAAAACCTTGATCCCGGATTCGACACTCAGAAATTAGGAACAGTGGTTTCGTTATATTCTCATTTACCTGATGGAAGCGAACAACTAGGTATCCAAGGACGTGAAATATTTGATGATGCAATCACTATCCCAATGGGCTTCTCTACTTTAGTTGACGAAGATGGCGGATTGCCGTATGTTATCTCAATTTCAGATATGGAAGGAAGTTTAATCGAAGAAGCTACGGTTTATTTGATCGATCACCTCGAAAACACTGTGACCAACCTAAGTGAAGGTAATTATGAATTTGTCGCAGAGGCAGGAACGTATGACAACCGATTTACACTTCAGTTCGAGTCGTTGATATTGGATGTAAATGCTTCAGAATTAGATGCTGTTTCCATATTCCCGAATCCTACTCAAAACACTATAAATATTGTATCTCCAAATGCCGCATTAACAGGTATTGAGATTTTTGATCTAAGAGGAAGAAGTGTGAAAAGAGTAACAATCACTTCCGAAACAACGCAACGTATAGACATTTCAAATCTTGAGAGTGCCCTTTATTTTGTGAAAATTTCTTCGGAAAATGGATTAATTACAAAGCGAATTATTAAACAATAACAACATATTCATATTATTTAAAAACCGTTTCAGTTTTTCTGAAACGGCTTTTTTTTAGTTCTATAAAGCTCTATATAACAGTTCCTCCCCTTATTTTAAGGGGAGGTGCCGTAGGCGGAGGGGTCTCTTCGGAAACATTCTCCTCACCGCCACATTTCATTCCTTGCAGTAAAGCCTTCCTAAGCGACCCTAATCCTTTTATCATCGCGGTTCTTCTGAAGCATTTACAAAAAAATCACTCCTTCTCCTCCTGGAAGAAGGCCGGGATGAGGATGTACATTTCTGGGTTCAATCCTCATCAATTCATCCTCCCCTTATTTCAAGGGGAGGTGCCGCAGGCGGAGGGGTCTTCAGAAAAAAACAAAATAAAAATCGATTCATAGGTTACAAAGCCCATTTCAGAAATGACTATTAAATAGACTGTCCGTTTTCCTCGTCGGACTATAATTTTAAACTAAATAGTCATGAGAACGAATACACTTTTAAAAAAGCAAGTACGCTTAAAGGGAATTATGGGTGCAATTGCAATACTGCTGTTTGCCACATTTCAATTAACAGCACAATCAAAAACGAGGCAGTATAATCCGAGGATCACCTCACAACAATTTCTGGAGGAACTTATGAGTAATCCTTCGGCAACTAATGAGTATGTCATTACATCACAACATACAAGTTCGTTGAGTGGCGTAGAACATACTTACATTCGACAAGCAATCAACGGAATTGAAGTCTATGGAACCGAATCAAGTATGCACAAGGCATCTAACGGAGCAACCATTAGAGCTCATGTAAACTTTGTTGCATCCATTGAAAATACGATAGTAAACAGTGCAGCAAGTATTAGTCCCGAAGAAGCTATTCAAGCAGTGGCAAATCAAATGGGATATACTGTTTTCAATTTGCAACAAAAGGGAAACCTTCGTGGTATTAACCAAAAAGGAGTTTTCAATGGAGGAGGTATTTCTAACCGCGACATTCCAGTGAAATTAATGTATTACTATAAGCAAACTGAAGGTACACGATTGGTTTGGGAATTGTCTGTGAATGAAAAAAACACTGCAGACTGGTGGAATTTTCGAGTGGACGCGGCGACGGGAAAAATTATTGATAAAGACAATTGGACGGTTTCTTGCAATATCACAGGAGATCATAGCGAGGAAGGACATAATGCTATGGCCACAAACCTTGAGTTAAAAACATCAAAAATTACAGATAAAATAACAATAGCTGATGTTGGTAAGAAGATAAGTGAAGGAGCTGTTTTAGTTCCAACCTACAAGGTTTTTCCAATGCCATTTGAAAGTCCTTACGATACTCCAAGGGTTCCTATACCTGCCCCCTCTCACCCTGTAGCTTCTCCCGATGGATGGCATACAGTTGGAACTACCACTTATGCCTATACTAAAGGAAATAATATTTCGGCCTTTGATGATGGCGAGGATGATGATGTGGGCACAGAAGCAGATCATACTCCGGAATCTGCTCCAGGACTAATCTTCGATTATGCGTTTGAAGCAACTGCAGCAGGACTGCCGGTTTATTTTGCAACAGATCAGTCTGAAGACGCTGCAATTACAAATTTGTTTTATTGGAATAATATTATACATGATATTACCTATTTATACGGGTTCGATGAAGTAGCAGGGAATTTTCAATCGACTAATTTCGGCTTAGGTGGTGAAGAAGGAGATAGTGTTGATGCTCAAGCTCAGGATAGTGCAGATCTTGCACCTACTAGTGGTAATCGCTGTAATGCAAATTTTGCGACACCGCCAGACGGGGATATCCCCATTATGCAAATGTACATCTGCGATGGGCCAATGTCGCCAGGTTTACAAGATGGTAGTTACGATGCCCTCGTAGTTACCCATGAATATGCTCATGGTATTTCTACTAGATTGGTTGGAGGGGCATGCTTCATACATCCTTTTGCCAATGCTGAACAGATGGGAGAAGGCTGGAGTGATTTCTTTGGGTATATGCTAACAATGAACGATGATAATTTTGGTTCCGATAGACCTGTAGGAAACTTTTTAAAAGATCTGGGGCCTGTCGGACCAGGAATTAGACCGGCACCTTATAGTACAGATGGTTCGGTAAATGGTTTTACCTATGGAGATGTAGCCGATGCCGGTTCAATTTCAGTGCCTCATGGTATTGGTTTTATCTGGGCGACTATGTTATATGATTTAACTCAGATTCTTATAGATGCATATGGTTTCGATCCAGATCTTCACTCTGGAACTGGCGGAAATAATATTGCACTAAAACTTGTTATGGAGGGAATGAAATTTACACCCGTAGTTCCAGGTTTTGTAAATGCTCGTGATGGCATCCTAGATGCTGATTTCGCGCTTACAGGCGGGGAAAACGAATGCTTCATCTGGCTGGCTTTTTCAGGAAGAGGCCTTGGCGTAGATGCCGATCAGGGCTCAACCTTCGATCGTTTTGATGGAATTCCTGGTTTCGATATGCCCGTGGCGTCGTTCACTCCAAGTCGATTGGAGCTTTGTGTTTCTGAAGGCATCGTAACTGGATTGGGTGGTGGAAGACTAGTTGGAGGTAGTTATAGTGGCTCTTTTGTAACCAATGCGGGCGACGGAAAGACCTTCGAATTTGATACAGCTACTGCTGGAGTTGGAACACATTCGATAACCTATTTCGACGCCTGCACTGGAACATCGGCGATGGCTACCATAGAGGTAATTCCCGATACTTTACCGATAGTGATTTGTAAAGATGCCACCGTGACCTTAGATGCTATGGGAGAAGCTACTATCGAAAATGATGACGTAATAGCAAATATTATCAAAGGAAATGGAAGTTTGGGATATGAAGTTGATGATGAAGGAGTATTTGCTCCCACAGTGATTGCAGGAACAGTAGTGACGTTAGCTGAAGATTCAGGAACCGGCCCATTACCAATTGGATTCGATTTTTCTTTCTTCGGAATTTCGTACGACGAGTTTTATATCGCTTCCAATGGTTTCGTATCCCTTACAGGAACAGGTCTGTCAGGTATTCCTTCCTATTCTTCAACTGTTATTCCCAAAGGAAGTCTACCCAATGGGATGATTGCCCTTGCATGGACTGCACTAAGCCCACATGTTTCGGGAGTGGTTCAGTATAAAACCGTGGGAACCGAGCCTTTTAGAAAACTCGTGGTAAGTTATGAGGATGTACCATTTTACCTGTCAGCTAAAAAAGTAACAGTGCAGGTACATCTTTATGAAGGAACAAATATCATCGAGATACATAATACTTTAATTGAAAGTGTTGATTTCCCTAAAACCCAAGGAATAGAAAATAAGCTGGGAGACAAAGGCTATGCATCTCCGGGAAGAAACTATACAGAATGGACTGCAGACGAAGACATGGTGATATTTAAACCTATTAGCCCCGGAATGCCTGACAACTGTGGTAGTCCGGTGATCGTCACCCTAAGCAAATCTGACTTCACTTGCGATGATATTGGAGTAAATGTTGTGACGGTAACCGTCGATGACGGAATGGGAGGAATTGATACTTGTACGGCAGAAGTTACTGTAGAAGGAACTTCAACCACATGGACAGGTAGCTGGAGTGATTCGGCCCCAACATTGGGAAGCAAAGCTGTGTTTAGTTCGTCTTATAGTACTTCGACAGCCGATATA
This sequence comes from Ulvibacter antarcticus, assembly GCF_003688405.1. Lineage (GTDB taxonomy): Bacteria > Bacteroidota > Bacteroidia > Flavobacteriales > Flavobacteriaceae > Ulvibacter > Ulvibacter antarcticus. The sequence goes on from NZ_REFC01000014.1 coordinate 198,487, forward strand.
GATGCTTGTTCATGCGAAATTAATTCTGGAGCCACTATTACTGTGGAAGCCGGAGATTACTTAAATGTAAAACGCAACATTAGTGTTGAAGCTGGTTCAAGTTTAGTTGTTGAACATACAGGGAATGTAACCCAAGTTGATGAAGATGTTCTTGTCACGAATGCAGGAACCATTAATGTGAAATTAACAACTCCCGATCTCACAGCTAGAGACTTTATGATCATGGGTAGTCCGATGAGCACGGAGGATGAAACCGTATTCACCGATGTGTTACCAGCGTATCAGGTGTTAAATCATACTACCGCCGATTTTGATCCCTATGTCGGAACACCACCAGTGATAGGGGTAAATTTTCACGATATGGATAGCAACGATTGGTCGAACTTTACAGGAACTTTAAGTCCGGCAGAGGGTTATTTAGTTCGTCCATCTTATACTTCCAGTGGAACTTACGACTATTTATATGAAGCAGGAACATTGAACACCGGTGTGATTAGCTATGACGCCTATTTTGGAGATGATAAAGAAGATAGTCCGAACGTGCTTGCTAATCCGTATGCTTCTGCAATGGATGCCACTATGTTTATTGACCAAAATCCAATAGTTGATGAGGTATATTTTTGGGAGCATCTTACCACACCTATAAGTGGAATTCCGGGACCATTAACGGAGAATTTTAGTATGGAAGATATTTCGACCTATAATGGAACCATGGGTATTCCTGCATCCAATGATACGGGAACTTCAACCACACCAAACGGTATTATTTCTACAGGACAGGGCTTCGGAATAAAGGCAAATGCAGCCGGAGACGTGAGTTTTACAAATGCTATGCGCTTAACAAGTGGAAATACAACGCTGAGAAGACCGGTTGCCAAAGATTTAATTTGGTTAACTGTTAGGGAAGGTGAATATCATATGGGAAGTACTACTGGAATAGGTTTCCTTGAAAGTGCTTCGGAAAATTTGGATCCCGGATTCGATACTCAGAAATTAGGAACTGTAGTTTCACTTTACTCTCACTTACCCGATGGAAGCGAACAATTAGGCATTCAAGGCCGTGAAATTTTTGATTCTGAAATTACTATTCCGATGGGATTCTCAACTTTAATTGAAGCTGATGGGGGAATGCCTTACGTTATCTCGATTTCGGAATTGGATGGAAGTAATATCGAGGAAGCTACCGTTTATCTAATCGATCACTTAGAGAATACAATAACTAATCTTAGCGATGGGAATTACGAATTTCTTTCAGATGCAGGAACTTTTGACAACCGATTTATCCTTCAGTTCGAATCTATCGTTTTGGAGACTGAAAGTCATGTGTTAGACGAAATTGCGATCTATCCTAATCCAGCTTCAGAAGTACTACAGATCTCTTCGCCAATAGTCCCAATTGAAAAGGTTGAGCTTAGAGATTTAATGGGAAGAATAATATATTCTGAAAGTTTCAGAAATGAAAATAATGTGAAATTGAATATTTCAACTGAAGCGACAGGAGTATATTTTGTGTCGGTAATCACTTCCGAAGGAACTATTGTAAAAAGATTGATAAAAAAGTAATGCCATGAAAAGTTTTAAACGAAGATTATTTGTACAACACAGAAAACTCTATAATGAGTTAGCGTTTATAATGATGTCGAAAATTGATGCTTCATTTTATAACGACAACCTTAAACAACTGGAAATTCACACAATGGATTTACTTCGAACCGCATAAGTTTTATTGTTTTGTTGAAATAAACCCTTTTCATACTATTTGGAGAGGGTTTATTGCATTTATAACGCTAAGATGTTCTTTGGGAGCTGCTAAGAAAGTGCCAAATTTAATCACTAATATCATTGGCTTTTTTAAAATTCTGACTAATTCTTTGGTGATAATTAAGTGGAGGTTGTTTAGGATATTTTATAATAATATCGCTAAAATGTTGCGTATCAACGATAAAGTGTTATTTTTGACAATTATCAAATGATGCATAGTTACATTTAACCCCCAAATTTAACCTAGAATGAGAATTAATTACTTTATTGCCATTGCACTGTTTTGCTTCAGTCTAAACGGTTTTTCACAAAATAATGCTTCAAATAAGTATGCTAAGCAAATACAATCGGTTACCGATAGTTACGATCAGGCTAAGTTAGCCGAGCTTCGTGATATCTCTGAGTCAAAGTATTCAGCAAATAAAGGACAGATAGCATCTTATGCATTGTTGCATAATGTTCCTGTTCGATATGAAGATGATAAAGGGACTTTATTCGAATTACAGTTTATCGCCGATGATGGAACTCCTATTTACTATCAGACCTATAATGTTGCAGCTTCTGCTTCTACAAGGGCCAACTATTTGAATAGTGGAGGTGGTCTTGGTTTAAACTTAGATGGAGATGATCTAACGGCTCATGTTTGGGATGGTGGTTTGGCTAGAACATCACATCAAGAATACGATGGTGCCGGTGGTACAAATCGATTTTCGATAGGTGATGGAACTACCGCACTACATTATCATTCTGCCCACGTAACAGGAACTATAATGGCTTCTGGTGTAGTAGCAAATTCTAAAGGAATGGCGCCACGAGCAGATGCAGTGGGTTACGATTGGAACAGTGATGTTTCTGAAGCAACAACAGCAGCTGCAGCCGGTATGCTTATTTCAAATCACTCATATGGTTATGGCGCTTCAGGTATTCCGGACGAATGGTTTGGTCAATATGGCTCGGATGCTCGTGACTGGGATCAAATCGCTTACAATGCACCTTACTTTTTAATGATGGTGGCAGCAGGAAATGACGGTGCAGATAATTCTTCTAATGGAGCTCCATTGGATGGACAGACCGCTTACGATAAACTATCCGGACATGCGACAGCAAAAAACAATATGGTTGTTGCAAACGGACAAGATGCTTCAATTAACGGAGACGGGAGTTTAAATTCTGTTACCCGTAATTCAGGAAGTAGCGAAGGTCCTACAGATGATTACCGTATTAAGCCCGATATTATGGGGAATGGTACTCAGCTGTATTCAACTTATGAAACTTCAGATACTGCTTACAATTCAATTACAGGAACTTCAATGGCTTCTCCAAATGTTGCCGGAACCCTGCTTTTATTACAGGAACATTATGTGAATTTACATGGAAGCTTTATGCTGGCATCTACTTTAAAAGGATTGGCATTGCATACCGCAGATGATGTTGCACCAATTGGTCCCGATGCACAAACTGGATGGGGATTATTAAACGCTAAAAAAGCAGCAGAAACCTTAACCACGGCTGCAGCTTCTACAGGAAGTGCTATTGTAAGTGAATTAACACTAACGCAAGGACAGACGTATTCTGTTACAGTGCAATCTAACGGAACAGATCCACTTATGGCTTCTATTTCCTGGACAGATCCTGCAGCAGCTATAAATAATGGAACTAATAGTAATACTCCAGCCTTAATTAATGACCTGGATATCCGCTTAGAAAATGGACCTAACTATACGCCCTGGAAATTAACAGGAGTTACTACCAATGGCACCGGTGATAATATTGTAGATCCTTACGAAAGAGTAGATGTTTCAGGTGCTACAGGAACCTATACATTAACAGTAACACACAAAGGTACGCTTAGTAGTGGGTCACAAAATTACTCACTAATTGTTACCGGAGTTGTAGTATCAAGTACTCCATTAATTGCGTATTCAAATCTTTCCGATGATTTTACAGAAGAAAGCGATTGTAACTATACAGACATTAATGTTCCCTTATTAATCGCTAAAGAGCCTTCGCAAGATGCAACGGTTACTTTTGCCGTGAATGGTGGAACAGCTACCGATGGATTGGATTACGCTATTCAAACACCAACGGTTACATTTCTTTCAGGTTCTCTTGTTTCCCAGAATATGGTTGTAAGAGTCTATCATGATGGTTTTGTAGAAGGGTCTGAAACAGCAATAATCGATTTTACGGTAAACGCTAACGGAGGAGATGCTATTGCCGATACAAATGCAGACAGCTTCACATTAACGATTAATGATGATGATGCCGTTATTACACCGGTTACCACAAATATTATTTTTAGTGAAGATTTTGAAAATTCTCCTTTCGATTTTACAACTTCAGGGAATTCAGGATCAGATGTATTTCAGTTTGGAGGCAACGGGAACCTAACAAGTTCTTATTGGAGTACTACAGGAAATTCGAGTAATTTTGCTTTCAGTAATGATGATGCTTGTAATTGTGATAAAGCGAATGATCTATTAACTACCACAGCATTCAGTTTGGTAGGAAACTACACCTCTGCAACCTTGACTTTCGATCATGCCTTTGCAGATATAAGTACCGAAGTAGGTGATGTATTAATTAGTACAGGAGGTGCTTTTACATCTATACTAAATCTTACTAATACTTCTGTAGACAATGGTGGAAGTGTCTACACGACTCCATGGGTAAACAATAATACAATTAATCTAACCACATATATTGGACAAGCGAATGTAAGAATTCAGTTTCGTTATAATGATGGTGCAACCTGGCTATACGGAATGGCTGTTGATAATGTAGTGGTTTCTGCGGAAAGCAATACCAATGTTCAAACAGCTGTCAACAGTGGAAGTAGTAATCAAATTCTATTGTCCGGAGCGGGAACTGTTTATTCTACCGATGCCGTTTCTGGTGATGTCATGTTGGATATTACAAATAATAATGCCGATGATTATGGTTGTGTAGAAACATTTGTGTCTCGTTCCGGAACAGGAGCTCAGGCATATGATGGCAGTGTATCTCCTGATTTGGTAATGGATAAATCATTTGATGCTATTACTGGAAATTCTGTTGCTAGTGGGAGTACTTCGGTTACTTTTTATGCTACGGAAGCAGAAGTAGCCGGTTGGGAAACCGCGATTGGTGGAACTGTAGGAGTTTCACGTACAGATCTAGTTGCTGCCAGAGAAGTGGGAGGAAGTATTTCTGAAACTTCTCCACTCTCAATTGGAACTTTTGGAAGTCATGTTACTTTCACAGGTAATTTTACAGGAATGGAAGGTACCTTCTATTTCGGTCCTGCAGCTGCCTTTGTGGTAAGTTGTCCTGGAGTTACAAAAACATGGAATGGAAGCTGGAGTCCTACAGGAGCACCAGGTTCTACTGATACAGTTATAATTAATGCAACTTATAATACTACTACCAATGGAAACCTGGAAGCTTGTAAACTAACGATAAATTCGGGAGCTACGGTTACTGTACCTGCATTGACATACATACGAGTGAATGGTGACATAACTGTCGACGGAACCTTAGATGTAGCTCACACAGGAAGTATTGTACAAGTTGATGATACTGCGGTAGTACTCAACAATGGATCAATAAATGTAAACTTAACAACACCATCATTAACAGCACGTGATTTTATGATCATGGGTAGTCCAATGTCTTCGGAAGACGAAACTGCTTTTGTAGATGGAGTACCAGCATATCAAGTGCTTAATCATACCACGGCGAACTTTACTCCTTATGTTGGTTCACCAGCTGTAGTTGGAGTTAATTTCCACGATCAGGAGAGTAATGATTGGACAAATTTTTCAGGTACTTTAAATACAGCTGAAGGATATTTAGTCCGACCTTCATATACGCAAAGTGGAACCTATAATTATGTATTCGATCAGGGTACGTTAAACAATGGTGTAATCACTTACGCTGCCTTCTTTGGTGATGATAAGGAAGACAGTCCGAATATTCTATCTAATCCATATGCTTCGGCAATAGATGCAACTATGTTGATTTCCAGTAACGCGATGATTGATGAAGTTTATTTCTGGGAACATTTAACGACTCCCGTAAATGGAATTCCAGGACCGCTAAATGAAAATTTCAGCATGGAAGATATTTCAACCTATAATGGTACAATGGGAATTCCTGCTTCGAACGATCCGGGAACTTCGACTACACCAGACGGTGTTATTTCAACAGGACAAGGTTTTGGAATCAAGGCTAACGCAGGCGGAAATGTCACTTTTAACAATGCAATGCGATTGACCAGTGGAAATACAACATTAAGAAGACCGGTGGCTAAAGACTTGCTTTGGTTAACAGTTCGGGAAGGAGTATACCATATGGGAAGTACTGCAGGAATTGGTTTCTTAGAAAATGCAACGTCAGGACTGGATCAAGGATATGATACCGAAAAACTTGGAACTGTCGTTTCATTGTATACTCACCTTCTGGACGGAAGCGAGCAATTTGGTATCCAAGGACGGGAAGTATTTGACGATGCAATCACTATCCCAATGGGCTTCTCAACCTTAATTACAGAAGATGGTGGATTACCTTATGTAATCTCGATCGCAGATTTAGAAGGAAGTCTTATTGAAGATGCTACGGTTTACTTAATCGATCACCTTACGAACACTATTACTAACCTTAGTGAAGGTAATTACGAGTTTGTTTCCGAAGCAGGAACTTACAATAACCGCTTTACGGTTCAGTTCGAGTCGTTGATATTGGATGTAAATGCTTCAGAATTGGATACAATTTCAGTATACCCAAATCCAACTCAAAACATTCTGAATATAGTTTCGCCAAATACTTTATTAACAGGAATTCAAATCTTTGATGTAAGAGGAAGAAGTGTGAAAAATGTAACAGTCACTTCCGAAGCTAACCAAACTATAGACATATCAAATCTAGAAAGCGCGATGTACTTTGTGAAAATTTCTTCGGAAAACGGATCAATTACAAAACGCATTATAAAGCAATAAACTCCCTAGTTCATTAAATAAAAAGCCTGTGTCGAATTTCTCGATACGGGCTTTTTTGATTTTATGAAACAGTTTTATTGAAGGTTTCTAAAAAGGTAATTTCATGTTTAAATAAATTACAGTAAGTTTATATCCTTGATTTTCAGGACTAGCCATTGATAAATTTATTACAATTATGAAATTAAAAGTACTTATTGCATTTGCATTTCTTGTTTGTTCTTCTCATTTGAATTCCCAGAATTATAAGGTTCTAATGGAAGATAATACTGTGAATTTTTATGAGGTTGTCAATGAAGCTGAAGCCTATTTCAATTCAATGGATAAGACCGCCAAAGGAAGTGGTTTAAAAGGATTTGAGCGATGGCGGGCAGCCAATGAGTATAAGTATTATCCTTCGGGACGACGTGATAATGTAGATCCTTTTTTTGTTGAACATTCATACCAGGAATTCCTTAGCACAAATCCAACCAATAATTTAAACGCTGCTGTTTCAAACTGGAGTGAACTTGGCCCATTTACTATCGACAATATTTCGGGTCACTACTCACCAGGATTAGGCAGGGTAGAAGATTTTTATGTGAATCCGGCTAATCCTAATCAATTATATCTTGGCTCGAGAAGTGGTGGTTTTTGGAAATCTATAGATGGCGGTGCTAATTGGACTGGTGGTTCGGTTGACTTTTTATTTGCTAGCGGAGTAAATACCATAGCCGTAGCGCCCTCGAATCCAAACACTGTTCTTATTAATATTCGAAACGCTAGAAACGGCTATTCACATGGTATCTACAAATCAATAGACGGCGGTAACAGTTGGGCGCTTTCAAATTTTAATCCTACAAATGTTGGGTTCGGAGGTTTGGGAGATTCGTTTCAAATCAAAAAAATATTTTATCATCCAACGATCGCCAATCTTATTTTTATTGGAACCAACGAAGGATTGTTTAGATCTGACGACAATCTTGCGACTTGGACCAGGATTTTAACGGCTGCAGATATTTCAAACATTGCCTTTCATCCTACAGATGCCAACACGATGTACCTTACAAACGAGATTAGTGGTACTCGAAATACCATCTTAATTTCAAATAATACCGGTCTAAATTTTAGTAATTCGAGCACCATATCAGGGAATTCGAATGCGACGGGATATTTGTCGGTAAGTCCTTCTTGTGTAGATTGTGTTTATTTTGCTTCTAGTAATGGAGTGTGGAAATCTACAAATAAAGGTGCGAGCTTTACATTTCTATCTAATCCCGCATCCGGTTGTCACGGAGGTTTTGTGGTGAGCGATCTTGACGACCAAAATATACTTTATGGATATGTCGATACTGAAATCAGTACCGATGGTGGAGCCACTTTTAATCAGACGAGTTTTTGGAGTCTTGGTAACTCAGCCCATGGAACAGGAACTAATGAACAAAGATTTGGCTCAACAACTTCTTATGTTCATGCAGATTTGAGAAACGCAAAGGTGGTGAGTGGTGTGTTTTATGTTGCTAGCGATGGATTTCTTTGCAAAAGTGATGATAATGGTACTACTTGGGATATCCTAAGTCAGGGGACTGCCATTCGTGAAAATTATAAACTAGGCGCGAGTCAGTCCAATCACTTTCGATCGATTAGTGGATCACAGGATAATGGGACAAGTATAAAAAAAGAAAATTCTTGGCTAGAGATTTATGGAGCAGATGGAATGGAGGGAATTTTCCATCCCTTAAATGACGATTGGGCTATTGGTAGTGTTCAATATGGTGGCAGAATTAGAACTCAGGATGGAGGTCTCACAGTGGGTGGTGTCTCTCCATCAGGGCAGAGTGGAGGTGGAAATGCCGATTGGGAAGCTCCTTTTGCTTACGATCCCAATAACCAGATGCGGGTTTATAATTTTAGTCAGTCTGTTTATGTGAGCGAGGATTTTGGATCAACCTGGACGGCGAGCGGAAGCCCAGCTAGTTTTAGTGGGAACATCCAGGATGCTGCTGTTGCAGAGAATAATTCTAACATTATTATTATTTCTGCAGGTAGCTTTATCGATAAATCAGTAAATGGTGGTGTATCATTCGCGAGCATTAAAAGTAATTTACCCAATGGAGATATTCGGGACATAGCCTTCGATCCTAATAACGACGATGTGATCATTGTTGTGTATGCTTCATACGAAAATAACGGTGAGAAAGTTTACAAAACCGTTAATGGAGGGAGTAGCTGGACTAACATTACGCACAATCTGGGAAATATGCCCGTTCAAAGTGTGGTTATCGATCATACTACCGATTCGAATATCTACCTAGGTGCTGAAATTGGGATATATACCATGCCTATGAATGATACCAATTGGACACTCTACAATACTAATTTACCTAACACAACTATAGAAGAACTGGAAATAGTGAACGGTTCCAATACGCTAAAAGCAGCTACATGGGGAAGAGGACTTTGGGAAGGTTCGATTGTCGACAGAGCCTCGTACCCGAAGATTCTAACCACAAAAATTACAGACCAGCCCTCAGATAACAAGCCCTTCGAAAATATTGATCAGTTTGTAACTTCAACCATTTCATATACGGGAACTTTAAGCAATGTGTATGTTGCCTGGTCTGAGGATTCTCCTAGCTTCGGAAATGTAATTCCGATGACCAATACAGCTGGTGATATTTGGATATCTGATACTGCTATTCCTAATTTTCCGATTGGAACGAGGATGTATTTTAAGGTTTTTGCTGAAGGTGGTAGCGGAGATATTTCCGAAACTTATAAGTTTATGTACACTGTGAAAGCTTTCTCTCATTGCGAAGCTACCGGAAATGGGAGCACGACTTCAGATTATATAAACTCCGTATCTCTAAACGGTTTTGTGAATAATAGTGGAAAAGATGGTTATACCTATTACGACACAACGCCTATTGAACTGGCGGCAGGTGATTCTTATGAATTAATGATTCAAATGGTAACTCATTTTGCACTTGATGATGCCGGTGCATGGATTGATTATAATAAGAATGGGGATTTCGAAGCTTCCGAAGCTATCACAATGTCAGCTTATAACAGTTCTCATCAGTCCTTCGGAACTATTGCAGTTCCATTTGATGCTGTGCGAGATGAAGTGATTGTTTTACGGACCAGAAATTCCTATTTCGATGCTCCACAACCTTGCGGAAGCGATGCGGGTGAGGTCGAAGATTACGCGATTATTATTAGAGAGCCATGTTTCGATAAGCCTACCACTAGCTGGGATGGAATTGGTTGGAGTAACGGACCTTTAGCAGCTACTAAAAAGGCAGTTTTTACCTCTAGTTATAGTACTGCTGCCGGAAGTATTGATGCTTGTTCATGTGATGTTGAAAACAATGCGACCCTTACTATAGCAGCCGATAATTATTTAAATGTGGTTGGCGATATCTCGGTTGAAAGTGGCAGTTCTATCATTGTCGAACATACTGCTAATGTCGTTCAGATTGACGATTATGCAACAGTCGCTAACAACGGAACGATAAATGTAAATGTCACAACACCCGGTTTAACCGCGCGTGATTTTATGATTCTTGGAAGTATGATGACTTCGGAAAACGAAACTGCTTTTGAAGATGCTTTGCCTGCTTATCAGGTGCTAAATCATACGACTTCAAATTTTCAACCATATGTAGGAACTCCTCCAATTGTAGGGGTTAATTTTTACGATCAGGAACAGAATGATTGGACAAATTTCTCAGGTACACTAAATGCAGCTGAAGGCTATTTGGTAAGACCTTCTTATACGCAAAGTGGAAGTTACAATTATACATTCGATCAAGGGACACTGTATAATGGAAAGATAGTTTATGTTGCAGATTACAATACCGACAAAGAATCCAGTGCAAATATTCTCTCAAATCCGTATGCCTCGGCTATTGACGCGGATATGTTAATCACCGGCAATACGATGATCGATGAGGTGTATTTTTGGGAACATAATACAACTCCTGGAATGGGTGTTCCTGGGCCTCAAAGTGAGAATTTCAATATGGAAGATATTTCAACCTACAATGGCACTATGGGAATTCCGTCTTCTACCGGTGGAGATACACCAAATGGTATTATTGCAACCGCTCAGGGCTTCGGAATTAAGGCCAATGCTCCGGGTGACGTGGTGTTTAAAAATACTATGCGATTGACGAGTGGAAACACCAATCTTAGAAAAAACATAGATAAAGATCTTATTTGGTTGACTGTTCGTGAAGGGCAATATCATCTTGGAAGTACCACCGGAATTGGATTTCTTGAAAATGCAGGCCCGCAATTAGATAATGGTTATGATACCCAAAAATTGGGAACCGTAGTTTCTCTATATACACATCTTGAAGATGGAAGTGAGCAATTGGGAATACAAGGGCGTGAAATTTTTAATGATTCAATTACTATTCTAATGGGTTTCTCAACTTTAATTGAATCAGATGGCGGACTTCCATATGTGATTTCGATTTCCGATATCGAAGGAAATGCGATTGAAGCAGCAACTGTTTATTTAATCGATCACACCGAAAACACAATTACCAACTTAAGTGAAGCAAATTACGAGTTTGTTGCAGTAGCAGGAACTTATAATCATCGATTCACCCTTCAGTTTGTTTCCAGAACATTATCGACGAGCGATTTTGATTTAGCAGATGTTTTAGTATTTCCTAACCCTGCGCAAAACGTTCTGAATATCGTTTCTCCTAATACCGTACTAACCGGTATTGAGATTTTCGACCTTAGAGGAAGAAGTGTGAAAACAGTGGCAATCACTTCCGAAGCTACCCAAAGGATTGATATTTCAAATCTTCAAAGCGCCTTGTATTTAGTGAAAATTTCTTCGGAAAATGGATCGATTACAAAACGAATTGTAAAATATTAATTTACCAACTTCTTAAAAAAGCCTGAATCAAATTTTACGATTTGGGCTTTTATTTTTAGTGAAAAGATTCATTGAATACTTTTTGCTATGGATACTTTTTAATCTTAATATTTAAGTTTAATCACTAACAAAAGCATTACTTTGTATTAATCTTATTAATCTAGAGTATGAGTTTACATTTGATTTCAATTTTCTGCTTTGCGGCAATTACAGGTTGCCAATCATTATCTATTGGGGATGTTGAAAAAAAGATACTGCCTGCCGGACGACCGGATCAACCTATACTTATGCAATACAGTGCAACTGCCTCGATTGCCAAAACTATTACACTTCAAGCTATTAACATAGAGGATTCTGATCAAAAAATGAATATTTCGATTGCGAGACTTCCAGATGGATTGGTTATGTCTTCGGAAAATCCTTTGGAGCCGGGAAACTATTACATTAGTGCTACTACAAAATACCTGAATGAATCTTTAGCCAAAGATGTTACTGTTGTTTTCCACATCCAGGAAGCATCGAAAGGCACTTTTATTATTAAGAAAAAAGCAACTGTTTTAAGCGTATTTCCGAAGAAATAAACATAGGCGTTATCGTTAAGATTTTTCACTTTATAAATCCACAACAGTCCTCTTATTATGTAATTAAATTCAGCATTCATTAATTGAGTAGTGAATGAGTAGTGATTGTTGCATGAATAATTAGGAAGTAAGAGTAGGATAATTATCTTTGCCGCTTAATTTAATTTAAGAAAATATTATGATTAAAAATAACCCTGAATCCCTTCTACTAAAATCCCTAAAAATGGGGCTTTTTACGATGGCTTTATTTTTGAGTTTTTTCACTCAGGCACAGTCCACAAGAACTTTAGATTATAAATCTAAAGTTACAGATCAAAACGCAAACTTTTACGAGATAGTGACTCAAAAAAGAGCCGAATTTGCTGCAATGGATCTTTCCATTAAGGCGAATAATAAGGCGATGAAACAATTTGAACGATGGGCTTATATTTGGCAAGACAAAATAAATGTTGATGGTTCTTTTCCAACTGCTTCAAATCAGCTTTTATCTAAAGGTGATTATATTGGGAAGTTAATGGAAACTCAAGTTGAAAGCAGATCTCCAGAAACAAATCCCTGGACGCAAGTAGGTCCTGTAGATAGACCTTTAGCAAATGGTTATGTTGGTTATCCTGGGAAAGGAAGAGTAAATGTAATTACAGAAGACCCTTCAAACACTGATATTATGTATGCAGGATCTGCAGCGGGTGGTATTTGGAAAACTATAAACAATGGAGCACTTTGGTCTCCAAAATCTGATTTCCTAGCAGGTTTAGGAGTTACTGACATCCTTGTTGACCCAACTAACACCGATATTATTTATATGGCGACCGGAGATGAAGATGGCGAGCATGTATCCTCAATAGGTGTGTTTAAATCTGCAGATGCAGGAGAAACTTGGGACCCGACAGGTTTAACGTTTAGTTTAGACCAAAATGAATATATTAGAGACTTGGCATTTGCTCCGGGGAATAGTGCTAAGATATTTGCATTAACAAATGATGAGATTAGAGTTTCTACAAACAGTGGTTCATCATGGTCACTAGTTCCAGTGACTTATCCATATTCGCCTTATACTGAAGGTTTTCAAAACATTGTTTTTGACCCTAATGATGCTACGAAGGTTGTGGTTTCTGATAGTTATGGTGGATTGTATTTTTCTACAGACGGAGGTGCGAATTTCGCCCTACATGGTACTATAGAAGGACTTAGTAGTGGTCAACAAAAATTGAAAATTGTTAGTTCTGCCAATGATGACGATTATTTCTATGGTATTCTTGAAGACCAAAGAAGTATGGGTTCAATAACAGAAGAAGCCTCATTCAGAAAGTATAGATATGCATATAATAATACAGCAGCAGATTTAATTAGTACCACGACTCTAACAGGATTTAATTCGCAAGGTGGATACAATATAAATATTGCTGTTTCACCAATAAATCAGTTGAATATTCTTGTAGCTGGTGTTAATGGATTCCGTTCTACAGATGGAGGCGCTTCATTTACTACGCTAATGAATGCGTATAATGAGCCAGCCGGTGTAGGGTTTTATATCCACGCAGACCACCATCATATATCATTTGTAGGAAATACTGAAATGGTTTTAAATGGTCATGACGGTGGTGTTCACAAAGGGCCTTTTAGCGCAACTACAGCGACACCTTGGAATGATATTTCAAATACCTTAATAATAACACAACCGTATAATATTGCAGTTACCCAAGAAGCAGGCGGAGATAATTTTATGATGGCGAACCAAGATAATGATGGTTTTTCTAAGATAATGCAAGGTGCTGGGCCAAATAAATGGCTTTCAGCGATTGCTGGTGATGGTACTTCAGCAGGAATAGACATTGTAAATTCGAATATTAGATATCTAGGTGGTACTAATGGACAATTATATCGCGCAGATGCTGGATATGCTGATGGTTATGACCAGGCTACTTACATATTAGGATCGAATACTGACGCAGCCTTTGTTTCACAAATGTCTGTACATCCTTCGAATGCTAATATCATTTATGCTTGCCATGGTGACATAAAAAAATCGATTAATAAAGGAGGGACTGGAATACCAGCAGATTGGACTGCATTAGGTTCAGGCCTTACTGCTACTAAATTTATCGATGTTACTCCAAATGGCGGATCAATAAGAATTTACACCATAGGTGATGTAGGTACTACCGTAACAGCTAAGCGTAGTGATGACGATGGTGCTACTTGGACAACTATAACACCACCAGCTGGAGTAACCCTAAATAGTTTTTCTGCAGTGCCAAACTCTTTAACTGTTTACGCTTCGGCAAGTGGATATTCTGCTGGCAATAAAGTATACAAGTCTGTAGATGGTGGTGTCACTTGGACAAATATTAGTACAGGATTGCCAAACATTATTATAAAGAAGGTTGTTGCAAACAGAACGTCAACAGATGAAACTCTTTATTTAGGAACAGAATTAGGACCTTATTTTAGAACTAACATTGCAGATTGGTTAAAAATGGGAACAGGTTTACCAAATGTTAGAGTAGACGATTTAGAAATAAACTACACGGACAATATACTGTACATCGGTACCTTTGGTCGAGGAATGTGGGGTATATCTATTGCGAATACTTGCCCAGGAGTTACAAAAACTTGGGACGGAAGCTGGACTCCTGCAGGAGCGCCTGATGCTACCGATACCGTAATTATCAACGCACTATATAATGCAGCGACCAACGGTAATTTAGAAGCATGTAAACTTACTATCAATTCAGGGGTTACAGTTACTGTTCCTGCTTCATCATATATCCGTGTGAATGGAGATATATTAGTAGAAGGTACGTTAGACGTGGCACACGCTGGAAGTATAGTTCAGGTTGAAAATAACGCTGTAGTAACAAATAATGGGAATATCAATGTACAACTTACTACCCCTGCATTAAATGCGCGTGATTTTATGATCTTGGGGAGTCCTATGACTGCTTCAACTGAAACGACCTTTAATAGTGCGTATCAAGTATTACATCATACTGGGGCAAATTTCGATCCTTATGTAGGTACACCGGCAGTAGTAGGAGTAAATTTCCACGATCAGGATAGCAATGATTGGTCAAATTTTTCTGGAACGCTAAATAAGAGCGAAGGATATTTGGTAAGACCTTCATATGTATCTGGTGGAACTTATAATTACACATTTAGTCAAGGAACTTTAAACACCGGTGTAATTTTGAACACCGCTTATTTTAGTGTTGATAAGGAAAAAAGCCCGAATATTCTTTCGAATCCGTATGCTTCTGCCATCGATGCTGCTTTGTTTATCTCTTCCAATGCTATGGTTGATGAGGTTTATTTCTGGGAGCATTTAACTACTCCTGCTGTTGGTATCCCGGGACCATTGGGAGAAAACTTTAGTATGGAAGATATATCTACCTACAATGGTACAATGGGACTGCCTGCATCCAACGATCCGGGAACTTCGACTACACCTAACGGAATTATTTCAACTGGACAAGGCTTCGGAATTAAGGCTAATGCAGGTGGAAATATCACTTTTAATAATGCGATGCGCTTAACAAGTGGAAACACTACTTTGAGAAGACCCGTTGAAAAGGATCTATTATGGATATCGGTTCGTGAAGGTGAATATCATATGGGAAGTACTACCGGAATAGGATTTTTAGAAAGTGCTACTGCCGGTTTAGATCAAGGTTACGACACTCAAAAACTTGGAACTGTAGTATCGCTTTATTCACATTTATTGGATGGTAGCGAACAACTTGGTATACAAGGAAGAGAAGCTTTCAATTCTGAATTGACTATCCCATTAGGATTCTCTACAATGATTGAAGCTGACGGTGGATTGCCTTATGTGATTTCAGTTTCTAATCTGGAAGGATCGTTAATTGAAGCCGCCAATGTTTATTTGGTAGATCATTTAGAAAATACTATTACCAATTTAAGTGAGGGTACTTATGATTTCTTGTCAGAGGCAGGAACATTCAACAATCGATTTACACTTCAATTCCAGGAGTTGGTACTTAGTAATGACCAATCTCAAATGGAAGATATTTCGGTTTTCCCAAATCCAACACAAGATGTGATCAATATAGTTTCTACCACAACAACAATTACTAAGGTAGAAATCTATGATGTAAGAGGAAGATTATTGTTCACTTCAGATGTTAATTCAAACAACGTTACTTCTGTTGACCTGTCTGGATTTGACAGTGCAATATATTTTGCAAGAATCTATTCTAATGATAATTCGATAACTAAACGAATCGCAAAAGAATAGAGTAAACTTAAATTTTTTAAAGCCCGTTTTCCATTTTGGAAAACGGGCTTTTTTTTTGCTCAAATTTATATCTTCCTGTAGGTCAGTAAACAAAAGTTTTCCTTTCATGAATAATTTTTATCATCAGTTGTAGTGTTCAGAATACTTTTTTAGTATTTTTAAGAGAATAGCCATAAGAAATTCCGATATAGAGTTAAAAAAATAGTTGAAACGTAACTATTTTAATCTACGTGCGTGAATACTTACATTTTCAAAAAAACATTTTTATTCATATCCCCTTAAAATTATTCAAAATGAAAAGAAAAAATTTTATCGATTATGACAACGTGATCAAGAGAATTATGTTCACCCTGGTCATGACAATTTTAAGTCTGTCTACTGTTTCTGTTATTGCTCAGAATAATAAACCTGAGAAAAAACAATCTATGACTTCTGAATATTTAGCCCAATTGGTAAAAGAAGGAAAGTCAGATGATATTGTGATTACTGCAGAACATATTAGTTCTCTCTCCGGAACCCACCATATTTATCTTCTACAAGCTATTAACGGTATTGGTATCAATGGAACTGAATCAAGTGTGCATATAGATGCTTCCGGAAAAGTAATAAAGGTAAATAATGCCTTTATAGATCGTCCTAAGTTAATAACTCAAACTACGACTGCGGCACTTAGTGCAAGAGATGCGATACTCTCAGTAGCTCAGAAAATGAATTATTCTATCAGTAATCTTCAAGAAGTCAATCGAAAAGGAGGTGTGAACCAAGAGGTGACATTCAATACAGGAGGAATTTCTAGAATTAACATTCCGGTGAAACTCATTTATCAGCTAACAGAAAATAATACTATCCAATTATCTTGGGAGCTTTCTATCGATGATGTCAACAGCCCTGAAGATTGGTGGAATTTTAGAGTAGACGCCAACACTGGTGAAATTCTAAGTAAGAATAATTTTATTGCGCAGTGTTATTTAGAGCATAGTCATTCGCATGAAGCTTTTATCGGACCTATAAACAAGTCTGAAGAAGCAACTGTTTCCGAAGAAAACTCTACGGCATTAATTGGTACTTATAACGTTTTTGCCATACCGGTTGAAAGTCCGAACCATGGTGCTCGAACTTCTATTGTAGATCCTCATTTGGATGGAACAGGTTCACCTTTTGGGTGGCATGATACAAATGGTTCAGCAGGAGCAGAATTTACAGATACTAGAGGAAATAATATTGATGCGTTTGGATTTAATACCGGGAATAGAGCGAATGGTGGAGGAAGCTTAAACTTTAACTTTACTCTGGATCTAAATGCAGGCGCTTTAACGCAAGAAAATGCTGCACTTACCAATATGTTTTATATGGGGAATATTATGCACGATGTAACTTATGAATATGGGTTTACTGAAGCTGCTGGAAATTTTCAAGAAAACAATTATGGAAATGGGGGAGCGGGAAGTGACTATGTAGTAGGAGAAGGTCAAAAAACAGGGCAATGTAATGCTTTTTTTGGCACACCAGCCGACGGAGGTAATCCTACCATGCAAATGTTCATATGCGTATATGGAGGTGCTACCGGAGATCGTGATGGTGATTTTGATAATGGAGTAATTGCTCACGAATATGGTCATGGTATTTCTAACAGATTAACTGGAGGCCCAGGCACAACCGGATGTCTTGGTAATCAGGAACAAATGGGTGAAGGTTGGAGTGATTATTTTGGACTTGTCTTAACAATCGAACCTGGTGATGCAGGAACAGATCCTAGAGGAATGGGTACTTGGTTGGCCGGACAAGTTTCAACCGGTGCCGGTATTCGATCACAACGTTACGACACCGATACTAATACATACACTTACGATTCTATTAAAACAGAAGTTGCACCTCATGGGGTAGGGTCTGTTTGGGCAATGATGCTTTGGGAAATGACCTGGGATTTAATTGATGAATATGGTTTTGACCCTGATGTCTATAATGGTACTGGAGGAAATAATATTGCTTTAGCATTGGTTATGGAAGGATTGAAATTGCAACCGTGTAATCCTGGATTTGTAGATGGTAGAGATGCTATTCTTCAGGCCGATTTAAATCTATATGGAGGCGCTAATCAGTGTCTTATTTGGACCGCTTTTGCAGGAAGAGGATTAGGTTTTAGTGCCAATCAAGGATCTACTGGCAGCAAAAATGATGGAACACAAGCTTTCGATCTTCCACCTGGAAGCGCAGTCTTTGTAGCCGATATCGATACGGTTTGTATAACAAATGGAGTACAAAACGGTGTTGGCGGTGGTGCACCTGTAGGAGGTACCTATAGTGGGACTGGTGTAACTGATGACGGAAATGGAACTTCTTATACTTTCGATCCAACCGTAGCTGGTGTAGGAACTGCAAACGTAGTTTATACTGTTTTTGATACTTGTTCTGGTGCAACTGCTAATTTAAATCAAACAATAGAAGTCACAGATGGTATTCCAATTTTAGTATGTAACGATATTACTGTTACCTTGGACGGTGCCGGAAATGCTTCAATTGTTAATAGTGACGTTGCCAATACTGCACCCGATACTACTCAGTACACCGTAGATCAGACAGGGACTTTTAGCCCCATCGATATTTCAGGTTCTGCTACCAGTGTCAGTCTTATTGAAGATGGACCTTCCGGCTTATTACCCTTAGGATTTACTTTTTCTTTCTTCGGAAATGATTTTACAAACTTTTACTTGCAGTCCAATGGATTTTTATCATTCGACAATTCCGGAACTACAGGTAGTGCTTCCTGGACGCCGGTGGCAATTCCAAATACCGGTGGACCGAATAATATGATTGCCTACTTTTGGGACGATATGAGCCCACAGTTGGGTGGAACTGTACAATATGCAACAATAGGTACTGCGCCAAATAGAATTTTGGTAGTTGACTATATAAATATCAGACAATATAATATTAATGGAACAGGAAATCAGATTACCACTCAGGTACAACTTTATGAAGGATCCTCTCACATTGAAGTACATACAACCTCAGCACCAAATGGTGGTGGTTTAAATCGTACACAAGGAGTAGAGAATGCCAATGGCACAGCAGGATTTTTCGTACCTGGTAGAAACGGGGTGCCTTTCGCACTCACGAACGACGTGGTGAGGTTTATCCCACTTATTACGGAAGCATTGGCAGATAATTGCGGCAGCCCAGTAACACTTACACTTAGTCAATCCAATTTTACATGTAGAGATATAGGTGTAAATACAGTAACTGTTACAGCAGATGATGGAATTGGCGGCATGGCAACTTGTGATGCCATGGTTACTGTGATTGGTGAAACAACGATCTATACCGGAAGTTGGGACAATGGGAATCCCGATGCTGGTAAAAAGGCAGTTTTCAGCACGAGCTATAATACGTCTATTGCAGATATAGACGCATGTTCTTGTGAGATCAATAATAATGCTACCGTTACCGTGGGTGCAGACGATTATATGAGTATAGATGGTAATATAACAGTGGATGCGGGATCGTCATTGATCGTAGAACACACAGGAAATGTGGTACAGATTGATGATGCTGCATTAGTCACAAACAATGGAACGATTAATGTTCAACTTACTACTCCAGCTTTGAATGCCCGTGATTTTATGATAATGGGAAGTCCTATGACAGCTGATGACGAAAATGTATTTACAGATGGATTACCGGCTTATCAAGTGTTATTTCACACAACTGCAAATTTTGATCCTTACGTCGGCACACCTCCGGTAGTGGGAGTGAATTTCCACGATCAGGATAGTAACGATTGGGCTAATTTTTCAGGAACTTTAAACGCAGGGGAAGGCTATTTAATTCGACCGTCTTTTGCGAATAGTGGTTCCTATAATTACGTCTACAATCAAGGTACCTTAAATAATGGTGAAATTTTATATCCTGCCTATTTTGGCGATGATAAAGAAGATAGTCCAAATGTAATTTCGAATCCGTACGCTTCTGCTATGGATGCTGCTTTATTTATTTCATCCAATGCAATGGTTGATGAGGTTTATTTCTGGGAACATTTAACTACTCCGGCTGGTGGTATTCCGGGGCCATTGAATGAGAACTTTAGTATGGAGGATATTTCCACTTATAACGGGACAATGGGTATACCGGCCTCTAACGATCCCGGAACTTCCACCACTCCAAATGGTATTATTTCTACAGGACAAGGCTTCGGAATTAAAGCCAATGCAGGAGGAAATGTTACATTCAACAACGCCATGCGCTTAACCAGTGGAAATACCACTTTAAGAAGACCTGTTGAAAAGGATCTATTATGGATAATGGTTCGCGAAGGTCAATATCATATGGGTAGTACTACCGGAATTGGATTTTTAGAAAATGCGACTGCCGGATTGGATCAAGGTTACGATACTCAAAAACTTGGAACCGTTGTTTCGCTTTATACACATTTGTTAGATGGAAGCGAACAACTTGGTATTCAGGGAAGAGAAGCTTTCAACCCTGATATTACTATTCCAATGGGATTCTCAACCTTAATCCAAGCTGATGCTGGATTGCCTTATGTGATCTCTATTTCAGATCTAGAAGGAACTTTAATTGAAGAGGCAACGGTGTATTTAATAGATCATCAAGAAAATACTGTTACTAATTTAAGTGAAGCTAATTACACATTCTTATCAGATGCCGGGACCTTCAACAACCGATTTACTATTCAGTTTGAAGGACTTGTGTTGGGTACGGTAAATAATACATTGGAAGATATAGCATTGTATCCAAATCCAACTCAGAATATGATAACAATTGTATCGCCGGGTATTATGATAGCTAAAGCAGAGGTTTATGATGTGCGCGGAAGAAAAGTGAATGAAGTTTCGTTTGCAAATGAAAACGATTATCATCTTGATCTTTCTAACTTAGAATCGGCAATGTATTTTGTGAAAATTTCTTCGGAAAACGGATCAATTACAAAACGAATTGTGAAATATTAATTAGTATTTATTTATTGATTTAATCCTACCGCCTTTATTTGGATATGAAGGCGGTTTTTTTATGCTTCGGAAATTAAAACGTTTGAAAGTTCAACAGGAATAAAGACTGAATCATTCAGATTTAAAATAAAGGAAGTAGAAAGAAGTTATTAATTATATGAAAAAGCTTCTTTTCCTAAGCTTGATATCCGCCGGCCTAATCTATTTGTTCTTTACAAAAGAAGGGAAGGTGATAAAAAATGTGGCAATTTCTGTGATTGCTCCAGTCGAGCATGTGAAAGAGAAAGGTCTTACTGTGATCGATCGAATTGAAGTGCCCGAGGATTTTACTAGAACTTTGTATCCCGCAAATTCTTTTCAGAACTACATTCAGAATTATAAATTAAAGCCATTTGGAGCGAAGATCGTCAATTACGATGGTAATGATTATGTCTATCAAAGTGGTCATGTTGGCATTTTTGAACTTGCCGTCCCCGATAACGGGCTTCAGCAATGTGCAGATGCTTTGATCCGGATTCGTGCCGAGTATTTATGGGATATGAACCGTAAAGATGAAATAGGTTTTAATTTCACATCGGGACATTACTGCTCCTGGAAACAATATGCAGAGGGGTTTCGTCCAAAAATAAATGCTAACAAAGTGAGCTTTCATAAAACCGCCTCGGCAAATAATTCCAAAGAAAATTTTCATCGTTATCTCAATCTAATTTTTATGTATTCGGGTACTCAATCCCTTTATGACGAATTACCTAAGATAAAAACTTCGGAAGAACTTCAAGTAGGAGATATGCTCGTTTATGCCGGAAGCCCCGGTCATATTGTAATGCTTGCTGATATGGCAATCAATTCCGAAGGTGAAAAAATATTTATTTTAGCTCAAGGAAATACACCGGCACAAAGCGTACATTTGCTGAAAAATTTAAATGATTTGAAGATAAGTCCGTGGTACGAACTAGAAATGAATCAGTATCTCGAAATTCCGACTTATTATTTTAATGACACTAAATTTGTGAGATTTAAAGGAATATGAGTGAAGAATTAACCGAACAAGAACTACACAACTTGGCGATGAATATCGTTGGAAAGAATTTGGAAGCGTTAGGATATGAGTTTATGGGAGTAAATTCCAAGCTCAAAAAAGACCCTCAATTTGTAGCTTTAAAAGATAAAATTCTGCATTTCGTTATTGTAAGAGCGGTTCATTATCCGAAGGATGCTAATGTATACGATCCCGTTTTTATGCAAACCATAAAGGAGCATGCGCAGAAATTTGAAGCAAAAACGTATTATGCGGGTGTAGGTCTCGGCCATGGAGGTGACTATGCCTTACCGGTTCTTAAAGATGAAGATTACACCATGGTGTATAACGGATTACAAGAGATCTTATGAAGTATTTAGCGACAATTTTAGTGGTTATATGTTTAGTTTCCTGTGAAAAGGAAGAAGTCAAATTCCATGTTTTACAAGGGGAAGCATTTGGTACAATTTATACGATTCAATTCTTTTCTTCGGAAGAGTTTGAAGTGCAAAAAGGAATCGATTCTGTGATTTATGGAGTCAATAGATCGGTGAGTACTTATATGCCTAACAGCGATATTTCAAAAGTAAATCGAGGGGATTCAACCCTTGTGATTGATTCAATTTTTAAAGACGTGTTTCGTATTTCTGAAGCAGTGCACAAAAAATCAAATGGTTACTTCGATCCTACAATAGGGGTGCTCCGTAACGCCTACGGATTTGGTGATATCAAGGCCTTGAACAAAATAGATGAGAAAGTTTTAGATTCGCTTATGCAATTTGTTGGTTTCGATAAAGTATCAATAACCAAAAACGGCACCATTAAAAAAGAGAATCCGAATATTTACTTCGACTTTAATGCAGTGGCAAAAGGCTACGGGATTGATTGTTTGGGAAGATATTTAGAAGCTAATAAGGTTAAAAACTACCTCATAGAACTAGGAGGTGAAATTAGAGCCAAAGGTAAGAATATCTCTAAAAAGAAACCCTGGATAGCGGGAATTGAATCGATCCATTCAGAACTTGAAGATCGAAACTACGACGCTAAAATTAGACTGGAAAATAAATCGATGGCTTCATCGGGAAATTATAGAAAATTTAGAACCGATTCGCTTACCGGAAAAAAATATGTCCATACTATAAATCCGCTAACCGGATCTGCCGAACAAAGTGACATTACAAGTGCTTCAGTAGTTGCTGAAACATGTGCTATAGCTGATGCCTATGCGACTACCATCATGGCTTTAGGATTTGAAAAAGCAAAAGTTTTATTGAAAGATAAGTTGGAAATTGAAGCTTATTTTACGTATTCAGATAGTTTACATACCGAACAAGTTTATATGACCGATGGCTTCCGAAGATTATTGGTAGAATAAAACAATCAATATTATACCCTTAATATATATGTCATTGAGTCGAAGCAGTTTAAAGTGAATGTTTATTTTTTACAAACAGGCAATAATTCTCCTTTTGCTAATCGGAATTTGTGTATTTCTTTGTCACTTAATTTATTAGTATAATCTACGGCTTCAACCGAAAATCCAATCGATTCCAGTTTTTCGAAATAATCCATTCCATAAACACGTACGTGATCGTACTGTCCAAAGATGGCAGCACGCTCTTTAGGGTCTGTGATGTTATCATCTTCAAATGTTTTATCTCTATCAGCCTCATAAGGAACTTGCAGTATTGCTGTACCTCCTGGCGCCAATACTCTATATAATTCTTGCATCGCTTTGGTATCGTCCGGGATATGTTCTAAAACGTGGTTGCAAATAATATAATCGTAAGTATCATCGTGAAAAGGCAGATTACAGATATCTGCTTTCACATCGGCGATAGGTGAATTGAGATCGGTAGTAGTATAATCTAGATTCTTCATTTTCCTGAAACGCGTATAAAAAGCCTGCTCCGGCGCAAAATGAAGGACCTTTACTTTTTCAGTAAAAAACTTAGTTTCGTTTTTTAGGTATAACCAGAATAATCGATGTCTTTCTAATGATAAAGTGCCGGGAGATAATACATTTTCACGTACTTTCTCGTAACCATAAGGCAGAAATTTTCTGAACGATTTACCATCTATCGGGTCTGTGTAAGTTTCGCCTCTTAAGAAAAATGCGACAAATGGACGTACCAGATAACTCATTCTAATCAATAATGTTCGCGGAATGAGATTCAGAAAAAATTTAAAGATTTTATTCAAAAGTAAAATTCGTTTTATTTAGAAGAGTCATTTATAGTTTCCGTGAATCTTCGCGAAACAGATTAAAGGACAAGTTCTTTAGCTCTGAATTCATCTTCCTCGTCACTTTCAATAACCAACGCATCGTAGATATATGCGAAAGTAGAAAGTAATTCGGGTTTACCGTTTACAATTGCAACGTCATGTTCAAAATGAGCACTTGGCTTTCTGTCTGCAGTAAGAATGGTCCAACCATCATCGAGTTGTTCAATGCGACGTGTTCCTAAATTTATCATAGGTTCTATCGCAACCGTCATACCTTCGACGAACTTTTTTCCCCGGCCTCTTCGACCGTAGTTTGGCATTTCGGGATCTTCATGCATGGTTTTACCTAATCCATGACCTACCAGTTCACGCACAACGCCATAACCATGAGCTTCACAATACTCTTGTATAGCATAACCAACGTCTCCAACTCGTTTTCCTACTTTGAGCTCACGAATACCAACATATAGTGATTCCTTGGTAATCTTTAAAAGTTTTTCCACTTCGGGAGCGATCTCTCCTATAGCAAATGTATAGGCATGATCCCCGTAATACCCATTTTTTACAGCACCACAATCGATAGAAATAATATCTCCTTCTGCAAATGGTGTGTCATTAGGAATACCATGTACTACTTGAGCATTTGGGCTCATACACAGCGTATTTGGAAAATCGTACAAACCTAAAAATCCTGGAACAGCGCCATGATCTCTAATAAATTCTTCTGCGAGTTTATCTAAATAAAGCGAGCTAACGCCAGGTTTTACTTCTTTTGCCAGCATTCCAAGTGTTTTGGAAACAACAAGAGCACTCTCGCGCATTAATTCAATTTCTTCTAGTGTCTTTACTATGATCATTGTACTTTATTAAAAAGAAAACCACCCTTTTTTCTTAGGTTTTGTGGCTGCAGGAGACATTTGCCCACCCACAAATTGTTGGTATATTTCCCCCCAGCTCATTAAACCGCCAACATTTCTGTCATCGATAAAATAGTCTGCGTTTATTTTTCGGCTATATCGAGGATCAAATACCTCTTCAGGAAAACTTTTGTTAACAGCATAAAACACTATTCCATTTTCTTTACAAAAACTTACCGCATCATCTAATGCTTTCTCCTTTCTATACGTCCATAGAATTAGTCTGTGACCTTTTTCCTGAAGTTTTTTAAGGGTTTCAAAGGCAAATAACACGGGCTTTCCAACCTTTGGATATTCATCCTCCACTATGGTCCCGTCAAAATCGACTGCTATGGTATACGTTTCATTCATCATGTTCTCTATTGATTGCCAAAATTACAAAGAAAATACCGTTTTCAGATATTTATTCGGCGTATGAGTGTTGATAGTCACTGCCGTTTAAAATGGCTAATATGTCCCTCTCTAATGAATCCTGAGTGTATTCTACAATACGTCCAAGTTCCTTATTATCTTTTTCAAAAATGATGGTGGGTACATATTGAATGTCAAATCCTTTTTCAAGACCGGCTGGAGTGTCCTTGTCACGAGAAACCGCGATCATTTCAACCGTATCTATGTTGTAATTAGACGCGTTTAAGACCTTATAAAGTCCGGGTACTTCTCTCTGACTATCCTCGCACCAGGTTCCCATAAAAACTTTAATACTCACATTTTCAAGAAGTGGTTTTATTAAATCTATTGCTGTTGTATCGAGCATATGCTCTTTATTACTTTGATTAAACCAAATATCGAATGGTTCCGATTTTAATCCGGCATAATTAATTTTACCTATAAGCATTTTCGACCCTTCTTCTTCCGGATCATCGACGAGCTTATTCATAGTTTCATTTGATTTTTCCATGTTATTTTCTTCGGAAGTGATTTCGTCTGAGTTCTTGTTTTCTTTGCCCATATTACAAGCAGTAATGCCAAGAACAGTAATTAATAATAGTAGCTTTTTCATTTTTCTAAATTTTTATACAATTGAATGCTGTGTCATTACTTTAGGTTTTTCAATTCCCATTAATTTTAAGATAGTAGGAGCGATATCTCCTAAAATTCCGTCTTCAACCGAAGCTATTTCCGGATCAACAATAATCACTGGAACCGGATTTGTTGTATGTGCTGTATTTGGTGAACCATCTGGATTACGCATAGTTTCACTATTACCATGATCGGCGATTATAATCGTTGTATAATCATTTGCCAGAGCTGCCTCTACAATACTTCGGGTACAAGTGTCTACTGTTTCACAAGCTTTTACAGCGGCTTCAAAAACACCGGTATGTCCTACCATGTCTGGATTTGCAAAATTAAGGCAAATAAAATCAGCAGTTTTCGCATTGATCTCCGGAATGATCTTATCTCGAATTTCATAGGCGCTCATTTCGGGTTGCAAATCGTAAGTGGCTACTTTTGGCGACGGACAAAGAATCCGCTTTTCACCTTCGAACGGCATTTCTCTTCCTCCGTTAAAAAAGAAGGTAACATGCGGATATTTTTCAGTTTCCGCAATTCGTATCTGCGTTCTCTTATTGCGCTCAAGAATTTCACCGAGCGTGTCCGTAATATTATCTTTGTTGTAGATTACTTTAATTCCATCGTATGAATCTTTGTAATTTGTCAGGGTCACGAAATAGAGTGGAAGTTTCTTCATCCCAAACTCAGGAAAGTCCTTTTGAGTGAGTACTTCAGTTAGTTCTCGACCACGATCCGTTCTGAAATTAAAAAATATTACTACATCTTCTTCAGCAATAGTTGCGAGTGGTAAATTAGCTTCAGTTAGAACAATAGGCTCAATAAACTCATCTGTGACTCCTTCTGCATAACTCGCCTCAATACTTTCTACAGCATTTTTGGAAAAGCTACCCTTTCCGAAGACCAAAAGATCATAAACCTTCTTAACACGCTCCCAGCGTTTGTCACGGTCCATGGCAAAATAACGCCCAACAACCGTCGCCAGTTTCCCTGTGGTCTTCTGCATATGTTCCTGTAAATTGGCAATATGTCCGGCGCCCGATTTGGGATCTACATCCCGACCATCTGTAAACGCATGAACAAATACATTTTCAAGGCCTTCGCTATGGGCAGCAGTTAATATTCCTTTTAAATGTTCAATATGCGAATGCACTCCGCCATCCGAGACAAGTCCGAGTAAGTGAATTTTCTTACGGTTTATTTTCGCATAAGAAAAAGCGTCCTTTAAAACAGGTTCTTCTTTTAAAATGTTGTTTTGAACTGCCAGATTAATTTTTGCAAGATCCTGGTACACAATTCGCCCTGCGCCAAGATTCATATGTCCTACTTCACTATTTCCCATTTGACCTTCTGGCAGACCAACGTTCATACCATGGGTAAGCAATTGGGCGTGCGGATATTTTTTATATAAAGAGTCAATAAATGGGGTTTCGGCCTGATCAACCGCAGAAACAGATGGATCCTGAGCCATTCCCCAGCCATCCAAAATGAGTAAAAGCACCTTTTTGTTCATGATGCAAAGATAAAAACAAAAACCCGCCTGAGTAAGATCTACATACAAGAAGCGAGATGATTTAGTTTTTATTTAACAAATGAAGGTTGAATTATGAATATTATAGAAATTGTAACTTGATAAGACATCACTCAAGGTCTCCATTCAAAGAGATACTTAAAAAACTGCTTTAAAATAAACTCCCTTCCTTCGAAGGAAGGGTAGGGGAAGGATGTTTTCAAGCAATTTAATGTGATGCAAAGACGTACATTATTCGTTTTGATATTGCTATTATCCGCCGTATTTCCGAATGGATGCTTCGATATTTTCGATACGATTGTCTGGATCGGGATGTGTACTTTGAAATTCGGGA
Organism: Ulvibacter antarcticus; assembly: GCF_003688405.1. Lineage (GTDB taxonomy): Bacteria > Bacteroidota > Bacteroidia > Flavobacteriales > Flavobacteriaceae > Ulvibacter > Ulvibacter antarcticus. Next base: position 226,943 of record NZ_REFC01000014.1, read on the forward strand.
ACTCGACTGGGACCGGCCGCATCTTTTAGTATTTGCATAACGCCTATCATTTCCCGCGGATTGTAACCGGCTTTGAGCATAAAACGAACCCCAAGATCGTCACTTTCCAATTCGTCGCCGCGACCGTTGCCTAACAGTACATTTTGACCAATCCCTGAAACTAAACCACCGGCATCTGCTCCCACTGAAGCTCCTTGTGAGATAGTCTGCCAGAACTCAGTATTCGCAATCCGTTCGGCCGAATGTCGTCCTAAAACGTGACCTACTTCATGACCCAATACTCCGGCGAGCTGATCTTCATTTTGTAATTTCGAATACAAGGCGTAGGTAATAAATATTTGTCCGCCGGGAAGCGCAAACGCATTGATAGTGTTGGGATCTGCGAGCAGGTGAAAATCATATTGATATGGCGTTTGCTTAGCAATACTATTGTTTACCAATTTTGCGCCAACCATATCTACATATGCCTGTGCTTCGGCGTCCTGATATAATCCGCCGTATTCCTGTGCCATTTGTGGCGCACTTTGGAGTCCGATTGCTATTTCCTCTTCGGTAGTAAGTGAGATCAACTGAGATTTACCTGTATAAGGGTTTTCTTCAGTATTAGAGCACTTTTTAAAGAAGGCAAATGCTACGATGGCAAGTCCAATGAATATTCTTATTTTCCAGCTACCTCTCATGATTTTCAGTTTTTTGCGTACTAAAGTTACTAAAGTAATTCGGGATTTATATCCAAAATATTCTCGCTTCGATATTTTCCGATAAAAGCTTCGGAAAAATATTCACTACCGGCAATTTTCTCTTCCTGAAGAATTTTCTGTACATCCAACTTTTTATAAGCGGCGAGCATGGGTATGGAAACGGGAGCATAACTAAAATGCCAGGGTTCGTATTTAAAACCTTTTCGGTTTGCGTTGTCTGTGTATACTTCATAAAAACCGTAGGTAGCAGCATTTTTAGTGAGCCAATCTTTTAGTTTACAAAAAGGACCATCTCCATGAAAAAGTTGCGGCTGAAGCACACTTGCAGGTCTGGGTTTTGCATTGGCGTCAATAATATCTATGTCGGTACCCCAATGATGACGAGAAGTCCCGGGGATAGTAGAATATTCAATTATCTTTTCGATGGCCGCCATTGGTGAAAGTCCCTGCTTGGTGAATTTTTTGTATTTGCCCTCGTAGATCTCTTTCTGTCTCTGGAAACTACGATAAGCAGACACGACTTCTATCTGTATGTTTTCTTCGGAAGCGGCAAGTTTCATCTTTTGGAAAGCTTCGGAAGTATCTTTTTGCATTTTTGAAGTGTAGGTGTTGCCAACAATGTCTTTGTTTCCTTTTCCAATAAGTTGATCTCTTGTAAAACTTTCTTGAAAGGACCTAAAAGACAGTTGAGGTAAGATTCCAATTCCTGCTGAAGCTAAAGCCGTAATTTTTATGAATTTGTTTCTGTTCATTTTATATCTTAGTAACGATTTAAAATTAGTACTATTTTGATAGATTCAACAATTTCATTTCGGATTATTCCCGCTAAGGATATATTGATCATCGTTCCTTGGCTTCAAAAGCTGGGAGAGGGTAAAGTTTCCGAAGTAGATTTAAAAGAAAGAATTCTTGAGATGATAACTCAAAATTATGAGTGTTTAGGGATTTATGATGCAGAAACATTGATTGGAATTTGTGGGATGTGGTATCAGACCCGTCATTATGCTGGAAGAAGTATTGAAGTTGATCACGTCATAATAGATGAAAAATATCGCAATCAAGGTCTTGGAAAACGATTGATGCAATTTGTTTATGATCTTGCTTTGAGTAAAAAATGCAGATGGGTGGAGCTCAATACCTATGTGCATAATTTTCCTTCACACAAATTTTATTATAACGAGGGATTTGTGGCTAAAGGTTATCATTTTATAAAGGAACTATAGTCAGATTCCATTTTTACATCATAAATTCTCAAGAACGGTATCGGTTTCAACTTCAAAAGCTTTTTTTCCTTGCGTGAAAATTCGGGCTTTTAATTCTCCCTTTAATTTTATTGTATCTCCTTTTACTTCTAACCAACTACCTTCTCTGAGCCCCACAACCGGGATGGTATTTTGAGTATGAAATTCCTGTATTCTGGTTTCTCTGGTTTCCCCCATATGCTTACTGTTCGATTCAGGATCCAGATAATGCGGATTGATATTAAACGGAACCACTCCCAGGGTTTTAAAAGAGGGAGGATAGACAATTGGCATATCGTTGGTGGTTCGAATATTTACTCCGCAAATGTTACTTCCGGCACTAGTGCCCAAATAGGGAAGCCCTTTAAAAATTGCATCTCGCAGAGGTTCTATTAGTTGATGTTGGTATAATTTTGAAACCAAAACAAAGGTATTTCCACCGCCGGTAAATACACCTTTCGCTTTTAAAAGAGCATCTTTGGGACTATCGAATGTATGAATACCAACAATTTTCTTGTTAATTTTTTTAAACGCTTCGGAAGCTTTTGCCGTATAATCGTCGTGTGAAATTCCTCCGGGACGTGCATACGGAATAAAAATAATCTCATCAGTTTCAGAAAAGAAGATTGCAAGAGTTTCCAATAGATAATCCAGATATTTTCCACCAAAGACTGTTGAGGTACTAGCTATAATTAAGTTTTTCATGGGAATCTTTTTCAATAATCAATAATCAATATTCAATATTCAATGAGCAATGTACTACGTCCGTTTTGAAAGAACGGTACTTTCGGATATCATATTAAGTAAATTTAACAATACTGCTATAATACTTTAAGATAATTGTAAGAAAACTATGCGTAAATTTATAGAATGAGACAAAAACTACTTTATCTATTTATATTCTTATTGCCATTTACTCTCATGGCACAGGACATAGATCGTATTAAAGTAAATGGGAAAGTAAAAGCTCCGGTAGGAGAAGATATTGAGGGTGTTTCGATTTACAATATTTCGTCTCAACAAGGCACAATTACTAAAGAAAATGGAACCTTCGAACTGGAGGTAGCCGAAAATGACCGTGTCGCAATTACTGCTTTACAATTTTCAACTTTTACGGTAATTGTGGATAAGGGAGTTATTGATAGCCGGAATATGGGTATATACCTTAATCCGGTCGTGAATCAGCTTGATGAAGTGATTGTGCGTCCTTACGATTTATCGGGAAATATAATTGCCGATGTGGGAAGGGTTAAAACGATCGAAATAGAATCCAAACTGAATCTGTCGTATGAAACCCTGAATTTTGATTACGAGTTTGCCGATGACCAGTATAGCGCCATAAGAGGTAATGCAGCACATGACGCATTTCACAATGGACAAGAGCAGTATGGCGGAGATATTTTAGGACTTGTTGCGGGTGTTTTTAGTTTAATAGTTTCGAAAAAAGAAGTGAAAACGACAGTTAAAGAACAGAATGATGAAATCGAGCTGGTAGGACGTGGATTGCGTCAGCGATTTGGTAATGATTTTGTTATTTCAAATTTTGATATTCCGGCGCATTTAGTTAATGACTTTCTTTATTATGTTGAAGAAAATGGGATGCAGCGAGAGTATTTAAAGGGAAATAACGAAATAGTCCTTTTAGACTTCGTACATCAAAAAAGCATCGAATATAATAAACAGCGTGAAGAAAATTAAATTTTGTATTCTATTAAGCGTTTTGTTTTTTTCCACGTTTATATCTGCACAGACTAAAGTTCTTCAGGCTAAGATTACAAATGATGAAGACGTTGAAGGTATTCATGTTCTAAATACTACGTCGCGATACAATGCCATTACAGATGAATATGGAAACTTCTCAATTGGCGTAAAAAGAAAAGATACCCTTGTAATTTCTTCGATTGCTTATTACCCTGAAAAAATTCCGATAAGTGATGAGATTTTCGATTCCGGATTTCTAACAATTACACTCACCAAACTTATTAACGAGCTGGATGAGGTAGTTTTAGGAAATAATTTGTCAGGTAATATAGCGACCGACCTTAAAAACATCAAGACAGAAAAAGACCTCAATTTCGATGATGTCGGAATTCCCGGTTTTAAAGGGATTCCTGAAGAAAAGATAGTGCCTATCGTGCCTTACTTTGGATTGGCGACAGCGTTAGATATCGAAGCGATGTACAAGCATATTAGCGGCTATTATAAGAAACTAAAAATAAAGCGAAAATGGGAGGCTCAAAACATGACAGCAGCTCAGATACTTAGCTTTTACGGACATCAGTTCTTTTTGGAAGCATATAATATTCCGAAGGAAAGAATGTACGATTTTATGTTGTTTTGTATAGAAACCTCTGACATTCAAGATGATTTTAAAAAAGAGAATTTCGCTAATGTCCTGCAAATTTTAGAATCTAAGAGTTTAGAGTATCTTTCCAGAATAATTGAACCAAAGGAATGATATTTGTAACGAAGCATTATTAAAAAAGTCTTACATTAATTAATTCTCCAAATAATAATGAAAATTTTAAAAGTTGTAACCTTATTATTACTCTTTCCAATTCTAGTGGGAGCTTCAGATCACAAGTTTTATGTAAGCATCACAAAGGTTGAATATGTTGAAGAAAAGCAAAGCCTTCAGATTATTTCTCAAATATTTATTGATGACATTGAAGATGTGCTGCAACAACGTTATAATCCAGATATTTCTCTAGATACCAAACGCGAAACAGAAAGCGATGCTTTATATCTAAAAGAATATGTTCTTCAGAAATTAAAAATATGGGTCAATGGCAAGCCTGTAGAATTAAATTATATAGGAAAGGAATACGAAATCGACATGGTAAAAGTCTATATCGAGGTGACAGGAGTTTCCTCTCTCAAGACATTTGAAGTTGAAAACAAGCTACTAATGGATTTGTTTGAAGAACAACAAAATATTATTCATTTTAAGGAAAAAGGCAAACGTAAAAGCTTAATTCTGGAAAGAGATAATCCTAAAGGATTGTTAAACTTGAATTAAACAATTCTTAAATTCCTAATAAAAAGTATTTTTAGACCCTTATTAAATATAAATCACAAGTAATTATTATGAAATTAACAAAATATATGTTGCTCGTTGTAGTTCTACTAAGCGCGGGAATGACCTTTGGACAAGAGGAAGAGAAGGTAGAACGTAAACCGGGACACACTAACCAAAACAGGTTTAAGCAGATGTATCAGGAGTTTTCTACTCCTAATATGTTTAGAACTGCTAGCGGTGCACCCGGACCAAATTATTATCAGCAGCAAGCTGATTATGTAATGGACATTGTGCTGGACGACAAAACTTCGAAACTAAGTGGGTACGAAACTATTACATATACCAATAAGTCTCCGGATGTGTTGGAATATCTATGGGTTCAGCTAGATCAAAATGTTCGTGCTAAAGATTCTAAAACACCGTTAATTGAAGGAAGTGGCGCTACTCCTGCAGATATGGCTTCAAATTTCGTAACGAATTATATGGGTAGTCCATACGATGGAGGATTTAATATCGAGATGGTAAAAGATTCTAAAGGTGGAAATCTTCAGTATACAATCAATCAAACGATGATGCGAGTGGAGATGCCTAAAAATCTTCAGCCGGGTGAGAAATTCGAATTTTCTATTAAATGGTGGTACAATGTAAATAATCACGTTGTTAACCGTGCCAGAAGTGGTTATGAAGAGTTTGAAGATGGAAATAAAGGATATGTAATTGCACAGTTTTTCCCAAGAATGGCAGTTTATAATGATGTTGAAGGATGGCAGAATAGTCAGTTTTGGGGACGAGATGAGTTTGCTCTTCCCTTCGGAAACTATGAAGTAAACATTACGGTTCCTTCAGATCACATATTGGACGGTACGGGAGTACTTCAGAATAGAAAAGAAGTATTTTCTAAGCAAATGATGAATCGTTATGAGCAAGCAAAAAAGGCTTATGACAAACCAGTTATTATTGTTACTCAGGATGAAGTGGAAGCAGCTTCGAAAGGATTTGCTGCAGGAACTAAAACATGGAAATTAAAAGCGGAATTTGTAAGAGACTTCGCATTCGCAACTTCCAGACGTTATATCTGGGATATGATGGCTGTAAAAATTGGAAATAAGGACGTAATGGCAGTTTCTATGTATCCTCCGGAAGGAAACCCACTATGGGAAGATTATTCAACCGTGGTAGTGGCTAGTACACTTAAATCTTACTCTAGAATGTCATTCGATTATCCTTATAATAAAGCGATTTCGGTGCATGCTAAGAACCAAGGGATGGAATATCCGATGATTTGCTGGAACTACGGTAGACCGGAAAAAGATGGTAGCTACAGTGAGCGTACTAAATATGGAATGATGAGTGTGATTATCCATGAAGTAGGACATAATTATTTCCCGATGATCGTAAACAGTGATGAACGTCAATGGACTTGGATGGATGAAGGGTTAAATACTTTCGTACAATATGTGGCCGAACAAGATTTTGGTGAGTGGTACCCGGATGCTATTGCACCAAATAAGGAATATCCTTCTAGACGTGGACCGGCGAACAAGATTATAGATTATATGGCTGGGGAGCAGGACGAAATGGCGCCTATTATGACCAAAGGACTTAACACTTATAATTTTGGAGCTAACGCTTATTCCAAGCCGGCAACCGGACTTAATATTCTTCGTGAAACCATTATGGGTCGTGAGCTTTTTGACTACGCGTTTAGAACGTATTCACAACGCTGGATGTTTAAGCATCCTACACCAGAGGATTTCTTCCGTACTATGGAAGATGCTTCTGCAGTAGACCTTGACTGGTTTTGGAGAGCATGGTTCTATACAACAGATTATACTGATATAGGTGTAAAGGAGGTGAAGAAATTTTATGTGACTTCAAAAATGAACAAGGAAGTAAGAGAAATGATGGAAGCCAGAGGGATGAAAGAAAGTGATCTTCCGCCATTGGTCTATCTTGTAGACGAGGATAGCGAGGATTTTGAAGAAAGTATGAGAACCTCAACCTTGGCAGATGTTTCTACCTTGCAACAGTATATTATGGATAATGTACCGGTAGATGATAGAGCGGGTATGAAGAATCCGAACTTTTTCTATGAAGTTACTTTCGAAAAGCCGGGAGGAATTCCTATGCCAATTATAGCCGAGTACACGTATAGCGACGGTACAACAGAACGTATTACTTATCCTGCTGAAATTTGGAGAAAGAATGATGCTGCTGTTGGGAAAGTAATTGCTTCGGAAAAAGAAATTACCAAGATCATGGTAGATCCGGACGAAGAAACAGCCGATATCGATACTTCAAATAACAGTTGGCCAAAACGTAAGAAATTAGGTGAGTTCAATACCTTTAAGCAAAATGTAAAAGGGGATTAATTCTTAGCATTTTTAAACAAAAAAACGCTGCACAATCTAGTATTGCTGCAGCGTTTTTTGTTTTTAATATTTTCAAAATAGATTAACAAATTCTGACTTCCGAATTTGTATATTTGCAGCATGACTTATCAGGCTATTTCTTTATTTATTAGTGGTGCCGAAATTGGGTTTATACTCTTTGTGGTGCTACTTGTTTTTGGTGCCGACAAGGTTCCGGAAATTGCAAGAGGACTAGGGAAAGGGATGCGACAAATTAAGGATGCCACCAACGATATTAAACAAGAAATCACTAAAAGTGCCGAAAAACACGATATAGATCTCGACATTACTAAAGATGTTCGGAAGGAACTTGATGGGGTTAAAGATGATATAGAGGAAATTACAGGTCCGGTTAAAAGGAAATTTTAATGATTGAAACCCTGAAAACTTGGGATCGGGAGTTGTTTGTTTTTCTTAATAACCTGGGAATTGAGCGATGGGATAGTTTCTGGATTTTGGTAACTCAAATAGAAACCTGGATCCCTCTTTTTATTCTTTTTATTGTTCTTATTTTTTACTATTACAAACCAAAAAACGGCGCTTTAGTCGTTTTATTTATGGTGCTGACTTTTATCGTGACTATCTTCTTTACCGACTTAGTTAAAGATTTTGTAGCACGTCTAAGACCCAATAATGTGGAAGCCTTAAATGATTTGATAAGGGCACTTCAAAAACCCACAAATCATAGTTTCTTTTCAGGACATGCATCATCGAGTTTTGCTGTGACCACCTTTGTAGTATTATCACTTCGAAAGTTCACGAACTGGATTTTCCTTGCTTATTTATGGCCAGTTTTATTTGTGACTAGCAGAATTTATGTGGGAGTACATTATCCCAGCGACATATTGGTAGGTGCGTTGGTAGGCACTGCCTTTGCTATGATGGGGCATTTTCTATGTAAAAGATTTCTTCTGAAGATTTAAAAATTTCATATCTTGATGGAATTAACAAAAACCATCGCATAATGAAAAAAAATATTCTGGGCATTTTTGCCTTTGTCTGTATTCTGATGACTTCTTGTACGCAAGATCAATTAGAAAATACTAATGTCTCTTCTGAAGCTTCCGAAGCATCACAGAATAAGAGCAACACCACACAAACTTCACAGGAGTTATTAAATATTGAACAGATCAATAAAATAATTGATGAGCGCCTCAATACAACGGGTATATTTAGTTGGAAAGATGTCTCCGATCAGGTACTTTGGAGTGCTGCAGTGCATGGAAATGAATTTATTACCATCGGATATGGAGCCAAGGGAGAAAGCTTCAGAACTAGTGAAGATCTACGCCTCACTAATATAAAAAATGACATAATCGCTTTAGTTTCTGAAGTGGAAAGTCTTTCAGAAAAACAACTAATCATTGAAGATGATGCGATTTTGAATGTAATCGATGTGCAGTTGAAGTCTTTGGAAACCATTTCAGAATTAAGAAAAAGAAATGATATCCGCTATTTGGAACCAAACGGTTATTCTTTTTATACATCTTCCGGGTACTATCCACAGGAATTTTCTTCTAGTGGCTGTAGTAAAGATGGGCAGAATTTAAACAATAATGATTACCGAACGATAGCTCCAAATGCTTTGATAAGTTGGACATTTGATCAACATAATATCGAGGCAGCATGGGCACATAGTACCGGCGCCGGAATTACCGTGGGCCTTATTGATACAGGTGTTTCTCAAAGTCAGCCGTATTTGGGAAGTAATTTCAACGATGGGTATAGCAGTGGTAGGAGTATTCAGAAATATGGAACTTTTATCGATTCTCCGTGGTGGTGGTCTAATAACACAGATGGGCCGCACGATAAATGTGGTCATGGTACTTCAATGGGTTCCACCATTGCTTCTCCCCGGAATGATAATTATATGCCGGTAGGAGTGGCTTATAATTGTAATTTGGTGTCTTATCGAGCTACAGAAGATGTACTTTTAAATGATTATCACGAACGTAAAGGTGTGAAGAATGCATTAGTGGCTCTTGGAAATCGCAGTGATGTTAAGATAATCTCTATGTCTGTTGGTTATCCTTGGTCTATTGGCAACGTAAGTGATGGTGTTAAATATGCCTATAATAGAGGGAAATTGATTTTCGCTGCTGGTGGTACTTCTACGGCTTTAACTAATTGGTATCCGGTTATTTTTCCTGCAAGTATGAATGAAACCGTTGCTGTAACCGGAATCACTGATGATGGAAGCTATCAACAATGCGATACCTGTCATGATGGAAGTGAGATTGAATTTACGGTTGTAATGGAACGAGACAATGATGATGGACGCACTGGTGCGGTATTAGGATTTTATAATGGCGACAAAAAGTACGTTGGAGGCTCTTCGGTCGCGACCGCAACAACAGCAGGAATCGCAGCTTTGGTTTGGTCTAAACATACATCTTGGACTCGAAATCAGGTGCTTAATAAAATGCGACAAAGTGCCGAGTTTTACCCTAACAAGAGTAGTACTAAAGGCTATGGAAATATAGATGCCTTGCAAGCGGTTCAATAATAATAGTACTTATTGAGTAAAAAAGCAAAAGGTTCAGAGGCGTTTTTTCTGAACCTTTTTATTTGCACATATAGTGCTATGAAAAAAAAATACTAGTATAAATAAAACCCTCCTCAAACTGATTATGTTTTGAAGAGGGCTTTAGAGTTTTTATCGATTTGCAAACACAACAAAACTAAAAGCAGAGGCCTTCGGAGCTCCAGCTTCATTGAATATTTTAACTTCAAAACTATTGGCACTTATTGGATTGAAACCGGTCATTTCACCGTTTCCTACAAGTGTAAATGGTGTAATCATAGGGACTAAATCACCTGCTGAAGCAGCCGAATTATCCAGCGTTATTAAGTAAACTCCAGTCGATGGGTTCGATACAGATGAAACCCCATATCCCGTGGTAACACTGACGTCAACCCTTCCAAAAGCAATCGGTAATGAGTTTCCATACATTCTGTTAAGTGCAGGTGATGTAGTTGTTTGAAGCGCTTCCACATTGCTATTGGTGCTTATAGCTCCAGTACCTAGATTAACGCGCATAGTTTTAGTTCCACCAGACATAAAATCTACTACATCTGAAGCATCGTTATATCCAATACCCCATCCCGGGAATGCTGGCGAATGCTGTGCGATCATTTTATCAGCGTTACTTGTACCCGATCCATAGATCATAACTGCTCCACTATTTTTACTATGTAAAGCTGTAGGAACACTACCCATACGAGTTTCGCCCACGTCTGTTCCATTAAGATCCACTTGTAGCCAAGCATTGATATTCAGCCAATTAACGTTTGCTAATGAAACTGTATTACCTATTTGTGTAGAAAATACTCCAGTCACATTAGTAACTAAGTTATGAGTCTCATTAAACACTGCTGGTCCCCCGGCTCCGTCTCTAATCTCAAAATCAACAGTTATGGCAGTATTTGCCATAAGTACACCTCCAGCGTCTCGAGCTACCGCCTGATAATTGATGCGTTCTGCAGCAGCCAATTTGTTTTGATTCTCTGATACTATAATTGGTTGAGCGTCAAGATCTGAACGATTAGCGGCTTGAAGATCTATTTCTTTTTTAGCCAAATAATCGGCATTTGATGATTGAGATCCTTCCTGAATATTCTGCGCAAAGACACCTGTGAAAGTTAGTAAAAGTGTTGCGATTGCGATATAAGTTGTTGTTGTTTTCATAATAATTAGTCTTTAATAATTTTTACAGTTTTTGATTTGTTAGTAGCACTCTGGACGATGTTTAACACATACATTCCGCTGCTATATGAAGTGAAACTCAAGGTTTCATTTTCGGATGCACTAAGCAGTTTTTTTTGAAAGATCATTCTTCCGTTTATGTCGTATAACATAATTTCAAAATCTTCTCCTACCATCTCATTAAAAGATAAGTTTAGGTAGTCGGTTACTGGATTAGGAAATACCGATGTTTGAATTTCAAGTAAGAAATCCTCAGTATTTAATACGAGTTCTGCTGTCGCTCCAAGCCAAAAGCCCTGGCCCAGGTTAACTCCGTTCGTAAGGTCGCCAACTGCAGCTTCTCCCGCTGTAAAGCCCAGGGAGTTAGAAGCACCGGTAATGGTTGCTCCCGAACTACCTATTACAGTCTGACTCAAACTTTGAGCATAGGAAAAGCCAACTGTGAAAACTGTTAATAGTACGATGTACATTGTTTTTTTCATAATTCACTTTTTAAAGGTTAATACTTATTGATTATTATTTTGCTAAACTAGTTGTGAAATTGTTGAAGCTGTGTTACATATGTAACAAATGCTTTGACTTTTGTATCATCGTTTAATATTCTTAATCGCTGGTATAGCTATTTTAAACAATTAAGAAATTTGCTTCAAAATCTCCAGACAAAGATGCAATGAAGTGTTAATCTTAACAAGAGTTAAAGGGCTGGTTTTCAAAAAGATAAAAACCTTTAATTGATCGGGCGTATCACCCTTTAGTATGAGGGTAATTCTAAACTTAAAAGGGGGTATTACCTCTAAACGATTCAAGTTAATTGCCTGATGTATCTAAATTGCTAATAAGCTTATGTTGTTAGATAGAGTTTACTGTTATCTTGTAAAGCATGTCGGAGGTTCTTCGGTTGCGACGGCAAGAACAGTGGGAATCGCAGCTTTGGTTTGGTCTAAATATACATCCTGATCTCTAAATCAGATGCTCAATAAACTGTGACAAAGTGCAGAGTTTTACCCTAACAAGAGTAGTACTATAGGCTAAGGAAATATTGATGCCTTGTAAACGGCTCAGCGATTTAAAAAGACAAAAGAGAAAGGTTCAGAAAAATTATTTCTGAACCTTTTTATATAGACTAATTCCAATTGGAATTAAGGTTGTTTTTAATGATTACCATAAACTACAAATGCAAAGGCACTTGATTGTCCAGCACCACCTACCGTTTGGATATTTACGGTAAATGTATTAGTACCTGTTGGATTGTATCCACAGATCTCTGGAACACCAATTGCTCCTGTAAAAGGAGTAATCATCACGATTGAGTTGCTGATATTAGTATCATGATTTAATACTATATCATATGTTCCCGCACCAGTATTAGAAACTGAAGTAATACCATAACCAGTACTAATTGACCCGCCAGAATCAATACTTCCATAAGCAATAGGCATTGAGTTTCCATATACCCTGTTTAGAGCGGGTGTGGTAGTAGTTTGTAATACTTCCACATTGCTATTGGTGCTTATAGATCCATTACCTAAATCCACGCGCATAGTTTTAGTTCCACCAGACATAAAATCTATTACATCTGTAGCATCGTTATAACCAATACCCCATCCCGGGAATGCTGGCGAATGTTGTGCGATCATTTTATCGGCATTGTTTGTACCCGATCCATAAATCATAACAGCTCCACTATTTTTACTATGTAAAGCTGTTGGAACACTACCCATACGAGTTTCTCCCACGTCTGTTCCATTAAGATCTACTTGTAACCAAGCATTGATATCTAGCCAATTAACGTTTGCTAATGAAACTGTATTACCTATTTGTGTAGAAAATACTCCAGTCACATTAGTAACTAAGTTATGAGTTTCATTAAACACTGCTGGTCCACCGGCTCCGTCTCTAATCTCAAAATCAACAGTTACAGCTGTATTTGCCATAAGTACACCTCCAGCGTCTCGAGCTACAGCCTGATAATTGATACGTTCTGCAGCAGCCAATTTGTTTTGATTCTCTGATACTATAATAGGTTGAGCGTCAAGATCTGCACGATTAGCGGCTTGAAGATCTAGTTCCTTTTTAGCCAAATAATCGGCATTTGATGATTGAGATTCATCCTGAATATTCTGCGCAAAGACACCTGTGAAAGTTAGTAAAAGTGTTGCGATTGCGATATAAGTTGTTGTTGTTTTCATAATAATTAGTCTTTAATAATTTTTACAGTTTTTGATTTGTTAGTAGCACTCTGGACGATGTTTAACACATACATTCCGCTGCTATATGTTGTGAAATTCAAGGTTTCATTTTCGGATGCATTAAGCAGTTTTTTTTGAAAGATCATTCTTCCGTTTAAGTCGTATAACATAATTTCAAAATCTTCCCCTACCATCTCATTAAAAGATAAGTTTAGGTAGTCGGTTACAGGATTAGGAAATACTGTTGTCTGAATTTCAAGTGAGAAGTCTTCTGTATTTAATACGAGTTCTGCTGTCGCTCCAAGCCAAAATCCCTGGCCTAGGTTAACCCCGTTTGTAAGGTCGCCAACTGCAGCTTCTCCCGCTGTAAAGCCCAGGGAGTTAGAAGCACCGGTAATGGTTGCTCCCGAACTACCTATTACAGTCTGACTCAAACTTTGAGCATAGGAAAAGCCAACCGAGAAAACTGTTAATAGTACGATGTACATTGTTTTTTTCATAATTCACTTTTTAAAGGTTAATACTTATTGATTATTATTTTGCTAAACTAGTTGTGAAATTGATGAAGCTGTGTCACATATGTAACAAATGGTTTAACTTTTGTGTCATCGTTTAATATTCTAAATAGCTAGTGTAGTAATTTTAAACAATTAAGAAATATGCTTCACAATTTCCAGACAAAGATGCAATGAAGTGTTAATCTTGACAAGAGTTAAAAGGCTGGTTTTCAAAAAGATAAAAACCTTGAATCGATCGGGCGTATCACCTTTTTGTATGAGGGTAATTCTAGACTTAAAAGGGGTTTTACCCCTAAACAATTCAAGTTAATTGCTCCCCGTATTTTTTAAGATTATGTACTTTCTTTGTGAAATACTATGGGTTATATCCCCTAAACTGTTATCGAATAGATGTCCTCACAATTATTAATTAATTATCTCTAACTTTATAGAAACCTTAAAATCATTTGATTATGAAAACTCTGATTAAACCTCTATTATCAATTTTTAGTGTAACATTATTCTTAATTGTCTTCGCATCCTGTGAGCATCCTGTGCCACCTCCGGGACAGGTCATAAGTTATGAAGAAGCGGATGGACTTGAGAATAATTACATTAGCACGAGATATGATACAATAGGACAGATTCTTGGGTATCAGGATACTCGAGAATTCTGGTTCTCTCTAGACACTTTAAAAAAATATATTGAATACGTAGAGTATGAAGCAGGAGAACGAAACCTGGATAATTTGGGTATTCGCATTTATTTGGCCGCCTATCCTCCATCGCCAAATGGGGATGATACTTTTGGATATACTACTGTTTTTCTTACTCCAACTTCTCCGCAAGAGCCATCACCTTTACGGAAAGGTTTCGCTCCAATCCAAGAAAATGAAGGGAATATAGAAGGAATAAGTCCTTTAAATATGGGACATGGTGGTTTGCCGCCAAATAACTATTAATTAATTTGTTATTTAGAATTAAGTGAATACCGATAATTTATACAATATCGTAAATGTTTTAGAATTCATAGCTGCAATAGCGGCAACCGTTTATTTCAATAAGTATAAGCATTCAAGTGAAAAGCATTTCTTATATTTCTTATGGCTTACGTTCATTATTGAAATTATTGGAGTGATATGCATTTACAATGGAATTGCTGTTGAATGGTTCTATCAAATATTTATGATTATTTCGTTTTTATTCTACTTTTATTGGTACCACAATATTCTAAGAAAGCGGATTTTTAGAAAGACCGTATACTTAGTGTCCGGTCTTTTTATTATACTTTCGATTTTAGCATACATTCTCCCAGAATCATTTGGAAATAGAGCCTATGCTTTCATAGCAGGTTCGATAGGATTATTGGTGTTGACTATGTTTCATTTTTATCAACTGCTCAACAGTGATGAAGTGCTTATTGTTAAATACAAATTAAGTTTTTGGATTTCAATAGGACTATTGCTTTTTTACCTAGGAATGGTGCCATTGGCCCAGCTATCTAAATATTTAAATACTGGAGCTTTGAGTAGG
Source organism: Ulvibacter antarcticus (assembly GCF_003688405.1). Lineage (GTDB taxonomy): Bacteria > Bacteroidota > Bacteroidia > Flavobacteriales > Flavobacteriaceae > Ulvibacter > Ulvibacter antarcticus. The sequence goes on from NZ_REFC01000014.1 coordinate 242,240, forward strand.
ATGATCATTTTACTTAGCTTAAATTGTATTCTTTATGGTTGTTATATAATCGGATTTTTATGGACGAAAAAGAAGTACAATCATTTTTAATCATTTTTTCAGTAATTGCATTGCTTTTAGCTGTGACGTTGATTCTTCTTTTTATACTTTTTCAGAAAAGAAAAAATAGGCTTTTAAGAGAACAACGGGAAGCTGAAAACCGATTCAAAGAAGAAATAATTGAAACTCAAATTGAAATAAAAGAGGATACCCTGCGAAACGTTAGTTGGGAGTTACATGATAATATTGGGCAACTGCTCACTTTGTCTAAAATTCAAATGCAAAACGCCAAAGATAATCCGGAGGCGATTGATGAGGCTATAGAAACCTTAGGACAAAGTTTGGACGAGCTTAGAAGCCTTTCAAAAAATATTAACCCCGATACACTTACAAATCTAACATTAGTCGAAGCCCTACAATTGGAAATAGAACGCTTCAATAGGTTGCGGTATTTGGCTACTTCGATGGAATGCACTGCAAGTTATTTTGCGATAGATCATAAAATAGAAATCATTATATTTAGAATGTTGCAAGAGTTTTTCACCAATACTATTAAACATTCCAAAGCAACAAAACTTGAAGTAAAAGTTCGCTATTCTGGCAAAACGCTCGAAATCGACGCCTGCGATAATGGGGTTGGATTCGATGCCAATAAAATTAGTACCTTTAGTGGCATAGGTCTAAGTAATATGATGAACCGCGCCAAGTTGATAAACGCAGATGTCCGGATTGAATCTGAACCCGGTAAAGGAACTAAACTTTTTTTTATATATAAAACTTAATAATTATGGCATATTCGGTAGTAGTTGTGGATGATCATGTTTTACTTTCACAAGCAATTGGTTCTTTGGTCGAAGCCTTCGATGATTTCAAAGTTTTGTATTTATGTAATAACGGTCAGGAGCTGATTGATAAATTTGAAAGTAAGGAAAATATTCCCGACGTCGTTTTAATGGATGTCAATATGCCTATACTAAATGGTATAGAAACCACTGTTTATTTAAAAGATCATTTCCCGGATGTAAAAGTATTAGCACTTTCTATTGAAGAAGAAGAAAACACCATTCTTAAAATGCTACGTGCAGGTGCAAAAGGTTATCTAATGAAGGATGTTAAAAAAGCTGAACTCAATGAAGCTCTTTTGGAAGTGATTAATAATGGTTATTATCACACGAATACTATTGCCAGAATATTAGTAGATTCCCTTCGCAATAAAGACACAGGTATTGCTTCTCTTAAAGAAAGAGAAATTGAATTTATAAAACATGCATGTTCCGAAAAAACCTATCGAGAAATCGCTGATATTATGTGCTTGAGCCCTAAAACAGTAGAAGGATATCGAGATGTGCTTTTCGAAAAATTAAACCTTAGAAACCGCACCGGACTAGTAATTTACGCAATCAAAAATAAGATTTTTACACCGTAAATTTACTTCACACGGCTAATGGTAAGTCCGTCTCTAATTGGTAACAACACCGATTCCAACCTCGAATCTGTGTTCAGCATTTTGTTATACCTAATCACTGCTTTAGTGTCTTCATCCTGCTCCGAGATTTCTTCCACTACTTTTCCACTCCACAGTACATTGTCGCTTAAAATGACAGCGCCTTTTTTTAACTTCGGAAGCAGCATTTCAAGATAAGCTGGATAATTATTTTTATCGGCATCTATGAAGACGAGATCGAAGTTTTTTTCTAGCTTCGGAATAATTTCTAACGCATTTCCTGTGTATTGAAAAATACGATCTCCAAACTCTGAAGCATTAAAATACCGACGTTGAAAATCGTGTAATTCTTCATTGATGTCTATGGTATGCAGCGTTCCTTCCGAAGCCATTCCTTCTGCAAGACATAAGGCCGAATACCCTGTATAAGTTCCTATCTCGAGAATGCATTGTGGTTTAATTAGTTTCGAAAGCATGCTCAATACTCGTCCTTGAAAGTGACCACTCAGCATTCGTGGTTGCATTTGCTTCTGCCAGGTTTCCCTATTTAGTTTTTGAAGCAATTCTGGTTCCGATTGCGAATGAGCCACAGCATAGTTGTCAATTTTTTCAGGTAAAAAGTCCATATTCTTTAATGAATACCTGCCATCATCTTCTTAATAACAGGTGAAATTAGTATGGCAAATATACCTACAATTACACTAATTACTCCAAAACTTGCATACACAGAAACATACGAAAATAACTGTTGTAATACTTCGCCACCGTTTAAAGCAGACTCGTGGTTAAGACCAGTAATAGCGGTGACTATATCGCCAAAATAACCTTCAGAAAAAATAGTAGGCTCCCCATTCGAAGCCGAGGTGAGTTTGGCAATCTTACCTGCAAAGAAATGCCCGTAGAAATTAGCCGAAAACCATACACCCATTATAAAAGCCACATACTTTAAAGGAGATAATTCGGTCACTTTAAACAAACAAATAGGAGAGAGGAAGAGTTCTCTCAAAGTGAGTCTCAAATTGCAATCAGGAGAACCGCACCAATAAACGAAATGAAAATATGTGAAAAGATATAAAACTTTGTAACCTCGGTCATATTAGCCCAGAATTCGTTTATAGAGCTTTGCTTTGGCGGCTTCGTCATCACCACACAACCATTGAACTACATTTGTTTCCCAGATCGCATCGCATTGATCCTCATTTAAAATCTTACGCTCCAAAGCCAGATCCAATATTTTTCCCGGATACGAAGATTGCACCGCACTTTCCATTTCACCCAAAGGATAAGGGTCGTCCAGTCCCATTAATACCTGCTTGGAGCCCTGATTCTTTACGAGCAATTCTAAAGAACCGGTATCGTGAACCAAGGTGTCAAAGAAGATGTTTTTATGTCCCACAGCTCTTCGTGGATGTGTCTTTCCTTCAAATAAATCCGGTCTCCCATCAAATCCCTGAATTCGTCTTCCAAGATTCATCTGCGCCAACTGCCCCCCATGCGCGAAGCAGGTACGCATATTCGGATATTTATCGGCATATCCATTTAAAGTCAAAAAATGATATGCATCGGCACACTGAGCTAACATCCAAATAAGGTGAAAACGCCAGGCCGTATTTTCTAATTTTATAAATTTTTCCCCATCGTACGGATGGATTTCAACGGCAAGATTGTATTTACTAGCCATTTCAAAAATAGGTTCATTCTCTTCGTCAAAAATGCAACGCCATGTCCCAATAGTGTCCATATAATGCGTTGGCAAACACAATAATTGCATGCCCAATTCCTCCACGCATCGTTCCATTTCCCATTGTGCACCTCTTACAAACCCAGGATGCACCACGAATCCGCAAGTAAATTTCGAAGGGTGTTCCCGCTGCACCTTAGCATTAAAATCGTTCTGAAAACGCAACGCCTGCTTCATTTCTTCAACCCTCAGCCCATTTCCGTATAGTTGCGACAGATTTAAAACCACCGCATGATCGATCTTAAATCGCTCCATCCACTCCAATTTATCATCAAGGAAGAAACTGGAATCTGTCACAGGTCGACTCCAATCTTTCTGAAGCATAAATTTTCGATCCTTATCCACCCAAAAAATTTCCTTGTCCTTCATAAACTGCGGAATTTCCTCCGGATAAGGAAGTAAGTGCGAATGACCGTTAATGCGTAGTTTTCGTTTCATATGTGTTTCCTGATTAACAGGTTTTTTTGTTTCAAAATGTAAAACGCCGTGAACTAAGTAGAATCTCTTTTCGAATAGTTAGTCTTATCTATTGATGGCATTTTTGGCGTGCTCTAACAAAGCCACTCATACTTCGGGGCTTCGTTAGATCAGGCTTTCGTCTATATCCCTGTAGTATTCAAAAAGTGAGTTTCACTCTACTATATTGGCACTACAGGGGATGCCGCCTCAATCCTTGCCCGAAAGTCTTTACTAACTTCAAAATGCGTCTTTTAAAACTCAGCTAAAGTTACAAACTTTCTGATTGCTTACCTACTGTCAATAAAAATCCACGTTAGGATTACAAGGACTTGGTACGACCTCCATCTACCGGAAGGTTAATACCATTGATATAGCTTGCTGCTTCGCTTGATAAAAAGGCCACCGCATTTGCGATTTCACCAGGTTGTGCAAAACGTCTAGCGGGAACGAGACTCTTCATAAATGCACTGGCTTCAGCTTCTGTTTTATTCATCCTTTTGGCAGCATTTCCCACGATATCATCCAAGCGATCAGTAGCTGTAAAGCCGGGAAGTACATTGTTTACAGTAATTCCAAATTGACCCAACTCATTAGCTAGGGTTTTGCTCCAACTTGCAACTGCGCCTCGAATCGTATTACTCACTCCCAGCCCGTCAATAGGCTGTTTTACAGAAGTCGATATGATATTGATGATCCTACCAAAATCCTCTTCTTTCATTCCGGGAACGACCGCCTGTACTAATATCTGATTGCAAACCAGATGCTGCGAAAAAGCATTTGTAAACTCTGAAACATCTGCCGAAAAAATCGGACCCCCTTGAGGACCACCAGTATTATTGAGTAGAATATGAAAATTCTTTTCTTTAACCCGCTGTTCAATTTTTAATTTAAGGTCTTCAGGATCATTAAAATCGGCTACAATATAATTGTGTTTCTGTCCGTCTTTAAAAGGTAACTCCAACAAGGTTTCCTTCAGTTTCTCTTCATTTCTGGCTACCAATGTTATTGTGGCGCCCATCTGAGCCAGTTGTATGGCAGAAGCTTTTCCAATACCGGCGGTACTTCCACAGATAATAGCATTTCTATTTTTTAAATCTAAGTTCATATCGTTTGTTTTCTTTCTTCATTAATTTTTTCCAAAGTGGCAATGCTCCAAAGTTACATAGAACCAATTTTCAAATTTTCAGTGTCTAAAAGTTTATCAGTTAATGTGATTTATTAATTTTCACTATTCACTATTCACTATTCACTATTCATTATTCATCCTCATACGCGATACACACATTCTTAGCCTCAGTGAAAAATCGAAGGGCTTCAAATCCGCCTTCACGACCTACTCCACTATTTTTAGTGCCTCCAAAAGGTGTTCTTAAATCGCGATTCAACCAGGTGTTGACCCACACAATTCCCACTTCCAGTTTTTTGCTCATACGCATGGTTCGATTAATATTTGTGGTCCAAAGCGTGGACGAAAGCCCATATTTTACACTGTTCGCCATTTTTAATGCTTCTTCTTCTCTTTCAAAAGGCATAATGGTTACAACCGGTCCGAAGATCTCTTCTTGATTAACTCTACATTGATCATCATAAACTTCGACGATTGTTGGTTCCAAATAATAACCATTTTCAAGACCTTTAACCGTTACTCGTTTGCCGCCATATAAAATTTTTCCACCTTCTTCTTCTGCAAGTTTAATATAAGATTGTACTTTTTCCATGTGAGACTTGGAGACCAAGGCCCCTATATTGCTAGACGCTTCAAAAGGATCGCCAACTTTCAGCTCTTTTACTTTAGCTACAAAATCTTTTTTAAATTTCTCGTAAATAGGTTTTTCCACAAAGATTCTACTTCCGCAGAGACAAATCTGACCCTGATTAGCGAAAGATGAACGAACCGTAACTGCTAACATCTTATCATAGTCGCAATCGGCAAAAATGAGGTTAGGATTTTTTCCGCCAAGCTCCAACGATAATTTTTTAAACATAGGTGCCGCAGTTCTGGCAATATGTTCCCCTGTTTTAGTGCCTCCGGTAAATGAAATTGCTTTAATTTCAGGATGTTCAATTATTGCTTGTCCGGCCGTTGGGCCTTCTCCGTGTACTATGTTTAATACTCCTTTTGGTAATCCTGCTTTAGTGCATATTTCACCTAGCAAAAAAGCTGTCATTGGCGTCACTTCACTTGGTTTAGCAACAACAGTATTTCCTGCAGCGATAGCAGGGGCAATCTTCCATGTGAAAAGATATAATGGTAAATTCCAAGGCGAAATGCATCCCACTACACCAATGGGTTGTCGTAAGGTGAAATTCATCGTGTTTAAGCCAACACTTTCATGAGCCTCACTTGAAAATTGTGTGATTGCATTTGCAAAGAATCGAAAATTACTAGATGCTCTGGGAATATCAACAGTTAACGCCAGACTTAGTGGTTTGCCATTATCCATGGCTTCAGCGTTCGCAAGTTTCAATAAATTATCTTCAATTAAATCTGCGATTTTGAGCATAATACGACTTCGCTCATCGATGGTGGTATTTGACCATGATTTGAAAGCTTCTTTTGCAGCCACATAAGCCTGCTCAATATCACGGGCTTCAGACTTTGCAATTTTTGAGTACACCTCTCCATTGGATGGATTGTAATTATCCAACCATTTACCGGAAATTGGTTCACAATAGCTTCCGTTGATGTAGTTTAGAACCTTAATCATTTTTCTTTTCTTTATAAGACATTCGTTCAAATGCATGGTATACAGCTAGATGGAGAGCGTCTCCGTGATTTTGTTGCTGTAATAATTCAAAATATAAATTTGAGGATGTGTTTTTTGCTGTCTCTAGTTTGTTCTTTAATCTATAGGCTAAGCGCTCCATCGGTTGTCCCTCCTTGCCAACAGCTAAGTAAATAAACTTTTTAGAAGTATTTTCTTTAAGTGAATATTTTAGTAAAGATTCGTCATCCCACCACAAACTAGGACTCACAATTACATAATTGTTGAAGAGATCAGGTTTTTTAAATAGTATTTCAGTTGCAAGTAATCCACCAAGGGATTGACCAATTAATGTGTTTTGATCATTTACTCTGTAATTCGAGGTCACTAAAGGCTGAAGTTCTTTTTCAATAAATTCAATGAAGTTTCCAGATTCACCAGCCGTTGGGTACTCTAGTTTATCTTGCATATTGTTCGATTTATAAGTGAAATCACGGCTTCTATCTATGTTTGAAATACCTACAACAATCGTTTCCGTAATCATATCGATCCAAGAAAATGAAGCAAACTGTACTAAACCTGAAATATGTACAAAATCTTCATGTGCAGAGCCATCTAACAAGTAAATGACAGGGTATTTTTTTTCGGAAAGTTCCGAATAACTTATTGGTAAATAGATATTAAGTATTCTATTCTCTTTCAATATTTTTGAATAAAATCTTACACTTTCACCAATTGCAAAAGGAACTTTTTCGATACTGACTTTTTGAGTTTGTGCAAAGATCGATTGAGTAATAATTACTGAAATCAAAATTGATAATGCCAAAATTCGTCTCATGATTAATTTATTTCGGTTTGAATGCCATCGCCTTGATCTCAATTACGAGATTAGGATGTGGCAACTGGTGCACAGCGACTGTAGTTCTCGTAGGTCCTGTTTCTTTGTCAAAATATTGGGCATAGACTTCATTGTAACCCGCAAAATCATTCATATTCACTAAAAAAGAAGTGACATCAACGACATCGGCCATAGTCGCTCCTTCTAATGCCAGATAATCCTTAATATTTTCAAGTACCGCTCGCGTTTGCTCCTTTACATCCAATCGCATCGTTCCCATCTCGTCCACCTTGTGTACACCTGCAAAACTATTGTCCGGCAACCTTGAACTGGTTCCCGACATAAAAATAAAATCTCCAACTCGTTTAACATGCGGATAGGCACCTCTTGGTGTTGCTTTTCCCTCTACTAATCTGCTTTTGTTTGTCATTTTAAGTTCTGCTCGAGCGCAGTCGAGACCTATTTTATTGAACACTAATTATCCCTACAACTGCGCTGGCAGAGCTATTGGAATTTACTTTAAATTGCGCACTACAGCATCGTCATGCAGTACATCTTTGGTTTCTTTTTTAACTATGGCTAGCTTCTCTTCCAAGCTCATCTCTTCTGTTAGTTTGCCATCGTCGATTAAGTTTAATATTGCCTTGTCTTGAGCTCTTCCTCGTTTTAAGGCTTCCTCGTAGGTAATCTTCTCATTGAAAGTCACCAAGGAATATTTAGAGTAGTAATCCATAGGAAACTCAGCTTCAAATGACATTTCAAGTTTTCTTTTCTTCTGAAACAACTCACTAGCCGTATGTTCTTTCATCTCATGAAAATTATCTACAGCCAAATCTGCGATTGCATTTGTATCTTTTAATCTATTCTTTTCGTATTCAGAGAAAACAGTATTCCAATTTGTTGAACCATTTTCTTTTCCTTCGAAGCTTTCCAGAATTTCATCAAATACCACCACATCTTCAAAAGAAGCGTTCATCCCTTGTCCGTAAAAAGGAACTATGGCATGTGCCGCATCCCCCATGATTAAAGATTTTCCGTAGCAATTCCAGGGAGAGCATTTAATGGTGCCTAACGGACCTGTTGGATTCGCGAAGAACTGTTCGGCTAGATTAGGCATTAGTGTTAAAGCATCCGGAAATTCCTTTTTAAAATAACTTAATACACTATCTGCCGTCGTAAGCTTATCAAAACAATACTCGCTATTGGAGTATGGTAGAAATAAAGTAACTGTAAAACTACCGTCTAAATTGGGTAGTGCGATCAGCATATCTTCACCTCTTGGCCAAATATGTAGCGCTCCCTTATCGGCACGATATTTTCCTTCTTTAGTAGCCGGTATTTCAAGTTCCTTATAACCATGCGTAAGCCATTGTTGTGAAAAACTAAACAAAAATTTCTTATGATTAAACATGCTTTTTCTCACCGAAGAGCCGGCGCCGTCAGTTCCAATTAGAATATCTGCACTATAATTGACTTCTTTTCCGGTACTGTAATTCTTAAAAGTTCCTGAGGCATTTTCCAGATCTACCGATTTACAGCCATGATTAAAAATTATCTCAACGTTAGACATTTGTTCGGCGGCATCAAGCAGCAACATATTGAGTCCAGGGCGTGAAATAGAGTTGATATATTCATTAGATCGACCACTATATTTGCTCAAAAAAGTGTTTCCTTGTCGGTCATGTATCATACGACCATGCATAGGAATACATAGTTTTTTTGCTTCAGAATCTATACCCGCTAATCGTAAACCTCTCAAACCTCGATCTGAAAGTGCTAAATTAATCGACCTTCCTGCATCTTGTTCAACTTGACGAAGATCGGGTCGTTTTTCGATTAGGGTTACCATATATCCGCGTTGTGCTAATCTAAGAGTTAAAAGGCTCCCGCAAAGACCTGCGCCAACAATCAAAATGTGTTCTTTAATTTTCATAGTGTTCTTCAAACTGAAGATCAATTTTAAGTGAATATTAATTTACGGTCAAGCAACTTGTTCGATTGTTATAAATCGGATTTGCATGACTAATCTAAAGTATCTTTTAAGCGAGTTGCAAAGTGAAATACATCTTCATAACTATTATAAAGTGGTGCAGGCGCCACCCGAATTACATCAGGTTCGCGCCAATCACTAATTACTCCGGCTTCCGTTAACTTTGTATGTAAACTTTTGTCAGCACTTTTTACTTGAATCGATAATTGGCAACCACGCTCATCAGGATTTCTTGGGGTGATTATAGATATTCTATCATCCTTGAGATCATCAATTAAAAATTCTAGAAAACCGGTTAATGTCACCGATTTTTTCCGAAGATTATCAAATCCTGCTTCTGCAAAAGTATCCAGAGATGCTCGTATGGCAGCCATCGATAAAATTGGCGGATTACTTAATTGCCATCCTTCCGCGCCCGATAAGGCATCGAATTCGTGCCTCATATTAAATCGTGTCTCTTTGTTATGTCCCCACCAGCCGGCAAATCGTTTTAAATCCTTATCATCGGCATGACGCTCGTGAACAAAGCAGCCTCCCAAACTTCCAGGGCCACTATTAAGATATTTATAAGTACACCAAACCGCAAAATCCGCACCTGAAGCATGCAAGTTGGGTTGAATGTTTCCAACTCCATGTGCTAGATCGAATCCTACTTTAGTATTGTGTTTATGTCCTAATTCAACTATTTTTTTTAACGGGAAAGATTGCCCTGTGTAGTAATTCGTGCTTCCTATCATTAACAAGGCTATACTATCACCATGCTCTTTCATAATTAATTCAAGATCTTCAAAACGACATAACTCTTCTCCTTTTCTTGGCTTCCAAAGAATTAGTCCATCCTTGGGATCGATATCATGGAATTTTAACTGACTTTCTACTGCGTATTTATCGCTTGGAAAAGCATCACTTTCAATGACAATTTTATATCTACTTTTTGTTGGTCTGAAGAAAGTAACCATCATTAAATGAAGGTTGGTGGTAAGAGTGTTCATAATCACTACTTCGGAAGGCTTTGCGCCTACAATCTTGGCCATATTAACCGAGAGAAATTCGTGATAAGGTAACCAGGGATGTTCTGCTTCAGTATGTCCTTCAACCCCAAGAGACGACCAATCTCTTAATTCCTTCTGAATATATTCTGATGCAGCCTTAGGTTGCAATCCGAGAGAATTTCCGCAGAGATAAACAAAAGGCTCACCTGAAGCACTTTTTGGAATATGAAATCTTTTTCTGAAAGACGCTAATGCATCGGAAGCATCACATTTTCTGGCGTATTCTAAGCTGTTTTCGAACATAATTTCGGACTGGTTTTCGGCTCTAAACAAAAATAGGAATTATAATTTGAAGTAAGTATAAATTAGACCGTCCAGTTAAAAGTTAGTATGTCGTATATTTGTGGCTGTTACTTAGAGCTTTTTCTAAATGTTAATTTGATATAAGTTGTCACACTGAGCTTGTCGAAGTGCATTCTAAAAGTTTCTTCGACAGGCTCAGACAGTTATTTATTAATTTAATTATCTTTTTCGATCACCTTAATAATATAGCATTGAAAAAAATACTCACTTTATTTTTTGTGATTGGTTGTTCCTTAACAATTTTCGGACAGTCTATTGCGCGTCAATGGAACGAAGAAGTGTTAAACGGAATTCGTAACGATTTTGCGCGCCCAACAGTTCATGCTCGAAATCTTTTCCACACCTCTGTCGCTATGTACGACGCATGGGCTGTCTTCGACCCAAATGCAGATACTTTTTTCCTTGATAAGGAAGTAGGTGGTTTTTATTGTGAGTTCGAAGGTTTTTCGCCAGCAGGAGATCCTTCCGAAGCGAGAAAAAAAGCGATTAGTTATGCAGTGTATCGTCTTATTCGTCATCGCTTTTCCGAAGCACCCAGGAAAGAGAATATATTTACTTCGATAGATGCCTTGATGCAAAATTTGGGCTATGACTTAAATTATACCTCAGTCGATTATAACAATGGAGATGGAGCAGCCTTAGGAAATTATATCGCAGCGCAGTTAATTGCATTCGGATTACAAGATGGTTCTAACGAAGCATTAGGCTATGAAAATCAGTCGTATGAACCTGTGAACGAACCATTAAATACCGATATTTCGGGAAATCCTACTATTGCAAATCCCAATCATTGGCAGCCTCTAAGGGTTGAAAACTGGATAGATCAAAGTGGAAATACAATCCCAGGTGGGCAACCTCCTTTTTTAGGTCCGGAATGGGGAAGTGTGATACCCTTTTCGTTACAAGAGGAAGAAAAAACGATTAATACGGTTAATGGAAATGATTATGTAATTTATCATGATCCCGGTCAACCTTCATATATTCAGGACGGATTGGGCATGGATGATCCTTATAAATGGGGCTTTTCATTGGTCGCGGCCTGGAGTTCGCATATGGATCCTGCGGATGGAGTCATGATCGATATCTCACCGGCCGCCATTGGAAATTACGACTCAACTAATTTCCCGACCACCTTCAACGGGTTTAAAACATTCTATAATTATCAAGATGGTGGAGATCCAAGTCATGGTCGTACTATTAATCCAGTAAGCTCTTTGCCATATGAACCAAATATGGTATTGAGAGGTGATTATACGCGGGTATTGGCTGAGTTTTGGGCAGATGGCCCCGAAAGTGAGACACCCCCCGGACATTGGTTTACACTTTTAAATTATGTTAGTGATCAACCGCAATTGGCTAAGAAATTTAAAGGTAGAGGAAGGGTGTTAACAGATCTTGAATGGGATATAAAAGGCTATTTTATTCTAGGTGGAGCCATGCATGATGTTGCAGTTACCTCTTGGGGTTTAAAAGGGTATTACGATTATATAAGACCGATAAGCGCGATTCGGTATATGGCAGATAACGGACAGTCGTCTGATTCAAATTTATTAAATTACAATCCGCACGGTATGCCTTTGAGCCCAGGCATGATTGAAGTCGTTCAGGAAGGTGATCCTTTGGCGGGAGCCTTTAATGAAAATGTTGGTAAAATTAAATTGTTTGCTTGGCGAGGCCCTGGTGTTATCGCTGATCCCAATACTGATGTTGCAGGGGTGGGTTGGATCTTTGCCGATGAATGGTTTCCATATCAAAGGCCATCTTTTGTTACACCCCCATTCGCAGGATATGTTTCAGGTCATTCCACTTTTTCGAGAGCCGCTGCCGAAATACTCACGCTTTTTACCGGCGATGCGTTTTTTCCCGGCGGAATGGGAACGTTTAATGCACCTGCAGATAGTTTTTTAAAGTTTGAAAAAGGGCCATCAGCCGATGTGCAATTACAATGGGCTACGTATCGTGATGCTAGTGACCAGACAAGTTTGTCACGAATTTGGGGAGGAATTCATCCGCCAATCGATGATATTCCGGGGCGAATACTTGGTGAAAAAATTGGACATGAAGCATTTCGCTTTGCAGAACGTTATTTTACAGCTGCATTAGCTTCGGAAGGGGCTCTATTTCCAAATCCAGCAACAGAAGAAGTGATTTTATTTTACCATACTGAGGCACAAACGCAACTCACATTTTATGATCTTTTAGGAAGAAGCATTCATGAAGTAGCTGTCCAATTCGACACTGAAGATCGATGCAACCTGAATGTTTCGGCCTTTGAACAGGGAGTTTATTTTGTTGTTCTGAAGGATAAGAATGATAAGATACTATTGACTAAGCGACTAATTAAGGAGTAAGTTTCACAGAAATGTTTGTAAAATATAGTTTAAAATTGCCAGTGCTATCCTTGTGCATTTTTGCAATTTCAATTCCGTTAAAATTTTCATAATCTTCCCAGGTAGTTGTCATACTTGGTATGCTGTCATTCCCTTCACGGAAAACCCATTCTTTGATACGATAATCTTTTCCGAAGTAAAGATCATAGGCATCGCCCGGGGTATATCCTCCTTCATTTCCATAGGTAATTGTAAGTAGATCTAGTGTATCTTTTGAAATAGGTGAAACCATATTTTTCTTTTCTGAAAATTCGGTGCCTTGATCCCAAACCAGATTATAAGGAGCTAATAGCCAGTATTTATCATTTATAAAGGCAGCATCTGTTTTTTTAATAATACTATCCATTTGTGATCGATTGTAACGTATAGTGTCTGAAGTAGAACGCATCATAACATCATTGGTCTTGGGCTTCCAATTCCATGAGCGTTCAAAATGATTTTCACCTCTGTCTACATTAAAGGTGAAGTTAATCTCTGAAACATTTTTCCAATGAGTCACTCCATTAGCGTAAGCAATCTGCTGGGCAGTTGTAAGATTAGGATTGGCATCATGATCAGGGATAAACTCTCTGGATCCTTTAGTATCGGCTTTATGATTGTTGTTATTGCAGGCAATTGTTGAAAGTGCAATACAAAGTATAAAAATCAGCTTTTTCATAGTTTCTGAAATGTTTCAGTAAAAATAGTCAAAGTATTTTTGAAGCAATAATTTTTGTATTTTTAAGTATGGAAAAGCAAAAAGAATATTCGAACGGGGAGCTTACTGTAGTTTGGAAGCCAAATTTGTGTATACATTCGGCAAATTGTGTCCATGGTTCTCCCGATGTTTTTAAACCGAAAGACAAGCCTTGGATTCACCCGGAGAACTCTTCAACTGAAAAAATCAAAGCTACAATCGATAACTGTCCTTCGGGGGCGCTTAGTTATTATATGAATGCAGTCGGTAAGCCTGCAACCACTTCCGAAGTTAGCGAAGAAAAAATCAAAATCGAAGTAATAAATAAAGGACCATTAATGGTATATGGTACGTTGCATGTTAAGCATTTCGATGGAAGCGAAGAGACGAAGAAAAGAGTGACCGCGTTCTGTCGATGTGGACATTCAGACAATAAACCTTTTTGTGATGGTTCACATAATACAGCATTGTGATGGAAGTGATTGTTTCAGAAAATAAAGAAAAGAAACGTTTCGAGGCAAAAGTCGAGGGAAATCTTGCGCTTATCGAATATATAAGGGCAGAGGATAAGGTGTATTTAACACATACTGAAGTCCCTAAGGCATTGGAAGGTAAAGGAGTGGCGTCATCTATGGCAAATCAAGTATTGCAGCAAATTAAAGATGAGAATTTAAAACTAGTGCCATTGTGCCCATTTATTGCGGCCTATCTAAAGCGGCATCCTGAATGGAAAGAACTCTTAGCGAAAGGATATAGCGTATAAAAAAAGGCCCTATTTTTATAGGACCTTTAATCAATTATCAAGTTATTAATCTATTGCGTCTTCAACGTCATCGGCGATCTTTTCAACAGTCGACTTCTCTCTGCAACTTGTAAGGCTAGTCCCTAAAATACCAAAGGCGAATAAAATAAAAAATACTTTTCTCATAATGTTTGTTTTAAGTGTTAGTTAGATGGTTTATAATTTTCTTCCCGTTATAACTTTATACAGTATAGCGATAATTGCTAAAACTAATAAAATGTGAATTAAACTACCGACAGCTGGAAAAGCAAAATATCCTACTAGCCAACCGATAACTAAAATAACGATAATTAACCAAAGTAAATCTTTCATAGTGTTTGTGTTTGTTGGTTTACATTACGAAAATATTAATTGTTTCGTTAAATGATTATTGATTTAACATGCTTTAACGCTAGTATTAATTATTTTGTGTGTTTATGTTAATTTATGTTTAATTCATGTTAAACTATTATTTTTGAAACCAAATTATTTTAAGGATGGATTTAAAAAAAGCATTTAATACCAATCGCGAAACCTGGAATAAAAAAGTTGCGGTGCATGCTGCAGGCGAGTTTTATAATATGCAGGCATTTAAGGAAGGTAAAACCACTTTGAATGTTTTCGAATTAGAGGCTTTGGTAGAGGTGAAAGGGAAATCTTTACTCCATTTACAATGTCATTTTGGACAAGATACCTTGAGTTGGAGTAGGATGGGGGCTAAGTGTACTGGCGTCGATATATCTGATGAAGCGATAAAACTGGCGCAGAATCTAAACAAGGAACTAGAATTAGATGCAAACTTTGTGTGCTGTAATGTTCTGGATACTTCTTCTTTTGTTTCTGAAAAATTCGATATAGTATTTACATCTTACGGTACTATTGGTTGGTTACCGGACTTACGACCATGGGCAAAAATGATTTCTGAACGTCTGAAGCCTGGCGGTGTTTTTTATATGGTAGAATTTCATCCCATCGCCTGGATGTTCGATTATACCGTTTCTCCACCTGAGATGAAATATGGGTATCAGCAAAAGGAAGCGATTTATGAAGAATATGAAGGTACGTATGGAGATACCGGGTCTAAAATGATAAGCAAGGAGTATGGATGGAATCATGGTTTGGGAGAAGTAATATCGTCCTTGACCGAAGCAGGACTTCAGATTGAGTATTTAAGAGAACACGATGCTTCTCCGTATGATATTTTCCCCGGGTTGGTAAAAAATAAGGCTGGGCTCTACGAACTAACTAACGGACTGTATCCACTGGTTTTCGAGGTATTGGCTACAAAGCGTTAAAGTGAGCACTCTGTTGGGGATTCTATCTGTGTCTCAATAGGGTTATAGGCATTATTACTAACTTTATAATGGTGTTCAAGAATATTACCATCATAGTCATAGTCTATGTGGATATATGTGTTATTCATCCACGTTGTAAGGCCACAATAATTAGTTAAATTTTGATTTAAATGTGAAGTGAAATAAACATTAGGGTGTGGAGCTGAAAAAAGTAAGGGAGCTCCTTCAAAACTCTCAAAAACTGGGTTGTTAATTATTCTAAAACTCCAAACTTTTTTAAGTTCATTTAAACCTGATAAATTATTTAGGTTCGGCATTTCCACAAGCATCAATCCTCCCGTTGTATCTAAATTTGAGAATGCATTTAAATTTGTTAATGGAAGATTTTCCAGGTACAAATAACGGCTTTCTTGTGTGCTCATAACTGGGATAGAATAAATAGGGCAATTTGAAATTATAACGTCTCTTACTTCCTGATGAAATTGAATGTCGTCTATTTGCGTTAATAATGGATTATTTTCAATTTTTATATCATATCCAGCGAGAAAAAATAGGCTGAGTCCATTTATGTCTACCAATTGATTATTATTACTAACCTCAATTGAAGATCTATAATCAGGGACAAAAGTCATATTTGAAATCACATCAAGATTAGAGACCTTAGTATTTATTAAATTAAAACGAATTTTTACGAAATCTAAATTTGCGAGTCCATCTATGTTTGTAATATCTTGGCCTTCTAATTCTAGTCCTGCAACTGATGTGTATTGAAAATTATCAACTTCTAATTGTGTTGTAAGTCTAAGAACTCCTGGGTAATCTCTCAATGGTTCAGTTGTAAAACTGTAATTACCAAAAGTTTCATCTCCATTTTGATTTACCGCAAATACTGTCCCGTTATAACCTCGATTTTCATTAAGATCAGTAAATGTATAAGTGTTAGTCTGTAGACCGTCAGTTAAAATGTCATTGTTAAGTACAACGCGATAAAGGTAATTTCCCTCTGTTGGAGTGTTCCAGCTAATTGTAGCTGAGTCTAATGTGGTTTCATCAATAGTCACGATGAGAACAAAATTATTATTCTCATGACTTGATGCATCATCATCCGAGCCACAGCCCAGAATAATTAATAAACTTAATATTGCGATTAGTTTTTTCAAAGCATTTTAATAAAAGACGCTTAAAAGATATTAAGTTGCGTCTTGATTAGCTTTAAAAATACGAAAAATGCATTAAGTCACTAATTAATGTGCTCCTTCTTTTAATAAGTCAGGGAATTTTTTCTGAAATCGTTTTAACCTTGGGACAGAAACATTTTGGATATAAGGGTTGTTCGGATTAAGTCGCTCATAATTTTGATGATAATTTTCACCATCCCAAAACTTCTCGAAAGGAAGTACTTGAGCTGCGACCTTTCCTTCACCTACTTCTTTTTCCAGTGTTTTAATCTTGGAGTCGATAATATTCTTTTGTTCCTCATTTTGATAGAATATTATGGAACGATATTGAGAACCATTGTCGGGTCCTTGTCCGTTGACCTGTGTTACATTCTGTGAACCAAAATAAACATCAACCAACTGACTAAAGCTAACAACTTCTGGATCGTAGAGTATCTCCACTGCTTCAGCATGTCCGGTACGGCCAGTATTACTGGCTTCGTACGTTGGATTCTTCGTATGGCCCCCGCTATATCCCGAAATCGATTCATTAACACCTTTCACACTTTCATATACAGCTTCAACACACCAAAAACATCCACTCGCAAAATAGGCGCGTGCTAAGCCGTTTTTCATTTCAACTTCAACTGGATCCTGCTGTTGCTGAGCCATAGACTCAGCTTCTTTGTTTTTTTCATTCGAAGATTGACAAGATGCTTGCATGGCAATAAAGAGCATGGAAATTCCGAAGAACATGTATTTTTTCATAAGAAATCAATTTTAAGCTAAGTCGGTTGTGAGACTACTTCCTTTCATGGGGCATAAAAAAAGCCTCCACTTTTAGGTGAAGGCTTAATTACTATTTATATAGGTTTTACTATTTCATTTTAGCAAAGATCCCATCCATTTTTTCGCGCTCTTCTTGCGCCAACTCTGGATCTACCAGAATACGACCACTGTGCTCGTCGGTAATGATCTTTTTGCGAGATGCAATCTCCATCTGTACCTGAGGTGGAATGGTGAAGAACGAACCTCCGGATGCTCCACGTTCAACGGGAACAACTGCTAGTCCATTTTTTACGTTGGTTCTAATTCTCTTGTATGCGTTAATAAGACGATCTTCGATTTTCTTTTCAAAACTCTCCGACTCCTTAATAAGAGATTTCTCTTCCTTCTCAGTTTCGGCAAGAATCTCGTTCAATTCACCTTGTTTGTGCTTCAAGTGATCTTCACGAGCCTTTACACGAACGCCTGTTTCTTCGATCACCTGATTTTTCTGCTCAATTTGAGCCTTAAATTCTTTGATGTGCTTATCGGCCAATTGAATTTCTAATTCCTGAAATTCGATTTCCTTGCTCAAAGAGTTGTATTCACGGTTGTTACGCACATTATCTTGCTGCGTAGTGTATTTTTTGATTAAGGTTTTTGCTTCCTCAATAAGATTTTTCTTTCCTTTGATGTCATCCTCGATCACTTCAAGATCAGTCTTGAGTTTTGTAAGACGGGTGTTCATTCCGGTTACTTCATCTTCAAGATCTTCTACTTCTAACGGAAGTTCCCCGCGAACATTTCGAATTTCATCAATTCGAGAGTCGATCAATTGAAGGTCGAACAATGCTCTTAATTTCTCTTCTACTGTAATTTCAGTCTTTGATGCCATATTTTAAGAATAGCTAATAGGATTGGTGTTTGTTTGCGCTAAAACGACTGCAAAATTAGTGATTTTTTTATTAAGGAAAGAATGTAAAAGCTCTTTTGTGAACTGTTCACTCTCATAATGACCAATATCCGCTAATAAAATGCTGTTTTCTGATTTAAAAAAGTCGTGATACTTCAAATCTGCAGTGACAAATGCATCGGCTCCGGCTCTTTTTGCAGCTTCAATGGCAAAACTTCCACTTCCGCCTAAAACGGCAACCTTTTTAATATTTTGTGCTGTAAGCTTCGAATGACGTACACATTTTGTGTTCATGGCATCTTTCAGAAAGGCTACAAACCGAGAGGCTTCCATTTCCGAAGAAAATTCACCGATCATTCCCATACCAATATGCTGATTTTCATTCTCAAGGGTAGTAATTTCATAAGCAACTTTCTCATAGGGATGTGCGTTGATTAAAGCTGATACTACCTTAGATTCTAAATGTCTTTGAAAGGTAACACTAAGTGATATTTCGTCTTCAAAATGTGTTTTTCCTTTGGTGCCAATCACAGGTGAAGAATCCTCATTACCATTGTAACTTCCGGTGCCGGATGTTGTAAAACTACAGTTTGTATAATTTCCAATCTCTCCCGCTCCAGCAGAAAACAGTGCTTCTCTCACCATATCTATATCCTTTGAAGGAACATAGGTTTGTAATTTTTTAATGGTGGCTTTCTGCGGAAGTAGAATCCGTCGGTTTTGAAGTTTCAATTTCTCGCAGATCATCGCGTTGACCCCGTTCCAGGCATTGTCTAAGGCCGTATGGATCGCGAAAATAGCTATATCGTGCTTTATTGCTTTCTGAACAACACGTTCGACATACGATTTTCCTGTTATCTTTTTCAGTCCTGAAAAAACAATGGGATGAAAACTCACAATGAGATTGCATTTTTCTGAAATTGCTTCGTCCACTACACTTTCTAAGGTGTCTAAAGTGACAAGGATGCCTGTAATTTCATTGTTTTTATCGCCTATTAATAATCCAGTATTGTCGAAATCCTCGGCATATGCTTGAGGTGCTAGTTCCTCGAGTAATTGTATTACATCTTTGACCTTCATTATTCTAATTTGGAGTAAAGATACTAGATTCTGTTTTTTGTTTCTGAATAGCTTTGTGAATCTTGGAATTTATTTTTAATTAAAAGATATCACCTGCCTGTGAATTTGTATTTTCGCCAAATGAAATTGCTACGGAAAATCCTGTTTCCTTTTTCGGTCTTGTATGGAGGCGTTACCGCTCTTCGGAATTTTTTCTACAACCATAATTTACTGAAAAGTAAAAGCTATGATATTCCTGTAGTGAGTGTTGGAAATCTATCCACAGGAGGTACCGGAAAATCTCCAATGATCGAATTCTTAATTGGTTTTCTTCGGAAGGACTTTAAGGTCGCTGTGCTAAGTCGCGGTTATAAAAGGAAAACGAGTGGTTTTAGATTGGTTGAAGAAAATAGTACTGTAAGTGAAGTTGGAGATGAGCCGCTTCAATTTAAGCAAAAGTTTCCGAAGATAACAGTAGCGGTTTGTGAAGATCGTCGCACTGGGATAGAAAAGCTAAAAGAAAAAGCAGAAATCATTTTGTTGGATGATGCGTTTCAACACAGAAAAGTAAAGCCTTCGACCCAAATTCTACTTACGCCTTATGATGATCTTTACTATAATGATTCTATGCTTCCTACCGGAAATTTAAGAGAATTTGCATCTGGTGCTAAAAGAGCCAACATTATTATTGTTACTAAATGCCCTGATGGAGTGGCGTATGCAGAAATGCAGAAAATTCAGCTTAAACTGAATCTTCAGGAGAAACAGAAGCTGTATTTTTCCCGAATAGGATACGATAAACTCATCTATGGTCCTACAGAAACACAGCGGCTTGATTATCTCTTAGACAAGTCTTTTACGCTGGTAACTGGAATTGCTAATCCGAAACCACTTGTTGATTTTTTAAGAAAAGAGCATTATGTATTCGATCACAAGACCTTTCCGGATCATCATCATTTTACGGCTTCAGAAATAAATAAATTAAAGGAAAGTGAGATCATTCTCACTACAGAAAAAGATTATGTAAGATTACAGCCGGCTTTGGGAAAGTTTGCTATTTATTATCTACCTATAAAAACGATTATATTAAAAGAGCAGGAACACTTCTTAAAACAATCGGTATTAGATAGTATTGACGAAGCTCGATTTAGTTAGCTTTTACAAATTTGTTTTTACTGTTTATGGAGCGGTATATTTTTTCGAAAAACTCTTCCGGCTTAAATGGTTTAGGAATGATTTCATTAAAACCGGCACGGTAGAAATCGTCTAGATTTTCATCAATGGTAACGGCTGTTAAGGCCAAGATGGGTATGTCTTCATTAAATTCACGAATCTTCTGAGTTGCTTCTATTCCACTAATTCCCGGCATATGAATATCCATTAGAACAACATCATAATCATTTTTCTTAACCATCTTAACGGCATCTGTTCCATTATCGGCGACCTCACATCTCATTTTATTCTTTTCCAGAATCTTTTTCGTAATCATTTGGTTGATCTTATTATCTTCTACGACCAACACATTTTTATTTTCCAACGCCATATAATCCACATCATAGATGATGTTGTTTGGGTTATTGTCTTCTGTCATCTCTTCGGAAATTTGAAAGTTAATATTAAACCAGAATTTTGATCCCTGACCTAATTGACTGTCCAATTGAATTTTACTGTTCATTAATTCTAACAGATTTTTTACAATTGAAAGACCTAGTCCGGTACCACCGAACTTTCGATTAATTTGCAATGAGCCTTGTGAAAAGGTTTCGAAAATGCTTTTTTGTTTTTTCTTGGATATACCAACCCCATTATCTTCGATCTCAAAATGGAGCATCACCTTATTGTTGCCATGATCCAATTTCTGAACTCTCACAAACACATCTCCGTTTTGTGTGAATTTCACAGAATTACCTACTAAATTAATAAGAATTTGAGATAGTTTTAATGGATCACCGGCAAGTCGATCAGGGATACTTTCGTCGAATTCAAGATGAAGGTTATTTTTACGGTCGTCTGCAGATTTCTTCAACGCAACCAATACATCGTTGATACGTTTCTTTAAATTGAATGTAGTCTTTTCTACCTCTACCTTATTAGCTTCTAGTTTATTGAGATCAAGTATATTATTTATCAGAGATAGTAAATATTCGCCAGAGAATTTTAAAGAATTTAGATGCTCTTTTTGGTAGTCCTTTGGATTCTCCTCCATCAGTAAATGTGTAAGACCTGTTACAGCATATAATGGAGTACGTAGTTCATGAGTAATAGTAGAAAGGAATTGTGCCTTTGCCAATGATGCTTTTTCGGCCTTTTCTTTGGCTAGAAGGAGCTCATTGTTCTTATCCTGTAATAATTCGTTAGCCTTAGCTCTTAAATTGTTGTTTTTGTATAATGAGAGTGTAAGTAAAGATAGTATTACAATTAGTGCAATACTAAGACCATTAGTCATTTTACCGAAGTTAATAGATTTCTTTTTCTGATCAAGGTCATTCTTCTGAGTCTCAATTATTTCAGTAAGATTTCCTAAATTAGCTTCTTCCTCAATAGTTTTCGTAATAATAGAAATATAAACTTGGTGAATGGAATCGTTTTTAGTGGAATATATATTTAATAGCTCAGCAGCAGACCTATACTTTCGTTCCTTTAAGGCAATCTCTGATGCAACCTTATAACTTTCTATTTTTAGCTTCGTATAATCATTGGCATCGATTAAGATATTCGCTGCTTCAAGTGCTTGTTTTGCAAGTCTTACATTGTTTGTCCTAGAGGTATTTTCAAGTTGTAATAATGCATTAGCCTTATTTAATTGTGAAAAAGCCTCCTGATATTTGTATCCGAAGTTTTGATAAAGGGGAATGGCAGCATCGAAATAGTTCACGGCGTTTTTTGGGTTCCCTTCTTTAAGTTCAAGAATTCCCATACCCATTAATACATCCGATTGATTTTTTTCTTCGTTAAGCTCAGTAAAAATTTCGTCTGCATTCTGAAAATACATGCGTGCCTTTTGTAATTCATTGGTTCTGGTAAGCACAAAACCATATCTATTGTAAGCCTTTCCTAACTCATTTCTTTTGTTTGTTTTAAGTAGTAGCTCTATTAATTTGTTGCTTTCAGATGCCGCCTTCCGATAGTTTTCTAGATAGTAATTTAAACCTACAGATGTAAGAAGAACGTTGGTTTTAGAATCGTCATCATTGAAAGTGGTTAAAAGTTTTTCCGCCAAGCTTAAGTTGAGAATCGCTTCGTCGTAATCCTGAATCACAATGGCCGCTTCGGCATTTTGTCTGTACTTAGCAATTTGTGCAATTGTATCCTGAGCGTTTTGAACAGCAAACATTGTTGTATAGGCGAATAAACACACCAAAAAAGGCATGCAAATCTTGTAAGAAGCACGAAGTTTATTCATCTACCTTATGTAGTTAGGCGATAAATATAGTCATTTCCTCGATATTTCAATGATTAAATCAATAATTCTTGATGAGTAGCCAATTTCATTATCGTACCAACCAATAATTTTCACCATTTTGCCAATAACAGAGGTCATGGAGGCATCAAAAATGCAGGAATGTGGGTTTCCAATAATGTCTACAGAGACGATTGGATCTTCGGTATATTCCAGAATTCCCTTTAGTTCATTTTCTGCAGCAAGTTGAAAAGCTTTATTTATTGTTTCGATACTCACTTCTGTTTTTACGTTAAAAGTGATATCTGTTAATGAACCATTCGGTACAGGTACTCGTATTCCACATCCGCCAATAACATCTGCGAGTTCCGGGAAAATTTTCGTCAATGCTTTGGCAGCTCCGGTGGTAGTGGGCACTATCGATTGTCCGGCAGCCCTGGCTCTTCTTAAATCCCGATGCGGTTGATCATGTAAACTCTGGTCGGAGGTATACGAATGAATTGTTGTAATATAAGCTTGCTCAATACCACAAAGTTGATCAATAATCATTAGCATCGGTGCCGCATTGTTAGTAGTACAAGATGCATTAGAAATAATTGTGTCTGAAGCTTCGATGATTTCATTATTCACACCAAGAACAACAGTCTTTATATCATCATCGATTGGTGGTACACTCAGTATTACTTTTTTGGCTCCTGCTTTTATATGTTTCTGAAGTTGTTCGCGGCTTTTAAATTTTCCGGTAGCCTCTACCACAATGTCTGCGTCTCCCCATGTGAGATTTTCGATATTTGCTTCCGAAGAAAACCGTATAACTTTACCACTTACTATAATTTCCTTTTCTGAAAACGATATATCCTCCTTCAGTACACCGTGAATACTGTCGTATTTCAATAAATGACTTAGTGTTTTTGCATCTGCCAAATCATTAACTGCAACCACTTCAATTTCGGGGTGATTTATAAGCAATCTAAAAAGATTTCTCCCGATGCGTCCAAATCCGTTGATGCCTATTTTTATGGTAGATGCCATTATGTATTTTGAAGCTTAAGTGAGGTGCTTTTGGGCTTTGTAAGAGGATCGTACTAAAGCTCCACTTTCTACATGACGAAAACCCATTTCAAGGCCAATCGTCTCGTATTTTTTAAATTGCTCGGGTGTAATAAATTCCTTTACCGGCAGATGTTTTTTCGAAGGTTGCAAATATTGTCCGATGGTTAAAATCGTTAGATCTACCTTCCGCAAATCCTCCATAGTTTTCAGAACTTCTTCCTCTTTTTCACCCAATCCAAGCATGATTCCACTCTTAGTTCGTTCGATACCCTGCTGTTTTAGATAATTTAATACTTCCAAACTGCGTTCGTATTTTGCCTGTATGCGGACTTCCCGTGTTAATCTTTTTACCGTCTCCATATTATGTGACACGACTTCAGGTTTAACTGCAATTATACGATCTATGTTTCGGGTAGCTCCCTGAAAATCGGGTATTAGGGTTTCTAAGGTAGTTTCAGTATTCATTCGGCGAATTGCTTTCACCGTTTCGGCCCACATAATAGAGCCCATGTCTTTAAGATCATCGCGGTCTACAGATGTAATAACCGCATGCTTAATATTCATGATTTTAATTGAGCGTGCTACTTTTTCAGGTTCATCCCAATCCAAAGTATCCGGACGGCCAGTTTTAACACCACAAAAACCGCAGGAACGAGTACAGGTGTTTCCAAGGATCATAAAAGTTGCAGTACCTTCTCCCCAACATTCTCCCATATTGGGACAACTTCCCGAGGTACAGATGGTGTGCAAGTCGTATTTTTCGACCAAACCACGTAATTCGGTATATTTTTTACCGGTGGGAAGTTTTACTCGTAGCCATTTTGGCTTCGGACTTGGTCGTTGAAAATCTACAGTTTCTGTGCTCATAGTTGCGTGCAAAGGTACAAATTCCTGATTCCAATTTACAAAAGTTTATGGCGAACTTAACGCGTTGAATCTACAAGGCTGAAATCAAAACAGAATCTTTTACTTTTTTCTGTTTTGTGTAATAATTTCGGCAAGTAGTTTTTTGGCTCTAAGAAGTCGGACTTTCACGTTATTTAGTGGCTCATCGAGTGATTCAGAAATTTCATTATAACTCATTTCATGGAAATATCGAAGATTGATTACTTCCTGATAATGTGGTTTAAGTTGTTTGATATACAATAGTAGTTCGGCGAGGTTTTGTTCCGTAATAAGTAGATCTTCGGCGGTTGGAGAGTCATCCGGAATTCTATCTACTTGTTCCTGACTAGCTTCGGAACTGTTGAGATAGACTGCCGCATTTTTTTTGCGACTTTTATCGATCTGAATGTTTTTTGAAATAGTAATAAGCCAGGTTCCGAAGGTGTAATTTTCATCGAAACTCTCTATTTTGTCGAAAGCTTTCGAAAAGGTTTCAATAGCAATGTCTTCGGCATCCCATTCGTCTTTTACTCGCTTCATCTGAAATCCAAATACTTCATTCCAAAAACGATCAAGTAAGAATTTAAAGGCGCTTTGCTTACCAGATTTAGCGCTCTGAATTTGAGTAAGAAGTACTTCGTTTTCTATTTCCAATGTGTGGGTTTTGAAGCGGAATTAGAAATAAAGATACTCATTTGTACGAAAATTAAAAATAATTCCAAAGCGGGTAAAAACGGAATCAAGTTCGATTCTTTCAATTTGGAAGCTGCCTTTCCCATAACAATCATATACACTAAAAACCGAATTCCAATGAGGATAAGTGGCAACTTCCAATCTACTATAAATAGACTGGCTATCCCAAGCCCCCAAAACAATAAATTGCTGAGATAGAAAAGACTTAACAATACCTTATGACTTGTCTTGTATAATTTTGAGGTGCTGATATGTCTTTTTTTCTGAAGTCTCCATGATTTCCATGTTTTCTTCGGAATAGAATAGGTAAAAGCTTCTTCGTTAAAACAAATGGCAGTGTTACTGGCAGTGGCAACCTCGTTTACAAAAAGATCGTCATCACCTGAAGCGACTTTTATATGTGAGATAAAACCATTATTTGCATAATACAGATCACTGTTGTAAGCTAGATTTCGTCCAACTCCCATATACGGAATCCCTATTTTAGCATAGGAGAAGTACTGAACTGCCGTAAGTAGTGTTTCAAAACGAATGAGGTAATTAAGCAAACCCGAATGTTTTTCATAGCCGCCGTAACCTAAGACAAGCTGTTTGTTTGTAGTAAATTTTGCCGCCATTCTCGATAACCAATAATCGCTGGCAGGCTTACAGTCTGCATCTGTAAATAAGAGTCTTTTGTTTTTCGCTTTTTTTATTCCCAGAGTGAGTGCATATTTTTTACTGCCCCAAAATGCTTCATTATTAACAACATTTACGATTTGTATTCTCTCATCAGTTTCGGCAAAGGATTCCATCACCTCCAGTGTGTCATCACTAGAAGCATCGTTAATTAAAATAATTTCAAATTCCGGGTGTTTCTGTGAAAGAAGAAAGGGAAGGTTATGCTTCAGATTTTCGGATTCATTTTTCGCACAAACTATGACTGAAACTGGAAATTTTTCCGAAGTTATTTCTCCGGAAGGCTTCAGAAAAGAAAATTTGGAAAAAATAAGTAAGTAAACACAATTAATAAAAGTGAATATTCCAAAAACGTAAAGTAGCAACATTGAAAGTAGTTCAGGTTTCAGAAAAGATTAAGAATGTACTTCTTCAGTACAATTTTCGAACTGATCCGGAGTTTTTCCACAGAAACCACAAGCGTCACCATCTTTATTCAAAAAAGGGCTCTGACTGGCGCAGGTACCCGCAAATTTACCATCCTTCTTACCCCATATTTTTATAGCGATTCCAGCAAATGCAAGCAGTAATAATACAATTGTTATAACAAAAATTCCCATGATACTTTTTTGATAGTACAAAAATACAATCTTTCTTGGTGATGTGCATCAAATTTGGTTAATTTTAGCCCAAATAACAAAGATTAAAAAAATGAAATATCTCTTCCGTACGCTTCTTGTTTGTACTTTGTCTATCGCCTTGTTTTCATGTAAGAATGAAGTAAAAGAAACTCCAGTTAAAACAGAAATAACCCCTGTAAAAAAGAAAGAGCTTAGCGTTCAGGAAAGCGAGATAGTTTCCAGTATTCTGGCTAAAGCGATGGCTACTAAAGAAGCGAAGAAATTCGTTAGTTTCATGCTTACTGCAGGTGTGACCGATATGCTGTCGAAAGATGAAGGCCCTTATACCTTGTTAATACCAACCAATGATGCTATTGATAAAGTAAATAAAAATATAATGACGTCATTGCTTAACCCTGCTAACAAAGCGGACTTGCTCAACTTAGTGAATAGCCATATAATAAAGGGTGAATTAGACTCAGCTGCTTTAGTTCAAAATATAAAAAAGGGCAATGGAAAATACGAATTTACAACATTGTCTGGAGCAACCTATACAGCGACAAGAGACGATATAGATATTGTTATCACGGATGTTCGTGGACAAAAAGCCATTTTAGGTAAGACCGATATTCTCGGCTCGAATGGAATTCTTCACTTAATGAACTCCGTTTTATCAGTTAACTAGATTACATTTACTTCAGGTTCGATGTAAATGCCAAAAAGTTCTTTCACTTTCTCCTGAATGTGAATAGCAAGATCCCAGATTTCTTGACCGCTGGCATTGCCATAATTTACTAAGACCAATGCCTGGTTTTTATGTATACCGGCGTCTCCGTATCTTTTTCCCTTAAAACCAGCTTGCTCAATGAGCCAACCTGCCGGTATTTTGAAGCTAGTGGGGGATAGTTCGTAAAAAGGTGCTGCCGGGTATTTCGATCTAAAAGCATGAAAAGTTTCCGTATTAACGACCGGGTTTTTAAAAAAACTACCACTATTTCCGAGTTCTTTTGGATCTGGTAATTTAGATTTTCTAATTGCAATAACGGCCTCCGAAATATCTTTAATACTAGGATTTTCAATGTTTTTTTCTGAAAGCTGATCCTTTATGGCACCATACGAAATACTCTTAATATGGTTTTTCTTGCTAAGCCTAAAAACTACTGAAGTAACAATGAATTTCCCTTTTGCTTGTTGTTTAAAGATTGAGTTTCTATAACCAAAATCGCATTCGGCCTTATTGAATTCAACCTCATTTTGACTGCTAATTTCCACTGCCTTACAACTTACAAAGCTGTCTTTTAATTCTACTCCATACGCTCCAATATTCTGGATGGGAGAAGTGCCTACATTTCCGGGAATTAGTGAAAGGTTTTCAAGTCCGCCGTAATCATGTTCAATGCAATACAATACAAATTCATGCCAGTTTTCCCCAGCCATGGCTTCAACAACAACTGAGTCCTCGTCTTCTGAAAGTATTTGTATCCCTTTTAGGTTAAGATGAATAACAAGGGTTTCAATGTCTTTGGTGAGTAGCATATTACTACCACCTCCAAGTACAAATGGATTGCTGCAAATAGGGTCTGCAAGTATTGTTTTTAATTCTGAAACATCCGTAACAGAAATATACTGTTTCGCTAGACAATCAATCCCGAAGGTGTTGAAGTTTTTTAGCGATTTGTTTATTTCAAGATGCATTAATCCTTGTATTGTTTCAACGCTATTTTTAAGATTTCAACGGCTCTAACAAGACTCTTTTTGTTTAAAACATAAGCAATGCGTATTTGGTTCAGTCCAACGCCAGGGCTTGAATAGAATCCTGCCGCTGGAGCCACCATAATAGTTTCACCATCTACATCAAATTTTTCCAATAACCATTGTGCAAAAGCATCACTGTTTTTTACAGGAAGTTCAACAATGCAATAGAAGGCCCCTTTAGGAACTCCTACCTTCACACCGGGAATGTTCTGTAAATGTTTTACCAGCGTATTTCTTCTATCCTCATACTCTTCGATAACTTCATCAAAATAACTTTGAGGTGTGTCCAAAGCTGCTTCACTGGCGATCTGTGCAAAAGTAGGCGGACTTAGACGCGCCTGCGCAAACTTTAAGGCGGTCTTGATTACCATTTTATTTTTTGAAACAAGACATCCTATTCTAGCGCCACACATACTATAACGCTTGGAAACAGAATCTATAATAATTCCATACTCTTCCATACCCTCTTCTTCAAGAATAGAGTAGTGCTTGGAACCATCGTAGGTAAATTCACGGTAAACTTCATCGGAAACAAGGAAAAGGTCGTGTTTTTTAACGATAGCTGCTAATTTTTGTATTTCTTCTTTGGAATATAGATATCCGGTTGGATTCCCTGGATTACAAATAAGTATCGCCTTGGTTTTTGGCGTAATTAGTTTTTCAAACTCTGAAATAGGAGGTAAAGCAAAATTATCCTCGATTTTAGAGATCACAGGAACAATCTTTACACCTGAAGCGGTCGCAAAACCATTGTAATTCGCGTAAAATGGCTCCGGAATGATAATCTCGTCTCCTGTGTCTGCAATAGTACCCATGGCGAAAAGTAAAGCTTCACTACCACCAGTAGTAACAATAATGTCGTTAGCGGTTGCAGGAATATTGTTCTTATGGTAATATGCTGCTATTTTCTCGCGATATTCCTGAGAGCCTTCCGATCGAGTATAGGCGAGAATTTCCAGGGAGTGGTGCGCAACGGCTTCCATAGCCTTTGTTGGAGACTTAATGTCCGGCTGACCAATGTTTAAATGATAAACGGTTTTATTTGCTTTATAAGCTATTTCGGCAAAGGGAACCAATTTACGAATTGGTGATTCAGGCATTTGTAAACCTTTTCTGGAGACTGCTGGCATAATAAATAATTTAATCACAAAGTTGCAAAATTAATTTTATAATTACCACACGCCTTGCTTCAGTTTAGTGTTTTTTTTTATATCTTAACTAGGTTGAAAATAAAAAAAAATACAATTGTTTTTACTGTCTTTGTGGGACTCTGCCTTTGTTGTAATGCATTGATATTTGCACAGAGCGGATTTAACTTTGAAAAAGGTGTAAAAAAAGACAAGATAGTATTCGAATTGATTAACAATTTGGTGATTGTTCCTGTCGAATTAAATGGAGAGAAATTATCATTCTTATTGGATACAGGGGTAAATGCCACCATCCTATTTGGTGTTACTCAAGCCGATTCGATTAGAGTTAATGATATAAAGCCTGTTAAGTTAAGAGGACTTGGAGGTGGTGAGGGCGTTGAAGCATATGTAAGCAGAAATAACATCATTACTCTTGGTCAAGCAACGGATAGAAGTCATTCCATTTATATAATTTTTGATAAAACTTTGAATTTTTCTCCTAGAATGGGTGTCCCAATTCATGGAATTCTTGGATATGACTTTTTTAAAAAATTCATTGTAAAAGTTGACTACATTGGTAAGAAAATTACATTTTACGATCCTTCTGCCGACAGGCCAAGAATAGGTCGTGCATTTCAATCATTTGATCTTAATTTCAGAAAGAACAAACCCTATGTTGATTTTGATGTTTCTCTGGCACAAAAACAAAAAACGGCAACCTTACTCGTAGATTCTGGTTCAAGTGATGCACTATGGCTTTTTGATGAAGAACATAGTATTATTGAAGTACCTAAAAACTACTTTTCCGACTTTCTCGGCTTAGGACTGAGTGGTCATATTTATGGGAAACGATCTAAAATTGAAAAAATGGACATTGGCAGATTTCAACTTTCAGAAGTGAATGTGGCATTTCCTAATAAAGCTGCATTGGAAGACGTAGTGTTGGTAGAAGGCCGTGATGGTAGCCTGGGAGGTGATGTTTTGAAACGTTTTACCGTGATTTTCGATTACCCTTCTAGAAAAATGTACTTGAGAAGAAATGGAAATTTCAATCAGCCGTTTAATTATAATATGAGTGGCCTTACAATTGAACATAGCGGAATGACACTCGTTAAGGATATTGATAATTCGACATCAGATTTTAGAAACTCAGACAGGATGAATGAAAGCATTTCTAAAGTAACGATTCAAGTCAGTCCTGTATTTAAATTTTTTATGGCCCCTCGATTTGTGGTTGCAGATGTTAGAGAAAACTCACCAGCCGGTCGCGCGGGCATTCTGGAGGGAGATGAAATCTTATCTATTAACGGGAAACCTGCATTTCGATTTGAGCTTTATCAAATTATTTCGTTGTTCACTTCAGATGAAGGCAAACGCATATCGCTTCAGGTGGATCGGGCCGGAAACGTGTTTAAAGTAAAGTTTAAACTTCAGAAAGTAATATAAAAAAAGCGGTTTCAATTATTCATTGAAACCGCCAATAGATGTTTTAGAAAGCTACTTTCTATTCTGATTTTTCCAAGACACTTTTGTCATCGGCTAAAACTTCGCCTTTTATTTTAAGTGCTTTGATAGGTTCGTCGGCGTTAGAATAAACAGTTACAGTTTTTCTAATTGGACCCACTCTATTCGTGTCGTATTTTACTTGAACAGTGCTCGAAGCTCCTGGTGCTACCGGTCCATCCGGTTTTTTAGGAACTGTACAACCACAACTTGATTTTACATCAGAAATTATAAGAGGGGCGTCACCTGTATTTGTAAACTCAAACACACGAATTCCATCACTTCCTTTAGAGATCTCACCATAATCAATGGTATCCGACTTAAATACGATTTTTGCTTGTGCGTTTGCTGCAAAGCTAACCAGTGCAACAACAGCGATAAGTACTAATTTTTTCATGATTTCATTAATTTAGTAAATGCTAATGTAGGTATCTTTCTTACAAAGTGCAAAATAAGTTATTCACTTTTATTATACTTAAGATATAACTACTTTTGCCAATTACTTTTCAAAAATCAGACCAAAGATGGCTTTAGAGGCAAAATACAATGCTAAAAGTATTGAAGATAAGTGGTATAAATACTGGATGGACAACAACTATTTCCACTCAGAAGTTGACGAAAGAACGCCTTATACCATTGTTATTCCTCCTCCCAATGTAACCGGAGTACTGCATATGGGGCATATGCTTAATAATACACTTCAGGATGTGTTAATTCGTCGTGCACGTCTAAAGGGATTCAATGCCTGTTGGGTGCCGGGAACCGACCATGCTTCTATCGCGACTGAAGCTAAAGTGGTTGCAAAGTTAAAAGCAGACGGAATTGATAAGGCAAACCTTTCAAGAGAAGAGTTTTTAGAACATGCCTGGGAATGGACTCACAAACACGGGGGTATTATTCTTGAACAGCTAAAAAAATTGGGAGCTTCGTGTGATTGGGAACGCACAAAGTTTACCATGGATGACAATATGTCGGCTTCTGTGATTAAGGTTTTTGTCGATTTATACGAAAAAGGCAATATATATCGTGGCTACCGTATGGTGAACTGGGATCCTCAAGCTAAAACTACCTTGTCTGATGAAGAAGTAATACACGAAGAAAAACAAGGAAATTTATACTATCTTAATTATAAAATTGAAGGTTCAGATGAGACCTTAACTATTGCAACCACAAGGCCGGAAACAATTTTAGGAGATACCGCAATTTGTATTAACCCCAACGATGAGCGATTTACGCATTTAAAAGGTAAGAAGGCCATTGTACCGGTTTGTAACCGTGTGATTCCAATTATTGAAGACGAATATGTGGATGTAGAATTTGGGACAGGATGCTTGAAAGTAACACCTGCTCATGATGAAAACGATAAAATGCTTGGCGACAAGCACGGTTTGGAAGTTATCGATATTCTAAATGATGATGGTACTTTGAATAGCTTCGGAATGCATTACGAAGGCAAAGATCGATTTGTAGTTCGAAAGGAGATCGTTAAGGAGTTAGAGGGAATGGGTGTGGTGTTGAAAATTGAAACACATATGCATAAGGTTGGAACTTCTGAACGGACCGGTGCCGTGATCGAGCCAAAATTGAGCGATCAGTGGTTTTTGAAGATGAAGGAATTGGCACAACCAGCTCTGGATGCAGTTTTGGAAAAAGATGTAAAGTTAGTTCCTGAGAAATTTATTAATACCTATCGTCATTGGATGGAAAATGTTCGCGATTGGAACATTTCACGACAGTTATTATGGGGACAGCAAATTCCGGCCTATTTCTATGGGGATGGGAAAGAAGATTTTGTTGTAGCCGAAAACTTGGAAGCTGCCGTTGAGAAAGCCCGTACAAAATCGGGAAATGCTAATTTAACGACTTCAGATCTTACTCAGGATCCGGATGCCCTGGATACTTGGTTTTCGTCATGGTTATGGCCTATCAGTGTGTTTAATGGGATTCTTGAGCCGGACAATAAAGAAATAAATTATTATTACCCAACCAATGACCTTGTAACGGCTCCCGAAATACTATTTTTCTGGGTTGCTCGTATGATCATTGCGGGATACGAATACAGAGGTGAAAAACCATTTACAAATGTATATCTAACCGGTATTGTAAGAGATAAGCAACGTCGGAAGATGAGTAAATCTCTTGGTAATTCTCCAGATCCAATTAAATTAATGGATAAGTATGGTGCAGACGGCGTTCGAGTTGGAATGTTGTTGAGTTCGCCTGCAGGAAACGATTTGATGTTCGATGAAGATCTTTGTAAGCAGGGTAGTGGCTTTGTAAACAAGATATGGAACGCATATCGACTTATCGATGGTTGGGAAGTTTCAGAAACTAAAGAAGAAACTGAAACTGCCGGAATTGCCGTAAAATGGTATCGTTCAAAGTTTCAGAAGACATTGGCCGAATTAGAGGATCAATATTCAAAATATAGAATTAGCGATGCTTTGATGTCTACGTATAAACTTATCTGGGATGATTTCTGTTCTTGGTTCCTTGAAATGGTAAAACCTGGTTATCAGGAGCCTATTTCGGCTAAAACGTATAAAGAGATCATTTCAATTTTGGAAGACAATTTAAAGGTATTACATCCTTTTGTTCCTTTTATTTCTGAAGAGATTTGGCAACATATTTCTGAAAGAAGTGCAAATGAGGCATTGATTGTCTCTAAATGGCCTGCTTCGGAAGGATTTGATGAGCAATTAAATGCAGAATTTGATTTCG
Source organism: Ulvibacter antarcticus (assembly GCF_003688405.1). Lineage (GTDB taxonomy): Bacteria > Bacteroidota > Bacteroidia > Flavobacteriales > Flavobacteriaceae > Ulvibacter > Ulvibacter antarcticus. The sequence goes on from NZ_REFC01000014.1 coordinate 276,264, forward strand.
CGGCTGAAGTAGTCGCAGGAATACGGACCATTCGTAAAGAGAAGAATATTTCGTTTAAGGATGCTATTTCAATGTCTGTTATTAACAACGAAAAAGCTTCAGAAGGATTTGATGTTGTTATTTCAAAATTGGGTAATATCTCCCAACTGGATTATATTTCCGAAGCTATTGATGGAGCGCTTACTTTCAGAGTAAAATCGAACGAGTATTTTATCCCGGTTGCTGGAGCGATTGATGTTGAAGAAGAAATCGCAAAGCTTTCCGAAGAACTGAAATATACCGAAGGCTTTTTAAAGAGTGTGCAAGGCAAACTGAAAAACGAACGTTTCGTAAACAATGCACCGGACCAGGTTGTAGCAATTGAGCGGAAGAAAGAGGCAGATGCAATCGCTAAAATTGAGATGATTAAAACCAGTCTTGCGAGTTTGAAATAAAAAATTAGAGTACAAAAGGCTTCCGAACTTTATCGAGAGCCTTTTAATTTAGTATTTTTAAGTTATGAAAAAGGCCATTTTTAAAACCCTCGCGAAAATCAATAAGGCAGTACTTCCTAGTTTTACCAAAAAGAGATTGGATTTGGCAAGCGCATCTAAGTTTCAGATGGCGATTTTTGGATATAAGTTATGGGTTACTAAAAACGCGCTGGATTAATAACTAATTAGCGGCCGAATTTCATAGCGGTTCAATTTATCTCCTCCTCTTAAAAAACCGAGTTCAATTATAAAATTACATTGAACGACCTCGCCTCCCAACTTTTCGATAAGCTTACAGGCTGCTTTTGCAGTGCCGCCAGTTGCAAGGACATCGTCATGTAGCAATACTTTTTCTCCTTTTTTAATAGCATCTTCATGCATTTCCAGAACGTCCATCCCATATTCGAGAGAATAAGGCTCTTTAATGGTATCGAAGGGTAACTTGCCCGACTTACGGATTGGAACAAACCCAGCATTTAAGCGTTGTGCGAGCAGCATACCAAAAAAGAAACCTCTGGATTCTATTCCGACAACTTTATCCACTTTCTGCCCTTCAAGAAGATCTACAAGCCCGTTCAGACAAGCTTCGGAAGCTTCCTTACTAGCCAGTAAAGGTGTGATATCTTTGAATACAACACCACGCTTGGGGAAATCATTAATATCGCGAATATAATCCTGAAGGTTTACCATTCTTAAATGTAACCATTTAATAAATTCTGCACAATGCTTTAGTAAACATTTGATGCTTCAATAATGTCGAATCCAGCGATAGAAGAGAGTTTATAAAGTGGTTCGTTGTTTTGATATTGAAACAATCTGGAATAATCCATGCTGTTATCCACAGAATCTAGTTCGCATAAAAACGCGACGACTGCCGACAAACCATTGAATTGTAATTCTTTATCCGTTGGATTATTGGGTTTTTTAGAACGAGGACCAAATGGTATCTGGTAGCCGCAAGCCGAGAGAAAGATCGCTTCAATTTGAAGGAGTTCGGAAGGGGAGTAGCCATTTATTCTTCGGCCAAACATTTCATTGATTTTACCCACATAATTAAGTTCAACCGATCCGTGAAAATCGCTCAAGTGTTTCCAGGAATCCAAGTTATCACAAATATTCCCTACCGCACAACTTTTGCAACACTCTGGGTTTAACGTACCGTTGTGAAAGGCGGTATAAAGCTTGGTGATGGCTAAATCCAAACGTTTGGTAGATTTCATTGTATACAATTTTACGCGAGTTAAACGAGCTATTAAATTAGACAATTTGATTTTAGAAACCAATAATTACGATTGATTTTAAAGTTTAACTGCTTCGATTTAACACTAGAGTGGAAAAGAATGTTATTTTTTTTAGAAAGTATTGCTCTAAAAGGGTAAAAAGGAATATATTTGCAGCCCGAAACAGGAATAATTAGTTTTATTTCTTATTCGGAATTACAAACGGCCTCGTGGCGCAACTGAATAGCGCACTTGATTACGGCTCAAGAGGTTACTGGTTTGAATCCAGTCGAGGTCACGAATGAATACAAAATCCGAACGTTAAATCAAGCTCGCTTGAATTTATAAGTTCGGATTTTGTATTTTCAAAGCGGAGCTTTGCTGGATCACATTATGTAATCCAGTCGAGGCCAAGAATAAAGTAAAAAAGGTAGAACTAAATCAACTCTGCACTTAAACCGGCATCCAAAAGCATGGAACATCGAGGCTTCAATTCGTCGTAACTGCCAGTCTTTACAGTACATTTTCCTTTATAATGAACAATGATAGAACATTGCTCGGCTTGTTCGGGAGTGTGTTCACAGGCGTAGATTAACACATTAATGACATGGTCAAAAGTATTAACCTCGTCATTGTACAAAACTATCTCATTGTGACTGCTTTCTAACTCGGCAACCGATCCTTCTTCCTGTATTTTTTCTCTGGTACTCATAACAATATAAAATTCTGAAAATCAAATAACAATTCCCAATAAAATCTTTAATAATTTAATAATTCGGGTAGATAAAAACGCAATTCCTGTCTAGATTCTAAATTTGGCAGCAACCCAATTATTGCGTTCCTTGTTATCAACGTAGGTAAAACCTAACTTATTGCAACATTCGGTTATAATAGGTAGATCCTCGGTGTAAAATCCGCTGAGGTAAAGTTCGCCTCCTTTTTCCAAACAGGCTCTGTAAGTTGCCATGTCGTTAAGTAGAATGTTTCTATTTATGTTCGCAATAATTACATCGTATTTTTTTTCTGAAAGTAATGAAGCATCACCCAATCCTACGGTAATATGTTTGCAATTATTTCTTTCGACGTTTTCCTCGGAATTTTCGAAACACCAGGGATCAATATCGATAGCATCTAGTTTGTTGGCACCTCTCATTTCAGCAAGTATCGCTAAAACGGCAGTTCCGCAGCCCATATCCAAAACATGCTTGTCTTTAAAATCGTTTTCAAGTATATGCTGAAGCATCATAAAGGTAGTTTCATGATGTCCGGTTCCAAAAGACATTTTTGGTTCGATCACTATTTCGTAAGGCAGATTGGCCTTTTCATGAAAAGGAGCGCGAACAATACATTTTCCATCGACCTCAATGGCTTCGAAGTTTTTTTCCCATTCGGCATTCCAATTTACTTGTTCAATTTCAGAAAAAGTGAAATCAATTGTAAACTCTTCCGAAGCTAAGATTTGTATATCATTCAACATTTCTTTCTTCCATTCGTCTTTCTGAATATAGGCCTTAACACCTTCTTCATTTTCTACGAAACTCTCGAAACCTGCATATCCCAGCTCAGCGATAAGAATCTCTGTTCCCGGTTGCAAGGGGTTTACCGTAAATTGATATTCAATATAGATTTGTGACATAGTTATTTATTTTCCAAATCCGTTTACAATCGCCATAAACGATTGGGCATCGAGTGCAGCACCTCCAATAAGGCCGCCATCTACATCTTCTTTTCCAAAGATCTCAGCCGCATTATTAGGTTTTACACTACCGCCGTATAAAATAGAAACGTTCTCGGCAATTTGAGACGTATATTCACTTGCAATGGTTTTTCTAACAAACGAATGCATTTCCTGCGCTTGCTCCGGACTTGCAGTTTCGCCGGTTCCAATGGCCCATACCGGTTCGTAGGCAAGTACAATGTTACTCCAATGCTCTTTTGAGATATGAAATAGACCTTTTTCCAACTGCGATTTTACAATATTGAAATGATTATTGGCTTTACGTTCGTCTAATTCTTCACCAAAACAGAAAATCACCTTCATATCATTATCCAATGCGGTATTAACTTTTTCGGCCAGCAAGGCATCATTTTCGTTGAAATAAGCCCGACGTTCGCTATGTCCCAGAATTACGGTAGTTATTCCAACACTTCTTAGCATAGGTGCAGAAACCTCACCGGTATAAGCACCCTCTGAAGATTGATGCATATTTTGTGCAATGACTTCAATAGGATGGTCTTTTAGAGATTGAAAAGCCTGATACAGATTAGTGAATGAAGGTCCAACCATAACGCTTACGTCCTCCGGAATTACCTGTGTTTTAAGAGATGCTAAAAGATCTTGTGTTTGGGAAAGATCGTTGTTCATTTTCCAGTTTCCGGCTACTATTTTCTTTCTCATGCTGTGGCTCCTTTAATTGGTTTATATAAGATTGACTCGTTCAATTTTGGCAAAGGTCATAAAGTTTGGGCATCTGACCTATTTGCTGTTAAGTATTTTGGCAATTTTTTTATCATCTGCTTTAATGGCTTTGTACAAACTAATTACTCCCTTCGGATTAACAATCATATATCTCGGAATCCAATCCAGGTTTATGGTGCTGCAAAATCCACCTTTCCAGCCCGAAGGTATATAATAGTGTTCACCTTCCATTTCGTATTTGCTGATTCCTTTTTTCCAACTTTCGGTGTCCTTATCGAGCGATAGGAATAAAAACGTTACGTCTTTGTATTTCTTCTGAAGCTTTTTAACTTTTGGCATCCCGGTAATACAATTTTTGCACCAGGTTGCCCAAATATCTATAACAACAGTCTTTCCTCTGTATTTCTGAAGGACTTCGGAAAAAGTTGTTTCTTCATTAGCTTCAGACAAAAAGACATCATTTAATGCCTCTTCCGAAAACGTCAATTGTTGTGCTTCCGAAGCGAACGTCAAAAGAAAAATACAAATCGATACTATTAATTTCATAACCACATTTTTTTAAATTTATCTAACATCTAACATCTAACATCTAACTACTAATCTTCGGATCCAGCCAGCCATAAAGGATATCCACCAATATATTGATCATAATAAATAAGCTGGCAATCACTATAACAGCACCCATAATGATAGGGAGATCCAGCGTATTTAAGGCTTCAACGATTTCCTTTCCAAGGCCGTTCCATCCAAAAATATACTCCACAAAAACAGCTCCAGCGAGCATGGAAGCAAACCAGCCTGAAACAGCTGTGACCACCGGATTCAACGAGTTTTTAAGCGCGTGACGTCTTATAATGGTAAAGAATGATAAACCTTTAGCTTTTGCCGTTCGTATATAATCCTGATTCAAAACTTCAAGTAGAGAATTTCTCATTAACTGACTCACAACCGCCAACGGACGAATACCCAATACTATTGCCGGAAGGATGAGGTTTTTCCACTGAATATATGTGCCACTTCCAAAATCATCTACTTCGTATAAACTACCTGTCATATTGAGCCCGGTGTATTTGTGCAATACAAATCCGAAGAGCCAGGCAAACAGGATGGCACTAAAAAAAGAAGGCACACTCATTCCAAATGTACTTAGTAATTGAATAATGCGGTCGATCCAACCATCTTTAAAAAGGACAGAAATAATTCCTAAAAAAACCCCTAGTATAATGGCGATGCATATAGCTGATACTGCAAGAACCACAGTGTTTGGAAGCGTTTCGGCAATGACAGAACTCACTTTTTTACCATTTTTTTGGAAAGACTCTCGCAGGTAAGGAAACTTAAGTGCCGTTATTGTATTTCCAATCGTGAATAAAGAGGTTGCAGTGTATTTTTCTTTGGAAAGGTAGGTGTAATCATCCGGGTTAATGCTGTGGAACGAAATAGGTGATAAGTCGTTTAAGTACTGCAAATACTGAACGCTGACAGGTTTATCGAAGCCATATTTTTTCTTTACAACTGCAATTTGCTCTGCATTTTCGTTTTGTCCCAACATCATACGAGCTGGATCACCTGGTAGAATAGTAAATAATAGAAATATGACAGTGACTACTCCAAATAAGGTAAGCAGCGCATAGCCCAATTTTTGAAATATATATCCTGCCACTATTTCTCTTTTACATCATCTACAGTTAGCACTTTATACTCGAAATTATCTCCAAAAAGCAATTTGGAGTATTCTTCAATAGTCTGGTCGAATCCGGCTTCACTTCTTCGTTGATTAACTGTTTCCGGATTTATAATAGGCCAAATAAATGATCCACGTGCATCGTCGTATTTCATGCCCTGAGTTCCATAGACCTGTGGTTCTCCCTCGTGCATTAAATAACGATCTTCCATCATAGCTGCCGAGCGTTTTGAGATTTCCCCGGCGTCTGCTGCGTCTTTGATAAGCGGTAAATAGGCCGGAATTTTATCGGGATTATGTTGAAGTACATACCAAGCTGCGAGGCTGCTTTCTTCGCCAACCACAGATTTTCCGGGGTAACCTCTAGTTTTAAAAATATGTTCCACGAATTCCATGTTCGAACTATCAATCACCTGCTGCATAGCCGTTAAGTCACCAGAATAATCGGCAGGTTCAAGACCCATTTCTTCGGCAATTTTATTTCGTTCTTCAACAGAAGTGGCTTGCATCAAAGTACGGTATCGTTGATCCAGAACCGCGATACTATCTAGCCTTCTTTTTAAATTCATATCCAGTTCCGGGCTGGCATTTTCCAATTGAACGAGTTTCATTTTCAGTGCATCATTCCAATGAAGTTTCTGCTTTATGGTTCCGGATTGCAATTCAAGAATTCCCGGATTGCTACGCACAATAGTTTTAAGGGTAGTTTCATCGCAGAAATAGAATTTAAAATTGAGTTTGTAATCGTCTGCCAACGCATCCATTACTTTCTGTGAAGAAGCCGACAAGCCAATTACTTTATAGCCTTTTTTTACAGCCTCATCTGTTATTTGTCGAATATTTGCATAACCATCTTTCTCGGTTGCGCTTAAACTATAGGCAATTACCACTATCAAATTTTCTTCATTGAGGAAACGTTCTGTATAATCCTGATCCTCTCGCTCAATAGTAAAATCGTGAATAGGAGGTTCGTAACCTGCTTGTAGTTCCTTGGTGTCTACACTAATAAATTCTCCGTCTACTTTCGGATAATCTCCACTAGTACTAAAAATTTTATCCTCGCCGTTTACATTAAATTTCCAATCGTAAGAGAAAATCGGTTTTGGAGCATCTTCGGGTACTGACATACCTTCGGTTATATCCGCATCAATTTTATAAGGTCTGAAATCAATAATTGGTAGGTGTAGCAACACATGATACGTAATCGCCAGGCAGAATACAAAACCAGCGAACACGATGATGCTTCTTATATTTTTTGAAAAGAATGGCTGAATATGTTTTCTTCCGAAGTATAAAATCAGAACAAAAACGAGTAAAATAATATCCTTTGTAAAGGACTCCCAGGGAGTAAGTTTTATGGCATCTCCGAAACATCCACAATCGGTTACCTTGTTGAAATAGGCAGAATAGAAGGTAAGGAAAGTGAAGAAAACGATCATAAGAAGTAAGCTCCAAAGTGTGAACTTTTTTGCATAACCTATTAGAATCATGATTCCCACTAATACTTCAAAGATCACGATAAAGATCGCCATGATAAGAACGTAAGGAACTAGAAACTCCAAATTAAGAACCTCAGGTGCGAAATAATCCTTCAGCTTAAATGAAAACCCAACAGGGTCATTGAGCTTTATGAGTCCGCTAATGATAAATAAAATTCCGACGAATAATCGTGAAATATTAACAAGTACTTTCATAAATATAAATTTCAAAATTCTAAGCACCAAATTCCAAAATTCAATGCTGTGGTATTATTTGCTTTTTATAATAATTGATGATAAAATTTTCTTCAGTTCTTCTGCTTCCTGAATTAAAGTATCAATTTCTGCATTATCAATATTCATTGACTTTAATAAACGCAGCCAATAAAGTGATTCTTTTGCCTCTTTTCTCGCTATTTTAAGACGATAGAGAAAATCTTTATCTCCTAATTTTTCATTTGCTTCTATATAATTTGCACCAACCGAACCAGAGGATCTTATTAATTGTTTTCCATCTTCAAAATTAGAAATTACCGATTTTAGTTCTTCTACCATAAATCGACAATTTCTTGCAAACACGAAAGTCCTCTCTTCTAAATCATACTCTTTTTTCAAACTAATTTTTTGTCATTTGGTGCTTTTAATTTGATATTTTTTATGAGCTATTCCTTCAAGTGAATTAAAGCGAAAACCGCGTAATTAATCATATCCTGATAATTCGCATCGATACCTTCCGACACCAACGTCTTTCCTTTATTGTCTTCAATTTGTTTAACACGTAATAGTTTCTGTAAAATAAGGTCGGTAAGGGAACTCACTCTCATTTCACGCCATGCCTCACCGTAATCATGATTTTTGTCCATCATGAGTTGTTTGGTAACTGAAACTTTTTCATCGAAAAGTGTCGTGGCATCTTCGAGCGATAGATCTGGTTGTTCAGCTACACCTTTTTCCAACTGAATCAAGGCCATGATCGAATAATTGATGATTCCTATAAACTCGCTTACCTGTCCTTCATCTACTTTTTGCTCTTTATTTTGTTGTAATCCGCGAATTCTTTGTGCTTTGATAAAAATCTGGTCTGTAAGTGAAGGAAGTCTTAGAATCCTCCAGGCACTCCCATAATCCTTCATTTTGTTGATAAACAGGGATCTGCAGCTTTCGATTACAGCATTGTATTGTTTCGATGTTTCGGACATTTCGATGTGTAAGATTTTGCGTAAATTTCGCTTAAATAAATCAGATTAAAAAATTGCAAACTCTCAATTGTAAAGGCAGCCTTATCGACCTATCGATTCCCCGAATTATGGGGATTATTAATTGCACTCCGGATTCGTTCTATGATGGTGGAAAAACCGTTTCAATACGTGAAATTGTAGCGCAGGCAGATAAGATGCTGAATGAGGGCGCTACTTTTCTGGACGTGGGAGGTTATAGTTCGCGTCCCGGAGCCGAGGATGTTTCAGAAGAAGAAGAATTAAAACGTGTAATTCCGGCGATAACGGCTATACTAAAAGCTTTTCCAAAGACACTTATATCGATAGATACCTTCCGAAGTGAGGTCGCAAAAAAAGCAATTGAAGTTGGTGCATGTATGATAAATGATATTTCGGGCGGTTTGGCAGATCAAAAAATGATGGAGACCGTTGCCGGATTAAAGGTGCCTTATGTGCTAATGCATATGAAGGGAACGCCTCAAAATATGGTAGAAAACACAGCTTATGAAAATGTCACTAAGGAGGTGTTGTTTTATTTTTCTGGAAGGATTTCTGAAGCCAGAAAAGCTGGTATTAATGATGTTATAATCGATCCCGGATTTGGATTTGCAAAGACCAGAAAACAAAGTTTCGAACTTCTGAAGCAGCTCGAATTATTTCAACATTTAGACCTGCCTATACTCGTAGGGGTTTCGCGAAAATCAATGATTTATAAATCGCTGGAATCAACGGCAGAAAAGGCGTTGAACGGTACTTCTGTATTAAATACTGTGGCTATTATGAAGGGGGCATCTATTCTGCGTGTGCATGATGTTGCAGAAGCGGTAGAGTGTGTACAACTGCTGGAAAACCTGAAAAACAACAGCTAATAATTTCGAAATTTTTAAAGTACATTTACATAAAACAAAGTCCCGTTGGAGTTTTTAGACATACGTATTATAGACATCGTTGATATCGTGCTAGTTGCATTGCTTCTGTACTATGTTTATAAATTAGTGAAGGGTACAGTGGCTATCAATATTTTTGTGGGAATTGTAATCATGTACGGGATTTGGAAGCTCACCGAATTGCTAGAAATGGAGTTGCTTAGTAAGATTCTGGGCGGATTTTTAGGAGTTGGAATGTTTGCCCTTATTGTTGTGTTTCAACAGGAAATTCGAAAATTTTTGTTGATGTTGGGTTCTACAAATTTTAATGCCCGACGACGTTTTTTTAATAAATTCAAGTTGCTTTCGGATGACAATACTCCAATAACAAATATCAAGGCAATTATTGAGGCCTGTAGAAAGATGTCGTCTTCGAATACCGGGGCCTTAATCGTATTAAAGCGTAATAACAGTCTCGATTTTGTGAAAAACACTGGTGATACCATGAGCATGGAGGTGAATCAGCCTATAATTGAAAGCATTTTTTTCAAGAATAGTCCGTTGCACGATGGTGCGATGATCATTGAAGATATGGAGATAACGGCAACGAGAGTTATCCTGCCTGTTTCAAACGATAGAAAGATTCCTTTACGGTTTGGATTGCGACATAGAGCAGCTGTTGGTATAACTGAAAAGACCGACGCCGTATGTTTGGTGGTTTCCGAAGAAAACGGACAAGTTTCATATTTGAGAGATGGGGATTTTGTGTTATTCGATGATCTGGAAGAACTTCACGAGATCTTAAACAAAGACTTAACCGCCTAATATCAATTGTTAAAACTCTCGGAAGGAGCTGTTTCTCAACGATAAATATTTTGCCAATCGTGGTGCCAAGATTATTGAAAACAGACTGACTTTGGCTTTTCTTTTTTCTGAAATGTATCAGAGTTCCTTAGATAGCTTCTTCGGTCATAAATTGGACCTCGTAAAGATTTCGGTAAAAACCTTCTTCTTTTTTAAGTAGTTCTTTATGAGTTCCGGATTCTACAATTTTCCCTGCATCCATAACGAGAATTTTATCAGCTTTTTTAATGGTAGCCAATCTATGTGCAATTACGATAGAAGTACGGCCTTTGGTAATTTTTTCGGTTGCTGTTTGAATCATTTCTTCGGAATAGCTATCTACCGATGATGTAGCTTCATCCAAAATTAGAATACTAGGTTTACTAACATAGGCTCTTAGGAAAGCTATCAACTGCCGCTGCCCTGAAGATAACATGGAGCCTCGTTCTTTCACATTATAATGATACTTTCCGGGGAGCGAATTGATAAATCTATCAACGCCAATTTCCTTCGCAGCTGCAATCACTTCTGCCTCTGAAATTGAAGGATCGTTGAGGGTAATATTATTAAGAATGGTATCGGCAAACAGAAAAACGTCTTGTAGTACCACTGCGATATTACTTCGTAAAGAATTTAGATTAAAATCCTTTATTGAGGTATTGTCTATTAAAATGGTACCGCTATTAATTTCGTAGAAGCGATTCAATAAATTAATAATGGTCGATTTTCCAGCTCCTGTGGCACCTACAATCGCGATGGTCTCACCAGGTTTTACCGTAAATGAAATGTCTCTAATTACCTCCTCGTTTTCAATATAACCGAATCGAACATTTTTAAATTCAATCTCTCCATTGGTGTTTTCCAAAAGCTTGTCGCCTTCATCAGCGATGTGTGATTTAGTATCGAGAATTGCAAAAACACGATTCGCAGCCACCATTCCCATTTGTAGGGTATTAAACTTATCGGCTATCTGACGAAGCGGTCTAAAAAGCATCTGCGCCAATTCTACAAAGGCAACAATAAGTCCGAGGGTGATGACACCTCCTTCAGCAGCATTTAGACCGCCATACCATACTACCAATCCAATTGCGACTGATGAAGCCATTTCGGCAATAGGAAAGAAAATTGAGTTATACCAAACTGTTTTTACCCAGGCCTTTTTGTGTTTTTCGTTTATTTTTTTGAATTCAGCGTATTCAGTTTCTTCCCGTGTAAAAATCTGAACGATCTTCATTCCTGTGATTCGTTCTTGCACGAAAGAATTGAGATTTGCCACTTGATTTCTAACATCTTCGAATGCTACTTTCATAGCCCGTTGAAATACACGCGTAGCATAAAGAATTAGTGGTAAAATAATAAATACGATTAATGCAAGTCTCCAACTCTGATAGAGCATAAATCCGGCGATCACTGCCATTTTCAGCAAATCACTAATAATCATAAATAATCCTTCACTAAAAATACTAGAGATGGTTTCTATGTCATTTACTGCCCTGGTGGTAAGCCTACCCACCGCACTCTTGTCGAAATACTGCATTTTAAAGCTGGTCATAAGTTTGAAGAGCTTTACTCGTAAATCGTTGATTACATTTTGTCCAAGCCAGTTAGCATAGAACACAAAGGCAAATTGAAAAAGGACCTCTAAAAATAAAACGCCCAGCATGAGAGAGAGGAAGATGAAAAAACTTTCACCATCTCTTGGGAGTATGGATTCATCAATCGCGCGCTTCAATAAATATGGTCTAAGAATGGCAAGGCCGGACATTACAATAGCTGCGAATGCGACAAAATAAAATGTCTTACGATACGCATTTGTAAATGCAAGTAACCGTTTAAAAAGTTTAAAATCGAATGCGTTTCCTGATGCTGCCATATTACTCACTGCCCGAGCAGAGATTTCTTTTATTTTACTATAAAAATGTCTTTCGGATATCCTACTTCCATAAGGTACAATCCGTGTGCCGGCGCAGAAGCACCTGCCTTGGTTCGGTCTTTACTTTTAAGAATTTCAAGGAAATCTACAAAAGTTGTTTTGCCAAAGCCCACATCCAATAAGGTGCCAACGACTGCCCTTACCATATTTCGCAGAAAGCGGTCTGATGTAATGGTAAAGCTAAGCCTGTTTCCATTTTCCTCCCAAATTGCTTTGGTTACTTTACAATTATACGTTTTTACATCTGTATTGGAACGTGAAAAGCATTGAAAATTTTGATGGCTCAATAGTTCATTAGCAGCCTCATTCATTAAGGCGACATTGGGTCTACGATGTAGTTGATGTGCCAAACCTTCGGAAAAAGGATCTTTTTGAGTAGAGATGATATACTCATAGGATCTTTCTGTCGCATGAAATCTTGCGTGGGCATCTTCTCTTACGGCAAGTATATTTCTAACTGATATATCCTTCGGAAGAAAAGAATTTAGCCTGAACGTTAATTCTGAAGCATCTTCAATAGTATCGAAATCAAAATGAGCATATAATTGTCGGGCGTGAACACCTGTATCCGTCCTGCCGGCTCCAATCACTTTAAGATCTTTCCGAAGCAAAGTAGATAAAGCTTTTTCAAGTTCTTCCTGTACAGAGATAGCATCAGGTTGCATTTGCCATCCAAAATAAGAAGTTCCATTATAGGCTATTTCAATAAAATATCTCAATTGATTAAATTTGATTTGCAAAATTACTAAGTTCTCGATACAATCCCGATGAAAAATTGGGATTACTCGAACTGACGAAGGTAAATTATGATATTTTTAGTTCGTTTCATATAAAATGAAACTCATTAGAAGTTACTATCTGGATTTAATTAGTATGAAACTTTGTAACTTTGAAACAACTAAACTAATGCTTCAAAATTGACGAAAATCCTACTTCTTAGCGACACACATAGTTTCATTGATGAAAAGATTCTCAAGTATGTTAAACAAGCCGATGAGGTATGGCATGCCGGGGATATCGGGGATTTATCTGTAACCGACGCTATTCAGAAAATAAAGCCTTTACGCGCAGTCTATGGGAATATTGACGATGCTAAGGCCAGACTTGAGTTTCCACTAAATAATCGATTTTTATGTGAAGAAGTAGATGTACTTATCACACATATTGGAGGATATCCCGGCAGGTATAGTCCGGCGATACGTGAAGAAATCTATAGTAATCCGCCCAGACTTTTTATAAGCGGACATTCGCATATACTAAAAGTGATGAATGATAAAAAACGAGGCTTATTGCATATGAATCCCGGGGCAGTTGGTCTGCATGGGTTTCATAAGGTACGAACTATGCTTCGCTTTGAGATAGACGGAAAAGAGATTAAAAATCTGGAAGTAATTGAATTCAAAAGGTAGTTATTGACCTATGTGCTAATAGGATATAAGACATTAAAAGGGTGATGAAACAAAAAAAACCCTTGAAGATGGCATTCTTCAAGGGTTCGCACTAATATACTAAGATTGGTTTAACGTAGACGGTCCACAGATTTTACGAGATCCTCGTCCTTTTTAATGGCCTTATTGGCCAGCACTAAAAAAACGATAGAAATGATAGGAAGTAGCACCCCAATACCCTTCTCAGAAACCAAAGTTTCTCCGGATAATGTTAGCGACCTGTAAACGAAAACTCCCAGTAATACAAAGTTTGATATGATATTTAAACGATTGAGCACAAATTGTAGCTGTCGCTTCTTAAAAGTTAATATTGATATTATAGCTAACGCAATAGAAACAAATATTAGTATAAATACCAAAGGTTCGCTTCTATCTATGATGGTATTTCCTGAAGTATCTAAAACAACTGGAAACCAAAGGTAAAGGGCTCCCATGACCAGCGCGGAAATTAATAGATATATAGTTTGTATGCGTTGTAACATTCTTAAATGTTGTTAAAAGAAGACAAAAATACTGTTTCTTTTTAAAAATATAAATGTAGTATTTAATTTATTATTGTATTATTGTACAATCAAATCGTAACCAATTCAATCACGGTTACTTAGTCTTCGATAAATTTTCAGAACAATTTCATCTCCTCTAAGGAAAGAAAATATCAATTAACGTATTCTATTATAAATGTTAGAAATTTCAGAATTAAAAGTAAAAAAGCTACCTGAATTGCAGGAACTAGCGAAAACTTTAGGTGTACCTAAGTTTAAAACATTAAAAAAATTGGATCTGGTATATCAGATTCTCGATTATCAAGCTGCCAACCCGACAGTGGTAAAGGCGGCACTTCCGCAGGTTGAGTCCGAAGAGGCTCCTGCTCAAAAAGAAACTCCGTTGCAAAAAAGAGAGGCAGCTGCAAAAGCCAAAAAAGAAGCTGCCGATAAAAGTGCTAAGGAAAAAGAACCTCGCAGCCGCGAGCCTAAAAACGATAATCGACCTCAAAAACCGAATCCAAGACCCAATCCGAGAAAGAAAGTAGAGGAAGATAAGGCTGCTTCAACTCAGGAAAAAGGAACTGACGACAAAACACCATCAGACAGAACTCCAAAAGATTCAGATAGCAGAAAAGGTGGCAGAGACGGTAATACGAATAAATCGGATAACCGTAATAAACAGCCAAGAGAGAAAAAACAGAACAATCCGAAGGAAAATCGTAATAACGGAAATAAGGATTCCCGAAATAGATATCGCGAACCGGATTTCGAATTTGATGGCATCATTGAAAGTGAAGGTGTTCTCGATATTATGCAGGACGGTTATGGATTCCTTCGTTCTAGTGATTACAATTACTTATCATCTCCCGATGATATTTATGTATCTCAGTCGCAGATTCGATTATTCGGATTAAAAACTGGAGATACCGTATTGGGAGAAGTACGTCCTCCTAAAGAAGGAGAAAAGTATTTTCCATTAATTAAGGTTAGTAAAATAAACGGGTTGAATCCAAATGTTGTACGTGACCGTATTTCATTTGAACACTTAACACCATTATTTCCGGATGAAAAATTCAATTTAGCAGATAGACAGAGTACAATTTCCACAAGAATTATTGATCTATTCGCTCCTATAGGAAAAGGACAACGTGGTATGATCGTGTCTCAACCTAAAACAGGTAAGACTATGTTGCTTAAGGATATTGCTAACGCAATAGCGGCCAATCATCCAGAAGTTTATCAGATTATTCTTCTAATTGACGAACGTCCAGAGGAGGTTACAGATATGCAGCGTAATGTGCAAGGTGAAGTAATTGCGTCAACTTTTGACAAAGAACCATCTGAGCATGTACGTATTGCAAATCTAGTAATCGATAAGGCTAAAAGACTAGTCGAATGTGGACATGATGTAGTGATCCTTTTAGACTCAATTACACGTTTAGCTCGTGCTTACAATACGGTACAACCTGCTAGTGGTAAAATATTAAGTGGGGGTGTAGATGCAAATGCATTAAACAAACCAAAACGTTTCTTTGGAGCGGCTCGTAATATTGAAAATGGCGGATCACTTACTATTATCGCTACGGCACTTACAGAAACCGGATCTAAAATGGACGAGGTAATCTTTGAAGAATTTAAAGGAACCGGTAATATGGAGCTTCAATTGGATCGTAAAATTTCGAACCGAAGAATCTTCCCTGCTATTGACCTTACGTCTTCAAGTACACGTAGAGATGATCTTCTCTTGGATGATAAAACAATTCAAAGAATGTGGGTAATGCGTAAATACCTAGCAGATATGAACCCTGTTGAAGCAATGGAATTTATTAACGATCGCTTTAAGCAAACTAAAAATAATGAGGAGTTTCTAATATCAATGAATAGTTAGAGACAGAATAAACTTAAATAGTAAAAGCCCCGCTTGATGATTCAAGCGGGGCTTTTTTGTATTGATTATTTTAATTTATTGACTTATTACTATTTTCCGGGTTAGTGTTCCGGTTGAAGTTTTAAGTTGTTGCCTGAGATATATTAATAAAAAAAGCCTCTGCTGAGAAACAGCAGAGGCTTTAATAAGAATTGTAATTACTATAATTTAGTTCTTTACAACTTTCTGAGTAAGAGTACCAGCAGTTGTGTTAACAGATAGGATATAAACACCTTTTGCTAATGCAGCAGTATTCATAGTTCCGTTGTTAAGAGCAACACCTGTGTTTTTTCCTAATACATCATATAATACAGCAGCAGTTACTTCAACAGTAGAAGGAACAGCGATGTTAAGTACATCTGTAGTTGGGTTAGGATACACAGCAACTTGAGATAATAATACGTCATTAACTCCAAGTGGAGCATCAACAGTTACATTCATAATGAAATCGTCAGGAAATCCACCACCAACAGCTTCAGTTGGAGTAGGTACAGTAATACCACAAGCAGCAGAAGAAAGGTAAGAAGGAGCAGTTTCTCCTAATGTATTCTGACCGATACGGAAATTAACCGCAGCATCATTATCATAAAGTTCCATGATGATTTCTGTTGAAGGGTCAACATTGAAAGGTGTGTCTAAAAGTACAGTTAAAATTGTACCAGTATCACCTTCTACTACAGGAACTGTTTGAGTAGATACTAAAGTAAAAGTACCTGCTGGGAAAACATCATCTGATGTATAAAGATTCAATAGAACAGTAAACGGAGCCGCAGCACCATTTGCAGAACCTACTGCAAATTCTACTGCAGTTACAGCCATGTCGCCTGTTACTCCAAAATCTGCAGGAGTATAAGATCTCCAAAAGCTATTTTCTGTAGCCGTACCACCAGCTGCACATGCAACACTACCAGTAATGTCTGTTTGATCGGTTGAATGCGACATTGTAGTTTGCGCGTTCATTAAAGTTGTTGCAGCAAATGCCGCAAGTAATAAAGTAATTTTTTTCATATCTAAATTTTTTAAATGAGGCGCTAAGTTATAGAAATATGACAGTACAATTTGCTTGAAACTTGCCAAAAAAGCCTTTAACATATTTATCTAATCTACATATTTCAGATATTCAGTTATTTAAGAGGTGATTTTAACATGAATTTAATAAAAATCGCGATTCTAACAATAAACCCAATAAAAAAGTCCCTACTCATTTCTAAGCAGGGACCTTAATTTCGTAAGTATTTTATACTTAGTTCTTTATAATTTTTTTAGTCACTGTGCCTTCAGAAGTAGTCACAGATAAAAAGTATACTCCTGCGACTAAGTTCGAAGTGTTCATTGTACCTTCAAATAGCTTTGCACCCGTATTTTTTCCGAGGACATCGTATAAAGAAGCACTTTTTACAGAAATACTCTCTGGTAATTGAACAGTAAGGATATCTAGAACCGGATTTGGGAAAACGGTTACTTTATTAGACGTAAACTCATTTGTATTTAGCAGAATATCACAATCTCCAGACCAGATGTAAACTCCGTCTAAGTTAGGGCTGGGCTTAGACCAACTGCCATTGAATTGTGCAATAGCTTCTCCATTTGCAGAACTTGAGGTCGCTACCCAAAACACGTTTGGTGTCACGTTTCCATCGGTAGCAATAAGTTCTACCCAGTATTTGGTTTCAGATCCCGATTGTCCATTAAATACAAAAGGAGCAAGGTCTAATATAATTTCGTTTACATCGTAGCCAAAATTGGCGCCAATTACAGTTTGTGAAGTGGGTACTACGCCTACTTCAGTTCCAATAATAGAACCTGGCAATCCCGAAGCATCGTCGTAATATCTTACTTCCACATCAGTAATTCCATTATTGGCAAAAATGCTAGCCGTAATTTGGTTTAGCGTGAAAATTTCATCGGCTGCTACGATAAGGTCGTTAGCTGCAAGTATGGACGATGAAGAAGAACAGTTGAAGCCTTCTTCATAAGTTCCATCGTTAGGGTTTTCTTCCGAGCAGGGAGCAAGATTTTGTTGGCTGGTTGCCGAAAATATAATAGGTGCGTTGATTCCCAATTCGCTAATTCGAGATTGAGAGAAAACGGTTGCAAGTGTGCAAAATAAGGCACCGATAAGCGTAAAATTTTTCATAGTAAATTTATTTTCTTTGAGTATTTTTAATTGCTTCTCAAAGCTGGGCAAAGATATAAAAGTAATGTCAATAGAAAGGAGATATAAAGGCTATATCGCGGAATCGACTATATTTGTTTAAAAAATTAATGAGACAGCTTTTAATTGTTTGCTTCGGTTTCTTTCTTTTTTCTTGTACTTCGGAAAAAAAAGAGCAGGATTATAATTTTGAAACGGTTTTTGAATCTTCTGAAGGTACCGAGACAGCCACTTACAGCGAGGTGATCGAGTTTTACACACAACTTGCCGAAGCCAATACGTCAATAGCCATGTACACCATGCACAAGACAGATTCCGGTGAACCTTTGCATTTAATCACCTTCAATCCCGATCGTAGTTT
Source organism: Ulvibacter antarcticus (assembly GCF_003688405.1). Lineage (GTDB taxonomy): Bacteria > Bacteroidota > Bacteroidia > Flavobacteriales > Flavobacteriaceae > Ulvibacter > Ulvibacter antarcticus. The sequence continues at coordinate 294,773 of NZ_REFC01000014.1, forward strand.
TGAATCGGAATTTTCCGAAGCAAACAGAAAAAATGTACTCCTTATTAATAATGGAATTCATCCGGGAGAAAGTGATGGAATTGACGCATCTATGCTTCTTATGAGAGACTTGGCAAATGGAAAAATCGCAGCGCCGGTAAATACACTTGTCGCTGTGATTCCTGTGTACAATATTGGCGGGGCTCTAAATCGGAATAGCACGACAAGGACCAATCAGAACGGTCCTAAAGAGTACGGTTTTCGAGGAAATGCCAGAAATTATGATCTAAACAGGGATTTTATAAAAGCCGACACTAAAAATGCAAGAGCTTTTACACACCTTTTTCGGACTGTAAATCCTGATCTTTTTATAGATAACCATGTAAGTAATGGCGCCGATTACCAATATGTGTTAACGCATCTTTTTACGCAGCATAATAAATTGGGAGGTGCCTTAGGAAATTATCTTAGCACCTCGTTTAGACCGCAATTGGAGGATTCATTAAATGTAAAATCGTTGGATATTACTCCTTATGTAAATGTGTTTAACCGCACTCCTGATAGTGGTTTTTCTCAGTTTTTCGACGGGCCACGTTATTCCACCGGATATGCGGCATTGTTTAATACGTTGGGGATGATGGTAGAAACTCATATGCTTAAGCCTTATAAACAAAGAGTTGAAGGAACTTATGAGTTAATGAAGAGTTTTATTAGTATAGCCGATAAAGACGCTGATTTAATCAAGGAGATGAGAAAAAACGCAGCGTCGAATTTTAAATCCGGAGATTACTATGCTACCCAATGGAAAATTGATAGCACAAAAACCACAGTCTTAAATTTCAAGGGCTACGAAGGGACTATGATCCCAAGTGAAATAACAGCTTCGCAACGTTTAAAGTACGACCGTTCCAAAGCTTTTGAAAAAGAGGTTGTGTATTACAATACCTTCAAGGCTTCAGATAGTGTGAAGATACCATCTGCTTACATTATACCAAAAGGCTATTGGAATGTGTTAGAATTACTAAAACTGAACAAGATTGCGTATTCAGAAATTAAAAAGGATAGTACACTGGAAGCTGAGGTTTACCATATAAAGAAGTATGAAACGACCAAGGGTCCGTATGAAGGGCATTATCTTCACTATAATACGGAAGTTGATACTAAGACCGAGAATGTTGCGGTGCATCAAGGAGATATTATTGTGCAAACAGATCAGGCTGGGATGAGGTATCTTTTGGAAATACTGGAGCCTCAGGCTGTAGATTCATTTTTTAATTGGAATTTTTTCGATACAATCTTACAGCAAAAAGAAGGTTTCTCTCCCTATGTCTGGGAAGACCAGGCATTGACTTTCTTAAATGAAAACTCGGAATTAAAGTTAGAATTTGACACCAAGAAAGCAGCAGATAAAAGTTTTGCTTCGAATTGGTATGCGCAATTAGATTGGATTCATAAGCAATCACCCAATTACGAAAAGGCACATTTACGATATCCTATCATTAGGGTGTGGCAGTAGGTATTCTTTTGGGAAAAGAAGTTTGATGTTTTCGTACGAATCCTGTAATGCTTTTTGAGATTTCTCGAAATTCTTCCACTTCACTTTTTTTATCCCTTCGGAAGCTTCCGGAATTAAAGGCCCAGTATAGTCTGAATACATTTCATACCAATAAGTGATTTTGAGCTTGAATTTATCGTTTCGCTGAAAAACATGATAGGTTTTTTGTAAAAATCTTCTTACTTCAAGATTCTGTACTCCGGTTTCTTCGATGGTTTCTCGAATGGCAGCTTCTTCGTGGGTTTCCCCTTTTTCTACTTTTCCCTTCGGAAGGTCCCATTTAGAATTTCTTCGGATAAACAAGATTTCTTTTTTGCTATTGTAAACCATGCCGCCACCTGCTTCAACTACTGGGAGTTTTTTCCGAAGAAACAGCTCTAGTTTTTCAGCATTTTTATGGTAAATATTTACATATAGCAATTCTCCGTTGTTAATCTCAGCTATAAGTTTTTTGAACTTAACTTCCTTTAAAGGAATAGAGGTGTACTGCTTTCCAATTTTTTTCTCAGTTGAGAGAATGATGGGAATTTCTTTGACAAAAACTTTATACATTTGCAGTATGATATTAAACAAAGAGACGGCTCAAAAAACCGCCGAATTACTTTTGCAAATTAATGCAATTAAATTACAACCACAAAACCCTTTTACATGGGCATCGGGTTGGAAGTCTCCTATCTATTGCGATAACCGCATAACCCTCTCATACCCTGAGATTAGGAATTATTTAAGAGAGCATTTGTCAAATCAGATAGAGTCATTATATGGCAAACCTGATGCCATCGCGGGAGTGGCTACAGGAGCTATAGGCATAGGCATGTTGGTCGCAGATTATATGAATTTACCATTTTGTTATATCCGTCCTGAAGCGAAGGCGCATGGACGTCAGAATAAGATTGAAGGACATATCGAGGCAAATCAGCATGTTGTGGTAGTCGAAGATTTAATTAGTACAGGGAAAAGTAGTTTACTCGCAGTTGAAGCTTTACGTGAAGCGAATGTAAATGTAAAAGGAATGATGGCGCTATTTACCTATGGTTTTGATATAGCTGAAGAGAACTTTAAAAAAAATAATATAGAATTGCATACCTTGAGTGATTATGAAAACCTATTAATCCAGGCAGAACAAACTCATTATATATCATCGAATGAAGTAGAACTTTTGTCGCAATGGCGGAAGGATCCTGGCAATTGGAAGCCTTAATCATTTTAGTATATTCACATAAAAAGTGGCACGATCATAGCGTCAACCTTAACACACTAAAAAATTAATTTATGAAATTAAACAGCAATAAAGTAACCGTTCAAAAATCTGGAGCAGAATTATGTGAATTTTTGAGTGATGTTAAGAATTTTGAGCAATTGATGCCCGAATCAATTAACAAGTTTGAGCTTATTCGTGACAATGCATTTGTGTTCGGACTTAAGGGAATGCCCGAAATTGCTTTGGAAATAAAGGAAGTCAACTCACCTAATGAAGTAATCTTAGGAGCAATTAGCGATAAAATCCCTTTTACACTAACAACCAAAGTTGATGAAATTGATGACAGTAGTTGCAAAGCTGAATTCCTCTTTGACGGGCAGTTCAATACAATGATGTCGATGATGATAAAAGGACCAATAACTAAGTTTATTGCGACCCTTTCGGAAAATTTAGGAAAACTTTAGAAAGCTGGAAGCTGGAAGCTGGAAGTTGGAAGCTAGGAGAAAGAATGTAGAATAAAGAAGCAAGAAGCAAGAAGTTAGAAGAAAGAAATTGGTTGATGTTTAAATTTTTTAAGTTCGAGTGATTGATATTCGGCTTTTCGAACTTTGAAACTTTGTTACTCTGCCATTTTGGAACTACAAGGATTATTGAGAGCTTCTCGATACTATTTTAAGCTAGCTCCGCACCTTAAAATCACTCGAAGTGACAATCGAACTATTAATCCACTTAGTAAAATGGATCAAATTTTTAAATACCGTCAGTTCGAGTGATCTTTATGCGACTGTAAGGAGCATAAGATTGTATCGAGAACCAACTCAATTTAAAAAAGCATTTTAAGTTGTTTTAATTCGAACGATTTTATCTCTTCATTTTCTGTTTCCAGAAGTAAATGACCTGTACTATCCACGCCTCTTATTATTCCATTGAAGTTTTGATTACGCTGATCATTAAAAGCGGTCACTTTATCTTTTCTGAATAAGGAAGCTACGTAGGTGGCTTCTAAATTATTATTTTTCGAATATTCGATGGTTTCCAATTGCTTCAGAATTGCTTCAGAAACCAATTGTAAAATTTCTTCAAGGATAAAAGCTTTACCGGAAGCCAATTTCATAGACGATGCCTGTGGTAACTTATCAAATTCAGAATTGTTTACATTAAGTCCGACACCAATAATGGAGCTGGTGATATTTGTCCCTTCGATTTGGTTTTCTATTAAAATTCCGCATAGTTTTTTGGAGTATGACATTATGTCGTTTGGCCATTTTATAGTCATGACGGGAATATTAAGAACTTCCAAGGCGTTTTTCACGCCAATAGATACCGCGAAAGTAATGAGAGATTGATGCTCAATTTTAAGATTGGAAAATCTCTTGAAGATACTAAATGTAAGGCTTTGGCCATCCTTCGATTGCCAGGTAGATCCAAGCTGCCCACGACCTTTAGTTTGTTTCTCTGTAACTACTATGGTGTGGTCTGCCAAATCAATGGTTTTACTCATTTCTTTTAGGTAGGTATTTGTAGAATCGGTGGCACTAAGTTTGATTATCTTCACTATCAAAAAGAATGTATTACTATTACGTCGGCAAAGTACTTAAAGAAACAAAAAAGTAATAACTTTGCGCAAAGAAAAAAATGTTAATGTCGAAGAAAGAAAAAGGGACAGATCAACTTATTACACAAATTGTAAAAGGTATTGAAGAAGTTAAAGGACAAGATATTGAAATCCTAGATCTAAGAGAAATAGAGAACACTGTATGTGACTATTTTATCATCTGCAATGGTACTTCAAATACGCAGGTAAATGCGATTGTAAATTCGATACAAAAAACGGTAAGTAAAGCTTTAAAAGAAAAACCTTGGCATGTCGAAGGAAGTGACAATGCCGAGTGGATATTAATTGATTATGTTCACGTTGTAGTTCATGTTTTTCAAAAGCATATCCGCGAGTATTATGATATAGAAGGATTGTGGGGAGATGCAGTATCAGTAAAAATAGAAACAACTTATTAAAACAAAAAAGCCTCATGGCAGAAGGAAATAAAGATAAAAAACCAGAGATTAAGAAACCAAAATTTAGTGCATATTGGATTTATGCCGCTATCTTTTTAGTATTTATTGGGATTCAATTTTTTGGTAGTGGAAGTTGGGGACAGCCTCAAAAAACAACTCAATCTCAATTTGAGCAATTCTTAAGAGATGGAGATGTTGATAAAGTGATGGTTGTAAACCATAAAATGGCCAAAGTGTTTCTTACTAAAGATGCAAAAGCGAAGGCAATTCACAATGATAATAAAAACACCAACTTTTTAGCACCAGGTCCTAATGATCCGGACTATCAGTTTGAATTTGGAGACCTTCAGAATTTCGAAAACAACGTAAAAGAGATCAAGAAACAGGAAAACCTAAGTACTGTCTTAATCTGGAATACAGAATCCAATGTTTGGGGAGAAGTCCTTTTAGGATTACTTCCTTTCATCGTTATAATTGGAATATGGATATTTATTATGCGACGTATGTCGGGTGGTGGAGCTGGTGGAGCTGGAGGACAGATTTTCAACATTGGAAAATCTAAAGCCAAATTATTCGACGAAAAAGCAGATGTAAAAACATCTTTCAAGGATGTTGCCGGTCTGGAAGGCGCGAAAGAAGAAGTACAAGAGATTGTAGATTTTCTTAGAACACCCGATAAATATACAGCCTTGGGTGGTAAGATACCGAAAGGTGCATTATTAGTTGGACCTCCGGGAACAGGTAAAACACTTTTGGCAAGAGCAGTAGCTGGTGAAGCAAAAGTTCCTTTCTTCTCATTGTCAGGTTCAGATTTTGTGGAGATGTTTGTGGGAGTTGGAGCATCACGTGTTCGTGACTTATTTAAACAAGCAAAAGAAAAAGCTCCATCAATAATTTTTATAGATGAAATTGATGCAATTGGTAGAGCCAGAGGTAAAAACAATTTTTCAGGTTCCAATGATGAACGTGAAAACACCCTAAACCAACTGTTAACCGAAATGGATGGTTTTGGAACAAACTCTAATGTAATAGTTATTGCGGCCACTAACCGCGCAGATGTACTTGATAAGGCATTGATGCGTGCAGGTCGATTCGATAGGCAAATCTATGTAGATTTACCGGATGTGAGAGAACGAAAGGAAATATTTGAAGTCCATCTACGCCCTATCAAAACAGATGATTCGCTAGATCTGGACTTTTTAGCTAAACAAACCCCCGGATTTTCTGGAGCCGATATTGCCAATGTGTGTAATGAAGCAGCGTTAATTGCTGCAAGAAATGAGAAGAAGGCCGTAGATAAGCAAGACTTTCTGGATGCCGTTGATAGAATAGTAGGAGGTCTGGAAAAGAAAAATAAGATTATCACGCCAGATGAGAAAAAGGCAATTGCATATCACGAAGCAGGTCACGCTACAGTAAGTTGGATGTTAGAGCATGCAGCTCCATTAGTGAAAGTAACTATTGTCCCTAGAGGTCAGTCTTTGGGAGCAGCTTGGTACTTGCCGGAAGAACGATTAATTGTTAGGCCGGAACAAATGTTGGATGAGATGTGTGCTGCCCTTGGTGGTCGTGCTGCCGAAAAAGTGATTTTTAATCGAATTTCTACCGGAGCATTAAGTGATCTTGAAAAGGTGACTAAGCAAGCGAGAGCCATGGTAACCATTTACGGTTTAAATGATGCGATCGGAAATCTAACGTATTACGATTCCAGTGGTCAATCTGAATATGGTTTTACAAAGCCTTATTCTGAGAAAACCGCAGAGATGATTGATAAGGAAATTTCTAAGCTTATAGAAAGTCAGTATCAGCGAGCAATTGATTTGTTAGAGCATAACAAGGATAAATTAACAGAGCTTGCTAATGTACTTCTTGAGAAGGAAGTGATCTTTAAAGACAATCTTCAAAAGATATTTGGAAACAGACCTTTTGAGAAGAATGAAGATGAAAAAGTAATAACAACCTAAAAAAATAAAGTTTTGGATGAAGGTCCAAAACTTTATTTTTATCATAATGGTACTTCTGTATAGATTTTATATATTTGAAGTATATCGTTTATAAGAACCCCTCAATTAGTTATAAATGAGTCTGTTTAAGAGACTTTTAAACCCAAATTATAAGTCGGAAGAAAAGGCCAGAAAGGCCAAAGATTCTGAGCGTGGTAAGTATTATCCTGAAGAGAAATTACCTGTAGATGAGAAGTTTACTTATTGTTTTAACAAAAACGGTGGTAAGTTCCTTTACTGTGGTAATATGGAAGAAGTGTTGGAAGCCTTCGATAATATCTTACTCGAAAATGACTGGTACGAAAGAGATGTTTTTTGTATCAATGAATCCCTCACATCTCGATTTAACGGTTTTAATCTCAATTTTATTAAAAAACCCAACGCGACCTTCTTTCTTTCTACCTGTGAAGCATTAATTGGGAATAACGGTTCTATACTACTTTCATCTAATCAGATCAAAGAAAAGAACCTAAAGGAATTACCTTCAAATTTTGTCATTTTTGCCACTACCAGCCAGTTAGTTGAATCCATCAGTGAAGGGCTACGCAAGATTAAAAATCAAAGTACCAACTATATTCCAAGTAATATTACAACTATTCAGGACTTCGAAACTGAAAAAGAAAAGGACTTTATGAGTTACGGAAGTAGCACAAAAAACCTATATTTGCTGCTTTTGGAAGACCTATAATATGAAGGAAGTTATCGTGCGGACTATATCTGGTGTTTTATACATCGCTATAGTTGTCTTTTCTATGTTTACCTCGCGCGAGTGGTTCATGGTACTCTTTTTCTTCCTTGCAGCAATCACCTTAAGAGAATTTTTAAAGCTTATCCATTTAGGAAGCTATCTCGCTTACTTCTTGCTCGCAGCCGCACTCTACTTTTTAAGTTACGCAGTCTTTGATAAAAATGCTGTCTCACTTCTTTTAATTCTATCTTGTTTTGTGAATCTGTTTTTATTTAAGGATTTGCTATGGGTTAGTAAGATCCCGATGTTTGAAAAGAAGAAGTATATAGCCGTCATTTTCTACCTCATTAGTGGTTTCGTTTTTCTTACATTAATTCCCATGCACACAGGCGAATTTAGCCCCGACTATATTATGGGCGTATTCGTACTTATTTGGGCTAACGATACTTTTGCATTCGTTATTGGTAAGACTTTCGGAAGGCATAAATTACTAGAGCGAATTTCGCCTAAAAAGACCATTGAAGGATTTCTAGGCGGCTTAGTAGGCTCAATATGTGCCAGCTTGCTTATCTTTGAATACTTAAGTACTCATTATATCTCTACCATTGATAATAACGCTTTATGGATTTGGATCTCTCTAGCTGTAATTGTATCAGTTTTTGGTACTATTGGAGATTTAATTCAGTCCAAGTTTAAACGACAAGCCGGAGTGAAAGACAGTGGAGCTTTAATGCCTGGTCACGGAGGAGTTTACGACAGATTAGATAGTATAGTTTATGCGAGTCCATTTATATTTGCATTTTTAGAAGTTATAGAATATGTTTCATAAAGAAGGTTATAAAATAATTTTAATCGCATTGTCAATTTGTATTGTCATCACATTACTGATGGGGACTTTCGTTGAAAATGATACGATTCGCGGTATTGTAGTTGGAATTCTTGTGGTTTTTCTAATTTTGATATTGCAATTCTTCAGAAATCCAAAAAGAAATTTTATTGCTAATGACTCTCAGGTTTTATCACCTGTAGATGGAAAAGTTGTGGTGATAGAAGAAGTTTTCGAGAAAGAATATTTTAAGGAAAAAAGATTACAGGTTTCAGTATTCATGTCACCCATTAATGTGCATGTTACTCGGTATCCTGTGGGTGGGAAAGTAGTTTTTAGTAAATACCATCCCGGTAAATTCCTGGTTGCCTGGCACCCAAAGTCTTCCGAAGAAAATGAAAGAACAACTGTAGTCGTTAAATCTCAAGGATTTGGCGATGTACTATATAGGCAGATCGCAGGCGCAATGGCGAAACGAATTGTAAACTATGCCAAGGAAGGGCAGGAGGTTTCACAAGCGACCGATAGCGGATTTATAAAATTTGGATCTCGCGTTGATGTCTTTTTACCCTTAGACACTAAGATTAATGTAACGCTGAATCAGAAAGTGAGCGGCGGATTAACAGTTTTAGCTTCAAAATGACCTCTTCAGATCTAGATATTGCCTTTAACAACGCTGTTCAAAGTATAAATGAGCATACTGAAACCTATCCGGCCGATTTTTTACTGCGGCTATATGCGTATTATAAAAGAGCAACAAATTCAATAGATCAACCCAGCAGTAGCAATCCTTTAATCAGTGCATTTAAGACAAATGCGCTATTTCAGGCTAAGAATATAACTCCCGATGAAGCAAAACGATTGTACATCGAAGCAGTAAAACATTACTTCCTATATAGAAAATAATTGTGAAAGCTTCTAATTTGATCCTTTCATAACCGTGGTTCCATTATGTGACCCTACCGTTATCGTTCCTATAGCATTACCATTTCGATCGTAAGTGGATTTGGAAACCGATCCGTTATTATTATCTAACTTTAATTTTATTTTGGTAATTTCTCCGGCTTCGTTTCTTTTAAGTCCGCCGTACGAAAACGATATGCCATCAGCATTAAATTCATTCACCAAAGCATCCAGATCGGCATCACTGTCATCTTTTGTGATATGCTTTAAATGTTCGGGTGACAAGTTGGCTTGAGTCCGTTTTGAGTGCTTTTCATGCGCTTTCGACATTTTGTGAGTATGATTTTCATGCGCAACATGATCTCCACGCATACTATCCATTCTTGTTTGCATCTCCTTTTGACGCAGTTTCATCTCTTCTTTTCTAACTTCCATTTCTTCTTGCATCTCCTTTCTAGTCCCCTCATTACTGTCATTAGACTCATATCGCATCTCTTTTCGACGTTCATTAGCCTCAGTGCGCATTTCCTTTCTTTTCGCATTCATTTCCTCTCTTCTCTGGTCTAGAACTTCCTTTCTTTCTTCCATCATTTTTTCACGATCCTGCATTCTCTCTTCCATCGTCTCGTCGTTTTTATATGAATAATCGCCGTTACCGGAAGAACGTACAGAGATACTATTTCCATTAGATTGGATTACAATAGTATTTATGGGGTTGTCACTGTTTACCGAATAGTTTCCGGCATTGCCATTTGCATCTTTATAACTAATACTAATGGAGGTTATTTCGTTATTACTGTTGTAACTAACATTTGAATAGTCGAAACTGAAACCTTTACTTTCCAGGTCTTTCTTCATTGTTTCTAATTGTTCTCGAGTGGTTTCTTTACTTATAGTAAGCCTAATTTCTTGTGTTGCCATATTTTGAAATTGTTTATGGTTTTGCGCTGTCATTTCTCTTTTTTCTTCGGAAGGATTTTCTTTTTCTTCGGAAACTGCAGCTAGCAGATTGCTGTTTGGTTTTTCAAGAGTGGAAGCTTCAGAAGAGGTGATCTCTTTTTGTGGGATTTCTACTGAAGTATTTGTCACAGCATTCGAATTCCCTTCCATATCAGATAAGATTTTAGTCGAACTACTATCTGAAGCAGTTGCATCTTCTCGGTACTTTTCAACTTCTTTTACATTGAAACTCCATAAAAATACAGCTAATAGTGGCAGTATTGCTGCCAATTTCCAACTGTTGTTTCGATTTGATGTGTGTTTGTTTAACATAACGATTCGTTTTTTTACCTGTCCGATTGGTTTTCTTATTGCAAAAGATTTGCCAAAAATGCGTAGACAGGATATAGATTGATAAAAATTATTGGTCAGCGCCGGAATTGGTAAGGGTGATGAGTTCCTTACCAGGGCTAACTGATATTGTCTGGCAGACGAAACCAAAGGCACGGTTTTACGATCTGCAATAAATTCAAGATTATCGGTTATGGCACGTTTATAAGCCCATGCCAGCGGATTCCACCATTGAAAAACAAGCAATAGATGTACAATTAGGATATCTATTGAATGCCGTTCACCTGCGTGTATTTGCTCATGCTCAAGTATCATTGTAAGCTCCTCCCGCGAATGAAGTTTGGGATTATAAATAATATAATTGAAGAATGAAAAAGGAGCAATCATGTCTTTAGACCTGACATGTATACAGGTTCCTACGGCTTCAGAATCTTGTTTGTTTAATAGTTGAAACAACGAGAACAGTTGCTTAATAAAGCGAATTAGCATAATACAGACGCCAATGAAATAAATAATTAGAAATATTTGCCACCATTCAACTAAAGGTGTTGTGTGTTGTAATACATTTGTATTGATAAAAGCATCAGCTTCGGAAGTTACAGCAACACTTTTAGTGATAATTGGTTCTGGAATTTCAATATATATGGTTTTAATAAACTCCACAAAAGGAATAATCAAGGCAATAGGGATTCCTATTAATAAGAAGTGTCTGTTTGAATTGAAGAAGGTTTCCTTCCGAAGTAAAAAGACATAAATCAGATAGAATAATGCCAATACAAAGGCCGATTTTCCCAAGTAGATTAAAACTTCCATTTTATTGTTTTTTTTCGATGATTTCTAAAATTTCACGTAACTCCCCGGCGCTAATTTTTTCCTCCTTTGCAAAGAATGAAACCATGCTTTTGTAGTTGTTGTTAAAGAAACGTTTGCTGGCAGAATTCATGAATCCTTTTGCATAATCATCTTTACTAACTAAGGGAAAGTATTGATGTGTTTTTCCGAAAGCCGTATATGATACAAAACCTTTCTCTTCCAGATTACGAACAATGGTGGAAACCGTGTTGTAATGATTCTCGTTTGGTAGAATAGCTGCAATTTCTTTTACAAAAGCTTTTTCAAGCTGCCATAAAGCTTGCATGATCTCTTCTTCTTTATTTGTGAGTTGCTCCATAAATCAAAGTTATAACTATTTTTATAGTTATACAACTATTTTTATAGTTTTATATTGTGTCAGATCGTACATAATTTCGTTAAACGGAGCCAAAATCCATAAGTTGCGGCTCGCAAATGGTAAATCAAATCTGTATATTCGCAGTCTTAAATTAGTATATGAGTTTACTTTTTATATTTCTGGGATTGATCTTATTAGTAGTAGGAGGTGAGTTTTTGGTGCGTTCTTCGGTCGCTTTATCCTTTAAATTGCATCTATCCAAGATGGTTATCGGACTTACTGTGGTATCTTTTGCGACATCAGCTCCGGAATTGCTAGTGAGTTTACAGGCGGCATTAAACGGATTTAGCGATATATCTTTGGGAAATGTAATTGGATCTAATATTGCCAATATTGGACTTGTACTTGGAATTACTGCTATCATCACACCTTTGTCGATTGATAAGGATTTTTATAAGTTCAATTGGCCGGTGATGATGCTACTCTCAATAGGTCTTTACTTTATATTAAGGACGGGATTGGAAATAACCAGAGGAGAAGGGGTTGGACTTATCGTTATTTTAGGAATATATCTTTATCTCCTAATTAGTAGAGCTAAGAAGCAACGTAAAACAAAACCGGTAGATGATAGTGTTGATGATGGCTTATCAATGGCATCTAATTTTAAAATTTTTATTTGGTTACTTATAGGTGGAGTTGCACTTTATTTTGGTAGTCAGTTGTTGGTGACAGGAGCTGTAGATCTTGCCCAGGCCATGGGAATTAGTGAGCGTGTAATTGCCGTTACGATGATCGCAATTGGGACTAGCGTACCTGAACTAGCAGCTTCGGTAATAGCTGCCTTGAAAAAAGAGAAGGCAATTTCATTAGGAAATCTAATTGGATCCAACATTTTTAATATTGCTTCAGTACTTGGACTTACTGCTATTATTCAGCCCATTGCGGTTAAAAGTTCGGAAATTTTATCCAATGATATCCTCTGGATGTTAGGTTTTGCAGCCATCCTTATTCCGTTTGCATTTCTTCCGAAGCGATTCGAAATAGGCCGTATTAAAGGGATAATTATTGTCGTAGCCTATGCTGTCTTTATTAGCCTGGCGTTTGCGGGTTAGATGCTAGAAGAAAGACGAAAGACGTAAGAAGATAGATGTAAGACAAAAGGCACTAGATGCTAGACTTTAGGGGTAGAGCTCGATATTAATTTGGCATTACTCTCGATAACTTTTTGGAAATGCTGTTTTTCATACTGACCACTGACCACTGACCACTGACCACTGACCACTGACCACTGACCACTGACCACTGACCACTGACCACTGACCACTGACCACTGACGATTATTTCAATTTCAACGTCAGATTCAACTTCGAATTCATTTTTTATCCATAATTGGGGGGTCTATCTTAAATAATATGTAATTTTTAACAAGTTGTTGATAAAAAATAGGGGGTGTAATGAAAAAAGATATATTTTTGCGATGTTTAAAACTAAAAACACTTAAAAAGTACTACTATGTCCACATTAAGATTTTATGCCGTCAAGGAAACCCTAAAAAGAAAGACAGTCCATGTTGTAGAACCGGAACGTCGTTCAACAATTTTCGGATCAAATGTATTCAATCAAGATTCAATGCGACAATACCTTACAAAGGATTCGTTTCAAAGCGTCATGGGTGCTGTAGATAAGGGGTCAAAGATTGAAAGACATATCGCAGATCATATATCTACCGGTATGAAAGAATGGGCCATTTCAAAAGGTGCCACACATTATACACACTGGTTTCAACCACTTACTGGGGCAACGGCAGAAAAGCATGATGCTTTTTTCGAAACTATGGATAACGGACAGGCAATCGAAAAATTTGGTGGCGGACAATTAGTACAGCAAGAGCCGGATGCTTCAAGTTTCCCGAATGGGGGAATACGTAATACATTCGAAGCACGTGGTTATACCGCGTGGGATCCAACATCTCCAGCTTTTATCTACGGAACAACACTATGTATTCCTACTGTGTTTGTTGCCTATACCGGTGAAGCCTTGGATTATAAAACTCCATTGCTAAGAGCGCTACAAACCATTGATAGTGCCGCAACAGCAGTGGCAAAATATTTCGATAAAAATGTAACGAAGGTGAATGCGACTTTAGGTTGGGAGCAGGAATATTTCCTAATCGACAGTGCATTGGCAGCCTCTCGCCCGGATATTGCCTTGGCAGGAAGAACGCTTTTAGGACATACATCGGCCAAAGGTCAACAATTAGATGACCATTACTTTGGTTCTATTCCAGCACGTGCACTTAATTATATGCGAGATCTGGAAACCGAATGTATGTTACTTGGTATTCCAGTGAAAACTCGTCACAATGAAGTGGCTCCAAACCAATTTGAATTAGCTCCTATATTTGAAGAAACCAATCTTGCAGTTGACCACAACTCCTTATTAATGGATGTAATGAGCAAGGTGGCAGATAGACATCATTTTAAGGTGTTATTTCATGAAAAGCCATTTGCCGGAGTTAACGGAAGTGGAAAACACAATAACTGGTCACTTGCTACTAACACAGGAGTCAATTTATTAGGCCCGGGGAGCACACCAATGAAGAATCTTCAGTTTTTAACCTTCTTTATCAACACCTTAAAAGCGGTTAATGAGCATGAAGAGTTGTTAAGAGCATCTATTGCCAGCGCGAGTAATGATCACCGTTTGGGTGCAAATGAAGCTCCGCCGGCTATTATTTCGGCCTTTATTGGTTCGCAATTAACAGCAGTGCTGGATGAATTAGAAAAAGTAACCAATGGAAAACTTTCTCCTCAGGAAAAAACAGATCTTAAGCTGAATGTAGTTGGTAAAATTCCTGAAATATTATTAGATAATACCGATCGTAACAGAACTTCTCCTTTCGCCTTCACAGGAAATAAATTCGAGTTTAGAGCAGTAGGTTCTACAGCTAACTGTGCGAATCCGATGACTATACTAAATGCTATTGTTGCTAGGCAATTGATGGACTTTAAAGAAAAGGTCGATGGTTTGATCAAGGACAAAAAGATGAAGAAAGACGATGCGATTTTTAATGTGCTTAGAGAGTATATTAAAGATTCAAAACGTATTCGATTTGAAGGTGACGGTTACGGAGAGGCCTGGGAAAAAGAAGCTAAAAAACGCGGATTGAGTAATAATAAGACTACTCCTTTAGCTTTGAAAGCTAAGGTGTCTAAGAAAACCATTGCATTATTCGAAGGGCTTGGCATTATGAGCAAGGTCGAAATGGAGGCGCGTTATGAGATCGAATTGGAAGAGTATGCAAAAAGAATCCAAATAGAAGGACGTATCCTTGGAGATATTGCTAGAAATCATGTAATTCCAACAACTATTCGATATCAGAATATATTGATTGAAAATGTAAAAGGTCTAAAAGATATTTACGGAAAGGATTTCAAAAAATATGCTAGCGAGCCAATGAGACTTATCGAGTTGATAAGTGCTCATATAGAATCGATTAATTCGGATATTACAAATTTAATTGAAGCGCGTAAAAAAGCGAATAAAATCACCGATACCGAGAAATTAGCAATTGCATATTGTGATGATGTAAAACCTTTCTTTGAGAAGATTAGATACCACTGTGATAAATTAGAGTTGTTGGTTGACGATGAACTTTGGCCATTGACTAAATACAGAGAATTGTTGTTTACGAAGTAGTATTTTAAACACAATTAGTACCATCAAGGGCTTTCTTCGGAAGGCCCTTTTTTTGTTTTCACTTCGGAAGGCATTCCGAAGCCAAACAAATCTAGACTTAGATCAAAATATTTATTTAAATATATAAAGTGGGATTTTTGTGTATTTCAAAGATAATTTGAGTCGTTATATCGTCAAAACCTGCTTTTTGAACGCTTATACCAAGTTGATTCTTAGATAAGTGTGCGAATACGAGTATACACGTATTGATTGCTAAGTGATTTTTCACGTTATTTATCACATTCAAAAGAAGACAACAAACCTTCACTTCTTATTACTACCCCACAGATGTTTTTTTAAGTAGCCTTCACATTTAAATGAGAGGCTTGCATACAGCTTTCCGAAGAGATTCAGAAAAGATGTTTGAATATATAATTTAACAAGAAAACCAATATTAACCTTTTATTTTAAACTTATGAGAAAAGTGATTTTAAGCGCTGCGGCGCTAATGTGCGGATCTTTAATGATGGCACAATTTAATGTGAGTGATGTCAATTCTGTGGGGAACGGAAATTCTTCAATGGTGTCACAAACAGGATTATCTAATGATTCTGATGTAGATCAGATTGGAAACAACAATGGTTCGACAGTTGCGCAGTCTGGTATTACAAATACTTCAGTGGTAATTCAAGGGTTCTCTAGTGACGGTAACCTGAGTGATGTTGCACAAACCGGTGATGATAACGATTCTTTTGTATGGCAGGATGGCGATAGTAATGGAAGTTCTGTAATTCAAAACGGTGATGATAATGATTCGTATGTGGATCAATGGGGAGATTCTAATAACAGCGATGTAGATCAAATTGGAAATCTAAATAGTTCTACAGTATTGCAAGGCTATGGTCCTGGCAACAGCAATTTTAGTGATGTTTTACAACAAGGTAACCGAAACGATTCTGATGTTCTTCAGGATGGGGATGGAAATTTTTCTGTAGTTTTTCAAGTAGGTAATAGAAACGATTCTGATACTAATCAAATTGGAAATGGGAATAGCTCTACTGTCATTGAGGTTGGTAATAGAAATACGTCTACCGTTGATCAAACTGGAATAAGCAATTATGCATATCTAGTTCAGGATGGAAACAACAATGTATCGGATGTAGATCAAATAGGAGATTTAAACTATTCGGCTGCTTTTCAAACCGGAAACAGAAACAGTTCTGTTGTTTTACAGGATGGTGTTTTA
Organism: Ulvibacter antarcticus; assembly: GCF_003688405.1. Lineage (GTDB taxonomy): Bacteria > Bacteroidota > Bacteroidia > Flavobacteriales > Flavobacteriaceae > Ulvibacter > Ulvibacter antarcticus. The sequence continues at coordinate 311,326 of NZ_REFC01000014.1, forward strand.
AACTTCTCTTATGTAACTCAGGACGGTAATGACAACATTTCAGATGTATCTCAAGATGGATTCGACAACGATTCTAATGTAGATCAAAATGGTCCACGAAATGATAGTATGGTAAATCAACTAGGTGATTTTAATACAAGTGATGTAATGCAAACAGGTAATGACCATGTGAGTACTGTAAACCAAATTGGGAACAGTAATGGTTCTACAGTTACACAAAGTAACTAAACAACTAAGTAACTTCATTAACCAGATTATTCGGTTAAAATCAAGGGCTTTCTTCGGAAGGCCCTTTTTTTGTTTACTTCGGAAAGCCTTCCGAAGTGAAACAAATTATTTGACTATTTAAGATGTTTAAATTTGAAATTATTCGAACCAATTGGTTCTTTTTTAATAAAAAGTCCTTCACCAAATAGCTGTTTTTGTTTAGTTTTTACCTTTAAAAGCTTAAACATTTAAGATTTATAGAAAGATTAACATATGCTTAAAAATGAGGATTCGGAGTAGTTCGACGTTTATTTAATTCAGAATAACTGCCATTTTAAAAAATATTACTCAGTGTTTTCCTACAAGACGAAAATAATAATGTTACAGGCCATTGAGTGATGTAAAAGTGACCATTATTTTTTGCATATTTGAACTGTTTTTAATCCTAATCTCTGAGGGATTTAAAAACAACTAACAAAAAACATCAGTTCTTTTTATCTCACATTACTGATAGAAATTAATCTTGATAAAACCGAAGATTAGTTTTTCTGAAAACTTTCGATTTATCCCCACAAATTAGAAATGAGCATAACTATGTTCAATTTTTAAAGAATTCTATTGCTCAATCCGAGTTGTAGGGAATATTAATTAATGTCTAAATATTAAAAAAAAAGAAAGTATGAAAAAAGTAATGCTAAGTGCTGCTGCACTATTTTGTGGAACAATTATGTTTGCTCAAATGAACACGAGTGATGTAACCCAACAAGGAAATGGAAATGGTTCATCTGTGAATCAAACCGGAAATTTAAACGATTCGGATGTGCTTCAGAGAGGTAACACAAACACTTCCGATGTAGATCAAACTGGAAACAGAAATGACGCAACCGTTAATCAGGGAGATTCCAGAACAACTTCAGCAAATGGAAACAATAACGATGCGACTATTTTGCAAACAGGAAATGACAACGTTGCAATTACCAATACTGTTGGGAACAACAACACAGTTTCACAAACTCAGGATGGTAACAACAACCTTGCGAATGCAAAACAAGGTAATGTAAATGCAATCTTCGGAACGATTTTTCAGGTTCAGAAAAGCAACAATAATGAGATCGATCAAAACCAATTAGGTAATGACAACGAAGCTCAAGCAAATCAGGGGAGCGGAACAGTAGGTGGAAACCTTATCGATCAGGATCAATTTGGAGATAACAACCTTGCTACTGGAAACCAGAATTCTGGTGCTGCTAGAAACTTAATCACTCAATTGCAAACGGGTAATGATAACACTGCTTTTGGACAACAAGGTTCAGGGGGTGGTATTAACACCAATGATAACGTAATCACTCAAACACAAACAGGTGATTTCAACAATGCGGAAGCAAGACAATTGATCACAACGACCAATTCTACGGCAACGCAAACACAGTTAGGAGACTTCAACGATGCAATATCTCGTCAGCAAGGAAATAACAATAATGCTACTCAAACGCAAACTGGAGACCTGAACAATGCGAATAGCAATCAGGATGGAACATTTGCAGGAACAAGTTTCGACAATGTAGTAGTTCAGACTCAAACAGGAGATGGAAACGATGCAATGGTACACCAGAGAGGTGCTATGAATAATTCTACCGAAACTCAGAATGGAGATGATAATGATTCGGATGTAATCCAAAGAGGAAATTCAAACTTCTCGAATGTATTACAACAAGGAGTTATGAATACTTCTTCTGTTTCTCAAATTGGTGACGGAGATTTTTCAGTTGTTTTTCAAGTAGGAGACGATAACCTTTCAGATACTAATCAGAATGGAAATGGAAACAGTTCTACAGCGATTCAAGTTGGAAATATGAATGATTCGGATGTGGATCAAATAGGAACAAGTAACTACGCTTACTTAGTACAATCTGGTAATAACAATGGATCTATAGTAAATCAGAATGGAACTATTAACTATGCAGCCGATTTCCAAACTGGAAATGATAATACATCAGATGTTGATCAGGATGGAAATCAAAACTTCAGTTATAGTTTTCAAACAGGTAATGCTAACAATATTTTGATCACTCAAAATGGTTCGTTAAACAGATCTAATGTAGATCAAACTGGAAACGATAACAATGCAGTATTAAGTCAGATGGGAACTGGGAACATTTCTGATGTAGACCAAATGGGGAATATGAACGTTAGTATGACTACTCAAACAGGAGATAATCATATGAGTACTGTTAACCAAAATGGAAACATGAATAGTTCTATGGTGAGTCAGAGTAACTAATTCTTTGTTTTGGATTGATAATGACTAGTTGTGTAAGCTAGTTGAACTAAAGGGCTTTCTTCGGAAGGCCCTTTTTTTGGTTACATCGGAATGCTTTCCGAAGAGAAGAAAACTGTTAGAATTTAAACCACTGAATTTTAAACAACAACAAATTATTAAAAATGATTACATATCTGAATACAAACTGTTTAAGTTTATTTTTAACAAAATTTTAACATTTAATCGAAATTACGGTTTTCGTGTATTTAATAGATTTTTTTTACATTCTATCGTAAAAAATGACATTTTAGTATGTCTTTACTCATAAAAGACTAGCTAAATTCTTGAGTACGTGTTATTACGTATTGCCTCTTAAGATAATTTTAACGTTATTTGAATTATTCAAAAGAAGAAATCAAACCTCACTTCTTTTATCTACCCCACAGTTTTATTAGTATTAAGTATACCTCCTCTATAGAATAGGATGCTGTATGCTATTTTCTGATGTAATTCAGAAATTAAATTCGTAAATCAATTAGTAACCAATATTAATATTTAATTCAAACAATTATGAAAAAAGTAATGTTAAGTGCAGCAGCCATCATGTGTGGGGCAATGATGTTTGCGCAGGGCAACACAAGTTCTGTCAATCAAATTGGAGCCGGAAACGGATCCTTAGTCTCTCAAACGGGAGCAACAAACAATTCTACTGTAGATCAGGAAGGAAGTAGCAACGACAATGATGTTGCTCAGAATGGAATTTCTAATCAGAGTGATGTAGATTCAAGAGGTGACGATAACGAAACTGATGTTATCCAAAATGGTAACAATAACAACTCATCTATTCACCAAGGGTTTGGTACTTCTACAGTTGAGAACGATAGAAATGAATCTAGCGTAACTCAAAATGGAAACGGTAACCTTGCTCATAATGACCAATACACCGGTGCTGGAGGATCTGACGATAATGACTCAGATATCACCCAAACTGGTGATGCTAACGTTGGTTTTAGTATCCAAGTAGGTGATTTTAATGATTCTGACCAAGATCAAACGGGTGATAACAACAATACCTATGTTTGGCAAGAAGGAGATGATAATACTTCAGATGAAGACCAGGTTGGAACTTTAAACGATAGTGATACATACCAAATTGGTAACTTGAACTTTTCAAGAGTTGATCAGAACGGTTCTAATAACAAAAGTAATGTAGACCAAAATGGAGATAGTAATTCTTCTCAGGTACTTCAAGGATACTTTGGTGCCGGTGGGAATGATCATATTAGTGATGTAGATCAGTCTGGAAATGGTAACTCTTCATTTGTTGGACAAGATGGAACTGCAAACAACTCTGATGTTGATCAGGTTGGAGATGACAACAACTCTTTTGTTGCTCAAATCAACCTACAAAACATTTCTACCGTTGCACAAACAGGAGATCGCAACAATAGTACTGTAATACAACAAGATGGTGCTGATAACGAAAGAAATAATAGTGCTGTTGCACAAACTGGTGATGATAACGGTAGTTTTGTAAACCAAGATGGGAATGATAACATTGGTTCTGTAACTCAGGATGGTGATTTAAACATTAGTACTGCAGATCAGATTGGGAATTTAAATAACTCTACTGTGTTGCAACAAGGAACTTCTAACAACTCTGATGTAAATCAGAATGGGGATTCTAATAGCTCACAAGTGTATCAAGGAGGTTTCTTTGAAGCAACTAACAGTACAAACGGAATTTCATCGGTTACACAAAATGGAGACAGTAATATCTCTGTAGTTGGACAATATTTAGATGCTAACGTTTCAGATGTTGATCAAACAGGTAATGGTAACCAAAGTTATATGTACCAAAGAGGTAACAACAACAACTCTAACGTTGATCAGATTGGTGATGGTAACTGGTCTTATGTAGCTCAAGGATATACTGGTAATAATAATACTAGTACTGTGTTAACAACTGGAGACAATAACTTTTCTAGAGTTGAGCAATACTTTAATTCAGATGATAACGATTCAGATGTTAACCAACTAGGTGATAACAATACAAGTTTTGTAAAGCAACAAAATGGAGCTGATAACACTTCTGATGTAGATCAATTAGGGGACGATAACAATAGTTCTGTGAACCAGGATGGTGACATGCACATGAGCACTGTAATGCAAGACGGAAACTTGAACATGAGTGATGTTATGCAATCTGGTAACAACCATACTAGTACTGTTACTCAATTAGGAAACAGCAATGGTTCTATTGTTACTCAAAGTAACTAAGAGATGGATATATAACCGAGTCATTCGGTAATGATGTAAGGGCTTTCTTCGGAAGGCCCTTTTTTTTGTTTACTACAGTCATTTTTTCCGAAGTAAAAGAAAAGAATTGCCATAATTCTGAAGCTCAATTTAAAGCTGATGGCGGATTATTTTAATATGAAACACTATTGAAGAAGAACAGCTTACTCTTAAATATTAACACAATTTTAACTTTTGACGTTTTTACGATAATCACACACTTAATAGGTGTTTTTTACCATAAATCGTAAAAACGACGGTTTTTGTAAGTGAAAACTGAAAAATCTTCATCTTTTTAAACCTCTACGTGTTATTACGTATTGACTCTTAAGATAATTTTAACGTTATTTGATTGATACATAATAAGTTGCCAAACCTTACCTTTTATCTACCCCAGAGTTTTATTAGTATTAAGTATACCTCCACTATAGAATAGGATCCTGTATGCTATTTTCTGATGTAATTCAGAAATTCAATTCGTAAATCAATAAGTAACCAATATTAATATTTAATTCAAACAATTATGAAAAAAGTACTATTAAGTGCAGCAGCCATCATGTGTGGGGCAATGATGTTTGCACAGGGCAACACAAGCTCTGTCAATCAAATTGGAGCCGGAAACGGATCCTTAGTTTCTCAAACGGGAGCAACGAACAATTCTACAGTAGATCAGGAAGGAAGTAGCAACGACAATGATGTTGCTCAAAACGGAATTTCTAATCAGAGTGATGTAGATTCAAGAGGTAACGATAACGAAACCGATGTAATCCAAAATGGTAACAACAACAATTCAGCTATCCACCAAGGTTTTAGTACTTCTACAGTTGAGAACGATAGAAATGAATCTAGCGTAACTCAAAATGGTAACGGAAATATTGCTCACAATGATCAATATACTGATGCTGATGGATCTGATGATAACACATCAGACATTAACCAAATGGGTAACAGCAACATAGGTTTTAGCATCCAGGTTGGAGACAATAATGACTCTGATCAGGATCAAACAGGTGACAATAACGATACCTATGTTTGGCAAGAAGGAGACTTCAATGATGCTACTGAAGAGCAAACTGGAGATAATAACCAAAGTGATACTTACCAATTTGGAGACGACAATAGCTCTGATATGGAACAAGATGGTATGAGTAACATTTCTACTATTAACCAAAATGGAAACATGAACGACAACGATGTGCGTTCTATTGGTGATAATAACAATAGTGATACTGACCAGAATGGAGACAATAATGATAGCGATACACGTCAATATGGAAATGACAACGTAGCTTCTACACTTCAAAATGGTAACAATAATGATGCTGATAACCACCAAGGTTTTAGCAATAGTAGTGATGGTAACGATCGTAACATGAGTTCTATAGCACAAACTGGTGATAATAACGATGCGCATACAGATCAGTACGATACTGGAGCCGATAGTGATGATAATAATAGTGCTGTTGTTCAAACTGGTGACGATAATGAAAGTGATGTGCGTCAGCGTGGTGATTTCAACGGTTCTACTGTAGATCAAGTTGGAAATAATAACGATTCAAATGTTGTTCAAGAAGGAGATGATAATACTTCAGATGAAGATCAAACAGGAGATGACAATGATAGTGATACAGACCAAATAGGGATGATGAACTCTAGTACTATGTCTCAAATAGGGAATATGAATGTAAGTGATGTAAACCAACAAGGTGATAATAATATAGCAGCTTTAGACGCAGAAGGAAACGGTAACAACTCTGATGTAGACCAATTTGGAATGGGTAACTCATCTGAAACTGACCAATTAGGAAATGATAACGAGTCTGACGTATTACAAAATGGAGACAACAACAGTGCTACAACATGGCAAGGGCTACGTGGTACTTCTTCTGAAGATAACGACCGTAACAAGTCTGCTATTACACAAACAGGTGATGGTAACGCTGCTGGTGTATTCCAATTGTTCTCTATAGACGGAGCAGATGATAACGATGGTGCAATTACTCAAACAGGTGATAGTAACGTAGGTATTATACAACAATCTGGAGATTTAAACATCTCTACTATCGACCAAGTAGGTGACAACAACTATAGCCGTAACAATCAGATTGGAGATTCTAACACTTCAGATGAAGACCAAACAGGTGATGACAATGTAAGTAATACTAACCAAGGTGGTAATATGAACTCAAGTACCATGGCTCAATCTGGGAATATGAATACGAGTGATACGTACCAATTTGGAGATACAAACACAAGTACAGTTGCTCAAACTGGTGATGATAATATTAGTGATGTAGATCAAAATGGTTTCGATCATACTAGTTCTGTTATCCAATCAGGTGACATGAACACTAGTACTGTTCTTCAAACTGGAAACAACCATGGAAGTATGGTGAACCAAATTGGAAACAACAATGGTTCTACAGTTACACAGAGTAACTAAGAGACATAAATAACCGAGTCATTCGGTTTTAATAAAGGGCTTTCTTCGGAAGGCCCTTTTTTTTGTTTACTTCGGAAGGCTTTTCCGAAGTAAAAACAATAATTTCAATGTAATATACGTGTAAGTACGTATTGTTTTTTAGGATATTTTTAACGTTATTTGATTGATTCATAATAAGTTATCAAACCTCTCCTCTTTTTTCTACCCCACACTAATATTACAAAGTAACCTCCTGGAAAGGTTCTTATATGCAGTTTTCTAATATCATACAGATTTTCTGCTTTCATGTGTAAATCAATTAAGTAATCAATATTAACCTTTAATTCAAACTATTATGAAAAAAGTAATGTTAAGTGCAGCCGCCATCATGTGTGGGGCTTTGATGTTTGGGCAGGGCAACACAAGCTCGGTCAGTCAAACCGGGGCTGGAAATGGATCCTTAGTAACTCAAATAGGGCTTACTAACAATTCTGATGTAGATCAGGTTGGTAACTCGAATGGTTCTACTGTTTCTCAAGACGGAACCGACAATAATTCAGATGTAGATCAATTGACCTTTTCACTGGGAGCTAGTGATGATAATACGAGTACCGTTACTCAAACAGGTATATCGAACGATTCTTTCGTTTGGAATGACGGAGACGACCATGAGAGCACTGTAACTCAAACTGGAGACGATAACTATTCTTATGTAAATCAATGGGGAACTAACAGTACGAGTAATGTAGATCAGAATGGAGATGATAACACTTCTTTTGTTTGGCAACATCAAATTACTAACGATCACATAAGCGATGTATTCCAGGATGGTGATGATAACTATTCAGATGTATTTCAAGTTGGAGGAGATGCTAATAACTCTACTGTTTTACAACAGGGAGACGATAATAACTCTAATGTAGATCAAATTGGAAACATGAACAACTCTCAAGTATATCAAGGTGGATTTTTTGAGGCGACTAATAGTACTAATGGAATTTCAACGGTTTTACAATCCGGAGACAATAATATTTCTGTAGTAGGCCAGTGGTTGGATGCTAACATTTCTAATGTTAATCAGTCTGGAAATAGTAACCAAAGTTATGCATATCAGAGAGGTAATGACAATAATTCTGATGTAGATCAAATAGGTGATGGTAACTGGTCTTATGTAGCTCAAGGATATACAGGTGATGACAATACAAGTGTTGTATTGACTACCGGAGATAACAACTTCTCTAGAGTTGAACAATACTTTAATTCAGACGACAATGACTCTGATGTAAACCAACTAGGAGACTTTAACGACAGTTTTGTAAAGCAACATGATGGTATGTTGAATACTTCAGATGTTGACCAATTAGGTGATGGTAACGATAGTTCTGTTGACCAAGGTGGTGACATGCATATGAGTACTGTTTTACAAGATGGTGACTTAAACAATAGTTCTGTTTCTCAACATGGAAACAACCATGTAAGTGGTGTAAGCCAACTTGGAAATGGAAATGGTTCTGTGGTTATTCAAAGTAACTAAACAACTTTTAATACCGAACTACTCGGTAAGTAATATAGGGCTTTCTTCGGAAGGCCCTTTTTTTGTTTACTTCGGAAAGCTTTCCAAAGTAAAACATATAAAGTGTACGATCAAACTGAAATTTATTGAAGTTGAATCATGCCTTGTAATTCACAAGAAATTCTGGAATGAAAATGATTCGGATTATTTTAATTATAAATTTTTAATCTACTTCTCCTCAATTGCAAATAATAATTTACATATTCCTAAAGGAGAGGTCTTTAGCTATTTAATTTTGTTGCATTATTAAAGCCCGAAGGAGTTGTTTTATAGTTTCTTTTTCACGATATTTGAGGAAGTATTTGAAAATTCTATTGATTAATGCAGTATTTTGGCGATTCCAGTAAGAATATTCGAATAAAGAACCTACCTAAGATTCACGATTAACAGAATATCATTTCCCCATTTGAATTGTTGAAATTAGTTTTATGATTAAATGAAATCCCATAAGATTTCTTCCCCACAGTTATTTCATGTTGATTAAGTATTTTTCTCTTTAGCATTTTTCAATCAATCATATAAAGGTTTATTAATTTAAATTTCAAGCTATGAGAAATGTGATTTTGAGTTTTGCGGCTCTTATGTGCGGTTCTTTAATGATGGCACAGTTCAATCAAAGTGATGTGAATTCAGTTGGAAATGGAAATGGTTCTACTGTCACTCAAACAGGTTTGACTAATAATTCGGACGTAGATCAATTTGGAAATTCCAATGATTCCGAAGTAAGTCAAAATGGTACAAGCAATACTTCTACAATGTTGCAGGGTTTCTTAAGCAACGATAATATAAGTTCAGTTTCTCAATCGGGAGTTACGAATGATTCCTATGTTTGGCAAGATGGAGATACCAATACATCTGATGTAGATCAAACAGGAAATAATAATGTATCCTATATGGAGCAATGGGGAAATTCAAATACCAGTGATGTAGATCAGTTGGGCGACGATAACATCTCTACAGTTTTTCAAGGATATCCTAATGATAACAATTTCAGTAGAGTATTACAACAAGGAGATTTAAATGATTCTGAAGTACGCCAGGATGGGGATGGAAATTTTTCAGTAATGTTTCAGGTTGGCAACAGAAATGAATCTGATGTAAATCAATTTGGAAACGGCAACAGTTCTACCGTTGTTGAAGTTGGAAATAGAAATGATTCAGAAGTGGACCAAACCGGGATAAGCAATTATGCCTATTTGGTTCAAGATGGAAACCGAAATATCTCAGATGTAGATCAAATGGGTGATTTAAATTACTCTGCGGCCTTCCAAACCGGGAACCGCGACGAATCTACTGTTAGTCAAAATGGAATTTTAAACTTTTCGTATGTTACTCAAGATGGAAATAGACATATTTCATCTGTAAATCAATTTGGAGATAATAACGACTCAGATGTCGACCAGGATGGATTGCAGCAAACGAGTATGGTAAATCAAAACGGAAACGATAATACGAGTATGGTTACCCAAGCGGGAAATGATCATAATAGCATGGTCAATCAGGTTGGAAACAATAATGGTTCTAATGTGAATCAAAATAATTAATCTTGTTTGGATTAATCAAACTAGTTGCATAAGCTGGTTGAGTGAGGGCATTCATTTGAATGCCCTTTTTATTTGCCATTATTTGATGTACAATCCTACATTAAAATTTCTAGATTTTTAACGAAGCTATTATTTTTTTTCAGATATTTGATAGTAAGCTGAATAGCAATAGCTTATGTAACTTCTTTTTAAAGAATATTCTCCTTAATATTCAATTGTAGCAAACTTCAAATCCCTATTCCATTGTATCCCTGCGGCATTTTAAAATAACATGCTCAATGGAATTATACTGAATGTATATCATATCACTATTTCTAAAGAGATAGTGATTATAAATATTATCTCAATTTAGTATAAATCTTAAAACTATATCATTATGAAAAATGTTTTTTTAGGCGTGACCGCACTATTAATTAGTGGTTTTATTTACGCACAGGATCAAGGTACTGCAGATCAGCAAGGAAATCGGAATAAATTAACCGTCCAACAGCAGGGAGAAAATAATACTTTCGATGTTATTGAAAATGGTAACGATAATGATTCGTCAATATCACAAAATGGAGTTTCCAATGATGCTACTATAGACAAGAGTAGTCCGTTATTATACAAAAGCCATCGCAATGTCAATGATATTTCCCAAACAGGTGACGACAATACCGCCAATATTTCACTAATTGGAGATGATAACAATTCTTCAATAATTCAGGAAGGCGATCGTAATACTTCCAGTATTGGAAGTGCTGCAGGTTCACCAAAGAGTAATAACAATGTTAGTAATATAGGTTCCTCGGGTGATGATGGTGTTTCATATATCGATCAAAATGGGAATAACAATACTTCAAGAATTTCTCAAAATGGAAATGGTAACCGATCGAAAATTGATAAGGCCACGCCATTGTTGTATAGAAGTAGTGGGAATAGTGACAATATTGGTCACTCGGGAGAAGATGGCGTTGCGGCTATTACCATAGTAGGAAATAATAATAACTCATCTATTGAGCAGGAAGGTGATCGCAATACTTCCAGTATTGGAAGTGCCTCCGGATCACCAAAAAGTAATAACAACGTCAGTAATTTAGGTTCTTCAGGTGAAGATGGTGTGTCTTACATCGTTCAGAATGGAGACGATAATACTTCGCGAATCACTCAAAACGGGAATAGGAATCGAGGAGGAATTGATAAAGCCACGCCATTGCTGTATAGAAGTAGTGGGAATAGTGACAATTTAGGAAGTTCGGGAGATGATAACGTTGCAACAATTTCTATAATAGGAGATGATAACAATTCTTCAATTGAGCAGGAAGGCGATCGTAATACTTCCAGTATTGGAAGTGCTGCAGGTTCACCAAAGAGTAATAACAATACTAATAATATAGGGCATTCCGGTAACGACGGAGTGGCAAATATTGTTCAAAATGGTAATAACAATAATTCTAGAATCACTCAAAACGGGAACAGGAATCGAGGAGGAATTGATAAGGCTACACCTTTATTAGGTCGTAGTTCTGGTAATACTGACATCATCTCTCAAGATGGAAGAAGAAATCAGGGTAGTATTTCAATTATTGGAGACGATAACTATTCAGAAATAAATCAGAACGGGAGAAGAAATCGAGGAGGAATTGATAAAGCTACTCCTTATTTATTTAGAACATTTAGTAATTCTAATACCAATGTGATCTCCCAATCGGGAAATGACAACGTTGCGGAGACCACTTTAGACGACAGTGACGAAAATACTATCACAACCACTCAAACCGGTAATAGTAATAGAAGAAGAGTAGAGGTCTTAAAAAGTAATAAACAAGGAGATCCCGGAGTGCAGTTAGGGAACAACAATGATATTTATAATCAATATGAAGGAGATGATAATTTTCTTGCTACAACACAAATTGGTAATAATAATACTTCGAACGCTATTATTGTTGGAGATGGAAACGAAGCAGAGGTGACACAAATTGGTGACCATAATACTACAAATATGAGTGTAAGAGGTAATAAAAATTCTAATCCAATGTATCAGGAAAGCGGAAATAATGGGAGTAGTGTGCTTTATGAGGGAAATGGTAATAATAACATAGGAGGGATTTCTCAATACGGAGATGGTCATGACGCTGAATTTACACAAGCGGGTAATTTTAATACAGGTACCATTCAACAAGGAAGCCGTAATGGTGAATTAGTTGCTCATGAAGCAGCACATGTTGTACAGCAAGGAAAAAGGAATGTAGTAGATGTAAACCAATCGGGTGGAGATAATACAGTAGATGTTTTTCAGCTGGGAGATGATAATGATACCTCTACAGATCAAGCAGGTAGAGAGGGAACCATGGAGGTTTATGGTTTTGGCAACTCAAATACTGCAACCATGCAACAACAGGGAGATACAAATTTTGCAATACTGCTTCAATCTGGCAACCATAATACGGCAGAAATAAGTCAGAATGGAAACGGCAATTCTTCCGAAGCTATACAAGAAGGAAACAATAATGAATTGTTTATCTCACAGATTGGTGATGGGAATACTACAGTAAGTGAGCAAATTGGAAATTCGAATAAAGCGACTCATTCTTCGTATGGTGGTGGTGGTGGTGGCCGAATTGCCATAGTTCAACGTGGCAATTTTAACGATGGTAATGTTTCACAAACTGGAGATGCCAACAATGCCGACTTGTTACAAGAAGGAAACAGGAATACATCTACATTGCAACAAAACGGCGATGAGAACTTAACAACGATGTCGCAAAATGGAAATCGTAATGCAATGAATGTTATGCAGAATGGAAATAATGGGGTTTATAACTTAAATCAGACAGGTAACGGAAACACTATGGATATACAAAACTAACTAGCATAAAACAGAACAATATTTCATGTTGTTTTGGAATGCACGATGTTATATGCAATATGAATATTGTAACATCGTGCATTTTTTTGGTTTGATACATTATTCCTATAGTTTGTTACATAATTAATATCCAGAGTATTAGATTCAGTATAGATTTGTCTCATCTTTCTTTTAGCTCCGAGAATTTCCCTGCTCTTCAGAATAAAAGAGAATTAAAACAATTTCTAACTAAAACTTTTTAATTATGAAAAAATTGATGTTTAGTGCAGCAGCACTAATGTGTGGAACTATGATGTTTGCACAATTTAACACGAGCAACGTGAACACTGTAGGGAGTGGAAACACCTCTTCTGTTTCACAAATTGGATTACTTAACGATTCAGATGTAGATCAGTTAGGTGACAACAATGACTCTGATGTGAGCCAGGACGGAATTCTAAATGAATCTCAAGTTCTGCAAGGACCATCTAGTAATGGTAACACAAGTGATGTGGACCAAACCGGTAATTTGAACTATTCTTTCGTGTGGCAAGATGGTGATAATAACGACAGTACTGTAAGTCAAATCGGAGACAATAACTACAATTACACCGATCAATGGGGTGATGCCAATATTAGCGATGTCTCTCAGTCTGGGAACAACAACGAATCTGAGACTTTTCAGTATTCAAATATGAACATTAGTGAGGTGACACAGGTAGGTCTTTTAAATGATTCTTATGTGTATCAGCATGGTGGAGACATGAATATATCTGAAGTATTACAAGGAGGTACTAATAATAACAGTATTGTGGACCAAGACGGTAATATGAATGATTCATTTGTAATTCAAGGATTTGGTGGAGACAACAACATCAGTGATGTAGATCAGAACGGGGATATGAATATATCTTATGTCGATCAATGGGGTGATTCCAACAACAGTGATGTAGATCAAGATGGAAATATGAACATATCTACTGTTTTTCAAGGGCAAATCGGTGACTTAAACATTAGCACTGTTGATCAGGATGGAAATATGAATATATCTGCAGTAAACCAAACTGGGAATATTAATGATTCGGAAGTTTTGCAAGTAGGTGATGCCAATATATCTAATGTTGAGCAAACAGGAGATAATAACGACGCACAAGTGCATCAAGGTTTCGTTGGAGGTCTTAATAATGATTTTAACTCTGCTTCTATTATCCAAACAGGAAACTCTAATTTCGGTCATATCGATCAGCATTACAATGTAATTGATGACTCAGACTTTAATATTTCGGAGATGGAACAAATTGGAGATTTAAACTTCGCTTACAACTGGCAAGATGGTGATAATAACCAATCGTATATGTTGCAGGATGGTGATTTAAACTTCAGTGATGTTGAACAACACGGAAATAATAACTATTCAGATGTTGGTCAGTTAGGAGATTCAAATATAAGTACCGTTGATCAAGATGGAAACAACAACATTTCTCAAGTGTATCAAGGATATTTTGGTGACAATAACCTAAGTGATGTAGATCAAACAGGTAACGGAAACCAACAATATACAGCTCAGGTTGGAGATGATAACGATTCAGATACAGATCAGGTTGGTGATGGTAACTTTTCTTACACTTGGCAGCAAGGATTCCAACACTATAGTCAAGTTCTACAAACAGGGAACAATAACGATAGTGATACCCAACAGTATACAAACAACAACACTAGTTTTGTAAATCAGTTAGGGGACAATAACAGTTCAACTGTATTCCAGAATTAAGGATTAGTTTGGTTACTAAATAAGTTGAATAGGTAGAGGGCATCTTTTAAAGGTGCCCTTTATATTTTTGGCTTATTCTTCGGAAATGGTCGCATAGTGGTTGATGCTTCGGAAGTAACTGAAGCAAGAAATAATAGCGCTGCATACTTAGTGATGTAGAATCGTCTGAAGCGAACAATGATTAATTTGTAAGTGCATAATTCTTTCCGAAGAGAAAAATTGAAATAAATCTCACTCTAAATCATTGAATTTTAGTCTATTGAAGCAGGTTTTAGAAAATAAATGAAAATTTAACGTTTAGAACTTCAGGCTGTAAGAGTTCTTTGACTTATAAAGCTAGCGTTTAATCTAAATTCGGGGATAATTCATTACGAAACCACTTACAAATACTATAAATTTCAACGCCATACGTGTATGCACGTATAGTATAATAGAAACATTTGTTGGATATTTGACTTATAATTTGACACTGAAAAAGGTGCTGAGTTATTTCTCCTCAACAATAAAGTTATAATATTTACTTGAATGAATTCAGTATTTGTAACTAAGAAACTAAGCAAAATATTAAATATCAATAAGCGGCTCTTTCCCCACTTGAGCAATCCTGCGTAAATTTTATAAGTCAGGAAAATAGGATGACAAACTTAAATTAATTACTAAAAACAAAGTATCCTTAACTGGATTGAAATAAATAGAAACTTAAGTTAACACAGTAAGTTATAACTAAATATTAGGGGATTATGAAAAAGCTATTATTAAGTGTGTCGATGTTATTTTGCGGCGCCGCATTGTTCGCACAGTTTAACACGAGTAGCGTAAATTCTACAGGTAATTTAAATCAGTCGAATGTTCTACAGGCAGGATCGACAAATGGTTCTACCGTCGATCAAGTTGGGAATAGGAACGATTCTGATGTGGATCAGATTGGAGATTTCAACTCAAATGATGTTGATCAACTAGGAAACAGAAATGAAGGAGATGTTCTTCAAACAGGTGATTTTAACAGCGCGTCTATTCATCAAGGCTTTGGAGCTGGTGCATCAGAAAACGATAGAAACCGGGCATCCGTAAGTCAGAATGGAAATTTTAATGATGGTCATATAGATCAATATGGTGATGCCGGAGGATCAGATCGCAACAGATCAGCTATACTTCAGGATGGAGATGCAAACATTGCGTATAACAACCAAGTTGGAGATCGCAATCGCTCTGCTCAAGATCAGATTGGTGACAATAACATTACTACAGTTTTCCAGGATGGTGATCGTAACAGATCCAATGCAGATCAAACAGGAGATTTCAACCAAAGCTATACAGATCAATCTGGCGACGACAACAGATCTCGTATGCGTCAAAATGGAGATTTTAATTTTGCCAGCGAATTGCAAGATGGAGATCGTAACAGAAGTAATGTTCGACAAGTGGGAGATGCGAATTTATCGATTTCAGATCAGCTTGGTGATGATAACAGAACTAGAGTAATACAAAGAGGAAACAATAACGATTCGGATATGGATCAAGTTGGGAACGATAACTTTAGTGACATTGTTCAGAGAGGTAATATAAACGAGTCGGATATGACTCAAATTGGAAATTCGAACGTTAATTATACGATTCAACGTAGAAACAATAACGATTCTGATGTTTTTCAAGTGGGTGATTTTAACTTCAGTGATACACGACAAAGAGGAAATAACAATATCGCTAATGAATCTCAAATAGGTAATTCAAATACATCACAAGTGCATCAAGGGTTTACCGGAGCTGCAAATAATGATAACAACGATGCTTCGATTAGCCAGGTTGGTGATTTGAACAATGCCCATATTGATCAGTATGGAGATGCAGGAGGATCTGATAATAATAACTCCGATATCGTGCAAAATGGAAATAACAATAATGCATACAATTCTCAAGCGGGAGATGATAATACATCCACTCAGGATCAGACAGGTGACTTGAATAATAGCAATACTTTTCAAACTGGAGATATGCATTTAAGTACAGCCGATCAAGTGGGGGATTTGAATAATAGCTTTGTAAACCAAAATGGAAACAATCATATAAGTGATGTAGACCAAAATGGGAATAGCAATAATTCGAATGTGAATCAGAGTAACTAACTAAATCTAAGGATTTTTAGACACTATAAAAATAGAAAGCATTGGTTCTTTGGAATCAATGCTTTTTTCGTAGGTAAAATCGTATGAATTATAAGCTCTTGTTAATTTTGAGTATAAACAGTTGGGTTGCCTTTCTGTCTATTACATAAAACCTAGGTAAAGCGACACATTCATATAGAGCTACTTTAGGTAATAAGTCAATATTTTGTAGGAATTTTAGATAAAAGAGGTAATTTCATTAATTCCTATCGATATACTAGGTTCCCTATGCGTTGAAGATTATTCTTACATTTAGACAATACGACCATAAACGCGCAACATCCTGCTATTATGGACACTAAGTGTAATACGTATTCAACATTAATTTAAATTTTAACAAAACATTAACATATGGCATTTTACTCAAAAACAGGTAGTTCAACTGATTTTTTTTTCCTACAACTGATTAAGTTAAAAGCGTTAATAAGAAAATTCCTACAAATGATTAAATATAAGTGTACTACGTGTTTGCACGTATAGTTTTATTCAAAGTTTTGTTGCAAATTTGACATGTAAATGAGAGGTAATTAGGTTTATTTCTGAATTACAAACTCCTCAAGTAAAAGTTATAAATACCCCAAAGTAACTTATGAAGCAAGTCTATTTATGACTATTTAAAGTGCTAAATGAGTTTATCCCCTACACATAAAATTGAACTACAGCAAACCAGTTCAATAAGATTGAAAGCGCCTCCCCGCGCATATTTTGAATCCATCCATAATAGGAGTCTATCAAAATAAAAAATTCAATACTTCCCCACATAATACGCAGTGCGATGTATCGCCTGGTTTTTTGAAATATGAGTATATATTTTCAACTATATATGTTTAACGGAATTTGTAACTAAATTTTTAAATTATGAAGAAATTAATATTAAGTATGGCAGTACTAATGTGTGGATCATTAGTATTTGCACAGGGCAATACAAGCTCTGTAACTCAAACCGGATTGGGGAACTCTTCCGGAGTAAGTCAAGTTGGCTCAATGAACGATTCTGATGTGGATCAGACAGGAGACAATAATGGCTCTACAGTTGATCAAACAGGAAACGACAACACTTCTGATGTTGATCAATTGACATTTACGCTTGGAACTAGTGATGATAACCTTAGTTCGGTGACTCAAAATGGTGACAACAACAACTCTTTTGTATGGAATGACGGAGACGATCATGAAAGTACAGTGAATCAAGACGGAGACGACAATGATTCTTATGTAAACCAATGGGGTAATAATAGTATGAGTGATGTAAACCAAGACGGAAACAACAATGACTCCGATGTTTGGCAACACCAAAATACTAATGACCATATTAGTGATGTAGATCAAATAGGTAATGATAACCTTTCTGATGTTCGTCAACAAGGTGGTGATGCAAACTTCTCTGATGTTTGGCAAAAAGGAGATATGAACAACTCTGATGTTGATCAAGAAGGTAACAGTAACTATTCTCAAGTATACCAATTAGGTAACGGGAATATGAGTACTATGTTACAAACTGGAGATAATAACATCTCTTCTGTACACCAAGGTTTCGATTTCGGTGGTGGATTTGAAATGAGTAATGATAACATGAGTAGTGTTACTCAAACTGGTAATGGAAATAGTTCTCACGTGGATCAATATGCTGCCAGTGGTGCAGACATGAATGATTCAGATGTGGATCAAACAGGTGATGATAACGACAGTTATGTTGGACAAACAGGAGACGATAATGAGTCTGATGTAGACCAAAATGGAAATTCTAACGATGCCTTTACCAATCAGGTAGGTGATGATAACTATTCTAAGACAGAAGCTCAAGGGAATTTGAACGATGCTAGTACTACCCAAGTTGGTGATAATAACTATTCAGATACTCGTCAACTAGGTAATTCTAACACTAGTAGTGTAAGTCAAAGTGGAGATGCTAACATTTCTCAAGTATACCAAGGATATTTTGGTGACAACAACACTAGTGATGTAGATCAAACAGGTGATGGTAACCAACAGTATACTGCTCAGGTAGGTGATGATAACAATTCTGATACTGACCAAGTAGGTGATGGTAACTTCTCTTATACATACCAAACTGGATTCCAACATGACAGTCTTGTTAACCAACAAGGTGACTTGAACGATAGTGATGTTCAGCAAAATGGTAACAACCACGGTAGTATGGTAAACCAAATTGGAAACAACAACGGTTCTGTAGTATTACAAAACAATTAATAAATAAGTAAGTAATTAAATCAATAAATAAATATTAATCCAAACTAAATTTTTAAAATTATGAAAAAAGTAATGTTATGCGCAGCAGCGCTTATGTGTGGAGCAGCAGTCTTTGCACAAGGAAACACTAGTTCAGTTACACAAACAGGATCTGGAAACGGTTCAATGGTAACTCAAACTGGTATGACCAATGATTCTGATGTTGATCAAACAGGAGATCTAAACATGTCTGATGTTGATCAAGATGGTGTTACAAACCTTTCTGATGTAGATCAATTTGGAGATTCTAACACTTCTGGTGTTGACCAATTAGGTGACGGTAACGATTCTCAAGTAATCCAATCTGGAGACAACAACACTTCTAGTGTTGATGAGGATGGTAACGACAACGATTCTTTTGTATGGCAAGATGGGGATTCTAACCTTAACGAAACTATCCAAAACGGAAACGATAACAATAGTTATGTAGATCAGTGGGGTGATACTAACGATGCTTATACTGAGCAACAAGGTAACAACAACAACGCTGAAACTTACCAAGGTTATGGTTCAGGTGGTGGAAACAACACTTCTGATATCTGGCAAACAGGTAATGACAATGATGCTAACACTTTCCAAAATGGAAACTTCAACTTTGGACAAGCTGAGCAAATAGGTAACAACAACAGTGGAGATATCGACCAAAATGGTGATAACAACTATGCTGGTGCTGGTCAATACGGTGACGATAATACTAGTACTATCGATCAAGCTGGTGACGACAACTATGCGCTTACTTTACAAACTGGTAACAACAACATTAGTTATGTTGCACAAACTGGAAACACTAACTTTTCATTAGTACAACAAGTAGGTTTATTTAACGGATCTGCTGTACTTCAAACTGGAGATAACAACTTCTCTAATGTTGGACAAGTTGGAAATGCTAATAATTCATTGGTAAATCAAAATGGAGACAATAACGGTTCTGATGTATTCCAAAATGGAAACAACAACAGTTCTGGTGTATCTCAACAAGGTGATGACAACACTAGTGATGTAGATCAAATTGGTCTTCTTAACAACAGTAGTGTGTTTCAATCTGGAACTAACAACGACAGTACAGTTCTTCAAGATGGTAACTTTAACTTTAGTGATGTGAAGCAAGTTGGTTTTGACAACATTAGTGATGTACTTCAAGACGGAAATGCAAACTCTAGTGGTGTGATCCAAACTGGAAACAACCACAACAGTGTTGTTAGTCAAATTGGTAACAACAATACTTCTACTGTAGTTCAAAGTAACTAAGAGTATAAGTAATACTTGTAAGGATTAAGTTTTTAATTCTTACTTATAAAACGGTATAAGAGCACGGTTTTCCCTGCTCTTATACTTGTTTTAAAAAATGACATAAAGTACAAGTAGTAAAAAGGGGTTTTCCCCCTATTTTATAGTTAATTCTTCGGAATTACTTGCCTGATACTTATAAATGTCTTAATTTAATGCAACCTAAGGAATAAGTAAGGTATTTCGGGGCTTTAAGTAGATCTGAAACCTTAAATATCTAAATTGAAATTCCTAGTCAAAAACAGGAATATTACTATTAATAAAAAGTCTAAACAAATGAAAACAATAGCCCGCTTATTATGTGCTAGTTTAATGCTCTTTGCATTTACAACTTCTTATTCCCAAACATATACAGACACACCTTCTGAAACAAATAGTTTCCAGAGTAACAAAGCTGAGAATAACTACTTATCGACTCAGAATTATCAGGTACAACAAAACGGTACCTCCAGAAATTCTGTCTTTATTAGTCAGGCCGGTAACAATAATTCAATCGTATCCAAAACTTCTTCAAACAGTAGTGATATAAATTATTTTCAAAGAGGAAATAATAATGATGTCTATGTGAGTTTAAGCGCAGATCGCATTGAACAAAATGTAATTCAAGACGGGGATAATCATTCTGTTCTTAACTTTAACAATGCCAAACTTGATTTCCATAAGGGCGAAATCATACAAAGTGGCAATAGTCAAAACTTAGTCTGGTATGGTGATAATTCCATTTCAGAAAACCTAAAAATTTCTATGCAAGGTAATGGTCAATCAGTGATCGTAAGAAATTTTAACTAAAATCCTATAATGCCCCTTTTTAAAAGACAGTTAATATGCTTCTGTTTACTTTCGCTGCTCTTCTCTCCAAGTGGCTTCGGTCAAATTTATAATTCCGTTGTTGAAGCAGAAATTAATTTAGAAATGAACAATGAATTTATCGAAGTAAAAGGTTCAGCTTTCAATCGAAGCGAGATCAATCAAAGTCTTCGATATGTACTCTCCGTAATAAGACAAGATCCTTTAACCAAAGATAAGGTTAAAAAAGACCAGACTGGAAGGTTTGTTTTAGCCGCAAATACAAAGATAAATCTCTCCGAAAGCACAATAAATTCCGAAGATCCTGCAAGAATAATAATTCTTTTGCTGATATTTGATACAGATGATAGCATCTTAGGAAAAGATAGAATAGTACTTAATGATGATCCAACTAGAAATGATCCGGATGCCATTGAGTTACAAACTTTTATAGACCAGTCTGATAAAGGTTTTACAGATGCAACTTCTCGCGATGTTAATTCAGATGCTGAAGATGGTGTGGTTTTAAGAGGAATTGTAGTTGAAGAGACCAAAACAAAACCTGGTAGTGATTTTTATAAGATTTTTTATCAATCTTATCGGGAAAATGAAATAAACAGTAATAGAATTATTACTATAAAAGAAGTATTTGCATTAGGTAGAAACACGAAACTTGAAGTGAAGATTGAAGGAGAGACCGTCTTTGAGTTTTTCTTAAGACCTAAAGAAGATTATTTAAAAGAAATGAATAGGTATGCAATGCGGTACGTCTTCAATTATTTGAAAAAGCAGGGACAAGTGGTGAAGCGTTATTGATGCAGAGTTATTGCGAAACGACTTATCTTTTTAAAAAAAGCAATTAAAATTAGTAATTTGGACATTCCAAATTATTTTTTATTAAATATATTATACAGATGAAAACAATTATATCCATAGTCTTTTGTATGATTGCCTATACCAGCTTTGGACAGCAGCTTGTATATAAAGCAATAAATCCCGCTTTTGGGGGAGATACTTTCAACCATCAGTGGCTACTTGCTGCTGCAAATGCCCAAAATTCATTTAAAGATCCGGAAGCACAAGATGATGAAAGAAGTGAATTGGACAGATTTTCCGAAAACTTGAACCGACAAATTTTAGGTCAACTTTCGAGAGGCTTGTTCGATGCCCAGTTAGGAGACGGACTACAACCAGGAACCTTTAATTTTGGAACTCTATCGCTCGAAATTTACGAATCGGCAGAAGGATTAGTTATAAATATTCTAGATACTAATACTGGAGAGCAAACACAGATTATAGTTCCCAACCCTTAAAACTTGCATATGCGTTCATATTACAAAATTGTCTCTTTATTGGTTACTGTTTTTTTAGCGTCTAGTTGTGGGACATACTTTAATCAACCTGTAACTCAACAGGATGCCAGAACAGGAGAACTAACACCTAAGAGTGCCATATTAAAAGAATTCCCTCTGCCAATGGAACCAGTGGTTGTAGGGGTTTATAACTTCAAAGATCAAACCGGACAGTATAAAAGCGCAGAAACGGGTAGTACTTTTAGTACCGCTGTCTCTCAAGGAGCCACTACAATTTTGGTAAAGGCGCTTGAAGATTCTAAATGGTTCACACCAATTGAACGTGAAAATTTAGGAAATTTATTAAGTGAACGGAATATAATTCGTTCCACCCGTGACGAATATAGAAAGAACTCGAATCCCAACGAACCCAATTTACCTCCATTATTATATGCGGGTATTTTGTTAGAAGGAGGAGTTGTTTCTTATGATAGTAACATATTGACTGGAGGTTTGGGAGCACGATATTTTGGAGTAGGAGGGTCTACTCAGTATAGAGAAGATCGTATTACCGTTTATCTACGTGCCGTTTCAACATCGAATGGGCGTATATTAAAAACTGTTTATATTTCTAAAACAATCTTATCACAGGCAGTAGATGTGAGTTTGTTCAAATATGTGAACTTTCAGAGACTTCTTGAAGCTGAAACCGGTTATACTAAGAATGAACCTGTTCAGCTAGCTTTAAAAGATGCTATCGAAAAATCTGTAGAGTCTCTTATCATTGAAGGAATCCAGGATAAATTATGGTCGACAAAAGATGGACCGCAAAAAGACAAAGAACTGGTTGATAGTTATCTGGAAGAGAAAGCATTTGAAGAATCCAAGCTTCTTTACGACAGAACACAAACCGTTAGTGAAGCTAAAAATAGTATATCTGTTGCTGGTATATCGCCATTGTTTAATGGGGATTATGCAAAAAAACGATTTGGTTTTGGAGCCTCGGTTGGTTTTGGACGAACTATTTCAGAGAATCTCAGTTTACAGCTGGAAGGTGCGTACTTAAGGTTTAAGACCGGACAGTCTTTTGAAAAAGAATTTGCAGACATTACCCTTAATGCACAATACAATATGTTGCCGTATGACGATTTGGCCCCGTTCGCTTATGTTGGATTTGGTTATTTACTAGATTTAGATAAGAGATTTAACCAAATACCAAGAGTATCCCCAGCACCTAAAGTTCAGGCTGGTGTTGGAGTCATATTTAAATTATCGGATACCTTCGATGTTAAGGCATTTGCAGAAAGCAATTTTACATTTTCAGATGAAATTGACTTAATTGAAAGTGGTAAAAGAGACGATTATTATTACAGCTTTGGTGTAGGGGTTAATTATTACTTCGGAAGAACCAGAGTTACTAAAACAGTAGTTAAACAACTTGAAACAAAGCAATAAAGATGAAAAGATTTTTAAAAATATGTGTGTACTGCCTTTTTGTAACAGCGCTTTTTTCTTGTTCTGAAGAAGGGTTTAATGAAAATGGTATTGGTATTATTAGTGGAACTGTTGTGGAAGAGGGCGAAAATACACCTTTAGCAAATGTAAAAATTACTACTACCCCTGCTACAAATACAGTGTTTACTAATGCAGACGGAGAGTTTGAAATCGATAATGTCGCCTCAGGTGATTATTCGGTTCAAGCTTCATTAGATGAGTACATAGCAAAATTTCAGGCGGCCAATGTAACAGATTCAAATGTCACTAACGTAGTCTTTGAACTTGTAAAATCTCTCGCGAATAATGTTCCACCTCTCGCACCGACCTTATTATTTCCGCCAGATAATGCCACAGAATTAGGTTTCACGGTTAATTTTATCTGGACAACTATAGATGAGGACGAAGACGATCTAACCTACAGTATGGAATTACGAAATGGTAATACCAATGAAATTCAAATATTCGAAACAGAATCAGATACAACTGTTACAGTTCAAAACCTTCAATTGGCTACTAATTACTTCTGGCAAGTTACCGTTTCAGACGATATCAATGAACCAGTAGTTTCGCCTGTATCCGAGTTTACTACTTTAACAGAATTGACCAACCCTATACTCTTAGTAAAAACGGTAAATAACAATAGTGTCATTTATTCAGGCGATATTGGCGAAGAGGGAGATACAGATGTGAATCTTATTCAACTTACCAGCGAAAATCAGAACAGTTTTAGACCAAGAAGAAATTCAACCGTGAGGAAAATCGCTTTTTTAAGGACCGTGGGCGGAAATACCCAATTGTTTACCATGAATTATGATGGTACTGAAGTTGATCAAATTACGAATAGTAGACCGGTAAAAGGGTTTAGAGATGATTATGTAGATTTTTGTTGGGCGACCGATGGTCAGTTATTGTACTATCCAAATTTCGACAAATTATATAGAATTGATCCGGATGCTGGAGGCGCAACATTGGTATTTCAAACGACTGATGGTTCATTAATTTCTGAAGTAGATACTCCTCAGTTTAATGAGAATTTACTCGTATTAAAAACCAACGACATTAATGGATACAATGTTCGTATCTTTACTCTGGATATTACCTCCGGTACTGGCGTTGAAGACCAATTAGTTCTTGAAGATGAGCCTGGTGCGATTGGAGGAATAAACATTTCTTTCGATGGGCAAACCGTACTTTACACTAAAGATGATAGTCAAAGTCAAAATTCGAATTATAGAATAATCGAAAGTAGAATGTATCAGTTCGATTTAGCGAGCGGCACTGAATCCATTTTAGATTCTGAAGCTGTAACTGGTCAGAATGACCTATATCCTCGTTATTCACCAGCAGAAGGAACAGTTATATTTACTAGAAAGAACAATAACTTAACTGCTGTCCCTGCAATTTATACTATTACATTGGATGGTTCAAAAGCGGAAGATCTTTTGTTTACAGGTGCAGCAATGCCAGACTGGGATTAATTTAAACAAACATATATACATAAAAAACGTCCTATTCTTTTGGGACGTTTTTTCATTATGTATTTTTGCACTATTAAGATACAGTCATGAGTAAAGAAATATCAGATCGTTATGCCCAAAGAGGAGTTTCTGCCGGAAAGGAAGATGTTCATAATGCAATAAAAAATGTAGACAAAGGTCTATTTCCGCAAGCGTTTTGTAAGATCGTACCTGACTACTTAAGCGGTGATGACGATTATTGTCTTATTATGCATGCAGACGGTGCAGGTACTAAATCTTCACTCGCTTATATGTATTGGAAAGAGACCGGAGATATCTCTGTATGGAAAGGTATTGCTCAGGATGCGCTAATAATGAATATTGACGATTTACTTTGTGTAGGTGCCGTAGATAATATCATGCTGTCTTCAACTATTGGCCGAAATAAAAATCTTATTCCTGGAGAGGTGATCTCCGCAATCATAAATGGAACTGAAGAACTAATAAAAGAGCTTGCTGCTTATGGTGTAAGTATTCATTCAACTGGTGGGGAAACTGCAGATGTGGGGGATTTAGTAAGAACGATAATTGTGGATTCTACAGTTACCGCAAGAATGAAACGAAGTAAAGTCATTGATAATTCAAATATAAAGGCGGGCGATGTCATTGTTGGCTTGGCTTCTTATGGTCAATCCTCCTACGAAACTGAATATAATGGCGGTATGGGAAGTAATGGGCTAACTTCGGCACGTCATGACGTATTTTCAAAATATCTGGCAAATACCTATCCTGAAAGCTTTGACAAATCGGTACCGGAGAATTTGGTTTATTCCGGCACAAAGAAATTAACAGATAATATTAAGGATACTCCCTTAAATGCCGGTAAATTAGTGCTGTCACCGACTAGAACTTACGCTCCAGTTATTAAAAAAATACTATCGAAGTATTCAAATACCGATATTCACGGAATGGTGCATTGTAGTGGCGGCGCACAAACTAAGATTTTACATTTCATAAACAAGCTTCACATCATTAAAGATAATCTATTAGAGGTTCCACCATTATTTCGTCTTATACAGGCAGAGAGTAAAACCGACTGGAAGGAAATGTATAAGGTCTTTAATATGGGACATAGAATGGAATTATATGTTCCTGAGAATATTGCCCAAGATCTTATAGAGATATCTGAATCTTTTAATATAAAAGCGCAGATAATTGGGAGGGTAGCTGCTTCAGAAGAGAAAAAGCTCACCATTAAAAGTGAATTTGGAGTGTTTGAGTATTAATTAGACTGAGGATTTAAAATGTTCTTTTAATAAAATAAATTTGGCTACAGCAAAGAGTTTACTCCTAAGAAAGCAGTATAAAAAAATATTAATTTTTACTTCAATATTTTTCTTTGTGCTAGGTATTATAGTTCACTCAACAGGGGATTTTTTAACATATAGATTGATTAGAGGCTTAATTTATATGTCGTTTTTGAGCTTGTTATATGTATTTCAAGGTAAAAAGATACATTCCTTAATTTTTTTATTTCTTTTTATTAGTGGTTTATCGAGTTTCGCAACCATTGGATATGAAAGCAACTGGTTGGCAATTATATCGATGATTCTATTTCTATTATCATCATTAGTCTTAATAAATGCCGTGGCACCAAAGGTCAATTTCCGGAAGATGAATACACTTCTAACTGTGATATTTGTAGTTATGGTTTTGATTGACGGTTACTTATTATATGAATTTGTTCAGATGATACGGGAACTGACTCTTAGCAGTACGCACTACGTATTTACTCTTATCAGCGCAATGAGTTTTGTATTTCTGGGCTTTTTAGCGATTCTATATAATTATATCTACAGTTCAAAAGCAAGTTTGGTATTTGTTCTATTTGTCTTCACCTTTATTTTTGCTGAAGTATTTAGGGCAATTGCATATTACGATATCGCATTCGGAATTGCATCAATACATATTGCTCGAGGATTATTATTGCTTAGCATGTGTCTATTGGTTCATTATTGTCTACTAGGGAAAAAGGACGTTGAAAAATTGAATCAGAAGTTGTTTTAACATCACTTAAAATCAACTCAAAATAGGTTGCTTCCCTTTCTGAAGATTTCTTTAGGCTTTTGACGAAACTGTCTTATTTATCGTAAATTTGCATCTGCCTGTTGAGAAGGTATATTGATACTATAATTTATGTTAGAAAAGCTTCAAATAGTAAAACAAAGGTTCGATGAGGTTAGCGATCTTATCATTCAGCCAGATGTTATTACTGATCAAAAAAGATACGTACAACTAACGAAAGAATATAAGGACCTCAGGATCTTGATGGGTAAGCGCGAAGAGTATATCGAGCTTACTAACAACATAGAAGAAGCTGAGGAGATATTATCGGATGGAAGTGATACTGAGATGGTGGAAATGGCTAAAATGCAAATGGATGAGGCTAAATCAAGAATTCCTGTATTAGAAGATGAGATTAAATTTTTACTGGTGCCAAAAGACCCTGAAGATGCAAAGAATGCGGTGATGGAAATTCGTGCAGGAACAGGAGGAGATGAAGCGAGTATATTTGCCGGCGATTTATTTAGAATGTATACAAAATACTGTGAAAGTAAAGGTTGGAAAACAAGCGTAATCGATTTTAGTGAAGGTACTAGTGGTGGGTTTAAAGAAATCCAGATGGAAATTGAAGGAGATGATGTATACGGAACATTGAAATTTGAAGCAGGGGTGCATCGTGTACAACGTGTTCCTCAAACCGAAACACAAGGTCGTGTGCATACCAGTGCCGCCACTGTAATGGTTTTTCCGGAGGCTGAAGAATTTGATGTCGAAATTGAGGCAAAAGACGTGCGTGTCGATTTTTTCTGCTCGTCAGGACCGGGAGGACAATCGGTGAATACAACGTATTCTGCCGTTCGACTTACACACTTGCCCACTGGACTTGTAGCACAATGTCAAGATCAAAAGTCGCAGCATAAAAATAAGGACAAGGCTTTTAGAGTATTGAGATCAAGATTATATGATCTCGAATTGGCGAAGAAACAAGCTGAGGATGCTATAAAAAGAGGGTCAATGGTTACAAGTGGTGACCGTAGTGCAAAGATTAGAACCTATAATTATCCACAAGGTCGAGTTACAGAACATCGAATTGGATTAACACTTTATGATCTTAGTAACATCATCGATGGGGATATCCAAAAAATAATCGATGAATTGCAATTGGTGAGTAATACTGAAAAACTAAAAGAATCGGGTGAGACTTTCTAGTAGATTATGAAAACTGTAGAATTACGGTTTCTTTGAAGTTTGGGAAAAAGAGCGATAAATTATAAATAGCAAATGAAAATATCTAAGCTGGTTTCTGAAATACATCGAAAAAAATCTTTTTTATGTGTTGGTCTGGATGTTGACCTTGCAAAAATTCCGAAGCACTTATTAAATGAAGAGGACCCAATCTTCGAATTTAATAAAGCCATCATCGATGCAACTCAAAATCTGGCTGTTGCCTATAAACCAAATACGGCATTTTACGAGGCGTATGGGATAAAAGGATGGCAGGCACTTGAAAAAACAATAAAATATCTCAATTCTAATTTCCCGGAAATCTATACTATTGCCGATGCGAAACGTGGTGATATTGGTAATACTTCTAGAATGTATGCCAAGGCTTTTTTTGAGGATTTAGGCTTCGACTCCGTAACTGTCGCACCTTATATGGGTAAAGATTCGGTGGAACCATTTTTAAGTTTTCCTGATAAACATACCATTCTTTTAGCCCTGACTTCAAACGAAGGTGCTTTCGATTTTCAGACTAAATTGACTGATGGAACTGAGTTCTATAAAAAAGTGCTTGCTACATCAAGGCAATGGGAAAATTCACAGAATCTGATGTATGTTGTAGGTGCTACTAAAGCCGAGTATCTCACAGAAATCAGGGCAATTGTACCTGATAGTTTTCTACTTGTGCCTGGAGTCGGGGCTCAAGGTGGTAATTTGGAAGATGTTTGCAAATATGGTATGAACAAGGATGTTGGATTGCTTATTAATTCATCCCGTGGAATACTTTACGCTTCAAACGAGAGGGATTTTGATAAGGCGGCAGCAATTGAAGCTAAGAAATTGCAATTGCAAATGGAAAAGATATTGTCTACTCTAACTTAAATTGTGTGCGTATTGAGTATCGCAACTTTCATATAAAAAAGACCTTTAGAAATTGTCCACTTATCCTTGAATCAATAAAATACTTCTATTATAAAAAGGATGCGAGATCAACTTAACAGAATAGTTCCTCTTAAAGGAGTGCCTAAGCGAATTGTGTCTTTGGTGCCTTCGCAAACTGAATTACTGTTCGATTTGGGTTTAGGAGATGCTCTTGTAGGTATCACTAAATTTTGTGTGCATCCATCTTCTCTTCGGAAAGTTACAAAGATTGTTGGAGGCACTAAAAATGTAAACTTTAAGAAAATAAAAGAATTATCCCCGGATATAATAATTTGTAATAAAGAAGAGAACACAGAGGAGATTGTAGCATTGTGCTCTCAAATTTCACCGGTTTGGGTAAGTGATATTTACACGATTGAAGATGCCTTGGAAATGATAAAGATGCTAGGGGAGATTTTCTTAGTTTCTGAAAAAGCTTTAGGAATATCTAGTCAAATCAATAGTAAATTGGGGCTTTTTTCAGAATTTATAAAGGATAAGCCAAAAATGAAGGTCGCTTATCTCATTTGGAAAAATCCATTTATGATAGCTGGTAGGCAGACATTTATTAATGAACTCCTTCAGTTAAATCATTTTCAAAATATAGATGTCGATCCACTGTCTAGATATCCGGAGGTCGAACTAAGTGATCTTAAAAAAGCAGATTTGGTGTTGCTTTCAACTGAACCATTTCCTTTTAAACAAAGTGATGTTGTAGAACTTCAGAACACACTTGAATGCAAGGTGCTTTTAGTTGATGGAGAATATTTTAGCTGGTATGGATCAAGATTAAAGGATTCATTTATTTACTTTAAAAGCTTGCATTAATCCTGAAGTGCAAATACCTGTTGCAATAATGTCGTTGTACGTGAAGATAGATTAGTTCGAATTTGTTGCTCTTCCACTCCAATCATTTTATACACCCCTTTAAGAGCTTCTGAAGTCACATAATCTGTTAAATCCGGGTTTACTTTATTCACAAAAGGGATGGAGTTATACTTGTTAATAATATTTGCCCAAATCTGATCTGCTCCTACCTTGGAGAATGAATTTTTAATCACAGGATTAAACTTGGTGTAGAGTACGCTAGAAGTTTTAGTTTCTAAATAGGATGTTGCAGCTGTATTTGAGCCAAGGAGGATATTTTTAGCATCATTGAAGGTGATTTGCTTAACTGCATTCACAAAGATAGGGGTAGCTTCACCTACGGCGTTCTCTGCAGCACTGTTGATTGCTTCAAGGCCTTCATCTGCTAAGGATCCCAATCCAATATCACGCAACGTCTTGTCTACTTTTTGGAGCTCTTCCGGCAGCATTATTTTTACGAGAGAATTATTATAGAATCCACCTTTTTGCGTGAGTTTGGTAACCTGCTTATCGATTCCAAAGTCAAGTGCTTGTCTTAATCCTGCTGCAATATCAATTCCAGTTCCTGTTTGTCCGTTTGGGAGCGTATTAACTACCTGCTGAAGTTCGGCACAGGAAACGGAGATAAAACATAAACAAACTAAGGCGATCTTTTTTAAATTCATGGTAGTGGTATTATTGATTTTTTCAGAATGTAAAGATAAAAAAAAGACCCTTCGTAAGAAGGGTCTTTAGCTTATATAAATAAGAAATTAATATTCTTATTTGATAACTTTGATAGTCTTAGAAGCATCTCCGATAGTTACTTGTACCAAGTAAGCTCCAGAAGAAAGTGCACTCATGTCAACTTTAGGAGAAATAACTCCTGGTTGAGCTTGAAGAACAACTTTTCCAAGTACATCATATACAGTAACAGTATCAACAGAAACTTTAGAGCTAATGTTTAATATGTCTTGTACAGGATTTGGATAAACTTTGAAATTATCTGCAGCGAAATCATTTGTAGCTCCAATTGCACCTTCAACATATAATACATCATCTATATAGAATGTATTGTTAGCGTCGATTGCATAAAAGTCGATACCACCTACAGTAGCATCAGCATCAAATGGTTGAGCAGGTACATCTACACCGTCAACTTTCATTTGCCATGTTAAGTTAGTAACATCGTAGAAAATTTCAATATCAAACCAAGCGTTTTCTGGGTAAGCCCAAGAATACGTTGGATCAGGATCAGTTACATTAGGATATGCACCACCAAGACCAGGAGCACCATTTGCAGCCTGAGTATTGTTGAATACTAAGTTTGGAGAATTAAATACACCAGCTCCACTTCCAGCTCCACCATTTGGCTCAAGTTGACCTTGTAAATTGTAATAACCAGTTTTTCCAGTAGGGATGAACATTGCAAATTTTACAGTCCAAGTTGATGAAGTTTTATTTCCTAAGTTCAAGATAACATCTTGTTCTGGAGAACCTCCACCTGGTCCTACTAAACCTGATTGAAAACCAGATTGAGCTTCAATATCTACTACTGTAATATCTTCACCAGTATTAGGATTTCCAGACCATGTGTCCCAATGAGCAGCTTGAGTTCCCATTTGTCCTAGATTGTATGCCTCAAAGTCGTCGAGAGCAAATTGAGCATTAGCAGCAAAAGTAAACGCCATAACTGCAACAGCTAAAAAGTAAATTTTTTTCATAATGTTTAGATTTTAATTGTTTAATAATAGATTGCAATATACAAAAAAAATATGAAAAAACATAAAAGGTATTCTAATTTTTTGGTTGTAATCTAATATCCCGACAGAGATGGAATTTTACTAGGATTTCCGTAATTTTGTGCCTCATTAGTTTAAAGTAAAATTAGATGCAACAACAAGCTCCTTACATCCCTGTTAATAAAGTGAGAATAGTAACAGCCGCTTCCTTATTTGACGGTCATGACGCAGCAATAAATATAATGCGTCGTATTATTCAATCCACTGGTGTGGAGGTCATTCATTTAGGACATGACAGAAGTGTTGAAGAAGTTGTAAATACTGCTATTCAAGAAGATGCAAATGCAATAGCGATGACATCTTATCAAGGAGGACATAACGAGTACTTTAAGTATATGTACGATTTACTTAAGGAGAAAGGCGCAGAACATATCAAGATTTTTGGTGGTGGTGGTGGTGTTATTTTGCCTTCGGAAATCAAAGAATTAATGGACTATGGAATAACCAGAATTTATTCACCTGATGATGGGCGGGAGCTCGGACTTCAAGGAATGATAAACGATTTGGTAAAAACTTCGGATTATCCGATTGGTGATAAATTGAATGGTGAGTTAGATAAGCTTTCAGAAAAAATACCGGGTGCCATTGCAAGAGTTATTTCGGCAGCCGAAAATTTTCCGGAAATTGCCAGGGAAACCCTTCAGAAGATACATCAAAAAAATAAAGAAACTAAGACGCCAGTTCTAGGTATTACTGGAACTGGAGGAGCAGGGAAGTCCTCATTGGTAGATGAATTAGTTCGAAGATTTTTAATCGATTTTCCTGAAAAGACAATTGGTTTAATTTCTGTCGATCCATCGAAACGAAAAACAGGCGGAGCTTTACTGGGAGATAGAATTAGAATGAACGCCATTAATTCTCCTCGTGTCTATATGCGTAGTTTGGCGACTCGACAAAGTAATCTTGCCTTATCTAAATATGTTGAGGAGGCTATCCAGGTGCTTAAAGCGGCCGAATACGATCTTATTATTCTGGAAACTTCAGGAATTGGGCAAAGTGACACAGAAATTATAGAGCATAGTGATGTTTCACTTTATGTTATGACTCCTGAATTTGGAGCGGCAACTCAATTGGAAAAAATTGACATGTTGGATTTTGCCGATTTGGTAGCCATCAATAAATTTGATAAACGCGGTTCATTGGATGCGTTACGAGATGTGAAGAAACAGTATATGCGTAATCATCAATTGTGGGAAACGCATCAGGATGATTTACCTGTGTATGGTACTATCGCATCACAGTTTAATGATCCGGGTATGAATAAGCTGTACAAGGCCATTATGGATGAAATAGTGGAAAAAACGGCTTCAGATTTAAAAAGTGATTATGTGATTTCGGATGAAATGTCTGAAAAGATATTTGTTATTCCGCCGGCACGGACACGCTATCTTTCAGAAATTTCAGAAAGTAACAGAGCTTACGATAAAAAAGCAAGCGATCAAGCTGAATTCGCGCAAAAATTATACGGAATATTCAAAACAATAGAATCAGTTTCCGGAAAAATGCCTGAGCTGGATAAAGCAGGAATCGCGAATGAAACTGTGACCACTTCCGAAGAAAACAAAGATCTAATCAAACTTCTTTTGGGCGAATTTGATCGTGTAAAACTAAATCTGGACCCTTACAATTGGGAGGTAATTACAGGTTGGGAAGAAAAAGTCAATAAATATAAAAATCCGATCTATGCTTTTAAAGTGAGAGACAAGGAGATAAAAATTGATACTCATACCGAATCCTTATCTCATACTCAGATCGCTAAAGTAGCGCTGCCAAAATATAAGGCATGGGGCGATATTTTACATTGGACGCTTCAGGAGAATGTTCCGGGAGAATTTCCATATACGGCAGGTCTATATCCCTTTAAAAGAACAGGGGAAGATCCAGCAAGAATGTTTGCAGGAGAAGGAGGACCAGAGCGTACCAACAGGCGTTTTCATTATGTGAGTATGGGCTTACCTGCAAAACGACTTTCTACTGCTTTCGACAGTGTGACTTTATACGGTAACGATCCGGATCACAGACCGGATATATATGGAAAAATTGGGAATGCAGGTGTTTCTGTTTGCTGTCTTGATGATGCCAAGAAATTGTATTCCGGTTTCGATCTTAGTCATCCAATGACTTCAGTTAGTATGACTATCAATGGCCCGGCACCGATGCTTTTAGGGTTTTTTATGAATGCTGCCATCGATCAGAATTGTGAAAAATACATCACTGAAAATGGACTAGAAAAGGAAGTTTCGGCGAAAATTGATGAAATATATAAGGAAAAAGGGGTAAAACGACCTACCTATCAAGGGGAATTACCAGAGAGCAATAATTCTTTAGGGCTTATGCTTTTAGGAGTGACTGGTGATCAGGTATTAGCTTTGGATGTCTATACTAAAATAAAGTTTGATACCTTGATGCAGGTTAGAGGTACTGTGCAGGCAGATATTCTGAAGGAGGATCAGGCGCAAAATACCTGTATTTTTTCTACGGAATTTGCTTTGAGATTAATGGGAGATGTTCAGGAGTATTTTATAGAAAAGAAGGTGCGCAATTTTTATTCTGTTTCAATTAGCGGATATCATATAGCTGAAGCAGGTGCGAATCCTATTACACAATTAGCGTTTACCTTGTCAAATGGCTTTACTTATGTGGAGTATTATTTGAGCCGTGGCATGGATATCAATGATTTTGGACCGAACCTTTCATTTTTCTTTAGTAATGGAATCGATCCGGAATATTCGGTGATTGGAAGAGTAGCACGAAAAATATGGGCGAAGGCACTTAAGGAAAAGTACGGAGCTAATCCGAGAGCACAGATGTTGAAATATCACATTCAAACATCGGGACGATCGTTACATGCGCAGGAGATTGACTTTAATGACATACGAACAACCTTACAGGCTTTATATGCAATTTATGACAACTGTAACTCTTTACACACGAATGCATACGATGAGGCTATTACAACTCCCACAGAAGAGAGTGTCCGTCGAGCAATGGCCATTCAGTTAATCATCAATAAGGAACTTGGACTTGCCAAGAATGAGAATCCTATTCAGGGATCATTTATTATTGAAGAACTTACAGATCTTGTTGAAACGGCGGTTTTAAAAGAATTTGATAGTATTACTGAGCGAGGTGGTGTATTGGGAGCCATGGAGACCATGTACCAACGCAGCAAAATTCAGGAGGAAAGTCTGTATTATGAAACTTTGAAGCACAATGGTGAATTTCCAATCATTGGTGTAAATACTTTTTTAAGTAGTACCGGGTCACCAACTGTTCTGCCTGCGGAAGTGATACGTGCAACAGAGGAAGAAAAGCAATTCCAAATCCAAACGCTGGAGAATCTACATTCGGGAAATAAATCGTTAACTGAGCAAGCTATTGAGAAAATTCAATATGCGGCCATCCATAACGATAACATTTTTGAACAGTTGATGGAAGCAACCAAAGTTTGTTCTTTAGGGCAAATTACTTCTGCTTTGTTCGAAGTAGGGGGTCAGTATCGAAGAAATATGTAATTTTCAAGACATCTTTAGATTTGTATTTTAGATGTAAAATGCTAGAATATAGGGGAAAAGGTTAAGAATAATTTTTTAAACACGACAAAAAATAGTATATTTGTGTCAAATGTCGTGGTCATGAGAAATTTAAAAATTCAAAACTTAACCAAAGAGCCAAAAGTTTTCTACGGGCTTCAAAACAAATACGATAGAATAGTAAGTGTTTTGGGTGGTAGTGTGCAAGTGGGGCGGGTCATCAATAGTGATATCGATTTAATAGAAATTACGCGTAAAGGTTTGCCAAAATCGGTGGTTGCTACGGTAAGTAATATTTTAGGTATTTCTATGGAAAAAATGAGTAACCTTATTCATGTTTCACATAGAACAATACAACGTAAAAATGATAATGAGTTACTCAATGTTTATAGCACTGAGCAAATTCTTGAAATTGCCGAAGTTATAAGCCGTGGTATCGAAGTATTAGGGTCTATAGAGAATTTTAGTCATTGGGTAAATAGTGAAATTCGTGTTTTAAACTATAAAAAACCGCTGGATTATCTCGATACCAGTTTTGGCACAAAACTTATCAAAGATATTTTGGGAAGAATAGAACAGGGTGTTTATTCTTAATCGATATTGTATTGAAACTATACAGGGCTACAAAAAACAAATTTATAAAAGATCTTAGTGGAGAAGGTGCCCGTTTATTTGGAGGGCGTTGGAATAAACCCGGAGATGCAATGTTGTATTTTTCTGAACATTTGTCGCTCTGTATTCTCGAAATTTTAGTGCATATGGATTTTAAGTATCTGGACAGCGACTATTCTTTTTTAGAAGTCAGCGTCCCTGATGATGCAGTTACAATATTTAATCCGGAAAGGTCTATCAAAACATGGAATGCTGTTCCGTTTACTGCAAATACGCAGGTGCATGGTTCTAAATGGTTGACTTCGGAAAGCAGTTTAGGGCTTTCAGTACCTTCTGCAGTTCTAAAACAAGAACGCAATATTCTAATCAACCCAAATCACACCTTATTTTCGGAATTAAAAATAGTAACAAGCAGTTCGCTTAAATTCGATTCAAGATTTTTAAGAAAAATATAATGTCTTAGATAAGGATACTATAAAGTTAGCATCCAGCTACGTTGTAGTTTCCTGAATTTCTTAATTTCAGTTCTAAGCATAGGAAGAAAGTCTTTACCATTACTATGAGAACGTTCCAAACGCTCACAGTTTTTATATAAAGAATTCGTTAAGCGAATCACAGAAGCGGCGTATTTGTGCTTTTCTTCTGCGAAAGGCTGACTTTCAGCTTTAAGGATTTCGGGAGCTAAAGAAATAGATTGTTGTACAATATCTCCTGTAAAATAAATGTTCGGATCTTCGGAGCCATTAGAATGTAAAGACGCTAAATCATGCACCAGATAAGAAGAAATATTTCGGGATAGTGTAAATATATCCATAGCCTTCTTGTACATAGGTGATTGGGGGAATTTGTTGGGCATTACCGGTATCATTGTTATCTAATTATTCTTTTATCAAAGAGTCTCAAATTTAGTGACAAGTTTTCATATTAAACTATCGATTTTAAAGTAAAAACGTATATTTGCTTTAATTTTTATGTTTTTAATACGTAAAATTGTACAAATGAAAATAGATTCACTAAACTGGAATATTTTAAATTGCTTGCAGGAGAATGCGCGAATGTCTAATGCGGAGATTGGTAGACGTGTTGGTATAAGTTCGCCTGCAGTAAATGAACGTATTAAAAAGATGGAAGATTCGGGGGTTATTCATTCTTATAAAACCATGGTCTCTCCTTTCGAAACAGGTTATCAACTAAAAGCGATTATCACCTTACGTGCTTTTATGGGTAAGTTAAAGCCATTCCTGGAAAAGGTAAAAACTTACGATGAAGTCCTCAATTGTTATAGAATAACGGGGAATGAAAATATTGTAATGGAAGTTGTTCTTAAAAACCAAAAACACCTCGAAAGTTTTATCGATCAGTTAATTACTTATGGAGAAACTAAAACACAGATTGTGCTCTCTCATGTAGTTGCGAATAATAAAATAAAACCAATTTAATGGGATTCGGTCTTTTCAATAATTAAATGCGGCACATTTTCAAGTTCCCAGTCAATTACGAGGCCTCCAGCTAGAGATTGAGCGATTTCTTTGCCATACAAGAACTCACACAAATAGAGAGCAGCTTCAAAACTTTTGGCACCGCCTGCTGAGGTAATGTATTTTCCATCATGTACAAACAAGACATCTTTCCTGATGTCCAATTTCGGGAACATTGCTCGCATTGCATCTATATCTGAAGGAAAGGTGGTAGAAACAGTCTTATCTAACAATCCAGCTTTTGCCAGTACGAATGCTCCGTCACAATGTGAAGTCATAAATTGGGCATCTTTGTTAGTTCGTCTCACAAAATTAAGCATTTCCTGATCTTCTAGATCGCTGTCGAGATGATGTTCGGCACTTGGTATAACCAGAATATCGATGATAGGAATACTGTCTTTTAGATAATTAAAATCTGGAAGAATACGCATGCCTTCAAAACTGCGAATAGGTTTATCGGTATTCGCAACGGTGAACACATTCATTGCCTTTATATTTTCTCTGAAAATAGTGTGTTGAAAAATATCGAAAGGTGCGGTGAGTTCTGTATTGTAAACTCCGTCCATTATTAAAAAACCTACATTATATCGCGAAGTGTCGAGCTTCGGAAAAACCTTACTATTTTCTATGATGTCTACTTCGGAAGTATTCGCTACATCTTTCTTTTCCGAAGGATTTCCGCAAGAGATAATTCCGAAGAAAACAACTAAAAGAACATACTTTATATTCATATATATTAAACGTTAGCTTTGCATTTTATTCCATCCGAAGGTACTACTTCTGAAGGTTTTTTTAATAAATAATGCAACCAAAGAGACAGACCACCTATACCTACTAAAAAGATGAAAATATAGTTCCAGGTATTGGTATACCCAAAGCTGTCTACCATATTCATGCCGCCATTATGTCCAAAAATATGGGATAGCGAAAAACTCATGCTGTATAATCCCATATAGCTTCCTTTTCGGCCTTTTGGAGACATTTCTAATGCCAATGCATTCGAAAAGGGAGATCCTATCATCTCACCAAGCGTCATTAGTAACATAGCAATGACCAAAACTCCGCTCCAAGAACTTACATTTAGGACAATAAAACTTATGGCTAATAGAGCGATTCCCCAGAATGTTGCCATGGTTTTAGATAGTTTTTTCTTTTCTAACCAAGCGATTAATGGCATCTCAAAAATAACGATTACCGCACCGTTAATAAAGAATAGCCACCCGATGAGGTCTTCGGTTAGAAAATGGGCCTGTTCATAGTATAGCGGCATTACGCTAAAATATTGTACGAAC
This sequence comes from Ulvibacter antarcticus, assembly GCF_003688405.1. GTDB lineage: Bacteria > Bacteroidota > Bacteroidia > Flavobacteriales > Flavobacteriaceae > Ulvibacter > Ulvibacter antarcticus. Next base: position 350,728 of record NZ_REFC01000014.1, read on the forward strand.
ATAATTCCGTTCGCTACCATAATTATAAAGAATAACATATAAACCCCGTTTTTATAGGGTGAGATACCTTCTTTTACAATCGCCTTTCCTTTCAACTCTTCTTTTGATTCTTTTGGCTTCAGAAGTAAAAACAAACCTACAGATGCTAGGATACATGTAATTCCGTCGATCCAGAATAATGATGTGTAACTAATACTGGCGATAATAATTCCACCAATTAACGGCCCTATTGAAAACCCAAGATTAATTGCCAATCGGATGAGGGTTATACTTCGAGTTACATTTCCCGGTTTGCTGTAGGTATCTGCTGCTACGAAAATGGCAGGTCGGTAGGCGTCGGCAACAAAAATCAATGAAAATATCGCGGCACAAAAACCGTAAAATGTATCAATAAACTGAAGCAGTATAAATCCTACCCCGCTTATAAATAAGCTGAAAACGATCACCTTATAAAACCCAATAGAGTCTGTTAATTTACCACCCAACCAGGTTCCAGCAAGCGATCCTAATCCAAAAGATGTCATTATCCAGCCAACCTGCGGTAATGTAAATCCTTTCGAATTTACCAGATAAAGTGATAGGAAAGGTATCACCATGGCACCGGCTCGATTAATAAATGTAACGAGAGACAAGAGCCAAATCTCTTTCGAAAGGCCTTGAAAATTACTTATGTAGTTTTGGTATATTTTTCTCATGATTGGTAGTATAAATATAAAACGTCCGGCTAAATGGCCGGACGTTTCTATATTGATATATTCTATTTACTTATAATCAACACATACGAAACCGGCATCGTGATTCACGATCTGTGGTCCATGTTCTGGTATATAAGTAATTTTTCATTTCTACTTTTCTGAGTGTCAAATGTAGCAAAAAAATCGATTCGGAATTAATCTACAACTCTTTTTAGTGCCTTAGCAAGTTTATACGCAGCTGTTGTTATTGCTTTTCGCATCCTATTTAAGCTGGGGCCAACACCTTCACCATCGCCATCGGTTTTATTGTATTTTCCCATGGCACGACTAATTTCGGTTGTAAATAGTGGCTCGTTTGGAGCATCACTTTTCGAAAATTCTAAAAGCATGGTCACTTTTGCGGGTTCATTTACAATTCCGGCGTCATACCCATAATACATCCATGGTATTTTAACCTTTAGAAGATAATTAGCATCAGTATTGTTCTCAATAAACTGAGGTGCATTTTTATAATCTTTCAGTTTATTATTTAAGACTTCAATAAACGTAGCTGGCCAAATTTCGTTTTTAAACTCAACATAATCTTTAGCCCATTGATCTGCTTCAGCTTGATCTCTATGGTTTACTATTTTTTTATGCATTTTTACAAGGAAATCTGATTCCGAGACGTTATTATCAATCACTACTCCGTTAAAGTCAATTTGAATATTGAGTGTTTCTTCCGAAGCCAAAAAAGAAAGTGCCTTTTTATCGATATCGATGTGTTGTGCTAAAATGGAAGTTGATAGGAGGCAGAATGCTGCCAATAAACTAGTGGTAAGTTGCTTCATTATTTTTTTACAATTCTTTTAAGGGCTTTCGCCAGGTCCGGGGCAATTCGTTCGTAGACATGTTGCATGCTTTCGAGTGATGGAATTGAGCCTAAATTATTACCATAACGGCTATCTGCAACTAAACCTTCTCGCTTTTTCAGCTTGGTAGAAGCGATAAAATTCTCAGGATCGGATGAAAGATAAAAGTAGATAGTCATAGTCGCCTTCGCAGGTCTTTTCATGAGCCCGATATCCCATCCAAAGTCCATCCAATATGTATGAATTACCATGGTATATTTGGTGGTAGGATCGTTTAAAACAAAGGCGGGTGCGTTTCTATATTGCCCTAAGGCAGTGTTTAATTCGGTGATAAAAGCTTCCGGCCAGATAATCTTTTTGGCTTTGAGATAATCTGCTTTCCATTGATTAGCTACCAAAGAATTTTCTCTATTACTTATTCTTGAAGTGGTGATTTTTAGGAAGTCTTTTTCGGAAATATAACGCCCATCGAAGGTGAGTTCGTCGTAAGCAAAAATGACGTTTATTTTTTCTTCGGAAGCAAGGACTTTCAAGGATTTTTTATGAAGCCCAATATGCTGTCCGTAAAGCGACACCATGCTTATTTGAAGCAAAATAAAAATGATGAAACTCCTTTTTAAATACATTGAAATTTTTTCAGAAGGGATAAAGATACAGAAGTTTAATTAGTTTTATATTTTTACGAAAATGTTCTTTTATGAAAAAGCATATAATTTTAATATTGCTGCTAATTGCGAATACGATTTGGGCACAACAGGAAATTATTGATGAAATTAAAGCCTATCAAATCTCAGAAAGCGAGAAATTTGCTGATCCTGAAACTTCAATTTTGGACGAGAAGGATTTGAAAGACTTTAAGGAATTAAAGTATTACCCTATAAACTTAGATTTTCAAGTTGAAGCCATTTTTAATCGCACTCCAGATGAGAAACCTTTTCTTATGCCAACTACCACAGATCGTCTTCCGGAATATGTAAAATACGGAGAAGCACAATTTGAAATAGACGGGAAACAGTTTAAGCTGGATTTATTTCAAAGTACTACTCCCTATGAAGAAGAAGGGTATGAAGATTATTTGTTTTTACCCTTTACAGACCTAACCAGCGGTGACGGATCTTACGGAGGCGGTAGATTTTTGGACGCTCGCATTCCTGAAGGAAAAACAATATTCATAGATTTTAATAAAGCTTATAATCCGTATTGCGCATATAGTATTAAGTATTCTTGTCCGATTCCACCTAAACAGAACGATCTTCTTATTAGAATTGAAGCTGGTGTAAAAGATTTTGGAAAGCACTAAATTAGTTTGGTAAGCCACATTCCTAAAAACACAGCGGCAAACCCAACAACGAGACTTCCGAAGGTATAAAAGGCAAAGGAAGTAAGATCTCCGGATTTCAGGAAAACATGATTCTCGTACGCAAATGCTGAAAAGGTCGTAAATCCGCCGCAGAATCCAGTGGCTAGAAACAACACCGTATTATTCGATAGGGAGTTGTTTTTGAGTGCAATTCCTAAAATTATTCCAATAATTAGGCTTCCAATTATATTGGCTGCAAAGGTGCCATATGGAATCCCATCTTTTGGGCTGTTAAGTAAAGTGCCAATCCAATATCGGAGTGAACTACCCAAGCCGCCACCTAAAAAGACAAGGAGTAATTGCTTCATGAATTAATTATTACTAATTCCACTTCCAAGGATTGGAATATAGACTTCGGTCAACCAGTTAGCCGGATTTGGCACTTCTCCCGGATCGGTACTATACACCTCAAACATTTTGGCAGTAGGGTGAATTATCAGGTTATTTTCGGCTATGTACTTCTTCGCTTCTTTGTATACCTCAGGCAGATGCTCGTATTTTCCTTTTAACGTAGTTTTTATAGTTGTAATGGGCTGCATAAAACCACAAAGAACAGGGCTTCCTGCGGGGGTGATAATTTTTTCCCTCACAGGAATACAAGCCGAAAAGATCACATTTCCATTGGCTTCATCAATTTGGTTGTAGATTGTAAAAGGCATTCCTGCCATTTGAATGTTGTTTTCTTGCATATATCCCGATACCTGCCCTAACATTGGGCCCATTTTCTGACCGACATCACTTTGCATTGATGAGGTAGTGTTATACATATAATAACCTCCACCATAATTAGTAACACCATCAACATTAATAGAATATTCATTCATTTTTTTCATTACAAGAGTTTCAAGACCTTCTAGTCCTTTTTGATTCATTTCGTGCATTTGTGAGTCAAAATCCATATCACTAGTCGCATAATAAACCTTATCCATTAAAGGGTGTTCTCCTTTCATGCCCCAAGTGACTTTCGTGCCTCCCTCAACCTCTTCAAAATTCCAGTATACTTTGGGGTTTCTTTCACCTCCGGGCGTAAGTAAGGTGAGATCTTGTTCAATTTCTTTATTTGGGATTACCTTCGTTGTAGTCATGGAACCATCCATTTCGCCTTTCCAGGAATAAGACGCTCCTTCACCTTCAGTTTTTTCGGCATAGGTGAGAATCATAGTAGAGTCTTCTTTTTTCCAGGGTCCCCATTCTTCCCATGTTTTGTAGTCATTTACGATGTTAAATACTACTTCTGCAGGAGCCTTAATTACTTTTGTATCTGTTATATCATAGTTTCCGTCCTTGGTTCCAAAATAGATGGCACCGCCAATTAATACGATTAGAATAAGAAAGAATAGATACTTTAAAATTTTCATGGTTATAGGGAATTAGATTATAGATGTTAAAGATAATCAATTTTTGTCCTTCCTTTTGAATCTGAAAAAAATCATTATGTGTTGAAATGAAATTATTATTGCTTAAACCCGTTAGTTGGCTATTTTTTAAGGTATTGCAGCATATTTTAAACAAATTTTCGGAATGATAATCACTTCTATTATTTTGTTACATTTGTCAAAACTAAAAATGAATAAAATGAAGAATACTTTTGTTATAGCGATAGCTATGAGTACTGCCCTTTTATTTTCTTGTAAAGAAGGAACTAAAGATATGCCGGAGCCGGAAGTTGCCGAGGTGAAGACCGATGATTTTAATTATTTGGTAGAGCAATTTTCCGATATTAAAGTGTTGAGGTATCAGATTCCAAGTTGGGATGATCTTTCCTTGAAGGAACAAAAGCTGGTATATTATCTTACTCAAGCAGGTTTGTCAGGTAGAGATATCATCTGGGACCAAAACTATCGACATAACCTTACGATTCGTAAAGCGTTGGAGAATATCTACGCAAACTACGATGGCGATAAGGCTTCAGAAGATTGGAAAAACTTCGAAGTTTACATGAAAAGAGTTTGGTTCTCAAGCGGGATCCATCATCATTATTCTAATGATAAGATGAAACCTGATTTTTCTTCAGAATACTTAAAAGAATTACTTGCAGCTACAAGTACTAAGCTAGAAGGAGAAGCTTTTGAGGTGATTTTTAACGATAAAGATGCTAAAAAAGTAAATCAAGGAAAAGGAGTTGACAATGTAGGTCTTTCTGCAGTGAACTTTTATGGACCGAATGTGACTAACAAGGATGTTGAAGCGTTTTATGCAGCAAAGAAATCTCCAGATCCTAAAAAGCCGTTATCATATGGTTTAAATTCTCAGTTGGTAAAAGAAAATGGTGTATTGAAGGAACGTGTTTACAAGTCTGGCGGACTTTATGGTTCTGCGATCGATAAGATTGTAGAATGGTTAGAAAAAGCACAAGGAGTAGCCGAAAATAAAGCACAAGGTGATGCTTTAGGTCTGTTGATTAAGTATTATAAGACAGGTGACTTACAAACATGGGATGACTATAATGTAGCTTGGACTGCTGCTACCGATGGTAATGTAGATTATATAAATAGTTTTATTGAGGTATATAACGATCCATTAGGATATAGAGGTTCTTACGAAACAATTGTACAGATTAAGGATTTTGATATGTCTGAAAAAATGGCTGTTCTTTCTGAAAATGCTCAATGGTTTGAAGATAATTCACCTTTAATGGAAGAGCACAAAAAAAAGAATGTTGTAGGAGTTTCTTATAAAGTTGTGAATGTTGCTGGAGAGGCTGGAGATGCTTCACCAAGTACTCCAATTGGCGTGAATTTACCAAACGCAAACTGGATTCGTGCTGAGGTTGGAAGTAAGTCGGTTTCTTTAGGGAATATCATTCATGCTTATAACAACGCTGGAAGTTCTGGACGTTTAAAAGAATATGTAAACAGCGAAGAAGAATTTGAATTGGAAGAAAAGTACGGGCAGGTAGGTGATAAGTTGCATACTGCTTTGCACGAAGTAATCGGGCATGCTTCAGGACAATTAAACCCTGGAGTTGGTGAAACAAAGGAGACGCTAAAAAATTATGCTTCTACTTTGGAAGAAGGTCGTGCAGATTTAGTAGGTCTTTATTATCTATACAATCCTAAAATTCAGGAACTTGGATTGGTGGATGACTGGAAAATGGTAGGAAGAGCTGCTTACGATGGTTATATCAGAAATGGAATGATGACACAATTGATTCGTTTGAATTTGGGTGACGACGTGGAAGAAGCACATATGCGTAATCGTCAATGGGTATCTGCCTGGGCTTATGAAAAAGGAAAAGCTGACAACGTTATTGAAAAGGTGACCCGTGATGGAAAAACCTATTTCAAGATCAATGATTACGATAAGTTACATGGTCTATTCGGACAATTATTACGTGAAACACAACGTATTAAGTCTGAAGGTGATTACGCTGCTGTGGAAGCTTTGGTTGAAGGTTACGGTGTAAAAGTTGATCAAGCAATTCATGCTGAGGTTTTAGAGCGTAATAAGCAGTTTACATCAGCTCCTTACAGTGGATTTGTAAATCCTGTAATCGTTGCAGATATGAGCGACAGTGGAGAGATTGAAGGCTTTAGTATAGAGCAGCCTGAATCGTTTGCATCACAGATGATGGAATATTCTAAAAACTACAATAATTTACCAGAGAAGAACTAAGTTCGTTTTTTCTTCGGAAGCAAAAACCTCCTTGTGAAAGCAAGGAGGTTTTTTTTATCCTTTTAAATATGTCTTTATTCCAAGTAAAAGCAATACAAAAACAATAAAGCCAATTAATATCCAAAAGCTGCCTTTGTAATGTTTTTTGTGAAGCATCTTGTCTTTCCGGTAACTAAAGATTATTAAGATTACAAATCCGATAAAAAATAAAATGGCGAAGACCAATTGACCGGTACTGAACATAAATTTGTAGTTTTACGATTGCAAAAATACAAATTTGTAAAGACCTACTACTATTACGTCTCGATTCTTTATTCGCTAATAAAGTTTACAAAAACTGAGATGATGATGGTGTTTTAATTTCGTTTTTTGGAATATGGAATATGGAATATGGAATATGGAATATGGAATTTGAGATTTGGCTTTTGGAATTTGCCTGAAAGTCATTTGCGTTAGCGATAGAACGGTTTGTCTGAGCTCTTTTTTATTTTCGCCAGAGCGGAAATGAAAAAAGCGAGAAGTGAAAGCGCGACTCACCGAACCTTAGTGAAGGAGGGGAACGCCATAAAATGAAATAGTATAAATTGTAAAGTAGAAATTCAGGTAATTATATGAAAAATAAAATAGCAGCTGTACATGAGTTCCATTCCGCTTTCGGATTGGGGATTGAGAATAATCCAACCGCCGATTTAGACATTAAAAAGAACCTTTTGCGTTATGAGCTAATGCGGGAGGAAAACGAAGAGTATCTGGAGGCAGCAAATAACCACGATCTTGTGGAAGTAGCAGATGCCCTAGGGGATATGCTCTATATATTGTGTGGAACCATTATTGAACATGGAATGCAGCATAAAATTGAGGAAGTCTTTAACGAAATTCAACGTAGTAATATGAGTAAGTTGGGAACTGATGGAAAACCAATTTTCCGGGAAGATGGAAAAGTATTGAAAGGCCCAAATTATTTTAAGCCAAACATCAAAGCTATTCTGGAAAAGGAATAAAGCACTAAAATATGAAACCTTAAATGATTCTTTCTCCCATTGGGAGAAGGCTAGGATGAGGGTTAAATGAGGGTTCTAAATCTCATATCTCCAACCAAAAGTATCTTCACTTCGGTTGTACTGTATATCCATTAATGCTTTTTTAAACTTAGTAGAATAACCTCCATCTGTAGAAGGAAGCTCGTACACATCTTCTTTGTAACCAAAGGCACTCACCGGACTAATAACGGCGGCAGTACCTGCTCCGAAGATTTCTTTTAGTGTGCCATTTTTAGCTGCTGCGACTATTTCGGAAACTAATACCGGACGTACTTCTATTGGAATTCCTTCTTTTTCTGCAAGAGCGATCACACTTTTACGAGTCACCCCATCTAATATACGATCACTGATAGGTGCAGTTATGAGCGTATCGTTAATTCTGAAAAAAACATTCATGGTTCCTGCCTCTTCCAGATATTTGTGCTCATCTGAATCGGTCCAGATCACTTGTTGAAATCCTTTTTCACGGGCTAAATTTGTTGGATAGAACTGTGCACCATAATTTCCTGCTGCTTTTGCCGCTCCAACTCCTCCATTAGAAGACCTGCTGTAATGCTCTGCAATAACGACACGTACATCACCAGTATAGTAGGCCTGCGCTGGTGACATTAATATCATGAATTTATATTCATCCGATGGCGAAGCCGATACTCCAGCTTGTGTTGCCATAACAAATGGTCGGAGGTATAAGGAGTTTCCGTTTCCGGGTTTAATCCAATCACGATCCAGGTCGATTAATTTATGCAATGCTTCAAAGAAAAGAGCTTCCGGGAATTCCGGGATTGCCATTCTTACAGCTGATTTGTTTATTCGCTTCTGATTTTCATCCGGGCGGAAAAGAAATACTTTGCCATTATCGTCTTTATATGCTTTCATTCCTTCGAATACAGCTTGCCCGTAATGAAACACTTTCGCGGCAGGCGATAGTGTTAAAGGGCCGAAAGGACGGATAGTCGGATTTTGCCATTTACCGTCAATATAATCACACTCAAACATATGGTCTGAAAAATCTTTTCCAAATAACAGCTTATTGAAATCGACTTGATCAATTTTTGAGGTTCCTATTTTTTGGACTTTAATTTGATCTTGTGTGACTTTATTCATGTGAACGGTTGTTAGTCTACAAAAATAGGTAAAATATTAACCACAAAAAATCTAAAAAAATGATAAATTTGCTTTAACTTATATTATTATTAATTTCTGAATATCTTAAAATGAAAAACATACTTTTTGTCGCCTTGATGGCACTGTTTGCGGTTGGTTGTAACAATGATAAAAAGAAGGAAGTCGTTTCTTCTGAAACAGAAGAGATAGCCGTTAATTACCAATCTTTTGGTGACAAGATTACAGCTGAAAATGTACTAAATGACGCTGAAATTCAGGAGCGTTTCAAAAGTTTAAAACCGGGTGATACTTTAAACCTAAAGTTTCAATCTGAAGTAAAATCTGTTTGCCAAAGTAAAGGCTGTTGGATGCGCATGGATATGGGCGAAGAAGAGGCTATGGTGAAGTTTAAAGACTACGGATTCTTTATGCCTAAAGATATTGCAGGACAGAAAGTGATCGTTGAAGGAAAAGCATTTGTGGAAGAAGTGAGCGTTGACGAGCAACGTCACTATGCTGAAGATGCTGGAAAATCACCAGAAGAAATTGCTGCAATAACAAAGCCTAAACGCACCTTGTCGTTTGTTTCTAATGGAGTCTTAATTCCGGAAGTAGAAAGCCCGGAAAAGCAGTAAAATTTGAAACGTGAATTCTTAACCACCGGAGATGGGTCTATTACTATTCATATTCCGGAGTGGAATGAGCAATACCATTCTAAACACGGTGCAATTGCTGAGGCCGTGCATGTTTTTATAAAGACAGGCTTACATTATGCTGTGGAGAAAAGGGATACGAAGTCCATTTCCATACTCGAAATCGGATTTGGAACGGGACTCAATGCGTATTTAACCCTTCAACAAGCTATAGAACGCGATTGGAAAATTGATTATACCGGTGTGGAGGGATATCCTGTATCGGCTTCAGAAATAGCACAATTAAATTATCCTTCCTTAATAAATGCTTCGGAAGATGAATTCCAAATACTACATACATCTGTATGGGAAAAGCCTTCAGAAATACATAAAAACTTTCAACTAAGGAAACAGAAAAAGTTCTTTTCAGAAATTGAAGCAACTTCAGAATTCGACCTTATTTACTATGATGCTTTCGGTGCACGAGTACAACCTGAACTATGGACAGAAGCTGTATTCCAAAGAATGTATGATGCTTTAAAGCCTAAAGGTGTATTGGTGACTTATGCTGCGAAAGGCAGTGTACGTAGAGCAATGCAAACCGTTGGATTTACAACCGAACGTCTCCCAGGCCCCCCAGGAAAACGTGAAATGCTCCGCGCTGTTAAGTAAGGAGTATTCGAGATTTTTTTTCTCAAATGCTCCGTGCTGTTAAGTAATTATTTTAAGCGATAAGTAATTTTACATTTACTTCATTTGAAATCTAACATAGGTATTCTTTCGCTCAATAAATAAAAACAACTATCAATCATAATGTTGCGTTAAGACCTTTGCCAATCATTAGTTTATCTCGTAAATTTAAAATAAAAATGAAGGTTTTAATTACCGGGGCTACAGGATTTATAGGTAGCAGATTATCTGCAAAGTGCCGCGCTGAAGGTATAAATGTTCATTATTTAACTACTCGGAAAGAAAAAATCGAAAACGAAAGTGATTACAAAGGCTTTTACTGGAATCCTGACAAAAATGATATCGATTTAGAAGCATTTGAAGGTGTGACTACAATTGTTCATCTGGCAGGGGCCAACATTGCAAAACGCTGGACAAAAAGCTATAAACGTGTAATTATCAAAAGTAGAGTTCAAACTGCAAACTTACTTTTTACCGCACTCAAGGGATGTGAACATAATGTAACTCATTTTATATCGGCCAGTGGGATTGGGATTTATCCTCCTTCGGAAACCGCATTGTACACAGAAGAAAGTGATGCTGTTGGACAAAATTTTCTTGCAGAGGTTGTTGTTGCATGGGAAGAAGCGGCATCGAGATTTAGGGAATTAGGAATGGATGTAGCGATATTAAGAACAGGTATGGTACTAGCGAAGGATGAGGGAGCCTTTCCAAAAATTATTAAACCAATTAAAATGGGTGTGGGAGCACCTCTTGGTGATGGACAACAATGGCAGTCGTGGATTCACATCGAAGATCTGGTTGAAATGTATTTCTTTATCATAAAAGAAGAACTCGAGGGCGTCTACAATGGGGTCGCTACTACTCCGGTAACTAATACCAAGCTTACAAAACTCATTGCTAAAAAAGTTGATGCTGCACTTTGGATGCCTAATATTCCAAAATTTCTTTTAAAATTGATGTTAGGAGAAATGGCAGGTCTGGTGACCGAGGGTCAATTGGTAAGTTCCAGTAAAATCGAGCAAACTGGTTATATGTTCAAGTATTCGAATATTGATGCGGCTACAACTAACTTATTGTCCTAGATTAATTGTGTAATATAACTGCAAATGTCGACCTGAACCCGGACGATAATTTTTTAAGCCATATTTAACTGACTTCGACCGGGTTCAAACCAACAATATTGTCAATTATTTTGTAGCATGCAGTTCTACAGTTAATTTCATTTCGTCTGAGATAAACTTATCTCCAAGGTTGTCAAAAATAGATTTCGAACCGTAATTCACACCCCATTTTGTACGATCAATGCTGAAAGTTTCACTCTTTATAAGTAATTTTCCTTCTGTAAGGGTGATGGTTGCTGGAAACTCGATCGGATTTGTTTTATCTTTTATAGTAAGATTTCCTTTAATTGTGGTTTTACCAGGTGCTGAAGTAGTTGAATTAGTTATTTCAAAAGTAGCTGTAGGATAAGTATTCACATCGAAAAAATCACCTTCTTTCCCCGCTACTGTACCTTTTAAGTGGGCTTCAAGGTTTGCTTTATCCTCGCCTTCCAGATCTTTATCCACGATAGAATTCATATCGATGGTAAAATTTCCTGCTTCTATCTCATTTTTATTGATTGAAATACTTCCTGCTGATAATCTGATGTTACCCACATGCGAACCGGTTGGTTTATTACCCTCCCAGCTAATCACCGAATTGGTAGTATTAACAGTATAGTCGGTTGCCGTGTTACTAGCCTCGGCAGCTTCGATTGTTGCTTCATTTGTTTTGTCTTTACTGTCTTTGCAGGATACTACTCCCAAAGAAATAAAAGCAATAAGTGAAATTTTTAAGATGGACTTTTTCATTATATTATGTGTTTATGGTTTGAATGGCAAATGTATTTATCTCTTCTGAAGATTTGTCTTAAAGGATTAATAAAATAATTCTGTGACATTTTGACATTTATAAAGAAATGGCAGTACTTTTGCATCCTTCAGAAAAACAGAAAAAAGTATGTCATTTATGGGCAAGAAAGATAAAAACATCGAAAATTTGGTTGAAGAGGAAGTAGTAATGGAAGAAGGTCAGGTATCAGAAAACGATACTGAATTAGAACTTTTGGAGGCGGCACAGAACGATTTACAAATAGAGAAGGATCGCTACTTGCGTCTTTTTGCTGAATTCGAGAATTATAAAAAGAGAACAGGCCGCGAGCGTATCGAGCTTTTTAAAACAGCTAGTCAGGATGTGATGGTTTCATTACTTCCGGTATTGGATGATTTCGATCGCGCTATGAAGGAGATTGAAAAGAGCGATGATAAAAACCTGCTTATTGGTGTTGAATTAATCAACAATAAGTTGGTAGAAGCACTTCGTATTAAAGGTCTTGAAAGTATCGATACTAAACAGGGAGATGTTTTTGATGCTGAAATACTTGAAGCGGTTACTCAAATTCCGGCTCCGAACGATGATCTAAAAGGGAAGGTGATCGACGTTTTAGAAAAAGGATATACCTTAGGTGAAAAAGTAATTCGTTTTCCTAAAGTAGTTATCGGACAATAAATAGATGAGTATTTTCCATATTCAAAATAGATGTGGATCATCAAAGAATTCTAAAAAGACTTCAGCAAAAACAACATAGTAACTGATGAAAGAAGATTATTACGAAATATTAGGGATATCTAAAAGTGCTTCACCTGCCGAGATTAAAAAGGCATATCGCAAAAAAGCCATAGAATTTCACCCTGATAAAAATCCAGGCGACAGCAAGGCGGAAGAGCAGTTTAAAAAAGCAGCAGAGGCCTACGAGGTGTTGAGTGATGCTGATAAGAAAGCTCGTTACGACAGATTTGGACATCAAGCCTTTGAAGGTGGTGGTGGTTTCGGCGGCGGCGGAATGAATATGGATGATATCTTTAGTCAGTTTGGTGATATCTTTGGCGGAGGTGGTGGTTTTAGCGGCTTTAGTGGTTTTGGTGGCGGTGGTCGCCGAACTGTGAAAGGGAGTAACCTTCGTATTCGCGTAAAACTTACTTTAGAGGAGATAGCGAATGGAGTTGAAAAGAAAATAAAAGTAAAACGTAAAAAGGTAGCTCAGGGGACTACATATACAACTTGTAGTACATGTAACGGAAGTGGGCAAGTAACGAGAATCCAGAATACGATTCTTGGACGAATGCAAACGTCTGCGACTTGTAGTACATGTAGTGGAGCAGGGCAAATAGTCGATAAAAAACCAACCAATGCCGATGCCGATGGAATGTTGTCTGTAGAAGAAACGGTGATGATTAAAATCCCGGCGGGAGTGGTTGATGGAATGCAATTAAAAGTTAGCGGGAAAGGAAATGATGCGCCTGGAAATGGCATCCCCGGAGATCTACTTGTAGCTATTGAGGAACTACCTCATGAAGGCCTGCAAAGGGAGGGTGATAATTTACATTACGACCTTTATGTGAGTTTTTCTGAAGCTGCATTAGGGACTTCTAAAGAAATAGAAACAGTTACCGGAAGAGTAAGAATTAAAATCGATGCGGGAACCCAAAGTGGGAAGATTCTTCGACTTAGAAATAAAGGAATTCCAAGTATTAATGGATACGGAACGGGAGATTTGTTAGTTCATATAAATGTCTGGACACCTAAAACACTTTCCAAAGAACAAAAAGAATTTTTCGAAAAGATGAGTAATGACGACCATTTTCAGCCAAAGCCAGAAAAGGAAGACAAGTCATTTTTCGAGAAAGTAAAAGATATGTTTTCTTAAATAAACGTTAATTTGATATTTTTGTTTATATTTGGATATCGCTACTTCTAAGTAGTGATAATTTTTCTTTTTCATAGCAATTTTTTCCCACCCTCCATGCAAATGGAGGGTGGGTTTTGCTTTTAAGTGCTAAGGGTAAAGCAATTATAAAATAGAAAGCAGGAGGACGTAACAAAGGAGAATGTTTTACTACAAATAGCATAAATTACTCTTAATTGACTATCGGCTTCCTGAGCAATTCGATATATTTACACAACTAAAAAATTATGGAAAAACTTTTAAAGGCGACCAATGTTTCAAAATCTTTTGGACCCTATAAAGCATTAAATAACATCTCAATAGAGGTTCCCAAAGGGAGTATTTTTGGCATCTTAGGCCCCAATGGAGCAGGGAAGACAACATTTTTAAGAATAATTAATCAAATTACAATGCCAGATTCGGGTGAGGTTTTTCTCGATGGAAAACCATTGGCGCCCGATGATATTCGACATATAGGTTATTTGCCTGAAGAAAGAGGCTTGTATAAAACCATGAAAGTAGGTGAACAGGTTTTGTATTTAGCTCAGTTAAAGGGACTGTCTAAGCAAGAGGCCAAAATACGTCTTAAATATTGGTTCGACAGATTGGAAATTGGTGATTGGTGGGACAAAAAAATTCAGGAGCTTTCCAAAGGTATGGCGCAAAAGATTCAATTTGTTGTTACTGTACTTCATCAACCAAAATTGCTCATTTTCGATGAACCTTTTAGCGGTTTTGATCCTATAAACGCGAATCTAATTAAAGATGAGATTTTAAATTTAAGAGACGAAGGTGCAACCGTTATTTTTTCCACACATAGAATGGAATCTGTAGAGGAAATGTGTGATCATATCGCGTTAATTCATAAATCCAATAAAATTCTGGATGGGAAACTTATAGATATAAAAAGAGCATACAGATCTAACACTTACGAAGTTGGGTTGCTTACTGAAAATAAAGAAGCTGTAAACTCCTTAATAAGAGAGCGTTTTGACGTTTCTCCAGCCTCATTTAAAAGCATTAATGACGAATTGCAGTATAAAATAAAAATACCGGAAAAAGCCTCGCCAAATGAGCTTGTGAGTTTTTTAACCTCCAAAGGTCAATTGAATCATTTTGTTGAAGTGATTCCTTCTGCAAGTGATATTTTTATTGAAACAGTAAAAAATAACTAACACAACTAATGAATCATCTTCCATTAATTATAAAGAGAGAGTATATAAATAAGGTACGCAACAAGTCCTTTATAATCATGACGTTTTTGAGTCCGTTGATTATGGTTGGAATCTTTAGCTTGGTGGCTTATTTATCGCAATTAAATAACGATCAGGTACGTATCGTTTCAGTTTTAGATGAAAGTGGTTTGTTTCTGAAAGATTTCGAAAATACATCCACAATTTCCTATAACATACTTGATAAGCTATCTCTTTCCGAAGCAAAGCAAATAAGTGAAGAATCTGAAAATTACGGACTTCTTTATATTCCAAACTCTGAAAACCTTGAAACCCTGGCGGAAGGGGTGACATTTTATTCAGAAGATTCTCCTTCTTTGCAAATAATGAATGAAGTGGAAAATGTAGTTGAACGAAAAGTGAATTCCTTAAAATTAAAGGACGCTGGAATTAATTCAGAAGTAATTCGTGAGTTACATATTCGGGTGAACGCGCATCAAGAGACTTTTAAAGGACAGGAAACTTCAAAGATGGGTTCTTATTTAAAACTCGGTTTTGGTGGCGTCGCAGGTTACTTGCTTTTTATGTTTATCATCATTTACGGAAATATGATTATGCGCTCTGTAATTGAAGAAAAGACCAGTAGAATTATAGAAGTGATCATTTCGTCTGTAAAGCCAATGAAATTGCTACTTGGGAAAATTATTGGGACTTCTCTCGCAGGTATTACACAGTTTTTAGCGTGGGTAATATTATTGGGTGTTTTTAGCATTGTGATCACAGGTATCTTTGGTATCGACCCTTCGACAGTTCAAACGCCGCAACAGGAAGTGATTAATCAGGCAGTTGATGGTGGCACTCAGGAAATTGCGCGGAATGTGATTATGGAAATTAATAATCTACCAATTGTTAATTTAACAATCATGTTTCTGTTCTTCTTTATAGGAGGTTATTTATTATACGCGTCGTTGTATGCTGCCATTGGGGCAGCTGTAGATAGTGAGACAGATACCCAACAGTTTATGCTACCTATAATAATGCCATTGATTCTCGCGATTTATGTTGGGTTTTTTACTGTGATCGATAATCCACACGGAACCGTTTCACAGGTATTTTCGTATATACCGTTTACATCGCCGGTGGTGATGCTCATGCGTATCCCGTTTGGTGTCCCTATTTGGCAGCAAATAATTTCATTAATCATTTTATTTGCTACATTTATAGGAACGGTATGGTTTGCAGCAAAGATTTATCGGGTAGGAATTTTAATGTATGGTAAAAAGCCTAGTTACAGAGAATTAATCAAATGGCTAAAATATTAAAAATAAGATAGTGCAGGAAAATGTTACTGAGCAGATTAAGGAGGTTGTCACTGATGATATTTGGGGAGGTATTCGAGAATTCCTAGAATTTGGTTTTCACTTCGGAAGCGGGAATAAGGAAATTAATATCACCGTAGGTCTATTGATATTAGTGCTCTTCTCATTTGTGGTTGCCAGTTTTCTTCTGAAGTGGATACGAATGCTCTTCACCCGTAAAATGGACGCTACCGATAAGAATAAATTTATCAGTGTCTTTAAGTTTATAAAATATATTACCTACGTTATTGTCGTTTTTGCTACCTTAAGTTTGGCAGGTATTAACGTCACTCCTTTCTTAGCCGCATCTGCCGCACTGTTAGTTGGACTAGGACTCGCCTTACAGGAGCTTTTTCAAGATATAATTGGGGGTATTTTTATTATTCTTGACAAATCACTTTTAGTAGGAGATATTGTGGAAATAAATGGGAAAGTGGGGCGCGTTATTGAAATTAAGCTTCGAACAACTAGAGCTATAACTAGAGATGATAAAATCGTGATTATTCCGAATCATAAATTCATAACCGAAACAATATATAATTACACCCAAAACCACCGCACTACCAGAGAATCTGTAAGTGTTGGTGTCGCATACGGAAGTGATACAGAGAAAGTAAAAAATCTTCTGCTTAAAAGTGTTGAAAATCAGAAGGGTGTGTTAAAATCTCCTAAGCCATTTGTATTATTTGAAGACTTTGGAGACTCTTCTCTAAATTTTAGCGTTCTCTTTTTTGTGAATGATAGTTTCGCCGATCCTCGTATAAAAAGTGAAATTCGTTTTAGTATAGATTCACTTTTTAGAGAAAATGGAGTTTCTATTCCTTTTCCACAAAGAGATGTTCACTTGTTCACTCAGCCAGTAAAAGAAGATTCTTCCAACTCGATGCTGGAAGATTAATTAAAAAATTATATGAAAAAACAGCTAGTATTCTACATACTATTACTTTGTCTGCTCACTAAATTAAATGCACAAAGTACAGATTTAGCAAGAATTGAGTTTTTACAAGTACCATTTTCAAATTCAAATAATTCTATTCAGCGCTATCGAGCTTTAATACAGGTTCCTTTCTTACTGAGTAGAGAAAAAAAGAACTACTTAGTAACAGGAATAGAATACAGATATACCGATATTCAAATAAAAGACGCCCAGGATATTGCCGCAATTCAGGCTTTTGGTGGAAGAGTGACCAACGCAGTTCAACGAATGGACCTGTATCTGGGTTATACTTGGAAACTAACAGATTATTGGCGAATTGGTGTTAAAGGAGGTGTTAGTATAAGATCCGATTTTAATGATGGCCTGGTGAGTGATGATATTGTTTACGATGGTGCAATCTATGCCATTTGGTCTAATAGCGAAGATTCACCGGATGCAAAGACCAGACTCATCTTAGGACTTGCATATTCTACAACGCCGGGCAGAAATTATCCGCTACCATTAATTAATTTAAACAAAGAATTCAGGCCAAATTGGACTTATACTATAGGAGTGCCAAAAAGTAACCTTCGTTACTATCTCAATGATAATCATAAGGACGCACTGCAGGCATTTGTAACATTAGATAACTTTTCTGCTAACATACAGCAAAATTTTCCGGTGCAATCGGGCCAGACTGGTATCGCAGATAATATTTCAATGACCAATGTTGTTGCCGGCTTGGGATACGAACACTTTTTTACAAAACACCTATTGTACTATGCCTATGGCGGTCATACGCTTTATAACAATTTCAGACTGGAAGATAAAGATGGAGCTAAAGTATATTCTATTAACGATGAAAATTCGCTATATTTTAGAACTGGAATAAAATTTAAATATTAAACATGCCGAAAATACTTATTATAGAAGACGAAGCTGCAATTAGAAGAGTGCTAGTTAAAATATTATCAGAAGAGAATAAAAGTTATGAAGTCTCCGAAGCGGAAGATGGGCTCGCAGGTATTGAGTTAATCAAAAAAGAAGACTTCGATCTTGTGCTTTGTGATATCAAAATGCCTAAGATGGATGGTGTGGAAGTACTGGAAGCTGCAAAAAAGATTAAGCCCGAAATCCCAATGGTTATGATCTCAGGTCATGGCGATCTGGATACGGCAGTAAATACGATGCGATTGGGAGCTTTCGACTATATTTCAAAACCGCCCGACCTTAATCGATTGTTGAATACCGTACGTATCGCACTCGACCGAAAAGAGCTTGTGGTCGAAAATACGCTCCTTAAGAAGAAAGTGAGTAAGAATTATCAGATGATAGGAGAGTCATCTGGAATTGCTCAAATTAAAGATATGATTGAAAAGGTGGCTCCAACCGAAGCCAGAGTCTTTATTACCGGACCTAATGGGACGGGAAAAGAATTGGTCGCACATTGGATACATCAAAAAAGCGTGAGATCTAAAGGTCCTATGATCGAAGTGAATTGTGCGGCGATTCCTAGTGAGTTGATAGAAAGTGAATTGTTTGGACATGTAAAAGGTGCGTTTACATCTGCTGTTAAAGACAGGGCAGGTAAATTTGAAGCCGCTAACGGAGGCACCATTTTTCTTGATGAAATTGGGGATATGAGCTTGTCGGCTCAGGCCAAGGTATTACGAGCATTGCAGGAGAATAAAGTGCAAAGGGTAGGAAGTGATAAAGATATTAAAGTTGATGTTAGAGTAGTTGCCGCCACAAATAAAGACCTAAAAAAGGAAATTGCTGAAGGAAATTTCAGGGAAGATTTATATCACAGATTAGCTGTTATTTTAATCAAGGTTCCTCCTCTAAATGAAAGAAGAGAGGATATTCCGTTATTGGTAGATTATTTTACAAAAAAAATTGCTGAAGAACACGGAACGTCTCAGAAGTTTTTTTCAGAAAAAGCATTAAAATTGCTTCAAGAGTACGATTGGACAGGAAATATTAGGGAGCTTCGAAATGTAGTAGAGCGTCTTATTATTTTAGGAGGAACGAAAGTAAGCGAAGAGGATGTAAAATTATTTGCCAGTAAATAAGCCCGATATGAAGGAAATTAAATTAGAGGAATATAAGGTAACGTCACCGATCGATATTAAAAATCAAAAGACACTTTGCGATCTGGATGCTTCCGAAGATATAATAGAAAATGAACTCGAAGAGACAAGAGAGAAACTAGGAAAACTACAGGATACACTTTATGCCCATGGCAAATATGCGGTGTTAGTGTGTCTTCAGGGAATGGATACTGCAGGAAAAGATAGCCTTATTCGGGAAGTTTTTAAAGATTTCAACGCAAGAGGTGTTGTGGTACATAGTTTTAAAGTGCCTACCGATTTGGAGAAAAAGCACGACTATTTATGGCGGCATTATATTGCACTGCCTGCTCGTGGAAAGTTTGGAGTTTTCAATCGCACACATTATGAGAATGTATTGGTCACCAGAGTACATCCAAATTATATTTTGGGCGAGAACCTTCCGGATGTGAAAAGTGTAGCTGATATAGATGAGGCTTTCTGGAATAAACGTTTTCAGCAGATTAATGACTTTGAGAAGACCATTTCGGAAAATGGCACGATTATTTTTAAATTTTTTCTGAGCCTTTCAAAAGACGAACAGAAAAACCGACAGTTACGAAGACTTAATAAACCCAATAAAAATTGGAAATTCTCACCAGGAGATTTGGATGAGAGAGAATTATGGGACGATTATATGAGATGTTATCAGGATGCGATTAACAGAACTTCCAAGCCTCACGCGCCTTGGTATATAATTCCATCGGACGATAAGCCTTCAGCTCGATATATTGTCGCTAAAATTTTATTGGAGGAGCTTCAGAAGTATACAGATATAAAGGAGCCAGAGTTGGATCCAAAAATTAAGGCGCAGATAGACGATTACAGAAAACGACTTGAAAATGATTAGTTTTGCTTCTGAAAAATAAGCCTTCAAGAAAAATAGTCTCGAAATCACACCTATGAAAAAACTTACCTTATTATTTGTTTGCATTCTTTTCGCTTCGGAAGGAATTGCACAAACATCGAATGTGCAAGATTCGCTCACTATGCGTTCTATTTATGACATGGCTCTTCTAAACGGAAAGAGCTATGATTGGTTGGATTACTTATCAAATAAGATTGGCGGACGACTTTCGGGAACATTAAATGCGGAGCAGGCGGTTAATTATACTGAAGCCGAATTAAATAAGCTAGGCTTAGATAAAGTATGGCTTCAACCTGTTATGGTGCCTAAATGGACCAGAGGTTTTCCCGAATACGCATATTTGGAAACCGGACCAGGTAAGTCAATTATTACAAATATTTGCGCACTAGGTGGGTCGGTAGCTACACCCGATCTTGGAATAAAGGCCGAAGTTATTGAAGTTCAAGGGATAGAGGATCTTGAGCGTTATGGAAGAGCTCAAATTGAAGGTAAAATCGTATTTTATAACCGTCCAATGAAAGCTGATCTTATCCACACCTTCGAAGCTTATGGTGGTTGTGTGGATCAGCGATATGCTGGTGCCATGGAAGCGGCTAAATACGGTGCAGTTGGAGTAGTGGTTCGATCCATGAACTTAAGATTAGATGATTTTCCGCATACTGGATCTATGACGTATGGCGATGCTCCGGCAAGTGAACGGATACCAGCCTGTGCTATTAGCACTAAAGGGGCAGAATTGCTAAGTAATACGCTAAAACTACTTCCAACACTTGAGTTCTACTTCAAACAAAATTGCAAAATTTATCCGGATGTACAATCTTATAATGTGATAGGTGAAATAACCGGAAGTACATATCCGGATCGATATATGGTAGTCGGTGGACATCTCGACTCTTGGGATCTTGGAGATGGCTCTCATGATGATGGTGCAGGCTGTGTTCAGTCGATGGAGGTACTTCGATTGTTTAAAAAAATAAATTATCAGCCCAAACACAGCATTCGGGTGGTGTTATTTATGAATGAAGAAAATGGTTTACGAGGTGGAAGGAAATATGCAGAAGAGGCAAAACTGAAAGGAGAAACCCATGTATTTGCATTGGAGAGTGATTCTGGGGGCTTTACACCAAGAGGCTTTTCATTCGATATTGATGATGAGGATTTTGCTCAGGTAAAAAGTTGGGAGACTTTATTTAAACCATATTTAATACATTACTTCGAAAAGGGTGGTAGCGGTGCAGATATTGGACCTTTAAAGGAAAAAGGAATGGTATTGGCGGGATTACGACCCGATTCTCAACGATATTTTGATTACCATCATGCTGCAAGCGATACTTTTGAAGCAGTAAACCAACGTGAATTGGAATTAGGTGGCGCAACCATGGCGAGTTTAGTGTATCTATTTGATAAATACGGTACGAAAAGTGAGCTAAAATCGATAAAAAACTAATCTTTATTGTGATGTTTTTTTCGAATTCGTAAGGTTTGCTTTCGACGAGAGACAAAACAAGACTAATTATTTTCGATATTAAGATGATAATGTTTCAGATTTAGACTTATTGTTAAATAATTGGTTTATTTCTGAAAAAATGAAATTGTGGGCGAGACTAGGTTTTTTAGAAGTTTTATATTAAAAAATCCAAGTTAACTTGAAATTAACGCTGAGTTAAAAAAAATATAAAAGACTATTTTAAAAAAATGCACCAATAAGTATTTTTTTAGTATATTTCGCCCGTCAAATAGACCCTTGGAAGGTTGTAGCTGAATTTTACTTTTTGTTGATTTTTGCAAAAATGTTTAATAAAAGTTAAGATTTTAACGAATTTTAAGGGTTTTGTGATTGAAATTTAAATTAACTCTATTAATAATTAAATTTTTTTTTATGAAAAAAAGTTACTATTTATGGTTAGTGCTTATATTCTTTAATATGACTATGGTACTAGCACAAGAAAAAACAGTTACAGGAACTGTTACAGATGATGCTGGTTTGCCGTTGCCTGGGGCTAACGTAATAATTAAACAGACAAATACAGGAACCCAGTCTGATTTTGATGGGAATTACACAATTTCAGCTGCAGTGGGACAAACACTGTCATTTAGTTATGTTGGTTTTGAAACTCAAGAACTTAAAGTTGGAGCTTCAAACACCATGAGTGTGTCGTTAAGACCTGGAGCACTTCTTGAAGAAGTAGTTGTAACAGGATATTCTACTAGAAATAAGACGGTACAAACATCTGCCGTTGTTTCTATTTCTGCGAGTGAAATATCTCAGTTGGCACCTACTACGAGTGTGGATAACCTTTTACAAGGTAAAGCTGCCGGGGTACAGGTAACTGCTGCTAACGGAAAGCCAGGACAAGGGGCCTTTGTACGTATTAGAGGTACAGGTTCATTGAGTGCTGGTGGATCATCTCCTTTATATTTAGTAGATGGTGCTCCAATCCGTGAAGAGGAGCTTGGAAATATTGCAACTAGTGATATCGAAAACATTACAATTTTAAAAGATGCCGCTACAACTGCAAGATATGGTTCTCGTGGATCTAACGGTGTTGTAGTAATTACTACTAAAACTGGAAATAGAAATAAAGACGCAACGGTTCGTTATAGCTCACGATTTGGTACTACTACAAGAGTAGATCTTAATTATACTATGATGGATGCAACTCAGAAATTACAATACGAAAGAGATATGTATGCTCTTGGTGTTGCTGGAGCTGCTGCATTGCCAGGGGTTACTACTCAACCAGGATCTCCTGAGCGTGATCGTTTAACAAGAAATGCATTAGATTGGGAAGAGTTAGTGTTGAAGGATGGTTACGTTCAAAACAATAACATCTCTATCGATGGTGGTGCTGAGAAAATGGATTACTTTTTCTCTGTAGGTCATGACAAAAATACAGGGATCATTGATAAGATTTCTGGTTTTGAAAGATTGAACTCTAGATTGAACGTGAACTTTGACGCGAAAGAATGGTTGTCAGTTGGTGTGAATGTTGGTTATGCACGATCTTTAAGTGATGAGCCAAGAGATAGAAATAACTCTCAGAATCCATTCCGTCACATGTTGGATGTAAATCCTTATGAGACAGAATTTGTATTGGATGAGTTCGATCAGATTACTTATAATGAAAATGGTGAACCAATTTACAACACTACTACAACAGGTTATCCTGTAAGACGTGCGTTGGAAACTGAGCCAGCTTTTGAAGTAGAAAATATTACTTTGGCCAATGTAGATGCGTTAGTGAAGTTCTCTAAAAGTTTAAGTTATGGTTTTAGTTTTGCTGTAAACCATTTAAATAGAAGAAGAGAAACTTACTCAAAACCTGGAGGGGTTTTAGATGATCTTATTGGAAATGCTGACTTCCCAGGAAGAAAAACGGATGCAAATACGCAACGTTTAGATATGACTGCTAGTAATAGATTGAATTATACGCTTATTACTGAAAATCATAACTTAAATATTCTTGGTCTTTTTGAATATAACTTTAACGAGGTTAACACGCTTTCTGCAATTAGTAGAGGTTTTAGTTCACCGTTGTTAACGACTCAAAGTAATGCCGGTTTTACCGATAGCGCTTCTACAACAAGAAATAGATTGACTTTAGTTTCTTATGGTGCTTTTGCCGATTATGACTTTAACCAAAGATATTTAGCTTCTGCTTCTATTAGACGTGATGGTTCTTCAAACTTTGGTAGTGATGTACAATATGGTACTTTCTATAGTGGAAGTATTGGTTGGAACGTAGCAAAAGAAAATTTCTTTAAAGTAGATGCCATTGATGATCTTAAAATTAGAGCAGCAATTGGTACTGTTGGTAACAGATCTGGTATTGATAGATACGAAGCTCAAGGTTTTGTAGGAT
Source organism: Ulvibacter antarcticus (assembly GCF_003688405.1). GTDB lineage: Bacteria > Bacteroidota > Bacteroidia > Flavobacteriales > Flavobacteriaceae > Ulvibacter > Ulvibacter antarcticus. The sequence goes on from NZ_REFC01000014.1 coordinate 374,769, forward strand.
TTGCTCAATATCCAGGAGGTCTTGCAACTGAACCTTCTAACTTCCCTAACCCGGAATTACAATGGGAAACTACTCAAACAACAAATGTTGGTATTGAACTTAATATGTTTAATAGAAGAATAAGTTTTGTTGGAGATTATTTCGTTCGTAATACTACCGAGTTATTATTTGATATTCCTAGATCTGATGAATCTGGAGTTGATACAGTAGCAGGTAATGCGGCTGAAATTGAAAATGGAGGTATTGAATTATCATTACAAGCTGATATTGTAAGAAGCCCGGATGTAACTTGGACAATAGGAGGAAATATTCTATTACTGACTAAATCTGAAATTGTTTCTCTTCCAAATGGAGCTCCAATTGACCCACCTAACACATTTAACATTAGATGGGATGAAGGAACTAAGATTAACGAGCATTTCTTAATTCGTTATGCTGGTTTAGATTCTAACACTGGTCGTCCTATGTATTATGGTGCAGATGGTAACACATATTTTGCAGACGAAATGCCGGAAGATGATAATCAAAACAGAGTATTCCAAGGGAAATCTACTATCGCTGATAAAGAAGGTGGTTTCTTTAACAACATTGTTTACAAAGGATTTGGTCTTCGTACCGATTTTGTATTCAAGTATGGTAACTGGATTAACAACTTTGTTAAGAGTAATGTAGTTTCAGATGGTTTAGCTGTAGATGCAAATCAAGCAACTGAAGCATTCAATTACTGGCAACAACCTGGAGATACAGACGTGAGCATGAGTCCAATTTATAGAAATGACGAAGGTTCATTGGCTGCTAATACAGATCGTTTTCTAGAAAGAGGAGATTATATTCGTATGAGAAATGTTACGCTTTCGTATTCATTTCCAAAGAAAACCTTAGAGAAATCTCCACTTAGTAACTTAAGAGTATATGTTCAAGGACAGAACTTATTGACCTTTACTAAATTCTTTGGTGATCCTGAAGTAGGATTATCATCAGGTGAAACTATCTCTTTTGCAGATTCTGTAGCACCAGGTGAAGCTACTTTATATAGTTACCCTAATACTAAATCTATTCAAGTAGGTTTAGACGTAAGTTTCTAATTAAAAAAAAATTATAAAATGAAAAATATAATATTTAAAATAACAATGTTGGTCGTTTTAGCTGGAACTATCGTTTCTTGTGATAAACAGTTGGATCAATTGCCTTTTGACGGGCTTGCTACTGATAACGCTTTCGTTTCGGTAGATGATTTTGAAAATGGTATCCGTGGTGTTTATATTGCCTTGGTGAGAGTTGGTCGAGATGGTTCGACTTCAACAGGATATTACGGTGCAAGTGATGCTGGTGCGTTATTAAGTGCTCCAGACGTAATGAGCGATAATGTAACTATGGCGATATCTGGTAGAACAAGTAAATCTACCATTCATAACTTCAGATATTCTCCTAGTCAGAGTAATTTAGGGAATTTGTATCGTGATGCATATTCTTTGATATATCGCGCAAATCAGGTATTGTTCTTTGCTGAAACTTTTGAAGGAGAGAATAAGACGAATATTGTAGCAGAGGCAAAAGCCTTGAGAGCAATGGCTCATTTCGATCTAGTAAAGAATTTTGGAAAAATACCTACTCAATCAGGTGATGCAAATGGAAGCCTTGGTGTTGCATATGTAACAGAAGCTGATCCAAACATAACTCCGGAAAGAGAGACTGTTGGTGCAGTCTATGGAAAAATTGTCACTGATTTAACAGATGCAGTAGCAGGTATAAATGTGACTAATGATCCAGGTAGATTAAATAGAAATGCTGTAAATCTTTTATTGTCTAGAGTATATTTATATATGGGACAATGGCAGAACTCAATAGATGCTGCGAATGCTGTTACAACTTCTGTAGCTGCACGTGCAAATGTTGTTAATGTTTGGGATGATTCAAGCCAAGACGGATTAATATTTTCTATTCCTAATGAAGCTAGCGTATTAAACGCAGGAGTTGGTGTTACATGGAGTCAAGGACCGTTAAGCGGAACTTTCTTACCAGAATATGCTGTTTCTTTTGAATTGTTTAACACTTACTCAGCAGATGATATCAGAAAAGCTGCTTATATCACTTTTGGTACAGATTCTAATGGTAAAGATTATAACGCTATCCGTAAGTTACTAGGTAAAACTGGTCAAACTAATGGTGTTGTTGACATTAAAATTTTCCGTGCTGCTGAAGCAAAATTAAATAAGGCAGAGGCTTTATTTAACCTTGGAAGTGAAGTGCCAGCAAGAAATGCTCTTGATGAAGTGAGATCTAGAAGATACACTGCTCCACCAAGTGGCGAAACTGGAACTGCACTTAGAGATGCAATCCGTTTGGAAAGACGTTTAGAATTCGCTTTCGAATACCAACGTTTCTACGATCTTAAGAGATGGGGATTACCTATCGAAAGAACTAACGCTGGTGATGAAGCCGACGGTACTGGAGTTCCTTCCGAAATTCTAACTTTGAGCGCTGGAAGCACTAAATTTCAATTACCGATAGATCAGGGGATTATTGATTCGAACAATAATATTGTTCAAAACCCTGGGTATTAATCTAAAAACGTAAAAAAGATGAAAAAAATAAATATAGTATTTGCTATTATAATGATAGCCTTAGTTAGTGTTTCCTGTGAAACATATGATGATGCACCATCTGAATTTGAACCGATTCTTGGTTTTACTACAGCAACTGGAGCAATGACTTTTAATCCGGGACAGACTGAGAAAACTACTTCTGCTACTTTGTATATTACTGATGCTTCATCGGTAGATAGAACTTTTACAATTTCAGTAGTTGAATCTGGTACTAATGTACCTGCTGAAAACTATTCGTTTGATTCAGAAATTGTTATTTTAGCTGGAGAAAATGAAGCGACTTTCACTATTACTGGGTTTAACCTAAGTTTACAAGTGGATGAACTTTTTCTTGTTGTAGCGCCAGAGCCTACATCAGGACTTATTTCAGGTCAATTCTTCACACTAGCAATGAAGAAAAGAGTATAAGTTTATACTGTTTAAAACTAAAAAGACCGTTCGAAAGAACGGTCTTTTTTTTTACCACCAGATTACAAAAATAGGCTGTATGTTAGTATTGCGTTTTTTGTAGATAAGAATCGACTTTTTGTTTCCTATCGATTCTTTTATTTTCTTTTCTACTTCGGAAAAATGCTGCCATTCAGATAAATTTACTGGAGGTAATAACCATTCTTTTTTATTGGTTATTCTGTAAAGTGCATCTTTATCTTCAGAAGAAAAATCGGAAGAATGTATCCAATATCCATAAATGCACGATTGATAGTTCTTCGGAAATACTTCTTTAGACAGCTCCTTCGGAATAAATAAAAATGCCTTTAAACAAAGTTGTTGTTGCACTGAATTGATATCAATTTGTAAAGGCAAAAGTTGCTCGCGAGTTTCTTTTCTATAAAGTAATGGAAACTGTTGTTTTTTAAGCTTTCCCAATTTATCTATTAAACGGTCTTTTCTATTGGGGCCAATCCAAGGTGCTTCCGGAGAATCGCCTAAGCTGGCATCGAATAAATAGAACTTGCATGCCAATTCAATGTGAAGCGTGCTGCTCGTTTTACGATCTAAAACAAGGTAATCTAGCTCACCTAGCGTTCTATCTCTGCCTTGAATCTGAATATTAGACAACAATATAATATAACGAGACGAAAGCTTCAGAAGTGTCTCAAACAAAAATTCCGCTTGTTTGCCAATTATCAGCTCATTTGGAAATTCTATTTCTGATAGCGATACGCTGGCTTCAGAAGTAAAAAAGCTAGTAAAGGAAAACGAGTCCGAGTTTATGATTAACTCAGGTGTTTTCAAAAATTTCGCTAATATGCCTTTCGATTCGATGGTAAGATATAATTATTTTTTTATCGCACTTTCATAACGCTCAATCCATTGATCTGTAGTCATCTTAGAAGCTAATTCTCCCAAAAGATCGTAGGGTATTTTTTTCATGTTTTTAAACCTAATACAACTTTTACCCATGTCTAGTTTTCCCGATACGTGTTTTGGATACTCGGTTGTAAACCATTCCATAAGCTTCGGATCGCTGTAAATGCCCATATGATAGAAACCTACATGATTTTTCTGTGAAGCAAGATTAATAAACGGCAAAGGAGTTCTGGGATCGCAATGATAGCCATCCGGATACTTAGAATGAGGAACCACATAACCCAACATCCCGTAACTCATAGTTTCTTCAAATCCTTTAGGAAGATTTTCAAGAATTTTACTGCGGATTTTGGAGATAACCTCTTTTCGTTCTTCCGGGAGTTCTTTCAAATAGGCTTCAGGTGTTGTAGCTTTCGATTGCATAAGATTGCTTTAAATGTTAAATATAAGAAAGTTTATGCACTTTCAAGGCTTGGTTTTTTTACCTTCGCACCTCAAAATTTATCAAATTGTTCTCCGCATATACTAAAGAATTTAAGACTAATATGTCCTTAGCAACTCCAGTAATTCTGGGGATGTTAGGACACACTGTAGTGGCTTTGGTCGATAATATCATGGTTGGACAAATGGGAACAGCAGAGTTGGCAGCGGTATCCCTCGGAAATAGTTTTATGTTCATCGCTATGTCTCTCGGAATTGGGTTTTCAACCGCAATAACCCCTTTAGTCGCTGAAGCCGATAGTGAAGGAAATTTTGAGGCTGGTAAGTCATCTTTTAAACACGGACTATTTTTATGTACCGTCCTTGGAATCGCCCTCTTTTTAATGGTAATGTTCGCAAAACCATTGATGTATGCTATGAAACAACCAGCAGAGGTTGTTGATTTGGCAATGCCATATTTGACTTTGGTCGCAATTTCTTTAATACCATTAATAATCTTTCAGGCATTTAAGCAGTTCAGTGATGGCTTGTCAATGACCCGCTACCCAATGTATGCGACTATCTTGGCCAATCTAGTTAATGTGCTTCTCAATTATATGTTTATCTTCGGAAAGTTCGGAGCTCCCGAACTTGGCGTTGTTGGAGCGGCTATCGGAACATTGGCATCCAGAGTTATAATGGTAGCTCATCTATGGTATTTACTCGCCAAGCATCCCAAATCGAAGCCTTTCGTGCTTCATATTAAGCTCTTTACTCTAAGTAAGAAAATGCTTATGAAAATAATTAACCTCGGATTCCCATCGGCAATGCAAATGTTTTTTGAAGTAGCTGTATTTACAGCCGCTATTTGGCTTTCTGGGATTTTAGGAAAAAATCCACAGGCGGCCAATCAAATTGCCTTAAACCTGTCTTCAATGACCTTTATGGTGGCGATGGGCTTCAGTGTAGTTGCCATGATACGGGTTGGGAATCAAAAAGGGCTTCAAAATTTTAAAGAATTAAGAAGAATTGCGTTTTCAATTTTTGTGCTGACCATACTATTGGCAGTTGTTTTTGCAGCTCTATTTATGGTCTTTAATACCATGTTGCCCGAATTATATCTGGATCTTGATGATATTAGTAATCTAATCGATAATAATGAAGTAGTGAGTATTGCATCCACACTTTTGTTTATAGCAGCAATTTTCCAAATAAGTGACGCCATACAAGTTGTTGCCCTTGGAGCTTTGAGAGGTATGCAAGATGTGAAAATACCTATGGTGCTAACCTTTATTGCCTATTGGCTTATTGGTTTCCCCGTTTCATACTATCTTAGCATGCATACTGATTACGAGAGTAGCGGAATTTGGCTAGGATTATTAGCGGGACTTACTGCTTCCGCTATCATGCTTTTCATCAGATTTAATTATCTTTCGAAGAAATTGATCATCACTTCCGAAGAAAATAAACTTACAGAAGTGGAACCCAACGAAGAGATGATTGATCAATCCGCTTAATGAAACTGATCTAACGAATTTATAAAACATATATCATGGAGTTTCCAAAATTTATACTGGGTGATAATAGTGATTATCCGACAGCCATTTTTGTTGTTCACACACAATTTCCTCGATTTATTATAAATCTTGAAGACGACGAGGTAGAATGGTTAGAAGATTTTGATGCTCATGATCAAAAGGAGCTCGAAACCGAAACCGAAAATTTCATCAAACTAGCAACCGAGTTTTACGATCGTGAAATAGAGCAGTACGAAAATGATTGAGGAATTACTCAAATATGATACTCAACTCTTCCTGTTTCTTAATAATTTAGGCAGCGAAACCTGGGATGGATTTTGGCTGATTGTGACCGAAAAATGGTCGTCAATCCCTCTTTACGCAATCTTATTATATCTTGTATATCGTGAACTTGGAGTAAAAGGTACGCTTGTCGTAATGCTCGCTGCAGCTGTGTTGGTTACAGCAACCGATCAGTTGGCGAACCTTTTTAAATACAATATTATGCGACCACGACCGTGTAAAGTGGAAAGCTTGCAGGCCAGTATGCGTTTTATAGCCGATGGTTGTGGAAGGTTTGGCTATTTCTCTGCGCACGCCGCCAGTTCTATGGCCGTAGCTGTATTTCTAGGGCTGCTTTTGCGTAAGAAATATTATTACCTTCAGTTTCTACTTATTTTATGGGCGGTCATGCTAGGGTATAGCCGTATCTATCTTGGTGTTCATTATCCGCTGGATGTTATTACCGGTATGTTCTTCGGAAGCATTATTGGATGGGGAATATTTAGATTACAACAGTGGGCTCACAGGAAGTACATTGTGAAGCCTTGACTGCAGTACTATTTCTGAAGCAAATACAAATCCCGATACAGCCTGGTTTTATGTGACCTATGTTCCTTCCCCTGAGGATTCATGTCGTATCTGGTAATTTTTTCGATCGTATAAGCACTAAAAACTTCTTTAAATTTTTCAGTTTCTTCCTCTCCAACCAACAATCCGAACCGCTTTTCGGAAGGAATATTTATCTTTCCATCTACAGCTAATACCTCGATTTCATCGCCATAATCCCAAATTAATTCCGGTGTGAAATAGGTAAACTCGTACACCTTCAGATTTTCCGAAGCCTGCCAGTCATTTAGAAGTGAAAGCGGTTTGTATTCATCATTGATGGTAATCGCACTTACAAGCGGTAACCCAATGGTCGTAACTGATGCGATGAAAGCAATAGTTAAATAAAATACGGGTAGAATTTTTCTTCGGAAGAGATTCCGAAGCATAAAAAATCCTATACAAAATAATACGATTGCAAGTATAGCAAACCTTATCCAGCTTCCTTCCAGCCCATCCTTCAGAAAAATATAACCGGCAATTGGAAAAATGAGCCCTATAATTGCAATCAATCCAAAATTGAAATAGACAGGGATAGTTTCTCGCTTATCCTTTAAATCTGCAAACTTCCGAATCAAATATTCTATGTAAAACCCAATATTCAAAGCCATTGGGATAAGCACCGGTAGTAAATAGCGTGATTTTTTTTCAGGAATTAGGGAAAGCAAAATTACCGATCCCATGGTCCATAAAAAGGTAAATAGATATGCTTTTTTGTTAAAAACCCTGCTTTTTAAATAAGGATACAAAAGACTAATAAATGCAGGAATAGTCCAGATACCACTTTGAATAAAGAAGCTCCAATAATAGTAAAACGGCCGCACATTATAACCTGTCCAATTCGAAGTTTCCCGTTCTGTAATCTGTGCTACGGTAATTGGGTCGTAGGTATAAGTATACCAATGCCACCATCCGGAAAGTACCAGCGCCACTGCCAAAAATACGACAAGCGGTATCACTCTCGATTTAAATTTTTTGTATTTGTAAACCACTCCGTAGGCAATTAAAAAGGGTAGGAGTAAAGCGTAAAAAGACACCGGACCTTTACTCAAAAAGGAGCATCCAAAAAATACAGCTGCTAATAATGCATGAAGATATTTACGTTTCTCCTGACTAAACAATAGGTATAATTGGAAAATACATACCATCATAAAACCATGCGTATAGATATCCCATTGTCCGTCACGTCCCGAGGCCACTATATAAAAGGAAGTTGCCAATACCAATGAACTTATAAATGCGTAACTCTTATTTTGAGTGATTTTTTCTGAAAGCTTATAACTAACAAGTACTAGAATGAGGGTTATTAACGCAGCCGGTAATCGCATGGCAGCTACGCTTTTAATTCCGAAGATAGCTGCCGAAAAAGCCGTAAGCCAAGTGGGCATAGGTGGTTTTTGATATCTGGCTTCCCCGTTTAAAGTTGTGAGCAACCAATGACCATCCTGAAGCATCTCCCTAGCCGTTGTGAAATTTCGAGCTTCCATAATATTTACAGGTAGAGCGTCCAGATTCACAAAGAAAATAGCAACACATGTGAGAAGTAATAGCAGTAAATGGTTTTTATTAATCGCCTGCATTAAATTGTTTTTTCCAGATAAATATATTCCGAATATAGATAATTAATCCGGCAATATGACCCACAAACAAAACGGGGTCCTCTCTAAATATAGCGTAGGTAAGGATCAATGAGGCCCCGATTACGCTCATTCGCCAGAATCCTACCGGTAACTGCGAAACTTTGGTCTTTTCAGAATACATCCACTGATAAATAAATCGAAGGGTAAAGATAATTTGAGAAACAATCCCTAGGAGTAGCAACCATAAAGGAATATCGTCATTGTGGAATAGTTCCTGCAAATCGTAGGCTCCGTTATTATATGCGTAGATCACAACAATAGCCGGAAAGAATAATAAAAACCACTGCAATACCTTCGGGGATTTCTGCCATTCGCCTTGTAATTGGAGGTTCCGAATATAAATGTAATAGGTAAGTGCTTGCCCTAACATGATCGCAAAATCATCGCGAAGATGCCCATAGACAAATAGTAGAAATGATGCGAGTAAACTCAGCTTCCAGAATAAAGATGGAGTGACAATTTTCTTGCTTTTTTCAGAAAGAATCCATTGCAGTAGCAGTCTTCCGGAAAAGAGAATTTGAGCTAAAAAGCCAATTCCATAAATCAGCCAGTTGCTCATCCTTTATTCTTAATCTCGTAATTAATGTACTTTTTCTTCATCCATAAATAGGCGAAACAATCCATTAATGGTCCAATTAATCGATTCCAGACACCAAAATTCGCCGTGCCCGCCATTCTAGGAAAATGTTGCACAGGTACCTGAATTATCTTCCCATTCTGAAGCAAGATCATCGCTGGTAAAAAACGATGCAAGCCTTTAAACATTGGGATTCGCTTGGCATAGTCTGATTTGATCACTTTTAATGGACAGCCGGTATCATCCATACCATCATGCGTAAATGCACGGCGTATCCCGTTAGCAATGGTAGATGACATGTTTTTTACAAAAGAATCTTTTCGATTTGCCCGAACCCCCGTCACCAGGTCGTATTCGCCAATTTTGGCTAGTAACAGATTGAAATCTTCGGGGGCCGTTTGTAGGTCAGAATCTATGTAGCCAACTAATTCGCTTTCAACTGAATCAAAACCAGCCTTTATCGCAGCACTTAATCCCCGATTTTCTGTAAAATTTATAAAATTAAAGTTTTCGTTTCGCTTACAAATAGCTTCGATTAACTCCTGACTATTATCCTTGGAACCATCATTTACAAAGAGAATAGAAGTTTTCTTCGTCGCAATTTTACTATAGTCCAGTAGTTCTTTTTCTACACGTTCCAGATTTTCCTCCTCATTGTAAACAGGAACTATTATTGTAAACTCGTACATACGGCGAATGTGAAATATTTCTGCAAAAGTAATTTTTTTTAGTTTAAGAGGAGAACGGTTTAAATGTTTATCTCTATGATAAATGGATTTGTTAACTTTTTACGGAATCGGTTTTCTAAAGTTCGATTTTGTTTACTTTTGAATAGTATAATGAATACAAAAAATTAAATGAAAGTATTAGTTACCGGTGCCGCTGGTTTTATTGGTTCCCATGCTTCGGAAAGATTAGCCGATTTGGGCCATGAGGTAGTTGCAATTGATAATTTTTCGAATTATTACGATATTTCTCTGAAGCGTCTAAATGCGGATGCATTAGCAGAAAAAGGAATATTGGTTCGCGATATTGACTTAAGATTCGATGATTTAAGCGAAGAGATTACAGAAGATTTGTCACATATCTTTCATTTTGCAGCCCAACCCGGCATTTCTGCTGCTAGTAGTTTTAAAGATTATAAGAGTAATAATGTAGAAGCTACTCAACGTCTGTTGGATGCAGTAGAGGTTCTTGATAAAAAACCATTTTTTGTAAATATTGCGACTTCTTCTATCTACGGACTTGTTGCTACCTTAACAGAAGATCAGGCTCCATTACCCGCATCCTGGTATGGAGTGACCAAATTGGCCGCAGAGCAATTGGTACTCGCTTATTCACGAAGAAACTTATTACAATCTTGTTCTTTGCGATTGTATTCGGTGTATGGACCTCGGGAACGCCCGGATAAATTATATACCCGCTTGATCGATTGTGGTCTAAACAATAAGCCTTTCCCATTGTATGAAGGTAGCTCAGAACATCTGCGCAGCTTTACCTATGTACAGGATATTATCGATGGAGTGGTAAGTGTAATTGGAAAGGAATCCGTTTGCAATGGCGAAATTTTCAATTTGGGTACCGAAGAAGAAAACACTACTGCCCACGGAATTGCAACTGTTGAAGAAATCCTTCAGAAAAAGATAGCTATAGATCACAAACCTGCAAGACCGGGAGATCAGTCACGTACCAAAGCCAATATCGATAAAGCTCGAAAACTGTTGGGATACAATCCCCAAACCAGATTGAAGGATGGCTTGGAAGCTCAGGTTACTTGGTTTAAAAACACTTTTTAAATACTTTCTTTGATTGGTTTCACGTTTATAGATTAAACAGCACTATTTATTTTTATTAGTTCGGATCGTCGCTTCATATTAGGATATATTTCTATTTTGAAATATAGAGAATTGCTCGAAAATGATGATGTTAGAAATGAAGTGGAAGATAATGATGGAGACGATTGGTAAAATTAATTATATTAGCAGCTTGGCATAAGCCAAAACAACTCTAACCAGATTTATGGTGTTTTCTAAACTTTTTCCTGACAGGTTCAGGCTACTGTGGTATTTCGTTGCTACGTTTTTAACCTTGTCATTTATTGTTAGATTGATACTTTTAATCTGGAGTTTTTCAAACACTGAAAGTTCTTTTTTTGTGCTTGGAAATACCTTCGTAATTGGTTTTTTGTTCGATTTGGGGACAGTTTCCTTCTTTGCTTTGCCTTATGCCTTATATCTACTTATTTTTCCTCAGAAATGGTACGGTTCATTTGTCGATAAAGTGATTACCTATTTTGCATATTCCCTTGGCTTGATCATCTTTCTTTTTTCGTTTTTTGCTGAGTTTACCTTCTGGGAGGAATTTCAGCGGAGATTTAACTTTATAGCCGTTGACTATCTAATTTACACCTATGAAGTAGTTAATAACATACATGAGTCTTATCCAATTCCCTTATTAGTTGGTGCAATACTGCTTTTATTGGCTGGATTACTATTCTTAACAATTAAAAAAGAGGTGTTTAAAGCTACATTTAATGGTAATTCTACTTTCAAACAAAAGATACTACCTGTTTTAATTTTCGGTATTATAACTGTCATTTTTGCATTATTCGTTGAAAACAAAGATGCCGAATTCAGTGAGAATCGATACAATAATGAGTTGGCAAAATCGGGTATTTATTCCTTTTTTGCAGCCTTCAGAAATAACGAACTTTCCTATACCGAATTTTATAATTCCATTGATGCTTCAGAAGCGTTCGATCAAGTAAATTCCAAATTCACTTCCGAAGGAGATCTTTTAAAGAATACATCAGATCATTCTATTTTCAGAACAGTAAACACTGGCGATACTCTCCAGAAGAAAACACCTAATGTGATATTTATCTGTATTGAAAGCTTGAGTGCAGATTTTCTTGGGTCGTTTGGAAATGAACACAAGCTCACTCCGAATCTCGATTCACTTTCGAACGAAAGCTTATTCTTTACAAATCTTTTTGCAACTGGTACCAGAACGGTGAGAGGCATGGAAGCAATTACACTTTCTATCCCGCCAACGCCCGGCAGAAGTATTGTGAAAAGGGAGAATAATGGGTCATTATTCACGATTGGCGAAATCTTTAAACAGATGGGCTATCAAAGAAATTTCTTTTATGGCGGGGACGGTTATTTTGACAATATGAATACTTTTTTCGGCGGAAATGGTTTCGATATAGTAGATAGAGGTCGAGGATTTTTGTTAGATGCTAATGTAAAAACACAAAGGACGAATATTGAAGATGAGGAGGTTACTTTTGAAAATGCATGGGGCGTGGCAGATGTAGATATCTACAATAAAGTAATAAAGGAAGCCGATAAAGCACATGCAAATGGGCAACCATTTTTCGATTTCGTGATGACTACTTCCAATCACAGACCTTATACTTATCCTGAAGGAACGGTCGAAATTCCTTCCGGGAGTAATAGACATGGGGCGGTACAATACACAGATTTTGCCATTGGAGAGTTTTTAGATAAAGCAAGACTGAAACCATGGTTCGAGAACACAGTTTTTGTGATCATGGCAGACCATTGTGCTTCCAGTGCCGGAAAACAAGAATTGGATATCAAAAATTATCACATACCAGCGCTTATTTATAATTCAGGACTTCCTTCCGAGAAGATATCAAAAATGTCATCTCAAATTGATATGTTTCCCACCTTATTTTCATTGTTGCATTGGAAATATGACTCTAATCTATTTGGTAGAGACATCTTATCTATGCAGCCTTCCGAAGAAAGAGCTTTTATAGGTAATTATAGAAAACTTGGGTTATTAAAAGGTGATCAATTAATGGTTCTTGGCGATCAGAAAAAATCTAACTTTTATCGTTGGGACAAGGCAACAAACGAACTTATTACACAGGAAGCCGATTCAAATTATTTGCAAGAAACCATTTCGTATTATCAGGTGGCAGATTATCTTTTTTCGAACGGCGGATTAAAACTTAAAACCCTGGGACTTGATAACTAGAATACATTTTATAGTCAATCCTGTAGCCGGATCCGGGAGGAATAAGCTATCGCCCGAACTAATGAATAAGGTGTTTGGAAATGACATATATGATATAAAAATTAAGGAATCAGAGTTTGCCGGTCATGCCATAGAACTAGCAAAGGAATCTATAAAAGAAAAAGCAGAAGTGATTGTCGCTTGCGGTGGTGATGGCACCATTAATGAAGTTGCAGGATGTTTGGTGGGTACCAATGTGATTCTCGGGATAGTACCAATGGGGTCGGGGAATGGCTTAGCTTCTAACTTAAAAATTCCAAGGGATACGGTAAAGGCATTGAGAATTATTAAAAATTTCAAAGTAATTAAGATCGATACCGGAAGTATTAACAATGAGTACTTCTTTAGTAATACAGGAATTGGATTTGATGCCCACGTAATTTCAGATTTTGAGGATAATAAGAAGAGAAAATTATGGGGATATATTAAAGCAGTGATAAAGGCTTTGAAAACTTATAATTATTCAAATTGTGTTGAAATCAGTTATTTGAATGAACAAAAAAAGGTGTACCCCTTTCTACTATTTGTTTCCAATTCAAATGAAATGGGCTATAAAATGAGCCTAACTCCAAAAGCATCGTTGCAAGATGGTGTTCTTGATGTTATCATTGTTCCCAAGCTTTCATCAATTAAAATGGTGTTTTTTACCATCTTGTTTTTTATAAAAAAGCACTATTGGTTAAAAGAAGTCGAGTTTATAAAAACGAACTCGCTAATAGTTAGAAAAAGTAATGACCACATTTTTAAAGCTCAAAAAGATGGAGAACGCCTTAAAATTGAAAAGGATACAATAAAGATAGAACTATTACCAAAGGCGCTAAATGTTTGTGTTACTTAAGTGTTTAATTAAACTAATTTTATGAAACGACTACTTTTAATCGTGGTGTTCATTTCCTGTACTCCAATTTTCGGTCAATCTCATCTTAGCGGTGAGGATAAAACAGAAAAAACGATTCAGGATATAGGTGACGTGCTTCAAATTGCGCTTCCTGCAGGAGCCGCTTTAAGTACTATAATTTTTAAAGATAAAGAGGGGCTTTGGCAATTAACCAAGTCGTATGCAACAACGCTGGCATTGACATATGGACTAAAATACGCGATTAATAAACCAAGACCTGAAGGCGCAACAGATGGCCACGCATTCCCTTCTGGTCACACTTCCTCTGCATTTTCGGGTGCTTCTTTTATTCAGCGTAGATATGGTTGGAAATATGGTGCTCCTGCCTATGCTTTGGCCGGTTTCGTGGCCTACAGCAGGTTAGAAGGCTATAATGATCGTCACGATATGTGGGATGTTTTAGGAGGTATTGTAGTTGGGGTTGGAAGTACTTATATTTTCACCACGCCACAACAAAGAGATCATTATGAACTCAGTTTTAAAGGAGGAGATGATACCTATTTACTTGGTTTAACGTATAAATTTTAACAGGACAAATTTTTACTATCTTTAAATACATGGATAAAAAACATATCATTTTATTGTTTGTTGGATTGTTTTTCTTCGGAATTGCCTTGTCACAAAAAAAGGATAATCTCAATTCAGAAATACAGTATTTTGATGTTGGAAACGGGGTGAGTTACGGTTATACCAAACCAAAATTCTTTGACATTCTTACCAACCAACCTCAAAATATGGTTGACTTTGGGAGTTTCTTAATTCAAAAAGAAAACATATTATGGACAGGGATGGCATTGGGAAGTACTGCAGCGCTAATTCCTGTAGATCAAAAATTATTGGACAATGCACAGGAAATTGGTGAACCTTGGGGGCTGGCCGATGATGTACGCTATATTCGTGTGTTGGGAGTGGAGCTAATTCCCCAAGATATTAATGGTGCCATTTATTATTTAGGATATGGTCTGGTCCCCATGTTTATAAGTGCAGGCTTATACACTTCCGGCAAAATAAATAATGATTACAGAGCTATAAATACAGCCAGCGTACTGATGGAAGTGCTCCTCACCTCAGGAGTTGTGGTTCAGGTAATGAAAAGGACTACAGGAAGGGAAAGCCCAAGCGCTGCTATTGAAAACGGTAATCCTGGGGGGCATTGGACACCTTTTCCCAGTTTTAAAGCCTATCAGGATCACACGCCAAGTTACGATGCGATGCCTTCCGGCCATGTTACCACCTTAATGGCTACTATTACAGTGTTGGCAACCAATTATCCCGAAAAAAAATGGATAAAGCCGGTTGGGTATTCTTTAATGGGTGTTTTAGGTTTTCAAATGATGAGCTCCAGAGTGCATTGGGTATCCGATTACCCCTTAGCGATATTAATAGGCTATGCCATTGGCAAAAATGCTTCGAACCGAAGAATCACCAAGAAAATTGATGATTCTGTTGGAGAAAGGAAAACCACTTTTGAAACTAATTATTCATTCTCCAAAATAGGCGATATAAATGTCGTGGGAGTTTC
The DNA here is from genome assembly GCF_003688405.1 of Ulvibacter antarcticus. GTDB lineage: Bacteria > Bacteroidota > Bacteroidia > Flavobacteriales > Flavobacteriaceae > Ulvibacter > Ulvibacter antarcticus. Next base: position 390,195 of record NZ_REFC01000014.1, read on the forward strand.
AATTACTTTTTAAATAGCAATTCTAATTTTGTCACTCTTTGTTAATTATTCTTCCTTATTTTAATATTGTTTAATTCTTTATTATTTTTAATAGCAAAAGTCTAAGTAATGGAAAAGGATGTAATTAAAGTTGACGTAGTCATTAATGCGCCAATAGAGAGGGTTTGGAGTATGTGGGTCGAAGAAAAACACATATTAAATTGGAATAGTGCTTCAGAGGATTGGCATACTACAAAGGCAAAAAATGATCTTAAAGAAGGCGGAAGCTTCAGTTCTCGAATGGAAGCTAAAGATGGCAGTATGGGTTTTGATTTTGAAGGTGTGTATAACCAGATAATTCCGAAGAAATTAATAACATATACGCTAGAAGACGGAAGGGAAGTTAGTGTTGAATTCATTTCCGAAGATGGCACGACAAAATTGATAGAGAAATTCGATGCCGAGTCAATGAACTCTATAGAAATGCAACGAGGGGGGTGGCAGGCTATTCTTGATAATTTTAAAAGGTATGTTGAAACAACAGTGTAGTTCTTAAAATCTAAATTATATAATTAATCGAACCTCGCCTAATTCTTGTATGCTATAGGGGAAATCCGGCCCCGGGGATCCTATAAACATAAAATTCGTAGGGATTTTCCATCGTTTCGAGAGTTCTTGAATCTTGTCGGGACTAAAAATACCTCGCTCTTCTATAAATTCAATAGCAATTTCGGGATATGCTCTGTCTAATACTCCTACATCTGTTTTAAGATTAGGTGCGACAGTTTCACCAGCATCCAAAATAGCAACAATTTTCACTTTTTTCGTAGTTTCATTTTCTTTAATATACAGCATCACTTTGTTTAATGTAGCTACATTATCGTGGTTTGTAAAAAAAACAAATTGTTGAGAGTTTATCTCGTTCATTAATCGTCTGGTTTTCTGACTGATGCTTCGGAAGAGTTTACCTTTTTCAGGAAATAGATAATTCAGAAACAACAAAAATGTCTTTAAAATATACATTCTATAGAGCATAAAATAAACCACAACCAGGGTTGGAATCAAATATTCAATGAAAATGGCCAAATAATGAGGGTTGAGAATGATATTGCCAATAATCGCAGCAATAACGGAAATAATTGCAATAATCAATCCGAACCAGGAAGAACGCTCCGGTCGTGGTAGTCGTTTACGTTTTATCTTTAGCATTAAATTTCCTATTCCAAATAGCACCATTACCGACAGGAAGGCAATGGTATAAACTCCGGCAAGCTTAGCCAGGTCTCCTTTTGTAACAATGAGAATCGAGGTGCAAAGCACAAAGAACAGTAGAAAAATAAAATACGAACTTCCTTTTTTATTTTTCTTTTTAAGAAATTTGGGCAGAATTCGATCGAGTGTCATTCGTTCCATCAATCCACCAACACCCACAAAAGATGTAAGCACGGCACCACTAAGCACCATGGCTGCGTCAATACCAATTATAAAGGACAACCAGTCTCCACCAACGGTTGTTCCCATAAAAGAAAGCAGGGCATCTTGGTTTGGAATAATTTGATCCATAGGGATTATTGCCAAAGCTAAAAAAGCAATTAACGGATTGAAAATTGTAACAACAATCCACATATTTCGAAGTGTTTTTGGGAATACGCCTTTCTTTTGTTCTTCTACATAATTGGCGGAGCTTTCAAAGCCACTTATTCCTAGCATAGCGGCCGAAAATCCTAAAAAGAGGGCGGTAATTAAACCTACTTCCATTGGATTTTCAAAATTAGTAGCGAGTATTTCGAAGCCATTTTCAGAAAAATAGAAGATGCAAAAACCGCAAAGAAGACTAAGAGAAAATAGATGAAAAATAAAAATAACTATAGCCACTTTCGATGATTCTCCAATACCTATAACTGCCAGCGCCATAAAAACTAATAGAAGCAGGATCGTTGTATAGATAATCGGAATAAATCCCCAAATACTATGAAGATATTTTATTGCTTCACTTGCAGAAATCACTGCAGTTGCCATATACGATAGCACCGTAAGAGCTGCCGCAATTGAAGCAGTAGATTTTTTCGTGGTATTAAGTAGCGCATTGTACGCACCTCCATTTAAGGGTAATGCACCAACAACCTCTCCATATATTTTTCTAAAGAGAAAAAGTACCAAAGCTACCATTAGTAAGGATAGCCAGGCATATTGCCCCGCATAGACAATTGCTAGTGCCGATACATACAAACAAGATGAACTAATATCATTCCCGCATATAGCAGTTGCTGCGAGCTGATTTAATTTTTTTGGCATAAGAGAATCCATTTGACTCTAAATAAAGGTAGCAATTAATGCGTCAAACCGATTTAAATTAATGCTAATGTTTGTAAATTTAAGTGGTTTTAATCCACAAAATTATGACAACATTCTTCAGTTCCATTTCCAAAAATGAATTTCCGGAAAGTGAAAAAATACAGGCCAAGATTGTTCGTAAATCAATTTTTGACCTTATTAAAAAGGAGCACCCTCATTTTAACCGGAATGGTATGATTTCTATCACAGAATTAAATCAGTATAGACAAAAATATGTAGCTAATTATCTTTTTAATGAAATTGGTGAGCTGAGCGATTTAGAAAAGGACGTCCTAAGTTCTATTGAAGGTCAGGAAACTCTTACAACGAAAATAAATATCAGCGAATTAAAAACGAATTTTACATACGGACAGCGTTTGGCAGACCGCATTGCATCCTTTGGTGGAAGCTGGAAATTCATTATTATTTTTGGAAGTTTTATCGTGGTATGGATTATTATTAATATGTTTTTTTTGCTTAGCAAGGCATTTGATCCTTATCCATTTATACTACTCAACCTTATTTTATCCTGCCTTGCGGCATTGCAGGCACCGGTAATTATGATGAGTCAGAATCGGCAGGAAGAAAAGGATCGTGCACGAGCTAGTGACGACTATATGATCAATTTAAAATCGGAATTAGAAATTAGGATACTTCATGAAAAGATCGATCATCTTATTATGCATCAACAGGAAGAATTGTTAACTATTCAGCAAGTTCAAGTAGAGATGATGGAAGACATTATGAAACAATTGAAGAAATAGTGATTACTGAACATTTAAAATTTTATTCGCAGCTTCAAAAGGAGTCGTTAAATTCTTTTCTACTAACTCCAATTGTGTTTTCAATTCTTTCTTTACGGAAGGGTTTTCGTAGAATTCAGTTTTTAGACTGTCATTAATGGTCTCAATAAGCCAGAATTTGTTTTGTGCTGTTCTTTTTTTCTGAAAGCTTCCGTTTTTAGTGGTTTCTGTAAAATACTGCTGAATAGTTGCTAAAATATCATCAATTCCTTCATTTTCTAAGGCGCTGCAAGTAACTGTTTTTGGAGTCCACCCATTGTCTTTTATAGGATATAAATGCAAGGCACGATTAAATTCGGTTTTCGCCAACTTTGCAGCTTTTATATTTTCTCCATCTGCTTTATTAATAACGATGGTATCGGCCATTTCCATGATACCTCGTTTTATTCCCTGAAGTTCATCTCCGGCTCCTGCCAATTTTAATAGCAAAAAGAAATCGGTCATAGAATGGACAGCCGTCTCACTCTGACCAACCCCCACAGTTTCAACGATAACTGTATTAAATCCAGCAGCTTCACATAGGATAATACTTTCACGCGTTTTGCGTGCAACTCCGCCTAAAGTATCGCCACTTGCCGAGGGTCTAATAAAAGCATTGACTTCTTTTACAAGTTCCTCCATTCGGGTTTTATCACCTAAAATACTGCCTTTACTTAAGGAACTACTAGGATCTATTGCAAGGACTGCAACTTTCTTGCCTTGATCGATAAAACGTTTTCCAATTTGTTCGATAAAGGTGCTTTTGCCAACTCCAGGCACACCAGTAATACCAAGTCGTGTTGATTTATTTGCATGTGGCAAACAAGCTTCGATAATTTGTCTTGCCTGCAGTTGATGCCTAGATGCGGTACTTTCAATTAAGGTAATGGCTTGGCTTAGAGCTGCAGTATCTCCTTTTAGTAACTCCTTGATTAATTTTTCTGCGGAAGATTTCTTTTTTCTATTCAATATGATGGCAGCCGAAGCTTCAGTGCTAACCGAATTTGGTTGCAAAACTCCTTCTTTTTCATTTAAAGCTCCTTCCTTTTTTCTCAATTCTGCCATTAGGTGAATTTATGACAATTTTATGAATATTGTTTTTAAAAAGCCATCTTTCGGTGGTATATTGAAGGATTATAACACAAAAATAATACAAATGAAAACATTATATGAAGCAACTTCTACAGCGGTAGGAGGAAGAGCCGGACACGTGTCAACAGAAGCAGGAAATATAGATATGGATCTTTCAGTGCCAAAATCAATGGGCGGTGACGGCGGAAAAGGCGCAAACCCGGAACAATTTTTTGGATGTGCTTATAGTGCATGTTTTGGGGGGGCTATTCAAGTAATTGCTAAGAAAAAGCGAATAGAACTATCAGATGATTTCAGTGTGACTGCGACTATTGGATTCTGTGAAGATGAAGACGGAGCATTTTTAGAAGCGACCTTAGATTGCTATATTCCGGGAGTCGATGTTAAAACCGGTGAGGACTTAATTAATAAGGCTCATGAAATTTGTCCGTTTTCAAAAGCGACAAAGGATAATATTACGGTAACTCTTAATTTGTTGTTAGACGAATAGCATCCACCAACAACTATAAATATAAAAAGAGCATTATTAAAATGCTCTTTTTATATTTATAACTTTGCCTTTATCTTTTTCTGATTTTAAGAGTTTTTCCTCGTAGATTTCTTCTTTTTTCGAGCTTTTCTCAAAATGTTCAATAAGGTGTTCCCTTGCTTGTTTAATATACCAATGAAGTTTTTTGCGATTTTCGTAGAGCATTTCAAGAACGGAATCCGGTAGTTTATTTGTATCGATCAATTCTGTCATAGCTTTTACATTCTCCTCGTCTTTTGAAATACAAGATAATAGAAGTTCAGTTTCGTTGTGATTTACCAATGCTTCTTTAATCTCCTTCCAAGATCTATTAGAAACTCCGCTATCACTAAAATCTTTTAACGGTTTTATTTTTCGACTAGATAATTCATTTGAAATGTCGAAGCTCATCCTATTTCGCTCAGTAGCCATATGGTTTAAAAACCTTTTTACTGAAGTTACTTGAGCATCTTGTGCTGCATTATAATAAATTTTTTCACAATCGAAAAAACTCAATAATAGAAGGTTGAGCTTATTAAATTCCTTGTAGTTTTTCTCCATTTAATAAATTTATGATATCCTTCATGTGAATCATAAATATTTATAAATTTATTAAGATAAAGTTTCGTTAAAAGAACTATTCTAGCAACTTTTCAACGTTTATGATGTAATTCTCAATTTTTAAAAGTTGTTTTTTTAGAATATCTAAAATTGAATCGGGAAGTTGTTTACGTTCCAATAGTTCGTTGTAACGTATAATATTATTTCTATCTCTCGTGAGACATTGATGTATTACTTTTTCTAATCCTATGCCTTCTTTTATCTTTTTGGAATGATCGAGGTTGTTTTTTTCGACATCTTCTTTTAAAGGTTCAATATCCCGTGAATGTAATTCGTTAGAGATATCATGACTCATGCGATTACGTTCTACCGACATATAATTTAAGTACCGTTTGATTTCAGTTTTTGGAGCTTCATTTGCTGCATTAAAATATAGCTTTTCGGCCTCAAAACTGCCAACTAACAAACGATTTAGTTTTTCGAAATCTTGATATTTTTTCATTTTGGATAGTAAATATTCACCGTTATTGTTTTTTACGAATGGCTACCGGGACTATTACATCGTCCCAAGCAATTGTCATTACTGTTGTTAGAGGGGAAGTTTCGGAAAAATTAATTGTAAAATCCTCCATAATTGCAGAAGTTTTTGAAGCCTTAGCATTAACTATTAAAGCGTCATACTCAGCTTCACGCGAGGCAACCTGCCCTGTAATGGTCACTCCCCAATCGTACATTTTATTATTAAAAATAATCTTCCAATCATTTTCCCCTGGAATGGTCCACAAAGTATATTTTCCAGCGGCTAAGGTTTCGCCAGCAACTTCAAGGTCTTTATTTGTAGTAAAGGTACTAGCCTCGTTGGCTCCAGTTCTCCAAACTTCACCGTAGGGTACGAGGCTCCCAAATATTTCTCTATCTTTTTTTGCCGGACTGCAATAGAATACGTCGATCTTTAGATTATCTTTTTCGTATACTACGGTTTTTTCCGGACTATGTTTTTTCGTTTGGCTCTTCATAATTGGTCCAACTACGAAGTATAATACTAACGTCAATCCCGCTAGCCATAATAGTATTTTGATAAGTTTGCTCATAATGTTGCATCTTAGATTAAGAAAGGTAGTAAATTTATTTTCACTTTCTGAAACATTCAGAAAATTGTGTCGTCTTTAAACCGAACAGCAACCAAAAAACCATCCAAAAAAGTGTCTGACTCACTATTAGTTGAACAATGCAAGGAGAACAATGCCAAGGCGCAAATGCAGCTTTATAAGCAGTACAGCCAAGGAATGTTTATTGTAGCGAACCGCTATATGAAAGACACAGCGGTGGCAGAAGATGCCATGCAAGAAGCGTTTATTAAAGCGTTTCGGAAAATTAACCAGTTCAAAGGGGACGTCACCTTTGGAGCCTGGTTAAAGAGAATAGTAATTAATACATGTCTGGATACCATCAAATCCAAAAAAATTGTTGCAGAACCAATTAACGAAGAAGTGGTTCATATTGCGGAAGAAGAAAGTAACTGGTCTGTTTCTGATGAAACTACTGTTACCGAAATTAAAGATGCGATAGAGAAACTTCCAGAAAATTATAAAGTGGTAGTGCAACTATTTTTATTAGAAGGTTATGACCACCAGGAGATTTCAGAGGTTTTAGGAATTTCTGAAAGTGCTTCAAGAACCAATTTGCACAGAGGGAAGAGACAATTAAAGGAAACATTAAAACATTTGCGTTATGGCACAGGATATTAGAAAAATGATGAAAGAGCGAACGGAAGTCGGTCCGAAGTTGAATACAGGACATGAAGCCCGATTTGAAGCGCGCTTAGCAGAATCTTTTCCGAAGAAACAAAAGAATAGATCATTTGTATGGATGAAAATCGCAGCAGTTGGTATTGTACTTATCGGCTTGGCATATTTTGGCTATCAACAGTTAGCTGTAAAGGATAGGATAGATACGCAGGTCGTTGATGTTGAAACTCCCCAGAAAGAAGCGGCACCTCAATTTACATTAGGTGATATTTCGCCGGATTTGAAAAAGATAGAAGAGTTTTATGAAACTGGAATCAATGTACAATTGGCCTCTTTAAAAATAACGGATGAGAATAAAGAAGTTATAGATGGATATATGCTTCGGATTAGAACATTGGATGAAGAATATATTCGCCTAAATAGTGAAATGAATGAAGTAGGACCAACTGAGGAAACAGTGACTGCTTTAATCGATAATTTGAAATTACGTTTGGAAATGCTGTTCAAACTTAAAAACAAATTAAAAGAACTTAAAAATTTAGAAAATGAGCAATTTAACAGTTATCAATCATAAATTAATCACAGTATTATTGCTGTTGGTTAGTTCCTTAGTGCTTTCGCAAGATCGTTTCAAGGAGAGCTTTAAGGTAAATAAAGACGCGTTAGTTTCGGTCGATGTTGCCTATTCGGATGTGATTATTGAGACATGGAATAAAGATTATGTTGAAGTTGAGGCTTTTATTGAAGGGAATAAGCTTTCAGAAAAAGACAAAAAAGAAATATTCGACAAGTGGAATCTGAACGTTCTTGGAAACAGTAAAAAAGTTGTGATAAGCTCTTCATCGGCCAATCTATGGGGAAATTCTGAATCGCATGATCTTTTGAGAGGTTTGGAACACCTTAAAGAAATGCCTCTTTTTGAAGAATTAGGAAATTTGAACTGGGATGTAGTTGTTCCCGACGTTCCGAATCTTGAAAAAATGCCGGTTTGGCCTTTTAACAACTCCCGACCTAAAGTAAAATGGGGGGATGATAGGAACCAAATTAATATCAATCACTCTAAAACAATGACCTTTGATGCTACCGAATATGAAAAAGATAAAAACGGTTATGTGGCAAAATTGAATAAAAAGTATGATACTAATGTTAGCGTGAAAGCTGTAGATAAGTGGTTGAGAGATGTGGATAAGTGGACTGATAATATTGAAGTTGTTATGGAAGATTGGGGTGAAAAATTCGGGAATGAATTTGAACTTAAATTTGGGCCAGAATTTGAAAAGAAAATGGAAGCCTGGGGCAAAGAATTTGAATTGAAGATGGAAGATTGGGGTGAGGATTTTGGTAAGGAAATGGAAAAATGGGGAGAGAGTTTAGGAAAAGATATTGAGCAATGGGCAAAGCAGTTTGATGATTCTGATGAGGGTCTTTTTGATGATAATAACAAGAAAATTATTATTATGGATGGAAACAAAAAAGCTAACAGTAAGCACTCTAATGCTAAGAAGAAAATTATTATAAAAATGCCTAAAGGAACCAAAACGGACATTAATGTGCGTCATGGAGAAGTGAAAATGGCCGATGTTTATAACATAAATGCGACTTTAAAATATGCACCTTTTACAGCAAACAGTATTGATGGGGGGAACACCCTCATCAATGCTTCCTATGCACCGGTAGCAGTAAACAACTGGGTAAATGGGGTGCTTCAGATTAATTATGTAGATGATTGTAAAATTAATGAGGTGCAGAAGATCAATTTAAAGGCGAATTCCAGCGACGTAGTAATCAACACCATTTATAAGAATGCTTTTTTGTCAGGTTCCTTCGGAAATCTTTACGTGAATAAATTGGCTAATAATTTTGAAGCGATTGATGTAATCCTGGAAAACACAGATGCAAGCGTGAAAATTCCTGAAACACCATTTTCCTTTTATTTTAACGGAAAGAAATCGACCGTGAAATATCCCAAATCAATGGAGTTGAATGCAACCAAAAATAAAGAAAATGTGCTGGTGAAAGGGTTTCATAAAAATAAAAACCCTGAAAGTATGTTTACCATTAACGCAACCTATAGTAATGTGATATTGAAATAAAACATTAGCTTTTTACCTTTTCAATTTCTTCAAAAGCTACTCTCGCTTTAAATACCCAATACATTTGTAATTGGGCCTTTTTATTTAATGAAAATATCAATTCGTTTTACAAAGAAAAAACCATTTCAAAATATCGCTATTTCAAAATGGCCTTCCCACTAAAAACAAGTCGCATTAAGCGTCATGATTCAATTTTTTTGTAAAATAATAGCCGGCAAAAAGCCCCAGACCTGCCATAAAGAATATAGTTCCAGGATAGGCTACCTCTTCTTCAACTCCCAGTGAATAGTCAAGTATTCCTGCGATAAATATGCCCAAACCGATACCCATAGATAGCAAAGCAAGGTTGATTACTATTACTTTCCAAACGGGTGTGATTTTACGGTCTTTACCATAGAAAATAGAAGCGTCTGCGCCTTTTTCGATTAATGCGAGCCGTTCCCTGTTTCTGGCAGAAACGAACAGATAAATGATTCCAAAAATAACTCCGAATATAATTCCTACTATTAGTACTTCCATAATTGATTTTTTAGATTGATTAATGATTATTTGCTACTAAGACGACGCATTTTAAATTCAGGTTACAGTTTTCTTTATTTTTTTTATGAAAAAGATTGTAACCAAATTACAACACTTCACGTCTTATGTAACAATGAGCTCAACCATTGACCAACAATATGTAGAAAAAACCTTGGCAGGTGATACCATGGCTTTTGGATATCTCGTGGAGAAATATCAGGATTTTGTATTTACCATTGCTGTGCGTATTTTAAAGTCGAAAGAAGAGGCAGAAGAAGTAGCTCAGGATTCGTTTATTAAGGCTTTTGAATCTTTGTCAAGTTATAGAGGAGAGGCCAAATTTTCCAGCTGGTTGTATAGTATTGTATATAGAAAGGCATTGGATTCGCTTCGGAAGAACAAGAAACACAGAGGGATTGAGCTTATTGAAGATATTACTGAAGGTACTGTAGAGAGCATTGATAATGCCTTGCAATTTCTTCAGGATGAGGAACGAAAGAAAGCTATTAGGGATTGCATAGGTAAATTATCAGAGTCGGAAGCGGCCATAATAACGTTCTATTATTTTGAAGACCTCTCGGTTCGGGAAATAAGCGGCATTACAGAGCTTTCCGAAGAAAACATTAAAGTAAAATTATTTAGAAGCAGGAAAAAATTATTTACCTTGTTAAAACATTCTATCCTGCCGGAAATATCAAATACAAATGGAAGAGCGATATAAAAAAATAGATGACATTAGTAAAAAGTTGATTAAAGAAGCGGGTTTACAACAACCATCGACCGATTTTTTAACTAACGTTATGTCTGTGGTAGCGCAAAAAGCTGCTAAAAAAATATACAAACCTCTTATTTCAAAAATGGCTTGGGTTTTTATAGGGTTGGTAGTATTACTAGTTTCTTCAGTATTATTTATAGTTCCTTTGTCTCATGTTTCTTTCTTCGGAATCTTCGACGCCATCGAAAAAGTTAGTATTCATAATCCATTTTCCGAAGTGAAAGTTTCCAAAATCACCATTTACGGATTGGGATTCTTAGGGCTTTTCTTAGTTCAAATTCCTTTCCTGAAAAGACACTTAAACAGGACTTAAATAGCATAGGTTGTGAGTTAACTTGAGAGATTACACGTTTAGAACTTAAGGAATCTAATAATCAAATCCTATCGAAATCAATACTTAATCAATTTTATTTTTTGCCTTTTTAGGTCTTTTCCGTTGTGCAAAAAATGCGACAATAGCTGACGTAATTACACCACCAATAAAAGCACCAATAGCAGCTTGCCAAAAATAACTATTGATGTTAAAAGCTTCGTTTGCAGCTTCAATAGTCATTAATTGATTTGTAATTGAATGATTTTTAACATTTACAAAGTACTCAGGTGTGATATAATTATGTGTAATATATTGTGCGATGGGAGATAAAATTGCAACAAATAAACTCATTAGAACACCAGCTTTAAAGGCTTGTAACCAGGTAATTGAACCTTTGTAATAGCGTCTTCTTTTCTCACGAATGGTCAAAACACTGAGTAAAACGGCGAATGGAATAAAAAATAAGGTAAGCCAAGAGTGATCGGCGATTTTTTCATCATGCCAGCCAAGTGTTTTCTCTAAAAGCATCCATGCTAAGAACATAATGGTGAATAAGATGGCCCATTTTAGCTCGATGTTTATTTTCTTCATAATAGATAGTTGACTACATTTTTTAGATTGCCTTTCGAAGATACTAAAAACCTTTAAATGTTTGACGTAAAAATCCCCCTGAGATTTCTCTCAGAGGGATTAATAAAATAATCAACTATTAAAAAACGAATCTAATTCTTGATAATCTTGAAGGTGTCTATAGCATCACCCGAAATTGTTTTAACAAAATACACACCATCCGATAATGAAGAGAAATCAATTTCTGCGTTGGTGCTTTTAATCTCTTGAGATAGTACTTCCGACCCTGTAACTGAGTAGATAAGTATGTTATCTACTTCAAATTGAGAGGACAACTGCAATACATTTTGTACCGGATTAGGCGATAAAACGATATTGGACTGATTGAAACTTCCAACACCTAAGATAATTGGTTCACAAGTTAACTCAAGCTGAAAGCTTCCAGCATCAGTACTGCTGTATCCTTCTACCATTATAACATATGTACTCGTTCCATCCGATTCGAACTCCAACTCAGGTTGATTTACACAAGAACTGTCGTTAAATGCAATTTGAGTACTCAACGTACAATCACTGTAAACACGAACAGTTGTAGGGAAAGTAGTGTCATCACCACAAGCATTTAACGTGATTGTTTCTGCACTACCCGAACCTGTATAGCTATAATATACATCAGGAGAAGCGTTTCCACCGCTATCGGTTCCAAAAATGGTTGAATTTGTTACTAAATCACCACAATTCAGAGCTTCTGCATCCGTACAAGAATTATTTAATGGCACTGTAGGTAGTTGCAGTCGGAAAGTATACAATTCACCAAATTGCCCTATTGTTGGATCAAATCCCCATCCTGTAACAAACTCACCATTTGATGAAATTGAATTAGGAGCATAAATATGACCCTCGCCAATATCATATCCTAGTACATCAGAAATAAAGGTATGGAAATCTTGTAATCCGCCTATTGTAGTCCAGATAAATGGTACGTTTGGATCCCAAGGTCCAATTTGAAAATACCCAATAATTATAGATCCATCATGATTCATTCCAGTGATACTTCCTGTACCATTTGGAGCTAAAGTTCCTAATGACGTATATCCCTCTGCTTCGGTCCAAATCCAAGGTTCGTAATTGTTTGCATAATCTCCACGACCTCCAATTACAATTCCATCTCCAGAAATAGCGCTACATTCACCTAATTGATTAAATTCATCTGTTGGGTCTCCGGCAGGGTCTAATAGTAAATATTCGTTAGGAAGAAAATCTCCGTTCGCATCTTTTCTCCATACAGCCGATTTCCATGGACCGTTAAAATCTTGCCATCCTACGATGACATTACCATCGTCGCTAACAGCTTCCGCTCTGGTGCTTCTGTTAACGTCTGGATAAAGAGTCCCTAAATCAATGATTCCGGTTGCCTCCGTCCAAGCTACAGCGTGCGCACCTAAACCTGACGTTCCCGGTGCTGGCTCAGCCCAAGAATTACCAATTACCATAGTCCCATCACCCGAAATGTTGTACCCACCACTTAGCGTATTATCTAATGGAAAACCAAGGCTTCCAAGAGTCGTCCATTCTTCCGTAGTAGTATCATATCTGGACATGATAGCAAAGTCGTTAGTTTCTGGTGTTTTGCGAAACATTACACCTTGAGAACCAATAATATAACCTGTTCCGTTTGGAGTGAAGAGCACCTCGTATAGGGCTTCATTTAATGTTGAAGTATCTAAATTATTGATTGGCCAGGTATCTCCCCCGTCTTCCGAAGAAAATATAAGTTCTGGAGTTCCAACTAAAGTAACATTGTCTTGATCTAACCAAGCTACATCGCGCCATAATGCACCTTCAATTACTTCATAACCAACCCATGTTGCACCTCCATCGGTTGTTTTAAATACATCATTTTCTGCAGTTGCAATACCAATATTTGCATCGTAAAATTCAATACCAAGAAGTAATCCACCACCAGAAAAAACAGAAGCCCAAGTCAAACCATTATCAGTTGACTTTTGAATATCACCACCGTTAGTTACCAAGAAATAAGTATCACCACTTACGTATGTTAATTTATAAGGTACACCAACTAAGCCAGAACCTGTTGTCCAAGTATCTCCTCCATCTGAAGTTGTATAAACCGCTACTCCGGTATTTGTTTGTGCAGTTACTACACCATTCAAGACGTCTTTAAAAACAATGCTCGTGTAAATATATACATCAGTTCCCGGGGATTGTTGCGTCCAGTTATATCCGCCATCTGTGGTTTTGGCAAAATATTCATTCCATCCACCTACATAACCTGTGTTTAAATCTGGGAAGCTCATTGCTTCGAGGCCTTGGTTGGTCCCAGTCCATAACTCGTTCCATGAATCGCCGCTATCGTAAGTTACAATAACGATACCATCACCGTTTGAAGTTAGAGATTCTCCCGCGGCATATCCTTGATAATTTTGCCCCTCAGGAAATTCTATTCCCCTGAAGATATAGTTAAATCCAGTATTTAATTTTTCCCATTCCGTAGTAGAGGTAACTGTAATATTTGAAGTACCGGAAAGTTTTGTTCCGTCATTTGAGAAGATTGCCTTTCCACCGATTCCTTGTCCGGGTGCTAATCCACCAATTTGTTCAAACGTATTGGTGTCGGCATTCCAAAGTGAATAAGGTCCCGCTTGTGCTTCATATCCGGCAACTACACCTCCATTTGAAACACCTGTTGTTTCAAAAAAGGTATCTTTCACAACATATTGTGCCATGGAACTGCCAATTGCTAAAACACTAGCGATTAAAGTAAGTAAAATAGTTTTTTTCATTTTGATAAATATTTAATTGATTATTGTTATTGATATCTATCTGCAGAAATAAATTAAAGTGCAAACAGATTGTGTTTTAAACTGAGTGCAATATATGTATGATAGTTACATATAAAAAGGTGTTAGCTTTCAGAATTCGGGAATTTTAAAAGGCTAAATTGGATATAAAATACTGAAAATCAATTATTTGAAGAAATAATTATAGCTTTTCTAAAAAAATAGTTAAGAGAAGTATTGGCTTAGTTTTTTAGCTTGTTTTCGAGCTTTTTTAGTTTTTTTTCTGAAATAATTATATCCCGAATGAACATTAATAGGATAATAAAAATGATTATAACCAAGCCAATTTGTATGGGACCAAATCGTTTTTTCAGTTGTTCAATTTCTTTGGCTTTTCCTTCTGTTAAACTTAAAAGTGATTGATTGATCGATTTTCTTTCATTCAATTTAGTTTCTTTTTCCAGTTCCAAATATTTAGAATTAAAAACAGTGTAATTCTCCCAATCGTTTAATGCTAAATAATTAGTAGAAAGTCCTAAATATAGGCCTCTATTTAATACAAGATCACCTACTTTTTCTGCATTCATTAAGGCGCTATTTAAAATTGCTATGGAGCCTGTATAATCACCCTCTAATGTTTTTACTTCGGCTAGGCCTTTTTGGGCAAATGCGATTAGACTCTTTGCATCAACGCGTTCAGAATATTTGATGGCTTCTAGATAGCTATTCTCCGCTTCTTCAATTCTTTTAAGAGTAAGTAAACAATTCCCTTGATTATAATAACAGATACTAACATTTGCATTCATGGCAGTTTGTGAAAGTGTCTGGAGATATGCATCAATAGCTTTTGTGAAATAGGTTAATGCGATATCGCAGTTCATTTGTTCGCGATAAATAAATCCACGAAGAATACTATTGTATCCTAAAAGTGCTTGCACAGAATCTTGATTCGGATAATTTTCTATTAAAAGCTGGGATTCTTCTAAATATTCAATTGCCTTGTCATGAATTTTGAGTTCCTGATATTGAGCTCCTATTCTATTCAACACATTCATCTTTAGCTTTTCATTTTTGATTTTGGGTAAATACGATTCTATTCGTATGGCATATTCGAGCGATTTTTGATAATCCCTTTTTGATGAATATGCAACAGAAATAGCTAATAATGCATTTACTTTTGTCTTCACGGCCGAATTGTCAATTTCATAAGCCTCTAAGGCAATTTCTATAGCTTTATCAGGATCTTCGTATATAAGTTGATTCACAATTGCCAATAGACTATCTGCTTCTTTTTGCGCAGCGCAAAGTTGCGTTAGAAGAGCAAACCCAACGATTAAACAAAGCTGTATGTATTTATTCCTATTCATTATGTACTTCTTGTAATGATAGTATGGAATTCTTATTGGATTTTAAGACATCAATGAAAACTGTTGGCGCTATTCCGGTTACAGATTTAAATACGGTTGCAAAACTACTGTGCGAAGAAAAACCACTTTCTTCGGCCAAATAGCTTATCTTATATTGTAAATAAGTAGCATTGGTGGTAAGCTTATCGATGATATAATTTATGCGAAGATCATTTATATAACTATTAAAATTTTTATTCTTCTGAGTATTTATTATTTCTGAAAGATACTTTGTGTTTGTGCTAAATTGTGATGCCAATAATGCAATAGACATATCGTTTTTCGTGAATAGTGTCGATTGCTCAAACTTGGATAATTTTTTTATAAGGATATCTTCGGTTTCTTTTGGAATATTTAATGATCTGGAAACTTCTTTTTTAGACAGTGTAGGAGCTTCTTTTTTCTTTTGTCGTGCCTCAAAAAATAAAATAAAATTTGAGTATTGTTTTATTCTGGAACGATATCGAATTTTCAAAAACAGCCATGTTGCTAAGATGCATAACAGAACTATTCCTAAAACTAAAATATTCCTTTGGTAGTTACTTTCAACTAAATCTCGTTTGGCTGTATGATTTGTACTAGTGTAATTAAAAACAGTATTCACTGCCTTGTCTTCATCTATCGCGAGCTCGCTAGTTAAAGAATTACCTATGTTTTTGTAAAATTTAAAATTTTCAGAATCTTCTAGCACCATATAATTTAATGCTAGATTTTCAACGATTTGGTGTTTATAGAAGGGGTTTTTAAGTTTTTCTGAAAGCTTCAATGCTGTATCAAGTACTTTTATTGCTTCACTATTATTCTTATTTTGAAATTGAATTATTCCCAGTTGATTTAAAACGATCATTTTTTGAAAGTCTTTTGTTCCATTATCATTCAACTCTTTTAAAACTATTCCTAGTTTTGCTTTCGCATCCAACGGCGGTAATGCTTTTAAATAAGTTTCTATTTCATCAATTTCTATATCATTAACCGTCTGCTCGCTAGGGATTTTCTTTAATATCGATTTTGCTTTTGACAAGTATGTAAGCACCTCTAAATATTTATCCTGCTCAGTTGCTTTTATTGCTTTAATCAATGCAGTACCACCTTCAAGATAAAGTTCGTTCTTTGTAGTCATCGCATCTTTAGAGAAGACTTGCGTAAATGACAAATACCGCTCTGCTGCTAGGTCAAGATCAAGTAGCTTTAATAGATGGATGCCAAATAGAGTAATCTCAAATTGTAGTTCTATGTTTTCTGTTTTTTCTGAAAGATCTTTTGCTTCCATTGTAGCAATAACTGCAGCTTCAAATTGGCCGCTAACGTATAATGCCCTTCCTTTTAGTAAATAGGCCTTTATAACTGTAGAGTCTTCGTCAGAATTTTGAATAAGATATTCTGATATTTTGATGGATTGCTGAGGCTGAATGTACAATCCTTCTTCAGCTTCTAAAAGCATGTTTTCAAAATCTATACTATTTTGCGAGAAACATTCTGCACTGCAAGATATTAGAAACCAGAAACATAGAAAGAATCGCATTTTAAAAAAGTTAAATATAACAGGGTTTGTTGAAAATACATTTTCAAGATACATAAAATAACTTTTTCTTAATTTATTTGAGGAATTCTTTTGGGATTAAAATTAAAACAGCCTCGTTTATAATACAAAACGAGGCTGTTTCTGAAGTATAAGGTTACCGTTATTTTAATAACACCCATTCACCTTTTTCAATCAATGGGATTGCTTGTTTGTATTTCACTTCTTTACTTTCACCGCTCATTACATGCTTTATGGTAACCCTGTCGTTACGCCCAATTTTTGGCATTTCTCGCACGATTGTTTCGGTTACCGACTGGCGTTGCGATTGTGTATTACCAGCAGCTCTGCTTTCGGCTGCTCGTTCATCCAGATTTTGAATCTCCTCTTTTTGTTCACTCAACTTCTCTTTAGGACGCGTAGTTCTTGCTTCCTGAATTTGTTGTTGTGTCTCCTGAGGTAATTCTCCTTTAAACAAGAAGGAAAGCACATCTTTGTTTACTTTTTCAATCATTGCCTTAAACAATTCAAAAGCCTCGAATTTGTAAATTAATAAAGGATCCTTTTGCTCATGAACCGCAAGTTGTACCGATTGTTTTAATTCGTCCATTTTACGTAAATGCGTTTTCCATGCATCATCGATAATAGCAAGAGTAATATTCTTTTCGAAATCAAGTACTAGCTGTTTTCCTTCAGATTCATACGCTTTTTCAAGATCTGTAGCAACGTTTAATGTTTTAACACCATCGGTAAAAGGAACTAAGATTCTCTTATATTTTTCTCGTTGAGTTTCATATACATTTTTGATAACCGGAAATGCAATTTCTGCATTGCGCGCCATCTTTTCGTTATAATGCTTGTATGCAGCTTTATAAACGACTCCACTTAGCTTCTGCACGTCCATCTTTTCGAATTCTGCTTCAGAAACAGGCGAACTCATTGAGAAATAACGTATCAGTTCGAACTCGAAGTTCTTGTAATCCTGAGCCATTTTGTTGCCGTCAACAATGATTTCCGAAGTATCGTAGATCATATTTGCAACATCCACACGTAAACGCTCTCCAAATAAAGCATGGTAACGACGTTTGTAAACAACTTCACGCTGTGCATTCATTACATCATCATACTCCAATAATCGCTTACGAATTCCGAAGTTATTCTCTTCAACCTTCTTCTGTGCACGTTCAATAGACTTGGAAATCATGGAATGCTGAATTACTTCACCTTCCTTCAATCCCATACGGTCCATCATTTTGGCAATTCGTTCGCTTCCGAAGAGACGCATCAAATTATCCTCCAAAGAAACGTAAAACTGTGAACTACCCGGATCCCCTTGACGACCACTACGACCTCTTAACTGTCTATCCACACGACGTGAATCATGACGCTCGGTACCTACAATAGCAAGACCACCGGCTTTTTTAACGGCTTCAGATAGTTTAATATCCGTTCCACGACCCGCCATATTGGTTGCAATTGTTACTTTTCCGGCATTACCAGCTTCAGCAACAATGTCAGATTCCTTTTTGTGCATTTTTGCGTTCAGAACGTTGTGATCAATATTACGAATACTCAACATCCTGCTTAATAATTCAGAAATCTCCACCGAAGTAGTACCAATCAAAATAGGTCTCCCAGCATTTGAA
The DNA here is from genome assembly GCF_003688405.1 of Ulvibacter antarcticus. Classification (GTDB taxonomy): domain Bacteria; phylum Bacteroidota; class Bacteroidia; order Flavobacteriales; family Flavobacteriaceae; genus Ulvibacter; species Ulvibacter antarcticus. The sequence continues at coordinate 408,841 of NZ_REFC01000014.1, forward strand.
AGTTCTACCACCTCATCAATTACAGCATTGTACTTTTCACGTTTAGTTTTATAAATTTTATCTTCTCTATCATCACGAACGATAGGTCGGTTGGTGGGAATTTCAACTACATCTAACTTATAAATTTCCCAAAGTTCCCCTGCTTCCGTTACTGCTGTACCCGTCATCCCTGACAGTTTTTTGTACATTCTGAAGTAATTCTGAAGTGTAACCGTTGCAAAAGTTTGAGTAACGGCTTCGATCTTTACATTTTCCTTGGCCTCGATCGCTTGGTGTAATCCATCGCTATAACGACGTCCATCCATAATACGACCGGTTTGCTCATCAACGATCATCACCTTGTTCTCCATGACCACATACTGCGTATCTTTTTCGAAAAGCGAGTATGCTTTTAGCAGTTGGTTCATAGTGTGAATACGTTCACTCTTAACACCAAATTCACGGAAGAGCACTTCTTTTAGTTCTGCTTCTTCTTCCGTAGAAAGGTCTTGTGCTTCAATTTTTGCGATTTCAAGTCCAATTTCAGGCATCACAAAGAAATCCGGGTCATCTTCTCCCGAAAGATAATTAACACCTTTGTCGGAGAGTTCGATCTGGTTATTCTTTTCGTCAATAACATAATAAAGTTCTGCATCCACTTTGGGCATCTCTCTATTGTTATCAGACATATAATGATTCTCGGTCTTCTGAAGGATTTGTTTTACACCTTCTTCGGAAAGAAATTTAATTAGTGCTTTGTTCTTCGGAATACCTCTAAAAACACGTAGCAATTGAAAACCACCTTCTTTAGTGTCACCTTCTTTAATTAATTTTTTCGCCTCGGCTAATACGCCAGTCAAGTATTTCTTTTGAACTTCAACGATATCGGCAATCCTAGGCTTTAGTTCGTTAAATTCATGACGGTCTCCTTCAGGTACCGGTCCTGAAATAATCAACGGAGTTCGCGCATCATCGATCAATACCGAATCCACCTCATCCACGATTGCGTAGTGATGCGGACGCTGCACAAGATCTCCCGGCGCGTGTGCCATATTATCACGCAGGTAATCGAAACCAAATTCGTTATTGGTTCCGTAGGTAATATCTGCATTATATGCTTTACGTCTTGCAGACGAATTAGGTTTATGGTAATCGATACAATCGATACTTATTCCGTGAAATTGGAATAAAGGCGCCATCCAGGCACTATCACGTTTCGCAAGGTAGTCGTTCACAGTTACTAAGTGAACCCCGTTTCCGGCCAAGGCATTTAGATACATTGGAAGCGTTGCTACCAAAGTTTTACCTTCACCCGTTTGCATTTCGGCAACTTTTCCTTGGTGAAGTGCAATACCACCCACCAACTGAACATCGTAGTGTACCATGTCCCAGGTCACTTCTTTACCGGCTGCATCCCAGGAATTTTGCCAGATAGCTTTGTCATCTTCAAGGTTTACATATTCTTTTTCACCAGAAATCTCTCTATCGAAAGCGTTTGCTGTAACTGTAAGTGTTTCGTTATCCTTAAATCGTTTGGCAGTTTCTTTAATAACAGCGAAGGCTTCCGGAAGGATCTTAAGTAAGGTCTCCTTTTCTATTTCGTAGCGTTCTGTTTTAAGGGTATCGATTTGATTGTAGATATCTTCTTTCTGATCGATATCCTCCATGGCATCGGCTTCTATCTGAAGTTGGTCAATTTGCTGCTGAATATCCTTTTGATCTTCCTTTATAATCTCCCTGAATCGTTCCGTTTTCGCACGAAGCTCATCTAATGAAAGGGCTTCGAGAGCACTTTCAAATTTTTTAATTTCATTGACAAGCGGCTGAATTTCACCGATGTCTTTTTTGGATTTATCTCCTACAAAAACTTTTAATACATTATCTAAAATTCCCATTGAGTAGTTATTTGTTATTCGGTCGATGTGGTACAGCGACCTTTCTCTATTTTAGTTGGAAGACCCTTGCTATTGCTTTACAAAAAAACTGCAAAAAAACCAATTTGCCAAGAGGTTTGTGTGTTTTTAAATGTGGTCAATATAGCGTAAAGTGATCTTAATTTTTAAGCAAAAAAAAAGCCTCATTATTGAGACTTTTTTGTTCATTTTTTATGTTTGAAACGCAATTATTACGTTCTTACCGTTAATACTCATCTTCGTTCCAAAGGTAATCCTCATCGGTGGGATAGTCAGGCCAAATTTCTTCGATTGAGTCGTACGAATCGCCTTCGTCTTCAATTGCCTGAAGATTCTCCACTACTTCCAGAGGAGCTCCGGTTCTAATCGCATAATCGATTAATTCGTCCTTTGTGGCCGGCCAAGGTGCATCACTTAAATAAGATGCTAGTTCTAATGTCCAGTACATGTGTTATAGGGTTTTAATATGTTGCAAAAATAATTTTTTAGATTAAAAAGTCAAGGAAAATCGTAATTATTTCTGCGATATTTTCAAGAACGTATATAATACACTGATTTTCAATTATTTGTGTTTACGATTCCAATTGTCATTATAACTTCTCAGGAATCCACTTAATTTCTTCAGCTTGGAGATAATAAGTCAATTTTCGTGCCAGCACAAAGAGGTAGTCAGATAGTCTATTTAGGTACTTTAAAACCTGTTCATCTATGGGTTCTTCATGATGTAACAATGTTGCCAAACGCTCGGCACGACGGCATACACAGCGCGCTATGTGACAATATGACACTGTGGTATGACCTCCAGGTAATACGAAATGAGTCATGGGTGGAAGTGATTCGTTCATCATGTCCATTTCGGTTTCCAAGAGCGCGATATCTTCTTCTGTTATCTTCGGAATGTTGAGTCGGTCCTTTCCGCTTTTTAGTTTTTCTTTTTCAGGATCGGTGGCTAAAATAGCTCCCAATGTAAAAAGTCTGTCTTGCACGCGCATTAAAATTTCCTTAGATCGAGGATCAATCTCTTGATCTTTTATTAAACCAATATGCGAATTGAGTTCATCGACCGTACCATAGCTTTCAATACGAATATGATATTTAGGAACACGAGTCCCACCAAATAATGCTGTGGTGCCTTTATCGCCTGTTTTTGTATATATTTTCATGGTATAGCAATTAGCAGCTAAAGGTATAAAAGACTAAATTAATTATAGGGATGGGGAGTATAAAAATCAAAAGCAGTATATTAGTCAGGTCGAGCGTCCACAGTCGCTGAAGCTTTTGCGAAGGAGGCCAGTCGAGACCTCATGGATATTTACTATCATGATTTAGAGTTGTTATTCTTATTCAACGGTTATCAATCTTTTATTTTTAGGAAACTCCATAGATAAAGTTATGAATTTAAAGCTACTATTTTTTGTATGCTGTCTGATAGGACTAGACGCTATAGCACAATTTGGTCCGCGACAGTTAATTTATGAACACCCCATAAGTGGAGGGCGTATGATACGTACCGCAGATTTTGATAATGATGGCGACCAGGATACGGTGATTGCTATTTTAGATTTTATTGCCTGGTATCCAAATGATGGCTATGGAAATTTTGGAGAGCCCAATATTATTGATTTAAATATAGGGAATGTTTATAATTTGCTTGCTGAAGATATTGATGGGGATAACCTTGTAGATTTGGTCGTGAGTTCCTTTGGAGAGGATAAAGTGGTTTGGTACAAAAACCTAGGAAGTGGTTTGTTTTCTAATGCACAAATAATTGCTTCTGGATTAAATAAGGCAGGTGGCATTACTCAGGCGGATTTTGATAGCGATGGGGATGCTGATCTAGTGCTGGGGGTTATCAATGGTGCAGGACTCTATTGGGTAGAGAATCTGAACGGGCAAGGGGATTTTAGCACATTAAATACTGTTGATGCCAATATAGCACAGGCAAGACGTCAAGGCTTAGGGGATGTGGATGGGGATGGAGACATAGATATTGTTAGCAATGCTACCGGTGCACGGCTTTCCTGGTTTGAAAATGTAGATGGCCAAGGGGATTTTTCTATTCAGCATAGTATAGATAACCAAGGATCTTATGAAAATGCCTTTGATCTCGGAGATCTCGACGATGATGGCGATTTGGATATTGTTTCTGAAAAGAATGGCGATTTAATATGGCGTGAAAACCTGGACGGCTTAGGTAATTTTGGGTCAATTATGATTATTCACAGTGGGGTCGATACGGCTAATGATATTCGTATTGCAGATTTGGATAATGATGGGTTTATGGATGTACTTTCAGCCTTGACATCCATAAATAAAATAGCTTGGTATAAAAATACCGACGGCATGGGAACTTTTGGGCCACAACAATTGCTGGATCCAGAGTTGTTCTTTCCCAGATCGGTAGATACTGCAGATCTAGATAATGATGGAGATTTAGATGTGCTAGTAAGCACGGTGCATCCTCAGGAACATGGCTCCTATTGGTATGAAAATCTAACTATTCTAGAGGTGGGAGAAATAGAGAACATGAGCATCGTCCTTTATCCAAATCCAGCAACTAACACGGTAATCATTAAAAATACCGGGCAGCTTGAAATAGAAACTATTAGTATTTATGATGTTTTAGGAAGATTAGTGCTAACAAAAGAGACAGATTTTTATACGTTAGATATTTCAAAACTGGCTTCCGGGATCTTGTTTGTGCATATTGTGAGTGAGGACGAAATCTTGATAAAACAGTTAGTAAAGGAGTAATGTAATAGTCGCTACTGTGGGTTTTACCACGAATACACGAATAAAAGCCACAAAAATATTCGTGTATTCGTGGTTGTAAAATCATAAAAACTTTTAGTTCTAAACTTTGAACTCAATAGTTTTCGGTGCAGCGTGGATCGTTTTTTTTTGGAATTTGTTATTTAATTTTTTTTTTTAGAATTCGAGGGCTCTGCCCAAAGATTGTTTATTCTTTCTCCCTTTTCCTTTCCTGATACCGACTTCTAAAATTTCGTTTTCTACGATTGCGCGTCTTGTTGGTATTGGATTTATTCCAAAAATAGATCAAGGCGAGTAAAAGTATCCCACCAATGAGTAGTAAGATTGGGTTTGTGAGAGAAATTTCCATTATGTGAAGATACTAGGACGGAGGACAAATTCCAAATTCCAAAATATCAAATTCCAAACTCCGAGTCAGATTAATTTGATAAATTGAAGATTTGAGAATTTAATTATTTATTTTCTTACCAGCATCCAGCATCCAGCATCCAGCATCCAGCATCCAGCATCCAGCATCCAGCATCCAGCATCCAGCTCCCAGCTCCCAGCTTCCAACCCCTTCTCGATACTATTTCAAAACTCCTTAATAGTCGTTCTGAAATCACTCGAAGTGACAGCGTTTATCTTTTTTTCACTATTCACTATTCACTATTCACTATTCACTATTCACTATTCACTACTTCTTCTCATCACTCTCAACAATGCCATCGCGCAGTCGAATAATACGGTGTGCATGATTGGCAACTTCTTCTTCGTGTGTTACAACGATCACTGTGTTTCCGTGTTTGTGGATATCGTCAAAAAGTCTCATGATTTCGAGCGAGGTTTTAGAATCTAAATTTCCTGTAGGTTCATCGGCAAGGATAATGGAAGGTTTATTTACCAAGGCTCTTCCTACCGCGACACGTTGTCTTTGACCACCCGATAACTGATTAGGTTTGTGGTCCATTCTGTCTGCAAGTCCTACTTCTGTGAGTACCTCTTCGGCACGTAGCGTCCGATTTGCTTTTGAAACTCCTGCGTAGATCATTGGTAATGCCACGTTTTCGAGTGCGGTGGTTCTAGGTAGCAAATTAAAAGTTTGAAATACAAAACCGATTTCTTTATTTCTGATTTCTGCCAGCTCGTCGTCGCTCATGTTGCTTACATCTTTTCCGTTGAGTTCGTAGGTCCCGGAAGTAGCCGTATCCAGACAACCTAGTAAATTCATTAAAGTTGATTTTCCCGATCCCGAAGGTCCCATCAATGCTACATATTCTCCGCGTTCGATATCAAGATCAATGCCTTTTAAAACTTTAACGATTTCTTGACCGAGTGGGAAATCTCTCGTTATATCACGGATTTTAATAACTAAGCTCATCTACGTTTTTTGGTTTAAAACTTTAAAATATTCAGTGTGCATTTTGGGTAAAAATTACAACTTAAATATTGGTCATAAGACGCAAAGCTACGATAGTTGTTACAATCTAATATTGAAATGTTGTTTTGGTTGCTCACTTCGGAAGAAAACGAGGCCCCAATAAAAAGTATCTATGCTTACAGTGACTTTGGGAAGCTCAATAATTTCCTTCCATGCTTTGGTCATTTCCGGGCTCCAATAAATATCGTCGAAAATAAAAACAGTCTTGTTTGTCGAATGTTTCAGAAGGATCTCGAAGTACTGAAGTGTCTTTTCTTTGTTATGATTTCCATCGATATAAACGAGGTCGTATGTTTTTGAAGGCTTTTCCGAAGCACTTATTGTTTTTTCTTCGGAAACTGACGTGAAGTACTTTTCAAATGACATCCCATGCAAGCGAATATTTTTCAGATTAAAATGGTCAAAAAACTGCTGTGCTTTTTCTGAAGTATTTGCGCAACCTTCAACCGTATCGATCCTAGCAGCAGGATTTCCTAATGACATGGCCGCTGTGGCTAATCCTAGCGATGTTCCTAGCTCCAGCATGTTTTCAGAATTAAAAAAACGTACCAAACGAAATAGCAAACGCTGCCTTTTTGCTTTAATCCCCGCATTTTTGGCAATTTCAGAAATTTTTCTCACGTCCGATTTGAACACTCTCGACCCTTGTCCGAAGTCTTTAATTTCAATGCTTTCCGAAGATTTTAATAGCGCTTTTCTATAATCCGTAAGGGTATCGTATTCTGAGAAACTCTTTTTGTTATAAAGACACTTGGTAATAAGATCGTACACAAAAGGGGAGTGGATCCCGTGCTGATTCGAGGATCTTAAAAGGAATTTTATATAGGATTTTATCTGGTAATACATGAGTTATTGAAGTCGCAAAGTTTCAGAGTCACAAAGTTTCAGAGTTTCAAAGCTTCAAAGTTTCAGAGTCACAAAGCCAAAAAAAATTATCAAATTATCAAATTCTTTAGATTTGATCACTCCTTCTCGATACATTTTAATAAAACCTTCCAGGTTATTTTAACGTCACTCCTTCTCGATACTATTTTTAATTCCCTAAGGGTCATTAAAAAACACTCGAAGTGACAACGTATGGTTAATTCACTATTCACTATTCACTATTCACTGCTCACTGCTCACTGTCGTCATTCCTCCAACTTTTCCATGAGCTCAAAATACCTTGTAGTTTTAAGATCGATGTTGTCGATTATTTCTTGTAATTTTTTTGATTGTTTATCGATTTCATCTCCATCCCATTTTTCGGTTGCGAATTTATTTTGAAGTGTTTCCCTTGATTTTTCGAGATTTGCTATCTCTTTCTCAAGTTTCCCATATTCTTTTTGCTCGTTATAGCTTAATTTAACTTTGTCATTATTCGCTTTCCAGTCGTTTTTTACTTTTCGTTCCTCTTTTTGTTCCTCAATTCTTGGAGTACTATTTTCATAGGTTCTAAAATCGGAATAATTTCCAGGAAAATCATCTACTTTGCCTTCACCTCTAAAAACAAACAAATGATCTACGATCTTGTCCATGAAATAACGGTCGTGAGATACTACTAACAGGCATCCCGGGAAATCCATCAGAAAATTTTCGAGCACGTTCAGAGTAACTATATCCAAGTCGTTTGTTGGCTCATCGAGTATCAGGAAATTAGGGTTTCTGATGAGTACAGTACATAAATACAGACGTTTTCGTTCACCTCCACTGAGTTTTTCAACAAAATCGTATTGTTTTTTTCTGTCGAATAAAAAGCGCTCTAATAATTGAGTAGCCGAAATTTGTCGTCCCTTTTTTAAAGGGATGTAATCGCCAAATTCACGAATCACCTCTATGACCTTCTGACCTTCCTTAATTTTAATCCCTTTTTGGGTGTAGTAGCCAAATTTAACTGTGTCGCCAATTACTACCTTTCCTGAATCGGGTTTCATACCTCCAGTTAATATATTCAAGAAAGTGGATTTTCCCGTTCCATTTTTCCCAATGATACCTATCCGTTCCCCTTTTATGAAATTATAGTCAAATTTGTTGAATAGCTCCTTGTCATCAAAAGATTTGGAAATATTATGAAGTTCGACAACTTTGGTTCCCAAACGTTCCATATTAAGTTCCAATTCAACTTCATGGTCGTTTCTTCTTTTATGTGCCCTGGATTTTATATCTGAAAAATCATCGATCCTCGATTTACTTTTTGTGGTACGCGCCTTTGGTTGACGACGCATCCATTCGAGTTCCTGTTTGTAAAGCTGTTTGGCCTTTCCGGTTTCGGTAGCTTCGGTTTCTATGCGGGCCTCTCTTTTTTCTAAATAGTAGCTGTAGTTCCCTTTATAACTATATAGATTGCCTTCGTCTAATTCAACGATCTCATTACAAACTCTCTCTAAGAAGTAACGATCGTGAGTTACCATGAACAGCGTAAAATTTTCCTTGGCAAATAATGCTTCCAGCCATTCGATCATTTCCAAATCCAAATGGTTGGTAGGTTCATCCATCACCAATAAGTCAGGCTGCGTAAGAAGCGCATTAGCAAGTGCAAGACGTTTTTTCTGTCCGCCACTTAAGCTTGCTACTCTTTGGGATAGATCTTCAAGTTTCAGTTTGAAAAGAATCTGTTTGTATTGAGTTTCAAAATCCCATGCATGATGAGCTTCCATAGCATCGAATGCTTGTTGGTAGGCTTCAGTGTCTTCAGGATGTAAGATGGCTTTTTCATAACTGGATATAACCTTCAGGATAGGGTTATCCGAAGAAAAAATTGTTTCCTCTATCGTCAGTTTGGGGTCCAGAGCTGGATCTTGAGAAAGAAAGGATACTTTTAAGTCCTTTCGAAACACGACATTTCCATCGTCGGGGGTGTCATCACCGGAAAGGATATTGAGTAAGGATGTTTTTCCCGTTCCGTTTTTTGCTACGAAACCAATTTTTTGTCCGGTATTTATTCCGAAGGAAATATTGCGAAAAAGGATACGTTCTCCGTATGATTTAGATATGTTTTCGACAGATAGATAGTTCAACTTGTTTTTTTTGCAAAACTAAGTAGAAAAACATCACATAAAATAAATAATATTTTATTATTAGCTAGGTTGCGTTATATTTGCTGATTAACAAGCCCTTGCTTCCTATGAAATCTACGTATTTATTGTTACTCCTACTTGTAATGGTATGTTTCTCTTCCTGTATTTCTACTAAGCAACTTACCTATTTACAGGAACAAGAAAACGGATTGGATACTTTGGTTTCTATTCGTAAGATAAAGGAGCCATATCGGTTGCAGGTAAATGATCTCTTGAGCATTAGAGTTAAGGCGTTGGATCAGGAAACGGTTGGGATTTTTAATCCTGTTAGTGATGCAAATCTCAATGCTACCGGTGAAGAAAAGCTGTATTATGACGGTTTTGTGATCGATCCTCACGGGAAAATAAGAATTCCTAGTTTAGGAGATTTACAGGTCTTAGGTTTAACTGTTGAAGAAGTACGAAAAGAAATAGAACGAAAGTTGTTGGAGGATTTTTTTAAGGAAGAGGCGAATATTTTCGTTACTGTAAAATTGGCGGGTATACGTTATACTATCAATGGGGAAATTGGGAGTCCTGGATCTAATATTATTTATCGAGATCAGATTAGTATAATGGAAGCAATTGCCAACAGTGGTGATATTACCGTAACTGGCGACAGAAAGAATGTTGTTATTATACGACAGTATCCGTTAGGACAGAAAGTACATCATATTGACCTTACTAGCATTAATGCTATGAATTCGCCTTACTATTACGTACAGCCGAATGATTTGATCTTAGTAAATCCGTTACCACAAAAATCTATTGGTACCGGTACTACTGGTTTACAATCGTTTACTACGATATTGTCGATTGTTACTGCGCTTACAACTACTGTTTTACTTTTTATAAGCCTTAAATAGATGAGTGAAGAATTTGAAATAAACGAAACCCATTCCACATTCGATTTCAAGGGTTTTCTCTTTAAGTTGTTAAGCTATTGGCCCTTATTTATTATCTCCTTTGCAATTGCATTTGGGATCGCATATTATATTAACGTAAGGAAATTACCTGTTTATAAAATGGACAATATGATCTCTATCAAGGATGATCAGAATCCGTTTTTCACTAGTAATACCAGTCTTACATTTAATTGGGGAGGTACAACAGACAAAGTGAACACTGCGATTATTACGTTGAGGTCGAGATCACATAATGAAAAAGTAGTATCGAGACTTCAGTATTTTTTAAACTACCTCAAAGACGGAAAGTATCAAAAAATAGACGCTTATAAAAAAACTCCATTTTTTATTGATGTGGATACAACACAGGCACAGCTTTTACACAAACAGTTGGTTGTTACCTTTAAGGATTCGGTAACATTTACACTTTCAGGTACTTTTAATGAAGGATCACATCAGCTTCAGAAATATAATACCAAAGAAAAGATAGGTCGTTATTTTCAAGAGAATGAGTTTTCACGAGATTTTAAATTTGGAGATAAAATAAAGCTTCCTTTTTTTAGTGGCACATTTCTTCCAAATCCTGAAATAGCAGTCGTCCCTGGATCCAAATATTATTTTAGTTTTTCCAACTTTGATGGGATAGTTGCAAGATATAACGGAATTAGAGTCGATCCGGAATCAAAAGGATCTTCTGTTATAAGATTATCATTGAATGGTCTCAATAAGGCTCGATTAGTAGATTATTTGAACACATCTGTAGCTGTTTTGAGTGAGGATATGCTCGAAAGAAAAAATTTATTTGCTACCAAAACCATCGCTTTTATTGATAGTAGTCTCACAAAGAAATCCATAGAAGTACTCGCAGCCGAAAATGACCTTAATTCCTATAAAAATAAGAATGCCATTTACGATTTGGCGATGGAAGGAGATGAACTTAATGAAAAGCTGAATTCATTAGATATTAGAAAAGAATTTATCGAACGGGAGCTTAACTATTTCAATGTTTTAGAAAATTATCTTGTTGGCAAATCTGATTACAGAAATGTACCTGCACCATCTGTTGCGGGAATTTCGGAGGGGAGTGTAGTTTCGTCTGTATCGAGAATAGTTGCATTAGCTGAGGAAAGAAACCGATTACAGTATTCTTTTAAAGAAGGAGCACCCGTCTTTGCAGACATAGATAGAAGAATTGATGCTGTTAAGGTAGTGCTATTGGAAAATATAAATTCATCTAAAGGACTTAAAACGCAGGAGTTGGCTTCGGTTAATAGAGATTTAGGAAAATGGGAAGGTCAGATTAGAAAATTGCCAAAAGAACAACAAGAGCTATTAAAAATAGAAAGACGTTATAATTTAAGTCAGGGATCATACAATTTATTTTTAGCAAAACGAAGTGAGGCTGGCCTTGTAAAAGCCGCAAATGTTAGTGATGTTATGGTTATAGACTCGGCAAAAGATATTGGAGGTGGGCAGGTAGGGCCAAATACTAGATTGAATAATGTGATGGCAGCTATGTTTGGGTTTTTGGTGCCTTTTCTGTTTGTTTTTCTAATAGTGTTCTTTGATACCAAGGTGCATACTATGAAGGATATTGAGCGCTTATCGAAGATTCCTATATTAGGTGTCATTGGAAAAAGCCCGATGGAGAGCAATCTTGCAGTTTTAAATAAAACGAAATCTTCTGTAGCGGAAGCTTTTAGAGGGATACGATCCAGTTTGCAATTTATGTATAAAAAACAAGGGCTGGAAGGATCAAAGACGGTCTTGGTTACCTCTTCCGTAAGTGGTGAAGGAAAAACTTTTTGCTCAATCAACATTGCTTCGGTATTTGCCTTAAGTGAAAAGCGAGTAATTCTGGTTGGTCTTGATCTTCGGAAGCCTAAGATTTTTGGAGATTTTAAGATTAATAATGACCTAGGTGTGGTCAATTATCTGATTAATGATAAAGACTTAGATGGAATCATACAAAAAACTCAAATGCCTTATCTGGATGTGATTACCTCCGGACCTATACCTCCAAATCCTTCAGAATTACTGATGAATGAACGTATGGAAATGCTAATTGATGAATTGAAAGGTAAATACGATTATATTATTCTGGATACGCCGCCCTTAGGATTGGTAGCCGATTCTCTTGAGCTTATTAAGTTTGCTGATGCCACGATCTATATGGTGCGACAAAATTATACCAAGAAGGGAATGTTCTCCATGATCAATGAAAAGTATAAAAAAGGTGAGGTTACCAACTTGAGCTTTGTTTTAAACTTCTTTGAAGATAAATCCAAATATGGTTATGGTTACGGTTACGGATATGGATACGGTTATGGCTATGGAGTATATGGGAATGGGTATCACGAAGATGAAAAGAAACCCGGATTCTTAGAACGGACCATGAGATTCTTTAAAAAGCGAAAACGATAAAAAGCCGAGATCAAGTTTTCTAAATGATTAAAAAACGATGCTCTCTAGTAGACAACACCTTACAAAAAGAATATTTGATATATCTATTTCGATTGTCTTGCTTCTATTTGCTATAATTCCCTTAATTTTGCTGCTCGTAATTGCGACACTCGATTTTAGGAGAAACGGATTTTTTGTTCAGAAAAGAATTGGAAGGTTTGGAAAACCATTTTCATTGTATAAAATCCGGACTTTAACAGGTAATGAGCATTATGATATTTTTGACATTACGAATAATGAAACAAAGCTTGGTCATTGGATGCGATCAACAAAACTGGACGAATTGCCACAGTTAATAAATGTACTAATTGGTGACATGAGTTTGGTTGGACCGAGGCCCGATATTGAAGGGTATGCCGATCAATTAACTGGTGATGACCGAATAATTTTATCGGTACGACCCGGCTTAACAGGTCCGGCGACAATAAAGTATAAAAATGAAGAACAATTATTGTCACAGCAAGAGGACCCAAATAAGTTCAACAACACAGTAATTTGGCCTGATAAAGTTGCGATAAACAAGAATTATATTAGAAATTGGAGCTTACAGAAAGATATTTATTATCTGTATGCATCTGTTGTAAATTAGAAAAATGAAAGAAAACCCCAAAATTGCCGTAATTGGATTAGGTTATGTAGGTTTACCACTTGCCGTAGCCTTCGCTGAAAAATACCATGTTATTGGTTTTGATATCAATTCTAAAAGAGTTGCTGAATTGAACAATGGAGAAGATCACACACTAGAAGTGTCGGGTGATGAATTGAAAAATGTACTAAACTTTAAGAATAACAAAGGATTACATATTTCTGAAAATGCCGATGACTTGTCACAGGCGACAGTATTTATTGTCACGGTACCTACACCTACGAATAAATACAATCAGCCGGTATTAATTCCATTAGAGAAAGCAAGTGAAACTGTAGCAAAAGTCCTTAAAAAAGGAGATACTGTTATTTACGAATCGACCGTTTATCCGGGCGTTACTGAAGATATTTGTGTGCCAATTTTAGAAGAAATTTCAGGGATGAAGTTTAATACAGATTTCTATGCCGGTTATTCACCAGAACGTATAAATCCAGGTGATAAAGAGCATACAGTTACGAAAATTTTAAAAGTTACTTCAGGTTCAACACCGGAAGCTGCGAAATATATAGACGACCTTTATGCTTCAATTATAACTGCCGGAACACATCTGGCTCCAACAATTAAAGTGGCCGAAGCAGCTAAGGTAATTGAGAATTCACAACGAGATATTAATATTGCATTTGTGAATGAACTTTCCAAAATCTTCCGTTTACTTGATATTAACACTCAGGATGTGCTTGAAGCGGCAGGTACCAAATGGAATTTCCTAAAATTCTCTCCGGGATTAGTTGGAGGGCATTGTATTGGGGTAGATCCTTATTACTTAGCTCAGAAAGCAATTGAAGAAGGTTATAATCCTGAAATCATTCTGGCGGGAAGACGCATGAACGATGCTATGGGTGCATATGTAGCACATGAGGTTATCAAGCTAATGATACAAAAAGATGCGAAGGTTAAGCATGGTAACGTTCTTGTTTTAGGAGTTACATTCAAAGAGAACTGCCCGGATATTCGAAATAGTAAGGTGATCGATGTGATTTCTGAATTAAAGAAATTCAATTTAAACGTTGATGTTTACGATCCATGGGCAAATGTTGATGAAGTAAAGCGCGAATTTGATATTCCGTTACTTTCCGAAGTAAAACAATTAAAAGAAAATTACGATGCTGTTATTTTAACAGTAGCACATAAAGAATTTAAAGGATTTGAACTGAATAAATACACCGCCGAGAAATCGGTGACCTTCGATGTAAAATCATTCTTTCCTAAAGAACTAACAGACGGCAGATTGTAAGTAGTGAGACGTGAGAAGTGAATTAATTAGTGTTTAGGAATCATAAAGAGTTAGATGTTTGGAAAAAAGAATGGATCTAGTGGAAAGTATTTATTCTATTTCGAGTGCTTTTCCAGATTCAGAACGATTTGGTTTAACTTCTCAAATAAGACGTGCAGCTGTTTCTATTCCTTCAAATATTGCTGAGGGAGCCGCAAGGAAAAGTGATAAGGAGTTCTTGCAATTTTTGAGTATAGCTATGGGGTCTTTGGCAGAATTAGAAACACAATACATTATAGCCACTCGTTTAGACTTTGTGAAAGAAGATGAAACTGTTATAAATTTAATAACTGATGAAAAGAAATTACTTTTAGGATATAGAAATTATATAAAGAATAAATAATATTAAACGATTCACGATTCACGATTCAAAACTCATAGATAAAATTAATAATTTGTACGAAACAGAATACCATACCACAGACTTATCACAATTGAGCTTTCTTGTCACAGGAGGCGCCGGTTTTATCGGTTCTAACCTAACAACTTATTTGTTGAAATATGGTGCAAAGAAAGTAAGAGTACTCGATAATCTGGCAACAGGTTCCCTCGACAATTTTGCAGCTTTTAAGGATCATCCTTCCTTCGAATTTATGGAAGGAGATATTCGTGATCTTGAAACTTGTAAAAAAGCGATGGCAGGTATCGATTATGTGTCACATCAGGCGGCATTGGGATCGGTACCAAGATCAATTAACGATCCTATTACTTCCAATGACGTAAATGTTTCAGGATTTCTAAATATGTTGGTAGCTCAAAAAGAGAGTGCTAATGTGAAACGATTGGTCTATGCGGCATCAAGCTCAACGTATGGAGATAGCCCTTCGCTACCAAAGATTGAGGACAAAATAGGGAAGCCATTATCACCTTATGCCGTAACAAAGTTGGTAAACGAACTTTATGCCGATGTTTTTTATAAAACCTACGGAAGCCAAACTATCGGATTGCGATATTTTAATGTGTTTGGTCCTAAGCAGAGTCCTACCGGAGCTTACGCCGCTGTGATTCCCTTATTTATGCAGTCACTTATGGACAATGAAAGTCCGACGATGAATGGAGACGGGGAGCAAACTAGGGACTTTACCTATGTTGAAAACGCTGTACAGGCTAATGTTAGAGGTTTCTTTGCTTCAGATGAAGTAGTGAATCAGGTGTTTAATGTAGCCTACGGAAAAAGAATCAGTTTAAATACACTGTGGAATAGTTTGAAGGAGATTTCAGAAAAGGACATAGAAGCAAATTACGGACCGCCACGAAAAGGAGATGTACGTGACTCTTTGGCAAATATTGATAAGGCTAAGAAAATGATAGGTTATAATCCACTTTTCTCAGTCGAAGACGGGATGAAGATTACCTGGGAATATTTTAAAGAGAACTAGAATATTGACCATCTAAGACTCGTAAAATAGCGTCAAAATATGTTAGAAACTAGAGTATATCAAAAAGAAAATACTACTCGCTTCGGAAAGCTCTTAGGTGATAGTATACGTGATATTTTATCTTCGAGATTTCTGGCCAAACAATTAGCCATTCGTGATATAAAATCGCAATACCGGCAATCTTATTTTGGTCTGTTATGGATTTTTGTTGCGCCATTAGGAACCGCTTTAGTATGGATCTTTTTGAATAATTCGGGAACAGTAAATGTAACAGATACTGGGATGCCTTATCCGGTGTATGTCTTTTCGGGAACCTTATTATGGTCTATTATCACTGAGTCCATAAATTCTCCCATGTCCAGTACCAATGGTGCACGGTCGATTATTTCAAAAATCAATTTTCCAAAAGAGGCCTTGATTATTTCGGGGATCTATAAACTGATGTTTAACAGTTCGGTTAAAGTAATACTGTTGATAGTTTTGTTGTTTTCATTCGGAATAGGGTTCAATTGGTCCTTCTTGTTATTTCCCCTCGCCTTATTGGGTGCTGTGCTATTTGGAACAACAGTTGGGTTATTTTTAACGCCTATTGGAATGCTATATAGTGACATTGGGCGATTTATATCTCTAGGACTTCAATTTTTGATGTATGCCACGCCTGTAGTTTATGCCATTCCGAAGGAAGGAGTCGTAAAAACCCTAATGGAGTATAATCCAATATCACCCTTAATTCTAACAGCCAGGGATCTCGCGATTGGCGCAATTCCCGATCATCTTTCCTATTATTTTTTAGTTATCGGCCTGTGTATTCCTTTAAGTCTAATTGGTCTAGTCTTTTATCGAATTTCTATTCCAATTATTGTTGAACGATTAAGCGCCTAGTATGGAAGAGAAAGAGGTTTTATTAAAGGTAGAGGGACTTTCTAAAAAGTTTTGCAAGGATTTAAAGACCAGTTTATGGTATGGGGTGAAGGATTTATTTTCAGGCTTAGGAAAAAATAAGGGCGAACGTTTATTAAGACCGAAGGAATTTTGGGCAGTGCAGGATATCAATTTTGAACTCAGAAGAGGTGAATGCCTTGGGTTGATTGGTCACAACGGTGCAGGAAAATCGACATTATTAAAAATATTGAATGGTCTAATCAATCCTGATTCCGGGAAAATAACTATTAGTGGTAGAGTTGGAGCTTTAATTGAACTGGGAGCAGGTTTTAACCCTATTTTAACCGGAAGAGAAAACATTTACAACAATGGAGCTGTTTTAGGTTTTACTAAAAAGGAAATCGATGACAAGGTAGAGGAGATAATTGATTTTTCTGAAATACGGGAATTTATCGATATGCCGGTTCAAAATTACAGTAGTGGTATGAAGGTTCGACTAGGTTTTGCTGTGGCGGCTCAAATGGAACCTGATGTGTTAATAATTGATGAGGTGTTAGCAGTAGGAGATCTTGGTTTTGTGCTCAAATGTTTTAAGCAAATAGATACAATTTTACCGAATACTGCTATTGTTTTTGTTTCGCATAGCATGCCTATGGTATCTCGGATTTGTACTCAAATAATACTTTTAGAAAAGGGAGAAGTCGCATACCAAGGTGATGATGTTGCCAAAGCGATAGATAAATATTACACGCGCTTTGCAAACAATGAAAATGATGTGATATTTGATGATAAAACAATAACGAAATTAGAAGTCTCTGTGGTTCAACCTAGAAGTTTGGTAGATGATATTCCACAGCTCGAATGGGGTGATGATTTAAAATTTCGTGTCAAATGTAACTTTAACACTAAGATCGAAACACCTCAATTTACTATCAATATTTTTGATAAGGAGCAACGTCCAATCGCTGTGCTTACTAGAAATAGTAAAGAGGATGATCTTATCGTAACAGATAATCTTTTGGAGTTTACAGTGACGCACAAAGAATTACAACTATCTAAGGGAATGTATAGTGTTAATATCACTGCCACAGAAATGAATACAAACACAACATTTATTAGAGTAAATGGTATATTGTCATTTCAAATTACTCATAAGGATGAGGTTTGGCAGCCATTTCTATTGAAAGCTGATTTCAAAAATATCTAATTCCCTTTATGTGTGAAACTAAATTTAATACAGGAACATCATGAAGGGATATAATTTTGGAACGATAAAGCCTTCATTTATTATTATAGGGGTTCAAAAAGCAGGAACGTCTTCCTTGCATCATTATCTTACTCAACATCCGAAGTTAATAGCACCGGAATTGAAGGAACTTCATTACTTCGATACTCTAAAGCCTACTCCGCCTGAAGGATATTTGGATTTTTTTCCTAAAGAATATTTTACGCGTAACCTCTCATTTGAAGCCACTCCAAGATATTTGTATTTTCCTGGTACAGCAAAAAAACTTTATGAATTTGATCCAAACCTCAAATTAATCGTTATTCTTCGAGACCCGGTAAAAAGAGCCTATTCTGCTTGGAATATGTACAGACAAATGTCGATGGAGCCTAATCAGAAAGAGCTTGCCAGACAACATGAAAAAAGGAATCCTACTGAAAAGGCTTATACCTTCCTATACAGTGGGAAGTTCCCTTCTTTTGAAGAGTGGATTAAGACTGAAATGAAAATATGCCTTGCTTCAGATTTTATCGAGCCTTCCATAATTAGAAGAGGTTATTATAAAGAACAAATTGAAAATTATCTCAATTATTTCAGCAGAGATCAAATGCATTTTGTGGATTTTCAAGATTTAAAAGGAAATATTATTTCTGTTTTGAATAATATCGCCAAATTTTTAAATATTTCAGAATTTAATAATTTGGATCTGAATTTGAATATTCAGAATGAAAGGAAATATACTAAAGAATTGGATCCAGATTTATACAAGACGTTATTGTCTCATTTTCAAGAAAAGAATAACGGTTTAGAAGAACTCGTTAATCAGAATTTAAAATGGATGCACGTTTAATTTGACTAAATTATCCCAATAATCATGAGCTTATTTAAGAAATCTAAGGAGAAAATATTCTGTATCGGTTTGAATAAAACCGGGACTACCACGATTGAGAAGTTCCTTTTTGATAATACGTATAAATTAGGAAATCAGGAAGAGGCCGAACATTTGGTCGAAGATTGGTTTAAAAGGGATTTTAAGAGTCTCATTACTTATTGTAAAAAATATGAAGCGTTTCAGGATGCTCCGTTCTCATTACCTTATACCTTTATAATCCTTGAACAGTATTTTCCGAATGCTAAATTTATACTAACCGTAAGAGATTCTCCGGATCAATGGTATAATTCCTTAACAAAATTTCATTCAAAACTTTGGAGTAATGGTATTGATGCCCCAACCATTGAGGATCTTAAAAATGCAGAATATCTCTATAAGGGTTATGCGTATGACGTAAATCGTGCTCTGTTTAATACTCCAGAAAACGATCCATATAATAAGAAGATATTGATAGAATATTATAAGGATCACAATAGCATTGTGAAAGAATATTTCCGAAGTCAGCCAAACAAGCTATTAGTAATAAACGTATCAAATAAAAATGACTATTTTAAATTATGTGATTTTCTAGGAAAGCCTGCAGTAAATGACAATTTTGCTTGGGAGAACAAAACAATTCAATAACTATGATTACAGTCACTAAAACATTTTTACCACCACAGGAGGAATATCAAGCCATCCTAAAAGAATCCTGGGAGGCCGGTTGGATCACAAATCGAGGTCCGTTGGTAAAAAAACTGGAAGCAAAATTGATGAAACATCTTGATGTCCCCTATGTCTTAGCATTGACTAATGGAACAATTCCGTTACAAATTGCGATTAAGGCTTTAGGATTGACTGGTGAAATTATTACAACCCCTTTTAGTTATGTTGCAACCACTTCAAGTATTGTGTGGGAGGGATGTACTCCTGTTTTTGTTGATA
Organism: Ulvibacter antarcticus; assembly: GCF_003688405.1. Classification (GTDB taxonomy): domain Bacteria; phylum Bacteroidota; class Bacteroidia; order Flavobacteriales; family Flavobacteriaceae; genus Ulvibacter; species Ulvibacter antarcticus. The sequence goes on from NZ_REFC01000014.1 coordinate 428,549, forward strand.
TTCACCCAAAATATCTTACCATCGATGAGACTAAAATTGAAGCGGCTATTACTTCAAAAACTTCAGCAATTTTGGCGACGCATGTCTATGGAAATCCTTGTCATATTGAAGAAATTGAAATTATTGCAAAAAAGCATAATTTAAAGGTGATTTATGATGCCGCCCATTGTTTTGATATTAATTATAATGGGAAGTCTATTTTCAATTATGGGGATATTAGTACCTGTAGTTTTCATGCGACGAAGCTATTTCATACCGGAGAAGGCGGAGCTTTATTCACAAATAATTCGGATCTCCAAAATACTTTATTCTACCATCATAATTTTGGGCATAAAGGGAATGAAGAATTTTTTGGAATTGGGATTAATGGAAAAATGAGTGAACCGCAAGCTGCGATGGGATTAGCAGTTCTACCGTATATCGAGGATATAAAAGCAGGAAGAGAAAAAGTTGTAAATTTATATAATAATGCATTTCAAAATTCAAATTCTTTACAACTTCTTACCTGGAGAAATGGAACTGATTTGAATTATGCTTATTTCCCTATAATACTAAAAGATGAAGAAATTCTTTTAAAGGTTATGGATCTATTTGAAGCACAACAAATATTTCCAAGAAGATATTTTTTTCCATCCTTAAATACTATGCCTTATTTAGAATACAGTAAAATGCCTGTTGCAGAGTCTATTGCAAAACGCGTATTATGTCTGCCTTTGTATTATGGAATGGATTTAGTTGATGTACAACGGATAATTGATGTTATTAAAAAAGTTATATGAAGTTAGCTATTATGCAGCCTTATTTTTTCCCCTATGTTGGATATTTTCAATTATTGCAGGCGGTAGATACCTTCATCTTTTACGATGACGTTAATTTCATTAAAAAAGGATGGATCAATAGAAATAATATTTTAATAAATAATGAAGCCTTTCTTTTTTCAGTTCCATGTAAGAATGCAAGTCAGAACAAACTAATTAATGAAATACAGATAAATTTCGATATAAATGAAAAAAATAGGTTTTTAAAACGGATTGAATTGGCTTATAAAAAAGCACCCTATTTTGATGAGTTTTATCCTTTGCTTCATGATTTTATTATGGAAGAGAATAGCAAATATATTTCTAGTCTTGCAGCTAATAGTGTGCGTTTTATAAGTGAATATCTAGGTATGCAAAAATCGTTTGCTTACAGTTCTGAGATTCATTCAGATTCTCGAGGTCTAGAGAAACAAGAACGTCTTAGAGTTATTGCTAAAAAGGAAAAAGCCGATACTTATATTAATGCAAGTGGAGGTAGGCCTTTGTACACTAAAGATAATTTTAAGCAAGATGACATAAAATTAAAATTTCTTATTGGTGACAATATTAAATATCATCAATATGATTCTAGTTTTGTACCTTGGTTGTCGATAATCGATATACTAATGTTTAATAATATTAGTCAAACCAATAATTTTCTTCATCAATATAGCCTTGAATAATTAATGGAATCAAAAAAATACTTGAATATAATAAAACACTATGAGAATTGTATTTCCAAACATGGGGATACGCTTAAGGGTGCCGACTGGCCTAATGAAAATGATGCAATTCTGCGTTATAAAATAATGTTAGGTTTAATAAAAGACGGTGAGACTTGTAATTTATTGGATTTTGGTTGTGGGGCCGGACATATGTTTGAATTCATGACGAATCAGAATAAACTTTATGATTATATAAATTATTCAGGATTAGATATTTCTGAAAAGATTATATCACTTAGTAAAGAGAAATTTCCGAAGAATAATTTTTACTGTTTTGATATCCTTCAGGATGATATAAATACGCTTAGTAATTTTGATTACGCAATTTTGAACGGAGTGTTTACTGAAAAAATAGACCTTACATTTGACGAAATGTGGCTTTATTTTAAATCAATGATTACAGTTGTTTTTGATAAAGTAGATAAGGGTATTGCCTTCAACGTTATGTCTAAGGCGGTTGAATGGGAACGTGATGACTTATTTCATCTTCCTACAGACCTATTAATTGATTTTATGACAAAAAACCTTTCGAGAAATTTTGTCATAAGAAATGATTATGGACTTTATGAATACACAGTATATCTTTATAAATAAATATCATGGCTAAGATTGTTATTTTTGGAGTAAATGACCTTGCAGAATTGGCTCACTATTATCTTACCACAGATTCTGAACATCAAGTTGTAGCTTTTACGGTGCATCAAGAATACAAAACAACAGATACTTTTAAAGGATTGCCATTAATCGATTTTGAAACCATTAATAAAATTTATCCATCCACTGACTATAGGTTGTTTGCACCCATGATAGGGACAAAAATGAATAGACTAAGAGAAAAGATATATAATGAAGGAAAAAGTAAGGGATATGATTTTATTTCTTACATAAGCTCGAAGGCAACATTGTTTGATAACCAAATTGGAGATAATTGTTTCATCCTTGAAAATAACACAATTCAACCTTTTACAACAATTGGTAACAATGTTATCTTGTGGAGTGGTAACCATATTGGACATCATAGTATTATTAAAGACCATGTTTTTTTTACTTCTCATGTGGTAATGTCTGGGCATTGTGTAATTGAAAGTTATTGCGTTATAGGAGTGAACGCCACTCTAAGAGATGGAATTACTATTGCTGAAGGTTCCTTTATTGCGATGGCTGCGAGTATAACGAAAAATACTGAAGAATGGGGGTTTTATAAGGGAAACCCCGCGGTGAAATCGGACCGATCTACTAGAGACATGTGATTATGTGGGAGAAAAAAGGACTTATATATGCAGTTGAGGGAAATTATGAGTGGAATAAAAGTCATGCTCAAGTTCCTGTAGTTGATGTATTGTCTGATAGACTTCGAATTTATTATGCCACTAGAAATAGCGAAGGAAAAAGTAATATTTCTTTTATAGAAGTTGAGAAAGAGAATCCTCAAAAAATTATATTCGAGAATAATAAACCTTTATTTAGTTTTGGAAATCTTGGCGCTTTTGACGATTCTGGTATGATGCCCTCCTCAATTATTAATGTAGGCAGCAAAAAATATTTATACTATATAGGTTGGACAACCAGACAATCGGTTCCCTATCAAAATGCTGTTGGTCTTGCGGTAAGTGAAGATGATGGCGCCACTTTTCATAGAATTTCTGAAGGGCCTATAATCTCCATAAACCATATAGAACCCTATTTTTCTGGAACGTCCTATGTTATGTTCGAGGCGGGTCTCTTTAAAATATGGTATCTATCTTGTATAAAATGGGAGCTTTTTGAAGGAAAACCAGAACCCATCTATAATATTAAATATGCGGAATCATTGGATGGAATCAAGTGGAATCAAACAGGGAAAATTGCCATTCCATTACTTGAAGATGAGGGAGGATTGGTTAGTGCTTCTGTAATTAAAGAAGGCCAAGTTTATAAAATGTGGTTTGGAAGAAGAAAGAAAAGTGATTTCAGAACCAATACTGAAAACACCTATAGAATAGGTTACGCAGAATCTAAAAATGGGGTGCATTGGGAAAGGAAAGACAAAGAAGCTGGAATTGATGTTACTAAGGATAATTGGGATTCAGAAATGATTTCATATCCTTATGTTTTTAAAAATGGTACTACATTGTATATGTTTTATAATGGAAACGGATTTGGAAAAACAGGATTCGGATATGCAATTTGGAAGGATAAATAAATTTATATTGTACCTCAATTAAATTAAGAATGGAAGAAAGTAAATGTTTTTTTAATAAAAACGGATATCTTATTTTGAAGGACTTTTTTTTAAAGAAAGAGATCGATATAGTTTTAAATGATGCAAAAAATGTTTTTCTAAGACAGTTTATTGAAAAAGGGTATACTCCTAGATGTACTTTAGATGACCTAAATGAAGAGCAGTATAATGATTTCCTTTACAGATTATTTGAGCAAGACATAGAGTGTCTTTCGAATTGTGGGAAACAAGCGCAGCACTTAATTAGTCTTCACACCTTATCTCTACATACTAAAATTATTGAGTTGCTGCATCAAGTAAAGCTTAAATCTCCAACGATTAGTACAAGACCAGTTTTATATTTTAATCATTCTAGACTAGCTAAAAAGAAAATATTTCACACTGTAAATGCACATCAGGATTGGAGGAGTATGCAAGGATCACTTAACTCAGTGGTAATATGGATTCCATTAGTGGACATTAATAAAGATTTAGGGGCTTTAGAAATATTGGCAGGAAGCCATTTAGATGGTTTAAGAACAGATCATATTGAAAATGGTTTTGGCATGGTGAAATTGAGCGAACAAGAAAAAGCTCGGTTAACATCTGTTGAGGTTAAAACTGGAGATATTCTATTGTTTTCGTCGTTTTTGATCCATCAAAGCGGTGATAATATTACAGATAGACCAAGATGGAGTTGTCATTTTAGATACAATGATTTAGAAGATTCTTCTTTTTTAAAAAGAAAATATGCTCATCCTTATATCTACAAACCAATAGATGAGCTTATCACTAAAGATTTCCCTATAAACGAAGAACTTATTAAAATTTATTCATAATGAAAACAGATAAACTAAAATTTAGTGAGGTCGAAGTACGGGGGGTAAACTTTAAACTAATGACGTATACCCGCTCTCTTGAACTTTGCGCTAGAATGAATTATGAAACGGAGAATCTTGATTTTATTGACTTAATGGAACCTAATGACGTCTTTTATGACTTAGGTGCTTGTGAAGGGCGCTTTTCTTTGTATGCCGCATTGAAAGGCCTTAGAGTTATATCTTTTGAACCTGAGGCTAAGAATTTTTTAGTTTTCTCACAAAATATAGAAATTAATGGATTTGACGAAGACAGAATTAAAGCTATCAATGCCGGAGTAGGGGCTAAAAATGGTAAAGCTATTATAAAAATAGGGCAGCCATGGGAAGGGGGACATCAAAAAATAGTTGAACATGGAGAAATACGAAATGACTTAAATTTCGATTTTGTTGAAAATCAGGAAATAGAACTTATTTCAATCGATTCCTTTATAGAGGAAGGGGTATATCCTTCTCCAAATTATCTTAAGATTGATATTGATGGTTCTGAAATGCCTTTTTTAATTGGAGCTGCCAAAACATTACAAAGTGAGGCCTTAAAAGGGATAATTTTTGAATTAAACGAAATTGATCCAAATTTTGAAAACATTATAACTTTTTTAAATAAGAATGGGTTTATAGAGCTAGAAAGATTCAAAGTTCCAAATGAACCAAAACTTTATAATATTATTTTTGAAAGAAAATAATTTATAACTCCAATCTCTTTTCAAAGGAAAATAAATGACAAATAAAAAAACGCATCCTCTAATTTCAGTCTGGATGGTTACATATAATCATGAGATTTTTATTGAGCAAGCTATTGAGTCTGTTATGATGCAAGTGACTCATTTTCCATTTAAATTATTCATTGGGGAAGATAGTTCAACAGATAGAACCAGAAAAATTTGTCAAAAGTTAAAGGAAAAGTATCCTTCCAAAATCGAATTGTTTTCGCATGAAAGTAATATTGGAGCAAATGCCAATGGAATTTTTATGTATGAGCAATGCTTTCAAAGCAATGCAAAATATATAGCTTTACTTGAAGGAGATGACTACTGGACCGATCCTTTAAAATTGCAAAAGCAAGTAGATTTCTTAGAAGCAAATCCAACCTATACTATATGCTTTCATAGGGTACAGTTATTAACCAACGAAGTGCTGGAACCTGATATGAGTGTTGAAGCCAGATACAACAAAATAGAAAAGTTGCCGGCAACCGCTAAAGATCTTATTGAGCAGGGTAATTTTATACATACACCATCCGTCGTATTTCGAAATGTCTTGGAAGAATTTCCATTCGAGTTTAAATATAGTACTGTAGGGGATTATTTTTTATATATCATTCTTTCCCAAAAAGGACCTATTAAAAGATTAGATGATATTATGGCAGTGTACCGAAATAATGTGGGAATTTATTCGACCCTAACCGATGCCGAAATGAATAGAAAGATTGCTGTGTATCAATCCTGCATTTTGTCGTATTTAAAAGACCCGGAATTAAAAGAAATCATGCTTAAAAAACAGTTAGCCTTACTCAATACATTTAAGCCCACTACAAATGAGGTAGATTTGACTCTCGAGCAGTTTTCAAATCGGTTGGACATGAAATCTTTATGGAAAATTCTAACTTTAAAAATTAAAAAGTTATTCTAAATATGAATTCTAGCTTTATCATCATCGTTACCTACAACGGCATGCCATGGATTGAAAAATGCCTGAAGAGCTGTGGAGATTATCAGGTGGTGGTGGTCGATAATGCTTCAAGCGATGAAACGGTTTCTTTTATAAAGGGAAAATTTCCGAAGGTTCAAATATTGCATCAAACAAAGAATCTTGGCTTCGGACAAGCAAATAATACAGGAATTGTGTGGGCCCTTCAACAAGGTGCAGAGCATTTCTTTCTACTTAATCAAGATGCTTATTTGATAGATGACTGCCTTCAGAAATTGATCACATTTCAAAAAGCCAATCCAGCATATGGAATTGTAAGTCCGATACATATTACCGCCAATCAAAAGAAGTTGGATAAGAACTTTTCAAGCTATTTAACTTCTCAGTACAATTCCGATTTCTATTCCGATTATGTGCTTAAACAGCCTCTCAAACCAGTATATCCTGTTCCTTTCGTAAATGCCGCCGCCTGGTTGCTTTCCGAAGAGATTATTAACACCGTGGGTGGTTTCGATCCGCTATTTTTCCATTATGGTGAGGACGATAATTATTGTCAGCGAGTGACTTACCACAATTTCAAAATTGGAATACTCCCCGAATGTTTTATAATCCATGACAGAGTCGATCGAGAAGCGGCTGTGATTGACTTGTTTTCCGAAGCCTATTACAATCAGCAGGAACGTTCATGTAAGGTGAAATATGCCAATATCAATGACCCTATGGGCCTTAATAATTTAAAAGGAGTTATTGATGGGCTAAAGAAAAGGCTGCTAAAACTAAAACTTAAAGGAAAGTTTGGCAAACTCGCGCCCTTAAAAAAGGAAATGGAATTGTACGAAAAAATTGAGCCGCAGATCAAGAAAAGTAGAGATCTAAATGCTAAAAAAGGCCAAACTCATTTACAAATCTGAGCATTTTTTAAGAGTACCTTTTAAAATGTAACTTTGCCCTATAAAAATCAACATGCTATTCTCCATCCTCATCGCTAATTATAACAACGGAAAGTTCTTTCCCGATTGCTATAAAAGTATCATGGCGCAATCCTATACAAATTGGGAGGCGATCATCGTGGATGATGGTTCAACGGATGATTCAGTTGCTGTAATCAAAGAAATAATAGGGGAGGACGAACGATTTACCTTTATTCAAAGATCCGAAAATAAGGGCTGTGGCTACACCAAACGAGAATGTGCCAAACACGCAAAAGGTGAAATTTCCGGTTTCTTGGATCCCGATGACACCATACTTGAAGATGCGTTGCAAATTATGGTAGATGAGCATAAAGACCATCCCGATGTTGCCATTATTACTTCCCGATACGCGCTGGTCGATATGAAATTGAATTTTATTGAAAATGGATCTCACGGAAGCGCCATTCCAAATGATAAATCCTATCTCACCTTCGGAAAAGGGGCTTTAACTGCATTTGCCTCCTTCAAACAACAACTGTATGATAAAACGGAAGGGATTGATCCAAATATGAAACGGGCAGTCGATCAGGATTTATATTATAAAATGGAAGAGCAGGGCGAGCATCTCTTTCTCGATAAAGTGTTGTACAATTATCGCATTCATGAAAACAGTATTTCCAATAACGAAAATCTGTACAAGGCAGAATACTGGCACTTTTACGCTATTATGAATGCCTATAAACGACGAAAACGCCTTGGCCTTAAGCTTGATAATTTTTCTCAAAACTATGCTAGTGAGTATGCTTCTCGCTATTATCTAACACGTTTTAGAGAGCTTAAACATTCAAAAAAAACTACTTCGAAATTTTATTTTATATGGAAAGCCATACATGCGAGCCCTTTCCATCAGTTTAAACACAAGATTAAAAGTTTATTATTGCTAATTTTGGGACGAATATGAAGAATCCCTTAATTTCAATAGTCGTTCCCTGCTACAACCAGGCGCAGTATCTAGACGCGGCTCTGCAATCTGTTTTGGATCAGACCTACTCGAATTGGGAATGTCTTATCGTTGATGACGGCAGCCCCGATAACACTAAGGAAGTTGCTTCTCAATGGGTGGCAAAAGATGAACGTTTTTCCTATTTGCATAAGGTAAATGGGGGTTTGTGTAGTGCGCGTAACTTCGGAATTGAGGCTGCAAACGGAGAATTTATCCTTCCGCTGGATGCAGACGATAAGATTGGCAAGGAATATCTCTCAAAAGGGATTGAGGTCTTTCTGAAGGATTCTTCGCTTAAAGTTGTGTATTGCAAAGCTGAAAAATTTGGAGATGCTTCAGGAGTTTGGGAATTACCACAGTTCAGTTTACATAATTTGAGCCGTTCTAATATGATCTTTTGTACAGCACTCTTCAGAAAAGAAGACTGGAAAAAAACGGGTGGTTACGACGAAAATATGGGGCATGGCTGGGAAGATTGGGAATTTTGGATCTCTCTTCTGAAAAATGGTGGAAACGTACATCAATTGGATTATCAAGGCTTTTATTATAGAATCAAAGCGGGCTCTATGCTACTTGAAATCGATGCTGAAAAATCCAAAGAATTACTTGAATATATTAGTGTAAAACATGCCGATTTCTTCGTGAAGCATTACGGTTCTTTCAAATCTTTGGAACATAAAAAACTATATTTAAAAAGAGAGTTTGAATCCAATTTAAAAAGTGAGAAGTTTGTAACTGATGCGTTTCTTAAAAAGTTCTTCAGATTTACACTCTTCGGAACTCAAAAAAAGCAGCGATAACCTAAATCATGGCGCAAAAGGACATACAATTTCTTGCCTATTACCTTCCACAGTTTCATCCCATTCCGGAGAATGATAAATGGTGGGGCAAAGGATTTACCGAATGGGCAAATGTCACCAAAGCGAAACCTCTGTTTAAAGGGCATTACCAGCCTATTTTGCCGTCCGAATTGGGCTTTTACGATCTACGGGTCCCCGAAGTACGCGAGCAGCAGGCGACACTTGCCAAAGAGTACGGCGTCGATGGTTTTATCTATTATCAGTATTGGTTCTCCAGTAAGAAGATGTTGTTGCAACGCCCTTCCGAAGAGATGCTAAAAAGTAAATCGCCCGATCTGCCATTTTGTTTTTGTTGGGCAAATGAAACCTGGAAAGGAATCTGGCACGGACTGGATAATCCGGAAGTTTTAATCGAGCAGGAATACGAAGGTAAAGAGGGCTATACGGCTTATTTCAATTATTTATTGCCATTTTTTCAGGATTCACGTTATATCAAGGTAGCTAATATGCCTATGTTTCATATCTACAGAATTGGGGATATCCCGGATCTTGAGGTTTTTACTAACACCTTTAATGCTCTTGCTAAAAAAGCAGGCTTCGACGGAATCTATTTTGTGGCTACGGTTAATGCCGATCATGATTCCATCTTAAAAAACGACGCGATTTATGGCCAAGTTGGTTTGGATGTATTTCTGAAAATGCGCTACGGCAATAAAAATCAGTTTTCTAAAGAGTCTTTGTTGGGAAAAGTAGAGAATCGCATTAAAAAGGCAGTGAGTACTTCAAATAAAGTAGGAGTCCGTAAAAAACCTTTACTATTCGACTATGCCGACGGAGTAGCACATCTAAACATCAAGTTTCCGAACAAAAAATACATATCCTGTGTCTTCCCAAATTGGGATAACTCGGCTCGCAGTGGAAAAAAATCACTTATATTTAAAAATGCCGACCCAAAAGCATGGCAAAAACATCTGCAGATTGCCGTTGATGAATTAAAAGAAAATCCAGAGAATCCGAAGTTTGTTGTTATAAAATCATGGAACGAATGGGCAGAAGGAAATCATTTGGAACCAGATAAAAAGTTCGGCCGACAATGGTTAGAAGCCGTGAAAGCCGTGAAAGATAAAATTTCGAAACCATAGCCTTTGGAAAAACAAGTTTCTATAATCATTCCTTGTTATAACGATGCCAAGTATATTGAGCAGGCGGTGGCTTCGGCATTGGGACAAACAAATGTCAAGGTTGAGGTAATCGTTGTGGATGATGGTTCTAATGAGGAAACGAAGGCAGTGTTAAAAAAACTGGAACCTAAAATCTCCAAGCTTATTACACAAACCAATCAGGGACAGAGTTCTGCAAGAAATACAGGTGTCGAGACAGCTTCAGCAGATTTTCTATTAATGCTCGATAGCGATGATTATTTCGAAGCGTCTTTTTGTGAAAAGGCATTAAAGGAATTTCAAAAGTCTTCCGAAGTAAAAATGGTGACCTGTCAGGCGAATCTAATTAATGAGGATGGCTCTCAACAACTTTTTAATCCGGAAGGCGGCACTGTAGTTAATTTTATGTTTAAGAACTGTGCTTTGGGGACTTCAATGTTTCGAAAGGTAGATTGGGAAGCCTGTGGTGGCTATGACGAAAGTATGCGTAAAGGATTTGAAGACTGGGAGTTTTTTATTCGTTTGCTGAAAAATGGCGGATCTGCAACTGTAATTCCAGAAGCTTTGTATACTTACAGAAAGCGAAGTGATTCAACAACCAATAGAGCTAATAAAGTGAGATTTGATATTCTGAAGTATATTTACCTGAAGCATAAAGATATTTACATCGAGAATTATGAAGCTACTATATCGAACTTTCTAAGGCAAAATGAAATGTTACAGGTTTCGGTAAAAAATAAAGATATAACTGTGGATGCCAAGATTGGGAAACTTCTTTTGTCTCCTCTTAGATTTTTCAAAAAACTTTTTAAATGAAAGAAACGATTAAAAATTTATTAAAATTCTCGGTGTATGGTGCTTATAGCGATGGCCGTACCAAAAAGAAGACACGCGAAAAATTGAATTCACAGAAAACAATTATTTCTAATTACATTTCTAATCATAAAGTTAAAAAACTTCAAATAGGTTGTGGAGCTAATATTTACGAAGGGTGGTTAAATACCGATTTGCAAAGTAAGGAATCCATTGCTTTTCTTGACGCTGGAAACATTTTTCCAATGGAAAGTGAAACCTTTGATTATATTTATTCAGAGCACCTTTTTGAACACCTTACTGCTGATCAACAAATCAATATGTTAAGTGAAGGGGCAAGAATTCTAAAAAAAGGCGGAATTATGCGAATCGCAACTCCTTCGTTAGATTTTTTGTTCAATCTATATGAAAATCCACAAACAGACATGCATTCTGAATATACCGAATGGACAGTGAACCATAGCCCTTATTTACAGTCGGTGAAAGAAAAAGTGGAGAATAAGGAATCGCATTATTGCTATGTCATAAACAACTTTTTTAAAGCTTGGGGGCATCAAATGATTCACAATTTTAAGAGTTTGGAGCGATTAGCACTGCAATATGGTTATAAAAATGTTAGCTCCTGCAAGGTCGGTGAAAGCACAGATGAACATTTAAAGAATGTAGAAAGGCATGGTACTGTAATTCCATCTAAAATGAATTTACTCGAAACAATGGTGGTAGAATTAATTAAATAAAAAATGGATTTGCAACACAAAGTTTCAATCGTAATGGCGACCTACAACAGGGCTCACTTTATTGTGGAAACTTTGCAGTCAATTACAAACCAGACCTATAAAAATTGGGAATGTATTATCATAGACGACGGAGGTACTGATAATACTTTGGAAATTATTACGCCTATCCTTGAACAAGATTCAAGATTTAATTTTTCCAAGCGTCCCAGCTCTTATGGAAAAGGCCTACCGGGATGTAGAAATTATGGAATAGATAGCGCTACAGGTGATTATATTATCTTTTTCGACGACGATGATATTGTGCATCCTCAAAATCTGGAATTGTGTGTGAATGAGTTAAAATTGGATAAATATAAGTACTGTCGTTATGTTCGTACGGTATTTCATGGAGATTTTGATTATAAGTTTGATGATACAGAGAGCTTCGGAAAATTTGAGATCCTTCAGCAAGATCTTTCTAAAATGATTGATCATACAATACCATTCAATTCCTGTGCTGTTATGTGGTCGAAGAAGTGTTTTGAAGGTGTTCGTTTTACTGAAACGCTTATGTATGCCGAAGAATGGGAGTGTTATGTACGCATTCTTTCCGAAGATATTAAAGGGATATCCATAGATAAAACCTTGTTCTACGGAAGAAAACACCAGGAATCCAATACTGGTGAGTTTATAAAGCATAATCCAAAACGGGTAAATTCAAAGAAAGAAGCAACTTACTTAATAGCGAAGCATTTGGCTGAAAAACGCTTACTTTCAGATTATTTACTCAAATACTTATCGAGTATTGCTATTACATTTCGCGATAAGACCCTGTTAAACAAAATATTAGTAGTGAGCAATCATGGTACATCACAACAGCTGTTTAGCAATTTTAAGTTTGCCATGTATCCTATCTGGTCAGTATACAATCGAATGAAAAAAAAAGTAAAAAATAATATCTAAATCTATGTCTGCAACAAAACCAAAAATTCTGGCTGTAGTTGAATCAATAGATGTCAACGACAGTAGTGGAACAAAGGTAAACATGGCTATGATCAACAGTTTGAGACAGTTGGGATATGAAGTAACGTGTTTGCATTATACGAGAAAAGATATTAAGATAAACGGGATAGAATGCATTGCTGCAGAGGAAAGAAAAGCTTCAATATTTTTTATCCTTGGAAGGATTCAACGCCTATTGTTCAGATGGTTTAAAATACAAATTGGAGAGCGGGTTGATAGAGTTTTAGGTTTCTCGTTTGGGTTTTTTAATGATAGTAAAAGTATTGAAAACGCAATAAAAAAGCATAGTCCAAAAGATTTTCAAATGATCTGGACACTAAGTAAAGGAAATAGTTACCGTACACATAGAGCAGTTCTCTCACTACCCGCTTGGCACGACAAATGGTATTCCTGTGTTCACGATCCCTATCCGCAGCAATTATATCCAAGACCCTATAATTATATTCCGAGAGGCTATAGGGAAAAACGGAGATTCTTTTTAAAAATGACTCAAAAAGCCAAACGCATTGTTTTACCAAGCTTGGTATTGAAAGAATGGTTACAGAGTTATTATCCGGCGATGGAAGGAAAATCTCTTATCATTCCGCATCAGATTGTAAACTTTGAGATGCACGCCGTTGATCTTCCTCATTATTTTAACAAAGATAATTTTAACTTGCTCCATGCAGGAAATCTACTTGATTTAAGAGACCCTAAACCTTTGGTAGAAGCTTTTGAACTTTTTTTAAAGAAAACTCCTGAGGCGATTTCTGATGCCAAACTACTCTTTTTAGGAGGTGAGTCTGTTTTTACTAAATATATGTTGGAGCAATCGAAAGAGTTGCCACAGTTGTATGTAAGTAATGGTTATGTTGCTTTTGAAGAGACATATCGAATGCAACAACTAGCCGTCGTCAATATTATTTTGGAAGCAAAATCTGAAATAAGCCCGTTTCTTCCCGGAAAGTTTCCCCATTGCATCACCGCTGATGCACCTATTTTATTAGTGGGACCTTATTATAGTGAATGCAAACGTTTGCTTGGAAATGATTACCCATATAAATTTGACTTTGATGAGATCGAAAAGATTGCGGCAACACTAAAAAATCTTTATAATCAATGGAAACTGGGAAGTGAAAAAGTTCGTTTAAATCGTCCGGATCTCGAGAAGTATCTTTCGTTGGATTATTTTAAGGCGGTTTTGGAAGAAACTCAAGAATATCCACCTGTGTAAAAGTGATTTAAAGTTGGGTTAGGGAATTACAATAAAAAGTTTAACTTCGAAAAAAATTATAATTGCCCTAAATTATATTGATTTTGAACCAAATCAATTCCAAACTAACCAAACTATGCTGTCAAAAATACTTAATAAACTTAGATCTATTATTCAAAAAACAAGGCGGAGCTTATATGTGTCTCTTCTGAAGATTTTTGGGATTTCAGATTATAAACGATGGAGCAAAACCGACACCCTAGATGAAACTTGGGATGAACGCACTATTTTGTTGGCACAGCAAATTACTCCCAACTCTAAAGTATTGGAGTTTGGGCCTCGCCGTTTGATTTTGAAAAAAAACTTGCCCGAGAATTGTGAGTATTATAATTCCGATATTATAAAACGAGATGATGAAACGCTCGTCATTGATCTTAACAAAGAACTTCCGGAGCTACCAGAAGTCGATTTTATTGTCTTTAGTGGCGTGTTAGAATATGTAAAAGATGTGAATCATTTAATTTCACACTGTAATAAATACTCGAAATCAATATTGCTTTCTTATGCAGTAACAGATCATTTTTCAAATGTGAAAAACAGAAGAATTTCAGGTTGGATTAGCGACCTTAGCGTAGATGATATTGAAAAAATTGCACGTGATTTAAAAATGAACTGGTCTTTTTTGAATGTTTGGAAAGGACAGCGGCTTTTTAGATTCGACAAACGATAGCAGATAGCTGAAAATACAATTCTGCACATATAATTAAATCCGATTGATGAGTGCAAGAACCACATTTGTGTATGCCTTTCGTAACCGGGATTCTCGACGGGTTATGCTTTCTTTGGAATCCTTGAAACGGCAAACGCATTCCAATTTTGAGGTAGTTTTTGTCGATTACGGCAGTGATAATGAATTTGCGAGCGATGTAAAAAAAGTAGTCGAAACTTTTAAGTTCGCAACGTATCATTACGTGGCACATCCCGGATTGCTCTGGAATAAAAGCAAGGCGCTCAATTATGGAATAAAGCATGCGGCTTCCGAATATATTTTTATCGCGGACGTCGATATTATATTTCATCCTAAAACGGTGGAGCTCTTCGGAAATATTGCAGCTCCCGATCAAGCCTTTCTTTTTAAACTAGGCTATATTGATAGGGAAGAATCTGCAAAACTGAAGCCGGAAACTGAATTTGCTTCAATCTCGCTAAAACATTTCGGGGATGTCAACGGAATGATCTTGGCGCCCAAAAAAGCATTCGAAGCGGTACATGGATTCGATGAGTTCTTTCATTTTTATGGTTCTGAAGATGTCGATGTATTTCAACGTTTGGAGTTTTCAGGAATAAAATTTACAAATCGTGAAGAGCCTTATTTCAAGCATATCTGGCATAGAATCTATAATTCGTATAACGATGCTGAAATTAGCACGATTCCACGCATTTTTAATATAAAACGTATTAATAAGGAGCATTTTAATTATCATAGCGATAATAAAACCATTGTTCCCACCTCTCAAAAAGATTGGGGTAAGCTTATAATGGCTTCGGAAGGAGTTGTATTGGAAAAACCTTCCGTAGAAATCAACCTGGATACCACTCATGCTAAGGTTATTCACTTTTTTGAAGTGCAACTACATCACTTTCAGAATGAAATAATAAAAATTAATATTTCTGAAACCAGATCAAATACAGATATAAAAACAAAGCTTAAAAAGATACTGAAGAAAAATACGGAAGCTCAAATGACTGTCAAAGAGGTAAACGATATTGTCCTTTCAAAGATAGTGTATCTTTACAGAAATCATAATTACAGTTACAAGATAGCAGCCGATTTTAAATCATTGGAGTTCGTGTTGGATTTCAAAACTACCCTTAAGTAAGCGTTATGAAGAAAAAAATAAGGTTATTCTGGTGGAATGAAAAGAAGCTAATGGGTAAGTCCAAAGAGAATTATGGAGACCTTATGGGGAAGTATTTGGCAGAAAAGATCTCAGGAAAAAAAGTGGTTTGGGCACATCCTAAAAAAAAGAAACTCAAAAACCTTTTTTCTCCTATTTATGTGACTATAGGAAGTATTTTGGCAAATGTTACTTCTAATTGTATCGTTTGGGGTAGTGGTATAATATCTAAAGAGTATCCAGTAAAAAGAGCTGCATTTCTAGCAGTTCGAGGTCCTTACACCAGAGAGTTTTTGCTCGATTCAGGTTATGATGTCCCGGAGGTGTATGGAGATCCAGCTCTCTTACTTCCAGATTATTACAATCCGAAGTTAGAAAAGAAATATAAACTTGCGGTAGTGCCACATTATAATGATTACAAGGCTTTAGAGGAGCAATACAAGTCGGAGAAAGACATTCTGATTATAGATTTAATGACAGACGATATTGAGGCAACAACAGATCTTTTCTTGCAAAGTGAACGCGTAATTTCCTCCTCGCTTCACGGATTAATTGTGGCGCATGCATATGGGATACCGGCCATTTGGACCCCATTTTCAGATAAGTTATTTGGTGATGGGATTAAGTTTAAGGATTATTTTGCTTCGGTTGATATTCCATACTACCAAATGCCTATTCAGAAGAAAAAAATGACATTAGCAGATATAGATGTATTGTTTCGGGAACATCCAAGTTTGGTGGAACTGGAAAAAATTAAACAATTGCGAGTAGATCTAATGGAAGTCTGTCCTTTTAAGGGCTAGTACAATAATTTTGATTTAGCAATTTAGGTATTGTTTCTCTGATAATATCTATCTTTATCAAATTCGAAAAAGCACGAAAACACTTGGTAGAAAGCGGTAAAAACATAGCGATAATTCCTGCGCGAGGCGGCTCAAAGAGGTTTCCAAAGAAGAATTTAGCATTATTAAATAATAAGCAACTTATTGTATATAGTATAGAATATGCAAAAAGGAATAACGCTATTATTGATGCCGTTTATGTGTCAACAGACGATTCTGAAATAGCAAAGGTTGCAGAAGATCATGGCGCAATAGCAATAGAGAGACCATCTGTTTTGAGCGGAGATCATGAGCCAACTGTTACGTCTTTGAGCCACGTGATTTCTAAAATAGATGAGCAAGTTGCTAACGTTATTTTATTACAGGTTACAAATCCATTGCGTCCCGAAAATCTATTGCAAGAGTGTTTCACTCAATTTCAAGCTGGAGATTTTGAAAGCGCAATGACGGTTACACGAAATCACCAGAAATTTGGTAAGATTACGAATGGCAATTTTGTTCCCTTTAATTATACCTTTGGTCAACGCAGTCAGGATCTAGATCCATTGTATTTTGAAAATGGACTTTTATATATTACAAAGGCAAGTTTGATCTCCGAAAATGTTATTCTAGGAAAAAAAAATCTGCCATTTATAGTAAATCATCCTTTTGCAGAAATCGATATCGATGTAGAGGAAGATCTTATAAAGGCGGCGTTTATTTACAATAATCTTATTAAGAAATAGCGAATATATCAAGCTTAGAAATAGTAAAATCAATACATTATTATAAATGCAGGAAAATCATTCAATTAGTATAGCCGGAAGAAAGGTAGGGATTGATTATCCACCATTGGTAATTGCTGAAATTGGAATAAATCATGAAGGTTCTTTAGCAATAGCCAAACAGATGGTAGATGCTGCAAAAAGGGCTGGTGTTGAGGTTGTAAAACATCAAACACATATTGTTGAGGATGAAATGAGCGCTGCAGCGAAAAAGGTAGTACCTGGAAATTCTGATGTATCCATTTATGAGATCATGGAGCGCTGTGCTTTGAATGAAGTCGACGAAAAAGCACTAAAGGATTATGTAGAAGAAAACGGAATGATTTTTATTTCAACCCCCTTTTCCAGAGCCGCCGCCGAACGTTTAGAACGTTTTAATGTGGCTGCCTATAAAATAGGGAGTGGTGAATGTAATAATTATCCGCTGTTAGAACACATTGCCGACTTCGGAAAACCTGTAATTTTAAGCACAGGAATGAACACTATTGAAAGTGTCGCTAAAGCTGTTGCAATATTTAAAGAAAGAGGAACTCCGTTGGCGTTGCTTCATACGACCAATTTATATCCAACCCCAATCAATTTAGTGAGATATGGTGCGATGACAGAATTGCATCAAGCCTTTCCCAAGCAGGTATTTGGGCTTAGTGATCATACATTAAATAATAACGCATGTCTCGGAGCTGTTGCTTTAGGAGCTTCTATTTTAGAGCGGCATTTTACAGATCATAAAAATCGCACTGGTCCTGATATTATTTGCAGTATGGATGAAATGGAATGTAAAGAGCTCATCGTTGCGAGTAATGAAATTTGGCAGATGCGTGGTGGAACTAAAAAACCAGCAAAGGAAGAGCAAGTAACCATCGATTTTGCTTTCGCGAGTGTTTGTACAATTGCTAGCATAAAAGCAGGAGACACTTTTACAAAAGATAATATTTGGGTTAAGCGACCCGGAACAGGCGAGATTTTGGCAACGCACTTTAATGATATTTTAGGAAAGATTGCAACAAGTGATATTGAAGATAATGAGCAATTAAAATTTAGCGATATTGAAAAATAATAGTTTACATTTTTCTAGTATCAAATCCTACATTGTAAAGTAGATTTATGAAAAAAATTACCTTCCTTACTGGTACCAGGGCTGATTTCGGAAAAATTAAATCCTTACTTCAAATTCTGGACAATGATCCTGATTTTGAACCACATATTTTCGCGACTGGAATGCACTTGCAGGTGAAATATGGTTATACGGTGAAGGAAATTGAAAAAAGCGGTTTCAAATTAATTCATACTTTCGATAATCACACTTCTCAAGGTACCATGGATCTCAATTTAGCAAAGACCATCGAAGGTTTTTCCAGCTATGTAAGAG
The DNA here is from genome assembly GCF_003688405.1 of Ulvibacter antarcticus. Classification (GTDB taxonomy): domain Bacteria; phylum Bacteroidota; class Bacteroidia; order Flavobacteriales; family Flavobacteriaceae; genus Ulvibacter; species Ulvibacter antarcticus. Next base: position 447,290 of record NZ_REFC01000014.1, read on the forward strand.
AGTTAAAGCCGGATTTAATTGTGGTACACGGCGATAGAGTAGAGACCTTGGCAGGGGCAATTGTAGGCGCTTTGAATAATATTTTAGTTGCACATATCGAAGGTGGTGAAATTTCAGGAACCGTAGACGAATTGATACGTCACTCCGTAAGTAAGCTAAGTCACTTACACTTTGTTTCCAATGCCTCAGCAGCAAGAAGATTGGAACAAATGGGAGAACTGGCAGAGTCAATACATGAGATTGGATCGCCCGATGTTGATATCATGTTTTCAGGTAATCTTCCTGAGCTTCTAGAAGTGAAACGATATTATGAAATTCCCTTTGATAGGTATAATGTAGCCATGTTTCATCCGGTGACTACAGAGTACGAGCAAATGGAACAGCATGCCTCGAATTTTGTAGATGCTTTATTAGCCGACGATTCTAATTATGTGATTATTTATCCTAATAATGACCTCGGAAGTGACTTTATTTTTAAGGCTTATGAAAGACTTAAGGGCAATTCACGCTTTAGAATTTTTCCATCAATTAGATTTGAATACTTTTTAACGCTTCTGAAAAAAGCAGATTTTATGATTGGTAATAGCAGCGCCGGAATTCGTGAGGCTCCTTATTATCATATTCCAACTGTGAACATCGGGACCAGACAACAAAACAGATCGTTACATGACGACATAATACACAGTACCTATAATACTGAAGATATTTGTTCTTCTATTGAGAAAGCCAAACAACTAAAAGTACAACAAGCCGATGAATCTTTTGGAGAAGGGAACAGTGCAACTCTTTTCTTAGAAGCTTTGAAAAAAGAGGCCTTGTGGGAATTAAGTAATCAAAAGCAATTCCGTGATAGAATCTAAAAAAATATTTTTGGTCGTACCCGATGGAGTAGGCCTACGGAATTTTGTTTATACTTCTTTTGCTAAAATAGGTGCGGAAAAAGGATGGGATATTACGTATTGGAATAATACTCCCTTTGATTTTACAGAATTCGGACTTCAAGAAGTAAGACTCTCCGGAAAAGTGGCTGCTCAGACGGATTTGTATAAACGTGCTCGAAAAGAAATTGAACTTCAAATTTTTGAACAACAGTTTCAGGATGATATCTACAAAAAATACACCTTCAAACCGGCTTCAGATTCATTCAAAAAAAAGCTAAAAAACTATCTGGTTAGGAGATATATTCAGAAATACAAAGGAGAAAATCTATATAAGCTACGGGAAAAAATAAAAGATTCAGAAAGAAAAACCGCCTACTATAAAAACTGTGTTGCTACTCTAAAACAGCATAAGCCGGAAATTGTTTTTTCAACGAATCAACGCCCTGTCAATGCAATTTCACCTATAGTTGCCGCGCAGGATTTGGGAATCCCAACGGCAACTTTTATATTTTCCTGGGATAATATTCCGAAGGCAACGATGGTGATTGAGACCGATTATTACTTTGTTTGGAGTGAGCATATGAAACAGGAATTACTTACCTATTACCCGTATGTCAAGGAAGAACAAATTTACATAACCGGAACGCCACAGTTTGAACCACATTTTAATAAGAATTCATTAGTATCCAGAACAGAATTTCTAACTGAAAATAAACTACCTAAGGACAAGGAGTATATTTGTTATTCGGGCGATGATATTACAACTTCCCCACACGACCCTCAATACTTGGAAGCCGTGGCATTAGCCGTTCGAAAACTAAATGCTGAAGGACGAAATTTAGGTATTTTGTTTAGGCGATGTCCTGTGGATTTTTCCGATCGTTTCGATTTGGTTTTAGAAACGTATAAAGATATAATTTATAAGCTTCCACCAAAATGGGAGAAAAAAGGAGGAGCATGGAATACGGTCGTACCTTTAAAAGAAGATATTGCTCATCAGGCGAATACAATTAATCATTCTGCCTTCGTCGTGAATGTAGGCTCTTCGATGGTATTCGATTATATCTGCCATAATAAACCCTGTGCTTTTATAAATTATAATCCGGAAGAGGTACCGATTCAAGTAGATATACATACCATTTATAAATATGTGCATTTTAGATCGATGCCAACTCCCGAAGCGGTTGTTTGGTTCAATAATACTGATGAAATTTCTGAAAAAATAGAAAAAATGTTATCCGGAACGCCCGAAATACTAAAAGGAGCACAACAATGGTTCGAAAAGATTAATTTGCATCCTCCCCAAGAAGCATCCCAACGAATTTGGAACAGCATCGATCAAATAGTAGATAAAACATAATGCACCTCGCCTTCCTCACATCCGAGTATCCCCATCCCAGTGTAAACCGAGCTGCAGGGATTGGTACCAGTATAAAAAATCTGGCAGAAGGTCTTGTGGAGAAGAACATTAAAATTAGCCTTTTCATTTACGGGCAGGACACTAATCTGGTCTTTGAAGAAAGCGGAATTACTTTTCACCTAATAAAACACATCAATTACCCATTTTTAGGATGGTTACGTTATAGAAAACATATTGCATCTTATATCAATAAAGTAGCTAAAAAGGAGAAAATCGACGCGATTGAAGCCGCAGATTGGACCGGAATTACAGCTTTTATGAAGTTGTCTATTCCTTTGGTGATAAGACTTCACGGCACAGATGCTTATTTTTGTCATTTAGAAGGACGATCGCAAAAGAAGAAAAATCGCTGGTTTGAGGCTACTGCTCTTAAAAATGCGGATGCCATTATTTCGGTGAGTGATTACACTGCAAAAATGACCACGGAAATTTTTGGATTAAAGTCAAATATTACAACACTTTACAATGGTATCGATACTAACAAATTTAAGCCGTTGCACCTTCCTAAGGAGGCGAATACGATCTTGTATTTTGGGACTATTGTTCGAAAAAAGGGCGTGTTGGATCTTGCGAAAGCATTTCAGATCCTTAAAAATGAGAACCCAGATGCAACCTTGACCTTAATAGGAAAGGATAATGTCGATATCTTCGAGAAACGATCTACCTTGGAGCTGTTTAATGAACTTCTGGATGAGAAATATCGATCTTCTGTGAAACACTTACAACATATGCCATATGAAGATGTGGTGAAGGAAATCGCCAAAGCCGGAGTAGTTGTTTTGCCAAGTCGGGCTGAGGCTTTTCCTATGAGTTGGTTGGAAGCCATGGCAATGGAAAAGGCCTTGGTGACTTCCAATATTGGTTGGGCAAAGGAGTTAATGATCGCTGATAAAACGGGTCTCATGGTGTCTCCAGACGATCATCAGGGATTGGCGGAGGCTATATTAAAGATCTTAAATGATGAGAAGCTTGCTAATGAATTTGGAATAAATGCAAGAAAACGGATCGTCGATCATTTTTCTTCGGAAATAATTGTAGATAAGAATATCGAATATTATAAAACGCTCACTTCTTGAAGCTACTTATTCACCATACCGATACTCCTTTAAGGCTGTTAGATGAAAGCGGAGAAACCATCCCTTTTTCTTCGGAAGGAAGGCTGAGTGCAGACTTGTTCGCTCTAGCTAGAACCTTTCCAGACGAATTGATACTATGGTGTAATACAGAATTATATGAATTTCTGAATCTGGCAGCTATCGATAGCATTTTTCATCACAAACGCATCATGGCTTCGTATGCTGCTTCAAAGACTAGCTTTCTTCCGAAGCAAATTGGATACGTAGAAGATTCACCTTTCTTAAAAGTAAATTTTGAAGTGAATTATCCAACCTGGTTGATGCATAGTGACGTGGGCGGAATTCATGCTGAGGTGCTTAATTTGTTGGATGAGAAAGTATTTTTTAATAAGAGTTTCGATCTCACATTGAATTCGATTGCCAAAGAAGCGATAAAATCAGGACTGTTTTGCTATTCAAATCCGAAATTGCTTAAAATGCCTTCGGAAGAGAAATTTATACCATCTACTGCATCCAACGAACAGTTGTTTCAATTTATAAAATCACATTATAAAGGGGTTTGGATCTATCTGGCCTTTTTAAGCTATTTGCTTTACGAGAGAAAACTTCTACTCTTTCCGTTAATTGCGAATCTTTTCCGAAGTAGAAAAAATACCAGTACAGGAAAAATTCAGGCTAACGATATCATATCTACTTCCCAAAAAACGATTGGGAAATCTATGGACGTGATCATTCCAACCATGGGGCGAAAAACGTATTTATATGATGTACTTAAAGACCTAGCAAAGCAAACAATATTACCTGCCAAAGTCATTATCGTAGAACAAAATGCCGATTCTAAGTCGAAATCAGAACTGGATTATATTACTAGCGAGACTTGGCCGTTTGAGATTATTCATGAGTTTACACACCAAGCAGGAGCTTGTAATGCAAGAAATATAGCGATTAAAAAATGTACTTCAGATTGGATTTTTATGGCAGATGATGATATTCGCTTTCCAGAAAATACGTTGGCAGATGTCTTTAGATTTCTTGAACAAACACAGATAAAAGCGGTGACATTGAGTTGTCTTCGCGACGACGATATTGAAATCGAGAAAAACGTCATTCAGTGGGTGTCGTTTGGCTCTGGCTGCAGTGTGGTATCTTCGGAAGTTGTGCGAGCCACTTTTTACAATATGGCATATGAATTTGGCTATGGCGAGGATATGGAATACGGGATGCAGTTACGAAATCAAGGTGTTGATATTCTGTATAACCCACATATAAAATTGAAGCATTTAAAAGCAGCTGTTGGAGGTTTCCGAAAGCCTATAAAAAAACCTTGGGAAGCTGAGGTTGTATTGCCAAAACCTGCTCCCACCATCATGCGTTTTAGGATGGAGCACACCACTGCCGAACAATTGAAAGGTTATAAATTACAATTGTTTTTAAAATATTATCGCAGACAGAAAATTAAAAACCCCTTTGCGTATATTAAAATGATGAAAAAGGCCTGGAATGCGAGTCAGCAGTGGGCAAAAAGTTTGAATAACAAATGAAATTTTCACTTATAGTCTGTACCTATATGCGTCCCGAACCACTTCTGAAACTTCTGAAGTCGGTACAGGAACAGCTTTTGTATCCAGATCAGATTATTATCGTGGATGGCTCGACGAACGATGAAACATTGGGAATGTTGGGTGCAAATTCTTTTAAGAATCTTGAATATTTTAAGGTTTCAGATGAAGAACGAGGGCTTACGAAACAACGGAATTTTGGTATTGAAAAAGTGCTCGATTCTATGGATATTGTGTGTTTTCTCGACGATGATATTGTTTTGACGCAGACATATTTTAAGACTTTAATTGAAACATACGCTGTGTTTCCTAATGCATTGGGAGTGGGCGGATATATTAGCAATGAAGTCGATTGGCGACTTTTAAATCCTTCCGAAGGAACCCAAATTGATCAATTTGTATACGACGGTTGGGTTCGAAAAGACGGATCCCGCTTTGTACTTCGGAAGAAATTAGGACTCGATGCCGATCGTAAACCAGCACATTTACCCGATTTCGCACATGGACGTAGCGTTAGTTTTTTGCCTCCATCCGGAAAGACGTATAAAGTTGAACAGTTTATGGGAGGTGTTGCTTCCTATAAAAAAGAGGTGTTGGATCTGCATAAATTTTCGGAGTATTTTGAAGGTTACGGGCTTTATGAAGATGCCGATTTTACCTTACGATTATCAAAAATGGGAGAATTGTATGTGAATACAGCGGCTCAATTGTCACATTTTCATGAAGCTTCCGGACGACCAAATCAGTACTCTTATGGAAAAATGGTGGTGCGAAATGGCTGGTACGTTTGGCGGGTACGACATCCAAAACCCTCATTTAAGGCTAGAATTAAATGGAATGCCACTGCTTTTCTGTTAACTTTGATTCGATTTTTGAATGCCGTCACAAGTAATGAGAAGAAAAAGGCCTTTACTGAGGCCATGGGTAGGACTGCCGGCTGGTTAAGTCTAATATTCAATAAACCCCGAATCGAGTGAAGTTTGTAATAATAACACATGCCGAGCATATGAAAAAGGAGGGTAAAGTCTATTCTTATGGACCTTATGTTCGCGAAATGAACCTTTGGTGTAAGCATGTGGATGAAGTATTGGTGGTAGCGCCTTTCTCTTCGGAAGCACCTTCAAAAATAGATCTTCCTTACCTTCAGACGAATGTTACATTACAACACATACCGGCAATTTCACTAACATCTCCTTCTGAAGTATTAAAAACCATCATTAAGATTCCGTTAGTAAAATGGAGGATTTTTAACGCCATGCGAAAGGCAGATCATATTCATTTGCGCTGTCCGGGGAATATCGGATTATTAGGTTGCTTTATTCAGATCGTTTTTCCGAAGAAAACAAAAACTGCTAAATATGCGGGCAATTGGGATCCAAAGGCAGAACAACCATGGAGCTACAAACTCCAAAAATGGTTGCTGAGCAATACATTTTTAACGAAAAATATGCAGGTGTTGGTTTATGGAGAATGGCCAATGCAAACTAAAAACATTAAATCCTTTTTTACTGCAACTTATAAGGCAAGTCAAATTAAAGAAAGCGTGCTAAGAACATTTCAAACACCATATAGATTTGTATTTGTAGGTAGTTTGTCCCCTGGAAAGAGACCATTATATGCAGTTCAGTTGGTGGAAACCATTAAAAACAAGGGATTCGATGTGTTTTTAGATATTTATGGAGATGGAGTCGAAAGAGCCGCATTGGAAGCTTATATTACAGAAAATGAACTGTCTGAACGTATAAGCTTGCATGGAAATCAAACTTCGGAAACTGTAGAGAAAGCATACACAAACTCAGATTTTATGATATTACCATCGAAATCTGAAGGATGGCCAAAAGTGGTAGCAGAAGCTATGTTTTGGGGAGTAATTCCAATCGTGACTAAAATTTCATGTGTGCCTTGGATGCTGGAAGAAGGTGAAAGAGGAGTCTTGATCGATGTAGATTTAGAAACTGATACTGCCAAGTTAGTTTCACTTATCAAAAATCCCCAAAACCTGGGTAGTATGAGTTCAAAAGCAAAAACTTGGTCACAAAACTACACTCTGGATTCTTTCGAAGCGGAAATTGAAAAATTGATTCACCCATGAGAGTGCTACAACTTATAGATTCTTTGAACGCGGGAGGTGCCGAACGAATGGCAGTAGGATACGCCAATGCGTTGTCGACACAAATTGAAGGCTCTCATTTATGTGTCACCAGAGAAGAAGGTATTTTAAAAGAGACCGTGAGTCCATCGGTTGGTTATTTGTTTTTGAATAAGAAGAAGACCTTCGATAACGGTGCACTGCTTAATTTAAAGAATTATATAAAGGAGAATAAGATAACCATCATCCATGCCCATACTACTTCATATTTCTTTGCGATTCTTTTAAAATTGCGATATCCAAGTGTAAAAGTCATTTGGCATGAACATCAAGGGAACCGGGTGAAGATGCAAAGGAAAGATAATCGCGCACTTTATTTTTGTTCCTTGTTTTTTAGCGCGATTTTCACCGTAAATGAAGAATTGACACTTTGGTGCAGAAAGCATTTGAGTACTAAAAAAGTGGAATATATTCCAAATTTCGTTCAACAACCTTCTCAAGTTACAGCTATTGATGATCGAAAGGAAGAAATTATTTGTGTTGCTAATTTAAAGGCACCAAAGAATCATTTGAATCTACTAAAAGCTTTTAATAAAGTACATTTAAGCCATCCCAATTGGAAGTTAATCTTGGTAGGCAGAAAAGAAGAAGGCAGTTATCTGGTAGAATTGAAGAATTTTATTTCAGAAAACAATTTGAATTCTGTCGTAAATTTACTTGGCGAAAGAGCAGATGTGATGGAGTTAATGAATCGAGCTTCTATTGGTGTACTATCATCAGATAATGAAGGCTTGCCCGTAGCTCTTCTCGAGTATGGAATGTGTAAACTGGCTGTAGTAACCACCGATGTTGGGCACTGCTCTAAGGTGATTAATGGTTATGGAAAAGTGGTTGATGCAGGCAATTATGATGCTCTTGCTAACGGGATAATCGATTACATTACAAATGACTCTAAGCGAAAGAAGGATGCATCCGAATTTTATCATCATATTGAAGCCTCGTATTCTGTTACCTCAGTATTGCCAAAAATTATAAGTTTGTATAAAGAAATAGCCTATTAAATCACTTTCAAAAATAAAGTACACTCAGTTGGTTGCATTGCATGTTGCTATGGGAGTAGGAATCTTTATTTTTCCTCTGCTGGCTAAACTGATATTACCCCTTGTAATCTTGTTTTTTCTTTATTTATTGTTGTCTAATAACAACAGACAGGACGAAGCATTAATGGCTGCTGCTTATATTATGGGTTTTGAAGTGCTATCACGTATGACAGGCACTTCGTTTTCGTATGAGTTTGCTAAGTATGCAGTAATCGCTTTTCTATTTATTGGTATGTTTTATAGAGGATTTCATCGAAAATCCTGGCCTTATATTTTCTTTATATTCCTCCTCGTTCCCGGGATTATATTTTCGGCAATAAATTTATCTTACGATGCTAACGTTGCTAATGCCATCGGTTTTAATTTAAGTGGCCCAATTTGTTTAGCTACAAGTGCCCTTTATTGTTACGATCGAAAAATGAATTTTGCACGGCTTCAAATAATATTAGTATGTATCTATCTTCCTTTAATAACTATGATCGTCTATTTGTATCTCTATACACCAGATCTAAGGGATTCACTAACTAGTACAGGATCTAACTTCGAGGCTTCCGGTGGATACGGACCGAATCAGGTGGCAACAATACTTGGATTGGGAATGTTTATTTTATTTTCCAGATTACTAACGGTAAAAAACCGAATGGTCAATATTGTAGATCTGGTTTTGCTAGGCCTAATGAGTTATCGGGCAATTATTACATTTTCGCGTGGTGGAGTGTTTACTGCAGCAATTTGCGCGCTCTTGTTTCTCTACTTTTATTTTAAATGGCTTCCTGCCGATAAAAAAGCGAGTCTCTTGCCTAAGGTTGGAATTATTTCGGCTGTATTAGTTGGAACTTGGTTTGTTTCTGTAATTTTTACATCGGGCCTTATTATTAATAGGTATTCGAATGAAGATGCCGCTGGAAGATTAAAAAGCGATATCACGACAGGAAGATCTGAATTAATCGATTCTGAGTTATCTGCTTTCTTTGAAAATCCGATCTTTGGAATTGGTGTTGGAAAAATTAAAGAATACCGATTTGAAAGGACAGGTATACTCTCAGCAACGCATAATGAAACCAGTAGGATGTTATCGGAGCATGGAATTTTAGGTCTTATCGGACTCATGATTTTATTTATAACGCCTATGGTTTTTAGGATTAGAAATAGATCAAATTTCTTTCTGTTCTCCTTTTTAGCATTCTGGTTTTTAACGATCAATCACTCGTCTATGCGAATCGCTGCACCGGCATTTGTTTACGGACTCTGCTTAATAACATTAATCGATGGAAAAAAGAAGCCTGCTTTACGTAGGAAATAAATTAAGCACCAAAGGCGTTACGGCATCGACTATTGATAGTTTAAGCACCTTATTGGAAGAAGAAGACTATAAAGTATACACTGCGTCCTCCTTTAAAAATAAACTGCTTCGGTTCTTAGATATGCTATGGGCGGTTTTACGCTATTCTAAAAAGGTATCAGTTGTCTTAATAGATACTTACAGCACTCAAAATTTCTATTATGCAGTGGCTGTAGCAAAACTGTGTAGAATGCTTGGATTGGACTACATTCCTATTTTACATGGTGGAAATCTACCCGACCGACTTAAAAAGAGTCCGGTGTTGTCAAGAAAATTGTTTAAAAATGCCAAGTCAAACGTTTCTCCATCAATGTATTTGATAGAAGCGTTTAAATCGCATGGCTTTGATAATCTAACCCACATTCCAAATTCAATTGAACTAGAAAATTATCCTTTTTTACTTCGGAAGGAATTGCAACCTAAACTTTTATGGGTGCGTTCGTTTACAGAAATTTACAATCCGTTGCTAGCCTTGGATGTGGTCGAATTACTTCAGAAGAAAGGAATAGACGTTTCACTCACCATGGTTGGACCGGAAAAAGATGGTTCTCTGGAAAAGTGTGAAAAGGAAGTAGAGAAGCGGAATCTCCCAGTCACGTTCACAGGAAAATTGAAAAAATCGGAATGGTTACTTCTTTCCGAAGATCATGATATTTTTATAAATACTACGAATTTCGATAATACACCGGTGAGTGTGATTGAAGCAATGGCGCTCGGACTTCCTGTAATATCCACAAATGTAGGGGGAATTCCGCACTTAATTTCCGACAAACAGACCGGAATTCTAGTGCCGCCAAATGATTCAGCAGCAATTGAAAAAGCTATAAATCAACTTCTTAACGAACCCGATTTAGGGCTTACGATCTCCAAAAATGCACGAAAAAGTATAGAAACCTTCGACTGGCAAAAGGTAAAAGTCCGATGGCATGTCCTTTTGAACGAATAAATACTTATTTTTGCACATGCCAAAACCAGATCATGGACCAAAAGTCTAGTATTCACTTTGATATTTCGGAAAGAAAAGTACTATTGCGCATACTGGACGTAGTAAGTGTATTGGGACTGCTTTATATAGTAGGTCAAGTGTTTGATTTCGATTACTTTAAGATTAATTCTACACACTGGGTTTGGTCTATTGTATTAGGACTATACCTTACAATTTTTGCTACTATTTTTGAACTTTATGACTTGCAGAAGGCGAGCAAATTCGAAGTTGTAGTTCAGAATGTAATCCTTACATCTTCGGTAACAGTACTCTTTTATCTACTTACACCCTTTTTCACTCCAACTTTGCCTGTAAATCGATTGCAGATTGTTTATTTCTATATTTCGGTAAATGTTTCGCTTTTTCTTTGGCGATATGCATATATAGTATTGGTTTCGGCACCTCGATTTTTTAAAAGGATATTACTCATTGGAGATGCATCCGATATTGACACCATTGTGACTTCCCTTCAAAAATCGGATCCCAATTATAAAGTTGTTGGTTTTATCAATACGAGTAAAGAGAAATATGTGGCCCCTCATTTTAGAGAGTTTGACGAGTATAAAGTAAAAGAGATCGACAAAATTGTAAGAACAAAATCAATTTCCGAGATTGTTGTCGCAACTCCTCAATCCAGTGGGATGACTGTTAAACTATACAATAAACTCATTGTCTTATTGGAAGGTGGCCTGTCTATTCGGGCGTATACTCAGGTGTACGAAGAAATTACGCATCGAATTCCAGTACAGCATGTGGATAAGGATTTTTATAATTTTTTCCCATTTAGTCGCAGTAATCAAAACAAGCTTTATCTTTTCTTTCACAGGATATTAGATCTTTTGTTTTCAGTGATAGGACTCGTTTTCGGACTTATTTTGTTTCCTGTTATTCTCTTCGGAAACCTTTTCGCAAATAAGGGACCTTTGTTTTACACTCAAATACGTGTTGGTAAAAACGGGCAGCATTTTAAGATTTACAAATTAAGAAGCATGGTGACCGATGCAGAGAAAGATGGGGCTCAATTTGCTTCTGCCGGCGACTCCAGAGTTACCAAATTTGGGCGTTTTCTTCGGAAATCCCGTTTCGATGAAATCCCGCAGTTTATTAACGTAATACTAGGAGATATGAGTGTAATAGGACCCAGACCCGAGCGACCGGTATTTGTGAAAGAACTCTCCGATAAAATTCCTTTTTACGAAGTGCGACACTTAGTAAAACCAGGAGTAACCGGCTGGGCACAGGTAAACGCCAAATACGGTTCTTCGGAAGAAGACGCACTAGAAAAACTCCAATACGATCTTTATTACATCAAACACCGAAGCCTGTTTCTAGATATCAGTATTGTAATAAAGACCTTAAGTACGATCATTTTCTATAGAGGACAGTAAAAAATTAAATCCCAAATTTCAAATCCCAAATTCCAAAGATTGTCACTTCGAGTGATTTTTAATGACCAGAGGGAATAAAAATAGTATCGAGAAGGAGTGATTTTTAATGACCAGAGGGAATAAAAATAGTATCGAGAAGGAGTGATTTTTAATGACCAGAGGGAATAAAAATAGTATCGAGAAGGAGTGATTTTTAATGACCAGAGGGAATAAAAATAGTATCGAGAAGGAGTGATTTTTAATGACCAGAGGGAATAAAAATAGTATCGAGAAGGAGTGATTTTTAATGACCAGAGGGAATAAATCCCGAAGCTTCGGGAGTATCGAGAACCTCTGTCACTTCGAGTGTTTTCATACCGACCATAAGGAGTGATGAAAAAGTATCGAGAAGGAGAAGAAAGAAGTTAGGATAACGTAGTATGTAGCGCAATTTTTTAATTTTGCTCACTCCTCACTCCTCACTCCTCACTCCTCACTCCTCACTCCTCACTGCTCACTGCTCACTGCTCACTGCTCACTTCATGTTTTCCAAAATACTGCATCAAATACAAATAGCGAATCCCTAGAGCAATCAATAATGGCAATAGGCCAATGGCGAATTCTTGAACGCCTGTAATCCAATGTATGGTGAGCAAGGTCAGACACAGAATTAAGAATAATACATAACGCCTTAGCCATGTTTTTGGGTGTCTTTTAATAATTGCAAAGATAAATATCAACGAAAGCGGAACCGCCCATAGTAAGTTGTAATTGTTTGCTGTTGCAGAATGATCTGTTGCAAACCAAAGTAATAATAATAGTATTCCAATAATTCCTGTAACAAAGAAAATAACAAGATCTAGAAAACGACTTCTTGTTTGCTTCTTGTTGTCTCTTATTGTTGTAAATACAATGAGTAAACCAAGGCATCCAAAAATAAACAAGGGGCTTGTGAAAAAATTGGATGATGGCATGTTTTCCGTTTCACTCACTACATCCACAGTTTGTTTTACCAAAGGCACATCATTGCCATTTCTATGAATAACTGCATTTTCTGCGGCTTTAAACACATATTCGGGTAGAAACTGATACTCAAGAGGGGAGGCTTTTCTATCGACTACTGCACCAATAGCCACATCCATCCCTAGGCTACCCCATGAATTGGCATTTACATTTTTCTGAATGAGTTGCCGAAACGTATAATCTTCAATAATATGGTCTGTTTTGTATTCCAGCTTATCTCCCAGTACTCCTGAAAGTACATCTCGCATCCTGGTGGCACAGTTATCATAGAAAAAATCGTATTTGTACTTCTTGTTTTCCGGCTTGGCATTATTCTGAAGGAAATCAAACAACTCCTGTTTCTCAGAAGAAGTCAGATCGAGTACTTGTTTTTTCACCCATCGGTTTTGACCTTTGTAATAGCTTACGAAAGGATTATAATTACTAACACCCAGTTCATACAACAATTTGCCTTGTGCAAACTTCAGATAGAAATTTGGGGTATTGAAATCGTATCGCCCGTAATCATAAACTAGATCAATTCCCAAAGAAGGATCGGAAACATGATACCCATTATGGCCAAATGAATCGTTAAGTTGAGTGCCGGGACCAATAGTGAGAATACTTATTTCTGCATTTTCGGATAAATTGTTGAATTGTGCTTCGACAGTCAATGTTGTAAGCAGAACTAAAAGTAGAATGAATTTTTTAATCACAATGCTGTTCAAGGATTAGCTATTTTTTGAATTAACAAAGTTAAAGAAACTTTACTTCCAAAAGCCATAAAGTAGTCATTTGAAATTATCTGAAAAGACTCCAATCTAATTTCACAGAAAATACGTTCGAATACAAGGCAGCACTCTGATCACCAATATCCGTAAGCGCATAATCAACATAAATTCCTTTGTATTTAAATCCGACCCCAATATTAGGCTGAAACCCTACAGATTCATTGCCGTCCAATTGTTGTACATTCTGAAAATTCCCTACACCTCCTCGTACAAAGATCATGTCTATATATCCAAATTCGAGTCCTAAAGCAGGCGTAATACTTGTTGAAGAAGATGAAAAGATATCGTTGGTTTCTGCAAAGCGAACGTTGAGGTCTAGTTCGGTTTGTAGCGTGTAATCATAATCATAAACAAATTTCTTCGCCATTCCTAATTGTAGTTTTGGAATGGTAATCTCTGTGCTTTCCGGAAGTTCCTGATTCTGACCTTCTACTGCTCCTTGAATAGTCGCAAATTCTTCTTCATCGATAGACCAGGCGTTAAAAGTGGTGGTAATATCACGCGCCATGATCCCGAATTGCCATCCCTTCTTATTTTCAAACTGTATTCCGGCATCTAGCCCAAATCCCCATGAGGATGCGAACTTCCCAATTACTCGTCTAATTACTTTCGCATTGATACCGTATTGTAGTCCGTCTAATGGGAGTTTTCTTGCATAGGAAAAAGTGAAACCATAATCGGCAGTTGAGAATAAACTAATTCGGTCGTAATTTATATTTCCTTCGTCATCAATTAATTGAGTAGTATTAAGAATATCATCTACTCCAAAGCGAATAATCGATAAACCTACGGCACTCTTATCATCCAAGGGCATTGCGAACGCAGCATAATCGTAACTCGCGATGTTGGCGAAATAGGAGGCATGCATTAAAGAAAATTGCTTGTCTTCCAATTTTAAGAGACCCGCCGGATTCCAATAGCCAGAATTTACATCAGATGTGGACGCGACCACGGCGTTAGACATACCAAAGGCAGCGGCATCCACACCAATGTTCATAAATTCGTTTGAGTATTTACGAACAGTTTGTGAAAAGGCAGCACAGCTAACTAAAAATAAAACAAAAAACAGGTTCTTCTTCAAGCGTGAAATTTTGGACAAATATCTCATTAATTTACAGAATACTAAACTATAATTTTAACGACATATTGTGTTTTCATGGCATTAGACGCAAATACTTTCCTATTTTTACATTAAATTACGAATAGTAATTAAAAGCAGGTCTAATCCTGTTTGAAACTATTAGGAAATACCATCAAAATATATGATTAAACAAATACCGAATATCATTACCTCACTTAACTTATTGTGTGGTTGCGTTGCCATTTTATTTGCAGTTTCGGGAGATCTTGTATCGGCTTCTATTTTTGTTTTCTTCGGAATTTTTTTCGATTTCTTCGATGGATTGGCTGCCAGAGTCTTAAACGCGCAAAGCGATGTAGGTCTTGAGCTCGACTCTTTAGCAGATATGGTTACTTCCGGTCTGGCTCCTGCAATCGTAATGGTGCAGTTGTTAAGTGAAGCTACCAAAGGAGTACCATTACAATTAGTCTCTGAAAACACGGAATCGATGCACTGGAATAGTGGAAGCATTCCGTTTGTGCCATTAATCGGACTTTTAATTGCGGTTGCATCTGCTTATAGATTGGCGAAGTTTAATGTAGATACTCGACAGACAACCAGCTTTATTGGCTTACCTACACCCGCAAATACAATTCTGATTCTTAGCTTACCTCTAATTCTTCATTTTCAGTATTCAGAAGGAATAGAACAGATTATTCTGAATAAGTGGTTTCTAATAGGATTGACATTGCTGAGTTGCATCCTATTGAATGCAGAACTTCCTTTATTTGCTTTAAAATTTAAAACCTGGGATTTCAAGAGCAATGCAATTCGGTACGTATTTTTACTTATTTGTGTAGTGTTATTGGTTTTTCTGAAATTTATGGCAATTCCGGCCATCATTTTACTTTATATACTGCTTTCGTTGTTCTGGAAAGAAAAAGAAGTGCATTAGGGGTAGAGCGGTTTGTTTGAGCTCTCCTCTGCAGCCTTTAGCGAAAGAGGAAGCGAGTAGCGATGACCCGACCTTAACTACGAGCGAGAGGGAGTAGTGAGGGAATGCCCAAATATTAAAACTCCAAACGTTTTTTACGAAGTTCAAAATTTTGTCCCAAATATACTTTACGCACCATTTCGTCGGCTGCAAGTTCTTCAGGTTCGCCATGTTTTAAGATGCTACCTTCGAACATTAGATACGTGCGGTCTGTAATAGCCAACGTTTCCTGCACGTTATGATCGGTAATGAGAATTCCTATGTTTTTATTCTTTAACTGTGCAACAATGCGTTGTATGTCTTCCACAGCAACTGGGTCTACGCCGGCAAAGGGTTCATCCAGAAGAATGAAATGTGGATCGGTTGCCAATGCGCGTGCAATTTCGGTACGTCTACGTTCCCCACCACTTAAAAGATCTCCACGGTTTTTACGAATATGACCCAAGCCAAATTCGTCAATGAGCGTTTCCATCTTCATGTTTTGCTCTTTTTTGGAAAGCTTGGTGAGTTGCAATACACTTAAAATATTATCTTCCACACTCAATTTTCGAAAGACTGATGCCTCCTGCGCAAGATAACCGATACCATTTTGAGCACGTTTGTACATTGGGTAATTAGTGATCTCGGTTCCTTCCAGATAGATGCGCCCTCCATTCGGTTTTATGAGTCCTACAATCATGTAGAAAGAAGTGGTTTTACCAGCTCCATTAGGTCCTAAAAGCCCTACAATTTCACCTTGGTTAACTTCCACAGTGATACCCTTGACCACTTTTCGGCCTTTGTAGGATTTCATTAGGTTCTCGGCTTTTAATTTCATTCGGACTTGGCTTCAGATAAGTTAACGTTAAAAGTACTATATAATTTTCCGAAGAAAAAATCAGGCATTATTTTGCTCTAAAGCTTCCCAATATTCATAAGCACGACGTAAATGTGGAATTACAATGGTGCCTCCAATTAAAAGCGATACACTCATTCCATCTACTACTTCTTCCTTGCTTATTCCCAGCTTGTAACATTCTTCCAAATGATAACGAACGCAGTCGTCGCATCTTAAAACGAGTGAATTTCCTAGTCCTAACAGTTCTTTTGTCTTTTTTGAAAGGGCTCCTTCAGTAAATGCGTTGGTGTCCAGATTAAAAATTCGCTTGATGATTTTATTATTATCGGCAAGCATTTTTTCGTTCATTTTTGAACGATAGGCGTTAAATTCTTCTACTATATTATTTGACATGGGCTTTTTCTCTTTTACGTTGTTTTCGTACTACAGCAGCTGAAATAAAGATACTTATCTCGTATAATATTAGAACTGGTACCGAAACGATTACCTGACTGGCAATATCCGGGGGAGTAATTATAGCAGACAAAATTAGTACCCCAACCAGCGCAAATTTGCGATAAGTACGAAGTAATTTAGGGGTGACAATCCCAACTTTAGTTAGGAAATAAATGATTATTGGTAACTCGAAAATAAGTCCGCTGGCTAATACCGAGGCTCGAACGAGACCAATATAGCTACTAAGATCAAAATCGTTAAAGACTTGATCACTTACGCGGTAACTTCCTAAAAAGTTAATTGATAATGGGGTGACTACGTAATATCCAAACAACACTCCCAGAAAGAATAGAAAGGAAGCAATTACAATAAAGAAGCGACTGTTACTGCGTTCATTAGAACGCATTCCCGGGCTGATAAACTTCCAGAATTCATAGATAACATAAGGGAAACCAACGATAAACCCGGTCATTATTGAGGTCCATATATGTGCAGAAAATTGTCCTGACATGGTTCTGCTTTGAATTCGAAATTGTGATTCGGTAAAACAGAAGCTGTCTTCTAGTCCAATTGTATTTGCAAGTCTGCAAAGTAATTTATACGTAGGGAAATCCGGATTTTTTGGTCCAAATATTAGCACATCGAAAATAAAGTCCTTCGCTAGAAAAGCAACTACAGACAGCGCCAATACTACTCCTGTCGCGCGAATGAGGTGCCATCTTAGATCTTCAAGATGATCTAGAAATGACATTTCTTTTTCGGAATTTTTATTTTTTAAGGTTTTCGACATTAAATGATACCTTCTTTCGTAAGGTTGTGGATGTGCACTACCCCGCAATATTTTCCTTTCTCTTCAGCGAGGATCTGAGTGATGCCAAAGGTATCCATAATTTCCATTGCTTCGACTGCCATGGCATCGTTAGATATCATTTTTGGATTTTTAGACATAATGTCTTTTGCGGTTAATCCTTTAAAGGTGTCAACTTTGCTTAACATTCTACGAAGATCCCCGTCGGTAATAATCCCTACAACCTTATTGTTCTCAACAACAGCGGTAACTCCAAGCATTTTTTTGGAGATCTCAACAATAACTTCTTTTAGATCTGTATCGGGATGAACCTCAGGCTTTTCGTTTAAAGCGGTTAGGTTGCTTACTCTTAGATAGAGCTTTTTACCTAGAGATCCACCAGGATGAAATTTCGCGAAGTCCTTACTCGAAAAACCATGAAGGTCTAATAAGCACATTGCCAGCGCATCACCAATCACTAATTGAGCTGTCGTACTGGTCGTGGGCGCGAGATTATTTGGACATGCTTCTTTTTCAACATATGCGTGTAATACATAATCTGCTTGAGTTCCAAGGAATGATTCTCGGTTGGAGGTGATCGCAATAAGCTTATTTCCAATCGCTTTAATTAGTGGAACCAGCACTTTTATTTCCGGGGTATTACCACTTTTTGAAATACAAATAACAGTGTCGTTTTCCTGTATGGTTCCCAGATCTCCGTGGATCGCATCGGCTGCATGCATAAAGATAGCAGGTGTTCCGGTTGAATTGAGCGTTGCCACAATTTTGGTTGCGATGTTCGCGCTTTTTCCAATCCCGGTGATGATCACTCTTCCCTTCGAATTATAAATATAATCAACGGCCTCAGCGAATTCTTCGTTCACAAGGGAGGACAGATTAAAAATCGCTTTGCTTTCAGTTTCAATGGTTTTCCTCGCCACTGAAATAATTCGGGCTTTTTTGTTCAAAATTTTACGCTTTTGATTGTTTGTAACTGATTCAGAAATTAGTATATTTAGATTGAAATTTAAATCATATGTGGTTTAAAGATCAGATTTTACACAAATAAGATGCAGTTATATAATATTGGTTGCAAAATTACAATTGTTCCATTGCATAAACAATTAATTTTGATGGCTGAAACTAATTCTTTTTAAAACAACCCAAGCGGCGTGAGCGAAATTGATATATACGCAGCACTCAAGACTTATTTTGGATTTACAAAGTTCAAGGGACTCCAGGAACCGGTAATTAAAAGTTTACTTTCCGGAGATGATACTTTTGTTGTTATGCCAACGGGAGGTGGGAAGTCTTTGTGCTATCAGCTACCGGCATTGATTAATGAGGGTACTGCTATTGTAGTTTCCCCTTTAATTGCGTTAATGAAAAATCAGGTGGATGCGTTACGTGCGCTCTCTTCGGAAGAAGGCATTGCTCATGTATTGAATTCTTCATTGAATAAAACAGAAGTTAAGAAAGTTAAGAGCGACATAGAAGCAGGAATAACTAAGCTGCTTTATGTGGCTCCGGAATCCCTTACGAAAGAAGAGTATGTAGAATTTCTTCAGAATCAAACTATTTCGTTTTTAGCAATAGATGAAGCGCACTGTATTAGCGAGTGGGGACACGACTTCCGTCCTGAATACAGAAATCTAAAATCTATTATTCAACGAATCGGTGATAATATTCCTATTATCGGTCTTACGGCTACAGCAACTCCTAAAGTACAGGAAGATATTTTAAAGAATCTTGGAATTCAGGATGCCAATACTTTTAAAGCATCATTTAATCGCCCGAATTTATATTACGAAATTCGTCCTAAGACCAAGAATGTGGATGGTGATGTCACTCGTTTTGTAAAACAACATGAAGGTAAAAGTGGTATTATTTATTGTTTGAGCCGAAAGAGAGTGGAGCAATTAGCTCAAATTCTTCAAGTAAATGGGGTAAAGGCAGTTCCCTATCACGCTGGACTGGATGCAAAAACTCGAGTTAGGCATCAGGATATGTTTTTGATGGAAGATGTAGATGTGGTAGTTGCAACTATTGCCTTTGGGATGGGAATTGACAAACCTGACGTCCGATTTGTAGTACACAATGATATTCCAAAAAGTATAGAGAGTTACTATCAGGAAACTGGTAGAGCTGGAAGAGATGGAGGAGAAGGGCATTGTTTGGCTTATTACTCGTACAAGGATATTGAGAAGCTGGAAAAATTTATGAGTGGTAAACCGGTTGCAGAGCAGGAGATAGGACATGCATTATTACAGGAAGTCGTAGCATTCGCTGAAACTTCCATGTCAAGGAGAAAGTTTATTTTGCATTATTTCGGGGAAGAATTTGATAATGAAACCGGAGATGGTGGAGCCATGGACGATAATATGCGTTATCCGAAAAAGAAACACGAAGCTAAAGAAGATGCGGTTCGGTTAATCACTGTAGTGGATCGAACCAATGAACAATATAAATCGAAGGAAATTGTAAATGTTTTGATTGGTAAGGCCAATGCAATGATTAAGTCACATCGTACAGATACTCAGGATTTCTTCGGAATAGGTCACATGCATGAAGCTGCTTATTGGATGGCTTTGTTAAGGCAACTATTAGTCGCAAGATATCTTAAGAAAGATATTGAAACCTATGGTGTGGTAAAACTAACGGAAGAAGGAAAGAATTACCTTATATCGCCGGTTTCATTTTTGATGACCGAGGATCATTCGTTCAAAGAGGCAAATGATGATATTGTTATTGTCTCAGAGATGAGCGGAGCCGTTGCCGATGATAAGCTCTTCAAATTGCTTAAAGCCGAACGTAAAAAGGTGGCAGATACATTAAAATTACCCCCATTTGTGATTTTTCAGGATCCTTCACTTGAAGATATGGCCTTAAAATACCCAACAAGTCTTGAGGAACTTGCAAATGTACATGGCGTTGCCGAGGGAAAAGCTAAAAAATATGGAAAATCTTTTGTGAAGCTTATCCAAAAGTATGTTGATGAAAATGATATACTACGACCAGATGATTTTGTTGTGAAAACTACTGGAAGTAATAGTGCTATTAAATTATATGTAATCCAAAATGTAGATCGAAAATTACCCCTTACCGATATCGCTTCTGCGAAAGGCTTGGAAATAAGTGACCTAATTAAGGAAATGGAAGCCATTGTTTATAGCGGCACCAAACTCGATATTAGTTATTGGATAGACGATTTACTCGATGAGGAACAACAAGAAGAGATACACGAGTATTTTCTGGAAGCAGAGAATGATAATATTGAAATCGCCATGGAAGAATTCGACGGTGATTATGATATTGAAGAGCTTCGGTTGTATCGAATCAAGTTTATTAGTGAGGTTGCAAATTAGATTTTTACATCATCCTTTTCATTTATAACAATCCTATTATCCGTTCTATTTATTTCAAAAGCAATCCGTACCTTTGCCGCTCATAAAAAACTAGTAAGCAATGCAAGACGGTATTTACGCAAAAATAACGACTGAAAAAGGAGAAATTCTTGGAAAATTAACCTACAAAAAGACACCGGGAACGGTTGCAAATTTTGTGGCGTTAGCAGAAGGAAATTTAGAAAACAACGCGAAACCACAAGGAACGCCATACTATGACGGCTTAAAATTTCACAGAGTAATCCCTAATTTCATGGTTCAGGGAGGAGATCCTGCTGGAACAGGAGCCGGAGGGCCGGGTTATAAGTTTGAGGACGAATTCCATCCAGAATTAAAACATGATAAGCCTGGAGTTTTCTCAATGGCAAATTCAGGTCCGGGGACTAATGGAAGTCAATTTTTTATCACACATGTACCTACAGATTGGTTAGATAATAAGCATACTGTATTTGGTAATGTGATAGAAGGACAGGATGTGGTTGATACTGTTGCTCAGGGGGACAGTATGAAAACAGTAGAGATTATTAGAGTTGGGAAAGAAGCTCAAGATTGGAATGCTGTTGAATCCTTCAGAAAATTTAATGGTGCTAAGGCAGAGCGGGAAGCTGCGGCTAATAAGGCACAAGAAGATTCGATGAAAGATCTGGTTCAAGGCTTCGATAAAACTGAAAGTGGTTTATATTTTAAACACATTCAGAAGGGAGAAGGTGTAAAACCAAATCAAGGACAAACAGTTGCTGTTCATTATAAAGGAATGCTGGCAAACGGACAAGAATTTGATAATTCATACAAAAGAGGGAATCCTATCGAGTTTCCAGTAGGAACAGGACAGGTGATACAAGGATGGGATGAAGGAATCATGCTTTTGAACCAAGGTGATAAGGCTCGATTTGTAATTCCATCGAATTTGGCATATGGTGAACAAGGTGCTGGCGGAGTTATTCCTCCCAATGCAACGCTGATCTTTGATGTCGAATTGATGAATGTAAAGGGATAATTTTCACATCGAATAGAAAGAAAAAACTTTCAGAAATAATAAGTTCAGAACGCCTTAGGAGACTAAGGCGTTTTGTATTTTTATAAGATGGATATTGAAAAATTAAAATACCCCATCGGCAAATTTGATTGCCCTTCGAATATTGATTCTGAAAAACTGGAAGCCTGGATTTCGATCTTAGAGCATTTTCCAAATCGATTGGCTTCATTGGTCGAAAATCTTTCCGAAGCACAATTAAATACTCAATATCGCCCCGATGGTTGGACGGTACGGCAAGTAATCCATCATGTCTATGATAGTCATCACAATAGTTATTCGAGATATAAATGGGCTTTGACAGAAGAAACACCATTAATAAAGGTTTACAATGAAGCCGATTGGGCAAAATTATTTGACGGAGCTACGGCACCTATTGAAACTACGCTTCCTGCGTTAACAGCACTTCATGCCAAACTTGTTTTTTTATTAAAAGGTATGAAACCAGAGGATTTTCAAAGAGAGTTTATTCATCCAGATAAAAAGGAAAAGGTGACCCTTGCAGAAAATACAGGAATCTACGCCTGGCATTGCAATCATCATTATGCCCACATCGAAACTTTAGTAAAAAGAGAAGGGTGGAAATAGGTTCTTATCTATTGAAACGCTAGAATGAAAACACCTTACTAATACGGAACACTCAACGTTTAAAATTTAATGAGTAATATTCAGTTTACAGTTTACAGTTTACAGTTTACAGTGATCGGTGAGTAGTGTTCAGTAACTTTCGACGTCAAATATTTATTACTTCCATTTAATATTGCAACCAATACTGGGTTTTTGATCTTTTCGCTGCGGATTGTTATTTAAAACATTATCTAATGCTTCCCTCAGATCTCTACCGTTAACCGGGATCCCATTTCCCGGACGGGAATCGTCTAATTGTCCGCGATAGATGAGCTTTAAATTATCATCAAATAAATAAAAATCTGGGGTACAGGCCGCTTTGTAGCTTTTGGCTACCTCTTGTGTTTCGTCATAAAGGTAAGGGAAAGAGTAATTTTCTTTTCTAGCCGTATTCCACATTTCCTGAGGGCTGTCTTCCGGGTAATTGTCGACATCATTACTATTAATAGCGACAAATCCAAAGCCGGTAACTCTATAATCATTGCAAACTCTTACTAGTTCATCGTTCACATGTTTTACAAAAGGACAATGGTTGCAGATAAACATTACTACAGTACCTTTTTCACCTTTTATGCTATTTAGAGTCACTAGTTTGTTTGTCGAAGCGTCCACCAGTGAAAAATCGGGTGCTTTTGTACCAAGTGCTAACATATTTGAAGGGGTAAGTGACATAAGTTATCTTTTCAGAATTAGTGCAAGAATATAGCTCAAAGTTACAACATCATAAAGAATATATAAATTTTTGTCTGTGTCTATTATGTCTCGTAACTTTAAGAAACTAATAAAAAGAAGCATGGAAAAGTCATATACATCACTTTCGGTTGCTATTGGAGCGTTGCAGAATGAAGGATACACGGTTGATTTTAATTTAGCGAAAAATGGTTTGCACTCGAAATCATTAAAAACAGAATGGAAATCTTGTGAATTGGACGTTATTAAATATTATCGATTCGAAGGAATGACCGATCCGGGAGACAACACTATTTTGTTCGTGATAGAAACCAACGATGGAAAAAAAGGCCTGCTTGTAGATACTTATGGTGCAGATTCAGGACCGGTTTCCAGAGAGATGATTGAGAAGTTACGCATGCATACCAACGATTAAACATTTTTGCGTTCATTCGCTTATTCTAATTCATATTGTAAACAAACCTGTTCTCGAGCTAAAAGTAGCTGAGAGCAGGTTTGTTATTATTCTCTAAAATTCAGAATTTAAGAAGAAGGAAAATCTTCATCATCCATAACTTCTTCAATTTGTAATACATGTCGTTCATTATGCGCCGACATAAACAACAGTACTTGATAGGCATCCATAGTGCCAAAAGGTAATTGTGCATAATGATTGCGTAAGTCTTCAGTTGTATTTTTTACAAAGTCTGTATTTTCTTTTCTTTTGCTGAGGTAAGCTTTAAGCGTAGCATCGTGAGAACCAAATTTTCCGGTAGGCTCAAAAGGAGCTTGGGTTTTAAGCTTGTTGGATCTATCGACTATCATCATAAGAATAGCCTCATCGGTCATGGCAACTTCGCTTCTTTTTGAAGGATCTGCTTCGGTTTCAAGACTTTTTTCTAATAATCCGAAAATATTATTCTCAGACAATGCAATGTGCTCAACACATTCGGCAATTGACCATGAATCGGGGGCTGCCTTAAAATTTAGTTGTTCTTCACTAAGTCCGTCGAGTGATTCGAGCAAATGTGCTTTAGTTTTTGATAATTCCTCAATTGCAATATCTCGTTCCGTTTGTTGAAGTTGGGCGTAGCTGAAACTGGCACTTCCTAGAAATAGTACTACCAGTATTAGGATTGTTTTTTTCATGATATAATGATTTTAATTAAAATGTTCTATAACATTAATATGACGTTCGTTATATGATTATTTGGACAACCAACTACTAAAAATATAAAATTTTTATTTAACCTCTTGAAAATAAACGCATTGTATTCTGAAATTGTTCGCTATGAGTAATCCCAAAATGTTGTAAATTTAGGTTTGAATGACTTCGGAAGAAAAACGATAGTATCATCATAATTGAGGTCAGTATTCTTTTAACCAATCTGAAGTATATGAACGATCTTTCCTGGAGCGAATTTGAAAAGGTAGAAATGCGGGTAGGAACAATAACTGAAGTATCCGATTTTCCTGAGGCACGTAATCCTTCCTATAAAGTTATTATTGACTTCGGAAATGATATCGGTTTCAGAAAATCCTCTGCACAAATTACTACAAGATATACGAAGGAAGAATTAATTGGCAGGCAAATAATAGCAGTTGTTAATTTTCCGAAGAAACAAATAGGACCTTTTATGAGTGAATGCTTGGTTCTGGGTGCAGTTGAAGGAAAAGAAGTTACTTTGTTAGAGCCAGGGTTAAAAGTGAAAAACGGACTTAGAATCTCATGAATAAAATATATATGAAAAAGTTTGCCTTAAGTAGTTCCATACCCTTTATAATGATGGTTGGAATTACATTGAGTTGTAACAATCAAGTCAAAGAAAAGGAAGCTTCCGAAGTAAAAACAATTGAAAGGAATTTTGAAAAACTCGAAGCAATGCAGTGGCTGCTTGGTGATTGGGAGAACGAAACAACCCAGGAGTATTCTAAAGAAAGTTGGAAAAAAGAAAACGATAGCACCTATACTGCTTTCAGTTATACGCAGGTTGGTAAGGACACTGTTTTTGCTGAGCAGGTAATACTTCAGCAAAATGGCGAAACACTAGCGTTTACAGCCGTGGCTTACGATCAAAATGATGATAAACCGGTTACATTTACTATGATTCCTTCCAAAGTTGGACAGTTTACTTTCGAGAATAAGAACCACGATTTTCCGGAGCGAATAAACTATACAAATCCGGTGAAAGACTCTATCCATGCTTGGATTGAAGGGAAAGTTAATGGTGAAGATAGGCTAGTAAATTTTTATTTTAAAAGAAGGTCATTAGAATAAATAAGTTATGGTAATCAAAAGTCTGGAAGGAATTTCATTAAACGATATTGTTGACTGTTTGGTGTCTTCATTTGAAGGATATTTTGTGCCCTTGCCTTCGGAAGTTTCGTTCTGGGAACAACGATTTAAGGCAGCTAGAGTTGATTTGTCGTTGTCATTTGGAGTTTTTGAACAAGGTACACTAGTGGCATTTATAGTTCATGGAATTGATACCAATGATGGATTGAAAACTGCTTTTAACTCGGGAACAGGAGTGCTTCAGAAGTATCGTGGACAAGCAATTGTAGATAAAATGTATGCATTTGCTCTTCCGAAGTTAAAAAAACACGGAATACAAAAATGCAAACTGGAAGTAATTGATAAAAATATAAGAGCCATAAGAGTCTATGAACGTATAGGATTTAGTATTACAAGACGGATGAAGTGTTATAAAGGTGAACCAAAATCCGTCGGTAATCAGCAATTGGAAGTTCGAGAAGTAAAACTTTCCGAAATAGTAAATAAACCTCAATTTCCGTATTCATGGGATAATTGTCATGAAGCCATTCAGCTTTCCGGGAAAAGTTATAAATGTTATTTGGTGAACGAGCTTGAAGAGGATAATTATGTTGGTTCTTTCGTAATCAATCCTTCAAACGGATATATAGCACAGCTTGAAGCAAAATCCAAGAACTTGGAAGCCCTTTTAACGGCCGTAACTGAAATCGCTGCTTCAATTAAAATCAACAATATTGATGATCGCAGAATTGAATTAATCGCTTGTTTAGATAAAATTGGAATGGAAAATACCATCGATCAATTCGAGATGGAAATGATGCTTTAAATTAGCCGTGTTTCTTGGCTGTTACTTCAATTTCAATCTTCATTCTTGGGTCTGCCAATCCTGCAGAAATCATGGTTGCCGCAGGTTTTACATTCCCTAAGTATTTTTTCAAAGTGGGCCAGCACTTCTTAAATTCGGAAGCTTCAGGCACTATATATAAGACGCGTACTACATCCTTTAATCCGGAATCTGCTTTTTCAAGAACGTCAATTATATTTACAAAACATTGTTCGGCTTGTGCGACAATATCATCCTCAATGGTCATATTGGAATAGTCGAATCCCGTGGTGCCTGAAACAAATATCCAATCGCCATCAACGACGGCACGAGAATACCCAATCTCCATTTCGAAGCTTGAACCTGAACTAATATATTTTCTTGTCATTTTTTAGCTGATTTATCTTCAAGTTAAAATCCATACGCTTTCTTAGCGCTTTCAATTTGTTGTGATTCAGTGGTTTCCGGATATAAGATATATTTAGGAGCAATAATTGGTTTAGCGTGTTCTATCGTGATTTTGATAATAGATGCAAAGGGAAATTTACCTTCCGTCATTTTCAGAAGCACCTTCTCCATAGTTGTAAAATCGGAATCCTTTTTAGTATGGAGGGTGGCAGTTCCATGCAACTGAAAACCTTTTTGTACCAGTACATCTATAAAGCTAATACAAACCTTTTTATTCTCCTTGATATTACGAACACTTTGAGGGGAAGCGATATTGGCAATAATAATAGCATCTTCCCCAAATTCTGAAAAAATCTCTTTTGGCGAAACATTGGGTGTATTATCTGCAGAAGATGTCGCAAGCCAGCAAAGCACACTCTGATTGATATATTTTTTTATTTCCTTCGAAATTTTCATGCTTGCTGCGAGGTTTTATCTTCCTTAATTATCGCTCATTAGGCAGAATATTTACATATTTTTCTAATAAAATCTGAAACTTTTCCATAATTACCGGTTTGTAAACAACTATGTCAGTAGGAGGATTGCTTTCTAATTCAATTTTTGGGCGAATAGGGCGTTTTTCGAAACCTCCAGAGCAATTCGGACAAACATTTTGAAGTACATTATCTACACAATCCTTGCAAAAGGTACACTCATAGGTACAAATCATTGCTTCGGTGCTGTTGGGAGGAAGTGTTTTATTGCAATTTTCGCAGTTTTGCCTTAATTCTAACATGATGAAATTGTAGTTATTTAGTACTAAAATAGTTGATTGAATATAAACAATACTCGTTTTGAACTATGCATTCAACATCCCTTTTAGGCTTTCGTCTTTATTTCTAAGATCGACACCACCTTCGTAAACCGATTTTAAATTTACGAGATAAAAGGACCAACCAGAATCACATCCCAATCTTATACCTTTTTTCGAGTTATCATCAACAGGAATATTAGATTGGGTAAGGGTTACTATTACCTTGCCTTCCTTCTCTGTAAGTACGACATCCACCAAGCAGTCACCGGCAAAAGTAAATTGAAGATGATCTTTACCATTCGCTTTGGTAATCTTTCCATCTTCCGTGGGTTCATATAAATACCAGGACCATACATACGAATCTCCTTTTTCTACTCTTTTTGTCTTCGGAATTTCTTTATTTTCTGAATTTTTATAGACGGAGCGTTCCAAAAACCAGCGTTCTATTTCTGAAGCGGTTGTCCAGGCATCATAGAGTTCTTTTATAGTAGCATTTATTGCAATTTTTCGTGTAAATTTTGTCCAATCGAAGTCTTTCATAAGGATTAGTTTAGAATACTTAAAGATAATAACATAATTTCAATCGTGTTGTATCTCGTGCTATTTCAGTTGCTTAAATCCTTTTGTGTCGGTTTTTTATTTGCGAGAAGATAGATAAGTATATGCACTAGTTCGTAAACATGGATAAGGCCTTTTCTATCGCCAAATCCCCAGAATCTAAATCGTCTATCACTTTATAAAGAAATTCCTGCGGATCTCTGGGATATCCTATTTCAACGTCTGGTGGGATGCCAATACTTTCGTAATTAATTTCATTCAAGTCTAAATACACCTCACTTGACAATCCAAATTCCCAGCCATTAGGAAGGACTTTATCTAATACATCAGAGAAAACACCTTCTGTGTTAGAACCAATTTGTGTGACATTGGGCATAGATAACGCGCTAAGCGCCATAATTTCGGTGGCGCTGGCAGATTCCACGCTAATCAGCAGGTACACGGGCTTTTTGTAAGGTTTTTGTGAAGCAGGCTGTATTACTTTATTTACGGCTGTAAAACCTTCATCCAATTTGCCTTTTTTGGTAAAAACCACTTTTTCTGTTTCATTAAATCGTTTTAAAACTTCCATACCAACTTCGTCTTTTCCACCACCATTAAAACGTACATCGATAATCATGGCTGCGGTATTACCAAGTTCGTTCATGATGATGTCCATGGAGCTGATAGTTCCCGCGATCTCATCTTCATTATCGTTTGCACTTTCATCTGCGATTTCCATATAGGCCATCCAATAATCACGATAAGACAGGGTATCACTAAGATTATAATCTGATAAACACATCATCTGATTCAGTTGTAGATATCCTACATTGTCTTTCAATATTCCCCATCTCAGATTTCCATTTTTAATAGAAGTGCCTTCAGGAATGTATTTTTCGGCGACTTTTTCTGAAACCTCCCACTTTCGAAGTCGAGGCTTAGTCAGCTCGTTTTTTTCGTTTTCTGTTGCTTCGGAAGTGATTTCAGACTTCATTTTTGCAGCTGCTTTTTCTACTTCTTCCGAAGCGGATATACTTATATGACCGTCATGAAAGCTTTCGAGCATTTCGGATGACACTACGAATAATTCTGCTTGGGTCGTTTCATTGCTGACTCTAGCTCTGTATTTAGCATAGGTTTCTTCAGGATTCACCTTCCGAAGCTCAAAATAAGCGTAATGATCTTTGAAGTTTTCCCACAAAACCTCAAAATTATATTCAGGATCCATTTTCTTTTCTTCGGAAAGTTCTGATTTGCAAATAGCTGGGCTATCCTCGATTCTAGTGAAGTAATAGGTGTTAATGCCATCCTGATAACTGAGCGTATCGTTTTTCAACTTTAGCGAATCACCAAACTCGGAAACATCACCACTCATTAACGGAATACATGAAATTGAAGTAATATCTGCCACTAAATAATTCCCTGATTCAATTTTCACCAAGTGACCGTAGCCTATAGATGTGTAAACCCCGTCTATTGTTTTAGTCTTATCGGTTGTTTTATTTTCCCCGCAGCTAATGAAAAGAAAAGAGGTAGAAATAAATAGTGTTAGTAGTAATCTGAAATTTTTCATATGTGGCGGATTCGTTTTTTAGATGCTAGGTACTAGTAATGTAAAAATACCTAAAATTCTATAGGTCAATTTTTCCGGCCTTTACTAAATCTACCAAACCTCGAATTGTATAACCATGTTCCCAGTCGACAGAAAACGTTGAAACTGATTTTGAATTTAGAAATTCTAATTCAGATTCAGTTAGGCCACCAACGCGGTCATCATTAGGATTGTAGATATAAGTTACGTCCGAGAGGTCTACGTTTTTAAGAGCCTTCGAATACGAAATTTCGCCAATTGCTGCTTTAATTCGCTGCTTCGCAATATAATATTTTAGTGCCCAACCGTTATAATCGCTGTAATCTTTGGCACCTTCATCTGAAATAAATGTAACACCGTTTTTATAAATCCCGTTAAAACCTTTTTTATGAGCTTTAACTACGACTTTTGGATCATCGATTCTTCCTGAAATAATAAAATATTTATCTGCTATGGAAGGTCTTGTAGCCAAATAATGAGGAATGATAAAAGCACCATAAGAATGACCCATTACATAAACTGTTTTATCTAAATCTTTAAAATGTTTGATTGCTCTGTATAGAATTTCGGAAGAATTATCAACTTCTTTTCTCGCCATGGCCATGGTAAAATCACAGTCGTATGCAAACATGGCAGGGTTTAGAGTGTTCGATTGATGAAGATGAATAGCGTAATATTTATCGTATTCTGGCAAGTATCGCCAGCTTGATTTCTTTCTGGTTTCGAAATCCAAATCATCTTTCGGACCACCTTGTAAAAATATAGTTACGATTTGATTTGTGGGATCACCTTCTGCTAGCCATAGTTTAGTTGTGTCGCTGGGAAGAATGGTTTCGGGATAAGAGAAATTTGTATTTAGTGTTTGATTAATAGGCTGACTCGTCGCGATAGATGCAGACAGGAACAGTGAAATGGATATAATAATTGTAAGAAAAGACTTCATAGAATTGTATAAATTAAATATCTTTACATAAAGATACTTTGTAAATATAAAATTTATCTTGATATAAAGATATATTAATGTACTTTTATTTTCAAAAGGAAAAATTTATCAATAAATGAACACTAAGAATAATGATATTATCGACACATTAATTAGTGACTGGAAAAAGGAACGCCCGGATCTGGACGCTTCATCTATGCACATTGTGGGTCGAATCCTTAAACTTGGGAAGACACTAGAAAAGAGAGCTGGGAAAGCACTTCAGGAAAGTGGAATTTACTATACCGATCTCGATGTTCTGGCTACTCTAAGACGATCGGGTAGTCCCTATGAACTTACTCCAAAAGAGTTAATGATGTCTGTATTAATCACCTCAGGAGCAATGACCGCTTTATTGGATCGTCTCACAAAATTGGATCTTATTTATCGCGCACCGGATTCTTCAGATGGACGAATAAGGCGTGCCGGCCTAACTCAAAAAGGAATTGAAATCATCGATAAAGCCATAGAAACACGGTTTTCCGAAGCCACAACATCTGTTCAGACTTTAAACAACTCGGAAAAAGAACAATTATCGGACTTACTTAAAAAATTGATGGCCGCACTGAATAGTTAGCTATTTGCTAATCATCCACAATCGTAGCGGTTTTACTAATAATCTTCCAGCCGGAATCTTTAATATTCCTCAAAAGGAAAATATCCAGATAGCGGGTATTAGATTTTTCTATTAAAATCTCCACCTTAGCCGTAGCCATATCTTTTATGACTGCTACTTCTAAGATTGTTCCTTTTCTACCGTTGTACTCACCAGGAACCCGTTTTTTAAAGAAATTTGTATACTCTACAGGGGAATATCGTTTTAAAGTATCTCTTGAAACCAGGTAAAGTGTTGCATCTTCGGTGAAGGCGCTCTCCAATTGTTCAATTTCATTGTAAGAACTGCCATGTATATAGTTGTTTAGCGTTGCTTTAATTGCCAGTTCTTCGTCAGATTGTGCATATCCGAAGAATAAGGTTGATAATGCTAGAACTAATAAGATGTGTTTTTTCATTTGAATTCTTTTTATTTAACCAGCCAATCCATTGTTTGAACAACTGAGATATATTTTTCCATCGTTTTTTGATCACCTATACTAATTCGGGACCAATTAGGGTAAGTTTTTCCACTTCCACCAACAGGTGAAATTCCAGCATCATTTAGTTTATTTCTATATTTTTCGATCTCCTTTATATTTATAAGTAAAAAGTTAGTGCTGCTTGGTAGAAATTCGATACCCATAGACCGCAATGCATTTTCTGTATAAGATCTTACTTCTAGATTTTTACTTCGGAAGGCATTTACATGAGTATCATCTTCCAACGCTGTAATGGCAGCCACAACGCCTAGCGTATTGATAAGTCCGTTAAATGTATAGTGCTCACCATAGATCTTTTCTACCGTTTCCGGCAACCCCATAGCGTAACCAACTCTTAATCCAGCCATCCCATAAGCCTTAGAAAAAGTGCGAAGGATTAAGACGTTATGTTTCTGAAGCAATAATTTAACAGTATCCGGTCTTTCTGAAGGTGCTACCATATCGATATATGCTTCATCAATAGCGACCACACATTCTTCCGAAGCAACTTCCTTACAAAAATCTTCTAGTTCTGAAGCTTTTAAAATTCTTCCTGTTGGATTGTTAGGATTACAGATAAACACAAGTTTTGTTTCATTGGTAACCGCTTTTGCTGTAGCCTTAAGGTCAATGTTCATTTCTGAATCTAATGGAATTTCTATTTGCTTATGATCAAATACCTTATCAGCAAATCGCCCTACCACATTAAAAGTTAGTGCTGGCATTATTAAACTATTTTCGGTATTACCGAATGATCTCGTAAGCATGCGAAGTATATCGAAAGAGCCATGCCCTAAGATCACTTGATCGGTATTAATCCCGTTTTTCGTTGCAATCGCTTCCTTTAAATGATTTGTATCGTATTGATGAAAGGATGCATAATGATTTACCCTTTTTATCTGAGAATTAATAGCATCCATGACCTTCTCTCCCGGCCCATAAGGGTTTTCGTTCGAGAAAAGTCGGATTTTCTCTTCTTCCGTAAAAAGTGTAGAAGCATCAGATTTGTTAAATAATCCGGCTCCATAAAGCGCAGGGGAAATTGTACTGGCAACAGCGGCCAATCCTCCCAGCTGTAAGAATCGTCTTCGGTCGTATCCTTTATTTTTCATCTGTTGTGTATTTTAAACAAATGTGGGAGTAACTAGGCTTAATTCCTAACAACATCCTGATTTAGGGACATTAAAAGACGATTTTAATAGTGAAACTTAAGTTTTTAGGGAATTACTGATTTACTTTTTTCCTTCATTCTTCCGGAATTGCACTGCTGTAATAGAAGTATGTTTCTTAAAGGCAGCATTGAAGGAGGACAGACTGTTAAATCCGCTGTCGTAGGCTATCGCAGAAATTTTATAGTTTTCGAATGCTTCCGAAGCTAGTCTTTTTTTAGCTTCTTCCACACGATACTGGGTGATATACTGTGAATAATTGATGTTTTCTATCTGGTTTATCGCTTGCGAAAGCAATTTTGATGAAACTCCAATCTTCTTACTTAATTTGGACAGTTTTAGTTCAGGATCGAGGTATAATTTTTCATCGTTCATTAACTGATTCAGTTTAAGAATATGGTCTTCTGCTTCAGATTTATTCAGTGAAGAGTTCGAGTACTTTTCGGTTTCAAGCTTAAACAAAAACGGATTTTTCAATGCCCATATCGAAAAACAAATCACCACGACCGAAAACAAAAAAGCGATTCCTAAATAATAGGGGATAATTCTCGTTGAGATTAAAATAGAGATAAGCAGCATAATTAGGGTGGTAATCACGAAAAACAATAACCATTTGTGGATTTTGACTTCCTTAGAACTAGCTAGTGTTGGCTTGTTCTTCAGAAGAAAAAAGAGGGAATAGCTACTATATATTGCCATATGCACTATCAAACTGTAGTAAAATATGCGAGAAATAGTTCCCGAATCATTCGGAATAAACCAGCAACAGCCAATCACAACAAACATTGGAACGTAATGCCATATGTAAGATTTAAAGCGCAATTCTTTATTAGGATTCTTTAGAAGAGAAACATAAAACCATACGGAAGGTCCTATAGCCAATAAGATACCCAGAAACATATTTCGAATTATGGGATCGATAGGGAAGTAGTTATAAAACAGAGATTTCCCTATGCGGAGACTAAAAGCCAGAAGATAGAGGGCTAAGAAGGTATTGGCTTTAGGTTGCTGTTTCCGATTGCTAAGTAGAAAAATGGCGAAAAATAAGCTTAAAATTACTCCAATACTCCCAACTAGTAATTCGATATGCTTTAAAATATCAGGATTGAGATTCATAGCGCAAAGAAACTAAATTAAAATCAATCACCTTATTCAAAGACAAAAAGCGGAGCTTAAGTAGGGAAGAAATCTCGATGCTTTATGGGTTGTTTACAATCTTGGCTATTTTCTTCGGAAAAAATAAGTTCATGACATTAGCTGTTTTTGCCACGCCCGGATAAATCTCCTTTTTCTTTCGTTCCAGGCCATTAATTATATCTGAAGCTACTTTTTCGGGATTCATCTTGGAATTCGATACAATATCCTTGGTGAAATCAGTATCGACGAGTGGAGGCAGGACTTCGATCACACTAATATTCTTTAGCTGTTCACGTAAGGAGATGCAATAGGAGTGAAGTGCAGCTTTAGAAGCCGAGTACAATGGTAATACGTACACTGGCACCTTGGCAAGAATCGAAGTTACTACCACAATTGAAGCGTCTTTACTCTTCCGAAGTAAGGGAATACATTGAGCAGTGAGTATCACGGTGCCTTCAAAATTGATTTCCATATCATGACTTTTTTCTATGGCGATAACTTCTGAAAGATCGGTAAAGCTGGAAACCCCTGCATTGTTAATCAAAACGTCCATACTTCCGAAGTGATCCTTTACAAATTCAACGAGTTTGTCACGTCCCGTTTCTTTAGAAATGTCTGCTTTTACGGTATAAATAGACGGAAACTCTTTTTTGCATCTATCGAGAGATTTTTGAGTCCGACCACAAATGATCAAGGTATTATCCGATGCCAATTGCGCAACCAATGCCCTGCCAATTCCTTTACTACCTCCTGTAATTACTATTATCTTATCCTTCATTTTTTCTGGATTTAGTTAATTGAACAATACTCAAAACATGAATAAATACCGCGCTTGGCATTAGAAATGCAGGTACAAGTACATAAGGATAAACAATAAAGTCTGTTGAAAGTAATGGTACATCGCTACCGTATAAATGTGGCGCGTAGACCGAAGAAAGGAATAAAAATATGATAACAGCGATCACGACAAGCCCAAGATAGTTCCAAAAAATCAAGAATTTTTCGGGAAGAACGTTCATTTTAAATACTAGTACTGCAAGCACGGGGGCTGTAAAAGCAAATATCATATCGTAATTGTAGCCTTTAACTGTCACAATAGGTGTGAGAATACCCATAGCGACGGTCCAAACAAAAATGGATTCTATGAAAATCCGAAAGCTTTGATAGTAAACTAACCAACTTTTAGGAATGTGATGTATCCAGGAATTATTACGGTTTTTATAGATAAAAATTCCGGTGAAAGTAAATGCAGGAAGTATTAGAAATATAAAAAAACGAGGCGGTAAATCGAAGTTCTGCAGAATCCCTGTCGCGGCGATTCCAATGACGTACACTTGCCATAGTAACAATAGTATGACTAAGAGTAATTTCTTTTTATGTGCTTTGGGTGTCTTTCCAAAAGCTCCATTAATCGCCGTAAATCCTATGCGAAGTATAATAAGAAACATGATGATTGAAAGTCCGATGTATGCAAGTTGTAATCCCATAAGGTGGTTTTAAGAAATGTTTTTAGTTAGTTTCGAATGGATGGTATTTACGGCAGAAACACCTTCTGAACCTAACAGATTGGTTATTTCTGCCATTGCTTTTTCCCATTCAGGTAAGATGTTAGTCACTAATTTTTTTCCTGTTGAAGTGATTTTTAACTTCGGAAAATATTTCCGAGTGATATAATCAGACTCAATAAGGCGTTTTAAGTTTCGGTTCACGGAAGATTTTTCCAATTTCGCTATGTCTGAAAGTTCTTTCTGCGTGAGTTCCATTCCGGAAGAGAGAATAAAGAGTAAAGTCAGCTGACTGTCGGTAACACCAAAAGGCGCGATATATTTCCTAAATATGTTTGCTGTTAGCCTATTGATCCGACCAATTTTTCCGGATAAACATTCTCTTGGACTAAAGGATAATTTATGTGCTTCAGAACTCATGCTACAAATGTATAACAATTAGTTGTATATACAACTTTATAGGTAATTATTATATTCTTAGTTATTTCTGAAATCAAAAGTGAGGGTTATTTTTCTTTTTTAATATTGAAACTTGGCGCTTCATAATCTTCCGGTAGATAATCGGAAGGAATCGTACTCATATTGCCATCTCGGGCGGCTCTATAATGTGGCGAAAGAATTTCGATACCATTCTCATTACAAACATCCTGAATATTTTGGTGTAGGTTCGAATAAATAACAGCCTGTTTATTGGCTTCACGAATATATGCGTTGATTTGATAAGCGACATAAAAGTCTTCCAAACTGGTTTGCAATACAAAGGGAGCGGGTTCTTTCAATACTAGGTCGGTTCTTAAGGCAGCGTCGATCAAGGTTTGGTACATGTCTTTCCAGGGTACGTCGTAACCAATGGTCACAGTAGTGTGAATTATAAGCCCTTTTTCAGGCGCATCACTACTATAGTTAATAGTATGACTGTTCATTACCGTTGAATTTGGGATAGAAATTATTTCATTCTTGATGGTTCGAACTCTGGTGACTAGCGAGGATTTTTCTATTACATCTCCTACAACTTCACCAATCTTTACACGGTCTCCTATTCGGAATAACCGCATATAGGTTAAAACCAATCCTGCTATTAAATTAGATAGTGATCCTGCAGATCCGAAGGTGAATAAAAATCCTAAAAAGACCGAAATCCCTTGAAAAATAGGGGAGTCACTTCCAGGTAGGTAAGGGAAAATAACCACAATCATAAACGCGACTACCAAAACCCGAACAATCTGATAGGTAGGGTTTGCCCAATCCGGGTAGAATCCGTTGAGATGTAAATTACCTTTTGCAATCTCGTCTTTTAAAAACCGAATCCCCTTCAGAACATATCTAAAGACAAAAACTATCACAACAATAGTGATGAGGTTAGGTAAAAAATTCCAAAAACTAACAAGGATGTTTTTAATTGGATTCAGAATATAACCAAATAAAGTATCGGCAAAATTTTGTGTCCAAGGGAAAAGGCCGAATAAGATTGGTAAGGCAATATAAATGGCCAATAAAATAACAATCCATTTAAGTATTCTATTTACTAATAACAGTGCAGTTATCTGTCTTTTGGAATCAAATAAAGTGTAGTTTTTAAATTTGATTCCTTTGATGTATTTATTCTCTTGCTCCTGAATTTTTACCGCAGACCATTTAAATAGCCGAATTATATACTTGATAATAAGCCCAATGATGATGATTACTAAAAACGCAAGCCCAATTCCCTTACCAATAGTAAAAAGGCTTGTTTCGCTTCGATATCTTGTTACAGATTCACCTATTATTGTTTTGTAGTTCTTTGCCAATCCATAAGTAGTATTGTCGTTCCAAAGAGCATCATTTTCAGAAACACTTAAAATGATGCGTTCGCCATACGTAATGTCGAAAGTGGTTTCTGCTTCAACCAATTTTAATGAATCGGCCGAAAATTCCAGAACTTCCGGTAGTCGTTTTATACGTCTGCTTATAGCATCTGCACGCTCCATAGGGGAAAAACTCCCTAATTTATTATGTATTAAAAATAAGGTGTCGTTAAAAAATCCAGTTACGGGGTATCCCTTCGTACTCTTCTTTAGAGCTTCGATTTGCGATCTTCTCTGCTTAGTAAATTCTTCTTCTTGCTGATTGATTGATTGTAATTGTTCTTCGAGCTGCGCTCTTTTTGTCTCATCGGTAGATTGTAATGATACGATTTCCGCTTCCAGATTGACTTTTCGAATAGAATCAACAATTCGTTGTTTCTCCATATCCGACAACTTCTTTAAAAGCTGATCGTTACTAATGGTATCTGTAACGGTAGTGGTGCTATCTGTTTGCGCATACACAAACTGTGAGGTAAAAAAGAAAAAAACACTTATAAAGAGTAGTCTTAAAACTTTCATTCGATTCTATTAAATTCAGGCTAAAGTAGTTATTAAATAGAGAACTGATTTAATTTTAAAAATTAATTAACAATGATATTTTTCGGCTAAACCTCACTGTCTAAGGTATCTGTCATTACGTAGTAACGCGGATCATCAATATTATGTTCGATAATGGTTTCAAATTCTGGATTCCACTTTAGTAGCAGCGTTTTACAATCTGGACTCAAATGCGTTAATTTCACTTCTTTCCCAAGGTCCATATATTTGTTTGCGATATTCCGAAGTGCCTCCACACCCGAATGATCACTAACTTTCGATTCCATAAAATCAATTTCGACCCTTTCAGGATCAGTTTTTGGATCGAATTTCGTGTTGAAGTTTTGTACAGATCCGAAGAACAACGGCCCCCATACTGTATACACCTTAGTTCCATCATCTTTAAGATGTTTTCGTGCTCGAATCATAGTTGCATTTTTCCAGGCAAAGACCAGTGCAGACATTATTACACCAGCGATTACAGCAATCGCAAGATCCTGCCAAACAGTTATCGCCGAGACAGCAATCAATACAATAGCATCCGATAATGGTATTTTATGTAATATCCTAAAACTACTCCATGCGAAGGTGCCAATTACTACCATAAACATTACACCAACTAAAGCTGCAATAGGTATTTGTTCGATTAGTGGTGCTCCAAATAGAATAAAACACAGTAAAGCTACTGCTGCTACTGCACCAGATAAACGACCTCGACCACCTGAATTAACATTAATAATTGATTGACCAATCATTGCACAACCACCCATACCTCCAAAAAGACCGTTGAGTATATTTGCGCAACCCTGTGCAACACATTCACGGTTTCCGCTTCCACGGGTTTCGGTCATTTCGTCAATTAAGTTAAGAGTCATTAAGGATTCAATAAGTCCAACTGCCGCCAATATAGAAGCAGTAGAAAATATGAGACCCCAATTTCCTTTTAAAGTATCTAATAGTCCAAAGATTTGACTTTGAAAAGAAGGAAGCCCTCCTTGTAATCCTGCACCTCCACCATCTTTTATAAATGATCCAACGGTGCTTACATCAACACCTCCAAATATGGTTACGGAAGCAACGACAACAATAGCTACAAGTGCTGCGGGTACTTTTTTAGTAAGCTTCGGAAGACCAAACATTATGCCCATCGTGAGTAAAACAAGTACGAGCATAATCCAAAGCTGAGTGCCTTGCATATACACTTGATTTCCATCTACATTTTCTTTGAAGAGTCCCAATTGCGATAAGAAAATCACAATCGCAAGTCCGTTTACAAATCCCATCATTACAGGATGCGGAATCAATCGAACAAATTTTCCTAAACGAAAAACTCCTGCAGCAATTTGAATAGCACCAACGAACAAAAGCGTTATAAATAGCCATTGAAGGCCTAAGTTTTCAATTGGAACGGCTAGCGCATCACCAACCTCGTTTCCTTTCTGAATCAAATGCACCATAACAACAGCCATAGCTCCTGTTGCCCCTGAGATCATTCCAGGACGACCACCAAATAAAGATGTGATTATTCCCATCATAAAAGCGCCGTATAAACCAACTAAAGGGTCTATCCCCGCCACAAAGGCAAAGGCTACAGCTTCCGGTATTAACGCCAATGCTACTGTTAATCCGGAAAGTATATCGTTTTTTGGATTCTGAGTGAAATTCTTGATCGTTTTCTGCAACATAGTTTTCGCTTAAAAAGCCGCAAAGATATGATTTTCAGAACTAGTGGCCCCTAAAAAATATGGCTTAGTTTGATTGGGAAAATTAGCTAAGAATAAAGCAACATGGAGCTACATTTCATTTCCGAAGAAAATAGCATTCATCAGCAATTTATTAGTGCCATACCAAAATGCTCTAAAATTAGTGTTGTCTGTAAAATAAATAATACGCCCTTTCCCCATTCTTCCTGTTTTAAAAGGCACTGTATTTCCAAGTTCTTTCAAATTGACTTGAGAAATATAACCACTTAACAAGGGGTTGTCGGTGTATTGAATTGGGTTATTGTAACTTGTTTTGTCGGCTTCCACAAAAAGTGTAGTATTTCTGAAAATCGGTAAAGTTTCATTTTTATACCCAAAAGCAATGGGGTGGGAGCGATCCAGTTTTGTTTCAAAAATTGCACCTCCAATTACTTTTGCACCCGAAAACGCCCGTTTTTGCTCAAAAGTGATATTTCTTGCAGTATCTTTTAAGGTTTTAAATGGAATTTTTAGCATTTTAGTTTTATCAAGCCATTTTCCCGCATTCCTATAGGCTATTAATGTACCTCCGTTCTGCACCCAACTTTTTAAATCCTTGACGATTTCATCGCCTAACTCACTTCCAGACGTGCTAGGAACTATAATATCGGTGTACCGACTTAAATCGGCACGGGCCAAGTCTTTAGTGTCCAATTTTGTAAGTAAAATATCGTATCGCTGATCAAATAAATGCCACATTTCTCCGGCATCATAGCTGTTAATTCCCTCGCCAACCAGCATTGCAACTTTAGGAAGTTCTAGTGCTTTAAATTTACTACTGCCCAGATCAATCCCTTGATTAAGTCCTGTAGCAACACTATGAATTTTCACATTTGTTTCTTTTGTTACTTCGGAAAGAAAAGCATGCAAGTCTGAAGCCGATAATTCCTGATTCCGCACCGGAATTAGAATGGTGCCGTAGTCGTAGTTTTTATTTCCTGCTGAAAATGCCGACATGCCCACCTTGGCTCTAAGTCCTTTTTGAAGGATCATTTGAAGCGCTTTCGGACTATAATATTCATGCCATTCCATTAGATAAGCATAATTGGATTGGGTGGGAATGGTTGATTGTGGCTTTTGTAAATCTGTGATTTTATCTCCGGCCTTACTCATAGTCCCGGATTCATCATAATCGAGGTTAAATGCTAGTGGAAACGTCCATGCACTAATGTCGTAGAAGAGACTATCTCTAAACTGTGTTCGTTTTTCAAACATGGCATTGATCAATCTATGTTGTCGTTGGTTCTTCGGAATAACATAACTATATCCTTTTTTAAAGTTTTTTCCATTAGAAGAGAAATTTTCTTTCAATTCATGGATTTCAATCTTATGCCTCTGAAGTATTTCAGCTAAATGATAAGCCTTAGAGGCATCTTTTTCATCTCCAAAAATAATGGCACCTCCCGAGCTTCCTTCATTTCGGGCTTCGGAATAAAACTTACGTTGATAGTCCAAGAGCTCTTTTCTCATTGAAACGGCAGCTTCAAGAGTAGAGAGTGCTGCAGTACATTGATTGCGGATAGTAAAAGGAAATGTTAAGATTCCATTCTTGCTTTCCTGAGCATGCCCGCGAGACGAGGCTTGTTCAAATAGAATACCAATACTTCCATTGATATCAGGAAAGGTGGAGCCTTTACCATAGTAGAAATCGTCGAAATCCTCTTCAGAATAATACAAACTACCAATCTTATCGAAGGCCTGGGCATGAAATTTACCAATTGCCACGGTCAAGTCTTGATTTTTTTGTGGTGTTAACGGATGAGTTCGTGAAGGAATTCCCGGTTGAAAAAAGAAACTTGAATTCGTACCCATTTCATGATGATCGGTTAGAATATTAGGATACCAATTATGAAAGGTCTCAATACGGGCCCGACTTTCAGGAAGTTGTACAGGTAGCCAATCGCGGTTCATATCGAACCAATAGTGGTTAGTTCGTCCTCCAGGCCAGACTTCATCGTACTCACGGTCGTTGGGATCGGGATTTATGTTTTTACTTTTATTGGAATTTGCCCAATACGCGAACCTTTGCAAACCGTCAGGATTGAGAGAAGGGTCAAAAAGTATCACAGTGTTGTCAAGTAGTTCGTCAATTTTCGGGCCTTGGGCTGCCGCCAAGTAGTAAGCCACAGCGAGAGCAGCATTGGAGCCGCTGGGTTCATTTCCATGAATCGAGAAACCTTGATACACTACAACAGGCATAGAATTCGTATCGAGATTTGAAGGATTTTTCTCTGTTAGTTCGAGATGAGATTGTCGGATCGATTCGAGATTGCTGTGATTTTTAGGACTTGTAATGGTTAATAATATCAAAGGACGACCTTCGAACGTTGTTCCTCTATCTTCAATACTAATACGATCACTAGCCTCGGCAAGTGCATACATATATTGTAAAAGCTTATCATGTGTAATATGCCAATCACCAACTTCATGTCTTATAATACTTTTTGGCGTGGGCGTTTTGTCATTGTAGGTGATATTTTGTGGTAAATAATAAGACAGATCGACCTTAAAATCCTGAGCTGCTGTTAGAAAGTAAGAAAGTAAAAAGCTTAGGTAAAGAAGGGTTCTCATCATTTTGTTTTTATTGCGACCTAAATATAAAAAATAAAAAACCGTTCCCAAGAGTATTGAGAACGGTTCTGCAAATAGTTAATTTTGGTTGGTTTAACTATTAAATATCGTCGAAACTTACATCTGTAAAGCTTGAAGTTGAAGGCTCGTCGTTTTCCGTACTGACTTCAGATGGAGTCATATCAGATTCTTTTTTGAAATCTTTTTGATGACGTTCGCTAATTACCTCGTCTCCTTTTTCATCAATAATATATTGAATCATTTCGTTCAAGCTATCTTGAAATTCTGAAAAATCCTCTTTATAGAGATAAATCTTGTGTTTTTTATAATGAAATGAGCCGTCGTCGTTTGTGAACTTCTTACTCTCAGTGATGGTTAGATAATAATCACCTGCTTTAGTAGATCGCACATCAAAAAAATAGGTGCGTCTTCCTGCTCGCATTACCTTAGAAAATATCTCTTCTTGCTCCATTGAATACTGCTCACTCATAGTTTTAATTTATTTATAGCGTTGCTCAAAAATCTAAAAAAAAACCAAATATGGCAACTTTAACTTAAATTTCTTTTTCTGAAAGTTGTTTTATGTAAAGCTCTTTGTAATAGCCATCTACGTTTACAAGCTCATTATGAGTGCCTTGCTGAATGATTTTTCCTTCTTCTAACACTATAATCTTGTCCGCATTTTTGGCTGAAGATATCCGGTGACTTACTATTATCGTTGTTTTATTCTGTGAGATGCGGTGTAAATTTTGTAGGATTTCTTCCTCTGTCTCGGTATCTACCGCCGATAAACAATCGTCAAATAACAAAATCTGTGGGTTTTTAATAACAGCTCTTGCGATAGATACTCGCTGTTTTTGGCCTCCACTAAGTGTGATACCTCTTTCTCCTAATATAGTATCATAACCTTTACTAAAACCTTCAATATTCTTATGTACTGAAGCAAGTTTAGCGGCTTCAATTACCTCCTTTTCGGAGGCCGCTTCCTTACCAAATTTTATATTATTACTAATCGTATCACTAAAAAGAAAAGCATCTTGAGGAACGTAACCAATACTATATCTTAAATCCCGTAGATTCAAATCCGTTATTTTTGCGTCGTCTATTGTCAATTGTCCTTCTTCAACATCATATAAACGTCCTATGAGTTCAAGGATGGTTGATTTCCCCGATCCTGTATTTCCGATGATTGATAAAGTTTCGCCTGGTTTAACTTCAAATGAAACATTTTTTAAAGCCGTGATATTGGTGTCGGTATATGTGAATGACAAGTCTTTAAAGGCTATTCTACCATTAATAGGGGTGCTTTTATCCACAGTATTTTTAATAGCGGGTTCTTCCATTAAAAATTCATTGATCCGTTTTTGGGAAGCCGCTGCCTGTTGTATCATTGAGGTCACCCAACCAACTACTGCTACAGGCCAAGTAAGCATATTTACATAGATAAGAAATTCAACGATGGTTCCAAAGTCGATTTTATCTTCCATAAACTGGTTGCCGCCTACATATATAACCATCAGGTTACTGGCGCCAATAAGCAACATCATTAGTGGGAAGAACAGCGCTTGTACTTTCGCTAAATCAATATTTTTTTCTTTACTGCCTTTGGCGAGTTCTGCAAATTCAATGTTAGTTCGGCCTTCAATTCCGTAAGCCTTTATCACCGCTATCCCACTAAAACTTTCCTGTGTAAATGATGTGAGTTTAGATAAATATTGCTGTACCACGGTGCTGCGTTTATGAATTGCAACACTTAGTCTATACACTGCGATCGACAAAACAGGTAAGGGTGCAATTGCATAGAGGGTGAGTACGGGAGCTGTATAAAACATATAGCTTATAACCACAATAAACAGAGTTACAGTGGTGACACT
The DNA here is from genome assembly GCF_003688405.1 of Ulvibacter antarcticus. Classification (GTDB taxonomy): domain Bacteria; phylum Bacteroidota; class Bacteroidia; order Flavobacteriales; family Flavobacteriaceae; genus Ulvibacter; species Ulvibacter antarcticus. Next base: position 491,616 of record NZ_REFC01000014.1, read on the forward strand.
ATACATGATTGCCGGTCCGGCGTACATACGTACCTTCGAAACGTCCTCACTAATTCTATTCATAAGATCTCCCGTTCGATTGTTTTTATAAAAACCGAGAGAGAGCCTTTCATACTGTTTGAAAATTTCATTCTTTAAGTCGAATTCAATATAACGGGAAACGACGATTATTGCTTGTCGCATTAAAAATGTAAAGAAGGCGGCAAGAATTGTTGTACCTAAAATGAGAAGAATATTGGTTAACAATTCTGATTTTACATACGCAAGATCCGTTAATTCACCATTGATGTATTTTTCTACAATATCTGTAGAGTCACCAATAAATTTAGGTGTGAGTAAAGCAAATATCCTTGCGATAATTGTAATAAGTAATCCAAAAATCAAACGACCTCTATACTTATAAAAATAGCGGTTAAGATACTGGAGTTCTTTCATTTATTACTAAAATTTTATTAACAAATTCTTAATTTAACAACAATTATTTTGCAGTATTGTTAGTTAACCACTATTTTTGCCAGTCCTTTTTAAGGAATCCTAAATTTATCATACTATGCAGACAGAAATAATGACTCCAAATGAATTAAAGAAATTCGATCCGGTTTTTGGACAATTATCTTTTGATAATCACGAGCAAATCGTTTTTTGCAACGACAAAGATACAGGTTTAAAAGCAATAATTGGAATACACAATACAGTATTGGGACCTGCATTGGGAGGCACACGAATGTGGCAATATAACAGTGAATGGGAAGCGCTAAATGATGTATTAAGACTATCGCGCGGGATGACTTTTAAATCGGCCGTTACCGGACTTAATCTGGGAGGTGGAAAGGCTGTCATAATAGGAAATGCTAAAACGCAAAAAACTCCTGAATTAATGCTTCGTTTTGGTGAGTTTGTGCATTCGCTTAGTGGAAGATATATCACAGCTGAAGATGTCGGGATGGAAACTAAGGATATGGATCTTGTGCGTACTGTAACTCCTTTTGTTACGGGTATTTCTGAAGAAATTGGTGGTTCGGGAAATCCTTCACCAATTACAGCTTACGGTGTGTTTATGGGAATGAAGGCTGCGGCTAAATTCGCTTATGGAAGCGATGTGCTTGAAGACAAGGTCGTATATGTACAAGGAATTGGAAATGTAGGTGAAGCATTAGTTGAAAATCTTACTAACGAAGGTGCTAAAATCTATATTTCAGATATAAATAGAGAGCGACTAGAAGAAGTTCGAGACAAATATAGTGTTACTATTTATGAAGGGAATAATCTCTATGCTGAGAAAATGGACATTTATGCTCCATGTGCTTTAGGCGCAACTGTGAATGATGAAACTATTAATCAAATAACCGCTAAGGTTATTGCAGGAGCCGCTAACAACCAATTAGCTGATGAAAATAAACATGGGATGCTATTGCGAGAAAAAGGCATCGTGTATGCTCCCGATTTCTTGATCAACGCCGGTGGGATAATTAATGTTTACGCGGAATTAGAAAATTACGGCCGACAAGAAATTATTCGAAAAACTGAAAATATTTACAATACTACTCTGGAGATTTTGACCAACGCAGAGGCGGGGAATATGACCACGCATCAAGCGGCTTTGGCAGTTGCACAAGCGAGAATTGACTCAAGGAAGAAAGAAAAATAGTTTTCAATTTTTTAAAAGTATATCTTTGCAATGCATATGTGAATAGCTGTGCGTTTTGGTTATTCCGCGTGAAGCGGAATTGCTTTATTTGTTGTTAAATTTCAGAAATAAGTTCTTTTAAAATATGCTTACAAGAAGACATATAAGAGTTAAAGTATTACAATCTGTTTACGCTTTTAATCAAACAGAGTATTCAGACCTTGATAAGCAGGAGAAATTTCTTTTCTATAGCATAGAGCAAATGCTTGATTTGTATTTGCTAATGCTTCAGCTTATGGTCGAAATGAGAAATCATGCCGAAAATTATCTGATTGTTTCACAAAAAAAACACCTCCCAACAGCCCTAGAGAAAAATCCGAGCAGGACATTTATTGAAAATAAAATGCTGCGATTAATCGCCTCCAATCCAATTCTTTCAGAAACTATTAAAAGGAAAAAATTAAATTATTGGGCACAGGATGGTGAATATGTGGCGGTATTATTCAATTCTTTACGGGAACAGGAATGGTACGCCGATTATTTGTCTCTACCTGAAACTACATTCAAAGATGATCAGGCTTTTATAATTAAAGTGTTTAAAGAGGTCATTGCTCCAAACGATAAATTATACGATTATCTAGAGGATAAACGACTTACTTGGGTAGATGATTTTCCTATTGTGAACACTGCTTTGGTGAAAATGTTGTCGAAACTCAACGAAAAAAATGCAGCAGCTACATTAGTTCCTGAGTTGTATAAAGATGAACAGGATCGCGAATTTGCCTTGAGATTATTACGGAAAGTGGTTCTAAATGAGGAAAAACTCTCTGCCGAAATTGAAGGTAAAACGCCAAACTGGGATAAAGAACGAATTGCAGAAGTAGATTTAATTATACTAAAAATGGGGATTGCAGAATTTTTGTACTTCCCTTCAATTCCAGTTCGGGCTACTATCAATGAATATCTCGAAATATCAAAAGAATACTCTACTCCAAAAAGCAGCCTGTTCATTAATGGAATATTGGATAAGCTGGTCAAAGAATTCGAGACATCCAAGAAATTAAATAAAATTGGGAGAGGGCTTCAATAAAAGCAAAAAATTAGTATTTTTGCAACTCTTTAAATTTAAATTTAATAACTATGAAAAAATCAATTTTATTATTAGCTGTATTATCGGTATTCGCTTTTACTTCTTGTAAGGAAAACGCTGCGGATAAAGTAAATGAAGAAAATGTTGCTGCTGCTGCCGACCGTGATGCCAAATCTGGTGATGTGCCAGTAATGACTTTCGCAGAAAGTGAATTTGACTTCGGAACAATCGAAGGAGGAACAAATGTTGAACACGTTTTTAAATTTACGAATACGGGTAACGCGCCATTAGTAATCGTTGACGCTAAAAGTAGCTGTGGTTGTACAGTACCTACATACACTAAGGCTCCAGTTGCACCAGGTGATTCAGGTGAGTTACTAGTGAAGTTTAACGGTAGTGGAAAAAATCAGGTAAGCAAAACAGTAACTGTTACTGCTAATACTGAAAAAGGAAAAGAAACATTGGTAATCAAGGCTTTTGTTAATGCAAAAGAAGGTTCTTTACCAACAAGTTAATATATAGCAGTCAATAATTATGGAGCAAATTCAAGGCTTTTTGCCTATTATTCTCTTATTCATGGTGATGTATTTATTTTTAATACGTCCTCAAATGAAAAAGCAAAAACAAGAGAAGCAATTTTCCCAAACTTTAAAAGAGGGAGATAAAGTGATAACTAAAAGTGGTTTACATGGAAAACTCCTGAACCTAAATGACGATGGTACGTGTATCATTGAATCTGGTGCAGGGAAAATGAAGTTTGAAAGATCTTCATTATCTATGGAGCTTACCGCAAAATTGAATGCTCCGGCTACTCCTGCTAAAAAATAAGGATACCTTATTAGGCATCTATATTAAAAAAACCTTCAGTGAAAACTGAAGGTTTTTTATTTTAGATATGTTCTCTAATTACTTCTTCGCTACGAGCTGTGCGATGTTTATAATAACTTCGATTGCTTTCTGCATGCTCTCTACAGGAACGTATTCATACCTTCCATGAAAATTATGGCCGCCTGCAAAAATGTTCGGACAAGGAAGTCCCATAAAGCTTAATTGAGATCCATCGGTACCACCTCGAATAGGCTTTATAAGTGGCTTTATACCAGCCATTATCATAGCTTCCTCTGCCGTATCGACGATGTGCATCACCGGCTCCACTTTTTCGCGCATATTAAAGTACTGATCTTTTATCTCTACGGAAATCATCTCTTTTTCATATTGTGCATTCAACTCATCCGCTAGTTGTTGTATCATTTCCTTACGGGCTTCGAAATGACCCTTGTCATGATCGCGAATAATATATTGAAGCTTTGTGCCATCCACTTCACCCTTGATGCTGTATAGATGAAAGAAACCTTGACGGTCTTCGGTATGCTCTGGAGTTTCCAGTCTAGGGAGTGAATTGATGAAATCGGTAGCGATGTACATACTATTCACCATTTTCCCTTTTGCATAGCCCGGATGCACGATTTTACCTTTTACCGTGACCATAGCACCTGCAGCATTGAAATTTTCATATTCTAATTCACCCACCTGACTTCCATCCATAGTGTAAGCCCATTCTGCTCCAAATTTTTCTACATCAAACTTGTGTGCGCCTCGTCCAATTTCTTCATCTGGGGTAAAACCTACTCTAATTTTACCATGTTTTATTTCCGGATGGTTAATCAAGTATTCCATTGCCGATACAATTTCGGCGATTCCAGCCTTGTCATCGGCTCCTAATAAGGTAGTTCCGTCTGTTGTGATAAGTGTCTGTCCTTTATATAAGAGTAAATCATCAAAATCATCAGGCGAGAGAATAATATCCAGTTCCTTATTTAATACGATGTCTTTACCATCGTAATTTTCAATAATCTGCGGATTTACGTTTTTACCTGTAAAATCGGGAGTAGTATCGAAATGGGAAACAAATCCGATAACCGGAGTGTCATGATCCACATTCGAAGGTAGAGTTGCCATTATATAAGCGTTCTCATCGATAGTAACATCTGCCATCCCTATCTGTTTTAGTTCTTCAACTAATGCATTGGCAAGATCCCACTGTTTGTCACTACTAGGAGTTGTCTCACTTTCCGGATCACTTTCAGTGTCTACGGTTACATAACTTACAAATCGTTTAATAAGGTGTTGTTTTTCAATCATAGCATTTCATTTACTCTGCAAATTAAAACATATTCAAAATAATAAATACATTCTTTAATACTATTTTTGCTTCAGATTTTACAACCTATGTATAAAGCGATTGCTCGTCCGATTTTCTTCTTATTCGATCCGGAAAAAATTCACCATTTTACCTTTTCATTTATTCGTTTTCTTAGCAGTCTTGGCTTGGGAGGACTTTTCCGAAGCATGTATTTGGTAAAAAACAAGAAACTTGAAAGAGAATTGTTTGGCCTTACATTCCCTAATCCCGTGGGACTCGCAGCTGGTTTCGATAAGGATGCGAAATTGTATAAGGAGTTGTCTGATTTCGGATTTGGCTTTATTGAAATTGGAACTGTGACGCCAAAGCCACAAGCTGGAAACCCGAAAAAACGCTTGTTTCGATTAAAGGAAGACTCTGCAATTGTAAATCGGATGGGATTCAATAATGGTGGTGTTTCCGAAGCTGTAGAGCGATTAAAGAAAAACCAGAATGTACTTATTGGCGGTAATATTGGTAAGAATAAAGTAACGCCCAATGAAGATGCGGTAGATGATTATGTGATCTGTTTTGATGCATTATTCGATCATGTCGATTACTTTGTTGTAAATGTGAGTTCTCCTAATACTCCTAATCTTCGGGAGCTTCAGGACAAGGAGCCTCTAACAAAATTATTGCAAACCCTTCAGAATAACAACAATACCAGGCCTGCTAGAAAACCTATTCTCTTAAAAATCGCGCCTGATCTTAGTAATGAGCAATTACTGGATATTATCGACATTGTTTCAGAAACCAAAATTGACGGAATTATTGCAACAAACACCACTATTTCCAGAGACGGTCTCACTTCAGAAAATAAAAAAGAAATGGGCGGCATGAGTGGTAAGCCTCTTGGTAAGCGCTCTACCGAAGTGATTCGGTTCCTTTCAGAAAAAAGCAATAAAGCCTTTCCAATTATCGGTGTTGGAGGAATCCATTCTGCAGATGATGCGTTAGAAAAGCTTGCTGCAGGCGCAAGTCTTGTGCAATTGTATACAGGTTTTATTTACGAAGGTCCGCAGCTTGTAAAAGACATAAACAAAGCGCTATTAAAAGACTAGTTCGATGATTGAAAACCTACTTTCCTTTTCATTGGCAACACTGGCTTTAGCGCTATCACCGGGTCCCGACAATATCTATGTGCTTACTCAGTCACTAATTAATGGAACGAAAAGTGGTATTGCGACCACCGCGGGTTTAATTAGCGGATGCATTGTTCATACTACATTATTAGCCTTCGGCGTTTCAGCTTTGATTACAGCTTCGGAAGGGATTTTTTATGGAATCAAAGTGTTTGGCGCCCTGTATTTGCTTTACCTTGCCTACAGTGTCTATAAAAGCGATGCTAGTATCGATCTTTCGGAAAGTGCACCCAAAAAATCAAATTGGGAACTTTTTAAGCAAGGCGTTTTTATGAATTTAGTGAATCCGAAAGTTATGATTTTCTTTCTCGCCTTTTTCCCTGCTTTTTTATGGGATTTGAATGAAAATACTGTCTCCCAGTTTTATATCCTCGGAATAACATTTATGATCGTTTCGTTTATTACATTTAGTACGATTGCAGTATTAGCTGGAAGCGTTTCGCAATTTCTTCTGAAACATCAATCGGTTGGAAAAATATTGAAGTGGCTTCAAATTCTCGTGTTTGTTGGGATTGCGATTTTTATATTGGTTCCTTGATACCAAATCGACATACTTAAACTTTTAATATAGTCTCCAGAAGAGAATTATTTCTGAATAAAATTTCGCATTTCTATTTCCGTAAAACGTATTCCAAAATACTATCTTTACACTAATGCAAAAAGTAAAACTTATAGAATGTCCTCGTGATGCCATGCAGGGAATCAAAGATTGGATTCCAACCGAGGAAAAGGTACAGTATATTCAGTCTATTTTGCGCTGCGGTTTCGATACTATTGACTTCGGAAGCTTTGTTTCTCCCAAGGCAATTCCGCAAATGCAGGACACTGCCGAAGTGCTGTCAAAATTAGATCTCTCGGCTAGCGATAGTAAGTTATTGGCGATCATTGCAAATGTTCGAGGTGCTGAAGCGGCCGTTTTACATCCTGAAATTGATTATTTGGGATATCCTTTTTCGATTTCTGAGAATTTTCAGATGCGGAATACTCATAAGACAATTGCACAATCCATAGACATTCTCGATGAGATTCTAAATCTGGCAGATGCAAATAACAAAGAGGTGGTGGCTTATTTATCAATGGGCTTTGGGAATCCTTATGGTGATCCCTGGAATGTGGAAATAGTAGGTGAGTGGACCGAAAAACTTGCAGCTATGGGCGTAAAAATTCTCTCTCTAAGTGATACAGTTGGTTCTTCGACTCCAGAAATCATAACCTATTTATTTTCTAAACTGATTAAAGCCTATCCAAATATAGAATTCGGAGCGCATTTACACACTACACCAACGGCTTGGCATGAAAAAATAGATGCAGCATATACTTCAGGCTGCAGAAGATTTGATGGCGCAATACAAGGTTTTGGAGGCTGCCCGATGGCAAAAGATGAGCTTACCGGAAATATGCCTACGGAAAAAATGCTAAGCTATTTTACTACAAATAAAGTCGATAGTAATATAAATCCGATGTCGTTCGAAAGTGCTCATAACGAGGCATCCAAGGTGTTTAATCGGTACCATTGATTAACTGAAAACATAATTGTTTTAATGCCTACGGTCAAACCCGGGTTAGTATAGAACATTTTTGGTCTCTATTAAAATGAATCACTTATCTTTAATGTACTAATTTATAAACCATCATGATTATGCGCTATTCTAATCGTACTATTTTCAAGAAAATGGGTTATTTGCCGATTTTCGTATCGATATTATTGTTAGTTCTCCAAAGCTGTGGTACTCAACAAAGTCTTCCGGTAACAGAAAGCTCTGACGAAATAAGCTTTAAATTCATTCAATTAAACGATGTATATGAAATTGCGCCTTTGGGAGGTGGTTTATATGGCGGACTCGCAAGAGTTGCTCATATCAGGGATTCAGTGGTCAATGTAAATCCGAATACCTATATGTTTATGGCAGGGGATTTTTTGAATCCATCCTTATTAGGTACTCTTAAAGTTGATGGAGAGCGTGTAAATGGAAAGCATATGGTAGAGGTGATGAATGCGATGAATTTCGATTTGGTCACCTTCGGAAACCATGAATTTGATGTTGGAGAAAAAGCCCTTCAGAATAGATTAAATGAATCAAATTTCATCTGGACTTCTGCCAATGTAAAGCAAATAACTTCCAAAGGCAAGGAGGTGTTTATGGTTAAGAATGATATAGGAAATATTCCGATAAAAGAGACCTATATACTTACTATAGAAGATAAGGAAGGCGATCGAGTGAAAGTTGGTTTTTTTAGTGTGACTACGCCTACTAATCCGGTAGAATTTGTTGCTTATGGTGATGTAATTTTAGAAGGAGTTAGGGCGTACAATGAATTAATAGACAAGGTAGATTTTGTAGTTGGTTTTACACATTTAAGTTTGGAAGAGGATAAAGCGTTGGCAAATAAATTACCTGATTTACAGCTAATTATGGGTGGCCATGAGCATTATGGCATGTTGGTTCCTGTGAATAACACAATTATTGCAAAAGCAGATGCTAACGCCAAAACCATTTATATACATACGCTTACCTACAATAAGAAAACAAAAAATTTAAAGATAGATTCGCATTTAATGCCTGTAGATGACAAGATAAGTTCCAGTCCTAAAGTGAAAGCTTTGGTGGATAAATGGAATGATATATTAGATAAAAACATAAAAGAAGTAATTTCCGATCCTAACGAAATTGTATTTCATGCGAAACCTCCATTGGATGGTACAGATAGTGCAAATAGGGGAATACAGACTAATTTAGGCGATATTTTTACTGCCGCAATGGCTACTTCTTTTAACATACCTGCACAGGCGGCTATCGTTAATGGCGGGTCTTTCCGATTGGATGATATGCTCGATGGAGATATAAGTAGTCTTGATGTTTTTAGGGTGCTTCCATTTGGAGGAAAGGTGGTGAAGGTGAAACTAAAAGGTAGCCTGCTTATAGAAGTTTTGGAGTATGGGAAATCCAAAAGTGGGACCGGAGCATATTTGCAACGTCACAATATTAAAGAGAGTGATATCGCAGGATGGATGATCAATTCGAAACCCATTAGAATTAATGATGAGTATACGATTGCGATGAGTGATTTTTTAATGAAAGGATATGATATTCCTTTTCTGAAAGCTGATAATCCCGGTATTATAGAGGTCTACGAACCGATTCCATCTGAAGCTGCCTTCGATGTTCGTAAAGCTGTAATAAATTATATGAAATCTCTAAAACCCATCAAAAAGTAGGTATGCATAAATTTATAAAGTATTTTTTAATTGTTCTGCTAATTGCTTTAGTGGTAATTCAGTTTATACGTCCCGATAAAAATCAAGGTGGATATGAAAGTGTAACTACTTTCGAAAATGAAGTAAAACCTTCTGTGGAAGTAGGGATGATTTTAAAGGAAAACTGCTATGATTGCCACAGTGATCAAACACGATACCCTTGGTATGCAGAGATTGCGCCAGTTTCTTTTTGGCTGGCAGATCACATTAAAGTAGGGAAAGGACACTTTAATGTCTCGGCTTGGGATACATATTCGGTGAAGAAAAAGGAACACAAGTTGGAAGAACTGATCGAAATGGTCGAAAAAGAGGAAATGCCATTGGATTCATATACCTGGTTACATGGCAATTTAAAAGAAAATGAAGTAAAATTACTTCTTCAATGGGCAACGATTGCCAGAATTGAATATAAAAACCTCCTTAAAGTATCTTCTAATTAACTGCAATTGAAGGAAGTATAAATAATTCTAAAACTTTATTTAAAATTATTCTAAATAAACTTGCGTAAAAGCGATTTCAATTTTATTTTTGCGGCTGAAATTAATAACTATTTATATTCAGTCTAAATAAAAATAAATGAAAAACATTGCATTACTAGCCCTCTTAATTATATCAGGAATTACCTTGGCTCAAACAGCTCAGGACTCTGTTAACAATCCTCAGAATCAGATGAATGCTGCTCAAACTTTGCTTTCTGGTAACTTCGGAAACAAGGTTACAATAGGGGCTTATGGACAAATAGATTATAATCAGCCGGAAGGTGATAATGGTACTTTAGATGTTCATCGATTGGTATTACTTTTAGGATATAAGTTTAACGACAAAACACAATTCGTTTCTGAAATTGAAATAGAGCATGTAGAAGAAATTTTTGTAGAACAAGCGTTTATTAACTACGCCGTAGGTGATAATATTAGCTTGCGAGGTGGATTAATGTTGGTGCCTATGGGAATAATCAACGAATATCACGAACCTACGACTTACAACGGAGTGGAGCGCCCAGCGGTAGATAATGCTATTGTTCCAACTACCTGGAGAGAATTAGGAGTAGGGGTGACGGGTCGTTTCCCGAATGCATCTTTAGGATATCAGGTGTATGTTTTTAACGGATTTAAATCTACCCAAGCCGATGGTGAAGGAGGAATTTCCGGGTTTTTAAAAGGCAGCAACGGACTTAGAAGTGGTCGTCAAAAAGGGATCGAGTCTACTGTAGATTCTCCAACTTTATCGACTAAAATTGATTATTACGGCCTTCCGGGACTGCGTTTAGGTTTGTCTGGTTACTTCGGAAAGACTCAGGCTGCAGATGACATTGAAGAAATGGAAGGGGCCAACATTGGGATCGCTATGGTTGGGTTCGATGCCCGCTACGCCTTCCGAAGATTTACTGCAAGAGGACAATTTATTTATGCCTCATTGAGCGATACTGAAGCATACAATAATGCAACAGATAAGGATCTTGGAAGTGCATTACAAGGGTTTTATGTAGAAGGAGCTTACAATTTATTACCGTTAACGGCTCAGCAAAAACTATATGCCTTTGCGAGATTTGAACAATACGATACCCATGCCGCGACCGATGGAAGTCTTCAAAGAAATGATGCTTTTAACCGTCAGGATATTACTACGGGTTTGTCCTACCATATTGCTCCGGGAGTTGTAGTAAAAGGAGATTATCAGTTTAGAGAAAATGCTGCGGATAACTTAGAAGTCGCAAATCAATTAAACTTTGGAATTGGAGTTTGGTTTTAATGCTTAATTAATTGGAATAAATATATTGTTAGTGTTAAGGAGTTAGTTGGGGTTGGCGAATTAAAGGAAGTTGATACTGTACTTCTTTTAGATTGACCGGCTCTGATTGACATTTATTTTTTCAATAGCTATTATAAAATTAGTTTTAAATACATTTGCAAAATGCTAAAAAAATCGTTCTTATTACTCAGCATAGTCGTCTTTTGTTCCGCTTTTATTATTCCTGAAAAGATTGTAAAAAAGGCAGATAAAGAAATTGCGAAGTTTTATGAATTAGAAACTTTCGAGAAAAGTGCAATCGATATTTCTGAAGCTGCCAACAAGGCAACCACTTCAGAATTTGGTGATGGTAATTTGTTTAAAATTTCATCAAATGGGAAGTCACTGGGTTACGGTTATATAGGTAATGCTCCCAGTAAAACCGCTACCTTCGATTATTTGGTGCTCTTCGATACTGACTTTATCATTACCAAAAGTAAAGTGTTGGTATATCGGGAGGAGTATGGGGGAGAAATTGGAAGTAAGCGTTGGTTAAAACAATTTATAGGTGCCTCCTCAGCTTCAGAAGAATTAGTGTACAATATGGATATTATTCCAATAAGTGGCGCCACTATTTCGGTAAAATCTATGACGCGTGCTGTGAACGATTTGCTTCAGAGTATTGCAAAACTTCAGAAAAAATCACTTCTATAATGCAGCTTCACGGACTCATACATAGCTTTCCGAAGCACATAAAATTTTTTATCGCTGCCTTCGTAGTTGTATTGAGCATTGGATATATCAGTGGGCTGCTTTTTGTTGGACAAACAGAATCTACCAACCCAGACGGGATTGAGGAGAATTATCTTGGTAACGAAGAAGTGGAAGATGTTAAGGTGATGAAATTCGAAAAAGGAGAGCGAGAAATGCTTACTATTATTCACACGCACATTCTCTCGATGTCGTTTATTTTTTTCTTGTTAGGGGGTTTATTAGCTATTTCTTCTCTGCCTTTAAAGTTGAAGTCCTTTCTAATGATTGAACCATTTGTTTCAATAATTCTCACTTTTGGCGGAATTTATTTTCTCTGGAAAGGTGTTGGCTGGATGAAGTATGTGGTGATGATTTCCGGTACTTTAATGACCGCTGTTTTTGTGATAGGAGCGGGAGCGGTTTTAATACAATTATTTTCTTCGGAAAAGAAATAGTTGTACTTTCATAAAAAATACGTTTATGAATAAGTTCTTTTTCCTCTTCGTCGCAGCTTTTTTACTGATTTCATGTGGTGCAAAAAAAACGACAACTGTAGGCACTAATGGTCCTGATATTTTAAGTACCTCAACAAACGGATATTCAACATCGGAAGATTTTGAACCTTTTTTGGATGTTACACGAGATGCTCCTGACGATAATTATGGGCTTTCGGGAGAAAACCCGGTAATGGTAGGTGAAAAGAGTTCGGTGAATCAGCGCAGGTATCTAGCTTCGCTTGCTGGTCCTTATGGAGAGCAATTAACATTTCACAGACGCGGAAGTTGTTGTTCTTATGAAAGTGAAAATGGGATGGATGGAGTTGGCTTGGTGGATGTATATGAAGTGAGTTACGGAAATATAAAGCAACCTATTTTAGTATATATTAGTTTTTACGATAGTGAAACGCTTTATATTCCTCGTGGATTTACTAAAAGAAACTTATAGTTATCACTTAAATTTCATTATATTTGCACGCAATTAAATAGTAACCAATTACGGTAACTTCACATCTTAAATTTAATTGCGATGACTGCACACGAAAACAAAATTCTAGGAGAAGGTCTTACATACGACGACGTATTATTAATACCCGCCTATTCTGAAGTTTTACCTAGAGAGGTTTCTATTAAAACAAAATTTTCCAGGAATATTACTTTAAATGTTCCCATTATTTCGGCTGCCATGGATACGGTTACCGAAAGTGCTATGGCGATCGCAATTGCCCGTGAAGGAGGAATTGGTGTGCTTCATAAAAATATGAGCATCGAAGAACAGGCAGCTGAGGTTCGAAAAGTAAAGCGTGCCGAAAGTGGCATGATTCAGGATCCGGTGACACTTCCAAAAACGGCAACTGTTGGTGATGCACAAAGCACTATGCGTGAGTATAGTATAGGTGGTATTCCAATAACCGATTCCAAAGGTAAGTTAGTTGGTATAGTCACTAACCGAGATCTTCGTTTCGAAAAGAACTTCAATCGCAAGCTTAGCGAGGTAATGACCACTAAAAATCTTGTTACTGTTGCCCAAGGGACTTCATTGAAAGAAGCCGAGCTTATTCTTCAGAAAAATAAAATAGAAAAATTACCTGTAACTGATGAATCCGGGAAATTACTTGGATTAATCACATTTAGAGATATTACAAAACTTACTCAGAAACCTAATGCCAATAAGGATAAATTCGGAAGACTTCGTGTTGCCGCTGCTCTTGGAGTTACTCCGGATGCTGTAGAAAGAGCGGAAGCTTTGGTAAATGCGCAAGTTGATGCAGTGATTATCGATACAGCTCATGGTCATACTAAAGGAGTGGTAACAGTTTTAAAAGCGGTGAAGAAAAGATTCCCAAAACTTGATGTTGTCGTGGGAAATATCGCAACTGCCGAAGCTGCCAAATATTTGGTCAAAGCTGGAGCCGACGCTGTTAAAGTAGGAATTGGACCAGGATCTATTTGCACGACTCGTGTCGTTGCAGGTGTTGGTTTCCCTCAATTTTCTGCTGTTTTGGAGGTGGCTGCTGCCATTAAAGGAAGCGGTGTTCCTGTAATTGCCGATGGAGGTATTCGTTACACCGGTGATATACCTAAAGCCATTGCTGCCGGAGCCGATAGCGTAATGTTGGGTTCACTCTTAGCTGGAACGAAAGAATCTCCGGGAGAAACCATTATTTATGAAGGGCGTAAGTTTAAATCTTATCGTGGAATGGGATCTGTGGAAGCTATGAAACAAGGCTCAAAGGATCGTTATTTTCAGGATGTGGAAGACGATATTAAAAAACTGGTTCCTGAAGGAATTGTTGGCCGTGTTAATTATAAAGGAGAGTTGCTGGAAAGCATGACTCAGTTTATTGGAGGGCTACGTGCCGGAATGGGATACTGCGGAGCAAAAGACATTGAAACTTTAAAGGAAACCGGAAGGTTTGTAAAAATTACTGCCAGCGGAATTAACGAGAGTCATCCGCATGATGTCACTATTACCAAAGAGTCGCCGAATTACTCGAGATAAAATCTTAGAAATTTAGAATATAAAAAAAGGAACTCATTATGAGTTCCTTTTTTTGTGTCATTAAGCTAAAAAGGATTATTCTCCTTCTTTTACTGTAATACCAAGATCGGTTAAAACCTTGATCGTTAGGTCCAAAGTAGCATCAATATAAACAATATCATTGCTTATTTGAAACACCTGTGTGAAACCTTCTGTCTTCGAAATCTTGTCTAAAGAGGCTCCAATCTTTTCGTAAAAGGGACGTAATACTTCGTCTCTCTTGATTTTTATCAATTGTCCTCCGTTTTGTTGAAACTTGTTAATGTCATCTTCAATTTTTGCGATTTCTTGTTGTTTCTCATTTTTCACAGCTGCTGTAAAACCAGCCTCACCATTTTTATAAGCTTCTATTAAAACGTTATAGGAGTCAAATTTTTTCTTAAGATCTGTGTCCAGTCCTTGTCCGTAAGCATCTACTTGAGCCTGAGCACCTGCTAAATTTGGCATTTTAGATAATACATAATCAATATCTATAGTTCCAACTTTAGATTGTGCGAAAGTGCTAATGCTAATAAATAAAAATAAAATTTTTATAAGTTTCATGATTCTTTTTTTAAATGAAGTTGCAAAATTAAATAATTTTCTGAGTATTTATAGTGTTAGTGCCAGACATTCAATAATTAAGCCAACTTTTTAACTTGGCAGCTACCAAGAAACTGTAATAAAATTGAGTTTTTGATTTTAATTTCTACCTAACGCTTAAAAAAGATATAATCAGTAACAGCTGGGGAAACACCTTCCAGTTTAAGCGCTGAGACGATCTGACCACGATGATATGTGCTGTGATTGATGATGTGAAAAAGAATATCAGCTACGCTATTTTCATAGGTTTTCCCTTTAGTGTTTATGTATGAAACAACTTCCTCGACTTCGAATTGTCTAACAATTTGCTGACTTGCTTCGAAATTTATTTGATTTATTTCTATTAATTCTGAAGTAGGAAATTTGTCCCATACTCCTGTTGATGAGTTTAGCTTAAGAATACGGCTGTTCCATATTTCATGGGCAATTAACGAATGACTTATGAGTGTAGCCACTTTATCGGAATAAGCATTGCTATTTTCAATAATTTGATTAATCACCTTTTCATTACATTGGTGATTGTATTCGAATTTTTCTTTGAAGAATGCTTTCATTTTTTATTATATAGTTGTCCTCGGGTTGGTTTTAAGCTCTCTCTAAGATCGTTCATATGTGTTTTATCCACTACCAAATAAGCAATATGATGGTGTTCAGAGAATTTCTCAAATCCGTGTAAGGTATTGAGTAAACCTTCCGTATCCGCAAATTCTCCCAAATGTTTTGCGTGATGCTTGGCTATGGGTGCTGCATTGGGACCTCTAAAATCCCAAATCAATTTCACTCTTTCTGTCATAATTATTCTGCTACCGAAATTCCTTTTTCGGCAAAATTTTTAAAATCGATTAAATACTTCATGGATTGTTTTTTGAAGGCTCCCGGCATAAGGAACCCCATTACTTTCATCATAAGGCCTCCAAATTGGAATTCATTTTCACTGACCCATTTAGTGGTATTGGCGTCAACTTCACTAAAATAATTCTTTTGAATATTATGAACTCCTTTTGCGTCATATACGGCATGAAACTCTTTGGGAAAGTCATTTTTTATTATGGTTTCTGTCATCTCAATTTCTCTTTTACCCATTTTGTACGAAAGATTCATCTTTGCGCCGACAGCCTTTGGATCATCACTTAAAAATTCATAACCAATCAGGCCTTTTTGCCAATGCTTCATATTTTTAGCATTATCAAGTTTTTCAATTACTTTCTCTCTTGAAAGATTAATTTGTATTTCGGAAGTATACTTCATTAATTAATGATTTTAACGCTAAATGCAATTTACGAAAATAAACAATGCTAAACTTTCAGAAAATACACTAGAAAATTGATTAAAACGTTAGGGTATGAAACTTGTGTAACGATAGCTTTTTGTTATTTTTGCCAAGTTTCAATCTCATTAAATAAGTTTCAGAAAAATGAAGAAGTATATTGTTTCAATTTTAGTATTATTTGTTTGTGCTACATCAATATCACAGAATAAGAAAGATGTCTTACTCACTGTGAATGGAAAACCTGTTTACTCTTCGGAATTTATAAGGGTATATAGCAAGAATCTTGATTTGGTAAAAGAAGAATCACAAAAAAGTGTTGATGGTTACTTAGACCTATTTATTGATTATAACCTGAAAGTGGCTGAGGCGCATGCCGAAAAACTTGATGAGAATAAGGCTTACATTGATGAATTCAATAAATACCGGGATCAATTATCGAGAAACTATATCTATGAAGAAGAAGTAACCAATGAATTGGCGCATGAAGCTTACGATAGGGGTTTAGAGGAAATAAACGCTGATCATATTTTAATTCTGGCTGACTACGAAGATAGTCCTCAGGATACATTAAAAGCTTACAATAAGGCTAAAATGGTGCTTGATAAAGCACGCGCAGGTGAAGATTTTGAAACCTTAGTGAAGACTTATTCTGAAGAACCAAATGCTAACAAATCTGCTGGTAAGCTGGGTTATTTCACTGTGTTTAACATGGTGTATCCATTCGAAAATATGGCCTATAACACTAAGCCTGGCAAGATCTCCAATATCGTGAGAACTCGTTTTGGGTATCATATTATAAAAGTGAATGATCGTAGAATAAGGGCCGAAAAGATATCTGTTTCTCATATAATGATCGCCGATAATGGTGAGGAAAGGACCTTTGATCCAAAAGAACGAATAAATGAAATTAGTGCATTGTTAAAACAGGGTGAAACATTCGAAAGCCTTGCAAAACAATACTCAGATGACAAAAATTCAGCAAAACAGGGAGGGAAGTTAAGTTCATTTAGAAGAGGGGATTTACGTGCTCCGGAATTTGAAGATGCTGCTTATAATCTTCAAAAGAGTGGTGATGTTTCCGATCCTGTAAAGACTCAGTTTGGATGGCATATCATTAGATTAGAGGAAAAGTTTCCAATAACCACTTTTGAAGATGAAAAGGAACAGTTATTAAGTAAATTAAAGGGAGGATTGCGTTCTAAAATGGTAACCTCGGCTCTAAATGATAAAATTAAAGAGTTGTTCGATTACAAAGTTGTGACCGGATACAAGAAGTATTTTAATGACGAGCTTAAAACCGATTATTTCGGAAAAGACTGGAAGTTTGCTGATGTTGATGCTTCAAAAAATAAAGTAATCTTTAAGCTTGATAAGAAGGAGTTTACTTATAATGATTTTGGAGCTTTTCTCACTAAAGGACAAAGAAGAATAGGAGGTTTTAAGCAAAAAGATAATATGTTGGCTTCTTTTTACGATGAATTTGAAACTTTCGAATTACTAAAGTATTATAAAGAAAACCTTGAAGAAGAGAATGAAGAATATGGCGCTATACTTAATGAGTATCGCAATGGCTTATTGATCTTCGATGTGATGAATGAAAATATCTGGACCAAAGCAAAAAATGATTCTGTTGGTCTAAAAAAATTCTACGAAACCATAAAAAATAATTATCAATGGGGAGAACGAGTGGAAGGAGTTATATACTCCGCCACTAGTAACGAAGCGGCCAAACAGGTTGAGTCCTTATTGAAAGAAGCTAAAACTGCAGATGAAATTAAAGCTGCTATGAATACAGACGATACTGTAAATGTAATCGTATCGGATGGAAAATTTGAATTGGGAAAAAGAGAGTTGCCGGAAAGTTTTAATGCAATTAAAGGGGTTTCACCAATTTACTCCAAAGATAATCGATTTGTAATAGTGAATGTTCGGGAAGTAATGCCTTCCGAAGTGAAAGAACTAGATGCCGTAAAAGGTAAGGTAATGAGTGAGTATCAAACGTATCTAGAGAAAACCTGGATAGAAGGACTTCGTTCAAAATACGATGTTGAAATAAACAAAAAAGCACTCAAAAAAGTAAAAAAAGAACTTAATTCTTAATGCAAAAAACAGTCTGGATAATTCTGATTGCTTTTACATTGGTGTCTTGTGAGTATTTTAAACAGGGTCCGAGTGAAACTCCTGTGGCACGTGTGAACGATAATTATTTGTACAAGAAGGATCTTGTGGATTTAACTTTTGAAGGGACTTCCAAAGAAGATAGTATTCTAATCGTGACAAATTATATCAACCGCTGGGCAACCCAGAAGCTTCTTATAGATCAGGCTAAAATAAACTTGTCTCAGGAAAAGCTTAATAACTTTAACAACTTAGTACAACAGTACAAAAATGATCTTTATACCGAAGCGTATAAAAGTGCCATAATTGCGCAGCAAATGGACAATACTATTTCGAATAAAGAGTATGACGAATTCTATGAGTTGAACAAAGAAAATTTTAAACTGAACGATGAATTGATCCAAATTCGATTTATTCATTTAGACAAGAATTACTCTAATATTCGAGAGACAAAGGATAAATTTGTTCGCTTTAATGCATCCGATAAAAAGGAACTAAGCGACTTGAGTATACAATTTAAAGCTGTTAATCTTAACGATTCGATTTGGATCGAAAAAAACGCGATTTTTAAGGCATTACCTGTTGTGGAAGCAAATAGTAGTCAAGTGTTAAAAAAATCTAATTTTACACAATTACAAGATTCATTAGGAGTATATTTGGTGAAAATTGAAAATCTGCTGAAACCTAATGATTTAGCACCACTTTCTCATATTAAACCTACCATCGAACAGATTATTTTGAACAAGCGGAAGCTTGAGCTTATAAAAGAATTAGAAAAAGATATTACAAAAGATGCAATTAAAAATGATGACTTTGAAATTTATACGCCCAATTAACCTATTGGTAGTAATGCTTCTATTTGTTCAAACAATTAGTTTTGGACAGGAAGTAATTGTTGTAGATAGCACAGGGGTAGTAAAAAATAGTACTTCGGAAATCTCTGAATTAAAAAAAGATACAGTACTCCCATTTAAGCGTTTCAAAGCTGAAGGAGTGTCGGCTGTGATTGGTGAATATGTGATTCTTGATAGTGATATAGACAAAAGTTACGTCGAATTGCAAAGCACAGGAGTTTCTATTGAAGATATTACCCGTTGTCAATTAATGGGAAAGTTGATGGAAGATAAATTATACCTTCATCAAGCAAAAATCGATAGTATACTTATCGCGGACGCCGAAATTAATCCACAGGTTGATCAACTTATACAATATATGGTGAGTGAGATTGGTAGTGAGGATAAGGTCGTACAGTATTATCGCAAGGAGACAATGGCCGAATTGAGAAAAGATTTGTTCGATGCCAAGAAAGACATGGAACTTGCAAATCGTATGCAATCGAAAGTGGTTGCGAATGTCGAGATTACTCCAGAGGAAGTGCGTTCGTTTTTCTTCGCTATCCCTGAAGATGAGCGTCCTATATTTAGTGCTGAAGTTGAAGTTGCCCAAATAGTGATTGAGCCTGAAATTACGGTGCAAGCAAGACAGGGAGTTATAGACAAACTGAATCAAATGCGAGAAGATGTAATAGAAAGTGGTTCTAGTTTTGCGACTAAAGCTGTGCTTTATTCAAAAGATCCGGGGTCAGCATCCCGAGGTGGTTTGTATGAAGGAGTTAGGAGAAATGGTCCTATGGCAAAAGAATTTAAAGATAATGCCTTTTCATTATTGGAAGGAGAGGTGAGTGAACCTTTTGAAACCGATTTTGGTTTTCATATATTAACAGTCGATAAAATTCGAGGCCAGGAAGTGGATGTACGTCATGTGCTTTTGTTTCCTGAAGTTTCACAAACTGTGATTGATGGTGCTAAAAGCAAAATAGATAGTCTCCGTGATAAAATAATTGCCGGGGATATTAGCTTTGCTGAAGCTGCGATGCGATATTCAGACGATAAGGAAACTCGAAATAACGGAGGACAATCGGTAAATCCTACCACCTTCGATACGAAATTCGATCTTACCAAAATGGATCCAACCTTGAGTGCGCAAGTTTACAATTTAAAGGAAGGCGAAGTGTCTAAGGTTTTTACAGACAGAGACAGGACCGGAAGAAGTAAGTTTAAGATATTGACTATTACCAACCGATTGGAAGAACATCCCGCGGATTATGTAAAGGATTACGAGAAAATTAAGGAATTAGCGCTTAAGGAAAAACAAATCCGAGCAATTGAAAAATGGCAGGAAGAAAAGATTAACGAAACGTATGTGAACGTGAATGAAGATTATCGTGATTGTGAATATGCAAGTAATTGGGTAAAAAAATAAACTAAGGATAAATCTATGTCAGATGTAGCAGCAGTGTCACAACTCGTTTCAAAATATAATGCACTTAAGCAGGAAATTAAAAAAGTAATTGTTGGGCAGGATGAAGTCGTAGATCAGGTGCTGTTAGCAATTTTTTCTGGAGGTCACGCCTTACTAATTGGAGTGCCTGGACTTGCGAAGACTCTACTCGTTAATACTGTTGCAGAGGCATTAGGGCTCCAATTTAAACGAATTCAATTTACTCCCGATTTAATGCCAAGTGACATATTAGGATCGGAAATTCTTGATCAGAATAGAGAGTTTAAATTTATTAAAGGCCCAATTTTCGCGAATATTATTCTAGCGGATGAGATTAACCGTACACCACCAAAAACTCAGGCAGCTCTCTTGGAAGCTATGCAGGAACGAGCGGTAACTGTTGCAGGTCATCATTACAAATTAGACCTTCCCTATTTTGTTTTAGCTACTCAAAACCCAATCGAGCAAGAAGGAACTTATCCGCTACCTGAAGCTCAACTGGATCGCTTTATGTTTGCAATCAATCTCGACTACCCAAGTTTTTCGGAAGAGGTTGAAGTGGTAAAAAGCACTACCTCTGGTGAGACTAAAAAGGTAAATGCCCTTTTCACGGCAGAAGAAATTATCGAATTTCAGCAATTAATTCGCCGAGTTCCTGTAGCAGACAATGTAATTGAATATGCAGTTACTTTAGTTGGAAAAACCAGGCCAAAGAGTCAGGCGGCTCCCGAAATTGTGAAAAATTATATCGATTGGGGGGCAGGGCCAAGGGCTTCACAAAATTTAATTTTGGCTGCCAAATCGCATGCTATTTTACATGGTAAATATTCACCCGATATAGCCGATGTGCAAAATGCTGCTTTTGGAATACTTCGTCATCGTATGATTAAAAATTATAAGGCAGAAGCGGAAGGACTTTCCATTGAAGAAATTATTCAGTCGTTGTTTTAAGGTTTCTTTTTCCTGAATAGTTTTCTGCAATACCATTTTTTCTTCTGAAAGCTATTAATTGCCAAAGAATATCTTGAGGATTATAAGTCTTTCCGAAGTACTTAAATTTATAAATCCTCAATTTTGTATATCTAAAATTACGATATTGATAATTATTGAAATGAATAATGCTATTTTGTTGTGAATAATTCAACGAATTGCTTAGTTCGCTAATTATTTTTGAATTATTTCAAATTTTCGTACTTTTGCATTTCGTCACTGAGAGTGCTTCTCTTAGGGTGTTAGTTCAATCAATTAATAAAAAACAGTATTATGGCATTCGATATAGAAATGATCAAAAAAGTGTATTCCCAAATGGCGGAACGTGTGGATAAAGCACGGGAAATTGTGGGAAAACCATTAACACTTTCAGAAAAAATATTATACAATCACCTTTGGGATGGTATCCCGTCAAAAGCATTTGCTAGAGGAAAGGATTATGTAGATTTTGCTCCAGATCGAATCGCTTGTCAGGATGCGACTGCACAAATGGCTTTATTGCAGTTTATGCAAGCGGGTAAAACAAAGGTAGCCGTACCAACAACAGTTCATTGTGATCACCTAATACAGGCAAAACAAGGAGCAAAGGCAGATTTAAAACGTGCTAACGAAACCAGTAACGAAGTTTTCGACTTTCTGGAGTCTGTTTCAGATAAATACGGAATTGGTTTCTGGAAACCGGGAGCTGGAATTATACATCAAGTGGTACTAGAAAATTATGCGTTTCCAGGAGGAATGATGATTGGTACAGATTCACATACCGTAAATGCCGGAGGATTAGGAATGGTAGCCATCGGAGTAGGTGGTGCAGATGCAGTGGATGTGATGGCAGGAATGCCTTGGGAATTAAAATTTCCAAAATTAATAGGTGTAAAATTAACAGGTGAATTAAACGGTTGGACAGCTTCTAAAGATGTGATCCTAAAAGTAGCAGGAATACTTACTGTAAAAGGTGGAACTGGTGCTATTGTAGAATATTTTGGACCTGGTGCCAAAAATCTATCTTGTACCGGTAAAGGAACAATCTGTAATATGGGTGCCGAAATCGGCGCAACCACTTCTACATTTGGATATGATGATTCTATGGAACGTTTCCTTAGAGCGACAGACCGATCTGATATAGCGGATGAAGCAAATAAAATTAGAGAACACCTAACTGGAGATGATGCGGTGTATGCAAATCCGGAAAAATACTTCGATGAGGTTATTGAGATTGATTTAACTACTTTACGCCCACATTTAAATGGACCATTTACTCCAGATTTGGCAACACCGGTTGGAGAACTAGGCGAGAAGGCTAGAAAAAATGACTGGCCACTAAAAGTAGATTGGGGTTTAATAGGGTCGTGTACTAATTCATCTTATGAAGATCTTACACGTGCGGCTTCTATCGCTCAACAAGCCATTGATAAAAAATTAAAACCTAAAAGTGACTTCGGAATTAATCCGGGATCGGAACAGATTCGATTCACAGCCGAAAGAGATGGGTTGCTCAAAGTTTTTGAAAACCTTGGTGCTACTATATTTACTAATGCCTGTGGACCATGTATTGGACAATGGGACAGAAGTGACCGAAAAGGGGAAGAGAAAAATACTATAGTACACTCTTTTAATAGAAATTTCTCTAAACGTGCTGACGGAAATCCAAATACACATGCTTTTGTGGGATCTCCGGAAATGGTAGCGGCTATCGCAATTTCTGGCCGACTAGATTTCGATCCAATGAATGATACTTTACTTAATGAAGATGGTCAGGAAGTGAAACTTGAAATCCCTCAGGGTATAGAATTACCTCCAAAAGGTTTTGACGTTGAAGACAATGGATATTTGGAACCGGTTGAAGATGGAAGTAAGATTGATGTTAAGGTGAGTTTGACTTCGGAAAGATTACAATTGTTGGAACCCTTCCTTCCAATTAAAGACAGTGAATTACAGGGCATGAAATTATTGATAAAAGCCTTTGGTAAATGTACAACCGACCATATTTCTATGGCTGGACCTTGGCTGCGTTTCAGAGGACATCTTGATAATATTGCAAACAATACTTTGATTGGTGCGGTAAATGCATTTGGAAAGAAAACAAACTTTGTTAAAAATCAATTGAATGGTGAGTTTGGTGGTGTACCGGATGTTCAACGTCAATACAAAGCGGCAGGTATAAAAACCATTGTAGTTGGGGATCATAACTATGGTGAAGGGTCTTCACGTGAACATGCGGCAATGCAACCAAGATTTTTGGGTGTAGCGGCTGTATTGGTAAAATCATTTGCTCGTATTCATGAAACCAACCTTAAAAAACAAGGGATGCTGGGACTTACTTTTGCTAACGAAGCTGATTATGATAAAATCCAAGAGGATGACACTTTCAACTTTGTTGATATTGCAGACTTTGCTCCGGGAAAACCATTAATGATTGAAGTTGTCCACAAGGATGGAAGTAAAGACATGATAAAAGCAAATCATACATATAATGAGGCACAAATTGTATGGTATCGTGAAGGATCTGCATTGAATCTTATTAAGAAACAAAACGCTTAACTCCTAAATAGTTTAAATAAAAAAAAGCTCCCAATTTTGGGAGCTTTTTTTTATTTACATTGTTTTAACGAATTTGATGAATGGTAAAATAACTATCTTCATTGGCACCTATAACATCTACTGTAGCTAGCGTACATATCGTTTTAATGGTGATAGTATCCCCTTCATTAAGTTGCAAAAGAGTTTGTGCATTTCGGACAGGTGGGGTGACATTGACTCCAATTACTCCAACATTCGCAAAGTCGCTTTTCGCAGTAGTTACGTTGTTTTTTAGGATTACAATTCCAAAATTTGTTGCAGCCGATATTAAAGCGCTGGCCTTTATCTGAGCATATACATCATAGATCCCATCTTGTTTGGCCGTAAATGTACTTGTGGTTGTATTGAATTCATTGTTTAAATCGAATTCTTCGTCATTGAAAGTGAGCAAAGCTGTGTTTGATACCAAAGAAAGTGAAATAAGACCGGTAGATGAAAAATTTCCTTTAACTGCCGTTCGTAGTGCACTGCTTACCACTGTTTTTGATGATATTCTATTGACAGTACCGTTCCTGGATATGACCAGCATTGAGTCTTTTGCAATTTCTATTTCGGTTTCTTGAGTTGTATTTCGTATTCGCAAGTCTCCGTTAATATCTAATGTTGCTGTTGGGGATGTGATGCCGATTCCGACTTGTGAAAATAATGGAAGGCTCACCAATAAAAATAGAATAGCTTTGATATACATAAGTAGGTCGTTAAGTTATTAGTCTATTGCCGGGGAGCATTTCAAATGTAGGAAAAATCTTTAATATTTTCGATTAAAAACCAAAATAATCGATTAAAAGCATATATTTTATAATATTTTAACTTTTATTGTTAAATTTTTAAATCATCTATAGCACTCACAGCCTAGGATAAGTTCATTTACTAGAACTAAAACTTAAAATTGAAATTAATTTTCAAAAATTCATTTAGTGTAAGAATATCACCTTTCGCGGTCAAATCAGGAACGTGCTCACTTAATGGAATGCCTTTTACCGCATTTGGAATGTCCTTACAAAGCGACAATATCGCTGTGGGAAGTTCCTTTTCATTACGAATTTCATGAATAGGGCAAC
The DNA here is from genome assembly GCF_003688405.1 of Ulvibacter antarcticus. Lineage (GTDB taxonomy): Bacteria > Bacteroidota > Bacteroidia > Flavobacteriales > Flavobacteriaceae > Ulvibacter > Ulvibacter antarcticus. The sequence continues at coordinate 516,813 of NZ_REFC01000014.1, forward strand.
TTTCAAGATATGGGAATATCTCTAAAGCATCCAGTTTGAAAAGATTCATGCTCACCCGAAGTTTTCCGAAGGGATCCTTAAATGCATTCAATTCATTAGAATTGGGTTTCTCTATAATATCTTTCAAATAATTTGATTCATCTGTAACTACCAATGCAAATTGTGCGATTCGATCTTCACTAAATTGTAAGCCGTCTCTGTCATAACAAATAAGAGCATTTCTATGATTGCATTCCCGAATAGTCTTTAGCGCCATAATAGAGTATAGATTATCACCATTACAGACCGTAAATTTTTCTTTATGAAGTTGTGGAAATTGATTTAATGTCTGATATATGGCATCTGCTGTACCCCAAGGTTTAGTTCGATCTTTGGGGATATACTGTGTCGCGAAATAAATGTTGAGCTTATTAAAATTTTTAGTGGGAGTAGGGGTTTCAAAGTATTCCTTGAATTCTTTTGCATCTTCACCTATTACAATATAGACTGATCGATACCCGGCTTTTTCGGCATTGTAAAGTACATAATCTATCATAGGGCGATTGTCTTTACCGATTCCAATCATGGCTTTACTCTTTGAATTGGCCTGTTTTTTCTCAGCTTCGGAAAGGGAAGAAGTCGCCACAGAATTTTTCATTCTTGAAGATGCTCCGGCGGCTAGTATGATAAGATTTTTATGCATTTATTTCTTTTGAACCCTGAGTTACTGAAACTTTGTAAGCCGCTTTGGCTCCATTTTTAAGTAAAGCGTCTATTATTATTTTTTCTTTGTTGGGTGGTGATAAGACAACTATGCTTCCACCATCTCCAGAACCAACGATTTTCGCTCCATAGGCTTCATGCTGTAAAGCAGTCGTGATCATGGTATCAATTGTTGGGACTGTAATTTTCAATACATCTTTTAATATAGTATGATGCTCATTCATCAATTTCCCAATAAGCTTAAAATTTATAATATCGCTTTTAAATAGTTTCAACGCCTTTTGCGTAATCTCATGATTTGCGATAGCGGCATAAAAGTAAGCTTGAAGATCCTCAGGAATATATTTTTTAAGGACTTCAAATTCGGAAAGCTTTGAATTTTTAATTTCAAATTTTGGATCCTTTTTCTGAACGTATTCTATAGATAAAACAGCTTTTGATCGCAAATCTTTTAAAGTAGTTAGCGTTTGTTTAGGTACCCCTGACTCGGCCAGAATCAATCCATTAAGTGTAGTTCCAATAGTATTAAAACCTGAATTTGTTGAAGTATCAATATAAAGAACATTGCCTATTGCGATTGCATATTGATCCATCCTTCCACCGGGAGCATCGTGTTCTACAATTTCGGCTTCGTAAGCTAATTGTGCAATTAATTGAGAAGTGACAGGTTTGTTACATCCAAATGCCTTCAGAAGAAAATGAATCCAAGCAACGACTATTGCAGATGAACTGGAAACTCCTGCATTAATTGGAATATTCCCTTGAATTGAAACCGTATATCCTTCCGAAGGAAAACAACCATGCCTTTTTACTACCCTTAAAGCTGCTCCAAAAAAGTCCAATGATTCAAGTTGTTCGAAAGTATTATCAAGTGAAATATGCCTTTCCGAAGAAATATCGGGCATGCTAATACTAAATATTTTATCGTTGTTCTTCTCCGCTTTCAGAAAAACGAATCGATCGATAGCACAAGCGATCACCGGTAAACCCAGATAATCCTGATGATCTCCAAAGAGACAAATTCGGGCGGGAGTTCTTATTTCAATTCTATTCATACAACTTATGAGTGCTATTTATTAATAGGAATCCTTCATCCATTGATATGGCTTGCGTTTTACCCAGTTTCCTCTCGTAAAATCGGGAAAACCCTGAGGCTCACCATTGTTAGCAATGGATACTTCAGAAAGAGGAGTGATAGCACTCCAGGCGGCCGCATCATAAGCGTCCAAAGGCGGTGCTATATTTTGTTTCGCAGATTCAATAAAAGCATTAATCACAAAGAAATCCATTCCGCCATGTCCTGCACCTAAAGCTTTTTCACCATATTTTTTCCAAAGGGGATGGTCGTATTTTTCTAACCAATTTGTGGCTTCATCCCATCGATGTGGCGTTTCTGCTTTATCCTCAATATATATCCGATTGCCATCAACTTCCCATATCCCTTCACTGCCTTGAACCCTGAACCCGAGTGAATAGGGACGTGGCGAATTGCAATCGTGTGTTACTATTATTGTTTCTCCGTTTGCAGTCTCAATCATGGAAGTTATTACATCACCTTGTTTAAATTTCAACTTTGCATTGGGGTGATCCTTTCCGCCATTTTTAACGATATAATTATGAATTCCGACACCTTTTGAAGCCATAGAGGTGATGGAAACAAATCGATTTCCACGGTTTATATCGCACATTACAGCAATCGGTCCAATACCGTGGGTAGGATAAACATCGGCATTCCGAAGTAATGAATGTTGCGTTCTCCATGCAGATTCTGAAATGCCTTTCTCACCAAATTCGACACCCTTGCCATAAGCTGTTTTGCCATCATTTAGTTTTACAAACCTAAGATCGTGCTGATAGCCACATCTAAAATGAATCAATTCCCCAAAAAGATCCTGCTTTACCATATTTAATACTGCCAGAATATCCCGTCTGTAACATACATTTTCTAATATCATAAGATGGGTGCCGGTTTGTTCATGTGTATTAACTAAATCCCAGCACTCTTCCATGGTATTAGCCGCTGAAACCTCCAATCCTGTATACTTGCCAGCCACCATTGCATCTTTAGCCATTCGAGTATGCCAAAGCCAGGGAGTAGAAATAATTACAGCGTCAACGTTCGATAACGCTAACAGATTTCTATAATCATACTCATTCTTATCAAAAACCTGGGGCACCTTCATACCAGCCTTCTCGATAATATCCAGAGCAATGGTATTTCTTCTTGAATCGATATCACAGATGGCTACCACATTTACATCATCCCTTAGAAGTATATTATTTAAGTGATTCGTCCCACGAAGTCCTACGCCAATAAATCCAAGATTGAGGTTTACTTTAGAATTATTATATCTGCTTCCCATTGCAAGACCGGGTAATAGCGCAATACCAGTGCTTGCTATGGCCGTTTTTTTAACAAAATCTCTCCGTGATCCCATATTCTAGATTTATAATGACCATATAAATTTAGGATAATTTTGATCGACTTACCACTTTGATTCTCAATTCCTAATAGGGCTGTTACTTTTACTAGTAAGGGGATAGCGTACTTACAAATTTATGTAAGGAATATGACAATAATCCGACTACACTCGAACACTAAAACCAACTTACAATGCAATCAATTTGGGTGCTGGAGGATGTTAACCTCTTCCGAATGCTTTGTCCTCATAAATTTAAGGCATATAAGAAGCAACACAATTTTCTAAATTATAAAAAAGAAGACTTTATTTATTTTGAAGAAGACCATGCAAGTAAAGTTTACCTTATTGAAAAAGGAAAAGTAAAGATTGGGCACTACACTGAAGCGGGGGATGAAATTGTAAAAGCTATTCTGTCGAAGGGCGAACTTTTTGGGGAAAAGGCAATTTTGGGGGAAGAAAGAAGAAAAGAGTTTGCTAAATCTATTGACAATACCACCTCTATTTGTCCTGTAAGCGTGGAAACCATGCATGAATTAATGCGCGAAAACAGGTCTTTTAGCTTTAGAATATATAAATTAATCGGTTTTCGAATAAAAAGATTAGAACGCCGACTTGATTCGATTTTGTTCAAGGATGCCGAAACCAGAGTTCACGAATTCTTGCAAGAGTTGGCCGAAGATTATGGTTATTGCTGTCCAAATACTGGCGATACGGTTATTAAGCATCCATATACGCAAAAAGATATTGCTCATCTTATCGGTACATCACGTCCCACCTTTAATGCAATAATGAATAAAATGAAAGAAAACGACTTAATTGATTTCTCCCGAAAGGAGATCCGATTAAAAATTTCTGCCTAATCTTAGCTGGCTGACAGTTGGTTAAAAGAGGGTGGGCTGATTTAGAAATTTTCTCCTGAAACATTTATTTCCATTAGTATTCCCGATAATTTTTTAGGCATCCTTTCACACTAGAACAGAAAATTGTTAAAAAGCCCACAATATTAATGAGAATAGGGTGATGCGTTATAAGTAGCGTCTTTTTTTGGTTATTTTTGAGGCATGAAATTTATAAAGAAACATTGGGGTAATATTGCATTTTTCCTAGTAATTGGTTTGTTGATCTTTCCACCAACCGCGATACCGATTAAAGTTTTTATTACAAGAGTATTTTCATTTAGTCCTTCGGAAGTGGAAGCTGAGGATAGGGCAGTTTTGGATACTTACGATTGGCAATTAACAAATCTAGAAGGTGAAACAATTAATTTTAGTCAATCTGAAGGAAAGGTAGTCGTACTAAATCTCTGGGCTACCTGGTGTCCTCCCTGTATTGCTGAAATGCCATCGTTTCAAAAGTTGTATGATGCTTATGGAGATAGGGTTGATTTTTATTTTGTTTCTTCAGAAGAAGCCACAAAAATTAAGAAGTTTCTTCAAAAGAAAAAATACAACTTCCCGGTATATTTAGAATCTCAGGCACCCCCTAAAATGCTTCAGTCTAAATCCATTCCAAAGACATATCTAATCTCAAAGAGCGGAATGATAGTTATGAATACCGAAGGCGCGGCCGATTGGAACAGTGAAACGGTCCATCAAATTCTGGATAAATTGTTAGCGGACTAACTTTTTTTCGAAACAAACACTGTTCTCGATACCTTGGTAAGGAGGGTAATTAGGAGTAACCACATATCCATTCTTTTCATATAATCGAATTGCTTCAGGCTGCTTTTTTCCTGTTTCCAACACAGATTTTTTAAAGCCATTACTGGCTGCCCATTTTTCAAGATCATTTAAAATAATGGTAGCTAGACCTTTTCCACGCATTTTGGGCAAGGTGTACATTCGTTTGATTTCTACGGTTTCCGCTTCGATTTGCTTGAATGCTCCGCAACCTACGGCAATATCATTTTCAAAAAGTACCACTGTATGTTTTAAAGTATCGATCTTATTGAATTGATCATAAAAACCGTGATCCTCCCCATCCCTAACAGCCAAATCAGCATCAAGAAGTTTAACTAGTTGAATAAAATCACTGTCTTCGGAAGTGGTTCTAAGTATTTTTATCATATAAATTAAGATCTATAAATTATTGAGTTCCTGGTACTCGAATTCTTCTGAAATTTCTTCAACATTGCCCAAATACTCCTTGCCTCTAAGGCGACGCACAGTATAAGCTTCCAATAAATCTTCAGACAGCGGTTTGATGTTTTTTACAATATTCTCGCGATCTGTATTACTTTCGAACGGCTTCAACCATTCCTCTTCACTTTCCGAAGTTAAAATCACTGGCATTCTAGGCTCTTTAAGTTTCGGATTGTTATGAATTTTAGCCATTAGTGGATTACCAACTGTCGTAACAATGGTAAAAGTATTTACTACTCCACCCGAATTCGGATTTGTCCATTCACTCCATAATCCAGCAAGGACCATAGGTTTCTTATCTTTTCGACGGATGTAATACGGATAGACATTACCTTCAAAATGATGATGTTCGTAAAATCCATCAACATAGACGACACAGCGATTATGCTCAGCTGCAGTCCGAAATGAAGGTTTTTCGAAAATAGTTTCGCCTCTTGCGTTCAAGGTGTTATTCCAAAGCTTTTTGAGTTGTTCCTCATCGTTAACCCAGTGTGGTACGAGACCCCAGGTCGCTACTTCGGGAAAATTGGGTGAGCGATTGGTGTAGATCAACATTTCCGGATGACTAAATCCTGAAGCATGATAAATAGGTAAATCTGTTAATGGCGCTAATTTTTCGATGATCTCTTCAATGGCCTGAAGGTCATTTACACGACGGGCTTTATTCAATTGCGCTTCAAGGCTGGCTTTTATATCGTAGCACATCTAAATTTCAATATTTTACACTTGACAAAAATATGGTTTTAATTAATCCTGAGTAATAAGATTTTTGAAATGATTTGGTATTAAGTTGTAGCTATTTTATTTACAATTCTTACTATAGTATTCCAGTTTCGCGTGGTAATGTCTTTTCCATAGTGTTTTTCAAGAACTTCCATAGCTTTAGGTGTTTTATTGATGGAAAGATCTAATATGCTAATGATATTTCCGTTGCTGTTTTGAAGCACTTTAAACGAACCATCCTGGCTTATCCATGGCAATTCTAATTCAATTTTCTTGTCTTCTTTTAGGAATGAAATATACAATCGTATGTCTTTTGTAACTTCAATATTTTTGAAAGGAGCTTCAACGAACGTCCTGTTAATTTCGTTGTAGGTTCTTGTTATCGTAGGAATAGCGAAGCCAAAGTGACTTTCTAGCTTCGATGAAAGTTTTTGCTCGAGACTTTTTATAGGCTGTTCATCTGCTTCAAAAATAATATTGCCGGAGTTTAGAAGCGTAATGCAGTTTTCAAAGCCTAAGTTCTTTAGCACTTTTTTTAAATCGGCCATGGGTACTTTGTGATGCCCCCCAACATTTATCCCTCTTAAAAATGCGACATATTTTTCTTTATGTAATTTCATATCTTTTTAAATAATTAGTCGAAGGGCTTCTTTTTAAACTCTGTTGCTAAGGTGTCTATATAAGATGACATATTAAATTTTAAAGATTGTGGCTTTTCCGAAGCTATTAGTCTGCCTTTGTGTAGGCTTCTTTTAGCCATAAAATAAGCTCTTTATCCAGCTGAGATGTTTCCGTTAATTGTACCCTATGAGTGCACATGGATCCAAAAGGACCCGAATTTTCAAGACGATTGGTAATTGGTTTATCCTTTATTTTCAATCCTAGATCAATTCTGGTTTTGGTGGCAGGTTTAATTAAAGCGAATTGTTTTTTGCGAATAATACTTACGCTTGTTTTCTTAGGAGTTATGGTTACATCAGCTCCAAATTTCTTCACAATTTTTAGCAGGTCTTCATAGATAGAAAATAACGATTCCTTCCCTTTATACTGATTCTGCACTAGGTCTTCGGGTGAATTGTTTTCTTCTTTTGATAAAGAAACAATCGTATTGGCAAAGCCGTGTGTTACTTTATGTTCTGATTTCAGAAAATTAACAGCTTCAGAATGTTTCGCGAAAGTCATTGTTTTTAAAACGGCTTTCCATTCTTTTAAGGACTTACCCGTTTTTTCGGGCATATTGTCAATCATTGTTTGGAGTGCTAGATCCATAATATTGGGTGTTTAGTTTTAATAATCTATGCTTCGGAAGTCATTTAAACACAACCACGACTAAACGTGTTGATCGAACAAAATAGTATTACCATCTGGATCCTGTAAAACCATACTCGCGGGACCATTACTCTTTTCGTCAGCTTCTGTTTGAAGTTTGATTCCATTAGTTTTTAAATGAGCTTGAATTTTTCGAACATCATCAAAATGTTCAAGCTTTGAAGCATTTGCATCCCATCCCGGATTAAAAGTCATAATATTGTTTTCGAACATTCCTTGAAACAAGCCTACGATGGTCTCCTCATTCTTCATTATTAAATAGTTCTTGTCCATATCACCGGCAAAGACAGTAAAACCTAGAATTTCGTAGAATTCTTTTGATTGTTTAAGATCTTTTACATTCAAGCTGATGGAAAATACTCCTAGTTTCATAATATCTAATTATTTGTTAGTAGTTTGCTTTTAAGCATTTATTGAGGATGTAGTTTCTTTTCTTTTTCCTAATTGCCACATTAAAATGCCTCCTGTAGTAAACATCCATATGGCATAAGCACCCGTTGGAATTCCCATTTCAATGTTATTCAAAATTGTTGTGGCAATGACAAAAGCAAGGGTTCCGTTTTGTATTCCGCTCTCGACGCTAATTGATATAGCGTTTTTTAGATTCAGTTTAAACAATCTGGCCGTTAAATAACCTGCACCCATGGTGAGGATATTTAGTAACAATGTTACTATTCCAACTCTTTCCATTGCATCACCAAGCATGTGGAAATTTGCTGCAATAACTGCAATGAAAACTAATATGAAAATGACGGTTGATGCAATTCGCATTGGTTTTTCCATTCTAATAGCGAAATTTGATTTGTATTTTCGAATAAACATTCCGATGGAAATAGGAATCACAGTGATCACCATTATTTGTAAAATAGTATCCATTATGGGTAATTTTATGATTACATCTGTACCAGTTCCGAAGTACTCCAAAGCATACGATAAAATAAAAGGTATTGTTATAATGCTAGCAAAACTGGCAATTGCAGTTAAGGTTACCGACAATGCGATGTTTCCTTTACAAACCTGTGTAATTAAATTGCTCGTAGGTCCTCCGGGACAAGCTGCCAGAATCATTACGCCAACCGCCATTATTGGATCCAAATTAAAGGCAACAGCTAAAGAGAAAGCGATGATGGGTAACAACAGCAATTGATTCACAAGGCCAATAAAGATAGCTTTGGGAAATTTAAAAATTCGTGTAAAATCGGCTGGAATTAAGGTCATTCCCATTCCCAGCATGATAATAGCAAGAGACAATGGTAAGAACACTTTTGTCAATAGCGTTACTATCATATTTTGATTGGTTTTTTAAGTTGAAACTTAATTGGTCTTTTACAAGATAGTCAATAAATAATGAGATTTCCAATGATCAATTTAAACAAGATTGAAGAATAACGTTTGACTTTTAAAGTGGAAGCTAAAATATTTATAAAAGAAATTATGCTCCTAAAAGCGGTAAGTGCTTTATTTTATGGTAGGTCAAAGCCATTTTGATACAATGTTCTAATTCTGCTCTAGGCAATTCGTCATCCATTTTAAATAGTAAGGCTCTTTTTCCTTCGAATTGGAAGACGTCTTTATAAATTATTCTGAAACTAGGAATTAAACTAGTATTGCAATTGAAATACATAGCAAACTGATTTGGAGACTTTTCTTTCCAGTCGATTCGAATGGTGCTACCATTTTTTGTTTTATAGCTTGGTTCACCCCATTTTAATGTTTCCTCTAATTTTTGAAGCCCATATACTTCAGAAGCTATGCTTAGAATTATCTCTCTTAATTGTAATAATTTATGTCGTACAATCTCTGGATAGTTATTGAATACTTCTTTTACTTCATGACCACTTTGTAATTCCATTCATTTTATTTGAAGGGTTATTCTGAAAATCGATATACGTATTAAAAATCGCGATATTTTTAATTTGGCGTAGTACAAACTACGAAGAATAGCTTAACATTTCATTTCATCACCAGCATCTTATTAATCTATATTCTTAACATGCCTCTAAATCCTCTAGCGGCATAATATGATTCAGCTCCGTTATGATATACGAATACTTGGTCGAATCTAAAATCGGCAAAAATGGCTCCACCGAGTTCTCTAATTTCAGTCGGTGTCTTTAACCAACTAGACGTTTTAGTGTCGAATTTTCCGAGTTTCTGCAAAGATTTATATTGAGCTTCAGTCAAGATTTCAATCCCCATTGTGTTCGCCATATCAATAGCATTATTTTTAGGTTTATTTGTTTTTCTCGATTCTAACGCTTCTCGATCATAGCAGATGCTTCTTCGACCTATAGGGCTTTCAGAAACACAATCGTAAAAGATAAATTCTTCCGTTTTTTGATCGTAATCAACGACATCTGGTTCACCTCCAGTTCTTTCCATTTCAAGGAGTGACCATAAACTTTGAGAATTGGCTTTGAGTCTGGTTTCAAGTTTTTTCCATTCAAGCCCTTTATGGCGATCCATATTATTATTAAAACGGACTTTTAAAACTTGGATAAATTCTTCTTCTTGATTTTTAGACAATCTCATTTGAACATTTTTTATAATGTATTGTTTATTGTTGAGTGCATATTCGTTCCAACATCTACTTAAAGAATACTTCTTAATTTTCAATATAACGAGACTCCAAAATTCTGTGAAATCAGAATATTTAGTTGATCGATGTCAGACATTAATTCTAGATGGTTTTGTGTAATTAATGAATCAGTCTTCATTTTTTGCAACAACTTTTTTAATTCAACCATTTTAAAGGAAAATGATTCGGATTTCAGTGGAAATGGTAGTATTGCAAGCTTTTTTTCTAAGGCTATCTTTTTTTGTTTAACCATATTGATTATTTCAATAGCCGAATCAAAATCCATTTTTTTTTGTTCCACAGATTTTAAAAGTCCGCACTCAAAACTAGCGCATTGTTTAGGTCTTTTTAAATATATACTACAACCATCACAATAGTTTTTACAAGGTTGAAGAAAAAACCCATTACCATTTGCATCCTCTATATCCATTAATTCTCTTATTACAGGCAACTCTTTACTTTCAAGCTCTACATAGCCTATCAAGGTTCCGTCACAGCAGAACCCACAAGACAAACAAATATTTGATGCATCATTCATGTTTTTTGGTTTTGATTTGTGACATATGGTTTAGCGTGTGATTGCTATCAGTAAGCTAAGTTTGTAACAGCGACTTTTATTCAATTCTCATCGAACTAAAATTTCTCCGGAATCACGGGATGTTGGGTAAAGCTAACTTAAACGTATTAATCCGAGCACCAATTTAGTTAATAATTCTTTGGGAATATAATTCGAGTAGGTGAGAAACCATAATGACTAATATGAGGAGGTATTGCGTATTATTCCACAATTTTCTTGTTCAATGTCCTATGAGAAATTATGATCAATATCGTCATAAGTACGATTGAAATTATTGAAGAATTTAATGTTCCTAAATCCAAACCACCTTTTGCTATTGGTTTGGTTAAAAAATCTCCAAATGTTGCACCAAATGGTCTAGTAAAGATAAATGCTATCCAAAATAATATGATATGATTTATTTTAGTCAGATAATGTAATAATACAACAATCATTATAATTCCAGCAGTTACCATTGCTCCATTTAAATAGCTGAATCCAACTACGTCACTCAAATAATCTCCGAATGCCGTTCCCAAACTATTTGAGAATAATATGGCAATCCAATAATAAATTTCTTTGTTTCTATTTAAGATTGGAAAGACACTCAACGACTTGAACTTTTTATACCAAAGTAATAGAGTCATAATCAGGCAGGAGAACAGTATTAGACTTCCCCAAGTATATCCTAAATTCAGACTTCTATCCATAAAATCGGAAATTTCGGTGCCAAGTGTAGTCGTTGCAATTATGACTAGCCAATAGAAAACTGGTATATATTTTTTGGCAACTAATTGTTTGAAAAGAACAATTAAAAAGAAAATCAGAGTTATAATTATTCCTGTTAAGTAACCAAGATTTAGTGTCATTGACAAATAATCTCCTAAGGTCTCGCCAAGGGTTGTTGCAACAATTTTCATTAACCAAAAGATTAATGTTATTTCGGCAACCTTATTCAGCTTATCCATAGTGCTTGCGATTAAGTTTAAATATCAACCATCTAAACTTCAAAAGTTTAAACAAATTGTGGCTAAAAGTGTTAAGTGTTGCTTCGATTAGTTTTAGTTCATTATTCACTACCGAATTCAGATTAACTAAAGTTACAAACAACTTAGAAAGGTAAGCGAATTCGACTTTAACAGTAACTAAGATAAGCTAATTAATTAGACTGAAAATGTAATAGCTAAAAGCCTAGGAAATAGGCAATTTACTCTGCTGTAGCTTGTTTCTAACTATTTTATTCTCTTTTATAGATAATCTTAAAAATACAATACACAATAGAAGTAGCAAAAATATAGATAAAATAGAATCCTCTATCCCATATATGCTTCCTGTGATTAACTCCGGGCCATTAAACTCGGCACTAAATATAGTTCCCACATCTTGAATTCCAGATAAATTAGATCCATAAAAGGGTTGTGCAAAATTCCAACCCAAATGAAATGCAAATGGCAGCCAAATTCTTTTTGTGTACGTATACATTATCCCGTGAGCAAAACCAAATAGAAGACCTAATAGTACTGATAATAGTGTCACATTATCATTAAAGATATGTGGTAATTCAAACAAAATTGAAATAATAATAAGTACAATATAAGTACCAATCCAATTTTCTAAAATCCTATATAAAATAGCTCTAAACAGAATTTCTTCAATTAAAGCAGCAATAACTAAAAAAGAAAAAGGGGCTAGAAAGTAAGAAAATCCTGCGAATTCGATGATTTTATAATAGCCTAGTAGATATAAAATTAAAATCACAAAGGATAAAATAGAAAAGCCTAAAAGGAAACCACCAGTTAATACTTTTAATATATTTTTCTTAGATAGTTCAAAAATTTGCCTTTTCTCGTAGAATTTAAAGAGATAGTAATAGGTAGCCAATAATACTGCAACAGATGTGTAATTTATGAAAGTATCTGCTAATGGATTGGAATCAATTAATAAGTAAAATATGGGCTTGGATATGAAATTCTGAAAACCAATAAGTACCAATAAGCAAATTCCAATTCCTAATATAATTTTTGTCAGTGGAAACTCGATTACCCTTTTTAAAGTTTTATTCATAAATGGTGATTATATGTTTAATCCGTTTACTTTTCACCTTAATTAAATCAAGTTTGGCTTAACGATTATTCCGATGAATTGTGTTTTGATTAAAAGTAGTAAATACAATTCACTTTTCTATTAAGCCTTGTTTGCATACACTTAGCTATTTACTCGCTTTTCTTTTTGGCCTTATTTTCTTTTCAGAAATTGACATTACAATGCTCTTGGGTTGAACATTATTATCGGTTAAATCAATATTTAGTTTTTCTGAAATTCCGACGGCCTCCCAAATCAAATTTTTAATTTTTTCCTTTGGAAATGTTTTTAGATCCCTTACAGAAATATGTCTTATTAGTTTTCCTTTTCCTTCTAGCTTAAGGTCCTTTCCTGTCAATTCTGCACCACGATTAAATCCGAAGTTTACATGTTTCGAATAAACAGCGATATGACAAAAGGCATCTTTGAGTTTTTCAGATTTCGAATAGGCCATGGCAACTGCGTTATAATTGTCCCAAATTAACTCATTGGCTTGTGGCACTAAATCAGTAATAAAATTCCTCAATTCTAATGACAAATTTTGAATTTCTTCGTCATAAGGTTCTAGGAATTTTTTAAGCTTTGAGTTGGGTTTCATCTTGGTTTTTTAGGAATTTCAATTATTAATTTTAAATACTTTGTCCAAATGTCAATAGGTTATTATCTGGGTCGAGTATGGAAAATTCCATTTGCTTCCAGGGTTTAACTTCCAATTTCCCATTTGGATGAATAGTTGTTTTATTATCTAATAATGTTTGGTAAAAATTATCTATGTTGTCAAGTCTAATATAAACTTGGCCATAATTATCTTTTGGTTCAATTTCTTTAAATTCAAAGAAGTGAATTTGAATTTTGTCTTTTTCTAGCATCAGATAACCATCAAAGTCCTTTACTCCAAATTCTTTAAATCCCAACTTTTTGACGTAGAATTCTCTCGTAACATTTTTGTCACGCATTGGTAATTTCGGATTAATATCTGTTAACATAATTAAACTAATAGCTTTTGTAAATTAATACTTTTCTTGTGTTTAAAATCAGTTTAATTTGTCTGATTTTGTTCTCTCAATATTAATGAATGTACTTTCCATTTCTTTGAATTCACAAATTGTAAGCTTTCGGTCAATCTTGCTGAGATCTTTTTTTGTAAAGAACATATATTAATCGTCGTTCAGCTTTGAGGTTATCCTTTTTGTTAATTCATATTAATCAATTTCTCCAGCGATTTAATATTTTCTTTTATATTTTAAGAGTGAGATTAGAGATACAATTGCCCATATTCCCTCTAGAATTATGAAAGGGAGATATTCCATTAGTATTGAAGCAAGACAAGCCATACTAGCTCCAATTAAATTCAGTACAATAAAAGTTAAATCATCTGTCTTTAATTTTCCTGCAATATTTAATAAGTAAGCAAGAAGTATTTGAAAAACCCCGACAAATCCAATCCAATCTATGGTATTCATTATTTATTTTAAACTTAAAAAGTTAGTTTCATCGTCTTATTCCCAATTAAAAGTAATTGATAATTTATAAGAATTTCCTTATTTAAAGTCTAATTATACATTAGCGTTATACGAGTTTGTGCCTCATTGAATCTTCAATCTTGTTTATTGTTAGATTTTATATGAACATCCATTTGAGGAAAAGGAATTGTGATTTTATTTTTAATAAATTTCTTGTTTATTATTCTACGGATATCACTTTTCATTCTATCTGAACCAAAAATTGTACTGCTATAAAAAAGAACTTGGAAATCTAATGATGAATTTCCAAAATTCACAAGTCTTGCTTCAATTAATTTTTCATCATTAACTTCAGGATGCTCTTTAGCACTTTCTTGAAGAATCTTTATAACGAGTTCAACATCACTTCCATAAGAAACTCCAATTTCAATTCTAAAGCGATTTTGTCTTTTCTGATGGCTCCAATTAATGACTTTATTCGTAGTAATTAAAGAGTTAGGGATTATTATAGAAATATCATCCGTATTTAGCCCTTTAGAAGTGCGTAAACCTATCTCCTGTATTTTCAAAATACCTCCATCTACTTCCAAAATATCACCTATTCTAATAGTCCTTTCTGAGAGCAAAATGACTCCAGAAATAATGTCGTTGAACGTTTGTTGCAAACCTAATCCAATACCAACGAGTAGCGCCGCAGAACCAGCTATTAAAAGTGACACTTTAACCCCAAATGTTTCTAATATTATTCCAAGAGCAATAACCCAAACTATGTATTTAATTATTTGATATAACGAATAAGTATTTCCTTCATTAAATTTATCTAATTTTCTTCTGCGGAAAATGGATTTTTTAACTATCCATAAAATAGCCTTTGTAATAACTACAATGAATAGGGCTAGAACTATAGTACTAACCATCAAACTATATTTTCCAATACTAAATAACTCAAATTCTAAAAATTTGTTCAATAGTTCCATATAATTTGTTTTTACAACAATGTTTTCAAAAATGTACCTCGCACATTAATATGAGGATTAAGGCACTTGGCGGAGCGCGCATTTTTAATTAGCGACCGCTATCCAATTCTCATTCGGCAGTAATTATCCGAAGCTGCGTGAGACTCAGATGGGTAATGTTGTGCGGATTATTCCGAGAACCAGTTTAGTTAAATAATAACTCAAAATCTAAATTTATTATTGAACAAGGAATGAACATTATGCAATATTAGCTTATGTCTATTCAGATTTTAATAATTCAAATGATTTTTTTTTGAATCCGAATATGACCTTATCATATTTTTTATCCTTTATTAAGTGAATTTCATTTTTAGTAATATCAAAACTAATTCTTGTAATAAAACGATTTGAAACATTCGAAAATTCAGATTCAATCTCTTGCGTATCCGATTTGAGTTCAAAATCAGACGAGCCAATAAATTTTAAAGTAGCTCCTTTAAACGTTTTGATGTTCATTCGACTCAGAATAACGGTTTCTAAAAATAAATAACCGTTCAATTCATCAATTCCACCGTAAATTATTCCATCTTGAGATTCAGCTATTTTATCACCTCCTATGTTTTCGATTTTTTCCTCTGTGACTGTGTCGACATGAAGCCTTTCCATTGCTCGAATATTTCCAAGAGCTGCTAATACTTTATCTACTTTTTTAAATAATGCCATTTTTTTTTCTGATGTAAGCTAACGGGTTTGTAAAACACTTGTTGCGGCTGGCGCAGTGTGCGGCTTGTAGCAGCGACCACCTCAAAGTTATTCTTTTTTTAAATTATTTGGAGCCGCGTGGGACTCAGAAAGGCAAGCTTACTTTCTTATTACGAGTACCAATTTAATCAATTATTTGCAGCTACAACAATTCTAATTAAAGAGAAGCCATGATGACTTATATATAGTTGGGCATAGTTATAATATTTTCGATGCATTCTCAACATGAATTCTTATTGTCAGCTTAGTTAGAATGGTTTATTTCTTCTTCACTAAGTTCACCAGAAAACTCATCCCTTTCAAAGTCTTCATTATTCAGCCAATAATCTGATGTGATAATTTGATATAAATTTTCATCAACCGATTTTAATTCCCATATAATACTTTCGGCATCGTCAAATTCTTTCTCTGAATCAAGTTGGTCATTAAATAATCTTTTCATTAAGCTTTTAGCTGAAAGTAGATCACTTATGGATCGCAGTACAATTTCTTTTGTAATGTTAATCTTCTCTTCAAAAATGAGTTCAATGTCAATAACAGATGCGAGTGTTTTTGGAAATTTACCATTATAAGTCTGATAAAGTAACTGGTTAATATTGAAAAGTGGGTAATGCAAAGAAATATCAGGATATTCTTCAGCTATCTTATCTATCAGCATTTCATGAGAAAGATTGGCTATTTGACTCTCCTTAAGTACATTCTTCAGTTTATAACTTAATACAATAGTAGCAGCTTCATTTGGTTCAAAGTCAGAAATGGCCATTGAGAGCATATCAAATAACTCTAATTCCGGTACTTTGTTAGCCTCCGTATAATCAAATAATTCAAGTAAATTAATATAATCTTCGTTCTTCCAATATCCTTCAATTACTTCAATTGATTTGATTTTTTTAAGTTTTATAGTGAAGTTCATTTTTCGTTTTTATTATTATACCCAACGGGTTTGTATAATGTTTGCTACGCTAATCGCAGCGTAAGGCTTGAAGAAACAACAGCCACCAAGTCTCGTTTCGGCTCAATTATCTGAAGCTACATGAAACCCTGAAAGGCAAGCTTTCACGTTTTATTCCGAGCACCAATTTAGTAAATTAATTGAAGCTAACATAATTCTAATAGGATAGAAGCAATGATGACTTATACTTGGTTGTGGTGCGTTTTCTCCAATGCCATTCTAGATCAATCAGTATCGGGCTATTTTATTTTTACATCTGTCTAATAATTCATTAAAACCATTTTTTCTTCTTGAAAAACAAAAGCATTCCTATAGCGACTATTATCATTATTATCCACATAATAAAATAACTGTATTTATAAGATAATTCTGGCACATATTCAAAGTTGGTTCCATAGATTCCTGCTATAAAAGTTAATGGAATGAATATTACGGAAAACACAGTAAGAAATTTCATAATATCATTTAGCTTGCTACTAATGGTTGTATGATAAATATTGAGTTGGTCCGACAATATTTCACGGTAATCGTCCGAAGCGTCATTAGCTTGACTAATATTATCCTCAAGCTCCTTGAAATGAACATAAGTGCTTTCAGTAATAAAGTCGGAATCGGTCTTTGCTAGGGAAAAAATCATTTCTTTAGCGGGTTTTATGCTTTTACGTAAAAAGTTCAGCTCACGTTTGTAATTATTAATTTCATTAATAATATTTTGATTTGGATTTAGTAAGAGGTTTTCTTCTAATGTTTCGATTTTTTCCCCTAAAACACTTATTACGTATAAATAATTATCAATTACTATATCCAATAGTGCAAAAGTTAAATAATCAGTTCCACCATTTCGAATTCTTTTCTTTTGCTTTCTTATTCTTTCCCGAACAGGTTCAAATACGTCTCCTTTTTGTTCCTGGAAAGATATTAAAATTGGTTTTGTAAGTATTAAACTTAGATTTTCAACAATTGTTTTACCATTTTTTTCGTCTAACCTTAACATTTTAATGGTAATTAAGGTGCAATTGTCATATTCAATTACTCTTGGTCTTGCATCTGTATTAAGTACTTCAGCCATAACCAAGTTGTCAAAGTTAAAAGCTGATGTTATTTCTTGCATTATCGAAGTATTATGAAGCCCATCTACATTTATCCAAGTAACTGTGTCTTTATGTTGAAATTTACTAACTTCATTAACAGTTTTGACATCATCTTCTGTTAGATTAGTAGAGTCAAAATCTATAATTCGCAATAATACTTGATCAGTTTTTTTCTGTCCTCTAAAAACTAATTCGTCTGGTGAAAGACCAATTTCTTGTTTATCTTTTTTTATAAATCTTGTCATATTATTTCTTTGGCATTGTGTGTTTAATCAAATGCGCCACATCTGGTTTGAATAAGCATTGTGGTGCCTAGCGCAGCGTGTGACTTGAGGCGGCGACAATTATCCAGTGCTCGTCTTTATTTCTATTATTCGGAGCTACGTGAGACGCAGAAGGGCAAGCGTGTTCGGATTAAGATGAGTACCAATTTAGTTAAATAATATTTCAAATACTAAATTTATTACTGAACGAGCAATTTACATTATGAGATGTTTGCCACTATTTTAATTTTATTCAGATAAGGTTTGATTTATCAGTTTTTTAATAATATCAAGCAAAAGATCTATCTGTTCTAGGTGTGTTCTAAATTGTACCACTGCTATCCGTATCCAAAACACATTATTTATGTTAGTTGATGAAAGAAATATACGTCCATCTTTTTGAATAGCTTCAATTAATTCTCTGTTGAATAAGTTTGCGTTTTTATTTTTGGGAACATACCTAAAAATAGCAACAGAAAGTTCCGGTTTCGGTCCTACTTCAAATCCCGTTATTTTTTGTATTTCTTCATAGAAATACTTAGTTAAATATAATTTTTCTTCTAATGCTGCTCTAAAAGGCCTTAAGCCAAATAATTTTAATGGTAACCACAATCTCATTCCTCGGAAGTGCTTTGTCTGTTCAGCCGATATATCTGCAGGAGAAATTTCATCCTCTTTGCCAATTATATCTTGCATATAGTCCGCTAAACAATGATAAGCTTTTAATAGATTCTCCTTATTCTTTATAAGTATGGTGCCTGTTCCGTAAGGAATAAAAAGTGTTTTGTGAGGATCTAAGGTAATGGAATCGGCTTCTTTTATACTTTTAAATTTAGAATCTAATTCGTGCACTAATTTAAAGAAACCTCCATAAGCTGCATCTACATGAAACCACAGCTTGTGTTTTTTAGCAATAGCAGCAATTGATTCTAGAGGATCTATTGTTCCTGTATTAGTTGTTCCGAAAGATGCATTGATATAGAAGGGTATTAATCCATTTTTTTTATCTTCAATAATTGCCTTTTCTAACATATCTGGGGAAAGCCTTAGTTCTTTATCTAGGGGTATATAACGTAACTGAGCTTCAGATAAGCCTGATATTCGGATAGCTTTTAAAATAGAATGATGTGCTTGTTCAGAAAGATAGATCACAGATTTTTCAAAATCTCTAGCTTTGATGTTATGAACCTCTCGTGCTGTTACCAAAGCCATCAGATTAGCGATAGATCCGCCTGATGTTAAATTTCCAAAAGCGTTATCAGGATAATCCATTAAACGACACATCCATCGAATAAGCATGTTTTCTAAACGAACTGCTCCTGGTGCAGCATAAAATACCCCTGCATACCGATTACTAACCGACGCAATATAATCTCCTAATGCAGAAGGGTAAAGCCCTCCACCAGGAATATAGCCCATATGTCCACCTGAAGCAGGATTTATACCCACTCCGTCAATATTTTTTGTGGTGCTATCTAATAATGGAGCTAATTCAATAGCTTGTTCTTCAATGTCTAAATTGTATATCTCTTTGCCGTTTTCTTCGGAACTAATAAAAGCTTTGGAAGTATCTAAGTTGTTAATAAATGTGTTAGAATAATCTAAAACCTCAGAATTCCATTTTTCTCTTTGACTCTCTTTTGGATCTAGAAGTCTCGACAATTTTTCTAACTCCTTAATTTTATTAATCATAAATAAATGTTCTGGATGTTATTCGTTTTAAAACTTGTGGCAACGGGTTAGTTTAATAATCGTGGCGCTTGGCGTAGCTTGCTGCTTGAAGCAGCAGCAGCTATCAAACTCTCTTCTTAGTTCCAATTGTCCAAAGCTGCGTGAGACTCAGAAAGGCGAGCTTTACGTCATATTCCGATCTTCAAGATAGTTAATTATTTACAGCAAACATCATGCTTTTCAGCTCTAAAGCCATGATTTTTATACATGGTTGGCAAACGTTTTTCCGTTAATTTACTCTTTAACGAATTTGACCGCTTCCAATTCGTCTATTTTTAATAGATAAATTCCGTGTTCTAGATTTTGAACGTCAATAATAGAGTTTTCATTAATTTCTAATTCAGCAACTCTTTGTCCAAGTACAGTGTAAATAATTGCATTTTTTACATCTTTAAAATTTTGAATTTTAAGAAAGTTGTTTGTCGGATTTGGGTATAAACTAATATTTTCATTTTGAAAACTCTCTACAAACAATGCACTTACATCAATTTTGTTTACCTGACCTCCTTCAAAATCAGACACAAAGATATAATCATCAACATACACAATATCCCATGACGACACTAAATTAGTTGGAAATAAACTCGTATAGGATTCCGAATTTAGATCTAATTCATAAATTGAATTTGGCGAATAACTTGTAAATAACATTTTATCGTCAGTAAATTTCACAATTCCGGTTAAACCATCTAAATCCGATATAACAATTTCTCTTATCGGGTTGGAAAGTTCATATTTTACAATTTGACTATTCTCTGTTATGTATAGATGATTCTGCGCAATTGCTAAACCAATCGTACCAAAAGTATCAAGATCATTTATAATTTCGATTGGAATAGGATTGCTATTATTTGTATCAATATGAAAGATTTTTTCTTGTGAGTTGACATACATATCACTACCATTAAAAACAATTCCATCAGGATTCTCAACGACGATATAATTATCAACTGTAGGATTGGGATCATTAATATTCAAACGGATTATTTTATCATTTGCCGGATTATTGGAATTTATAGCAGCATATAAATATTCTCCATTTATCGCAATTCCTTGTACAATATCAATGTCATCTATAAAAGTTGTAGCAATAGGGTTATTTTCAGTCCAATCTAAAACTTGAATTCTACCATCAAATGGATTTGCAACAAAAAGCTTATCATCATTTAGTGCTAATCCTGTTGAATTAAATGATTCATTATAAATTGTTGTTACTGTTTGAGAATAAAAGGAGAATGTTATAAATAGTAGTAGAATAGTAATTTTTAATTTCATGTTATTTTTTTTAATGTTTGCCAACGGGTTTGTATAATGCTTGTGACGCCTTGCGCAGCGTGCGGCTTGAAGCGGTGACAGTTTTCCTGTTCCGGGTATTCGGAGCTGCGGGAAACTCAGAAGGGCAAGCCTCCTCGATTTATCAGAAACCAAGATACTTAATTATTTGTAATGAACATTGCATTAAGTTCCTCAAAAGCCATGATTTTTACACAGAATTGGCAACTGGCTTTTATCAGAGGTGTAATTTCATTCCTTCGTGTGATGATTCAAATCCTAAATCTTCATAAAACTTAATTGCTTTTGGTCTTTTCTTGTCAGTAGTTAATTGTATCAAATGTGCATTCCGTTCTTTTGCTCTATTTATTGCCCATTCAAACATTGTTTTTCCAATTCCGATTCCTCTTTTGTCTTTTCTAATTCTTACTGCTTCTATCTGCGCTCTAACTCCGCCGCGATATGTAAGATATTGGATAAATGAGAGTTGTAAAGTTCCGATAATTTCAGAATTTTCATTCTCGACAACTATTAGTTCTTGATTTTTATCAGAATTAATTTCCTTAAAGGCTTTTACGTATTCAGATAGCAATGGGATTTGAAAGCTTTCTCTTTTAATGCCAAGCTCATCATCAGAAATCATTTCCACGATTTTTGAAAGATCATTTTTAGTCGCTTTTCTTAAATTCATTTCTATTTCAGATTTTTGGTCTGTTGCAAACACTCCCAGTTAACATCGAAACCTTATTAGTTTCTTAAAAGTAATAATTTAAAAGGTATAGCGAAATGTCGCGATTAATATTTACAGTTTTTTTGTGGCAGCACCTATTTTTGACTGTAGGTAAGAATTTGAAGTCCGCCAGTAAACCTTTCATTTTCTATCAAATGCCTAACCAATTATACTTTGGAGCTTCCAAAATTGAACTTTCTTCATAAGTTATTATCGGGCACAACATCACTTTTAATTGGTTGATTAATTCAAAATTCAAAATACAAAATACAAAAGACAAGCTGCAAACTGTTTACAACCACATGGATTGATGGCTGTATTAGGTGCCTCAGTTATTTCTTTTATTCCAGGGATTGATATTTTTCAATCTTAACATTAGCGGCAAACCGATTAGTTTTATGAGTTACTGAAAGAATATAATTATTTTGTTATTCCAACCATATTGGGGATGAGCTTATTTATGTCTTTATGCACTCTAGTAATAAATCCATGAAGAGAATTAGCTACATAATATATTAACTTTTGCATCACGTCTTATTATTAAAATCAATGAAGTATTTTTAAAATTCTTTAGCTTCAAATATAGAATATTTTGATTATTGAGTTTTAATCCTACAATAAAGGGTGCCCACTTATCCGCTAAAGATTTTATGGGCACCAATTCTAACTTAAGAAACTATTTTTAATTAGTGTGTTTCTAAATCGATAGTAAAATTGCAATTGAAGGTAATAATGTTTTGATCAAACTGTGAAAGGTCAACCTCTCCAATGAGGGTAGTTCTTCCTTTCATACCTTCAAAATCTCCTGTAATTTCAACTATATTATCTTCAAATGGAGTAAATTCTGTTGAGAATCTTTCATCTCCAATCGGCTTTTGTAGCACATCACCCCTTGAAATTATTGAACCCTCATTGGTGATAATAAATTTTGTAACAATTTTTGAAATTAAAGTTCCATCAGAGTTCTCTGTGGTTCCCATATCACAATCTTCGAGTGT
Organism: Ulvibacter antarcticus; assembly: GCF_003688405.1. GTDB lineage: Bacteria > Bacteroidota > Bacteroidia > Flavobacteriales > Flavobacteriaceae > Ulvibacter > Ulvibacter antarcticus. The sequence continues at coordinate 539,565 of NZ_REFC01000014.1, forward strand.
GCCAATAATTTCACCTGTTTCGGCGTTAATCAATTCCATTAAAAAACAAAATGCTTCTATGGGTTGGCCGGTATCGGGATTGTTAATTATTTTCAACTGGGCAACTGCTGTTCCCTTTCCTATTACTCTTAATTGTGTTTGTTCCAAATCTGGTACTTCTTCATGGTAATCGTCACTTGTACAGGAAATAGTTAAGATGATAAGCATTGCTAAAAAAATGTTCTTGATAGTTTTCATGATAAATTATTTAAATTATTATTGATTTCTAATTTTAGATTTATTGATATTTCTAGTTGTGTATATTATTCGCCTCCTTTCGAAATATCCTTAAACAATAGCATTTCTTTCACTTTGGCAGATGCCCCTTGATAAAATCCTGTTTCATGTTTGTAGTTTTTAGGATTTCTGAAAGTGCCGAAAAGTATATCAAAAAGGGTGATTCCTGCATAATTATACGCATGAATACCGCGGGCATGGTGAATTGTATGCGCTTCAGGACGTTGAATTAAATAGCCTATCCACCTAGGTGTTTTTATATTGCTATGTTGAAAAATGGTTAAAAAGGTGGTTATCAAAATGATCAATGTTGTAGCTTCAGGGGTGAAACCTGCTACTACTATAAGGCAGATGCTACTCAAGGCTACCCATCCAACCATATCGAGTGGGCTGAAATAGAAAGCACCATAACTATCAAGTCGTTCGGCGCTATGATGCATTTGATGCATACCTTTCCACAATATATTGCTGCTGTGCATAGTGCGATGCCAAACATACTCGCCAAATTCATAGACTAGGATACCTGCTAGTGCTCCCCAAAATGTTCCTATACCGGTAAGGTTAAAAATTTGGTAGGCTGCTAGATATTCATCCCAGAGTAAAGGCAAATAGGACGAAAGCAAGAAAAATAATATGAAGGCAATTATTCCTTTTAGCTTCCAATATTTAACCTTTGGTAATTGTCGTGCTGGAAAGAGAGCCTCCCAAATCATTAGGCTTACATATATTCCTAATATCACTAATGAAAGGGGATCTAGAATCAATTCTAAAGGACTTGGTAATTGGTTTAATAGATTCTTCATAATGTTAGATTTTGTTTTTGTACTTTTTCTGAAATTCATTTTTTCGTATGTGCCAAAACGTTTCAATGTTATTGGGCTTAACGATTCTTGTAATCATTGTTTGTTTCTTCATAGGATTTTGTTTTACGGTAAATACCATCAGAGGATGGGAGTAACCAATTGAGGGAGCAAATATATTGGCAGGTATTTAAGGAAACTAAAGAACAGTGTAGACACCGTGTAAACAAGGGTTTATCATTAGGTAGACCGATAGAAGAAGATTCTAATAAACAGGTAGACAACGGGTAGACTATAAAACACAATATAATTGAAATACAGGTGTTTACTTTTTAAAAATAGATGTGTCTATGAAAGCTTCAGATGCAAATCTAAGTAAACTAAAAGGTGGTTTATAGTGCAAACAGGAAGTTGAAGAGGTCGACTTCCGGAAATAAATCCAATTTTTTACGTAGCCTATACCGCGCTGTTTTAGCACTTTCGGGTGAAATCCCAAGAATAGCAGCCGTTTCCTTGATAGATAGATTGAGGCGTGTAAGTATGGCCACCTTTAGGTCATTTCCACTTAGTGATGGAAATTTTGTTTTTAACTTCTGGGTAAAATTGGTATGTACTTGATCAAAATGAAACTTGAAATCCTCCCAGTCTTTTTCAGTACTTCTGTGTAGTTTTATGATCTTTTCCAGCTCTGAAAGTTGATAAGCGGGTATTGAGCTACTTCCTGAAGCATTCAATGTTTTAATTTTTTCTTCAAGAGATTCCAGCAATTCGTTCTTTTGAACAAAATTGAGTGCGTAACTGGTAAGTTCTTTATTCTTAAAATCAAGTTCTTGTTGCAACTCAGCTTGTTTAAGCTTCTGATTTTCAATTGCTGTTTGTGAATTTTTTTCTTGTGTAGATAATAAAGTTTTTTGATTTTTATTTCGAATACGGAGGCTTTTAATTAGAAAAAATGACAGTAAACCGATGATCCATATACCCGCAATGAGTATCCATTGTGTAATACGACTACTACGGTTTTTATCGCTTAGATGGTCTAATTCGAGGTTTTTTTCCTTAATTTCATTTTTGAACTCTAATGCCGCAATTTGTTTGGATTTATCTAAACTATAAACCGAATCTCTTAAAAAAATATAGGAATCACTATATAGCAACGCTGAATCCAGTCGACCTTGCCGAACTTTTAGTTCTTTCAATTCTTGATATGCTGCTAATTTGTAATTATTTTGATGTTTTTCTCTTGCTCTTCGCAATGCAGATTTCAAATGCATTTCGGATAACCCTAAATCACCCTGCAAACGCTGTAACTTACCCATTTGGATCAAATTATTAATAAGCCCATCCTCATCATCTACCATTCGACCGTTTATAATAGACTGACGAATGTGATAGTCGGCCTGTCCCAGATCTCCCTGTAGAAGGTATAACTCACCTAATCTTGAATGTGCTTCAGAAACGCCATAGGTGAAATCATGCACAGTATGTATCTTCAATGCATTGGTGAAATAATTCATGGCATCGGCATATTGTTGCCGCTGCATATACACCATGCCCAGTTTTGTGAATGTTGTAGCGACCCGTACTTGTAAATTGAGCGTTTCAAAATCTGTAATAGCCTTTCGATATAATTCTATTGCACTATCAAGATCTCCAATATCTGCATAGACCATTCCAATGTTTAAAGTACAATTTGCAATACCTTCAGTATCATGCAAATTAGCATAGAGTTCTTTTGCTTCTGTAAGTTTTTCCAATGCGAGTTTGGGCTGGCCTAGAGCCCAATGTGCCACTCCTTCAACTCTTCTGGCTCTTGCCATTCCGGGAAGATAGCTCATTTCACTTGACAATGAAAATGCCATTTTTCCGTTTTCAACCGACTGTCGCGGGTTACGAATCCATAATGAATACCCCAGTTCATTAAGTAAGTCTATATGTTCTTTGGAATTAGGGATGGATATTGCTATTTCACGCTCTAAGCTGTCAATTATTTGGCCTGTTGTGAAAGTGGTAGTTATAAAAGCAATAAATAGAAATAAATAGCGCACAATATATACATCTACTACAAATATACTTCATAATTTGTTAATTTTGAATATTCAAAATGAACAGAACGATTCATCGACAGGCTCAGGACAAACATATTTGCATAAAGAAGCGCTAGAGATTTCGAACTATTCTACGAAATGACATTCATCTCATTTTTCGGAAACTCGATCGGCGTTATTTGCAGTAAAAACTAACTGTTATTAAATTAATAGATATATAACCCTAACGATCTCCAAAGAATTTGGTGCGTTTCTCCTCCAGAAATGAGAAGATCGATGTTGGGTATAGATGGAAAAAGGCGATAGACTCTGTAGTTATTTGTCATTTTCAGTTCTCACTTCATTTGTTTGCGTTTTAATTTTGTCACGATATGTCAGATATTAGATAAGTGAGAATTGTAATGTATTAATAATTGAGAAATTTATTTCCTCAAAGGCCTGTATGTATTCAGATAGCAAGGAGTTTTAAAAGCTAACTTTTTATTCCAAGCTCATCATCAGCAATCATTTCTACGATTTTTGAAACATCGTTTTCAGTCGCTTTTGTGAAGTTTATTTATAGATCGAATTTTAGCTTGTCACCAACGGGTTTGTATAATAATCGTGGCGCTTGGCGCAGCGTGCGGCTTGAAGCAGCGACACCTCTAAATCTCGTTTCGACACAATTGTCTGAAGCTGCGTGAGACTCAGAAAGGCAAGCGTTACGTATAGTTCCGATGACTAAAATAGTGAATTTTAAGTACTAAATAAACTGAAATTATGGAAAAGCTATGATTATTATGCGATGTTGGCAATAGTTATTGTTTTATCATTTTAAAAATTTTTATTGAGCTATTAGTCTGAACTTTTAAAAAATATACATTAGATGATAATTGTCTAGTATTGATTACAGTAACACTATCAGCTATCTCATAAATGATACGTCCATTCATATCGAACAAATAAACCGAGAGAATATCTTCCTCAAGATCTAAGTAGATATTATCAGTAAATGGATTCGGATATATATTAAAATTATTCTGTGAACAATCAATAGTTACTTGTTGACTTTGTGTACTGGAATTTCCATAACTATCAACAAAAGTCCAAGTAATGTTTGAGGATGATGTGATTGGCAAACTAATTGTTGTATTACCAACAATGGATCCATCACAATTGTCATTGGCTATAGGTTGAGTAAGTTGTTCTATACTGCATTGCTCAGTAAGAATTGGGAGTTCGTTTAAATTTGGAATAGGTGAAATAGTATCTTCAATAATTACTTGTTGAATTTGCGTACTAAAATTTCCATTACTATCAGCAAAAGTCCAAGTAATGTTTGTGGATGCTGTAATTGGTAAACTAATTGTTGTATTACCAACAATGGCTCCTTCACAATTATCATTAGCCGTAGGTTGAGTAAGTTGTTCTATACTGCATTGCCCAGTAAGAATTGGGAGTTCGCTTAAATCTGGAATAGGTAAAATAGTATCTTCAATAATTACTTGTTGACTTTGTGTGCTAAAATTTCCATTACTATCAACAAAAGTCCAAGTAATGTTTGTGGATGTTGTAATTGGTAAGCCAATTGTTGTATTACCAACAATGTCTCCATCACAGTTATCATTAGCTGTAGGTTGAGTAAGTTGTTCTATACTGCATTGCCCAGTAAGAATTGGTAGTTCGCTTAAATCTGGAATAGGTGAAATAGCATCTTCAATAATTACTTGTTGACTTTGTGTGCTAAAATTTCCATTACTATCAGTAAAAGTCCAAGTAATGTTTGTGGATGCTGTAATTGGTAAGCTAATTGTTGTATTACCAGCAATGGCTCCATCACAGTTATCATTAGCTGTAGGTTGAGTAAGTTGTTCTATACTGCATTCCTCAGTAAGAATTGGTAGTTCGCTTAAATCTGGAATAGGTGAAATAGCATCTTCAATAATTACTTGTTGGCTTTGTGTACTAAAATTTCCATTACTATCGGTAAAGGTCCAAGTAATGTTTGTGGATGCTGTAATTGGTAAGCTAATTGTTGTATTACCAACAATGGCTCCATCACAGTTATCATTAGCTGTAGGTTGAGTAAGTTGTTCTATACTGCATTCCACAGTAAGAATTGGTAGTTCGCTTAAATCTGGAATAGGTGAAATAGCATCTTCAATAATTACTTGTTGACTTTGTGTACTAAAATTTCCATTACTATCGGTAAAGGTCCAAGTAATGTTTGTGGATGCTGTAATTGGTAAGCTAATTGTTGTATTACCAACAATGGCTCCATCACAGTTATCATTAGCTGTAGGTTGAGTAAGTTGTTCTATGCTACATAGACCAGTAAGAATTGGAAGTTCATTTAGATCTGGAATAGGCGGAGTTATATCTTCTGTTGGATTAGGACAATCACAGTTTTTATCGATTAAAACTGCATTGCAAGTACTAGCTTCAATTTCATTGGTAGAGGCTAAACCCCAAATTTCAAAAGTCAATGAAACTGGAATTTCAGAAATGGTTCCCTCCTCAATATTTAGTTCATATAAATTTAAAGGAGTAGCAACTATTATTTTATTATCTGTTTCACAAAACTGACAATCATTTACAATTCCATAAATCACACTTGGGAAAGAATCTGGACAATAGAAATCATAAATAGTATCCTCTATAATGTTATAGGCCAGAATTTCAGCCTGTGCATCAATGGGAGGGAAAATTAAATTTCCTTTAAAGAACGACAAGTCTCCACCTGTACCATAACCTAAATGTGATATAAGTGTTAATGTATCAGTTGCTACATTGTACTTATATAGATTCAAGTCAGTATTATTAATGGAAAATAATTCATTTTGGTTGTTTCCTGCTAAGGAAGTATATAATCCGACTGGAAAAGATGTAATTAAAATTGTATTACCAGTGTCAATATCAATTTCATAAAGACTGCCAGATGCTTCTATACCATATAATGTATTATCTGAAAATGCGATATCAGTTGGGATTGTATTTATTCCGTTAATGGTACAGTGAAACTGTAAGGAGTTATCAGAATTTAGACTATAAATACTTTTCCAATAATCTATTAAATAAACATTCTGAGCTATGCAATTGGTAGAGAATAGTAATAGTAAATATAAACACTTCATTTTTGTCATTCTTTATAATTATTGCAATTGGTTTGAACATAAATCGTGGGGCTTGGCGCAGCGTGCGGCTTGAAGCAGCCCAGCCATCAATAGCTCGTTTCGGCTCAATTCTCCGAAGCTGCATGAGACTCAGAAGGGCAAGCGAGTTCGGATTATTCCGACGAATCATATTTTGATTAAAAGTAGGAATTTCAATTCAATTTCCCACTAAGCCATGATTGCATATTCGTTGTTGGCAACAGTTAATTTTTTGTAAGCGCAAGTTTTATTCCGAGTGCAATAAAAATTCCGCCAGTTATTTTGTCCAGCCATATCTTTATTTTATAGTTTCTTCTAATTCGGTCAGATAGTTTTGAAGCAAATAAAGCTAAAATCAAACACCAAATTGTTCCGGTTAGTAAAAATGTAAATCCGAGAATTAGAAATGGAAGTGAGTTTTGCACATAATTTGGATCAATAAATTGTGGTAAAAATGCAAGAAAGAATAATGCTACTTTAGGATTCAAAATATTAGTCAGAATTCCAGAAAAGTAAATCTTTTTGTAATCCGAAATTTCATTTTCTTTATTCAATTCAAATTTTTCATCTCTTTTTTTGGAGATTGCTCTAAGTCCTAAAAATATCAGATATGCAGCTCCTAGATATTTAACAACTTCAAAAGCCAAGGCGGATTTAGCGAGTATAATTGATAATCCTAATGTTGCAAAGATGATATGAAAAATTGCGCCTGTTGATATTCCTAATGCAGACAAAACTCCAGCTTTTTTTCCTTGGGCAATACTTCTCCCAAGGATATACATTGTATCAGCTCCAGGAGTCAAATTCAGAATTAATCCCGCTATTAAAAAGGTTTCAAAGTTTATTATTCCAAACATAATTTTCTTGGTTTGTCTTAATTGTTGCCAACGGGTTTGAATATGAATTGTGGCGCTTGGCGCAGCGTGCGGCTTGAAGCAGCTCAGCCATCAATCGCTCGTTTCGGCTCAATGCTCCGAAGCTGCGTGAGACTCAGAAGGGCAAGCGTGTTCGGATTGTTCCGACGAATCATATTTTGATTAAAACTAGGAAATATTATTCAATTTCCCACTAAGCCATGATTGCATATTCGTTGTTGGCAACAGTTTTTTACTTTTTTACCAAATGTTTATAGTTTCTTTAAATTCAGATTCTCCGGTTACACTTATCTTAAGTTTTGATGGAACAACACTTTTTCCTTTATATTCAGGTTCTGCTGAATAACCCAATTTTTTTCCTTCAATTAATAATTCCTCTATCATTTTGTCAAATCGTTGCTTAAAAATTTGTGCAAATTCAGGAACATAAAGAATATTTCTTTCACTATCCTCTCCACCAAATTCTAATGCCATTAGATGAACTTTTACCAATTCTCCTTTTTCGCATAAATCAATTGCTTTACTTTTAGTAGTAATTCTGCTGAAATCAGGTTCTTTTTCGTTTTCAGATATCAGATTCTCCTTTTTCTTAAACCAATTAAACATATTTTTTCTTCTTTTTCAATTAAGTTCGGTTTTTCACAAATTGTTGCCAACGGGTTTGTATAATAATCGTGGCGCTTGGCGCAGCGTGCGGCTTGAAGCAGCTTTGCCGACAATCGCTCGTTTCGGCTCAATTCTCCGAAGCTGCGTGAGACTCAGAAGGGCAAGCGAGTTCGGACTATTCCGACGATTCATATTTTGACTAAAAGTAATGATTTCAATACAATTTCCCACTAAGCCATGATTGCATATTCGTGGTTGTGCTTTCGTTATTTATTTTAAGTATTTGTATTATCGTTTTCTAATATTTTAATAAGTTCAACAGATCTT
>NZ_REFC01000015.1 GCF_003688405.1 Ulvibacter antarcticus
GGAACAATAGCATAACAGCCCGTTCCACCATTATTAGGATCCGTATAAGCGGCATTACCCACCACCAAAATATACACCACTTGTAAAAAGGGAGTCACATTCTGATAATTAGTAGGAGTACCAATGGCTTGCGAGAAATCAGGAGCCGTTAAGGCCAGATCTCCAGCAGTAATAGCATCTGCCTCTTGCTCGTAATAATAAATATCATATAAAAGTGGATCCAAACCATCCAAAACCTCCGTGGCAACAGAGCTTAGATCGAAAAATTCTAGACCATCACCAGGATTGTCGTAATCACACGCACGTAAAGGTGCGGCAGGTGTAATAATCTCAGGAGTGTTCCGAACCTCTAAGCTTAAGATGACCGTGCTGTAACATGAGCTTGTTGTACTTTCAATTCTAGCAAAAACTACATCATTAAAAGGATCGTCATTCGTATAAGGATCCAGTAATTCATTGAGATCATTCTGAGCATCAGATAAAGTAGGGTGATAGGTCACAATAAGTGTAGGATCAGCACCTGTAATATCATCGTCTGCATCATGAAGGGTAAATGCTGCAAAACCATCATTGTTCCCATCGCAAATAACCAGAGGTTGTGGGGTGTTTACTGTAGGAGGAACATCCATGACAATTCCAAAACTTTGAGAAGAATCGAAACAGCCTGGATTTTGAATGTTTTGAAGTCGGACAAACACATTCAACGGACTTGTAGTAATAGTATAAGGAGAGATTAATGCATTTGTTCCGGCATCTGCATCGACCTGACTTAAATGATAGGAGACACTAAAATTAAACGGACTTGCGCCATTTAACACTAAAATATCAAATAGAGCAGATAAATTAACCACTTCATCACCACTAGCATCTAGATCACAAACAGAATAAGGAGATGGTACTGCACCAGCGACTGCACCTAAAAATTCAATTTCAAAGAAAGCTGTATCAAAACAAGTGCCTGAAAGATCTTCAATTCTTATATATATTGTTTCCTGAGTCCCCGTAATCAAATATACTGTAGGAGTTAAAATAGGATTAGACCCTGCATCGGCATCTACTTGTGAATTATGATATGTAATAGTAAATAGTGTAGGATCCTGAGCACCTAGGACTATGGGTGTATTTACCGTTAGGTCAAAAACACCCGGTGTTGTACCATCATCACAAATAAACAAGTCATTAGGTTGATTTGCAATTGGATTAGGTAAAATATCGATTACAAAACTATCGGTTGCAAAACAAGTTGGAGAATCATTACTTTCAACCCGCACATAAATAGTTTCAGTAGGTGCAGTAACAATATATGGATTTGGCAATGGATTCAAATCAAAGTCTGCCTCAGCTTGCGTGCCGTGGTAAGTTACAGAATAATCAGCTGGATTCTGACCATTGAGTGCCTCAGCATTCTTAAGTGTAATTAAGTCTATTGATTCAGACCCATTAGAACCTACATCACACAATTGATAATTCGTCATTGGTCCAGCGGTAGCTTGAGCATATACAATATCAAAATTAGCAGTGATAAAGCAAGTTCCTGAAGTGTCTTGAATACGAATATAAATTGTTTCGAGCCCACCTGTTATAGTATAGGCTCCAGGTGTTCCAATAGGTGCCAATCCTGAATCTGCATCGGACTGAGAATTGTGATAAGTCACTTCAAACTCCAATGGATCCTGAGCACCAAGTACTATAGGCGTATTGGTTGTTAAATCAAAAATACCCGGTGTCGTTCCATTATCGCATATAAACTGATCTAAAGGAGGTGAAGCTATAACAGGATTTGGATATGTGATAATCTGGAATTCTCTTAATTGATCGGTTCCCACAGCAAAACTAACTGTGGCACGATAATCTCCAGCGTTTGTAACATTAATCGTTGGGAAGTTTCCGTTAAAAATGGTCACGAACCCTGTGCCATCATCATACTCCCATAAATAATTTACTGCATTTAATATAGTTGCATCCAAGGTAAATACATCACCTTCACAGCCAGTCTGAGTTGTTAAAATGGAACAATCGGTTGTTCCAGATCCTGTTCCTCCAGCATTCGTTTGTTCTAATTTTATAAATCCAGCACTTTCATTAAAATTCGTTATTACCAAAACATAAACCTCTCCCGGCATCCCATTGGTAATCGTGAAATTCTCTACCGGCTGTATCGAATAACTACAACCAATTTCGTTAAAAGGTTGCAATTGCGAATAATCGCAAAGGTCATCTCCCACGTTAAAAGGTCCCCAGGCTATAAAATCTACATCTAATCCAGTTCCTGTCGGATTTCCATTTATATCAAAAGCTGTGTTCTGAGTGATCTGAAAGTTTAAAGTTCCTGCTTGATCTATCTGTAAATAAAACCACGCAGGATATGGCTGCGAGCTAAGACATCCGTAATTCGGACCAACCTCTGCATTTGCTTCACAAGCTGGATCAGCAGCATTACAATTGGCAAAGATTAACGAATCTTCTCCCGCACAAAATGGCTCTATAAAGTCGCAAGTACCTCCTTGAGCGAGCAACAATAACGGAAAAAACAATAAAATAAGTAGTAATTTAACTGGGACAGGGGAATTCATTTTCATTTTCAATTTTCTATAATTCGCGAAATTTAAGAAAATTTTATGAAAGGAACGGACTTTCAAATTTTAAAAATAGTGAGATTCAATTTTTTATACCCAAATACGAATGCATATCTTTGCAAATCGAAATTATTTTTATAATTAATTACTTAGATGGATTTAGAAAAACAGCTTAAAGATATAGAGGCTTTGGGAAATGATCATGTTGGAACTGCCACCGAAACCCCTCTTCGTCATGACGCTTTTGAACTCAGCGATATTGAAAAAATATCAAGCATAAAAAAGGATGTGCAAAACATAATGCATACGCTCGGATTAGACCTCACAGATGATAGCCTTAAAGGAACTCCATCACGGGTCGCTAAAATGTTTGTTCAAGAAATATTTAGCGGGCTACACCCCGATAGAAAACCAAAAGCATCAACTTTCGACAATAAATACAAGTATAATGAAATGCTTGTAGAGAAAAATATTACTCTCTACTCAACCTGTGAACATCATTTACTCCCAATCGTTGGAAGAGCTCATATTGCTTACATTTCAAATGGAACTGTTGTTGGTTTGAGTAAAATGAATCGAATTGTCGATTATTTTGCAAAAAGACCTCAGGTACAGGAACGACTTACCATGCAGATCGTAAAAGAGTTGCAACATGTTCTGAACACCGAAGATGTTGCTTGTGTGATCGATGCAAAACACCTTTGCGTAAATTCAAGAGGAATTCGTGACATAGACAGTAGTACTGTTACTAGCGAATTTGGAGGAAAATTTAAAAATCCGGAAGTCAGAAGAGAGTTTCTGGATTATATTCAGTTAGATACAGAATTTTAAAACCCCAGATAGCCCGAATGAAATTATTCGAACAACAGGAACTTCAAGTTTACAATTCATTAAGTAAGTCAAAGGAAAAATTCAAGCCTATTCACGAAGGAGCTGTGGGTATGTATGTATGTGGTCCCACGGTCTACAGCAATGTACACATGGGGAATTGCCGCACTTTCCTGTCTTTCGATCTAGTATTTAGATATCTAAAACATTTAGATTATAAAGTACGCTATGTACGTAACATCACAGATGCCGGACATCTTGAAAATGACGGCGAAAGCGGAGACGATCCTATCCTGAAAAAAGCGCGTATAGAAAAATTAGAACCTATGGAAGTGGTTCAAAAATACACAGTCGATTTTCATACGACCATGGCAAAATTCAACGCTTTGCCACCAAGTATCGAACCTACTGCAACCGGGCATATCATCGAGCAGATACAAATTGTTTCGGATATTATTTCTGAAGGCTACGCTTATGAGAAAAATGGCTCTGTTTATTTTGATGTGATTAAATTCAATGAAGATCACACCTATGGTAAATTAAGCGGAAGAAATCTGGAAGACATGATTTCCAACACCCGTGAACTTACCGCTCAAAGTGAAAAAAGAAACCCGCAGGATTTTGCCCTTTGGAAGAAAGCCGAGCCACAGCATATCATGCACTGGCCATCTCCGTGGAGTAAAGGGTTTCCTGGTTGGCATCTTGAGTGTACTGCCATGAGCACAAAATATTTAGGAAATAAATTCGACATACACGGTGGCGGAATGGATCTGAAATTTCCACATCATGAATGTGAAATCGCACAAGCCGAAGCTTGTAATCACGAATCTCCTGTAAATGTTTGGATGCATGCCAATATGCTTACATTGAACGGGAAAAAAATGTCTAAATCCACAGGAAACAACATCTTGCCAGATGAACTGTTTACGGGCAACAATGATATTTTAAGCAAAGCATTTTCAGCTACGGTAGCCAAATTCTTTATGTTTCAGGCACATTACCGAAGTATTTTAGATTTCTCTAATGATGCTTTGGAAGCTTCAGAAAAAGGCTTCAATAGGTTGATGGATGCCTACCGATCTCTCGATGGCATTTCCACTTCAGAAAAAAGCAGCATGGATATTTCCGCATGGCGACAATCCTGCTACAATGCGATGAACGACGATTTCAATAGTCCGATTTTAATCGCGCAGTTATTCGAAGCATCAAAGTTTATCAATGGTTTAAAGGATGGCAACGAGACTATTTCAGAAAAAGACCTGAGCATTCTTAAAACTACGATGCATGATTTTATTTTTGAAGTACTTGGTCTAGTGGATGTAGCTTCGGAAAATACCGGAGATGGAAATAAACTGGAAGCTGCAATCACCTTATTAATCTCGCTGCGGGAAAAAGCACGTGCCAATAAAGACTTTGCTACAAGTGACCAGATAAGGGACCAGCTATTGGAAGCCGGAATTCAACTGAAGGATGGTAAGGAAGGCACCACCTTTTCGATCCAATAGACGATTAAAGCCAGATGAAATTTTTGAAGTGAAAAAAGTATTGATATATCCGTTCGTATTACTCATTCGTGGGTATCAACTGCTTATTTCACCACTCTTCCCTTCAACCTGTCGGTACGATCCAACCTGCTCCAACTATACCCTAAAAGCATTAGAAGTTCACGGTTTACTGAGAGGCAGTTGGTTAGCCATTAAACGTATTGGGAGCTGTCATCCTTGGGGAGGCAAGGGCTACGACCCTGTTCCACCGCCTATCAAAAAGAAAGGTTAATTGTTCTTTTAAAACGGCTACCTTTTCTATATTTACTCATTATAATAAAATCGATGTATGCACATTCTTAGTTTTATATGGGACCCTTCCGAAGGAATAGACTTGGGTTTCTTTCTGATACGTTATTACAGTCTAATGTTCGTTATTGCGTTCGTCCTTGGTTGGTTTATCACTAAACGAATTTTTAAAAACGAAAACCTTTCCCTCGAAAAACTGGACAGTCTTTTTATTTATATGGTGATCGCTATCTTGTTAGGGGCGCGTTTGGGGCATGTTATTTTCTATCAGAGTGAATTGATCTTTGAAGATCCTATTTCTATATTACTCCCTATTAGGACAGTTCCCGAATTTGAGTATACTGGATTTCAAGGATTGGCGAGCCATGGAGCCGCAATTGGTGTCATCATCGCTATGTTTATATATAGCAAGAAAGTATTGAAGAAAAACGTACTCTGGATTTTAGACAGGGTGGTCATACCAGTTGCTAGTGGTGCTATCTTTGTTCGGATTGGAAATTTTATCAATTCTGAAATCATTGGAAAACCAACAAATAGCGATTTTGGAGTGATCTTTAAGCAACTTAATGAAGACTTCGCAAGACATCCTGCCCAATTATACGAATCTGCAGGTTACGTGATTGTATTTCTTATACTTTGGTTTATATACTGGAAAACCGAAAAAAGAAAACAACTGGGATATCTTTTCGGATTATTCCTCGTACTACTTTGGACGGTTCGTTTCTTTGTAGAATTTGTAAAAGAAAGTCAGGGTGGTTTCGAATCGGCGCTGGGTCAATCATTATCCACAGGTCAATGGCTTAGTATTCCATTTATCATTGCCGGAATTTTCTTTATGGTACAATCTTCAAAAAAACCTACCGAATAAATGAAACGCATCCTAATATCAGGAGTATTACTCGCTTTTCTTTTCGCTTCTGAAGGATGTAAGGATAAGCAAGAATCGAAGGTATTAACCCGTGAAGTAGTTTTTACTAAGGAAGGTGAAGTTAGCCTGAAGAAAGCCGCTAATGATTCACTCCTTGCTCAGTTTAATATAGAAATTGCAGACGATGCTTATCAGATAGAAACTGGTTTAATGTATCGTACATCAATGAATGATGATCAAGGGATGTTATTTTTTCTGAACGAAGAACGCATTCAGTCCTTCTATATGAAGAATACGGAAATACCCTTGGATATCATTTTCATCAATAGCGATAAGAAGGTGGTGAACATTCATAAGAATGCTAAACCTTTCGACCAAACATCTTTGTTTTCTGAAGGTCCTGCAATCTATGTCCTGGAAGTTAATGCCGGGTTAACTGACCTATGGGAGCTTCAGCCAGGTGATAAAGTAGATTGGAATCACTAGTACTTCTGAAGTTAAATTCATGAAAAACATCCTTCCCCAGCCCTTCCTTCAAAGGAAGGGGGCACTTTAAATTCCGACGGAAAATTCATTCTAAAGAAAAAATAATTAAATACATTCACCCAAGACCCCTCCGCCTTTGGCACCTCCCCTTAAAATAAGGGGAGGGACTAATTTAAGCGCACTGTTATAAAGTAGATTGGACACGCTAATACTTCCGAAGTTAAATGCATTAAAAACACCCTACCTCAGCCCTTTCTGAAAAGGAAAGGCGCACCATGTATTCTGAAGGAAAATTCATTCTGAAGACAAAACAATTGAAAACAGCCTTCCGCGACCCCTCCGCCTTTGGCACCTCCCCTTAAAATAAGGGGAGGGACTAATTTAAGCGCACTGTTATAAAGTAGATTGGACACGCTAATACTTCCGAAGTTAAATGCATTAAAAACACCCTACCTCAGCCCTTTCTGAAAAGGAAAGGCGCACCATGTATTCTGAAGGAAAATTCATTCTGAAGACAAAACAATTGAAAACAGCCTTCCGCGACCCCTCCGCCTTTGGCACCTCCCCTTAAAATAAGGGGAGGAAATCTTTTAATAGTATTTTTACTTACTAAGTCTAAAATACTTGTCTACTGACGTCAAAATAATGTAACAAAAAACCCTTCGCTTAACACGAAGGGTTTTTTATAATATAAAGAAGGCTAATTATGCTTCTATCGCTGCCTCAACTTCTTCTTTCTTTTTATCTGTAAGATCAATTCCTTTCTTCTTCACAGTATCGAACATCACCGGTGTTGCAATGAACAACGATGAATAAGTACCTACAAGAATACCTACGATGATTGCAAACAGCAACCCTCTAATAGATTCTGCACCTATAAAAAACATACATAACAACACTACAAGAGTCGTTAAAGAGGTGTTTAACGTACGACTTAACGTACTATTTAATGCCTGATTAATCACCTTGTCAAATTTCCATGTCGTATGCTCATTGAAGTACTCACGAATCCGGTCAAACACAACCACCGTATCATTCAGCGAGTATCCAATTACCGTCAGTATCGCCGCGATAAACGCCTGGTCAATTTCCATGCTGAAAGGCATAAAGCTATAGGTAAGTGAGAATACCCCTAACACGATTAATACATCGTGAAATACAGCTACTACGGCACCTAAACTAAACTGCCATCTTCTAAATCGCAATAAAATATATAAGAATACTACTATCAAGGAACCTAATACGGCCCAGATTGAATCCTTCTTAATATCATCTGCAATCGTCGGACTTACTTTATAGTACTCCATACGACCTGCGATTTTAGCTTCATCATCTTCTTTAAACTGCTCTAGCGTCATTCCATTTGGAAGTTCACCTTGAATCCCTTCGAAAAGCATTTTTTCGATTTCGTCATCCACTTCAGTTCCGGTTTCATCTACCTTATACTTAGTTGTAATCTTCAACTGATTATCACCACCATAAGTTTTAGCTTCGGCACTTCCAAAAACAGTATTAAGATCTTCTTGTATTTTAGATGAATTCACATCGTGATCAAAACGTACTGTATATGTTCTACCTCCTACGAAATCAACTCCCTGGTTCAAACCATTTGTGAATAATGATCCTAAACTTATAAGGATTAAGATACCAGAAATGATATAACTAATTTTGCGTTTTCCAAGGAAATCGATGTTTACATTCTTAAACAAATTCTTGGTCGCAGAAGTAGAGAAGTCAAGTGGCTTTCCGTTTCTAGTATACTGATCGATAAACAATCTTGTAATAAAGATTGCCGTAAATAAAGAAGTAAGAATACCAATTAATAAGGTAGTCGCGAATCCTTGAATTGGACCAGTACCAAATACCATTAAAATAAGACCTGTAAGACCTGTTGTGATGTTCGCATCTAAAATAGATGACAATGCGTTATTGAAACCATCTTTAATCGAATCTTTCTGAGATTTCCCTTTAGCAAGTTCTTCCCTTATACGCTCGAAGATAAGTACGTTCGCATCTACCGACATACCTATGGTAAGGATAATACCGGCAATACCAGGTAAGGTAAGCACAGCTCCAAGTCCGGCAAGAATTCCGAAGATAAACAATATGTTCACTGCCAATGCAACATCGGCAAAAGCTCCTGCTTTACCATAGTAACCGATCATCCATAATAGTACAACGAAAAGTGCAATAGCAAAGGATATAATCCCACTATCAATAGCTTCCTGACCCAATGTTGGTCCAACAACTTCAGCTTGAATAATATCTGCAGAAGCTGGAAGTTTACCAGCACGTAATACGTTTGCTAAATCCTGACCTTCAGTAATATCGAAGTTACCAGTAATCTCACTACGTCCACCGCTAATTCCACCTGCTACAGAAACACCTGGTGCAGAGTATACAGTTTCATCTAGAACGATCGCAATCTGACTTTGATTGATGTTAGCCTGATTGGTCATTTCTTCCCATATCTTGGCTCCTTTCCCATTCATCTGCATATTCACTGCAACACGACCTACTTGATCGTAAGACTGCTGCGCATCGGTAACAACTCCACCTGATAAAGGCGGTACATTTTCGCGATTTCCTCTCAATGCATATAGATCGGTTGTTTCTACAAATTCACCATCTGCAAGTTCAGTTTGTTTAGGCTTTTCCCAAACGAACTTAACATAACGCTGTTCATTTGTCAATAAAGAACGCACTTGCGGCATACGCAGGTATTCGTTTATTTCGGAAGTATCTTTTAAAGCGAAGGTTCCAATAACCGGTCCGCCTTGATATCCAGCAGCCAACATCTTAGAAATAATCGGTCTTGCTTTTTCCTGATCTGCAATAGAATCGCTAACATCTTGACCACCCAATAAATCGGTAATTTCAGTATCTGTATCAGTAGTATCTTTTACTTCTTCATTTGTTTCAGGAGCTGAGGCTTTTTTAAGCTCAGCGATTTTAGCATCTGCCTGGAATAAAAATCCTTGCATTTGGTCACCACGGTAGACATCCCAAAATTCTAATTGAGCAGTACTCTGTAATAGTTTTTTTACACGATCTACATCCTTTGCACCAGGTAATTCAACTAGGATACGAGCCGACTGACCTAAACGTTGAATGTTTGGCTGCGTTACACCAAACTTATCGATACGCTTTCTAAGTACTTCAAATGCTGAAGTAATTGACTCATCAATTTTTCTGGAGATCACATTCTTAACATCAGCGTTCGACATAGAAGCGTTGATATCATCTTCTAAACTTTTGTTGAAGAAAATATCTGGAGATGCCAAATTGTTTTCACCTGGAAGTGCTTCAAATGCTTTAAAGAAAGATTCAAGATAAGTATCCTGAGAACCCTTTTGCAATTCGTTAGCATCCTTTATTGCTTGATTAAAAGCCGGATCTTTTGTGTTGTTAGACAATCCTCTTAGGATATCCTGAACAGAAACCTGAAGAATTACGTTAATACCACCTTTAAGGTCAAGCCCTTTATTAAGTTCTTTTTCCTTTGATGTTTTGTAATCGATTCCTAGAAATACCGAGTTATTTGATACAGAATCCAAGTACCTAACTTCTTCTGCATCACTCTCTTTTGGGTTGTCCGGAAATTTAAGATCAGCAAATGCCTTTGCCTCATCTTCAACATGGTTTGCGACGTACGTAAATGATAACTGGTATAAACTTACCAGTCCAAATAATACTGCAAACACTATTATAAGTCCTTTATTTTGCATTGTTTACTATTTTTTGGTCAAATTATTTATCCCGATTTTTCGGGTGGGCAAATATATACTTTACCCTATTATCTGACAATTAATTTATATGATTTAAAATCTTTTCAAATGAATTTTGAAAATCACTTTTAAACGTATGAACATCGCAATAAGCATTAAAACTTATCCATCGATTTCTACCTTAAAAGTATTTATTTGGAATCCGGGAAGTATTATGAATTCCCGTTAGCAACCGGTCCGGCTCTAACTTCTGGAATGATATATGAAGAATTATCTATTGCAATCGCAATATTGCTTTGTATTCTAAAGGAGATTTTCTCTATACTGTTCTCTTCGGAAGCATCTATCGTAGCAACAGTAAAATAGAGTAACGGATTATAAGGTCGCTCGATTTTTTGAGTTCGTTCAAGTAGTAATCCATTTAAGTCTGAAGCATCATCAAAACTAGATTGTATTTCTGAAACATTAACCTTATAGGTATTCGAATCGTTTTGAGATGGAAACTCTGAATCCTGATCATCGTGGTCGAAAGTAGTATAACCAAGATCTAAATTTTTCTCTTTGGAGAATATTTTTTCAATGCCGGTGACATCAATTTCACTGTAATAAGTAATTTTTAATCGTCCATCTGCCGCTTCCCAAACGTGTATTTTATCAACGCCTATACTTTGCAGTTGCTTTTTTACAATCGCAATCGCATTTTGAGCCTGAGCTATCGTTACCTCATCATCAAACTGTACAACAATCTCCTGGTTGGGAACTGTTATCTGCTGCTGACTTAAACCTAATAAGGCAAGAATTAATACTAAAGTACTTAAGTACCACTTGGTTTTCATGCGCCAAATATAAAAAACAAAAGCTGTACATGACAGCTTTTGTTTATATAATTATGTAAGATGAGCTTATAGCTCCAACAATGCGTTGGTTTTAGACACACCTTCGGCACTTTTATTCATATGCTCTTTTTCAGCATCATTAAGGTCTAATTCAACGATTTTTTCAATTCCGTTGCGCCCTAATATTACAGGAACACCAATGCAAAGGTCATTAAGTCCATACTCTCCTTCAAGTAAAACCGAACAAGGGTAGATCTTTTTCTGGTCACATGCAATCGCCTGAACCAATCCTGAAACTGCCGCTCCCGGTGCATACCAGGCTGAAGTTCCTAGTAGTTTAGTAAGAGTTGCACCTCCAACTTTGGTATCTTCCATTACCTGATCAAGTCTTTCCTGAGAGATAAATTCAGTTACTGGAACACTATTACGTGTCGCCAATCTTGTTAAAGGTACCATTCCGGTGTCACTATGCCCACCAATTACCATTCCGTCAACATCACTGATCGGTGCCTCAAGAGCTTCGGCCAAACGATATTTGAAACGCGCACTATCGAGTGCTCCACCCATCCCAATGATTCGGCTTTTAGGAAGATCTGTAGTTTTATGTACCAAATAAGTCATGGTATCCATAGGATTACTTACCACGATGATGATAGTTTTAGGCGAATGCTTTACTAAGTTTGAAGAAACAGTTTTTACAATTCCGGCGTTGATACCGATAAGCTCTTCACGAGTCATTCCCGGTTTACGTGGAATACCACTTGTGATCACACAAATATCGCTACCGGCAGTTTTCGAATAATCATTAGTGCTACCAACGATACGAGTATCAAATCCGTTTAAAGAAGCAGTTTGCATTAAATCCATAGCTTTCCCTTCGGCATAGCCTTCTTTAATGTCTAATAATACAACCTCACTTGCGAAATTCTTAATGGCAATGTACTCAGCACAACTTGCACCTACAGCACCTGCTCCAACAACTGTTACTTTCATCTACTTTATATTTATGATTAATTCTCTGTTTTCTTCGGAAAGAATCCTCTTCCGAAGGCGATTGTAAAAATACAATTATCTGATGATTATTATGATAAGAATTGGTTAAAAACCAAACGAATGCAACTATACGCTCATATTATTGAAACCATGTCTTTCGCACTTGATACGGATATTCTTCATAGATTACATTGTCTTCATTAATAGTATTGTCGTTAAGTATATCATCTTTCGCTTCTTTAAATAAAGCTTGGGACGCTTCATACTTCTTCATTTTAAATAAACAAATCGCCTTATAATATTTCACATCTCCAAAGGATGGGTATTTAGATAGTGCTTCGTCGTAAGCAACAATAGCATTTTCACAATCTCCAAGTTCGTAATTCGCAATACCTAAATACCAGAGGTCCAAAAAATGAACCCATTCTCTGCCATTCTCACCTTCAGTCTGCGCAATACTTTTATCGAGATAAATTTTCGCTTTCTCAAACTCGTTGAGTTGTAAATAACTAATTCCTATATAAAAATAATAGGTATGATCCATGACATAACCATCACCACTTAATTCTTGCACCTTTTCAAAATCGCTTATCGCACCTCTGTAATTTTTTGAAAAGATACATTTCATAAATCCCATATAATCGAGATATTTTTCGGGGTTTAGTGCCGCAGCTTTTTCTAAAAATGGTAATCCTAGTTCATCCTTATTTTGCTTATATAAGGGCATAGCGCGTTGCTGATAAAAATTAGCGATATCGGGAAACTTCGCAATTGCTACATCAAGGGCATCTCTTCTTTCCTGTGAATTAAGTCTTAATTTATGAATTCCGACCATTACTGAGTCTATTATTTTTTCTTCTACTTCGGAAGGGTAAGCAACTTCAATCTTAGACTTTTTGTCTTTTGCTTCGGAAGCACACGAATTAACGAGAATAGATGAGAAGACAAGGAGAACCACATTGAAAAACAATCTTAATTTCATAGCTTAGTGTTTTTCCGAAGAATGTATTTTCAGAAAATAACATATTCAAAGATATGATTCCTTTGTTTAATGTGCTGATTATCTAGAAGTTAATCTCAAGTTCCGAAGTGAAACCCAACCGATACTGTATTGTACTTAGCAATATTATAATCGGCATGCATTCCGAAGAAACCTAATTTTAGTTTTGCACCTACATTGGCTCGTACTCCCGAAACCTTCGTTTCTATAGAGAAGGGATCATTAAATTCACTTGTTGTTTCAAACAATGGAATACCGCCTCTCACTCGATAATCACCCAAGACATCGAAGGTGGAAGTTCCTGTTAAATAACCTATTCCTCCATAAAAATTGATTACGGGAAGTTTGGTTGAAACCGCTAATTGTGCAAGAAAACTATTTTGTTTAATATCAAATTGCTGATTTTCCCCTTCAATAATATCATCGTCGGTAAAATCGTAATTCGCATTCAAACTATTGTAAGCAATGAATCCTGATATCGCAACAGGAAACAACTTTTCTGCAGGCAACCATTCAGTAAATTCGTGCTGCAAGCCAACTCCGATTAATCCAACTTTTACATCCTGCTGATTTATCTTCGGAAAATAACGCACTTTCAACTCTGTTGCCTTAAACAAGCCTAGTCGCGCTTGTAAGAATGCAGTAGGAAGAATATTCACATTTACAGAAGCTAAACCTTGGGGAAGCTCGAATTCTACTTCATCCCTAAAAACTCCTGTTTCGTCTGTAACTTCTGCAAATACTATAATTTCCGGATTGTTTTCACCAAAGGCCGTAGCAACTTGTTTAGAGGTACTTCCGTCCCGAAAATATAAGTTTTCGTAATCATCTGTATTTAAGACAAAACTCCGTTGCTCTTCCTTTATAAATGCAACATTCGCGACAAGTGAGATATCAAATTTCAAAGGTTTTTTCACCTCCGCTGTTTGGATCCATCCGTTAGAGGTATTGTACATCATTCCTTCGAATGCAGGCGTCATATAGCCCGTTGCAAAACGCTTTGCGTCACCGATCCCAGCAGCGAGTAAATCTTCAAGGTTTTCTTGTGCGATTGAAGGAACAGAAAGCAACAAGAGTAGGGATAAAGTTGTGTATTTCATAGGTTAAATTTTAGGGAAATTAAAAAACCCACTTTAAAAAAGCGAGTCTTTATTATTTAATTAACGATTCGGTTTGGATTATATTCTATAGTGTACCGCAAAATTCACGTCGGTAAATTTTCCGAGGGAAACCAAAGAAGTTAAATTGAAATCACCAAAATAATAGTTGATTCCAACATTTCCCTTTACGAGTTCATTGGAATCTTCCAAGGCCTTAAAAGCTTCATTTAGCAGATTGAGAACAATGCCATCATCTCCGCCCATGGTATAATCAAATTTATTGGTTGCAACAGCCATAGAACCCACAAATTCAAGATTTTTAAATCGTTTGGAACCAATTACTTGAAACAACCAGCTATTAGAATCTACATTCAATGAACGTAAAACAGCGAGTGGTGGAACTCCAGGAGAAGTAGATTCGATTACAAACTCATCGAAAAATATTTCAGATTTAAATTTTGAATATCCTATCTGACCAGCAAGTTCAAATCCATCGGTTGTATTTTCATTTCTGAAATACTGACTTATGTTATGTTTAATTGCGCCTCCAAAAGTTTGGTAACCGGATTTATCAATCTTGATTTCCGGAATGAACTGCACAGTAACTTCAGTTTCCTTCCATAATCCCATCGAAACCTGTAAATACGGATAATAAAGCACGCTTTCTTTTACACCTTCAAAGGCTTGAAACTCATAGTTTTCATCGTCGATCACAAAATCGAAAAAAGTATTTGTTTCACCTCCTAAAGCTGAAGGGATGTTAGCCGAATTGGAACCATCCTGAAGGGTAAGACGTATAAAGTCTGAATTCGACACCTTAAAACTTTGCTGCTTTTTGGGAATTGGAAGCACATTTAAGTGAACCGATACATCAAACTCAAATTTATCTAAACTTCGTGCCGTATGATGCCAGGAAGCAGACGATTGGTATACCGAAGCATCTGCAGCAGGTGACACATACTGATTAGAAATAAGCACCATATCGGTGAGGAAATCTTCCACATCTTCTACAAATGTCTGTGAAAACATCGTAACCGAACAAAAGAGTAATAGTATTACTACAGAAATACGCTTTTCAATCCTCATGCCTTAGGCGTCGATATTTGCGTAAACTGCGTTTTTCTCGATAAACTCACGTCTTGGTGGAACCTCATCCCCCATCAACATGGAGAAAATTCGATCGGCTTCAGTACCATTATCTATGGTTACTTGCCGTAGCGTTCTAAATCCTGGGTTCATTGTAGTATCCCAAAGTTGTTCAGCGTTCATTTCCCCTAAACCTTTATATCGCTGGATCGCCGCACTTCCACCAAATTTCTCGTTTAGTAGGTCACGTTCCTTATCGTTCCATGCATATTCTTTCTTCGCTCCTTTTTTAACCAAATATAATGGTGGAGTCGCAATATAAACATGTCCTGCTTCCACAAGATCCTTCATATAACGAAAGAAAAAAGTTAATATAAGAGTAGAAATGTGACTACCATCGACATCGGCATCACACATAATCACTACTTTGTGATATCTTAATTTTGAAAGATTTAGTGCTTTGCTATCTTCTTCGGTACCAATAGTTACTCCAAGGGCTGTGAAAATATTACGAATTTCTTCGTTTTCAAACACTTTATGCTGCATCGCTTTTTCCACATTCAGAATTTTTCCACGAAGTGGTAAGATTGCCTGAAAATTACGATCACGACCTTGTTTTGCCGTTCCCCCTGCCGAATCTCCCTCGACAAGAAATACTTCACATTTTGCAGGATCTTGTTCAGAGCAATCGGAAAGTTTACCTGGTAAACCACCACCGCTCATTACACTTTTACGCTGCACCATTTCACGAGCCTTCTTTGCTGCGTGACGAGCTTGCGCTGCAAGAATCACCTTTTGAACGATGGTTTTAGCGTCGTTCGGATTTTCTTCCAGATAATTTTCCAGCATTTCAGAAACTGCCTGACTAACTGCTGAAGTAACTTCTCTGTTACCTAATTTTGTTTTCGTCTGACCTTCGAACTGAGGCTCTCCAACTTTTACAGAAATAATTGCAGTTAAGCCTTCACGGAAATCATCTCCTGCAATTTCAAATTTTAATTTATCCAACATACCGGAAGCATCTGCGTACTTTTTAAGGGTACGTGTCAAACCTGCGCGGAATCCGGATAAATGCGTCCCACCTTCGTGGGTATTAATATTATTTACATAAGAATGAAGATTCTCATTATAAGAGGTGTTATAGACCATGGCAACTTCCACAGGGATATCATTCTTCTCACCCTCCATTGAAATTACATCGGCAATAATTGGTTCACGATTACCATCCAGGAAACGGATAAATTCTTTTAATCCTTCTGTGCTGTGGAATTCTTCTGTAACAAACTCACCGTTTTCATCAGTTTGACGTTTATCAGTAAAGTAAATTTTAATTCCTTTATTCAGATACGAAAGTTCACGTAATCGACTAGCTAAGGTGTCGTAATTATACTCTAGCGTCTGTTGAAATATCTGTGGATCCGGACTAAAAGTAACAATAGTTCCTCTGTAGTCGGTTTCACCTATCGGTTTCACCGGATACATGGATTTACCGCGTTCGTATTCCTGCTCCCAAATCTTTCCATCGCGATGGACTGTAGCCCTTAAATGACTTGACAATGCATTTACAACAGAAACACCCACCCCGTGGAGACCACCGGAAACCTTATAAGAATCTTTATCAAACTTACCTCCGGCACCAATCTTGGTCATTACCACCTGTAGTGCTGAAACACCTTCCTTTTTGTGTATATCCACCGGAATTCCACGACCATTATCCTTTACGGTAATAGAATTGTCTTCGTTGATCCAAACTTCAATGGTATCACAAAACCCACCCATGGCTTCATCAATGGAGTTGTCTACTACTTCATACACCAAATGATGCAATCCTCTAGTACCTATATCTCCGATATACATGGAAGGACGCATGCGAACATGTTCCATTCCTTCTAACGCCTGAATACTGTCGGCACCGTAACTACCTTTTTTCTGTTCTTCGCTCATATAAATTTAGCTTGTAATTGTCTTTTTTTTGAACCGAAACAAATATAACAAAACCCCTAATAAAACATAGGGTTTCGGGCATTTATGAGGCTTAAGTTATTAACAATTTGTTGTGAAAATATTCTGTTTTTGTCGCTCTTTATAATTATTCACCAAAAGAAGTAAGTGTATGGCACTATTTACGACCTATAGCACGTTAAAGAATTGATCAAAAATTAGATTTTTGCTAACTTAGCACTATAAAAAAACATTCTATGAAAACATACTTTGCAAGCATCTTAGTTGTATTAACCCTATTCACGGCCTTAGAAACTCTAAACGCACAGGAATTCCCTCAAATGGATTCCAGTCCAATGGATTTGGCAATTGCCCGTGCAGATAGAAATGCACCACCACAAGCTCGGGTAATCTACAGCCGACCATCAAAAAAAGATCGAACCATTTTTGGGGAACTAGTACCTTTCGATAAAGTATGGCGTACCGGAGCTAATGAAGCGACCGAATTAACCCTCTACAACCCAATGTTGTTAGATAACAAAAAAATATTAGCCGGCACATACACTCTCTATACCATTCCGGGAGAGGACAATTGGACGGTTATAATTAATAGTGACATTAACACCTGGGGTGCTTATAGCTATAAAAAAGACAAAGATGTGGCCAGAATAACTGTTCCCAGAAGAAATACCGTTGCTCCAACCGAAACTTTATCCATGGTGTTTAGACCGGATGCAGATGGAATATCATTAATGATTGGATGGGATGACACCTATATCGAAGTGCCATTTAAACACCTTTAAAAAGACAATAATAATCACGATTTAAAAACAACTATTATGAAAAACAAAACCATTTTTACCCTTTTTGCCTTTATATGTATCGCACTCGCTAGTTTCGATGCCCAAGCACAGAAATTTAGTGACTTAGATAAAAGTCCGATGGATGCCGCTGCGTTTCCAACAGATTATAAAGACGCCAATAAGCTTATTAAAGTTATCTATAGTAGACCTCAATTAAAAGGGAGAACGCTAGCTAAATTAGCCCCTAACGGCGAGGTGTGGAGAACTGGAGCTAACGAAGCTGCTGCGATTACATTATACAAAGACATGAACTTGGGAGACAGTACTATTAAAGCTGGAACTTATTCTTTGGCAACAATACCGGGAGATAACGAATGGACGATTATCGTAAATTCTGCACTTAACACCTGGGGTTCTTATTTTTACAAAGAAGCTAATGATGTTGCGAGAATTACAGTTCCTATAACCAAGGATTCTAAATCTTTGGAAGCCTTTTCTATTGCTTTCGATGAAGGATCGAATGGTGTGGACATGTATCTTGGATGGGATACTGTTCGGGTAAAAGTACCTTTTACGAACTAAGAACAACTTAATTAAAATATCAAACTGCGGGATTCTATATGGAGTTCCGCAGTTTTTTTTTCTGAAAGGCTTATGGGATATTTAAGTACTTATGCGTTTGCAATGAAACTTTCCATTTCGGATTTTCCATAACATAATCCACCAACAACGGAATCATCTTTTCCCGCTTACTCCATTCCGGTTGAAGATATAAAATGCAATCCTTATTTACCTTGGCAGCCTGTTCTTCTGCAAATTTGAAATCATCCTTGTTAAAAATGATCACTTTAAGCTCATGTGCAAATTCGTACACTTCCTCAGTTGGGAGTTTTATTTTTTTAGGAGATAAGCAAATCCAATCCCAAGTACCTGAAAGCTTATATGCCCCGGAAGTTTCAATATGAAGTTGCATGCCTTTAGATTTTAATGCATTTGTTAATGGATCCATATTCCAGGTCAAGGGCTCACCACCTGTCACAACAATCGTTTTAGAATATTTAGCAGCATTATTTACAATCGTATCAATGTCGGTTGGAGGGTGTAATTCAGCATTCCAACTTTCTTTTACATCGCACCAATGACATCCTACATCACATCCTCCCACTCGTATAAAATACGCGGCGGTTCCTTTGTGAAATCCTTCCCCTTGTATGGTATAGAACTCCTCCATTAAAGGAAGCATTTCCCCTTTATCAACCAGCGCTTTAATATCCTTTTTCATAGTTCGCAAAGATACTACGGTTATTTAAAAGTGAAAGACTTATTCCATTTAAATAGCCTATTCTTTTATTAGCTTCGGAAAGAGATACGATTCTGTAAATACTTAATAAGCTGCTTCAAATTGATCTTTCATTTAGCTACAAAATTCGATAAAGCTTAGCCCTACTTCCGAAGTACCCATAAACCAAATGATACTTGAAGCACAAAAGATTCATTTCTTCGAAAATTAGCATATTAAATTCCCTAATATTTCAGAAGCTAGCTTACAATTGCTATTTTTATCCAAAATTTCAATAATGGCAAACAAGGAGGAATTCTTCGATCACATCAATAACGGCTACGCAACTAAAGGAGAGTCAATTACTCTAGGGGCAGCAATGCTCGACGGGGAAACACTTACCAATGCCTTTGTGAAGATTCCGTTAAAAACATTAAACCGCCACGGACTGATAGCAGGCGCAACAGGAACGGGAAAAACGAAAACATTGCAAATTCTGGCCGAAAACCTTTCAGAAAAAGGAATTCCGGTACTTCTTATGGATATGAAAGGTGATTTGAGTGGAATCGCACAACCAAGTCCGGGTCACGCTAAAATCGATGAGCGTCATGAAAAAATAGGATTGCCTTTTACAGCCAAGAAGTTTCCGGTCGAAATATTATCGATTTCCGACCAAAAAGGGGTTCGCATGCGAGCTACAGTAAGTGAGTTCGGACCAGTGCTTTTATCGCGTATCATGGATCTTACCGAAACTCAATCGGGAATTGTCTCGGTAATCTTTAAATACTGTGACGACAATAAATACCCATTACTTGATCTAAAGGACTTTAAAAAAATATTACAATACACTACCGATGAAGGTAAGGATGAACTAGCAAAAGATTACGGAAGGATTTCTACAGCTTCTACTGGCGCTATACTTCGGAAGGTAGTCGAACTTGAACAACAAGGGGCTGATCTGTTTTTTGGAGAAAAATCCTTCGACACGGACGATCTTTTAAGAGTTGACGAAAACGGAATGGGATATATCAACATTATTCGTCTTACCGATATTCAGGACAGACCAAAGATGTTCTCTACTTTTATGCTAAGTCTTTTAGCAGAGATCTATTCAACCTTTCCTGAACAGGGTGACAGTGGAAGACCCGAATTAGTCATCTTTATCGATGAGGCGCATTTAATTTTTAAAGAAGCGAGCAGTGCGTTGCTTAATCAAATAGAGAGTATTGTAAAATTAATACGTTCTAAAGGGGTTGGACTATACTTCGTAACACAGAATCCAACCGATGTGCCGGATGGTGTTTTGAGCCAGTTAGGACTTAAAGTACAACATGCGTTAAGAGCATTTACCGCAAAGGATCGAAAAGCTATAAAACTGACTGCAGAAAACTACCCGATTTCGGAATATTACAAAACAGACGAGGTGCTCACCTCTCTGGGAATTGGAGAAGCTTTGGTATCGGCGCTCAACGAAAAGGGTATTCCAACACCTTTGGCAGCTACGATGCTCCGTGCTCCAATGAGCAGGATGGATGTATTGGAAGACAATGAATTAAAAGAGTTAATCGATGAGTCGAAACTTATCAAAAAATACAATGATGTCGTGGATCGCGAAAGTGCCTACGAATTATTAAACAAAAAAATTGAAGTCGCCGAACAGGAAGAAGTGAAAGCAAAAGCCGAAAAAGAAAAAAAGGCTGCTGAGCAATCTTCATCAGGAAGTTCCAGACGAAGAAGTAGCAGTAAGTCTACTCAAAGTGTGTGGATTAAAACGCTTTCAAGTCCGACAGTGATTCGCAGTGTTTTGGGAATACTTGGTAAAATGATGCGTTAAACTAGTACCTTAATAAGACAAAAACTAATTAAATTATAATTTAAAATACCCGCTACTGCGGAAAAAGCTATGAAAAAGACTTTATTTATTGTTGCAATTACAGCCCTATTATTTATACAATGTGGAAAAGATAATAATCCGTTTTCAATTCAGAAAGGGGCAATTGGCAATCTAACAAAAGATATACAGATGAAGCAGATCGATTCGTTGTTTGCGAACGATTCGATAGTAAAATTAAACCCTATTAAAGATGCGATAGGAACTCAGGGTGAGGTTGAAATCTATGAAAAAGGTGGTAATAAACTATTATTGTTATCTCCGGCAGACGAGAGTGATCCAAATTCGAAAATCACCAATGTACAAGTATTCGACAGTCGTTACCAAACAGATAAAGGTTTAAACAGCGCAAGCCGATTTAAAGACATTAAGGCCAATTACACGATTTCAGATGTGCAAACTACTATTAATGCGGTTGTAGTTTTCTTAGAAGGATCGGATGTATTTGTAACGATCGATAAAAAGGAATTACCAGAAAATTTAAGATACAATCCGACAATCACTGTTGAGCCTAGTCAGATTCCTGATGAGGCAGCATTTAAGTATTTTTATATAGGTTGGGATATTGATGATTCGAAACCAAGTGAATAAGTGACAGAAACTTAAAATATGATATTATAATTGACCGTCCATTAAATAGAAGACGAAGTATTGTTATCATTACATTGTTATTGGTAATTGCCATTACTTTTGAAACATTTCAGCAGTTATATTATATCAACAGATATGATATTAATGATACTGTTACTTTTTTTGATCTTCTGAAAAGTCAGTCGTACAAATGGTTGATTTGGGTCATTTTAACGATTCCTCTTTTTTTTTACATCCGAAGGAGAGCGAATAGCGAGGAACAGCGATTAATTGACTTTGTGAAATTGGGAGTCTTTATTATTTCGCTCGTTTTTCTGAATGTATTGATTGTCTCTCTAATTCAACATTTCCAATCTAATGACTGGTTTTCCTGGAGTTTGTTGGCACAAGAATACATTCCGTTTTTTACTTTTCAGAAAGCACCTATTTACACCTTGGGTTATATCTCTGTTTGCATCATTCTATACTTTTACTTTAATAACATCGAATTACAGTTTCAAGTACAGGAACTTTCCGAATTAAAAGACAATAACCTCGAATTGTATAACGAGTTAAAGTCTCAAATCAATGATAAAACTACTATCCTAAATATCAAAATTGGGAACAAACGTAAGATTATTCCGGTGGAGAATATTTTATGGATCGAAGCCGACGATTATTGTGCTAAAGTTCACCTTGTAGATGGGAATTCATATACGATGCGTAGTACGCTTAAAAATCTGGAGCAGAAGCTTCAAAATCCGTTTTTACGAGTCCACAGAAAAGCGATCGTAAATATGAGAATGGCAAAGGAACTCAGAAATGGATCATCTCTTTCTCTCATTCTAAATAATGATCTTGAGGTTCCGGTTTCTAAAAGCAATCTTCGGGCTATAAATGAATACATTTCTTAAGACCTTCGAACTCTTTACTGCGATAAAAGTATCACTCACTGCACTTTTTCGGGACATTTCTTACAATTTAATCACTTTGCGACCACTAACTGCAAAACCCGACTTCCTCACTGCATAAGCCTATTTTTTTCAGCTCTTTTTAGTTTGATTTGATGTATTAATTAACTTTAAAATTAAGCGTCATGAAAAATTTAAAAAAACTACTCATTATCTGCACGTTAATGGCAAGCGTGCATTCCATTTCACAAATTAGATACTATGCCAGCAATCGTACCTTGAACGCCGTAAATACGTATCAGGAAGATGGCAGCTTCATTGAAGAATTTATCGCACAAAACGAGGGAGGCCTCAGCAACCCACAAGATATTTTACTTCATCCCGAAGGTTTCTATCTTATAACCGGAAGCGACAATCCACAAATAAAAAAATTTGACATCGAAACCGGAGCATATCTTGGAGACTGGAGCGACCCTGCTTTTAATCTAGGAAGACCTTCAAAAATGTCCATTGGTCCGGATAACCTATTGTATGTAACGCAATGGGGAACTACAGCTGCTACTGCAAAAATTGTTCGTTTTGATATGGCAGGAAACTATTTAGGGCCTTTTACGCCGATTGCTCCAACTGGGATGGGTCATGTTTGGGATGCAGGCGGTAATTTCTATCTCGCTGTTTTTGGTGTTAACACTGGGGTTGGAACTGTAAAAAAGTACGACCTTGAGGGTAATTTCATTGAAGACTTTATAGACAGTACTATTTTGGAAAACCCTACGTATATATGGTGGGATAATAATGGAGATATGCTCGTTCAGGATTATACGCAAGGGAAAGTGCTTCGTTACGATTCGGAAGGAAATTATTTAGAAGACTATATTACCGGACTCAATAATCCGGAAGGCTATACTTTTTTACCTAATGGGAATTTATTGATTTCTGAAAGAGGCGCTAACCTTGTTAGTGAATTCGATCCTTCAGGTAATTTTATTGGACGTTGGGATAATGGCGGAACCCTCGAGGGACCCAATTTTATTGAAGCGATCGATGTTTCTATCTTATCAACAGCAGATCACCAAATCACATCGACTATAGTTACTCCATCAGTTGGTACTCTCTTTACTCTGAATATCGAAATTTCTCAAAATATTACCGATTTACAGGTATTCGATCTTAATGGTAGAAGAATAGATAATATCGACCTCCAACAATCTCACAGCTGGAATGCAACTAATTTAAATGAAGGTGTCTATTTTATACTGGCGACTACTTCTGAAGATAAAAAACTCACTCAGAAAATTATCGTAAAAAAGTAAGAACATTTTTTCACAAACAAAGCACCAAATGAAATGGATGGATTTATTCACAAGGTTTTTTTTGAGACAATCAAACTAAAAATTGGATTGGCAAAATTTTGTTAATTCCTATGTAGAGAAGCCTAATAAATCTTATTTTTAAAGAATAACCATCAAAACAATTATATTATGATAAAGATTTTAGGGTTCATTCTTACTTTTGGAGGTGCAATTTCATTAGTAATTGGTGTTCTTGGAGCATTTGGAAGTATGGATAGTGGTGTTAGTCCGTGGCCACTAATTATCCTCGGAGTAATTTTCTTTTTTGCCGGCATAGGTCTTCTCAAATACCGTAAAGATACCGATCAAACTTAAGTATATACGCCCCCTATTTAGGGGGTTTTTTTATCTCCAGAATTATAGTAATTTAATGCCTTCACAGCACTCATCAACCAATATGTTAACAACCAAAGAAAAAAGTGAATACCGAAATGAGCTATTCAGGCATCTGGATGGCATTGCGATTGCACCAGTAGCCTATGCATTAAAAGAAAAAGGCATCTTAGATTTTTTACTAAAAAAAGATCATTTTACCTTAACTGAAATTTCCAAAAAATTTGAAACCAACGAAGGTTATTTAAATGTGGCTTTGCGCCTTTTAGCTTCACAAGCTTGGTTAGATTACAACGTCGACCCTTTGACTGATATAGTTACTGTTTCTAAAAATGAAAAGAGCAGTATTGCCTTTAATTTGTCAGATCGCTATTTTGATGTGGTCAATTTCTTGAAAGTTTCTGAAGAGTTTCACCCACGTGATTTTGAATTGGAACAATTTTCTGTTCTGAATAAAATACTAAACAAATACAAAAATAATGAGTTCGAGGCTACTTCTGAAATAGCTGAAGTACGCGACATTGAGTACCAGATCCAAATGCACATTGAAGGTGTTTTGGTTGGGCCAATCACTGTTTTTCTGGGTATGGACGGTATGTTTCATAAATATTTTATGGAAGCTTCCTTTAGCGCAGACGAGTTTCATGAAGATCCGATGAGCTTCAGTAAAATTCTGGACTTTTTCACCTTTCTTGGGTGGTTCAATAAGAAAAATGATCATTACCGTTTTACAAATAAAGGACTGTTCTTTGCAAGGCGCTCGTCAGCCTACGGAGTAACCGTTTCCTATATTCCAACCTTCAGAAGAGTGGACGAGCTTATTTTTGGGAATCCAAATCTCTTCCGAAGCTCTCTTCCTAATGCTCCTGAAATTCATGTCGATAGAGAAATGAACGTTTGGGGAAGTGGTGGTGCACATTCTGCCTATTTTAAAAAAATAGACGATATAATTATTGAACTTTTTAACAGACCTATTGAAGAGCAACCCCGAGGCATTTTGGATATGGGATGTGGCAACGGCGCTTTCCTCATCCATCTTTTTGAAGTTATTGAACAACGTACCAAACGTGGTGCATTACTCGAACAATACCCCTTATTTTTGGTGGGAGTAGATTACAATAAAACGGCACTCAAAGTAACACGTGCAAATCTAGTGAAAGCTGATATTTGGGCAAAAGTTATCTGGGGTGATATTGGAGATCCACTTACATTAGAAACAGATATTCGTGAGAATTACAATATAGAACTTTCAGATCTACTTAATGTTCGCTCGTTTCTGGATCATAATCGTCCATGGAGTGAACCCATAAGCAAGTCGGAACTATCAAGTAGCTCTTCCGGCGCCTTTGCTAGTTGCGGAAAACGACTTTCTAATGCTGATGTTGAAAGTAATCTAAGAGAGCACTTCGAAAAATGGGCGCCTTTTATTCAAAAATTCGGATTGCTTTTAATAGAACTCCATACCATTGATTCTAAAATAGCAGCAAGAAATATTGGAAAGACTGCTACAACTGCCTACGACGCCACTCATGGGTTTTCAGATCAATATATAGTAGAACTCGAAGTATTTAATAAAGTGACCAAACTTACTGGTTTGCATTCGGTAGAGAAGCATTTTTCGAAATTTCCAGACAACGAATTGGCGACTGTTAGCATTCAGTATCTAGTGGGAAACTCAACAAAATCTTAAACTATGAATAATAATTTACGCCCCTTTCATTTAGCCATTCCGGTGAAACATTTGGAGAATAACCGAAAGTTCTATCGTGATATTCTGGGTTGCGAGGAAGGTAGGAGTAGCGACCATTGGGTTGATTTCAATTTTTTTGGTCACCAATTGGTCATTCATCTAAACGAAAAAGCTTCAGAAGTAGTTCCAACAAATGCTGTAGACGGTAAATCGGTTCCTATACCGCATTTTGGGGTGGTGTTAGATATGACTAGCTTTTCAAAACTTTCAGAAAGATTAAAAAGTAAAAGCATTAAATTTATCATTGAGCCGTATATTCGCTTTGAAGGGCTGGCGGGAGAACAGGCGACCATGTTTTTTGAAGATCCTTCCGGAAACGCCCTCGAATTCAAAGCATTTAAAGATTTAACCCAACTATTCACTACCTAACCCATGCATAAGAAGATCCCACCAAAAATTATCAGGCAAATTTTTATGCTTTTATTAATCCTAGTAATGGGATCGCTAATTTTTAGCGAAATGCTACCATATCTATCGGGTGTTTTGGGGGCAATCACTTTCTATGTACTCATGCGAAAGTGGATGACCAAACTAATTGGTAAAGGATGGAAACCAACTTGGGCTGCCGCTTTTTTAATGCTGCTATCCTTTGTGTGTATTCTCATCCCGATTTCGGGTATTGTTGTCATGCTTACCAATAAGATTAGTAATGCGGTGCGTAATTCTGAAAGGGTAATCACTGCTTTTAAAACTCAACTAAGCTCCATGGAGGATAAATTTGGGTATGACCTGAGTTCCCAAATTGATACTGGTGCGATTTCAACCTGGATTTCAGATAGCCTTCAAAACTTTGCCGGAAGCACTTTTAACATCATAATTGCAATAGGAATCATGTACTTCTTACTCTATTATATGCTTACTAATCGCAGTGAGTTAAGAGATTCGCTTTTCGAATATATCCCACTCAATTCAGATAGCCTTAAAGCGATAGGTGATGAAGCATATGCCATGGTTCGCTCCAATGCACTTGGAATCCCCTTGGTAGCAGTAGCACAAGGGATTATTGCCCTAATTGGGTTTCTTATTTTTGGCATCGACGACCCATTTTTCTGGTTCGTTATTGTGACCATTGGTTCTATGATCCCTTTCGTTGGTACTTTAATTGGAATAATTCCTGTTTTTATACTTACACTCTCGGCAGGGCACGATTTTCAAGCTTGGGGGATTTTAATTTATGGATTTGTGATTGTTGGCTCCACCGATAATATCATCCGGCTATATGTGCTTCAAAAATTGGATAATGTACATCCGCTCATTACGCTACTAGGTGTGATTGTTGGTGTCCCCCTATTTGGATTTATCGGACTTATATTCGGTCCATTACTTATTAGTTTGTTTCTTATAATCGTCAAGATCTACAAGGAAGAATATGGTAAGAAGTTAGGTCATGCTGAAGAACATTTATAATTAATAATCATTATTTCCATACTTGCTTTTGATTTTTGAAAGGTCGGATAATTCTTTTTTATGCTTCGGAAGTGACCTGAATATTGTAATTATAAGGATTTTGAGTCTGCAATCCTTCTGAAGGAGTATCGTTGCATTACAATTTGGAGATTATAACATAATTTTAAATATAAGTCCGAAACCGATTCTGTAACTTTATATTCAAAATTAATTATATGTCGTTAAAAAATTTACTTGATAAGATCTATTTTAACCCTGGAAACAGAGATGAGGTTGTAGATGAAAGCTATGTGGAAGATGAAGTGGTTAAAATCAATGAAGATGATGTAGAAATCTTGCTTGAAAGTGAGGAAGCAATATCCAAAAAATTTAGTGGATCGAATAGCCTGTCTAAATATATCGATTTAGCGAAAATTATGATGGGAATGGTAAAAGATATAAAAAAGGGAGATTACAAGAATGTCCCATGGTTTACCATCGCAACCATTGTTATGGCATTGCTTTATGTACTCAACCCAATGGATTTAATTCCTGATTTTATTCCTGGACTTGGTTATATAGATGATATTGCAGTACTAACACTGGGAGTTGGTTGGATCGAATCGGATCTCCATCGATATTTGGACTGGAAACTTTCCGAAGGCAAAGGAATCTAAGAATTTTTTCGCTGTTCTCTTGCTAACAATGTATTTTTAAGTAACATCGCAATGGTCATAGGACCAACACCACCCGGTACTGGAGTGATAAAACTTGCTTTCTTACTCACATTAGCGAAATCAACATCCCCTGTAATAACGTAACCTTTGGAATGTGTGTCATCAGCAACTCGGGTGATTCCAACATCGATCACTACAGCGTCGTCCTTCACCATTTCCGCCTTTAGAAAATTAGGGACTCCTAAGGCCGAAATAATAATATCTGCTTGTGACGTAATTTGAGTTATATTTTTGGTATTGCTATGCGTGAGTGTAACCGTACTATTTCCCGGCCAACCTTTACGACTCATTAAAATACTCATTGGTCTTCCAACAATATGGCTTCTTCCAATAACCACAGTATGTTTTCCTTTTGTATCTACTTTGTAACGCTCCAATAACTCAAGAATTCCAAATGGTGTAGCAGGAATAAAAGTACTCATATCTAGTGCCATCTTTCCGAAGTTCTCAGGATGAAAGCCATCCACATCCTTAGAAGGATCTACGGCTAATAAAACTTTTTGCGTATTGATTTGTGGAGGCAATGGTAATTGTATGATAAAACCATCGATATCATCATTATTATTAAGCTCTTCAATTTTCTGAAGTAATTCAACTTCGCTGGTCGTATGTGGAAGTCGTATCATGGTAGATTCAAAACCTACACGCTCGCAGGAACGTACTTTACTCCCAACATAGGTAAGACTTGCGCCATCGTCACCTACAAGTACC
This sequence comes from Ulvibacter antarcticus, assembly GCF_003688405.1. Taxonomy (GTDB): domain Bacteria; phylum Bacteroidota; class Bacteroidia; order Flavobacteriales; family Flavobacteriaceae; genus Ulvibacter; species Ulvibacter antarcticus. The sequence goes on from NZ_REFC01000015.1 coordinate 28,959, forward strand.
GCCGCTAAATGTGGCACTTTCTCTCCGGCATCTTTCATCTTCTGCACCTCTGCTGCAATTTCATTTTTAATGTCGTTGCTTACTTTTTTTCCGTCGAGAATGGTCATTTGTTAAGTTTTCAGTAGGCAGTTGCAGTTGACAGTTATACTCCAAATTTGCCTAGATTATTCATTGTAAAATTTAAAAGTCTGTCAACTTCCAAACATTAAAGGTCAATTTTATTTACTTCAGCATCCATCACATACTGCGACTGTAAACTGTTCACTGCTCACTGATCGCTGTTCACTGATTACTACATTACTTCATTTTCCCCATCATCTGCATCATCTTACGACCGCCGCCACCTTGCATCATTTTCATCATTTTACTCATTTGATCGAACTGCTTCATCAACTGATTTACCTGCTGTACTGAAGTTCCGCTACCTTTAGCGATTCTTTTTTTACGGCTGGCATCAATAGTAGCGGGCACACTGCGCTCGATTGGAGTCATTGAATGAATTATTGCTTCAATTCCTTTGAAGGCATCATCATCAATATCAACATCTTTTAATGCTTTACCGGCTCCGGGAATCATGCCAACAAGGTCTTTCATACTTCCCATCTTCTTAACCTGCTGAATTTGCTTCAGAAAATCATCGAACCCAAATTGGTTTTTTGCTATTTTCTTCTGAATTTTTCTTGCCTCCTCTTCATCAAACTGCTCCTGAGCTCGTTCAACTAAAGAAACCACATCTCCCATTCCGAGAATACGCTCTGCCATACGTGAAGGATAGAACACATCAATAGCATCCATCTTTTCACCTGTACCAATAAATTTTATCGGTTTATTAACCACACTCTTAATCGAAATCGCGGCTCCACCACGAGTATCACCATCAAGTTTGGTTAAAACAACTCCGTCGAAATTTAATCTATCATTAAATGCTTTGGCAGTATTTACAGCATCCTGTCCTGTCATAGAATCCACAACAAACAAGGTTTCCTGTGGTTGAATGGCTTTATGAACGTTCTCTATTTCGGCCATCATCGCCTCATCTACAGCCAAACGCCCAGCCGTATCAATAATCACAACATTATGACCATTGCTCTTGGCATGTGCGATGGCATTCTGTGCAATTGATACCGGGTTTTTATTCTCAGGTTCACTATACACCTCAACACCAATCTGATCTCCTACTACATGTAATTGGTTGATCGCCGCCGGTCGATATACATCACAGGCAACCAATAAAGGTTTTTTAGACTTTTTTGTTTTTAAAAAGTTAGCCAATTTACCTGAGAAAGTCGTTTTACCACTACCCTGTAGTCCCGACATCAAGATAATCGATGGAGTGCCTTGAAGATTAATTCCAGCTGCATCACCTCCCATGAGTTCGGTGAGCTCATCTTTTACAAGCTTTACCATTAATTGGCCCGGCTGAAGTGCCGTTAGAACATTCTGCCCTAGTGCTTTCTCCTTTACCTTGGTTGTAAATTCTTTTGCGATTTTAAAGTTAACATCGGCATCCAATAAAGCGCGACGGACTTCCTTTAAGGTTTCCGCAACGTTTACCTCAGTAATACTACCGTGTCCTTTGAGAACATGTAATGCTTTGTCTAACTTATCACTTAAATTATCGAACATGGCCTTTCTACTTTTTTTAGAATTTAAATCCCTGCTTAAGAGCTTCAGAATTGAAGGGCAAAGATAACATTATGAAGGATAGTTACAAAGTGTGTACTAAGGAAAAATATAAGCGATAATTAATGTCTTTTTTAAGGTTAAAAATCCTTGCTAGATGGTTCTAACTTCACAAAAATCAGTCGCTCCTTGCTAATTAATGTGTATAGTGCTTCAATAAATGCAACTTTTCCGAAGAAATGAGAGTGAAATGTTGTTTAATTGTTACTGTATTTGAACTAAAGACTACCAATAAATTGTTCATTTTTCCTTTTAATCAAAACTTTACGTATCTTTAAAAGTATCAAAATGTGCAAAACAATTAAACTCTTTAAAATTGCAGCCGATTGGCGAATATGTATTTAATAGTGGCCTTATTTCCGAATTATAGAAAAACAGAGAGTTATTTTCTTCGGAAACTATACTATTATCAAAGCCAATTTGATAGATTAAAAGTAATAAACTAACATAACACCTGTCATTATGAAAACAAAGCACACCTCATTACTTATTTTAATCGTTCTGCTTTTTCTTCCATTTGCACAATTTGCTCAAGTTACCGAGTCACAAGCTTATTGGGTACATGAAGATCCGGTATATCCTGCAAAGGTTTTAGATTATGAAGCCTTAAGTTCAACCCTCGCCGCAAATTGCAGAAAATATGATATTAAAAAAGCGAATTGGATAACTATATCAACAGATGATTTACGATATTTTACATTATCGCCGATAAAAAATATGGCCGATTTGGATAAAAGCCGATTTTCTGTACTACAGTCAAAAATGGGAGAGAAAGAATTTAATGCCCTATTTGAAAACTTCGACGAATGCTATGACACACACATAGATTACATCATCCATTTAGATAATGATTTGTCATATATGCCTGGTGGAGTGGTACAAGTACAGGAAGGAATGGAATTTCGAAAGCTAGAAATGTGGTATACTACACCTCAGAACTTTCCAAAAGTTCTTGAGCTCGCAAAACAATTCAAAGCATTATATGAAAAGAAGAATTCGAAAGAATATTATCGACTTTATAGAAGTGGTTTCGGATCTCCAGGACAATTCATTTTATTGGCTATTTCGGCCAAAAGTGCCGAAGACTACGAGCGTATTCGTAAAGAAAATAAGGAGCTTCTAGGAGAAGCGAGAACTCCTATTTATGAAGAATTGTTAAGATCTATTATAAGAGTGGAAACACTAAATGGCTATATGCGACAAGATTTATCGTTTACACCAAAAGAATAACATTTCAGAGGCAGGCTATCGTCTGCCTCTTTTTTTAAACCCAGTATTCTTATTTGGTTTATTAGTATTTCTGCTATTTTGCCGACCTCTTTGTTGTTGTGCTTTATTTTCAGCTTTTTTATCTAGAATCTCATGTAGTTTTTCAGTGACTTCAAAACCCGCCATTGTTTCGGTAGGAATTCGTTCTCCCAATAGTTTCTCAATAGCCCTTACGTATTCGTTTTCATCTACACTCACAATGGAAATAGCTTCCCCGCTTGCTCCTGCTCTTCCGGTTCTCCCAATGCGATGTACATAATCTTCCGGGATGTTCGGTAATTCGTAATTAATAACATGTGGTAATAATGGTATATCAAGTCCTCTTGCCGCAATATCAGTAGCTACCAAGACTCGCACCTTACCAGTTTTAAAACCTGCCAAAGCCTTAGTTCTGGCACCCTGACTCTTATTTCCATGAATAGCGGCCGACGTAATTCCAGTCTTACCTAACTTTTCACTTAGTCTATTGGCACCATGCTTAGTCCTTGTAAAAATAAGAACCTGCTGCCAATCCCCTTCAGAAATAAGTTTGACAACAAGATCGGTTTTCATCGACTTATTGGTTTTATAAATCAATTGATCTACCTTATCTGCTGTTGTATTTTCAGGTGCTGCCTCAACCATTACGGGATGATGTAAAAAACCATTAGCGAGCTGTTTTATTTCTTTTGAAAAAGTTGCTGAAAACAATAAATTTTGCCTTCTTGAAGGAAGGAGCGCCAGAATCTTCTTAATATCTCTAAGAAAACCCATATCTAGCATTCGGTCGGCTTCGTCCAAAACCAACACTTCTACATTCGCTAATGACAATGCACCCTGATTTTCCAAATCCAGTAATCTTCCAGGTGTCGCAACCAAAATATCCACACCTTGTCGTAAAGTTCGAATCTGCGGATTTGCACCTACTCCACCAAAAACAACTGTGGATCGTAAATCTACAAACTCACCGTAATCTTTAAAATCTTGTAATACCTGAGCTGCTAATTCGCGAGTTGGCGTAAGAATTAAGGAACGAATTGGGCGTTTTCTTAGAGGGGCAGATTGTGACAAAATCTGTAAAATGGGCAAGGCGAATCCGGCGGTTTTACCCGTTCCAGTCTGAGCCGAAGCCAAGACATCTTTTCTTTCCAGTATTCTGGGGATTGCTTTTTCTTGAATTGGTGAAGGAACTGAATAACCTTTTTTTTCAATTGCTTTTAGTAGTGCTTCGGAAAGCCCTAAAGTTTTAAATGACATATATACAATTTGTGAAATGAGTCAATGCGCTGAAGCATATCACAATCTAAACAAAATCTGAAAAATTAAAGCCGGCATTGAAAATCGCCGAAATTTCGAAGTATAGGTTGAGTATTGTAAGGAGTCATTTCTCTTAAGCGGCAAAGATACATTTAATTTTTTCAGTAGATCTCACAATGTTGAAAGGAATAATTAGGGGGTATTTTAGGAAACTGTATTATTTTGGATTCAACTAAATCCCATAAAGCTTAGAGAAAAAACAAAGACATATTTTTAAATATAAACTCTCAACCAAAAACTAAGCCCTACCTTTAATACAGAAATTAGATACTATCATGGGAATTAAAGGTAACGAACACACAAGCGCCGCAGAAGAATCGGCTAATTTGCTACTCGACAAGTTAAGTGGAATTTCGGGTGTAACATCAAAGAAAATGTTTGGTGGACACGGCATCTTTCACGATGGCAGAATGTTTGGAATGATCGACTCTAAAGGCAAATCATTTTTAAAAACGAATGAAACTAACATTGATGATTATCTGGAAAAGGGATCTGAAAAACATAGTAGAATGCCTTATTACTCCATTCCTATTGAAGTTCAGAACGATATTTCCTCCTTGTCACAATGGACTCAAAAATCGATCGCTGCAAGTAAAGTAAGACTCAAATAGCGCACAATTGCACTTAATTATAAAATAATACTAGTTTGCTGTCCAAATTTAAAAAACCACTTCGTCTTACATTTAGAAAAGAGTATCAACCTTAAAAATTAGTATCATGAAAGATTATTTATTTATTATTAGAGGCGGTGAAGATATGTCGAATATGTCACCTGAAAATATTCAGGCACATATGAAAGACTGGGAAACCTGGATGGGAGGTCTGGCTCAGAATGGAAAATTAGTTGGAGGTGAACCACTTCAGAAAGAAGCTAAAACACTTACCGAAAGGGGCACCAAGATCACCGACCGCCCATTAGCAGAAGGAAAAGAAATGGTAGGTGGCTATATTATTGTGAAGGCAGACACTCTGGATGAAGCAGCTGGTCTTGCAAAAGGCTGTCCTGGATTTGACCATGATTGCTCCATTGAGGTACGAGAAATAGCCAAGATGTAATTAAAAGTGAAAGATCAACAAAGCATCGATCAAACCTTAAACCATCTTTTTCGCCATGAATCGGGGAAGATGGTTTCGGTTTTGGTGAAAATTTTCGGAACAGAAAACTTCGAACTTGCCGAAGATGTGGTTCAGGATGCTCTTGTTAAAGCTCTTGAGACATGGAAATATAAAGGAATGCCCGATAACCCCAGAGCATGGTTGTACAGAGTGGCCAGAAACAAAGCCATCGATACCATCAGAAAACACAAACACACCAATTTAATTGATTTTTCAACTTCGGAAAAACAATTGCTGAGCTCTGAATATACTTTATCGACAACTATGGATACCTTTTGGCAAGAACCAAATATTCAAGATGATTTCCTCGGAATGATGTTCGCCTGTTGTCATCCGGAAATTTCTAAAGAAAATCAGATTACTTTTATCTTGAAATCTCTTTGTGGTTTTAGCACCAAAGAAGTGGCTCGTTCTTTTCTCACTTCGGAAGACACTATTTCCAAAAGATTGTATCGTACAAAAGAATACTTCAGAAAAAATAAAATCAGTCCTGTGATTCCTTCCGAAGAAGAAATAAGTGGAAGAACAGCTACGGTTCTAAGTTCTATTTATCTTTTGTTCAACGAAGGTTATAACGCGACTCATTCCGAAGAAATTATACGAAAAGACCTTATTGAGCAGGCCCTGCATCTTTGTAAATCCCTGCTTGATAACAAAAAAACAAATTCCCCTGAAGCAAACGCGCTAATGGCATTAATGTGTTTTCACACATCCAGATCTGAAAGCCGTGTAAATCTAAATGGAGATCTCATTCTATTACAAGATCAGGATCGAAAAAGCTGGAATAACGAACTTATTGAAGCCGGAAGAGATTATTTGTTTAAAGCGGGTTTAGGCACCACCTATTCTGCCTATCATTTTGAAGCAGGTATTGCTTATCAACATTGTATTGCAAAAACTTATGAAGACACCAACTGGAACGCTATACTTACTAATTACGACTTACTACTTGCAATCGCAGATGATCCAATTGTAGCATTAAACCGCTGTTTAGTCATCCTCGAATCAGCCGGTCCGGAGCCTGCGCTGGAAGCTATAGAAAATTTAGAAAATGAGCCTATCTTGCTAAATTATCATCTTTACCATGCGAGTTTGGGGAAAATTCATGAAAAATCAGGCAATAAAAACAAAGCCGTTGCTTGTTACAAAAAGGCAATGACACTCACCCAATCAAAACATGAAAAGCAGTTTTTTGCACAAAAAATAAGTACTATTTAGAGCTTGGACATAACGGCAGTAACTAACCGATCGCATTTGTAATTACCGAATTCAAACACCGAAACATCTGCAGACAACTTATAAAGTTCTTCTTTTAAATACTTCTTAGCACGATGTAGACGAACCTTTACATTATCATCACTAATGCTAAGGCAAGCTGCGATTTCAGAGTTAGACATTCCTTCGACTTGATGTAACATAAAAATAATCCTATACTTCTCGGGAAGTCGATCTATGGCATTTTCGATTAACATACGATGTTCGGTATTTATAATTTGGCTTTCCGGATTCATATATTTAGTATCCTTGATCTTTTCGACCTCATTATCATTTAGCATATCAACTTTTTGAAGCAATCTCTTGCGTTTTCGAAGAAATTGTAGCGCTTCGTTAATTCCAATACGTATTAACCAAGTGGAGAAAGCTGCATTGCCATTAAACTGTTCTAACTTTAAGTAGGCTTTTATATAGGCTTCCTGCAATACGTCCAGTACATCATCCTCTTTCGATATGTAGGTTCTAACAACTCTATAAAGTTTTTGGTTGTTACGACGCATTAATATTTCGAAAAGCTCTTTCTCACCTATTAGAATACGCTTTACGATTTCTGAATCCTTTAAAGTGATTGTAGCAAATTTATTGGTTTTTAACGCTTCCATAAAAGTGTTTTAAGTTTTGATGCATCAATGAAGAGAAAGTTACAAAATTTGTAACCTAATCAGTTTTTAATCATCAAAAGCTTATAAATCTAAAAACTGAATCATTATGACCACTTTATCTCAAACAAACGAAATCGAGAAATTACAAACCCTATTAAAATTTACATTCGGATTGGTTCCTATCGCCGCGGGTGCAGATAAATTTCTTAACCTGCTTACCAATTGGGAGCACTATTTATCTCCTGGTCTCGTCGATATGTTACCTTTCGGCCCCGATGTATTTATGATGATCATAGGTGTTGTTGAAATTGTGGCTGGAATCATTGTTTTAACAAAAACCAAACTTGGTGCCTATATAGTATCTGCATGGTTACTGCTTATTGCACTAAGCCTATTGTTTACATGGCATGAAGTAGATGTAGCCGTTCGGGATATTGTAATGGCGATTTCAGCTTTTGTATTGGCAAAACTGACTGTACTAAAAGAAGGTCAGCAAATTTAAGTACTATTAGTAAACCGGAATTCCTGTAAGAAGGGTCCCGGTTTAGCTTTTTGGGTGTTGAATTAAATTTAAATTATTTAGAAATCCTTTCAGAAAAAAAACATTCAGGAAAATACATTTTGAGTAACCCGGTTAGTAACACCTTTACTAATCTCTAACCATCTTAACAAATAACACTTAAAAACGCAATGGGGATTTTTTCCTGAATGTTCATACACCTTAAGTAGGTCAATTAAATCTTTTCAAAAGTTAAGTAATCCGTGCCTCCATTTCCGCCACTCACATCAATAAGTTCGATTTTAGAATCGCTATAACTCACGATATCCCAATCGTCGCTTAATTCATCGAAATCGGCAGGGGAACTAAAGAACAAGTTAAAATCGATATCATTACTCGATGAACCATCATCATCACTGGAAGAACCACTTCCGGTTGAAATAGACCATGTCCCGGTAACTGTAGTGTTTCCATTAACCGCAACCACACTTCCATCCTCTTTAAAGGTGAAACTATAGCCACTAAAGTTACCGGTTTCTTCATGGTCTGTATCATAGAAGTAAGTGATCTGCCAATTTCCGGTTCGTGCGATACTCGTTAATTGTACCGCAGTATCAGAATTTGAATCGCTGTTATTGTCTTTCGAACAAGCGGCAAACACCATAAAACAGGTCACCACTACCATAATACTTGCAATTTTCTTTTTCATAGTTTTCATTTTTTGTAAGTTAATTTTTATTAAATATAAGGGTATCTTCCACGTTTCCTGAGCTATCTCGTGTTATCATAGTCACCCAGTTTTCATTAAAATCAGTTATTTTATAAGCATCATCATCAGCTCCATTAATCGGACTATCCATGTCGAATTCGAAGTTGAGCTCATCTAGCAACAGACTTACCACCCATATTCCGTATACGTGATCGCTACCATTTGTAGCATAGACGGTAATTCCGTTCATGAATGTGAAATTAAACCCATTATAGTCGGCTGTTTCATCATTACCATCATCCAGAAATTGGGCAATTCTCCAGGTACCATCCATCATCACGGTACGTAATGCTTCAACATCTGGATCAATTCCACCACCCGGATCAATTTCACAATTAGCGCTAGCAAAAGCAGCCAACAATTCCTGATTACTATTAATCTGTAAGATGCTTCCGTTTATCATCACTTCCATTTGGTAATCGATCGCTATAAGCAAGTCTTCAGTTAGGTATTCGAGATAATAAAACCACTCTAGATCATTCTGTAAAGTAACGCTACCAGTTTGTTCATTTTGGATATTATAAATAAAGCAGGAAATTGGATACACAAAATCCAAACATCGGTACGTATCATCAATAAAATTATTACATGCTGCGATTGCTGTATTCAGTTCATTCTGACTCCCAATTTCGGCCTCGTTATAATCCTCGTAGACAACAGTAATAGGAAAAACAATTTCAATAGTATCAATATCTATAGGAGAAATATCGAATATAGCCTGAATGAGTTGATAATCACTTATTGAGTTGATAGACAGTAGTTGTGTATTTGCGTAGACATTAACCGGTAATTTCACCGAAATACAGCTACTACCATCAATAATATTGTCTCTGGCACCTTTATTCTGAGAAGCGCTTAACAGTTTGCCAAGAAGTTCAGAATTTGCTCCAATAGTTTCTTCGGGAGTTTCATCGATCAATTCTGAAGCTTCCTTTTGACAAGAGGCTAAGAAAAGCGTAATAAATAATAGGATTATTATTCCTGAAAAATTTTTCATTTTCATAACTCGAACTTTATGGGGCATTTATATAATTGAAACAGTCAAAACAAATATTACCCTACCCAAAATATAAAATACTTTTTAGATATATTTGAGTAGCATATCAATTTATGGAGATTAACGAAGACATTTGTAAAGAATCGGTTTTTAAAAAAGTATACAACAACCTTAATAAAGAGGTATGGCGATTTATTTATTATAAATGCGGAAATCAAGAGCAAGCGAATGATTTGGTGCAGGAAGCCTTTATAAAATTATGGCAAAACTGTTCTAAAACAACGCCAGCTAAGGTAAAATCTTATCTATATACAATTACTAACAACGCTTTTTTAAACGAAATAGCTCACAAAAAAGTGGTACTAAAACACGTGAAAGGACAAACCATTAGCGTAAATAGTGAATCACCGCAATTTGTATTAGAAGAAAAAGAGTTTAAAATCAAAGTGGAAAATGCCATTGCCAATCTTACCGAAGGGCAACGTACCGCCTTTTTATTAAATAGAATAGAAGGTAAAAAGTATGCAGAAATTGCCGAAATGTTATCAATTTCCGTGAAAGCAGTAGAAAAAAGGATGAGCCAGGCATTAGCTTCGTTGAGAAATGAAATTGACAATTTTAAGGTATAGAGTAGGGTAAACTATCTTACAGCTGTTATTAGTATGAATGAAAAGAATATGAATTTGGATTTAATTATGCACAAATGGCTAAATGGAACGGCCACTCCCGAAGAAGTCGAGCTACTTAAGGCATCTACGGCGCACAACTCCTATGTTAAAATTGCCGAGTCAGTTTCACAATTGGAGACTCCGGTTCCCGACAGTACCTCAAATTATAAAATAATCACTTCGAAAATACTAGAGAGTGGGAAAGTAAAAAAGCTAAACCCATATTCGCTACTTTTAAAAATAGCCGCAATTTTTGTATTTATAGTTGGTGGTTATATGTATCTTTTATCTTTAGACACCACTATTTCAACTCCAATAGCAGAAAAACAAAGTTTTCTATTGCCGGACAAATCGGAAGTGATACTTAATTCAAATTCCAATCTTTCATATAACAAAGGAAAATGGGCCAGAGACCGAGCATTAGAGTTGGATGGTGAAGCATATTTTATTGTTAAGAAAGGTAAAAAGTTTAAGGTAAACACTTCAAAAGGAGTTGTAAGTGTTTTAGGAACCCAATTCAATGTCTACAGCAGAGACGACATTTTTAAGGTAAGTTGTTTTGAAGGCTTAGTGAGCGTAGCTTATAGTGACACACTTATAAAATTGTCTGCCGGAAATTCATTGAAAATTGAAGATGGAAAATTAATAACCAAGACTACGACACCGCTTGGAATTCCGTCTTGGACAACGAATGAAAGCAGCTTTAACGACGCAGATATCACGACAGTCTTGAACGAATTAGAACGACAGTATCCTATTAAATTAACCGCAAAATTTAGTAATGCAAACCTTCGTTTTACAGGTAGTTTCACGCACGAGGACCTTAATCTCGCCTTGCAAACCATTTGTGATCCATTACACCTTGCATATACTATTGATGAAGAAAGTGTAACCATTTATGCAAAACGGAGTCCGTAGATGTAATGTAAAGCTCTTATTTATTTTCCTCGTTTTTAGTTGTTGCATATTAAGTGCTCAAACTTCTGAAAAAACCTCTCTTGTCACATTATTTACATTACTCGAAGAAAAATTCGACGTCCGATTTTCATATGCTTCCGAAGCTATGTCGCAAATGGAAGTTAGTAATCCACCTACCAATACCCTTGACGATGCACTTCTTTTTTTAAGTAATAACACCCCACTTCAATTCAATAGAATTAATGATAGATATATCAGTGTTATTTTTAAAAATGATGCTGTTTTTCTCTGCGGAAAGATTATCGACGCCGTCACATTGGCGCCACTTCAGGAAGCAACAGTACGCACCAACGATGACGGTTTTTCGACTGTCACTACAGCTGAAGGATCCTTCCAACTAAAGGCAGACAAGACCATTCAAAATGCGATAATAAGCTATGTTGGTTATGAAACACTTCGAATTGCAACTTCCGAGCTAAATTCTGATTGCCCGGTTTTTAAAATGTATCCTACGATTTCGCAGCTAGAACAAGTACTACTGCGCACCTATTTTACAAAAGGAATAAGCAAACATTTAAACGGTTCATTTATTATCGATACCGATAACTTTGGGTTGCTGCCCGGACAGGTTGAAGGCGATGTACTTCAAATTGCACAAGGACTCCCCGGTGTAGAAAGTGTGGATGAAACCATTTCGAACATCAATATTCGCGGTGGAACACACGACGAAAATAATATTTTATGGGATGATATTAAGATGTATCAAAGCGGACATTTTTTCGGACTTATTTCTGCCTTTAACCCCGATCTTACTAAGAAAGTTACTGTTATTAAGAATGGTACTCACCCGCGATTTGGAGAAGGAGTATCGGGTGTAATCGATATGCGGTCTCATAATGATATAGCCGATAAACTTAGTGGAGGCGCGGGATTTAACCTAATAAACACGCATGCCTTTGCCGAAATTCCAGTGACAGATAAATTTGGTGTTCAGGTTTCAGGAAGGCGATCTATAAACGATTTTCTGGAATCCCCTATCTACGGCATTTATGAAGACAAAGTATTTCAGGATACGGAAATCACACGAATTGAGAGTGACGAAACCGGACAAATTGTATCATCAGATAATACCTTTACTTTCTACGATTTTAGCACCAAATTTCTTTGGGATGTAAACGAGAACACAAAATTACGCTTGAATTTTCTCACGGTCGACAATGCCTTGGAGTTCACTGAAACAGTTGATGGTTCACAAAATTCAGAAACCAGTGATTTACAGCAGCGCAGTATAGTTGGTGGCATATACTGGGAGCAACAATGGAATGAAAAGATAAAAACCAATTTCCTTGGGTATGGCAGTTATTATTTACTCAATTCCATTAACGAGGAGATCTTTACTACACAAGAACTTGAGCAGGAAAACGAAGTGCTGGATTTAGGTTTGAAGTTAGATGTTTCATATGAAGCTTCAGAAAAACTACGGATTGAAGGTGGCTATCATTTTTCCGAAGTTGGAATAGCCAATACTCAGGATATCAACCTGCCCAGATTCCGAAGCTATGAAAAAAATGTGCTTCGAACGCATATTGTGTATGCTTTTGCCGATTATTCGCCCAATCAAAATAACACTCATTTCTATGGTGGCCTACGTGCAAATTATTTTGATAAATTCAACAAAACTCTTGTCGAACCTAGACTTAGCATTCATCAAAAATTAGGAGGTGGCTTTTCATTACAATTACTTGGTGAATTTAAAAGTCAGATAACAACCCAACGCATCGATTTCGAAAGCGATTTTTTAGGGGTTGAAAAACGACGTTGGGTGCTTGCAGATGAAGTTGATGTGCCAATTATACAAAGTAAACAAGCCTCCATCGGCATCACCTTCAATAAAAACAATTGGTTTATCAATCTGGAAGGCTTCTATAAGCAAGTGGAAGGAATTACGACTTCCAATCAAGGTTTTCAAAATCAATTTCAGTTTGCGAGGAGCAGCGGAAACTATGACGCAAAAGGTTTTGAATTTGTGCTTAACAAGAAATCCAAACACTTTAGTACTTGGATAAGTTATATGTTCATTAATAATGATTATCACTTCGAAGGACTGACTCCTTCCAACTTTCCGAGTAATTTGGATATTCATCATTCGGCGACTATCGCCAGTGTTTATACACTTAACAACTTAAAATTTGCAATGGGAGTCAACTGGCATACCGGAAAACCCTATACATCACCCTTAAGAGGTAATGAAATCAACGAGCAAAATGGTTTTTTTAGTATTAATTACGATCGGCCAAATGAAGAGAGGCTTCCCAATTATTTTAGAACCAATCTATCGGCCGAATATCTTTGGGAGCTATCGCAACGTCTGGATGCCAAATTCAATTTTGCACTTGTAAATGTTTTCGGAACTAAAAACACTCTAAACACTCGCTATGCCATAGATACTGACGAAAACGGCGAAGCTCGTGTCAATCAGATCGATGAAGTATCGCTTGGCTTTACCCCTAATTTTTCAGTGCAATTTCTTTTTTAAAACCACTTTCTACATTCTCTCTGGAACCGTAATTCCCATTAGTGAAAATGCTGATTTTATGACATCGGAGACTGCTTTTGCCAATTGAATTCTAAATTGTTTTTCTGAAATAGTATCGGCGGCAAGAATCGGCACATTTTGATAAAAGGAATTGAACTCTTTTACCAGATCATAGGTGTAATTTGCGATCAGGGCCGGACTGTAATTTGTAGCCGCCAATTGAATAACTTCCGGGTACTGCTGAAGTATTTTAAGTACTTCTTTTTCTTTAAGATGTAAAGACACATTTTTTAGAGTGTCTATATCTATGTTCCCTAATTCAGCATTTTCATTTGCCTTTCGTAAGATCGACTGAATCCGGGCGTAGGTATATTGTATGAAAGGTCCTGTATTTCCTTGAAAATCCACACTCTCTTCCGGATTAAAAAGAATTCGTTTTTTAGGATCAACTTTAAGAATATAATATTTTAAAGCTCCGGAACCAATGGTGTGATATAACTCATCTTTTTCCTCTTCGGAAAAGGCATCAATTTTACCTAACTCCTCACTTATTTTTTTGGCCGTGGCAGTCATATCTTCAATAAGATCATCGGCATCAACCACAGTACCTTCCCGACTTTTCATTTTTCCTGAAGGCAAATCTACCATTCCGTAACTCAGGTGAAATAGATTTTTCGCCCAGTTAAAACCAAGTTTTTTCAGAATTAAAAACAATACCTTAAAATGATAATCCTGCTCATTACCTACGGTATAAATCATTCCACTTACATCCGGATGATCTTTGACACGTTGAATAGCAGTTCCAATATCCTGGGTCATGTATACCGCTGTCCCGTCAGATCGAAGCACGATTTTTTCGTCTAGTCCTTCGTTGGTTAGATCGCACCATACAGAGCCATCTTCTTTCTTAAAAAACACTCCGGTTTGCAATCCTTCGGCAACAAATTCTTTTCCTAAGAGATAGGTGTCACTTTCATAATAAAGGGTGTCAAAGTCTACACCAAGTGCCTCATAGGTTTTTTCGAAACCAGTGTAAACCCATCCATTCATTTTTTTCCATAACGCCACGATTTCTGCATCGCCTGCCTCCCATTTTAGGAGCATTTGCTGAGCTTCCTGTAAAATTGGAGCTTCCGCTTTCGCTTCTTCTTCCGATTTGCCAGCTTCTTTTAATTCGGCAATTTGTTTTTTATATACTTTGTCGAATTTCACATAATAATTCCCGACGAGTTTATCTCCTTTTAGTCCAGTAGTCTCGGGTGTTTCACCATTTCCGAAAGTGCTCCAGGCAACCATACTCTTACAAATATGAATTCCGCGATCGTTAATAATCTGAGTTTTGTAGACTTTTTTTCCGGAAGCTTTTACGATTTCGGCTACACTATATCCCAGTAATATATTTCGGATGTGCCCTAAATGTAAGGGTTTGTTAGTATTGGGAGATGAATATTCGACCATCATAGCATCTTCCCCTTGTGGCATCTTTCCGAAGTTGGAAAAATCGGAAACACTTCCGAAGAAATCCAAATAATAACGATCACTCAATACTAGATTTAGAAAACCCTTTACCACATTGAATTTTAAAACTTCCGCAACATTCTCGACTAAATAAGCCCCAATCGCCTCACCAATAGAAACCGGGTTTCCCTTAACCACGCGTAGCATTGGAAAAATCACAACGGTAATATCTCCTTCAAAGTCCTTGCGTGTTGCCTGAAATTCTACTTCATTTAAGGTAGCACCATACAAATTTTGTATTGCTTTTTTAATTTCTGATTCTAAAATGAGCTGTAAATTCATAACGATGTGTTTATCAAAGATAGCTTTTGCATATTTTGAAAGCGACGACAAAGATACAAGAATTTTAAGGTTTCGTTCTTTAGCTAAATGGTATCTTTAAATAAAAAAATGTTGTTAAATGTTTCTTACAATAACAGGGAAATAACCGCTAAAATTGATCACGAAGTTGGAAAACCATTTACTTTAGCCGAGCGTTTTAAAATGCGCGGAATTGGCTCTACAAAACTCATTATTACAGAAACCAGTATTCAAATTCACAATTTGCTTATATTGGATAACAATAGAAACCAATGTAATATTGAATTACGTCCAAAGGGAATTATTATTGGTTTTAGATCGTTGTTAGAATCATATGCTCTAGTAATTCCATATTATAAACTCGTTATCTATAAAGGAAAAGCGGAAGAATATTCGTTTCACCGAGATAATTATTTTATAAAGATTGAGGCTAAAGCAAGCAATACAGTTGTTCACCGATTTATTACTAAAATGCTTTCTGCAAAGGCTGCAAGTGCCGAAACTCGCATTGAAGATCTCTAAATAATTACAAGTCAAGTTTCATCATTACGTCTTCCTGAAGATCATTTCCCAGCATAAAGGGATGGGAATCAAAAGCAATAAATCCATTCTTTTCATAAAACAGAATTGCTTTGGTGTTTTTTGACCAGACACCCAACCAGATACTTTTTAATGTTAATTGTTTAGCCAAGTTAAACGAATGCTGCAATAAGTGTATACCAATTTTCTGTCCTTGAAAATCTTTTAATACGTATATTCTTTCTATCTCGAGTGCGTTTTGGACTTTGTTTTCGGTCTGAGTGTCACCAAAATTTAATTTTAAATAACCTATGACAGACTTCCCTCTTTCCGCAAAATAGAAGAAGGTTGTTTTATTCTTAAATTGTTGGGCGAGACTTTTTTCACTGAAATAGGTAGAAAGATAAAGCCCCATATTTTCCTCAGTATTTTCGGACCCATAGGTGTCCAAAAAAGTGTCGATTGATAACTTTCGAAGCAGATCAAGTTCTGAGAAAGTTACCTCCCGAATTGTAAGCTTTTCAGAAGCCATAAGAAACTACTTATTCTTTATAAAGACTCCAGCTATCAAAGCTAATACTCCTATTCCTATCATGCCCAAGGTTTGATTACTAAGGCCTTCTTTAGCCGAAACCTCGAGTGGACCGATATCCAATACTTCTTGGGGAACAAAGGCGTTATACAATCCGAAAATGATTAAAACTACCCCTACGATAAGTAAAACGGTTCTTAGAATTTTCATAAAAATGATGTTTTTTGATTAATTTAAAGGTAGGAAATAATATTGAAGTTCAATTTAATATTTAAAAAGACTCTTGAACAATCGTTCAACAATATATAACTATCTTTAAACAAAAAAGTGAAAATTCTACTTACAGGTGCAAATGGTTATATTGGGATGAGATTACTTCCCTTGTTGCTTGATCAAGGTCATGAGGTAATTTGTGCTGTTCGGAATGCCAATCGATTATCGGTAGACACAGAGCTTCGGAAAAAAATTGAAGTAGTTGAAATCGATTTTCTGGAGACTCCTACTCCTGAAATATTACCAAAAGATTTGGATGCTGCTTATTATCTAATTCATTCGATGAGTACTTCTACCTCCGATTTTGATGAAAAGGAAGCTCTATCGGCCAAAAATTTTAATGAATATCTCAAAAATACAGACTGCAAACAAGTGATCTATTTGAGCGGCATAGTTAATGATGATGATCTCTCAAAACATCTAAAATCACGGCAAAATGTTGAAAACATATTATATGAAGGCAAGGCAGACCTTACGGTTTTACGTGCTGCAATTATAGTAGGTTCTGGAAGTGCATCGTTCGAAATCATCCGTGATCTTTGTGAAAAATTGCCTGTAATGGTTACCCCAAGTTGGGTAAAAACAAGATGTCAACCCATCGCTGTTCGGGATGTTCTTAATTATCTAACAGGAGTGTTAGGAAATGAGGATTGCTATAATGATTCTTTTGATATTGGAGGCCCAGACATCCTTTCTTACAAGCAAATGATGCAGGAATATTCAAAATACCGAGGTCTAAGTCTTTACATTTTGGATGTGCCTTTTTTATCACCGAAACTATCTTCTTACTGGTTGTATTTTGTTACTTCTACTTCCTATAAATTGGCTTTAAACCTTGTAGATAGCATGCGAATAGAGGTAATTACAAAAGACAAAAGATTGCAACAATCCCTTAATATTGAGCCTATTTCGTATGTTGAAGCAATAGATCTTGCTTTTAAAAAGATCAAACAGAATCAGGTAGTTTCGAGTTGGAAAGATTCAATGATTAGTGGCCGCTTTAGTAAAGATCTTCGGAAATATGTGGAAGTACCGGATCAAGGCTGCTTAAAAGATGAACAAAGCATCTTACTTAAAAACCCGGAAAAAGCTTTGGAGAATATCTGGGGTA
Source organism: Ulvibacter antarcticus (assembly GCF_003688405.1). Lineage (GTDB taxonomy): Bacteria > Bacteroidota > Bacteroidia > Flavobacteriales > Flavobacteriaceae > Ulvibacter > Ulvibacter antarcticus. The sequence goes on from NZ_REFC01000015.1 coordinate 46,840, forward strand.
TTGGCGGACAAAATGGTTGGTATTACGCTAATAGTTTATGGAGGCTGAGAGGTTATCTTGATAAATTATTTGGAGGGGTAGGATTGCGAAGAGGAAGAACACATCCTACTAAATTATATGAAGGAGATTCTTTGGATTTTTGGAGAGTAATCTTAGCCGATAAAAAAGAGCGAAGATTATTGCTTTTTGCTGAAATGAAAGTTCCAGGAGAGGCGTGGTTAGAATTTAAAATTGACGATAAAAATGTGTTGCATCAAACGGCAACCTTTAGACCTCGTGGATTATACGGCCGCTTATACTGGTATACAATGCTACCATTCCATTATTTTATTTTTTCCGGAATGATAAATAGAATTGCAAATAAATGAATTTAACTTTTAGGTAGAAAGACTTCCGCCATCATACAACGTGCACTTCCTCCGCCACAGGTTTCTATGGTTTCCAGATCACTACTTAAGATTTCACAATGCTTCTCTATCGCTTTAATTTGATCATTATTTAAACTTTTATGAGCTGCTAGACTCATTACCATGTATTTGTTTTCACTCCCTTTTACTTGAAGCATATTTCCAGCAAATTGATGCATCTGTGCTTCGGAAATCTTTATTATTTCTTTTCCTGAATTTTTTAAATGACTAATAACATTCTTCTTTTCTTGTTTATCATCTATGGTATCGAGACAGATTACGGCAAAATTTTCCGCTAAGGCCATCATCACATTGGTATGATAAATTGGAAGACGTTTTCCTTCTACTGTTTGATTAGCAGTAAAAATCACAGGCATACAATCGAAATCCTCACAGAATTCGATTACAAGATCTTCATCGGCGCGAGCAGATAATGCACAATAGGCTATATTATTTACTCTATCTAACAATAAACTACCAGTACCTTCCAAAAAATACCCTTCATCCTCGGCAGAAGAATAATCCATATAACCTTCAATATAAAAGCCTTCACTTTCCAGACGATCAATAACCTCTTCTCTGCGCTCTCTACGTCTATTTTCGGCAAACATAGGATATAGTCCAACTGTACCATTAGCATGAAAACTCACCCAATTATTCGGGAAAATTGAGTCCGGTGTATCCATCTTTAGGTCATCATGTTCCACAATTACGTTAACACCAACGGCTCTCAATTTCTTCACAAAGGCATCAAATTCTGCCTGAGCTTTAGTGTTTATTTCAGAATTCTTAATCGCAAGGTCTTCCTGAAAATAATTGTTAACTGCCGTTTCCTCATTCATCCTGAATGCTACCGGGCGAATCATTAAAATTGTATTGGTAATTTGTTCTGCCAAAGTTGAAATTTTTAGACTACAAATTTACGTGTTTTTCTGCTTGAAAATCACGCAGGAAACTACTAACTTCGTTACCCCTGTACTTTTTTTAATTCTCATCTGTAAAACACCTGATATATGGATAAAATTATCTGCTTTCTACTAATCATTATAACACTTTCTGCATGCAATGAACGTGAAGAGATTAGTTCTATAAATCCCTTAAATTGGGAGAAACGAACCGCAAACCATATTGTAAAAGATATAATTAAAGATTCACTTGAGATTGGTGAAACTTATCTATCAATTTATTCTCAAATTTACAGCCACTCGGAACATCGCACGCATAACTTAACAGCAATGGTAAGCTTAAGAAATACAAGTGATTCAGACACTATTTATATCACTAAGGCAAAATATTACGACACCAAGGGTAAATTGTTACGTAATTACTTCGACAAGCCCATTTACCTTTCACCTTTGGAAACTGTGGAAATAATCATTGACGAATTCGATCTGGAAGGCGGAACAGGTGCTAACTTTATATTCGACTGGAAAATTCCAGATAATTGCCCCGAACCTTTGTTTGAAGCAGTGATGAACTCGACTTTAAGTCAGCAAGGTCTCTCTTTCACTACTATTGGGAGAAGGGTGAAATAAGTTTTCTATTTTTTTCTGAAGTCGTAAACTAATCCAAGTCCATAACCCGGACCTTGAAACACATTTCGTCCACTCAACACATACGAAAGGCTTATAAAACCTCCGAAGTTTTTGCCGAGTGATCTATAAACAGTGCTCCCAATTTTATGAAAATCGGATCCAAATTCTTTGAAGTTTTGAGGTGATGGAGTTCCGCGGTAATCGATTCCACCAAAGGAATGTTGATAATCGTAATACATATCGTAATACCATTTTCCGGCTGCTTTCCCGGCTTTAAATGTTATGGGAAGGCTGCTAGGTGTTTCTTCAAATTTGTATGAATAACCACTTTGTAAAGTTGTAAACCATCCGCTATGCCATTGGTAGTGAACCATTGCCCTACTTTCAATAACAGTCGCTTGTTGCCCAATGTCGTTAAGCCCTCCTAACTCGTAGTCGCTCAAAGGCGTTGAAAAACCACCCGCCAAACTAAGTTGCAGATTCCCTTTTCCTATTTCCTTCTGAAAAACACGGTATTTTAAGAATAATAGCATGTCCTGTAGCCCTGAATTCTTATTGCTTGAGAGAAACGGAATTGAAAGTGAGACATCAAAATCTTCAGTGATACCATGGGCACCGTAGAGATTTACATAATAAAGGCTTCGGCTTATATCGGACTTTTCTTCACCAATGAAGTAGTTCTTGTTGTCTTCAAACCCTAATCCGAAAACTGCTGTTGTATTTCCTTTGCCACGATAAAAACCATCGATTTTTCCTTGTGAGAAGGTTTCAGAAAAAGAAAAGAAGGCACACATTGCCAAAAATAGATGTTTCATGATGGTTGATTTTACAATAAGACGAAAACCAACTCTATAAATTACATCATTCTCGAATTAATGGCATCGTTGTGCAACGCAGCAAACCTTCTTGTTTTGATATCTCTGCATAAGGTACCTCTTCAACCGTAAAACCTTCAGAACGAAGCCAGGTGTTTAATCGGGTAAAGTTTTTTTCTGAAATAACCACTTCAGGAGAAATCGAGAAAATATTCGAATTCATGTGATACATTTCCTCTTTAGTGATATGAAAGCAGTTTTCTTTTCCGAAGAAATTAACCAACCATTCATACTCTTCATCAATTAAAAAACCATCCTTATGAATAATCGCTTTTCCTTTTCCCAATGGTTGAAAACAGCAATCTAAATGAAGCGCATTATCTTGTGCAATTGTATTCGACTTCCGAAGACTAAACGATTTAACCTTCTTATTTGGAAATAATTTCTGAAGGTGTTTCACTGCATTCATGTTGGTTCTGGCAGTTATAAATGAAGGATAGTCATTACCGTAATAGGTGCCAACGAAAATATAATCACCCCAGGGCATTACATCTCCTCCTTCAATATGCGCTTCTTCAGGGAATTCGATAATTTTTGAAGGATCGATCTGTTCCATCACGTTATGCAAGGCATCAATTTCTTTAGAACGGTCTTCGAGAATGTTCGCCTTTATAAACTTGTCGTCTATCACAAAAGCGATGTCTCTAGCGAAGATCTGGTTGTAATCTTCAATAACATCTGGACGATAAACGGTCACATTGTATTTTTCAAACACAGCTGCCACAGCGTCCATTTCACGGGTCATATCAATGTCATTCGGATACGTTCCTGCCTTAATATGCTCTGCCGATTTAGGGTCATAAGCGTTTTCAAGTGCTGGTACAGGGCCATTACTATCGGCTCTGCCAAGAACAACAGCTCTTAATCTTGAAACTTCGTCTGTGATATTTAATTCTATCATAGTTGTAAATATAAAAAAAACCATCCTACAAATGTGGATGGTTTTAAGACAATAACTTAATATGTTATCTGTTCTTTATATCTTTAAAAGAGCGTAAAGTCTCACCAGTATAAATCTGTCTTGGTCGGCCTATTGGCTCTTTGTTTAAACGCATTTCTTTCCATTGAGCGATCCATCCTGGTAATCGACCTAATGCGAACATAGCTGTAAACATTTCCACAGGAATCCCCATAGATCTGTAAATAATACCAGAGTAGAAATCTACATTTGGATATAGCTTTCGATCCACAAAATACGGATCTTCCAAGGCTTCTTTTTCGAGTCCTTTAGCAATGTCCAACACCGGATCATCAATTCCAAGTTCTTCTAGTATATTATCTGCGGCTTTTTTTATGATTTTTGCACGAGGATCGAAGTTTTTATATACTCTGTGTCCAAAGCCCATTAAGCGGAATGGATCATTTTTATCTTTGGCTTTTGCCATGTACTTCTTAGTATCTCCTCCGTCTTCCTTAATAGCTTCCAGCATTTCTATTACTGCCTGATTCGCACCTCCGTGCAATGGGCCCCATAACGCCGCAATTCCTGCAGAGATAGAGACAAATAATCCAGCATGCGAAGAACCAACGATTCGTACCGTAGAGGTAGAACAGTTTTGTTCATGATCCGCGTGAAGAATCAATAATTTATCAAGTGCATCGACTACTTTCTGATTGGATTCGTATTCGCGACTTGGCTTTTTAAACATCATTTTAAGGAAATTCTCCACATATCCTAGAGAATCATCACCATAATCCAATGGCAAACCAACACGTTTTCTATACGCCCAAGCTGTTAACACAGGAAACTTAGCCATAATGCGAACAATTGCATTGTACATCTCTTCCTCACTGTCTACATTAACCGAAGATGGATTAAATGCCACAAGTGCTGAAGTAAGCGAGGATAAAACGCCCATAGGGTGAGCCGATTTCGGAAAACCATCTATGATTTTTTTCACATCCTCATCTACATGAGATTGCGCCTTAATATCGGCATGAAACTTTGCAAGTTCTTCTGCTGTTGGCAATTCCCCGAATATTAGTAAATAAGCTACTTCAAGAAAATCTGCTTTCTCTGCTAATTCTTCAATAGAGTATCCTCTATATCTAAGCACTCCTTTTTCTCCATCCAGGAAAGTAATAGCACTTTCACAAGATCCAGTATTTTTGTAACCAGGATCGATTGTGATGACACCATTTGTAACCGATCGCAAAGATTTGATATCTATAGCTAATTCATTTTCGGTACCTTCAATTAAAGGAAGCTCGTATTTTTTACCATTGACTTCGAGGGATGCTGTTTTTGACATAAAAAGGAATTAATTTTAAAAATTTTCAGAAACGCTAAGGTACGAATTATTGATCTATTCTCTTAATAATCTAAGCATCCGTTAGGTTAAATAAAGGATAAATTTTAAATTATTTTCAATCAAAAACGAACATTATACTAAATCGATAATAGAAATGTAGACCCAGTAAATAAATTGGCTTACAACTTTACCTTAAAAGCTTTTGTTTTCGGGTAATAAGCTACATCTGCCAACTGTTCTTCAATACGAAGCAACTGATTGTATTTCGCCATACGATCACTTCTAGATGCAGAGCCTGTCTTTATCTGTCCGCAATTTAATGCAACAGCGAGATCGGCAATGGTATTATCTTCAGTTTCTCCACTTCTATGCGACATAACTGAGGTATAACCCGCATTATGCGCCATGTTTACAGCTGAGATCGTTTCCGATAGTGTTCCAATCTGATTCACTTTAATAAGAATTGAATTGGCTATGTTTTCATTTATTCCCCTTGAAAGTCGCTCAACATTGGTAACAAACAAATCATCTCCTACCAGTTGCACTTTATCTCCAATTCTTTCCGTAAGATACTTCCATCCTTCCCAATCATTCTCATCCATACCATCTTCTATAGAGATTATTGGATAATTTTCTGAAAGTTCCGCTAAATAGTCAGCTTGTTCTTTTGACGTTCTTATTTTACCCGAATCACCTTCAAATTTAGTATAATCATATTTTCCATTAACATAGAATTCGGCTGCAGCACAATCTAAAGCGATCATGACTTCATCACCTAATTTATATCCTGCATTCGAAACAGCAATTGCAATGGTATCTAAAGCATCTTCTGTTCCATCTAGTGTTGGTGCAAATCCACCTTCATCTCCAACTGCTGTACTTAAGTTACGATCGTGCAGCACTTTTTTAAGATGATGAAAAATTTCACTTCCCATTTGCATGGCATGAGAGAAATTCTTTGCTTTTACCGGCATAACCATAAATTCCTGAAAAGCAATCGGTGCATCACTATGCGAACCTCCATTTATAATATTCATCATTGGTACAGGAAGTGTTTTAGCACTCACACCACCAACATATCTGTATAATGGCATTCCCAATTCATTTGCCGCCGCCTTGGCAACAGCTAATGAAACTCCTAAAATCGCATTAGCACCTAATTTTGCCTTATTTGGAGTACCATCCAATTCGATCATGATCTTATCTATAGATGCTTGCTCAAAAACTGAAACTCCAAGAAGCGTTCCCGCTATTTTGCCGTTAACATTTTCTACTGCTTTTAGTACACCTTTGCCCATATAATCACTTCCGCCATCGCGTAATTCGACTGCTTCGTGCTCACCGGTAGATGCACCAGATGGGACTGCGGCTCTTCCTAAATAACCATTTTCAGTGACGACGTCAACCTCGATTGTTGGATTACCTCTTGAATCAAAAATTTGTCTTGCGTGGATGTCGATAATAATGCTCATGAGATTTGGTTATTAGTTATTGGTTAATGGATACTGGATACTGGATACTGAAACTGATCGAAAAAAATTTCATTATAATAAGCATAATCGATCCGTTAATTGCTTTTTCACTACCGAGACATTGACTGCGCTCAGCTTGACATCTTTTTAAACAGTCTGCATTTTATGTTTTTTTATATTTGTCAGGAAATCATCAAATAAATAAGAAGCATCGTGCGGTCCTGGGCTCGCTTCTGGATGGTATTGCACCGAGAACACTGGTTTATTTTTCATACGAATACCAGCCACGGTATGATCATTTAAATGAACATGTGTGATCTCTATATCCTTATTAGCTTCCGTTTCTTCTCTATTTATCGCAAATCCGTGATTTTGAGATGTGATCTCGCCTTTTCCGGTAAGTAAATTTTTGATAGGATGATTTATTCCTCTATGCCCGTGATGCATTTTATAAGTTGAAATACCATTGGCCAAGGCAATAACTTGATGCCCCAGGCAGATTCCAAACAATGGTGTTCCATTATCAATAATCTGTTTTGCAGTTGCAATAGCAGCTTCTAATGGTTCCGGATCACCAGGTCCGTTTGATAAAAAGTATCCATCAGGGTTAAAGGCTTCCATTTCAGCAAATGTAGCATCGTATGGAAACACTTTAATATAGCAGTCTCTTTCAGATAGATTTCGAAGTATGTTTTTCTTGATACCAATATCCAAAGCAGAAATCTTATAGGTAGCATTTTCATTTCCGAAGAAATAAGGCTCTTTAGTAGATACTTTACTCGCCAGTTCGAGGCCTTTCATATCAGGCACGTCAGCAAGTTTCTTTTTAAGTGCGTCAAGATTATCAATCTCTGTCGTAATAACGGCATTCATAGCACCGTTATCTCTAATGTAGTTCACCAAAGCTCTGGTATCAACTTCACTAATGGCCAAAAGATTATTCTTAGCTAAAAAGTTTTCCAGTGTATCGTCTGCAGCCGGTCTTGATTGATGATAACTAAAGTTGCGACAAATAAGCCCTGCGATTTTAATGCTATTGGATTCGATCTCTTCGGAAGAGGTCCCGTAATTTCCAATATGGGCATTAGTAGCTACCATTAGTTGACCGAAATAGGATGGATCTGTGAATATTTCCTGATAACCGGTCATACCAGTGTTAAAACATACTTCTCCGAAGGACGAACCTTCTTTCCCTCCTACGGCTTTTCCATGGAAAATAGTCCCATCAGCCAATAATATTAGTGCTTTCTTTCTAGTTTGATATTTCATTTCTTGAAGATGTTGTGCAAAAATACTTTAAAAGATGCTCTTTTTAAAATTTACAAATTATTAATTCTTAACAATATAAATTTTATACACTTTATGGTGTGATAATAAGAAAGTGTATAAAAAAAGGGATAAACAGTAATTGTTTATCCCTTGTTATTTTATAAATGATGTAACATTTATTCTTCTTCCTTAGTTGCTTTAGTTTCAGCAGCAGGAGCAGCAGCCGGTTTAGCAGTACTTCCACGACGACTTCTACGTGTCGTTTTCTTCTTAGTGCCTTTACCAGCGTTGTAAATTTCGTTAAAATCAACTAATTCGATCATCGCCATATCTGCATTATCTCCAAGACGATTTCCTAATTTGATGATACGAGTATAACCACCTGGACGGTCACCCACCTTAGTAGCTACATCTCTGAACAATTCTGCAACAGCCTCTTTCTGACGCAATCTAGCATATACAATACGACGGTTGTGTGTTGTATCTGTTTTAGATTTAGTAATCATTGGCTCCACAAACTGCTTTAACGCTTTTGCTTTTGCAACTGTAGTATTAATTCTTTTATGCTCAATTAGGGAACAAGCCATATTTGCCAACATTGACTTTCTATGGGCTGTTTTTCTTCCTAAGTGATTTACTTTTTTTCCGTGTCTCATGACATTTGTTTTTAATCATCATCTTGCTTCCATATCAGCAAAGGCTGAGAGCAAAATATGAATCATTTATAATTAGACTTAAGAAATAAGATTTGAGATGTTAGACAGAATATCTAAAGTCTCAAATCTTAAATCTCGTATCTTTTTTAGTCTTTATCTAATTTGTATTTTGACAGATCCATTCCGAAGTTAAGACCTTTCACATTCACTAGTTCTTCCAATTCAGTAAGTGATTTTTTTCCGAAGTTTCTGAACTTCATCAAATCATTCTTATTGAAAGAAACAAGATCTCCTAATGTATCAACTTCTGCAGCTTTCAAACAGTTTAGTGCACGAACTGAAAGATCCATGTCTACTAATTTTGTTTTAAGCAACTGTCGCATATGCAATGATTCCTCGTCGTATGTTTCAGTTTGAGCAATTTCATCAGCCTCAAGGGTGATACGCTCATCACTAAATAACATAAAGTGGTGAATTAAAGTTTTTGCAGCTTCAGTTAAAGCATCTTTTGGATTGATAGAACCATCAGTGATGATCTCAAAAACCAATTTTTCATAATCTGTTTTCTGCTCTACACGGAAATTTTCAATGCTATACTTAACATTTTTTATTGGTGTGTAAATAGAATCCGTGAAAATGGTTCCTAAAGGTGCGTTAGCTTTTTTATTCTCTTCAGCGGGAACATAACCTCTACCTTTTTCGATAGTAATTTCGAAGTTCAGGTTCACTTTAGCATCCATATTGCAAATCACAAGTTCCGGGTTTAGCACCTGAAAACCTGAGATAAACTTTTGGAAATCTCCAGCGGTTAATTGATCTCCACCGTTAAGTGAAATTGTAACTGTTTCGTTATCGATCTCATCGATTTGCCTCTTAAAACGAACTTGTTTAAGATTTAAAATGATTTCGGTTACATCTTCTACTACACCTGCAATTGTTGAAAACTCATGGTCAACACCTTCGATGCGTACCGAAGTAATTGCAAATCCTTCTAGAGAAGAAAGTAATACTCGTCTTAATGCGTTACCAACTGTTAATCCGTAACCAGGTTCCAAAGGGCGAAATTCAAATTTCCCTTCGAAATCGGTTGAATTAATCATGATAACTTTGTCAGGCTTCTGAAAACTAAATACTGCCATAGTGTGACTCGTGTGTTTTTATTATTTAGAATATAATTCGACGATGAACTGCTCGTTAATGTTTTCAGGAATCTGAAGACGTTGTGGAATAGAAACATAAGTTCCTTCCATTTTTTCGCCATTCCAGGTAATCCATTCGTACACAGAACTTGCATTACTCAACGAACTTTGTACAGCTTCAAGAGATTTTGACTTCTCTCTAACTGCTACTACATCACCAGCTTGAAGTTGGTAAGATGGTACGTTCACTTTTTCACCATTTACGGTGATGTGACGGTGTGAAACCAATTGTCTTGCTCCAGATCTACTTGGAGAGATACCCATACGGTATACTACGTTGTCAAGACGTGACTCACATAATTGCAATAACACCTGACCTGTAATTCCAGGAGCTGCTGTTGCTTTCTTAAACATATTTCTAAATTGACGCTCTAAAATACCATAGGTATATTTCGCCTTTTGCTTTTCCGCTAATTGGATAGCATATTCAGATTTTTTTCCACGACGACGGTTGTTACCGTGTTGTCCCGGAGGGTAATTTCTTTTTTCGAAGGACTTATCTTCTCCGAAGATAGCTTCGCCAAACTTACGAGCTATTTTAGTTTTTGGACCAGTATATCTTGCCATTTCTAATTGATTATGAAGGGAAAATTAAATTAAGGTCTTACGTTAATCCTCTAATTCTCTATTCCTTCAGATTGATATTCATTAAATATATAAGTGGGGATGTTCACAAGAACGTCCCCACATTAAGTGTGTTAAACTCTTCTTCTTTTCGGAGGACGACACCCGTTGTGTGCCATTGGAGTTACGTCGATAATCTCGGTAACTTCGATACCCGAATTATGGATTGAACGAATCGCAGACTCTCTACCGTTACCTGGTCCTTTTACGTAAACTTTTACTTTACGCAAACCGGCCTCATGAGCAACTTTTGCACAATCCTCGGCAGCCAATTGAGCCGCGTAAGGAGTGTTCTTTTTAGATCCTCTGAATCCCATTTTTCCTGCTGAAGACCAAGAGATAACATCTCCGGCTTTATTGGTCAATGAGATAATGATATTGTTGAAAGAAGCGGTTACATGAGCAGCCCCTGTTGATTCAACATTAACTTTACGTTTCTTTGTAGTCTTAGCGCCTTTAGCACCTTTTACTGTAGCCTTTGCCATATCTCTGGATTATTTAGTTGCTTTCTTCTTGTTAGCAACTGTTTTACGCTTTCCTTTTCTTGTTCTTGAGTTATTCTTAGTACGTTGTCCTCTTAAAGGAAGACCAACTCTATGACGAATACCTCTGTAACATCCAATATCCATTAAACGTTTTATGCTTAATTGGATTTCGCTACGTAATTCTCCTTCAATTTTGAAAGATCCTACAGCATCACGAATAGCCCCGATTTCATCATCGTTCCATTCGCTTACTTTTTTGTCTTCGTTAACTCCGGCTTTAGCTAAAATATCCTGTGCACGGCTTTTACCGATTCCAAAGATATATGTTAACGCGATTACACCCCTTTTTTGTTTAGGAATATCTACACCTGCGATTCTTGCCATAATTTATCCTTGTCTTTGTTTGAACTTTGGGTTCTTTTTGTTAATAACATATAATCTGCCTTTCCTGCGAACAATCTTGCAGTCGGCACTTCTTTTCTTTACTGATGCTCTAACTTTCATCGTTTTAGTATCTATAAGTTATGCGAGCCTTAGATAAATCGTAAGGACTCATTTCTAATTTTACTTTATCTCCGGGCAATAATTTAATGTAGTGCATCCGCATTTTACCCGAAATATGAGCGGTTACAATATGACCATTCTCCAATTCTACACGAAACATAGCATTAGATAATGCTTCTACTATGCTTCCATCTTGTTCAATTGCTGATTGTTTTGCCATAATTATGCTACTGCTTTTCTGTTTTTACCGGACTTCATAAGACCATCATAATGGCGGTTCAATAAATATGAATTCACTTGTTGCATTGTATCGATAGCAACACCCACCATAATTAATAGTGAAGTTCCACCGTAGAACAATGCCCAACCTTGTTGTATCCCCATTAATTTCACTACAAAAGCAGGGAAAATAGCTATTAAAGCAAGGAACACTGAACCAGGCAATGTTATCTGAGACATAATTCTATCTAAATACTCTGCGGTATCTGTTCCAGGCTTAATACCCGGAATAAACCCACCACTACGTTTCAGGTCATCAGCCATTTTATTGGTTGGTACTGTAATCGCAGTATAGAAGTATGTAAAGACAATAATTAATAGTGCAAATACTACATTATACCAAAGTCCGAAAATATCGCTAAAGGTAGCTTGCATGGCTTGCGCCATATCACTGCTTGAAAGACTTGCTACTGCAGATGGAACGAACATAATTGCCTGTGCAAAGATAATTGGCATTACCCCTGAAGCATTAAGCTTTAAAGGAATGAATTGTCTCGCACCAAATATGTTTTTCTCGTACTCACCACTAGCTGTTCTTCTTGCATATTGTACAGGTATCTTTCGCATCGCCATTACTAACATAATCGATAGCAAGATGATAACAAACCAGATGACCAATTCAATAAGAATCATAATTAAACCTCCATTAGATTCAAATACTCTAGAAGCAAATTCCTGAGCAAATGATTGTGGAAGATTAGCAATAATACCCACCATTATTAAGATAGAGATACCATTTCCAATACCCTTATCTGTAATCTTTTCACCTAACCACATTGCGAACACACAACCAGTTACCAAAATGATAACAGATGAAACATAGAACATAGGTCCTTGCCCCATGATAAACGCTTCGGCTGGCACTCCTAATGCAGATAAACCTGCAAGGTAACTTGGTGCTTGTACCAAACAAATACCTATTGTTAGCCAACGTGTAATTTGATTGATCTTTTTTCTTCCGCTTTCTCCTTCTTTTTGTAATTTCTGAAGATATGGAACTGCAATTTGCATCAACTGTACAACAATCGAAGCAGAAATATATGGCATAATACCTAAAGCAAATACTGAAGCTTTCGAAAAAGCACCACCAGTAAAGGCATCAAGTAAACCACCAATTCCACCACCTGCAAAATTACCAGAGAATCCTCCAAGTAATGAAGCATCTATACTAGGTAAAGTTACTTGAGCACCAAAACGGTACACTAGTAATAGTCCCAAGGTAAGGATGATCCGATTTCTCAGTTCCTCTATTTTCCAAACATTTTTTATGGTATCAATAAATTTCATCCTCAATATTAAATTACAATGTTACTACTTCACCACCGGCAGCTTCAATAGCTTTTTGTGCCGTGGCAGTAAACTTGTGTGCAGATACTTTTAATTTTGCTTTAAGCTCTCCTCTTCCTAAAATCTTCACCATCTCATGCTTACGAGCAAGACCTAAACTAAGTATAGTTTCAAAGTCAATTGCATCTTTTATTTTCTTTTCGTCAACCAATTGTTGAAGTGTATCAAGATTGATCCCTTGATATTCCTTACGATTGATATTAGTAAAACCAAACTTAGGTACACGACGTTGTAACGGCATTTGCCCTCCTTCGAAACCTAGCTTCTTAGAATATCCCGAACGTGATTTCGCTCCTTTGTGTCCACGAGTGGCAGTACCACCTTTTCCTGAACCTTGGCCACGACCAATTCGTTTTCCTTGGTTTTTAACCGAACCTTTTGCAGGTTTTAAGTTACTTAAATCCATTGCGCTTATCTTAAACGGTTTCCGTAGAAACCAAATGTTTAACTTTATTTACCATGCCAAGGATACTTCCTGTGTCCTCATGCTCTACCACCTGACCGATCTTACGAAGACCCAAAGCTTCAAGTGTTCTCTTCTGAGTTTTAGTGCGGTTTATAGCACTCTTAACTTTAGTTACTCTAATTTTTGCCATCTTCTTATCCTTTAAAAAGTTTCTCTAAAGAAATACCTCTCTGTTTCGCAACAGTTTGTGCACTTCTTAATTGTAACAAAGCATCGAAAGTTGCTTTTACCACATTATGTGGATTTGAAGATCCTTGCGACTTAGATAATACATCATGTACACCAACTGCCTCCAATACTGCACGAACTGCTCCACCGGCTATAACTCCAGTTCCAGGTGCTGCAGGCAAAAGATTTACTCTTGCACCTCCATATTTACCTTTTTGCTCATGTGGTAAGGACGCTTTAATAAGTGGAATACGTACCAGGTTTTTCTTTGCATCTTCAATCGCTTTCGCTATTGCGCTTGCAACATCTTTAGACTTTCCTAGTCCATGACCTACTACACCGTTTTCGTCTCCTACAACTACAATAGCTGAAAATCCGAAGGCTCTACCCCCTTTTGTTACTTTTGTAACACGTTGTACACCTACTAAACGATCTTTAAGTTCTAGACCTCCAGGTTTTACTAATTCTATGTTCTTATAATCTTGATACATACTACTTAGAATTTAAGGCCACCTTCACGTGCACCTTCAGCTAATGATTTTACTCTTCCGTGATATAGGTAACCTCCTCTGTCGAAAGACACAGCTTCAACACCTGCCTTTACTGCTTTTTCAGCGATTGATTTCCCTACTAATTTTGCCGCATCAACTTTATTAAGTTTTGAAGCGTCAATGTCCTTGTCTCTTGAAGATGCAGCGGTAATTGTTTTTCCACTTACATCATCAATAAGTTGTGCATAAATCTCTTTATTGCTTCGGAAGACTGCCAAACGCGGACGTTGTTCAGTTCCCGAAATTGTCTTACGTATTCTAAAACGCAAGCGCTCTCTTCTATCAGTTTTTGATAATGCCATAACTTTATATCTTATGCAGATTTACCTGCTTTTCTTCTAATTTGTTCACCTACAAACTTCACACCTTTTCCTTTGTATGGTTCTGGTCTACGGAATCCTCGGATTTTCGCAGCCACCTGACCTACAAGTTGCTTGTCGTGTGATGATAATTTTATAATTGGATTCTTTCCTTTTTCTGAAACTGTTTCCACTTTTACTTCAGGAGCAATATCCAATACAATGTTATGAGAGAATCCTAAAGCAAGGTCCAATTTTTGACCTTGATTGCTGGCACGATAACCAACACCTACCAATTCAAGTTGTTTAGACCATCCATTAGATACACCTTCAATCATATTATGAACCAGTGATCTGTACAATCCGTGTTTTGCTCTGTGATCTTTAAAATCTGAAGAGCGCTCAACTACTACTTGATTATCCTCAACTTTTACCGTAACGTCAGAAAATTCTTGTGTTAATTCACCTAATTTTCCCTTAACTGTAATTACGCTGTCTTTTACATCAACTGTAACTCCTGCTGGAACTGCTACCGGGTTTTTACCTATTCTTGACATCTTTGTCTATTTTTAGTATACGTAACACAATACTTCACCACCTACTTTTTGCTCTCTGGCTTGCTTACCTGTCATTACTCCGTGAGAAGTAGAAACAATAGCAATTCCCAAACCGTTCAAGATGCGAGGAAGTTCAGTTGAACTTGCGTATTTACGTAAACCTGGTTTACTAATTCTTTGAATTTTCTTGATTACAGGATCTTTTGTTAGCTTATCATACTTTAAAGCGATCTTGATAGTTCCTTGATGGCCCTTATCGTCTTCAAATTTGTAACTCAAAACATAACCCTGATCAAAAAGGATCTTTGTAATCTCCTTTTTTAGGTTTGAAGCCGGGATCTCGACAACGCGATGTCCAGCCTTCACTGCATTTCTAACTCTCGTTAGATAATCCGAAATTGGATCTGTATTCATATATATTAATTTGCGGATGTGGTTTTCGTCCCGATACCTATCGGGCCAAACCTTCAACCAATTTATAATTCTTTGTTACCTAGAGTGTTTTAACAACTTACCAAGAAGCTTTTCTAACACCTGGGATCAAACCTTGATTTGCCATCTCACGGAAAGTAACACGTGAAATTCCAAAAGTTCTCATATATCCTTTAGGTCTTCCTGTTAATTTACATCTATTGTGTAAACGAACCGGTGAAGCATTTTTTGGTAGTTTTTGTAGTGCTTCATAATCGCCTGCCTCTTTCAAAGCTTTACGTCTTTCAGCATACTTAGCTACCGTTTTTTGTCTCTTAACCTCACGGGCTTTCATTGATTCTTTAGCCATCTTAGTTCTTTTTAAAAGGTAATCCTAGTTCAGTTAATAATGATTTCGCTTCTTTATCGGTTGCAGCGGACGTCACAAAAGTAATATTCATACCTTCGATTTTCTTTACCTTGTCGATATCGATCTCAGGGAAAATTATCTGCTCAGTAACACCTAAAGAGTAATTTCCTCTTCCGTCAAAACCTGTCGCTTTTATCCCATTAAAATCACGTACCCTTGGTAAGGCAGATGTAACAAGTCTGTCTAAAAACTCGTACATACGCTCTCCTCTAAGTGTAACTTTCGTTCCAATTGGCATTCCTTTACGTAGCTTGAAGGTAGCAACATCCTTTTTCGAGATTGTTGCAATTGCTTTTTGCCCAGTAAGATTTGTCAATTCGTCTACAGAATAGTCGATTAATTTCTTATCTGCTACTGCAGCTCCAACTCCACGAGAGATCACTATACGTTCTAACTTCGGAACCTGCATTACATTTTTGTAACCAAATTCATCTGTAAGAGCATTAATTACTCTACTCTTATATTCCTCTTTAAGTCTTGGTGAATATCCCATAACTATATTACTTGATTCGATTGTTTGGAAACTCTTACTTTTTTTCCATCTTCCATTTTATACCCTACTCGTGTAGCCTTACCAGATTTTGGATCGATAAGCGATAGGTTTGAAATATGTATTGGAGCTTCTTTTTTTGCAATTCCTCCTTGCGGATTGCTTGCACTTGGCTTCTCATGTTTTGAAACCATGTTCACTCCTTCTACAATTGCTTTGTTTTTTTCAAGGATCACCTTCATCACTTTACCTTCAGAACCTTTGTGTTCTCCGGCAGTAACTACTACTGTATCTCCTGATTTTATTTTAAGCTTTGCCATTTTAGTTTTCATATTAAAGCACCTCAGGCGCCAATGATACTATTTTCATAAATTGTTTGTCACGAAGCTCTCTGGCTACCGGTCCAAATACACGCGTTCCTCTCATCTCCCCTTGGGCAGTTAAAAGTACACAAGCGTTATCGTCGAAACGGATGTAAGAACCATCTGGTCTTCTTACTTCCTTTCTCGTACGCACTACAACAGCAGTAGAAACTGTACCCTTCTTTACCGTTCCATTAGGAGTAGCATCCTTTACAGAAACTACAATTTTGTCGCCAATAGAAGCATATCTTCTCTTGGTTCCACCCAATACACGAATAGTAAGTACTTCTTTCGCTCCGGTGTTATCTGCAACTTTTAGTCTTGATTCTTGTTGTATCATGATTACTTCGCTCTTTCAATTATTTCTACTAACCTCCAACTTTTGGTTTTACTTAAAGGTCGTGTTTCCATGATCTTTACTGTATCACCTTCGTTACAGTCATTTTTCTCGTCGTGTGCAACGTATTTTTTCGTTTTCAAAACGAACTTTCCGTACATCGGGTGCTTTACTTTTTTTACTTCGGCAACAACTATGGATTTTTCCATTTTGCTACTGGTAACTACACCTATACGTTCTTTTCTTAAGTTTCTTTTTTCTTCCATCTTTCAGCTGGGTACGATTACTGTACTTCTCTTTTAGTTAGTTCTGTCATAATTCTAGCGATAGATCTTCTATGTGATCTTAACTGAATTGGATTTTCTAACGGTGAAATGGTATGAGCCATTTTAAAATCTGAATAAGCCTTTTTAGCTTCAGCAAGTTTATCTTGTAGCTCTGCTGTTGATGATTCTTTTATCTCTGCTTGTTTCATAGTGATAATTTCAAAAATTAAGCTTGATAATCTCTGGACATGATGAATTTCGTTTTAACCGGAAGCTTTTGAGCAGCGAGACGTAATGCCTCTTTTGCTGTCTCTAAAGACACCCCAGATACTTCGAACAAAACTCTTCCAGGTTTAACAACTGCTGCCCAGTATTCTACAGCACCCTTACCTTTACCCATACGTACCTCAAGAGGTTTTTTGGTAATTGGTTTGTCTGGAAAGATCATGATCCAAATGGATCCTTCTCTTTTCATAAAACGGGTTGCAGCGATACGTGCAGCTTCTATTTGACGAGCCGTCAAGAAATTCGAATCTAAAGACTTTATACCAAAAGTTCCGTAAGACAGCTGGTTTCCACGAGCTGCGTTGCCTTTCATTCGGCCTTTCATTTGTTTACGGTACTTTGTTCTTTTAGGTTGTAACATTTTCTTTTCTTTAAAAAATTACTTTCTGCGACGTGGCTTATTGTTTCCACCTCGGCCTCCGCCTTGAGACTTTCCTCCTTTTTTAGCTAAACCAACTAAAGGAGATAGTTCTCTTTTTCCATATACTTCACCTTTCATGATCCATACTTTAACACCCAACCTACCGTAAGTAGTGTGCGCCTCAACTAAAGCATAATCAATATCGGCTCTAAATGTAGATAAAGGAATACGACCTTCTTTGTAAGATTCTGAACGTGCCATTTCAGCACCATTCAATCTTCCAGAAATCAAAACTTTAATCCCTTCAGAATTCATTCTCATTGCAGCGGCAATTGCCATCTTAATTGCACGACGATACGAAATTCTATTTTCGATCTGTCTAGCGATGCTCGACGCTACCAAGAATGCATCCAATTCAGGTCTCTTGATCTCATGAATGTTAATCTGTACTTCTTTATCAGTAATTTTCTTAAGCTCTTCTTTTAACTTATCTACCTCTTGACCACCTTTTCCAATAATAATACCTGGACGGGCAGTAGTGATAGTAACGGTTACAAGTTTAAGCGTACGCTCAATAATTACTCTGGACACACTAGCTTTACTTAAACGAGCATGAACGTATTTTCTAATCTTGTCGTCTTCGGCTAATTTATCACCGTAGTCGTTACCTCCGTACCAGTTGGATTCCCATCCTCTAATAATACCTAGGCGATTCCCGATTGGATTTGTCTTCTGTCCCATTTATTAATTGCTTTGTGTGTTATCGTTAGCACCAAGCACGAGTGTTACGTGATTGGAACGTTTTCTAATTCTATGTGCGCGACCCTGAGGTGCCGGACGAAGTCTTTTCAACATCGTTCCACCATCAACACGAATCTCCTTCACGAATAGATCTGCATCTTCTAGAGAAGCATCCTCATTTTTTGCTTGCCAGTTTGCAATAGCAGACAATAATAATGTTTCTAAACGACGTGATGATTCTTTCGAACTGAACTTCAAAATATTAAGCGCTTTATCCACTTTCTCACCTCTTACTAAATCCGCCATAAGACGCATTTTTCTTGGTGACGTAGGGCAATTGTTCAATTTAGCAAAGTACATTGTCTTCTTTGCCTCCTTGATCTGCTCTGCTCTTTCTCTTTTACGAACTCCCATGGCCTATTATTTTTTTCCTTTATTTTTAGCACCTGCGTGACCACGGAATGATCTTGTTGGTGAAAATTCTCCTAATTTATGTCCTACCATGTTCTCAGTTACATATACCGGAACAAACTGACGTCCGTTGTGTACTGCAATGGTTTGTCCAACAAAATCCGGAGTAATCATTGAAGCACGTGACCAAGTTTTGATCACAGTCTTTTTATTAGACTCAACATTCTGTTGTACTTTCTTATCTAACTTAAAGTGAACGTAAGGTCCTTTTTTTAACGATCTTGCCATAGCTTATTTCTTTCTACGTTCTATAATATATTTATTACTCTGTTTGGTTGCAGAACGGGTTCTATATCCTTTTGCTGGAATACCGTTTCTAGAGCGTGGATGACCTCCTGAAGACTTACCTTCACCACCACCCATTGGGTGATCTACCGGGTTCATCACAACTGGTCTTGTACGTGGTCTTCTACCTAACCATCTAGATCTACCTGCTTTACCAGATACTAACAATTGGTGATCACTGTTTGAAACAGCACCAATTGTAGCGATACAAGTAACTAATATCATTCTAGTCTCTCCTGAAGGTAATTTAACCGTAGCATATCTACCGTCTCTTGCCATCAACTGAGCAAATGCACCAGCACTACGCGCTAATACAGCACCTTGTCCTGGACGTAATTCTAAACATGAAATGATTGTACCTAAAGGAATACTTGCAAGAAGCATAGTATTTCCAATTTCCGGAGCAACGCTGTCACCTGAGACGATGTTTTGCCCTACTTGTAGACCGTTTTGAGCAATTACATAACGCTTTTCACCATCTTGATAGTTCAATAAAGCGATAAATGCTGTACGGTTTGGATCGTATTCTATGCTAGCAACAGTTGCAGGAATTCCTGCCTTGTCACGCTTAAAATCGATAATTCGATATTTCTTCTTATGACCTCCACCAATATAGCGCATGGTCATTTTTCCTTGACTGTTTCTACCACCAGATCTTTTGTTCGGAGCTAATAAACTTTTCTCCGGCTTATCAGTTGTTATGGCGTCAAAACCATTTACAACTCTAAAACGCTGACCTGGGGTGATAGGTTTTAATTTTCTTACTGACATTTTTGTCTAATTAAATCTAAGTTACCTTAGATGTTACTGTAAAAATCTATTGTATCACCTTCCGCCACCTGTACTATTGCTTTTTTATAAGCATTAGTTTTACCAGTTTGAGTACCCGTCTTTGTATGACGAGTTCTTCTATTCGGGCGGACATTCATTGTGCGAACTTTTTCAACAGAAACTCCGTAAGTGGCTTCCACCGCTTTCTTGATTTCTACCTTATTCGCCTTTGGGTTTACTACAAATCCGAAGATATTATTGTCCTCAGCATCTTTTGTAGCTTTTTCCGTAATTATAGGTTTTATTAAGATATTCATCTCGTTTCTATTTACTTAAGTTTGTTTCAATTCCTTCCAAAGAACCTTCAAACAGCACTACACTGTTTGCATTCAATATTTTGTAAGTACTTAAAGCTGAGTTACTTATGACTTCTGTACCTTTCAAATTGCGCGATGACAAATATACATTATTATTTGACTCACCCAACACAAATAAAGATTTTTTGTTTTCAAGACCTAAAGTCTTTAAAACTGCAGTAAAATCTTTTGTTTTAGGAGCGTCAAAATTAAGGTCTTCGATCACTACAATTGCCTTGTCATTTGCCTTCATCGTCAATGCCGATTTTCTAGCCAAACGCTTCAAGTTCTTATTCAATTTAAAAGAGTAGTTTCTTGGTCTTGGACCAAACATTCTACCACCACCTTTAAATATACCAGACTTAATACTACCCGCACGAGCAGTACCAGTTCCCTTTTGCTTCTTAATCTTTCTGGTTGAACCAGAAATCTCTGCACGTTCCTTCGCTTTGTGAGTACCTTGCCTTTGATTAGCAAGATATTGTTTCACATCAAGGTATACAGCGTGATTATTAGGCTCAATCCCAAACACATCCTTAGAAAGTTCAACCTTTCTACCTGTGTCTTTTCCGTTTATATCTAATACAGCTACCTTCATTATTTCTGAATCGTTAGGTAAGCGTTTTTATGACCAGGAACACATCCCTTAACCACAAGTAGATTCTTTTCAGCAACTACTTTCAACACTCTCAAGTTTTGTACTTTCACTTTTACATTCCCCATCTGTCCGGCCATTCTCATTCCCTTGAATACTCTCGCAGGATAAGAAGCAGCACCAATAGAACCTGGAGCTCTTAAACGGTTATGCTGACCGTGAGTCGCTTGACCTACACCACCAAAACCGTGACGTTTTACAACCCCTTGAAAACCTTTACCTTTAGATGTACCCGCGATATCCACGAATTCACCCTCGGCGAAATGCTCTACAGTGATTGTATCACCTAATTTATAACTCTCTTCAAATCCTTGGAATTCGGCGACTTTACGTTTTGCAACGGTTCCTGCTTTTTTAGCATGCCCTTCAGCAGCTTTAATAGCAGTCTTTTTGTCATCGAAACCAAGTTGAAGAGCTTCGTACCCGTCAACCTCTTTGGTTCTGACTTGGGTGACAACACAAGGTCCAACTTCAATAACGGTACAAGGCATATTTTTACCTCTCTCGTCAAAGATGCTGGTCATCCCTATCTTTTTTCCAATTAACCCAGACATATTTAATTATTTATTGATTATTACTATTTATTATTTTCTCTTCGGAAACATCCTTTTCTTCGAAATGCTTTCAGAAAAAAACAGGGTCAAAATAAATTCAACCCTGAATGTTACTTTGTTTACCGTTTTTCCCTCGCTCGCAGCTTAGGACATTTCTTGCCTGCGTAGGCAGGCATCTCATGATTTGAAATCAATTTCATGAGATGCCCGCCTTCGCGGGAATTATACCTTAATCTCTACTTCTACACCACTTGGCAACTCTAACTTCATTAGAGCGTCAATCGTTTTTGAAGAAGAGCTATAGATATCCAATAATCTCTTGTAAGAGCTTAATTGGAATTGTTCTCTACTCTTCTTGTTTACGTGTGGTGAACGTAATACTGTAAAGATTTTTTTATGTGTTGGTAAAGGAATTGGACCTGTTACTACAGCTCCAGTACTCTTTACAGTCTTTACGATTTTCTCAGCAGATTTGTCCACTAAATTGTGATCGTAAGATTTTAACTTAATTCTTATTTTTTGACTCATTGCTGAAAAATTATACGTTAGCGGTTCCTCTTGCTGCTGCGATCACTACTTCAGAAATATTTGAAGGTGTTTCAGCATAGTGAGAAAATTCCATTGTTGATGTTGCACGACCTGATGAAAGCGTTCTTAATGTGGTTACATAACCAAACATTTCAGAAAGCGGCACTTCAGCTTTAATCACTTTTGAACTAGCACGGTCTCCCATACTACTCATTTGACCACGTCGACGATTTAAATCCCCTACGATATCTCCCATGTTTTCTTCAGGAGTTAAAACCTCCAGCTTCATAATAGGTTCAAGGATTACGGCTCCAGCTTGTTTTGCAACAGCTTTGAATCCCATTTTTGCAGCAAGTTCGAAAGATAATGCATCAGAATCCACAGGGTGGAAAGATCCATCCTTAAGTGTTACTTTCATACTATCAACTTCAAATCCTGCTAATGGTCCATTTACCATTGCTTGCTTAAATCCTTTTTCTACAGACGGGATAAATTCCTTAGGAACGTTACCACCCTTTACTGCATTTACAAATTCAAGACCATCTTTCCCTTCATCTGCAGGTTCCAATGTAAATACGATGTCGGCAAACTTACCACGACCACCAGATTGCTTTTTATAAACCTCTCTGTGATCTGCAGTTTTAGTTACAGCTTCTTTATATTCTACCTGTGGTTGTCCTTGATTTACTTCAACCTTAAACTCACGTCTAAGACGATCTACAATAATATCCAAGTGAAGCTCACCCATTCCAGAAATAATTGTCTGTCCTGAAGCCTCATCTGTACGTACTGTAAATGTTGGATCTTCTTCTGCCAATTTAGACAAAGCCATACCCAATTTATCAACGTCAACCTTTGTTTTAGGCTCTACCGCGATACCAATTACGGGATCAGGGAAGTCCATAGATTCAAGTACGATAGGGTGTTTCTCGTCAGACATGGTGTCACCAGTCTTAATATCCTTAAAACCTACAGCTGCTCCAATATCTCCTGCTTCGATAAAATCGATAGCATTTTGCTTATTAGAGTGCATTTGGTAGATACGAGAAATACGTTCTTTTTTACCCGAACGATTGTTCAAGATATAAGAACCTGCGTCCAAACGTCCTGAATACACACGGAAAAATGCTAAACGTCCTACAAAAGGATCGGTAGCAATCTTAAAGGCCAATGCTGCAAATGGTGCAGACACATCAGGCTTACGGATTTCTTCTTTATCAGTATCTGGATTAACACCTATAATACCTTCCTTATCCACTGGAGAAGGTAAGTATCTACAAACTGCGTCCAATAAAAACTGAACTCCTTTGTTTTTGAAAGATGATCCACATACCATTGGAATGATACTCATATCCATTACAGCAGCACGAAGCGCAGCATGCACTTCATCCTCAGTAATTGAATCCTCATCTTCCATATACTTTTCAAGCAAGTTTTCATCGTAAGCAGCTACTTCTTCAATTAGCTTCCCACGTAACATCTTTGCTTCTGCTTTAAGTTCTTCAGGAATAGCAACAACGTCGAAAGTTGCTCCGAAAGAATCATCATGCCAAATCACAGCACGGTTCTTTACAAGATCAACAATACCTTTAAAGTTATCTTCATCACCAATATTTAATACAATTGGCACTGCGTTTGACTTCAACATGTCTTTAACTTGTTGACAAACCTCCATAAAGTTAGCACCTTGACGATCCATTTTATTAACGAATCCAATACGAGGTACCTTATAGTTATCAGCTAGTCTCCAGTTTGTTTCAGACTGTGGCTCAACACCATCAACCGCACTAAACAAGAATACCAAACCATCCAATACACGTAATGAACGATTTACCTCTACAGTAAAATCTACGTGACCAGGAGTATCAATAATATTAAAGTGGTAATCTTTAGTATCATCAACCGGTTCTGCATTTTCCAAAGGAAACTTCCAAGTACAAGTAGTAGCAGCTGAAGTAATTGTAATACCTCTTTCCTGCTCTTGCTCCATCCAGTCCATTGTTGCAGCACCATCATGTACTTCACCAATTTTATGACTTACCCCTGTATAAAAAAGGATACGCTCTGTAGTTGTAGTTTTCCCTGCATCGATATGCGCGGCAATTCCTATGTTTCTAGTATATTTTAAATCTCTTTGTGCCATTTTTTAGAATCTGAAATGTGAGAATGCTTTGTTTGCTTCAGCCATTTTATGAGTATCCATACGCTTCTTAACTGCTGCACCTTCTTCTTTAGCTGCTGCTAAAACTTCGGCTGCAAGTTTTTGTGCCATAGATTTCTCATTTCTTTTTCTAGCATAAAGTATTAACCACTTCATCGCGGTAGATATTTTACGATCTGCACGAATTTGCATTGGAATTTGAAAGGTTGCCCCTCCAACTCTTCGGCTTCGTACTTCAACGTGAGGCATAACATTAGAAAGTGCATCTTTCCAAAGCTCTAAACCTGTTTTTTCTTCGTCTGTTTTTTTCTCTTCTACGATATCAATTGCATCGTAAAAAACTTTAAAAGCAACCGACTTTTTTCCATCCCACATTAAGTTATTTACAAAACGTGTCACCAACTGGTCGTTAAACCTTGGATCTGGTAAAAGCGGTCTCTTTTTTGCTGCTCTTTTTCTCATGTCTTCTCTTTAAAAGTTTTAAATTACTTCTTAGGGCGTTTTGCACCATACTTAGATCTACGTTGCGTTCTTCCTTCAACACCAGCGGTGTCTAAAGCTCCACGAACAATGTGATATCTAACTCCTGGCAAATCTTTTACCCTTCCACCTCTAACCAATACTATCGAGTGCTCTTGAAGATTGTGTCCTTCACCAGGGATGTATGCGTTTACTTCTTTACCGTTTGTCAATCTAACCCTTGCTACTTTACGCATTGCAGAGTTAGGTTTCTTAGGCGTAGTCGTATATACACGCGTACACACACCTCGTCTTTGAGGGCACGAATCTAGGGCAGCCGATTTGCTCTTCTTGGTTATTTTGGCTCTTCCTTTTCGTACTAATTGTGAAATTGTTGGCATATAAAATATGTATTACACTTATTTAAATATAAAATCCCCGTTTTTAAGGGCTTGCAAAAATAGAAATAAAAATGGAACAATCAAACCATACTAAATTAATTTTATCTTCATTTTTAATATTTTATAATTTAGATATGAAAAACAAACTTAGAACGTTAGATTTACACATGAAATTTCCTACCAGTTGAAACACTTCATCTACGTACTTTTATACCTTAATATATATACCGCTTTTTTTTCTGAAATAAATGCGCAATCTCTGTTGTTAACAATTGAAGCAGAAAAACCAATTTCTGAATCCCTTAAAGATTCGCTACAACTTCAAACAAATTTCAAAGATTACTTATCACTTAAGCAGCAAGTAGATACCCTTCCTTTACAGCTTCAGAAGATGGGATATGTTGATTCAAGACTTGAAAAATTTGAAGCATTAAGTGACACTGTTTATACTTCCGTTTTTTTCTTCGGAAAGAAATACGAATCCATTAAAATATACTATTCAGAAGAAAACTTCAGTAAAAAGGAACTTTCTAAGGTAGCTTCAGAAATTACCGACGCCTATTTTATACTTCCATTTGAAACTCTTGAACAATCCCTTCAGAAACTAAACAGTTTAAAAACAGAAAACGGGAATGCCTTTGCCAGATTACGCCTAACTAACATTTCAAAAGAAGAAGATGGAAATTTATCGGCAAGTATTACTCTTATAAGTGGTCGCAAACGCATCATCGATTCAATTGCGATAAAGGGATACGAAAAATTTCCCAGATCATTTATTACATACGTTGCCGGAGTAAAAAAAGGCAAAACATTTAATCAGAAAAAAATTGTGGCTCAGAATGAAATTCTCAATTCATTACCATTCGCCAGCACGATAAAAGCTCCACAGGCGTTGTTCAGAAAAGACTCAACTGTTGTTTACTTTTATTTGGAAAAACGCAATGCAAATATATTTGATGGAGTCCTGGGTTTCGCAACAGATGAAGAAACAAATAAATTACAGTTTAATGGTTATCTAAATCTGGAGCTTAACAACAATCTTAATTACGGAGAACAACTTGCTATTAATTACAAAGCAGATGGCGAAGATCAGCGCGATTTTAAAGTGAGACTTAAACTTCCTTATATTTTAAAATCTCCATTTGGTGTCGGTCTTGAATTAAAAATATTTAAACAAGACAGCACATTTACAACAACAGACCAACAGGCAAAGGTATATTACCAAATCAACCCGGCTTCTTCAGCTTATCTCGGATACAAAGGATATGAATCCAGTAATTTACTGGATAATGTGGTGGTTGGCTCCCCAATTGAAGATTACGATTCGAAATTTTTAATCGCAGGAATCGATTATTTTCGTTCACAGAAAAGCACGCTGTTTCCAATAAAATCTCAGATAAGTCTCGACACGGAAATAGGCTCGAGAAAGCTTAAAAACTCTAGCGATAGTCAGTTGCGCTTTCTAAGTGAAGTAAGCCATATTTTTAATCTTAATTTCAAGAACTCCCTGTTCTTAAAAAACAACTCAAGTATTTTAATAAGTGACACCTATTTTGTTAACGAGCTATTCCGATTTGGAGGCATAGGAACTATAAGAGGTTTCAATGAAAACAGTATAGACGCGTCCTTCTTCACAATTTTAAATACAGAATACAGATATCAGTTCAATGAAGGTCTTTATTTGCATAGCATCATCGATCTAGGATATTTTGAAAACGATTCTATGAATTTAAAAGAAAAACTCTACAGCTACGGATTAGGGATAGGACTACTAACAAAAGCAGGAATTCTACGCTTAAATATTGCCAACGGAAACCGTGAAAATCAGGATTTCAAGTTCTCAAACACAAAAATTCACATCATGTTAACTTCTCGTTTTTAAAACAGTTTGGCCAAACGTTCAAATAACATATTTATTATTTTGTTAACATAAAAGTTGTTTATTTAACTTTTTATTATGATTTTTGGAGCTGGCTAATTCAAATAAATTATAAAATGAGAACAAAGTTTAGTGGTATACTAACGCTTATCTTGGCGTTGGTAGTGCAACTTACATTTGCACAAGAAAAAACAATAACCGGAATGGTAACCGACAACGTTGGAATGCCTCTACCCGGAGTAAATATTGTTGTTAAAGGCACCTCCAATGGTACTCAATCTGATTTTGACGGAAACTATGCTATTAAGGCAGCAGTTGGACAAAATTTAGTGTTTACCTATGTTGGATTTAAAGCGCAGGAAACTACTGTTACTGCAGGCACGAACAGGGTTAATGTTTCCTTGGAAGAAGACGCCGCTGTTTTGGAAGAAGTTGTAATTACAGCAATTGGTCTGGAGAAGAAAAAAGATGACGATTTATCCTCGGCAACAACCATTCAGGCAGAAACGATTGTAAAATCGGGTGAAGCTGGGGTTGCTACTGCATTAGCAGGGAAAACTTCGGGAGTAAATGTAATAAGAAGTAGTGGAGATCCTGGAGCCGGAGCATTTATTCAAATTCGTGGAGCAAACAGTATCTCCGGTGCAGATGAACCCCTATATGTTATCGACGGTGTACTTATTAATAACACAAACTTTGGTGCAGGTGTCGCTGGTGTAAGTGAGCAGTCTCGTTTAAATGACTTCTCTTCGGAAGACATTGAAAGTGTTACTGTACTTAAAGGAGCTTCGGCTGTTGCTGTTTATGGTACAGGTGCAGCAAATGGAGTTATTGTTATTAAAACAAAAACAGGTAAAGGTAAAGCCGGTAGCTGGAGTGTTAATTACAAGGCCGGTGTATATTTTGACAAGGTAAACGAACGTTGGGACTTACAGAACAAGTTCGGTCAGGGAACTGGAGGAGCTGTTTATCTAGGCGGACCACAACCATTAACTTGGGGTGATAAAATTTCAACTCGTGCCGGTGGCGCGAACGAAGTCGCCGTTGGCGAAACACGTTTTGAAGCAGCCGATGGAACTATTTACTATCCGATTACCGCAAAGAATTCGAGAGAAACATTTCTTGATTCAAACTTCGACGCGGTAGTAGGTGATGGACTTACCTTAGAACATGATATCAGTTTGAAATACTCAGGTGAAAATGGTAACACTTTTCTTAGCGTAAATGACTGGAATCAGGAAGGAATTGTAAAAAATGGTTCTGGATATGAAAGAAAATCACTTCGCTTTACAAATAACACTAATTATTCGGAAAAGTTAAAGGGTAGAATTACTGCAACTTATGTAAAGACAAATGCCGATGCTGTTCAAACTGGATCTAACCTTAATGGATTATATCTTGGATTATTGAGAACATCTCCAGATTTTGACAACAGAGACTATATTGGTACTGCCTTCACTGCTTCAGGAGAACCAACGGTAAATGCAATGAGAGCTTATCGTGGACCATTAGGACCGTCGGCAGCTTATAACAATCCATTATGGACCATTAACGAACAATCAAACACAGTTGAAGTAGATCGTTTTTTAATTGCTCCCGAGTTATCGTATAATTTTACAGACAACTTGTCTATCACCACCCGATATAGTATTGATAGCTATAGGGATCAGAGACAAACCTTTATTCCTACCAATTCGGCTGCAAGTGATGATTTTGGTGGAAATTCTGGATATTTAGATGTCGATGACCGTTTTATTAGCTCACAGTATTTCACTGCCTTCCTAAACAGTAATCACGATATATCTGATAATCTTAATCTTAATTGGATTTTAGGAGCTACTTACGAAAATAATAGCATTGAACAAGTTGGAGGTACTTCTATTGGTTTTCTTAACCCTAACGTAAGACTTAGTGATTTAATTGACCTTGAGAACACACTGTCACCTGCGAACTTATCTGCTTATGATTTCTATGAGTACTCTAAACAAGTGGGTGCTTATTTATTAGTTGAAGGTGAAATCTTTAATCAAATTCTTTTCTCTTTAACGGGAAGAGCCGATAGATCTTCAACTTTACCAGACCAAACATTCTTTTACCCGGCGGCATCCTTAGGTTGGAAGTTTTCGGAAATAATTGGCAACAATGATTTTCTTTCTTTTGGTAAATTAAGATTTAGTTATGGAGAAGTAGCAGTTGCGCCTCAGCCATACTCTTTAAGTAGCGGTTATGAATCTGGAGGTACAGTAGGTGTTAGCTCTTCATGGGGAGATGGTCTAGACGGAAGTCAATATGGAAGTTCTTCTTTAGAAGATATACAAGGAAATCCAAATTTAGTTCCCGAACGAGTTAAAGAATTTGAGGTCGGTGCAGATTTAAGATTTTTTAATAGCAGATTGTCTTTTGGAATCACTTACTACGATAGAGTGACAGAAGATGTGTTATTAGATAGAAACGTATCTGCCGCTTCCGGTTTTAGCGCCTTAACAAGTAACGCTGCGGAAATAACTAATGAAGGTCTTGAAATGGATCTTCAGGCAACAATTGTGAGAACGGAAAACTTCAAATGGACTGTAAATATGAATTATAGCCATAATGACAACTTAGTAACTAGTCCGGACGCAAATGGAGAACTTATTACAGGGTTGAATGGCTTTGTTGGAACTTCTTCTAATGTAGTTGATGGACAACCCTTTGCCGTTTTACTTGGTAATCCATTGACACGTGATGAAAACGGAGAAATTGTATTAAACGATTTTGGCTTTCCAACTGTTTCAGATCAGGGGGAAGAAGTCTTAGGAGATCCTAACCCGGATTGGAGAGGTGGTATTTCAACTACTCTTAATTACAAAGGGTTTGAAGTATCTGCTTTATTCGATTTTGTACAAGGTATGGATGTTTGGAATGGAACTAGCGGGGTATTGAATCACCATGGTGTAACAACCTTAACTGCCAATGAAGTTACAGTATCTGCAGCAGAAGCGGCAACTATCTTAAACTATGTTGGTACGGCAATTATTGATATGCCAAATGCAACCTTAAATACCGATGGTACTTATACGGTTAGAGGAAATCTTGATGATTTTGGCGCAGGAACTGTATTATTAGATCAGACTTGGTATTCAGGTGGACCCGGAAGTGGATTTAATGGTTCTCCGGAATTAAATATTGAAGATGCTTCGTATGTTAAGTTAAGAGAAGTTTCTCTTGGATACTCATTTCCACAAAGCTTTATTGAACCAATCGGACTGGAATCCTTGAATTTATCGGTTTCAGGTCGTAACTTAGTGACTTGGACAGATGTTGAAGGATTTGATCCTGACAACAACCTAACAGGAGCTTCTAAAGGTAGAGGTTTAGAATATTTTACTAACCCATCTACAGCTAGTTACTTCTTTACGGTACGTATAGGTATTTAATCACAAAAAAAAATCATTAAAATGAAAAATATATATAAAATATTTTATTTGTTCTCTACATGTGCGCTACTAGTAGCATGCGATGGACTTGTCCAACAAGAGAACTTTCAAGACGACCCAAACACTGTAGGACTTGTTCCAACAGTGAACCTAATCGCACAAACTGAATTAGTTGCCATGTACCTAACTGAAAGTGATGCTTCCAGATATGCAGGAATTAATTCAAACTATATAGTTGGTGCTCAAGCGCAATGGGAAGGATACGAGCAATATGTTTTCACTCCTTCAGATTTTAACACCTTATGGTTTAATATTTATGTCGAAGGAATGACGCAAGCCAGAACTGTAAAAATTCAAGCTGAAGCAGAATTAGATGACGATGCAATAGCTACTGCCAGCTTTTTTGAAGCATTCTTTTTAGGAGAACTTGCCGCATCATTTGGAAATGTTCCAGATTCTGAAGCAATTGTACCGGGTATTGTAAGCCCAGTTTATGATGGACAAATTGCTGTTTTAAATCATGTACAGGAATTATTGGACGTTGCAATTAGTAGAGGAAATGGATCGACACTTTATATTAACGACACAGCTGGTGGCACTAAATCTACATCAACTTTAGGTAGATTGGCGCATAGTATGAAAGCCAGATACTTCTTGATTATGAAGGATTATGGAAATGCATTAATCCATGCACAGGCAGGAATTAACGCTGAAGGTGGTGATCTTTATGGCACACATTCAACTGCAAATGGTGCTCAAAATCTATGGTATAATTTTACTGCAACTGCAAGACCGGGTAACATTGCTGCTCAAGGAAGTTACTTACAAGAATTAGTAGATCCAGCAGGATCAGTAAACCGTAGGCTGGCAACTCCAGGTGAAGCACAACGATACGATTTCTACTATAGAGGTAATGGAAGTTTTAACAATCGTGAAGGTGGAATATTTGCTATCGATGCATCCTTACCAATTATTGGATGGCATGAAACTATGTTAATCTTAGCAGAGGCTGCCCAAAGAGAAAATCAAGATGGATTGGCTCGAAACTCATTAAATGCTGTGAGAGCTGCATTGGCTGCACAATATTCAGGAGATTTCCCTGCTTCAACAGCTTCAGGAAATGACTTATTATTACATATTTTAGAAGAAAAATATATCTCTATTTACCCATCACCGCAAACTTGGCACGATTTAAATCGTACTAACAATGCTTTAGGGGTTACACCGAAAACAGGTACACAATTACCACAGCGTTTTCTATATCCACAAAATGAATTAGACACCAACACTAACGCACCTTCTCCAATACCGGGGATATTTGTTGCGACAGCTGTTAATCAGTAATAGTAATTAAATTTAGAGTTAATTTCAATTTGGTAAGGGGCTGCTTTAAAAGGCAGCCTTTTATTATTTAAGAATATCTCAAAATACATCCTCTCGTATTGAGATGTTTTTTACTTTTACCGCATGAGAAAAGAAGCAACTATTTTTGGAATTCATCCCGTACAAGAGGCGGTTTCATCTAATGTTATTATTGACAAGTTATTTGTCCAAAAAGGAATATCCAATCCGAAAATAGATGCGATTGTAAAGGAACTTGAAAAAAAACATGCCACAATTTCGTACGTTCCATTTGAAAAGCTAATAAAACTAACTCAAGGAAATCATCAGGGGATCGTAGCAATGACTTCACCTATCGCCTTCAGAGACCTTGAAGAAATTGTTGAAAACGTTATTGGAACAAAGGAAAACCCTTTGTTTCTTATCCTCGATCAACTTAGTGATGTTCGTAATTTTGGTGCTATTCTTAGAACGGCAGAATGCACTGGTGTAGATGCGGTTATTATTCAGAAAAAAGGAGGAGCACCCATATCGGGCGATACAGTAAAAACTTCGGCAGGAGCCATTTTTAAATTGCCTATCTGTAAGGTTGATCATATAAAAGATGCTATTTATTACTTGCAAGGATCGGGCGTAACGGTAGTAGGTGCTACAGAAAAAACCACAGAAACCATCTACGACCTTAAATTAAATATGCCATTAGCAGTCGTTATGGGAGCAGAAGACAAGGGGATTTCAAAATCTGTATTAAGCTTATTGGATCATAAAGCGTCTTTACCACTACTAGGGCAAATTAATTCGCTAAATGTCTCAGTTGCATGTGGTGCTTTTTTGTATGAAATAGTACGCCAACGCAGTTTATAAGGAATCATTATCTTTTTTCGGACCCACTTTTAATGTATAGACAACTTTAATATTTTGAGGGTCCAAATTTTGTTGAACCTCTGTAGGCTCTTCCGGGATCCGCTCTATAAAATTACCGTCGTCATCAAACTGCTGTAGAAATTCGTCCTCTTCCGGATTATAGTCGTCGCGTTCCCATGCGTACTTTTTATTTTCCACTGGATTCCCTTTAAATACCAACGCTAGAATCAGCCCCACAACAAAGCCCGACAAATGTCCTTCCCATGAAATTTTAGGATCTATGGGCATCACATACCAAAGTAGGCCCCCATATAAGAATACAACTACCAGTGACAAAGCCGTTAATTGATATTGTTTCGAAAAAATTCCTTTAAAAAATAAAAAAGCAGCCAACATATAAACAACTCCACTCGCGCCTATATGCAAGGATGGTCTTCCTATAACCCATGTAAACACACCACAGACTATCAGACCAGTAAATAGTACTTTCCACCGAATGTTACGATAAAAGTAGAACAGGGCAGTTGTAAGCACCAATAAGGGCATAGAGTTATTAAACAAATGCTTCAGATTCCCGTGTATAAAGGGTCCGGTTATTATTCCTATAAGGCCGGTAATCTTTCGTGGGTAAATTCCGAGGTAATTAAAATCCAGATTAAATCGTATTTCTGCCCAGAAAACCATCCACATCAGCATTACAAATAGCAACGGATATAATATCACATCATTTGAAAAATATAAACCCTTTGTTTTTGACATACTATCTGACTTTCAAAAAATGGTCCTAAATTCAAATTTATGATAAAATGTCAGTATAAGCCTTGTAATAAAATTGTAATTTTACGCCCTTATGAGTGCACCCTTAGCCGAACGAATTCGCCCAACAACCTTAGAAGATTATCTTAGCCAGCAACATTTGGTTGGTCCTAAAGGTGCGTTAACAACTCAGTTAGAATCCGGCATACTGCCATCATTAATTTTATGGGGACCACCAGGTACAGGCAAAACTACCTTGGCCAATATCATCGCGAATCGATCGGATCGTCCATTTTTTATGCTCAGTGCTGTGGATAGTGGTGTGGCGGCTGTTCGTGAAGTGATTGAAAAAGCGAAGAAAACGGACACCTTATTTTCTACTAAAAACCCCATCTTATTTATCGATGAGATTCACAGATTTAGTAAATCACAACAGGATTCCCTTTTGGGCGCCGTTGAAAAAGGTTTAATAACCCTCATAGGTGCGACCACCGAGAATCCAAGTTTTGAAGTCATTCCGGCACTTTTATCACGATGTCAGGTATACGTGTTAAATGCCTTTAGTAAAAAAGATCTCGAAGATCTCTTGGCTCGTGCCATCAAGGAAGATAAAATACTATCCAAAAAGCAGATTAAGCTTACCGAGACCGAGGCACTAATCCGTCTTTCCGGAGGCGATGCTCGTAAACTTCTAAATATTCTTGAACTTATTGTGCTTTCAGAAAAGAGTGATACTGTGATTATTACCAATGAAATGGTGCTTCAAAAAGTGCAAAAGAACACCGTGTTGTACGATAAAACCGGGGAGCAACATTACGATATTATCTCGGCATTTATAAAATCGATTCGCGGTAGTGATCCAAATGCCGCCGTTTATTGGCTCGCAAGAATGATCGAAGGCGGAGAAGACATCAAATTTATAGCAAGGAGATTGGTTATTTTAGCTTCGGAAGATATTGGAAATGCCAATCCGACAGCTCTGGTATTGGCAAATAGTACGTTTCAAGCAGTTTCAACTATTGGTTTTCCTGAAGCTCGCATTATTCTAAGTCAGTGCACCATTTATTTAGCAACATCCCACAAAAGTAATGCTTCCTATGCTGCGATAAACGAAGCTCAGCGACTGGTGAAACAAACAGGGGATCTTTCGGTGCCTTTATCGATTCGGAATGCACCCACCAAGCTTATGAAAGAGTTGGGTTACGGCAAAAACTATGAATACGCCCATAATTATGAAGGTAATTTTGCTCCGCATGAGTTTTTACCAGAAGATATTGTAGGCACTACATTTTATAAGCCCGGCAACAATCCAAAGGAAAATAATTTAAAAAATTACCTTAAAAGTCTCTGGAAGAATAAGTACGATTTTTAATCTATTTTTTATAGACTTCGGAAATAGTTCCCTTCTGAATAACAAGATTTTCAGAAGCATCAAAAAATGCTTTATAAATTTTCTCTGAAGCATCCACAAAATAAAAAGCACCCTCCTTTTCAGCTTCAATTTTACCTATCAATTGAAGACCATCTTCGGAAGCTGTTGTTTCTTCGTACAATGCATATCCTTCAGAAGTCTTCCGAAGTAAAAATGAAACACCATTTCTGGTATAATTGGTATACTTCGCTTTAGGCGATGTTGAACTTACAGAAGATACCTCAACCCCTGTATTTTCATCACTAATTGTAGGCAATATATTATTCTGTTCGTTGTCGGATTCCTTAATATCAATAGTAGGTTCCTGGACTACAATGGTTTGCTCTTTAGGTGCTTTTACTACAGTCTGGCTTGACAATTCAGATAATAGAACAACGTCTTTTTGATGAACTCCCAAAGTTCTAACGCCTTTAAAAGCCTCCCGAAGTGACTCATGATAGGCCTTTTTATACTCTTTATATTTACTTGATCCTTCAGACCGATATACTTCTAAACCATTACAATCTTTTACAACGAGCACTAGCCTTTTCTTTAAGATTGCAGACTCTTTTACAACATCTGCAAAAAGTCCCTGGCATCGATTAGAATTCGGAGCTTCACTATTAAGAAACGCATTAAAACCATGTTTATTTAAAATGAACGTTGCCATGGAGTTTAATTGATACTGGTCTCTTTCGCTTTGAAACTCAAACTGGTCCGGCACAATAATATAATTATAATTGCTCATAACAGCTTGCGCAATTCCTGTTTGAACACATAACAAAGTGAGTATGGCAGCAAGTAAATTTTTAATCATTCCCTATCAATTTTTAAGTTAAAGCCTAACTGTAAAGATACACTTTTTGCCTTTGCCAAATTTCCGTAACTCTGTAGATTATCTGCGGCTACATAAAAATTAAACTTTCCGAGATCGGTCACAATACCGAATCCGACATTTGAGGATGAATATGAATCCATGGTATATGTAGCCTTTGCCGATAGGAAATTGAACAATCGTCTATAATAGAATATTGTTGCGGCATGTTGTGGGCCTTTTGGTCTAAATATACTGTAATACTGTAATCCAACCGCCTGATTCCTGGAAACGCCTCCAGACATATTATAGCAGTTACAATCGGTACCACCATCGGTCGGCTTCCCGAAACTATATCGAAGCCCGGCGTTAAATTTTACCGGTCGCATTTGTGTGTAGGAATTGTGCAAGGTATCTATAGGTACTTCTCTTTCAACCTCATCTTCCAGATCTTCATAATAAGGAAGTGTTCCCTGACCATCTACGATAGGTGGAAAAATAAGTTCTATTCCGTCGAGGGTATAGGAACTTCTTGCTCTGTAATTCTCGACATCTTTTGTATGAAAAATTGCTCCAAAATCCAATATGCTGGCAGTTGCTGTAAATCTATTAGAAATATCGTAGGTCGCACCGAGATCGATCCCAACGCCAAGATTACCTCCAAAAAAGGCACGTCCTAATATTTCACTAGTCACCTCCCCTGCTCCATCGAGTTCTCTAAGCGAGGCATATCCTGAAGTTTCGACCGAAATATCTACATTTTGAAGTTTGTGTTCGTAAACATTTGGACTATTTTCATCGCCTAGTTCTGTTGTAAAAGTTCCGCTATTATGTGTGCTTTTGAAACTAAACATACTAGAATAAATTTTAGCACGAACTCCGGCAGTAAGTTTGCTGTTGATCTGCTTGTTTACGCCAAAATGAAAGACAGTCATAAAATCGCCAGTGGTACTAATTTCTCCTAAATCGAAATCATAGCCTATAAATTCTCGGTTACCTTCCCAGGCTAAAACTGCGAGATCTTTTGGAAAGTAAAAGATAAAATCCAATTCCTGGTAAATACCTCCTGAATAGAACAATTTACTTTTGCCGGTCCATCCAAAATTAATGAGATCTAATTGTTGCGTCGCCGTAAAGAAATCTTTGTCGGTGAGTTCGTAAAGTTTGTTTTCAATTCTGGTGTTGATGTCAACGGCAGACTTTCCGAAGATATCGAAAGTAGAAACTCCTGAAGCACCACCATTAATATGAATTTGAGAAAAAAATGGAATACCGTAATGTGATTTCTGTGGCACTTTACTACCAGGATTCAACATAATGTTTTGGGGCACCTCCTCGAGTCCAAAAAGTACCTGCTTGTTTTGCCCAATGGCAGCATCTGCCCAGAAGGCAATAAAAAGAATAATTAAATTTCGCATGGTACTAAAATTCCAGGTAATAGGTTGTTTTTGATTTGAGATCGAGCTCTCCTTCAAGAGTCGCAGAGGAAGATGGGATGGTAACAGATACAACCACTTTAAATGATCTTGTTAGGTCTGCAATTGCATCGCCTTCAATGTTTTCAATAAATTCGGTAACCACCGGACTTCCGACAGCTCCAGAATTAATTTGAGTTTGAGTGGTATAGGTGGTATCGTTTGCTTCACTTAAAAATTGAAAATCTACATTGAAGTTTCGCGGAATGGTATTGGTGAATTCGAAAAAGAATTCGGCTCTTCTCAAGTTGTCCTGAATTTCACCATCATCCAGAAAACGAAGGTCTGTGGTATCACGAACGGTTAAGATTGAACTAGAAGTAATGGTATCGTAAAAATCTCTGGCTCTTAGATTAAAGTAAATGAGATCTAACTCGACTTCCGGGGTAAGCGCAATATCATAAGCCTGATCGAAATCGGTATCTTTTATACAGGACGTAAAGAGTAAAAAAGTGAGAAAGCCCAAAAGAGGGATCGCTAGGTTCGTGTTCATGAGTGGGGATTTAGTACCTAACGCTTATAACACCTTAATTATTATCCTTAAAGATGACTTTTAATTTCCAATAGATGGTTTACCAATTTGTACTTTTGTGGAATCTCCTCTTTTCGATAATTATAATAAAGAGTTTGCATCCCTACAGCTTCGGCACCAAGTATATCAGCTTCAAAAGTATCACCTATCATGATGCTCTGATTCGAACTTACATTAGCTTTTTTCAAAGCCATTTGAAACACTAATGGATTGGGTTTCTTAACCCCTACCTCTTCCGAAGAAGTTACAGTATCGAAGAATCTATGTATCCCACTGTTCTTGAGCTTTAAACTTTGTACTTCCTGAAAACCGTTAGTGATAATATGTAATTTTTACTTCCTACTCAAATATTCCAATATCTCGATCGTCCCATCGAATAGGTGATTATCAACTGGCAACTCATCAATATAAGTGACTGCCATTGCGTCGATATCTTCTAAAGAAAATTGCATGTTAAGAGAAGAGAAGCTATCGATCAATCGGCCTCTACGAAGCTCTTGTTTTGTAACTCGTTCTTCTCTATACTTCTTCCAGTATTCAAAATTAACAGGTTCATAAACTCCTACAAAATCGACAACATTAAGTGCTATTTTATGTTTAACAAATACTCTTTCGAATGCCAGATGAGAGTTGCGATCAAAATCCCAAAGGGTATGATCAAGGTCGAAGAACACATCTGTAATCTTAATTTTAGTCATGAATTTGAAGATTTTCTGAAAACAAAGAACGCCATATTTTATTTCTTTCGGTGGCAGAAAAGTCCCGATTTGAAAACAACATTGAAAAAGTCCCATTCACTTCTACAACACTTTTATATGCACCGTTAAATGTCTTTATTATATCTGATTCGTATTTCTTATCGAAGGCTTTAGTGGTCATAGCTACCGGATGAATTATTAATGGTGTCTTAATTTCACTGTCCAAATCATAAAACAGGAAAGGAGTACAAGTACTAGCTCTAAATCCAGGCACATTCTCATACAACATGGTAAAGTCTTTTTCGACTTCAAGTTCTACCAAATTGCGATAGATTTCAGGTAGATTTACTAGAAACTGATCGTTCATAGTGCTTGTAAGCGTACGATTGGTTGTTATCTCCATTCTTTCCTT
The DNA here is from genome assembly GCF_003688405.1 of Ulvibacter antarcticus. Classification (GTDB taxonomy): domain Bacteria; phylum Bacteroidota; class Bacteroidia; order Flavobacteriales; family Flavobacteriaceae; genus Ulvibacter; species Ulvibacter antarcticus. The sequence continues at coordinate 85,707 of NZ_REFC01000015.1, forward strand.
CTCTTTCTTGAGTTTATCGTAACTTGCTAATGCTTCAAAAGAGAAAATTAATCCCACTTCCTTATAGTCGGAAACGAATTTCACCAACATATTGAATGTTCTTCTTTGAGTATTGAGACTTTCAGAAAAATTTACCGCATCCCCTAAAAGAAAGAAAACGGTTAGTTTTGAACGACTTCTTTTGGCCGTATTCACCAACCAGGTAAAAGTATTGTAAGGATCTTTCCGAAGTCTAACAAGCACTTGTGTTCGCTTGCCGATATTCCTCATTTTAAGCTTCCATAAATCCATTGCATAGCCCGACAAAGACCGTAAAAACCCACGTTGCATATAGGCATATGGCTGTCCGGCTTCGACCACAGAATGTATTTTTAATGATTTCTTCGGAAAATTAAGATCCGGATAAGCCTCGAGTAACACGGTTTTAAATTTGTACGCCCATATATCTACTACTGGCCTGTTCAGAAAATTTTCTTTAAAAGCGAGACTTTCTGAAGCTGGGAATCTCCCAATTTCATCTTTTACATGAGGTAGGTACTCTTCGTATCTAGTCAAGAGGTAAAAACTAGCAGAAAATATATCAAATGCTAACGCACTTTTAGGACTAGTACCAAAAAACCCTACAGTATCATCCCAAATCTTTACTGTAATATCCTGTGATTCGAATCCTTGTTGGAGTAATAAGCCTTCACTTTGAAAAAACAATTCATTTCCCATGGGTTGTTTCCCATACGATAGTTTCGGTCCGGTGTGAGCGATAAGCTCTTCGATAACAGCAGTTATAGTGATATCCAATCCTAGAATTCTCGCGCAAATATGCTTAAACACATAATCAATTCGTGGAGTTATTTTTTGAGTATAAATTAATAGCATATAGGCTTACAAAAGATTTTCATCAGCAAAGCTAAAGTACGATTTTTCAGTTATTATAAGGTGATCCAGCACTTTTATATCTAAACTTTCGGCGGCTATTTTTAGTTTTTTAGTCAAGCTTTTATCGGCTTCACTTGGCTTGAGTGAGCCGGAAGGATGGTTGTGCGCCAAAATGAGAGCGACGGCACCAAGCTGTAATGCTTTTTTTAAGGCAAGACGTACATCCACCAGTGTACCTGTTATTCCACCCTTGCTCAATTGCATGCTTAGTAATACTTTGTTTGCATTATTGAGATACACCACCCAGAATTCTTCATGGGGTAACTCGCCTAAAATTGGTTGCATCAATTCGAACACCGATCTACTGGATGTCACTTTTTGCTTTTTCAATGCCTCTTCGGTTCTACGTCTTCTCCCCAATTCTAAGGCGGCGATAATTGAAATTGCTTTCGCTTCACCTATACCCTTAAATACTTGGAGATCATCAATCGATAATTTGCCAAGCTGATTAAGATTGTTTTCGACCGAAGCCAGGATTTTCTGACTTAATTGCACAGCGCTTTCATTGCGATTTCCGGAACCAATTAATATTGCTATTAATTCGGCATCGGTAAGTGCGATACGCCCTTTGAGCATTAGTTTTTCACGAGGACGATCATTTTCGTTCCAGTTTTTAATGGAAAAGTATTGGTTTTGATCCGACATAAGTTTCACAAGTTAATAAGGGGAGTTGTGTTTTTTACTTCGGAAAGTGAAGTGTTTCATAAAGATAAGAAACTTAATTTTTGTTTGTACCTTTCAGTATCGATTAAACAGATGAAATATGAAATCACTATTTGAACCTGACACCTACCTCACGACCCGTAATAGGCTTAACCAACTCGACGAAAACTCTGAAAAATTATGGGGAAAGATGTCCGTTGGGCAAATGCTGCACCATTGCCAAGGCCCATTGAATATTATGTTAGAAAAGGATCACTATGGAATGAAACCTAATTGGTTTGCAAAGTTGCTGTTTAAAAAAATGTTGTATAATGATACCTCATTTAGAAAAAACATGCCAACGGCTAAGTTTTTAAAGGAAATTGAACCAAGGGACTTTAGTACTGAGGTAAATACTATAAATGAATTGTTAGATGAATTTCATAACAACAGAGATCGGGAAGAGTGGAAGCCTCATCCCGGCTTTGGATATTTCACCAACGAGCAATGGGGGAAAATGCAATACAAACATTTGGATCATCACCTAAGACAATTTGGAGTTTGATTTAAAGACTTGAGATTTGAGACGTGAGATTTGAGATTTGCTCATTGAGGGGGTGGTGATTTTCTGAAATTTGTAATTTTCGGTACAAATTTCTTAAAATTGGCGCTTGAAGTCCGTTGTAAACATTTAGATCATCACTTAAGACAATTTGGAGTTTGATGTAAAGACTTGAGATGTGAGACGTGAGATCTGAGAAAATGGGGTGGTGATTTTCTGAAATTTGTAATTTTCGGTACAAATTTCTTAAAATTAGCGTTTGAAGTCCGTTGTAAACATTTGGATCATCACCTAAGACAATTTGGAGTTTGATGGAAAGAATTGAGATTTGAGATTTGAGATTTGAGATTTGAGAAAATGCGATTGACATTTTTCTGAAATTACGAATAACATCCATCCCCGGCTCTTCCTTCAAAGGAAGTGAGCATTCTATAAACTAAATTTTTATATCTCATTTTTACACGGGTCATATAACTTATTAATTCATTTAAAAGAGTATCACTTTAGAGTAAAATTCATACGTTCTTTATTCTTAAAATTCATAATTACAAATGTATCCACCACCTCATCACCAAATTCAGGACAGGCAAAAAATGATTGCCGTTATACAGCAATATCCGTTGGCGATGTTGGTATCTACTTTGAACAATACACCATTTATTACACATATTCCAATTATCTATAACCAGGATAGTGGAAAGCTAGTCGCCCATATTGACAAATATAATCCGCAGGTGACCTCTTTAACAGATGGCGCATCTGTCACTGTAGTATTTAGAGGGCCGGACTGCTATATATCGCCAAGTGCATACACTACCAAACAACTCCCAACTTGGAATTATATGATTGTCCACATTAGTGGGACGATTAAGTTGATAAATGATGCGGATGAGGCTAAAGAAACTATGATTGATATGACCAAGTTTCTTGAAGGGAATGAGCAGAAGTTTGTCTTACACAAGGACAATCCGAGTATGGAAAGGTTTGTTAATTACATTCAGGCTTTTGAGATTAATATCACCAATTGGGAAGGTAAGTTTAAATTATCTCAGGACAAAAACCCTCAAGATCACGAGAATGCTAAACAAGAACTCATAAAAAAATCCGGAGAAGATATCACCGGATTTATTGATAGTATGTATATCAAATAATTTTATTCCATATACTTTTTCACCTCATCAAAGTCTAGTCCGCCATAATTACCGCTACTCATTAGTAAAAGAGAAGTATTATCAAAATCTTGAGTGTAGAGATAGGTTTTGAAATCGGCCGGATTTGTAAACACAATTAAATCATCTCTATTAAAAGCTTCATCAATTTGTTCCGATTTTATCGCTTCCAGATTTTTTATCATCACCGCATGTGGAGAATAGAATACCACGGCGCTATCGGCGGCATCTAAGGCTCCTTTGTATTCACTTAAAAATTCGGGATTAAGACTGCTATAAGTATGTAATTCCAAACAAGCAATTAATTTACGCTTTGGATACTGTGCTTTAACGGCTTCAGTAGTAGCTTTTACCTTGCTTGGGGAGTGAGCAAAATCCTTATAAGCAACGGCTGTAGGAGTTTCTGCTATTTTTTCCAGGCGTTTGCTAGCACCTTTAAATGTAGCGATCGCCTCGTAAAAATCGTCTGCATCGACACCCATTAGCTGACAAATCCATCGGGCGCCTTCCAGATTGTTCAAGTTGTGTTTTCCGAAAACTTCAATAGGCATTGGCCCTTCGGGAGTATCAAGGAGGGTTTGTCCATCTTCTACAGTGTAAGAAGGCGTTTGGTAAGGGTATTTTTTAATCATACTTGTGGAACTCTCCACTACTCTTTTTACTTCAGCATCTTCTTCATTGTAAATAATGGCACCTCCATTTGTAATTTCAGTTAGAAAGATCTCGAATTGTTCGACATAATTCTCATAGGTAGGAAACACATTAATATGGTCCCAGGCAATACCGCTTAGTAATGCGATATTGGGTTTATAAAGATGAAACTTAGGTCTTCTATCGATGGGCGAAGAAAGATACTCATCGCCTTCTAAAACCATAAAATCGTTGTGATCGGTTAGCTTAACCATCACATCGAAACCTTCTAACTGAGCGCCAACCATATAATCCACTTCCTTTTCATGATAATGCATTACGTGAAGTATCATGGAAGTAATTGTGGTTTTACCGTGTGAACCTCCAATCACTACTCTTGTCTTATTTTTGGCTTGCTCGTATAAGTATTCGGGATATGAGTAAATTTTTAATCCGAGTTCTTTTGCTTTTAAAAGTTCCGGATTATCTTCTTTGGCCTTCATTCCAAGAATTACCGCATCTATATCTTTTGTAATGTTTTCAGGAAACCAACCGAATGTTTCCGGCAACAGTCCTTTGGCTTTTAACCTTCCTTTTGAAGGTTCAAATATCTCGTTATCGCTTCCGCTAACTGCTTCTCCTTTATTGTGTAGAGCCAAGGCCAGATTGTGCATGGCACTTCCACCAATGGCTATAAAATGTATGCGCATGAGTTAAATTTTGTAAGTAACAAAGATACGCATATACGATTGCTTTGCTTCGTTCGAAATGCAAATAAGTTGAAAAACATCCCCTCCCGACCTCCCCTTCAAAGGAGAAAAGGATACTGTGACAAGTTGAATGTGATTTGTCGAATTCACGTTTAGCAACATCCCCTCCCAGCCTCCCCTTCAAAGGGGAGGAGTGTTATGTCACAACTTAAATTTAATGTATCGAACTCAACTTTAGATACAGCATCACTTAACTTCCCCTTAGAAGGGGAGGAGTATAATGTGATATCTTGAAAATCGTTTGCTGAATTCATGTTTAGCAACATCCCCTCCCAGCCTCCCCTTCAAAGGGGAGGAGTGTTATGTCATAACTTAAATTTAATGTATCGAACTCAACTTTAGATACAGCATCACTTAACTTCCCCTTCGAAGGGGAGGGTGAATTTACCTTATGTTTTAAAACTTTTAATCGCAAAAGGGATAGAGGCAAGTAGCTTTTGCAGCGCAAAACTACTGTTGAAAGCCCGACCCTCTTTCGAGATATCGAGAGAGGGATTTGCCCAAATTCTATAAATTAAGAATAGCAGCTTTTTCCTGAAGAGCTTCTTTAAAATCGGGGCGATCTTGCAAGGCTTTTTCTACCCAAAGCAATGCCGTATGTTTCTTGCCTTCATTTTTATAAATCTGAGCCATGCGATAATACGCCCAGTCTTTAGGCACGCCATCCTTCAATGTGTAGTTTTCTATGTATTCCTGAAGGCATTTAATCCCCAATTCTGCATCGAGTTTGTATTGAGCCGCGATCTTCCCAATTTGATAATTTAGCTGATTGCGCTTATGAAGCCTTAATGACTTTTCGGAAGTTTCGATGGCTTCTTTTGGCCGATTGTTATTTTCGTAAAGATTTGCTAATTTTTCGTAAGTATGGGGAGAACCACCTACCGCAATTGCCTTTTTATAAAACGCCTCGGCATCCTTGGGACGTTCACTATATTCGGCAATATAACCGTTGGCCAAATATCCGTCTACAGCAGAGATCTTCCCTAATTCGTTGGCATATTTTTCAGCCTTTTTTTCACTTCCACCAATGATGCCGGGTAACTGAATATAATATTCTACCAGAGCCCATCGGGTTTCGATATGCTTTGGATCTAATTCTGCAGCAGTTTCGAACGCCTCACGGATATCCCCTATATAGGTGATTGCACGAATACGGCTAATCGACAGCGCTTTCATTCCAAGTGCACCGCCATATTTAAAATGATAATTGGCACTTCGATCATCTGCTTTTAAGAGGGTTTCGTAATAGGAAATTGCCGTATCCCAATCTTTGGTGTAACCAGCGATATCACCCAAATACTCAATCGTTTTTAGATGATTGGGGTGTTCTTTTGCATATTTCTGAAAAATGGGTTTTGCCTTTGAAAAATCTTCGTTTTCAAAATAGACCTTTGCCTGCTGATAATCACCTTGAGCAAACAAAGTGGCTGAGGAAAGAATAAAGAAGTAAAAAATGGAGAATATGGGTTTCATTAATGGTATTAGGGGTCGCAAATATAGTTATTTGAAGGATTTAAGTTGATACTTACTTCGCTGAAGGCGGAAACTTCTTCAATGCCTGTGCTATTACTTTGTAATAATATGTTTGTTGCTGCTGTGGTGTAGCTTTTTCCTTCATCTCTCCATCGATCATGGCCTGCCATGCCAATTCTTCACCTTTAGATGTATCGATCAAATCGATTGTAAGCAATTGATTAATGACTTTTCCGCCAATTGGAATTCCGCCGCTCACTCCTACTCCAACATTTCCGCCACCACTGCCAAGTCCTATTCCGATTGTGTTGCGTGAATTGGAAAGCGTTTCCGAAGCATAAAAATTAATTAGAAAATCGGGAATTTCACTTTTTGAAAACCCTTGAGTTTGTAAGGTGCTATCGATCGCCTTCATGATTCGTTTATCATCCAGATCGTTGAGTCCCGAATCGATATCGTTATAAAAATTATACGATTTAAAGTGAGTGAAATCAGCTTCTTTATCGTAATCTACGGCCACGGATGCGCCACAGGAAACTAGCAAGATAGAAAAGAGTAGAATTAATAGTAGTTTCATAGCGACTTTGTGCTTAAATTTTTTTAAGATTTCCTTTTATAAGGGAATTTACGCAAAAAGTACGCCAGAGGTTCTGACTTTACTATTCTTTAACAAATTTCTTGGAAAGAATGCCTTGGTTAGTTTCAATTGTTGCGAAGTAGATTCCTTCGGAAAGGTTTGAAATATTGAATCTCTCTTCGGAAGTAGATAGTACTTCGGTTCCTAACAAGGAATAAATAGTTACTTTTTCTACCACAATCCCTTCCGAAGCACTTATAAAAAGTATTTCTGAAGCTGGGTTTGGATATATTACAATTGAATTTTCGAGTTCAAAACTTGGAATTTCCAGCACTACTCCACATGTATCTGCTACCTCTTGAATAGTAACGCAACCCGCGGCATTGTTGAGGATAAATACAGGTCCTTGGGTTCCGCCAATGTGGTCGCACACCGTTTGGATGGCACAATTAGACAAATTGATATTATCATGAATATCGAGTCTTTCAAAACTCTGTACATTGGAAAGACCATCGATCGAAACTAAATTGTCGTTTCCAGCCATACTCAAATCACCCACGTTTGTTAGGTTTGAAAGTTCATCTAATGTAGAAATATCTAAGTTAAATAGCGTGATTTTATTAGCAGATTCTATACCCGATATTGCATCTAATGAACTAATGTTAAGTGGTCCATTAAGCTCTATCGATCCCGTACCTCCTGAGTTGCTTATGTCTGTGATAACGCTCAGTGGGCTTAAATCTTCGAGAATAGGATTGTCATTTATCAAAATGTAGCGCAGGCTCGTATCAAACTCAACTCCTTCTATATTTGTAAGACCTACGTTATCCTCCAAAACAAATGCATTCTTAATAAGAACTCCGCCCAAAGAGACCAAAGAAGTTAACGCGTATGTATTTTGTATTTTTAAATAATTGAGAGAATTCAACTGAGACAAACCGCTTAAATCGGTAACATTTCCAATTTCAATAGAAAATGCATCAGCATCGTAGCAATTGGGATAGCTTGTAGAAAACAAATCTAATTGTTCTTGATAATAAATTTGATAGAATCCTACAGGGCACTGTGCCTGACTACTCAATGAAAACACTAAAAAAATCAACAGACAATACGCACTTTTCATAACTCTATTTTAAATTTCAGTTTACAAAATACGAACTAAAGGGAGATATAAAAATTATTCTACAACAACAACCTTCGCTTTTTAACTCAGTATCTCTAGGTGGATATTCAAGAATTTACTCTATTAACACCTTTTTTGTAATAGTACCTTGATTGGTATTAATCTTTATAATGTAGATCCCCTCGGAAAGATTGGAAACATCAACACTATCTTCGGAAGTAACCATTAGCTCGGCTCCTAAAAGTGAATAAATCGTAGCTTTCTTTACTGTAATCCCTTCCGAAGCACTTATAAAAAGCATTTCTGAAGCTGGGTTTGGAAAAACAGAAAGTTGTTTTGATAAATCAACGTCAGCTATAGTTAAGTCGCATTGCGCTTCTACTTCAGGAACAGAATTGCAACCTGCCGCATTGTTGAAAATGGCAACGTCCGCAATTGGATCGTCAATGGCGTCGCATACCGAAACTATTGAACAATATGGAAGCTGTGGGTTATCTTCAATATATACCCCAACAAACTCGGTTCCTCCAAATCCATTCAAGGCGGCAATGCTAACTAGTGAAGCATTATCAGTTATAGAAAGATAATCTTCACAATAGCTAAGGTTTTCTAATCCGTGAAAGGTCTCTAAACTATCATTATCAAAAACAGTAATGAATCCATAAATAGAATTAAGATTATCAAATCCAGTGAAATCTAGTAAAGAGTCATTATGGTGAATTTCAAAAACTCCATACAAGCTGGTAAGGCTTTCTAAACCGGCAAATGAAATTAGGTTATCGTTAGCACTAATAAGTAAACCATAATTTGTTCCTTCTCCCACAGTGGTTAAGGAATCAAAGCCATTTAGATCAGTAATTTGATTATTCCATGCTATCGCAAATTGTCCATAAATCGTTTCAAGATTCTGTAATCCATTAAAACTGGTCAATGAAGAATTATCGGTAATAATTAGACTACTACTTAAATTTTGAATATTCTCCAATCCCGATAAATCCTGAATACTAGTATGTCGGATAGTTAGCCCTTGTTCTACATCCTGAATTTGAGACAAACCATTTAGATTTGTGACATCGTACTCTCTAACAGTTAATGATCCTTGAAGATGTGTACAATTTGGATAGATAATTGAAAACTCATCGACTTCAAGCTGTGTTAATAGATAAATATTATCTGTTGGACACTGTCCAAAACATAAAAAAGAAATAAGTAAAAATGAGGCAAGTAATATTTTCTTCATTCAGTAAAATTTTTCGTGCAAAATACAAGAAAATTCTTACTTTAGAAATTTCAGTTAATCATTATTAAAAAAACAGGAAAAACCCTTGAAGCCAGTTTGATGTGATCTACTGAATACTTATAATTTATCATCAGTATTCAACATCGCCCATAGTTTATCTTTCAATTCCACTAAGCCTTGTTGGGCCACAGAAGAGAAAAACAAGTAAGGAATGCCTTCAAAATCTTTGTCGAGTTCGACTTTCATTTCGGCTTTCAACTCCTCATCCAGCATATCGCTTTTAGAAATAGCCACCAATCGCTCTTTATCTAAAAGTTCCGGATTGTAGCGCTTTAATTCATCCAATAAGATATCATACTGCTCGCGGATATCATCTACATCAGCTGGGATTAAAAATAATAGCGTTGAATTTCGTTCAATATGACGTAAAAAACGGTGACCAATTCCTTTTCCTTCAGCGGCACCTTCAATAATTCCAGGAATATCGGCCATTACAAAGGTTTGGTGATCCCTGTATTTAACTATTCCAAGATTCGGTTTTAAGGTAGTAAACTCGTAATCCGCAATCTTAGGTTTTGCAGCTGTAATCACCGATAATAAAGTAGATTTTCCAGCATTTGGAAATCCAACTAAACCAACATCGGCTAAGATTTTAAGTTCAATTGTAAAATCATGCTCCAAGCCATCTAAACCTGGTTGTGCGTATCGAGGAGTCTGATTGGTCGGAGATTTAAAATGTGCATTCCCTCGTCCGCCTTTTCCACCTTCAGCAATGATTCTCTCTTCTCCGTCCTCGGTGAGTTCAAACAGGATTTCCTGAGTTTCGGTATCACGAACAACTGTTCCCAATGGCACATCCACATATACATCGGCGCCATCGGCTCCGGTACTGGTCGACTTACTTCCGTGTGAACCGTGATCTGCTCTAAAGTGGCGTTTGAATTTTAAATGAAATAAAGTCCAAAGGTTTTTATCGGCTCTCATTATAATATGACCGCCACGTCCTCCATCACCACCATCGGGACCTCCTTTTGGAATATACTTTTCCCTTCTAAGGTGTGCACTTCCTTGTCCTCCCTTACCAGAAGCAACATGGATCTTAACGTAGTCTACAAAATTTCCTTCAGTCATATTTATTCCCCGCGCCGGCGGGGATCTTATTTATTCCTTGCGTACCCGCCTGCTGGACTGGGCAGGGGCAGGGATCTTATTATAATAATACTTAAATCTAATTATTATGTTGCGTTAGGGATAGAGGCGACATCCTTTTTTATCACAACTTTTCGACTGTGCTCAAAGGGACAAAAAAGATATAGCCGAAAGCCCGGTCGTGAAGTGAACCATCGGTTCAACTTTACGGAACGTCCTATAATTTATCAATCACGGCACTCAATCGCTCGGTGATCTCTTCAATACTTCCTACACCATCTACACCAAAATACTTATCTTGTTTTTGATAGTATTCTTTAAGTATATCCGTTTTTCTATAATATTCAGCGATTCTCTCACGGATAACAGTTTCATTTGCATCGTCTGGGCGGCCACTTGATAAGCCTCTTTCTAAAAGGCGTCCCACTAAAATTTCATCATCTACTTCAAGGGCAACCATGGCGTTGATCTGCGATTTCATTTGAAGCATCAAATTTGAAAGTGCTTCTGCCTGAGCAGCCGTTCTTGGAAAACCATCGAAAATAAAACCATTAGCTTCTGCATTTTTTTCTACCTCAGCCTTCAACATATTAATCGTCACCTCATCCGGCACCAAATGCCCTTTATCCATATACGATTTCGCTAATGTTCCAAGTTCTGTGGAATTCTTGATATTGTAACGAAACACATCACCTGTTGAGATATGCACCAATTTATATTTTTCCTTTAACACTTCTGCCTGTGTTCCTTTTCCTGCGCCCGGAGGTCCGAATAATACGATATTTTTCATGTGTTTCACCCTACTCATTAGGTGTCCAGTTTTTGATTTATTATTATTTATTCTGAAGAATTTCTTAATACGTTCCCACATTTCAACAATTGTTCCAATAAATAATAAAATAATTAATATTCAATAAGTGCGCAAAGATAACAATTGCAAAGAAGATTGTACCTTTGTGCGATGGCTAATTATTTTTCTTCAAATTTCACTCTAGGAATCCTTGGCGGTGGTCAATTGGGCAAGATGATGCTCTATGAAACACGCAAATACGACATCAAAACTGCGGTTCTAGACCCAAGTGCTGAAGCCCCTTGCCGTATAGCTTGCGACTCTTTTGAGCAAGGTGATCTCATGGATTTTGACACGGTTTATGGCTTCGGAAAGAAGGTCGACCTACTCACCTTCGAAATTGAAAATGTAAATGTGGAAGCATTAAAAAAACTCGAATCTGAAGGAAAAAAGGTCTATCCTTCTTCTGAAACACTTCAGAAAATACAAAATAAGGGAATCCAAAAGCAGTTTTATAAGGATCACAGAATCCCGACAGCGGCTTTCCGTGTTTTTCAGAATAAAAATTTATTAAACGAAGCAATCGTTAGAAAAGAGCTACATTTTCCTTTTGTCTGGAAGAGTTGCACCGGAGGTTACGATGGCAAAGGTGTGAGTATTGTACGGGACGCTGAAGATATTATTCCACTTCCCGACGTAGAATGTCTAGCTGAAAAGCTTATTCCATTTAAAAATGAATTAGCGGTAATTGTAGCGAGAAGCCCATCGGGAGAAGTAAAAACCTATCCTGTGGTCGAGATGGAATTCCATCCGGAAGCCAATCAGGTGGAATATGTAATCTGTCCGGCAAGAATCGATGAAGCAGTCGCTAAAAAAGCACGTGAAGTTGCCAAAAATGTTTCCGAAGCCTTCAAACATGTGGGGCTTTTGGCTGTGGAAATGTTTCAAACAAATGAAGATGAGATTATCGTAAATGAAGTCGCTCCCAGACCTCACAACAGCGGGCATCACACCATAGAATCGAGTTATACCAATCAATTCGAGCAGCATATACGTGCCATTTTAGACCTTCCTTTAGGAAAAACAGAAAGTAAAGTTGGAGGAATCATGGTCAATCTTGTTGGAGCCGAAGGTCATACGGGAGAAGTTGTATATAAAAACATAGAGAAAATCATGGCGATGGAGGGCGTGACACCTCATATTTATGGCAAGAAGGAAACAAGACCCTTCCGGAAAATGGGGCATGTTACTATCGTAAATGAGGATATTTCAAAAGCGAGAAAAATAGCGGCTGAAGTCAAAAAAACCATACACGTTATAAGTAAGAACGATCAATAATTAAAACGCCGCTTCTGCGGGAATGTATTATGAGCAAAGTAGGAATTATAATGGGAAGTACCAGCGATATGCCGGTGATGCAGGACGCAATCGAGATTTTAAAAGGTTTCGACATTGAAGTGGAAGTCGATATTGTTTCGGCTCACAGAACTCCCGACAAGCTCTTCGATTATGGAAAAAATGCCCATACAAGAGGAATAACCGTAATAATAGCCGGTGCCGGAGGTGCTGCTCATCTACCCGGAATGATTGCTTCTTTATCTCCATTACCAGTTATTGGGGTGCCAGTGAAATCCAGTAATTCAATAGACGGTTGGGACTCGATATTATCAATTTTACAAATGCCAGGAGGCGTTCCTGTAGCCACAGTTGCATTAAACGGAGCTAAAAATGCGGGGATCCTTGCGGCTCAGATTATAGGCACCTCAGACAAATGCGTTTTGGACAAGATCCTTGCTTACAAAGAAGGTTTAAAAATTAAAGTGGAAGAAGGAGCCAAGAAAATTAAGAAATAAACTCTACCCTCCTCTCCTTCGGGGAGAAGACCGTAGGTCTGAATATCGAGTAAGCTTCCTCTCCCTCTGGGAGAGGACCGAGGTGAGGGCTTTTGAGTAACACACACGCTCATATCCCGAATTTTTAAATTTATCATTTTACATACATCATTATCATGAAAAACCCCCTTTTACAAGCCTTTGATACTGCACCGTTTTCAAAAATAAAAGACGAACATTTTTTACCGGCAATCAAAGAACTCATCACTACAACCAAGTCCGAAATTGACTCGATTACGGCAAACCCTGAGACTCCTACTTTCGAAAATACAGTGGAAGCACTTGAAAATACCGGAGCCCAATTGGATAGAGCTACTAGCATTTTCTTTAATCTAAACAGTGCCGAAACCAATGATAACATCCAAAAGATTGCACAGGAAGTTTCGCCTATGCTTTCAGATTTTGGTAATGATATTTTATTGAATGAAGCGCTATTCAAACGAGTGAAAGAAGTATATGATAAAAAAGATTCGCTTCAGTTAAACACCGAACAAGAAACGCTTCTTGATAAGCAGTACAAAAGTTTTTCAAGAAATGGTGCAAATCTTTCCGAAGCGCAGAAAAAAAAACTTCGCAAAATTGATGCAGATCTTTCCAAGATAAAACTCACTTTCGGAGAAAACATATTGGCCGAAACCAATAAATTCGAAATGCTTATTACCGATAAAAATGATCTTTCCGGACTTCCTGAAGGTACAATTGAAGCTGCTTCTCAGGCTGCCACTGAAAAAGAAAAAAAAGGTTGGTTATTTACTTTAGACTATCCTAGCTATGTTCCATTCATGACCTATGCAGATAATCGCGAACTTCGGAAACGTATGTCGCTTGCATTTGGTGCGAGGGGATTTCAAGGAGATAAATTAGACAACCAAGCAAACGTATTGAGTATTGCCAATTTAAGACATCAGAGGGCTCAATTATTAGGTTATAAAAGTCACGCACACTTTGTTTTGGAAGAACGCATGGCCGAAACACCGCAAAAAGTACAAACTTTTCTGAACGAATTGCTGGAAAAAGCAAAACCTGCCGCAGAAAAAGAATTCGAAACATTGGAAGCGTTCGCAATGGATCTCGACGGGATTGATCATTTGCAAAAATGGGATGGCGGTTATTATTCAGAAAAACTAAAACAAAAGCTTTTCGATCTTGATGATGAACAACTAAAACCATATTTCGAACTGAAAAATGTGATCGATGGTGTTTTTGAAGTGGCAGAAAAGTTATTTGGAATCAGACTTGAGGAAGTACATGATATCGATAAATATCATCCCGATGTAAAAACGTATCGTGTTACAGATACTGAGGGAACTTTAGTGGCTATATTTTATGCAGATTTCCACCCAAGACCCGGAAAGAGAGGTGGTGCCTGGATGACTTCATTTAAACCTCAACAGATTATAGATGAGGTGAACGATCGCCCACATGTATCTATTGTATGTAATTTCACCAAACCTACTGCCAGTAAACCTTCTTTATTAACGTTTAATGAGGTAACCACTTTATTTCATGAGTTTGGACATGCGCTACATGGCATGCTCGCAAATACTACTTATAAAGGTCTTAGTGGTACCAGTGTTTATTGGGATTTCGTAGAACTTCCAAGTCAGATTTTAGAGAACTGGTGTTACGAAAAAGAAACCTTAGAGTTATTCGCCAAACATTACAAAACGGGCAAAGTAATTCCTATGGAATTAATCACAAAGATTAAGAAATCGGCAACTTTTCAAGAAGGAATGCAAACGCTGCGCCAATTGAGTTTTGGAATGTTGGATATGAGCTGGCACGGTGCCGATCCTTCAAAAATAAAAGATGTAAAAGCATTTGAAGAGAACGCATTTGCAAATACTAAGCTATATCCTGATGTGGATGAAAATTGTATGAGTACTTCCTTTCTTCATATTTTCCAGGGAGGTTATTCGGCAGGGTACTATAGTTATAAATGGGCTGAAGTTTTGGACGCGGACGCTTTCGCTTATTTTAAACAAGAAGGAATATTCAACAAACAGGTTGCTGATAAGTTCAAAAACTACGTACTCTCTCAGGGAGGCACACAAGATCCGATGGATTTATATGTGAAATTTAGAGGTCAGAAACCCAATCCGGATGCGCTTTTAAAACGAGCAGGATTATTAAAATAATATACTAAAAAAGCCTCCTGAATTATACAGGAGGCTTTTTTCTTACGGTAATTAATTATCTATTTTACCACAATCTTTTTTGACACTAAAGTATTGTTTTCCGTCACGAAGGAAGCTACATATATTCCCGCGCTCACATTTTGAAGAGAGACTGTTCCTATGTTCGAACTAACACTTGTTTCCATGCTAGTTTTTCCTAACATATCATATAATCTAAGGCTTGTAAAACTTCTACCAGTAGCCTCTAAGTTATATTCTAAATTACCATTATCTACAATAAGTGTTATCGTATCTGCAAGGTGCTCATCGACACTAAGATTGCCACTTTTTGCGGTTTCTATAAGATATTCTATGCAAAGTTTTGTGAATTTCGCTGCGTGATCTGCAGTTCCGGATACACTAAAAGTATCGTCAGGAGTGTGAATGTTAGGGTTGTGTTGCCCAAAATTTGCTTCAAAAGGAAATGAAGCCATATACCCTTCATTGGTCCAACTTGCATGGTCTGAACAACCGTAATTACACAAAGAGGTACTGTATGAAATCTGGTGAGGACCAGATGCATTATAATGATCTGCAAGTTGCATTAAAAATGAATTCAGTGTACCACTCGTATGATCGGTGATAAATGAAATATCATTCGCCGATCCGTTATAGTTTGTCATGTCGAACTGTACGGCAGAAATAACATCTACTCCATTATTACTATATTCTTGGGCAATCTCACCAGAGCCTACCAATCCAATTTCTTCAGCTGCATAAGCCATAAATTCTATCGTTCTTGCCGGTACAAAACCAACCTCAAACAATGTACGAGCAGCTTCAGTTATAGTGGAAATTCCGGAGGCATCATCATCCGCTCCAGGCGCATCGTTATTTCCTTGATTAGAAGTAGAATCTAAATGACCTCCAACAATAACAAACTCCAATGGCTCTTCACTTCCTTCAATGGTCATTATCACAGATGGCATGTTTGTACCACTATGATTATACAAACGAACACTCACATCTGTTCTTCCAGCATCTGCCGCCATAGTTTCCCATTTCGTCTTTAAATCCTCCGCAGCCTGTGTTGCAGAAGCTCGGTTGTGATAACGTGTGCCATAATTCTGAAGTTCCAAAATTTGATCTTCAATATTCTGTGTATTTACAAGATCTAATGCTGCATTTACGATGGCATCTTCGGAAATAGTAAAAGCACCCATCTTATTACTTATTACTGGCTTGTCTTTGTGAATTGCCGCGATCG
Source organism: Ulvibacter antarcticus (assembly GCF_003688405.1). Lineage (GTDB taxonomy): Bacteria > Bacteroidota > Bacteroidia > Flavobacteriales > Flavobacteriaceae > Ulvibacter > Ulvibacter antarcticus. Next base: position 102,041 of record NZ_REFC01000015.1, read on the forward strand.
CATCTTCTGCCGAAGCTTTGTAGATATATCCAGGTCCATGAACCAACACCTTTTCATGCACATAATGTCCTGCTTCCGGTGTTAAATACACAGCAGCTTCATTTCTTCTTTCAGCCAGGATTTCAATTCCGGCAGGCATGTCTTGTTTCAGTTCTTTCGCATCCTGAAGTGACATAGTTGCATAGAAGTTTTTCGTTTCCTGAGCAGTGCTCAAAAATGCTACTAAAACAGTGACAATGAGCAATAATTGTTTCATTCTTTTCATGATATTTTTTTTAATCGATTCAAATTTAAGTAGAATAATATGTTTAGTTGAAAAAATCATTAGTTATTTATCTTTCAGAAAGTATACTATTTATGATTTGCTTTGTAAAACTTTACTATTTTTGAATAAATGACGAGAAGAAAGGCTATGTCTTCAGAAAAATTATTCCCGAATACATGGGTAGACCGATATTCGGACTATCTCTATAACTATACTATTGTTCGTGTAAATGATCATGAAGTGACACAGGATTTAATTTCCGAAACTTTCCTGGCGGGTTTAAAGTCGAAGGATAATTTTAAAGGAGAGGCTTCCGAGCGTACGTGGCTTATTTCAATTTTAAAAAGAAAGATTATTGATCATTATCGGAAGATCAATTCCAGAAAAGGAAAAGCCGAAGTGCGAATGTCTTACAACAGCGATGAGGCCGAAGGCGATTGGTTGGAAGAACGCGTAAGTGACCCTTTCGATAAAACAGCGGAAGATCGTTTAGAAAATGAAGAACTTGGTCTGGCAATCTTAAATTGTCTGGACAAATTAAATGACAAGCAAGCTACAATATTTAAGCTGAAAACTATTGACAATTTCGACACAGAGGCAATCTGTAATGAATTCAATATCACAGCGTCTAATCTTTGGGTTATAATACATCGCGCCAGAAAATCAATGGCCGAGTGCCTGGAAGAAAATTGGTTAAATTAATTATGAGTTTATTTATGAAATGCGAAGAAGCTAATACTATTTGTGATAAAACACAATATAAAGAAGCGACATTGTGGGAAAAAATCAAACTGAATATACACCTTATCTGGTGTTCATTTTGCCGAAAATATACTCGGAGTAATGCAAAACTTACTAAAGTGATGAGAGATTCCGATCTCAAGACTATGCCTATTAGTGATAAGGAAGCGCTAAAGGAGCGGTTACAAAAGGAAATGCAGAAGTAAACTAAGAATCCCGAACCAAATTATAGGAATACCCTCCACCCAGAAAGACGCGAAATATCTGGTTTGTTTTTTTTCTGAAAGCACTAAAAATCCTCCCATCAATATACATATCGCAATTAAACTCACTAGATGCGCGATTGATATTTCATCTTTAAATCCTTCCAAAATAATGGTTACGGTTAGAAAAAATATGCCAAGTAATTTCGCTTTACGTTCTCCTAATTGCTGCGGAAGGGTTTTAAGGTAAACCGCATCATATAAAAGATCCCGAATTTCGAAGGGTAGCGTTAACACTATCACCATTAAAAATCTCTGAAAAAAACTTAGCCAACAATCGGTAGTAATTTGCATCTTGGCTTCAGCCATAGGAACAAACACTGTTACTCCCGCCCATACCAATGCTACCACGAAAATTTTTAATCCGCCGAAAGTTCTTAAATTTTTCCGCTTCAGAAGTGGTACAGCATACAAAAAAGTAAGTAGTCCGAATGCTCCTAATACTAAGAGCGTATCTAGGGCTACATGAAACATAAAAAACAGTAACAATCCGAAGCAAATAAAAGAAAACACTTGAATAACTTTAAGTGAATTTGTAAGCGACCGATGATGAAGCCCCGCAACACTCGCATATTTTACAAAATTATAGGCTGAAATGGTGCCAAATAATAAAAGGGCCCAAAGTGAAAAAGAAATTTTCAAATCGTACTCTAAAAGAGTAATTCCAACCAATGAAAGTACTGCAAATGTTACATGGATACTCGCGTTTATATAAAAAGAAAATAGCCAATTTAGGTACTTCATTATATAAAAATAACCAAACTGTTCATAACCTCGACATTTAGTTAAAAAATAGTGCAGTTGATAGTTTCAAAAGTATAATTTTTAGCATTTTAAATTGTAATTTTGCAACCTGATTAAGTCCGTTATATGTGTGATGGAATTGATCAAAAAAAAGTCAATTAATTAAACGTATCCCGACTGGGTCGATATAGACCCTCTGCGGACTTGAAGTACACATCTTTATGAATACAGATTCTTTTGCCTTACGCCATATTGGTCCTCGTAGAAGCGACCTTCCTGAAATGTTGAAAACCGTCGGAGTTGACTCCATGGAACAACTTATTTTTGAAACAATACCAGATGATATTCGCCTAAAAGGAGACATCGTATTAGACAAGGCACTTAGTGAAAATGAGTACCTCGAGCATATTACAGAACTCGCTTCGAAAAACCGTGTTTTTAAAACCTATATCGGCTTGGGCTATAATCAGTCATTTACACCGCCTGTGATTCAACGTAATATCTTAGAAAATCCGGGTTGGTATACCGCTTATACTCCTTATCAGGCAGAAATTGCCCAGGGAAGGTTGGAAGCTCTTTTAAATTTCCAAACCATGGTGGTAGATCTTACAGGAATGGAACTAGCAAATGCTTCATTATTAGATGAAGCTACTGCGGCAGCTGAAGCTATGGCTTTGTTATTCGCAGTACGTGAACGCGATCAGAAAAAGGACGATGTAGTGAAGTTTTTTGTTTCTGAAGAAATCCTTCCTCAAACCTTGTCATTATTAGAAACAAGATCTGAACCGCTAGGAATAGAATTGGTAGTAGGTAATCATGAAGCTTTCGATTTTTCTTCAGGTTTCTTCGGAATGATACTTCAATACCCGGGACGAACCGGTCGTGTCTATAATTATAAAGAAGTAATTGCCAAGGCCAAAGATGCTCAAATTAAAGTTGCAGTAGCAGCTGATATTTTAAGCTTGGTAAAACTTGAATCACCCGGAACTTTTGGAGCCGACGTTGTTGTTGGAACTACGCAACGTTTCGGAATTCCGTTAGGATACGGTGGTCCACACGCAGCTTATTTTGCGACCAAAGAAGAATACAAACGAAGCATTCCGGGAAGAATCATTGGTGTTACAAAAGACACCGATGGCAACCGTGCATTGCGTATGGCTCTTCAAACTAGAGAGCAACATATAAAAAGAGACAAGGCAACATCAAACATCTGTACTGCTCAGGTTTTACTTGCGGTAATGGCCGGAATGTATGCAGTGTATCACGGCCCAAGAGGGCTTATGAACATTGCAACTAATGTGCACAATTCTGCTGCAACATTGGCTGATTCATTGGAAAAACTAGGTTTTGAACAGCTTAATGAAACTTATTTTGACACTATAGCTATTAAAGCAGATCATTCTCAAGTTAGACAAATTGCAGAGAAGAAAGAGGTTAATTTTTATTATTCAAATTCTAACACAGTTTCTATTTCAGTAAATGAAACTACTACAATTAAGGATTTAAACAGGATTGTTGCCATCTTTTCTGAAGTAGCAGGGAAAACGGCTTCAGAAATAACTGAATTAATTACAGGAAATAAAATTCCGAAGGAGGTAAACAGAAAGACAGAATTTTTAACCAATGAGGTTTTCAATTCATACCACAGTGAAACAGAATTAATGCGTTATATCAAGAAATTGGAGCGCAAAGATCTGTCGTTAAATCACTCCATGATATCTTTAGGATCCTGCACCATGAAATTGAATGCAGCGGCCGAAATGTTACCATTAAGTGATCCTCAATGGGGAAATATGCACCCTTTTGTTCCTATAGAGCAAGCGGAAGGTTATCAGCAAATGCTGCACAAACTGGAAGATCAACTTACCGAAATTACCGGTTTTGCAGGTACATCGCTTCAGCCTAATTCGGGAGCTCAAGGTGAATATGCAGGACTTATGGTAATACGGGCTTATCATGAATCTAAAGGACAAGGACATCGTAACATTTGTTTAATTCCATCTTCTGCTCACGGTACAAATCCGGCCAGTGCAACTATGGCTGGGATGAAGGTAATAGTGACAAAAGCTTCAGAAAATGGAAACATAGATGTAGAAGATCTTAGAGAAAAAGCGATCGAGCACAGGGACAATCTCTCTTGTTTAATGGTTACCTATCCTTCTACTCATGGCGTTTACGAATCGGCGATTAAAGAAATTACAAGTTTGATTCATGAAAATGGCGGACAGGTATATATGGATGGAGCAAACATGAACGCACAGGTGGCACTTACTCATCCGGGAGCTATTGGCGCAGATGTTTGCCATTTAAATTTACATAAAACATTTGCAATTCCACATGGTGGTGGTGGTCCGGGAGTTGGCCCTATTTGTGTTGCAAAGCAACTTGTACCATTTTTGCCCGGAAACCCATTAATAAAATCTGGTGGCGAGAACGCTATTTCAGCAATTTCTGCTGCTCCATGGGGAAGCTCATTAGCTTGCTTAATATCGTATGCTTATATTACGATGCTTGGAATGGAAGGATTGAAAAAGTCTACGCAATACGCAATATTGAACGCTAACTATATCAAGGAACGTTTGCATGGTCACTTCGACGTTTTATATACAGGAGAACGAGGTCGGGCAGCGCACGAAATGATTGTAGACTGTCGTCCGTTTAAAGAAAATGGAATTGAAGTAACTGATATTGCAAAACGCTTAATGGATTATGGGTTTCATGCTCCAACAGTTTCTTTCCCTGTGGCGGGTACTTTAATGATAGAACCTACTGAAAGCGAAAGCAAGGCAGAATTGGATCGTTTTTGTGATGCTATGATAGCCATTCGAAAGGAGATCGATGCTTCAGATAAAAATACAGAAAACAATATATTGAAAAATGCGCCGCATACCCTAGCAATGTTGACCGTTGATAATTGGGAGTTTCCATATAGCAGACAAGAGGCCGCTTTTCCACTTTCATATGTTTCAGAAAACAAATTCTGGCCTAGTGTTCGAAGAGTGGATGACGCGTATGGAGATCGGAATTTGGTTTGCAGTTGTGAGCCAATTGAATCGTATATGGAAGCATAATTATTTGTTGTGCATTTATAAAAATTGATTTGCTAGAGTAACTTTAAATTTATTGTAATTTGATTTTTATTGGTCGAATTTTAACAAATTCTGAATTAAAGCTGGTTATTTTTAAGAATTTAGTAATTTGTTAAAGTTTCTTTATTACATGGATTGTCGGCTAAGCAGTTTTACTTACATTTAAATAAAATTTTTACAATGGGTGTTACCATTACAGGTGTTGGAAGTTATATTCCGGAAGAAGTTGCTCCTAATGAGCAATTTGAGAATCACGATTTCTTTAATGAGGATGGTTCGCGTTTCGGTCATAAAAATGATGTGATTATTGAAAAGTTTAAAGCTATTACCGGTATTGCTGAAAGGCGATACATTAAAAGCGACATGAACACTTCAGACATTGCCTCTTATGCGGCTCAAAAGGCTATAGATAGCGCAGGAATTGACCCTGAAACACTTGATTATATCATCGTTGCTCATAATTATGGAGACGTAAAACACGGATCTGTACAGAGTGATACTGTGCCTAGTATTGCTACAAGAGTTAAACATAATTTAAAAATAAAAAACCCCTCTTGTGTCGGTTATGACCTTCTTTTTGGTTGTCCGGGTTGGGTACAGAGTGTAATTCATGCTAATTCTTTTATAAAATCTGGAATTGCCAAAAAATGCCTTGTAATTGGCGCTGAAGCTTTATCTAGAGTTGTAGATCAGCACGATAGAGATTCAATGATTTATAGTGATGGTGCAGGTGCTGTTATCTTAGAAGTTACAGATTCTGAAAGTGAAATACTATCACATGAAAGCTCTACATATACATACGATGAAGCTCATTTTATTTATTTTGGGGAGTCAAATAATCAGGAGCTCACCGATACCAGGCGTTATATAAAAATGTATGGGCGGAAAATATATGAATTTGCTTTAAACCATGTTCCGGCGGCAATGAAGTCTTGTCTTGACAAGGCTAATATTCCAATTGGAGATTTAAAGAAAATATTTATACACCAGGCAAATGAAAAGATGGACGAAGCGATTATAAAACGTTTTTACGGATTATACGATCAACTTCCGCCTAAAGATATAATGCCAATGACTATCAATAAACTTGGCAACTCTAGTGTTGCTACAATCCCTACGTTATACGATTTGGTACTGCATGGAAAATTGGAAGGACATCAAATCAATAAAGGAGATATTGTAATGTTCGCAAGTGTTGGTGCCGGGATGAATATAAATGCAATTACCTATAGAGTCTGAGCATGTACGAAGGCAAATTACCAAAAAAAAGATATCGACATACTATTCAATTTTTAGAGCAAGTAATAAAACGAGATGAGAAAATTCTCGATTTAGGAGTTTCTAACCCTTTCTCTGAACTGATGACAGATAAAGGATATCAAGTAACAAATACATTGGGAGAAGATCTCGATCTCGATGTTGATATAGTAAAGCAAGGTGAATATGATGTCGTTACGGCATTTGAAATATTTGAACACCTTGTTTCACCATTTAATGTTTTGAAGGATATAAAAGCGAATAAACTCGTAGCATCTGTACCTTTAAAATTATGGTTTGCATCCGCTTATAGAAGTAAAACCGATGAACGTGACCGCCACTATCATGAATTTGAAGATTGGCAGTTTGATTGGCTTTTAGAAAAAGCAGGTTGGCGAATAAAAAAACGCGAAAAATTTACAAATCCCGTAAAGAAAATAGGATTTCGTCCTATTTTAAGAAGATTTACTCCTAGATATTATTTAGTGTATGCTGAAAGGACGGTATGAGGATTTATATTGTAATACCCGCCCATAACGAGGAAGCATATATTTCGTCTATGCTTGATTCTCTGGTGACTCAGAGTGTTTTACCAACAAAAGTGGTGGTTGTAAACGATAATTCTACAGACAAAACCCAGAGTATTATTGATACCTTTTCTTCGGAATATCCCTTTATTACCTCAATTTCAATTTCTTCGGAAGCTAAAAATGTACCGGGAAGTAAAGTTATAAATGCATTTTCTGAAGGTTATAAATTATTGGATGACGACTACGATTTGATCTGTAAGTTTGATGCAGATCTTATTTTTCCGAAGCACTATCTAGAGAATATCATTTCTACTTTCTCAACTGACCCCGAATGTGGGATGGCTGGAGGTTTTTGCTATATTGCAAATGATGATACTTGGATTCTTGAGAACCTAACAAATACAGATCATCTTAGAGGTGCCTTAAAAGCATATAGAAAAGAGTGTTTCAAGGATATTGGAGGATTAAAGAACAGCATTGGATGGGATACGGTAGATGAATTACTTGCTCAATTTCACGGCTGGAAAATAAAAACAGATCCTTCATTACATGTAAAACATCTAAAACCTACAGGAGCTTCTTATACAAAAGCTTCAAAATTTCTACAAGGGGAAGCTTTTTACAAAATGCGATATGGCCTCTTATTAACTTCAATTGCTTCCTTAAAACAAGCCTTCAGAAAAAAGAAATTTAAAGAATTTCTATTTGCACTTCAAGGATACTTCCAGGCAAAAAGCAGCAATAAGGCATTTATAGTTTCCGAAGAAGAAGGAAAATTCATTAGAAAACATCGCTGGAAGGGAATTAAAAATAAATTAACCTAAGCTTAGTAGGTTCTGTTACCAAAAAAAGGGGATTATATGTACTTTTGACCTACAAATAAAAAACTAGATGAAATTTAAGTTCACTGTAGTATTCCCAATCCTTTTTTTATTCTTCACTTCTGTTTCTTGTGTTACAGCACAAAGAACTGAGAATGTAGTATCCACCGTGACTTCACAAACGAAGCTCCCTCTCACAAAGCCAAAAAATATTATTTTATTAATAGGTGATGGAATGGGTTTAAGTGAAGTTTCAGCTAGCTTGTTCTACAATGAAAATAAAAGTAATTTTGAGAGATTCACAACGATTGGGTTGAGTAAAACTTCTTCGTCTAACGAGTTGGTTACCGATTCGGCTTCGGGTGCAACAGCACTTTCGGCAGGGGTAAAAACCTATAATGGGGCGATAGGTGTTTCCAAGGATACTATTGCGGTAGAAACAATTCTTGAAAATGTTGCTGAACGAGGTTTAGCAACGGGTTTAATCGCAACTTCCTCGATTGTTCACGCAACTCCGGCAAGTTTTTATGCGCATGTAAAAAGAAGAAGTTTGTATAATGATATTGCACTGGCTTTACCGAATTCGAAAGTAGATTTTATTGCAGGAGGAGGCCTCAAGTTTTTCAATATGAGACCTGATGGAAAAAATCTTCTTCAAGAATTCGAAAATAATGGCTTTGAAGTCAACACAACTGAATTACCTTCAGAAATTTCTGAAAAGAAACAGGCAATTATCTTAGCTGAAAATAGCATGCCAAAAATGACTGAAGGGCGAGGTGATTTTTTACCTAACGCAACAGCCTTAGGCTTAAAAAAATTGTCAAAAAACCCCAATGGTTTTTTTATTATGATCGAAGGATCTCAAATAGACTGGGGTGGTCATGATAACGATGCCGAATATTTAATCGCTGAACTTATAGATTTTGATAAAGCGATTGGCGTGGCTTTGGATTTTGCCAAGAATGATGGAGAGACTTTGGTTATAGTAACTGCAGATCATGAAACTGGCGGATTTACCTTAGCTGCAGACGGAATGGATTACAATAAAATAGTTCCAACTTTCTCGACCGGAGGGCATTCAGCAACGATGGTTCCTGTATTTGCTATAGGGCCGGGGGCAGCTTTGTTTGGAGGAGTCTATGAGAATACCGAGATATACCACAAAATGATGACATTGTTATCAAAATAATGCATCGATGGATTTGTACGTGTTCATCTATAAAATTGCTACATTAGCGATACTATAAATACTATGAAATATATAGAAGATATTGGTTCTTATTTTATGATGCTTGGCAAAGTATTTAGCAGTCCTACTAAAACTTCTGTTTTAAAGGAACTGATTTTTAAGGAAATTAATGACTTAATTATCGGCTCACTAGGAATTGTTGCTTTCATCTCTTTCTTTGTTGGTGGAGTAATTGCTATACAAACCGCATTGAATATGGATAATCCATTAATTCCCGATTACCTGGTAGGATTTGCTACCCGGCAGTCGGTAATTTTGGAGTTCGCACCTACCTTTATGTCAATCATTATGGCAGGAAAAGTAGGGTCATTTATTACATCGAGCATAGGTTCAATGCGAGTTACGGAGCAAATTGATGCCTTGGAGGTTATGGGAATCAACTCGTTGAATTACCTTGTATTTCCTAAGATTGTTGCATTACTCTTTTATCCATTTGTGATTGCAATTTCAATGTTTTTAGGAATATTGGGTGGCTGGGTCGCTGGCGTATATGGTGGATTTACCTCTTCGGCTTCCTTTGTTCAAGGTCTTCAAGAAGAGTTTATACCATTTCATATAGTCTATGCCTTTCTTAAAACTATGATTTTCGCCTTTATTCTTGCAACGGTACCATCTTGGCAGGGGTATTATATGAAAGGTGGCGCATTGGAAGTAGGTAAAGCCAGTACAAATTCATTTGTGTGGACCAGTGTACTTATTATTCTTTCAAATTATATTGTAACCCAACTCCTTTTAAGCTCATGATCAAGATAGAAAACATAAAAAAGAGTTTTGGTGATGAAGAAATTCTAAAAGGTATTACAACCACCTTTGAAAAAGGGAAGACAAATCTTATTATCGGCCAGAGTGGAAGTGGAAAAACAGTAATGTTGAAATGTTTAATAGGTTTATTCCAACCTGAAGAAGGTCGAATTTATTACGAAGACAAAGCCATTCAGGATATGAATGATGATGAACAGCGAACCTTAAGAGAAGAAATTGGGATGTTATTTCAAGGAGGGGCACTTTTTGATTCAATGAATATTGAGGATAATGTAATGTTCCCGTTACGGATGTTCAGTAGTCAAAAAAAGAGTGAAATGCTTACCCGAGTGAACGAAGTCTTAAAACGCGTGAATCTCGAAAATGTGAATAAAAAATTCCCCGCAGAAATTTCCGGAGGAATGCAAAAAAGAGTTTCCATTGCAAGGGCTATTGTAAATAATCCGAAATATTTGTTTTGTGATGAACCAAATTCAGGACTCGATCCAAGAACCGCAACTGTAATCGACAATCTTATTCAGGAAATTACACACGAATATAACATAACAACTATTGTGGTTACCCACGATATGAATTCAGTAATGGAGATTGGAGAAAATATTGTGCTTTTAAAAAATGGCCTTCTTGTATGGCAGGGAACTAAAGAAGATATTTTTAAAACCGACAATGAGGATGTGACCAAATTTGTATATTCTTCCGATCTTTTTAAGAAAATTAGAGATATTCAGATCTCTGAGCAGTAGATTTTTTCGCTAACTATATGCGAATCAATTATTTTCCTTTATTTTTATCAAGAATATAAACTTGCTCGATATGAAAAAAAATATACTTATTCTCTTGGCCTTCATAGGATCTGCTTCACTTATGGCTCAGGTAACTTTTACAGATCGAAGTGACTTATTAAGCAACCATCCCGATAATTCAGAAATAGGAGTCGATATGAACGGTGATTATTTAGATGACTATACTAGGGTTTCAGAAAATGGAATAAGTATTGATTATCAAATGGCAGGCGAAACATTTAATTCGGTTTGGATTCCAATGACAATCGACTTTAAACCAGACTGGAGCGCCGCAGCCGGTGATCTAGATGGGAACGGATACAACGATCTAGTCCTGGGAAATGTGCAAAAAGTATCTTTCTTAATGGCGAATAACGATGGAACAGCTTATACACTTGCTATCCATCCAGAATATATCTTTTCTCAACGGTCTACCATGGCCGATATTGACAATGACGGAGATCTGGATACTTTTGTATGCCATGATGTCGCCTTAAGCCACCCCTATCGCAATGATGGATCAGGGAATATGACCTTAGATCAAACACTTATACAAACAATTAGTGCACCTGGTAATTATGCCGCAATATGGGTAGATTACGACAACGATGGAGATCAAGACATGTATTTAACAAAATGTCGCAGTGGTGCACCTCCAGGAGATCCATATAGAGATAATGCAATGTATACCAATGATGGCACAGGAGTTTTTACTGAAAATGCATTGGATATTGGGATGAGAGATAATTCGCAATCATGGGCAACGGTGTTTGAAGATTTTGACAATGATGGAGATTTCGATGCTTTCATCGTAAATCACGATTTCAAAAATAAATTCATGTTAAATGACGGTACCGGAAATTATTCCGATATCATCGATTCTACCAATATTGACCCTAACGATTTAGGAGCTTGGGAAAATCAGGCAGGGGATTTTAACAATGATGGATTTGTGGATATTTTTTCTGAACTATCTAAAGAACTTTATATTAATAATGGAGATCTAACATTTACTCCACAAGACCTCCAATTCGACGAAGGAGCTGTTGGAGACTTTAACAATGATGGATTTCTAGATGTTGTAAACGACGGTCATCTATACTTGAACGATGGAAATTCAAACAATTATGTGAAATTTATTTTGGAAGGCACCGATAGTAACCTTAACGGAATTGGCGCACGAATAGAAATAATGGGAAGCTGGGGAATGCAAATTAGAGAAGTGCGTTCTGGACAAGGCTTTAGTCATATGAATTCATTAGCTGCACATTTTGGAATTGGAACAAGTTCAACAATTGATCAAGTGATTGTTCGCTGGCCGTCTGGAAATGTGGATGTTATCGATAACCCAAATATTAACGAACAACATGTTATTGTAGAAGGGAGTAATCCTTTGGCAGTAACCCAATTTGAAATAGAGGGCTTACGATTGTTTCCTAACCCTGCTTCAGATGTGCTGAACTTTTCACTTAAAGGCTTAGAGAATAAACCAGTTACAATTATTGATTTAAATGGGAAAGTAATCAAAAATACATCTATCTCTTCAGAAAACGACATAAACGTTTCTTCTCTAGATAGCGGTGTTTACTTTGTTCAACTAGAAATTGAAAAGCAAGTCGTTAGCTATAAATTTTTAAAACAGTAAAAACATTTATACATATAAAAAAAGGCGCTTATCGGCGCCTTTTTTTATTAATTATACTCAACAATACTCAAGGTATCCAGTTTAAGTTTAAACCTAAGCCATTGATCCAGTTTTTGCATTTTTTCTTGTCTTACTTTTGAAGAAACATCTTTTTTCCACCTAACATTTATAACAGGGAGTGTATCTGTTTTTGTGAAGTTAGTAGTAATCTTATTCGAATAACTGAAGGTTTCCAATTCATCATAATTAATCTTTACCTCATCACTTAGTTCTTTGAAAGGAAATTCTCTTACCTTCAAATTAGTAATTTCATTTTCCAAAAACTGAATCCTGTCATCTTTATCCCTAATTGCTTGTTCATTTTTAACATAGAGATCTTCAAGTATACCGGCCTTTACTTCTCCCGATAATCTTTCTGCCAATGCTCCACTTTGATCTGCTCCCTGATACACTCTTAAATTTACTTCCTCAAGTTTATCGGTCTTTTTCAACTTTGTATTCCATTCACTAATAATTCTTTGAGGTACCGGCAAACCAATAAAGTAAACATCAATATTTTGGGTTTCAAAATCCTGAGTGAATTTCACCACTTCCGCTCCATCATATTTAACGATCGTATTTACAAATTCCTTCGCTCTATTTTCAAAAACCTGTACTTTCAAAAGATTGAGAAACAAAATAACACTAGGAACCATTACCACCAAAGCGATCAAGGAAGCTAGTTGAGCAATACGCCTTCTACGTTGAGAATTCGCATATCGAACCATTGGAAATCTCAATAATTTGGAAACAATAAAAGTGGCTAATGCTATAAAAACCGCATTAATTGAGAAAAGATAAATCGCCCCTCCCGCATAAGACATATTGCCTATTGCCAATCCGTATCCAACAGTACATAAAGGCGGCATAAGTGCTGTAGCAATTGCAACTCCAAAGATTACACTGGCAATAGTTCCACTCTTGGTTTTTGCAACAATAAGTCCCAAACCACCGAAAATAGCAACTAAAACGTCCAAAATAGTAGGATACGTTCTCGCCAGAAGTTCTGGTGTTTCTTCCGTTAATGGTGACAATTTGAAGTATAAAAAGGCCGTTAATACACTCAAAAACACCATTACGCCTAAATTCAGTAAGGATCTTCTAAGTGTCTCTATATCATTAATTGCAACCGACAACCCTATTCCCACAATCGGCCCCATAAGTGGTGAAATTAACATGGCACCAATTACAACAGCGGTACTACTAACATTAAGTCCGATGGAAGCCACAAAGATTGAAAAGATTAGAATCCATGCAGTATGCCCTTTAAAGGGGATATCTTTCTTTACAGCTTCAATAGTAGCATCACGGTCTGAATCGGAACGGATATCGAATAGTTCTTTTAAAAACTTCTTGATGCTCGCAACCGCGGTGAGTCTAGACACTTCCAATTGCTCTTCATTTGGTGTAATATTTATGTTATTATTTTCTGAAGTCCCCATAGATTCTAAGTATAATTTTCACCAAATGCTTCCGATATTTCTCCTAACAATTTTTTAATTTCTTGTTCTTTTTTCTTCGGAAATAATAGCAGAACATTCTCAGTGTCCACTACAATATAATTATCAATTCCATCTATCACTACTAACTTTTCCGAAGCTGTAGAAATCATATTTCCTTCGGCGTTAATAAGATGCGTTTTTGCTCTAACCACTGCGTTTTCATTATTTTCTTTCGGCAACTTATCATATAATGCACCCCAGGTTCCCAAATCATTCCAGTCGAAAGAAGCCCTTTTAACATAGACATTTTTTGCTTTTTCCATAATCCCGTAATCAATCGAAATGTCCTCTGAACTCCCGTAATTATGATTTATAAACTCCGTTTCTTCCGAAGTATTATAAACCGAATTCCCTTCAGAAAAAAGTTGTGACATCAAAGGTAAATAACGCTCGAACGATTTCACAATACTCTCAACACTCCAAATAAAAATACCGGCATTCCACACAAAATTCCCTTCTGCTATAAACTTTTTAGCTGTTTCATAATCCGGCTTTTCCCGAAACTGAAGCACCCGCTTTATAGCAGACCTATCGGTTTTATCACTTTCGATATAACCATAGCCAGTATTCGGAAATGTAGGAGAAATTCCCAAAGTAATCAACATTTCCTTTTGCTTAGCTTCACTAAAACATTCTTCAACATCCTTAGCAAAGGCAAGCTCGTCTTCAATCCAATGATCACTAGGAGCCACCAACATCACAGCGTTCGGATTCTGTTTCTTTATTTTCAATGCCGAAAGTAAAATACAAGGTGCTGTATTTCGCATAGCAGGTTCAAGTATGACTTGCGCCTTTGTGATTTCAGGTAGCTGCTCAAGCGTAATATCCAAATAACGATTATTAGTAAGTATGTAGATATTCTTGGAGGGTACCATTTTATTGAGCCTCGAAAATGTTTTCTGAATAAGGGTTTGCCCCGATCCCAACATATCGTGAAACTGCTTCGGAAAATCAGCCCGACTCACAGGCCAGAATCGTGATCCGATTCCTCCCGCCATAATAACTGCATAGTTGTCCTTATTCATATATTTCCTTCAATTACAGACTGTACTCCAATATAATCAATGTGTTAACCAACTTCTATTTTTATAATGTAAAAAGATCATTAAATTTAGAATTAGAACAAGGTCTACTTTAAAAATTCCACCTCAGCATTCGGATTGAAAAGATACATTCTTCCCGTTGCTACTTCCAAACATTCATACCGTTTTACACGCTGATTACCTCTTTTAAAAATCTTGCCGTTGTACAATCTAAAATGACCTCCCAAAGGTATTTCAAATATATAATTTTTATCGTTTTCAGGATCATATTGTTTTAATGCCAATGCCAAACGTGTATCGGTGTCACTCGTAGCCTTCGGATTCTTAAAATGTATTGCAAGTAAAGGTAAAAGGTGAGTTGGAAATATTTCAGGGCGAATAAATGGCAGCATCAATTGCTGGAAAGTACGTTTCCATTCCAGCCCATGTGGTTTTATCAGTCTTCCGTATTTCTGAAAAGCAACAAGATGCGCTATTTCATGAATCAATGTGATAAAAAACCTGTATCTATTCAAATTGGCATTCACCGTTATTTGATGGTCCCCGTCTGGAAGTTTTCTATAATCTCCATGTCGACTTACCCTTTCATTGACGATTTTTAAGTGAACATGATTACGTTTTATCAACTCAAATGTTGGAACAACAGCGGCCTCCGGGATATATTTTTCGAGAACTTCTGTCATAAGTGATCATGGTGTTGAACTGGAAACCTGTAAGATTTTCCCGTTGTAATATTTATTTCCGTTAAGCGAAAAATCGTAAATATAATCCGCCATTTCTATTGCTGTTAAAGGTGCTTCATAACCAGGAAACGCTTCAGCAAGCATTTCTGTCTGTACCGCGCCTAAGGCCAATGCATTAAAGGATGGCCCAGTTTCTTTATACTCTTCCGCCAGTAACTCGGTTAATGTCAATACCGCCCCTTTACTACTACTATAAGCACTTAAACCAGGAAACTTCATGCTACCCTGTATACCACCCATACTGCTAATCGTGAGTACATGTCCTTCCGAAGCCATAAAAGGCAGGACCGCCTGTGTAAGTGCTGCTACACCAAAGACATTTACTTCATAAACACGCTTAAAGTCTGTTATTTGTATTTCTGAAAAAGGAGCGTTCACTAATAAACCTGAATTATGGATTAAAACATCAACCTTCTTCCAGTTCTTTTCTATAAATTCTGAAACTTTCGTAATATCTGAAACCTTCGTAATATCGAAAGAAAAAGAATGACAATTAGCTAGCTTTAGATTAGTAACCGGGCCAACATTCCTAGAAAGAGCCAACACATTATGACCAGCTTTCGAAAATTTCTTCGCGAGCTCGAACCCAATACCTCGACTAGTTCCTGTAATAATTATATTCTTCATCGCTTAAAGATAAGTAAATCCCATAATTTTAATTCCAGCATATTAACACATGCCTTATTTTCGCACTAATTCAAACCTTTGATTCATACAATCGAGTTCTTTACAGTAATATTCCTTCACCGGCTGCATTAGCTTGCTGAGGATTTTCAAAGAGCCTAAATTTGAAACATTAGCATCAGCTGTAATTTTCTCCAATTTAAGTTGGTCAAAACTATACTGAATAACCCCTTCTGCGGTCTCGGTTCCATATCCCTGTTTCCAATGCTTTTCCCTTAACCTATATCCTAGTTCTTTATCACCATCTTCATTAGTTAGCAACATTGCTATTCCTATAAATTCCACATTTTCTTTGAGATCAATAGCCCAATATATACGATCTGTATGTTCTTTATAGAGTTTAATAAGATCTTCAAGTTTCTCGTCACTTTCGGCTCTGGACATAGCCTCCAACGGAATGGGATTCATAACTTTCGCATTCCCTTGAAGATCAAAAAAGAGCTCCTTGTCGTCTGCTGTTAATTCTCTGATAATTAATCTTTCAGTCTCAAAAATCATTTCTTATGGCTAAAGTTTATAACAAATCCCGTTATTTTCAGAAAAACTGAACCTAACGGGATGTTTTTTACTGATGAGACAACTGTTTATACAAACATTGAAACAGGATTCTCTATATATTTTTTAAGTGTTTGCAGGAATTGGGCACCTGTAGCGCCGTCAACCGTTCTATGATCACAAGCAAGCGTAACGGTCATTGTATTTCCTACCACGATTGCTCCATCTTTTACAACAGGCTTTTCAACAATAGTTCCTACCGATAAAATTGCAGAATTAGGCGCATTTATAATAGATGTAAATTCTTTAATTCCAAACATTCCAAGATTAGAAACAGTAAAAGTACTTCCTTCCATTTCGGCTGGAGTGATCTTCTTGTTTCTTGCCTTGCCGGCCAATTCTTTTACATTGGCTCCAATTTGAGAGAAAGTCATCTGATCAGCAAATTTCAATACCGGAACAAGCAAACCTTCATCAACTGCCACCGCAACACCAACATGAATATGTTTAGCGATTCGAGTGCTATCTGTTGTCCATTGACTATTCACTTTAGGATGCTTTCGCAATGCCATAGCACAAGCTTTCACCACCATATCATTAAATGAGATCTTAACATCCGGATCTTCATTAATCGATTTACGAACAGCCATTGCGTGATCCATATCCAACTCTACCGTTAAATAATAATGTGGCGCGGTAAATTTAGATTCTCCAAGACGTTTGGCAATAGTCTTACGCATTTGAGAGTTTTTAATTTCCTCAAAGCTTTCTTCTCCTGTTGCAACATAAGCAGCCGTAGCAGCTTGTCCGGAAGCTTGCGCCTGTGGTTGATAATTTTCGATATCGCTTTTTACAATACGTCCATTTTCACCACTACCCGTTACATGAGTAAGGTTGATTCCTTTATCTTCTGCCATTTTTTTAGCAAGAGGGGAAACAAATATGCGTCCACCATCGGCTGTTTTAGCAAGCTGGGGAGTTGATTTATCTTCTTTAGTAGTTGTATTTTTTTCTTCGGAAGTATTTGCTGCTTTTGATGTAGCAGAAGATTCTTTTTCTTCAGACTTGGTTGAAGCTGTATCCTTTTTAAGGGATCCGGTAATTCCACTAACGTCGGTTCCTTTCGGGCCAACAATCGCTAGTAACGAATCTACCGCTGCCGATTCTCCTTCTTTTATTCCAATTTTAAGCAGGGTTCCATTATAGAACGACTCGAATTCCATCGTAGCCTTATCAGTTTCGATTTCTGCGAGAATATCGCCTTCTTCGATCAAATCGCCTTCCTTTTTTAACCATGTCGCCACAGTACCTTCGGTCATCGTATCACTTAGCCTTGGCATTGTGATCACTTCTACCCCTTTTGGCAGGTCGTTTGTATTTTTTTCTTTTGCTTCGGAAGTATTCGCAACTTCTTTTGCACTTTTAGTATCAACAGCATCTTTTGTAGGAGCAGCAGCCTCTTTTTTCGCTTCCGAAGAACTTTCCGAAGACTTACCACCACCACTAACAAGAGCTGAAATATCTTCCCCTTTCTCACCGATTATGGCTAGTAAGGTGTCCACAGGAGCCGTATTTCCTTCCTGAATCCCAATATGAAGCAATATTCCATCGTGGAAGGATTCAAATTCCATGGTTGCTTTGTCAGTTTCGATTTCTGCAAGAATATCACCTTCATTAATCTTGTCTCCCACCTTTTTCAACCAGGTGGCGACAGTTCCTTCTTCCATTGTATCGCTCAAACGCGGCATGTTAATTACTTCTGCCATATCAATTATAATTTATGAGGTAAAAATGGATAGTCTTTCTGATCGTATACAACATCGTACATAACATTCTTCTCCGGATAAGGAGACTCGTCTGCAAATTTTTCGCATGCTGCCACCATGTCTTTTACTTTCTTATCGACCTTTTTAATTTCAGCTTCTGTAGCCCATTTCTTTTTATAAATCTCATGTAGCACATACGAAATAGGATCTTCTTCCTGCTTCTTTGCAACTTCCTCTTTAGTTCTATAATGTTGCGCATCACTCATTGAATGACCTCGGTAACGATAGGTCCGGATTTCAAGAAAAGTTGGACCATCACCGCGTCTAGCGCGTTGTATGGCTTCGTCCATTTCTTTCGCCACTACCTCTGGTTTCATACCATCCACTGGCTTACAAGGCATTTCGTAGCCAAGTCCGAGTTTGTATATATCTGTATGATTTGCAGTTCTTGCAACCGATGTACCCATAGCATAGCCGTTATTTTCACAGCAAAATACCACTGGAAGCTTCCAAAGCATAGCAAGATTAAAAGTTTCATGTAAAGATCCTTGACGTACAGCACCATCACCCATAAAGGTTAGGGTTACTGCATCACTTCCCTGATACTTATCGCCAAATGCCAGACCGGCACCCAACGGAATTTGTCCACCAACGATCCCATGACCGCCATAAAAACGATGTTCTTTTGAAAAAATATGCATAGACCCACCAAGACCTTGAGAAGTACCTGTAGCCTTACCATACAATTCTGCCATCACTCGTTTTGGATCCACGCCCATACCAATTGGTTGTACGTGATTTCGATAGGCCGTGATCATTTTATCCTTAGTAAGATCCATAGCATGAAGTGATCCTGCTAAAACCGCTTCCTGCCCATTGTATAAATGCAGAAAACCTCTTACTTTTTGATT
The DNA here is from genome assembly GCF_003688405.1 of Ulvibacter antarcticus. GTDB lineage: Bacteria > Bacteroidota > Bacteroidia > Flavobacteriales > Flavobacteriaceae > Ulvibacter > Ulvibacter antarcticus. The sequence continues at coordinate 121,372 of NZ_REFC01000015.1, forward strand.
AATATATACCTGCGCAAGTTTATCTTCAAATTTGCGCCAGAATAGCATGTTTTCATACCAATCAAGGTATGTCTGTTTGGTTATTTTCTTCATGTATCAATTGTAATAGTTTCCGAAGGGAAACACATTGAACGAATAACAAAAATAGCATATTAAACAGTTCTACAAAAGAAGTAGAAGTTTAAATTCCATTTCTAAAATTACTTAACTAGAAAATTATATAAAGATTGAGACTGAAATAGGATATAAGATCCATTTCTTGGTTAAAGTGATGAACCATCGAACATAAGCGGCAAGAGATCATTCACTGAATTTGATTTCATTACTTTCCCACTTTCGCCCATAAAATAGATGGCGATTGGTGTTTTCTGGTTGACTTCATATTCGGCTAGTGCCTGACGACAGCCACCACAAGGTGCTATAGGAGTTGTAAGCACTTGTTTTAAGGATCTGGCAGAGATAGCCAAATTTACTATCGTTTCTCCCGGAAACAATGCTCCTGCCTGATAAACCGCCACTCTTTCAGCACAAAGTCCGGAAGGAAATGCAGCGTTTTCCTGATTATTCCCTTGAATTATTTTTCCAGATTCCAATTGAAGGGCTGCACCAACCTTAAAATGCGAATAAGGCGCATAAGCATTTTCACGTGCTTCATGCGCCTTAATCATTAATTTTTGAATGTCTTCAGAAAGTTCCGATACTAAATCAAAAACTTCTAAATGTGTTTCAATAGTGTGTTTTTTCAAATGTCTAGTATTCGTCGTATTCGTCTCCGAAGTTAAACGTTAAACCAAATCGTAAGCTTCCTTCTAACGGACTTACCACTTTGGAAGTTGAGAACAAGTAGGATACATCAAAATTAATCGTTGTATATCTGAAACCTGCTCCTAGTGAAAGGAATTTTCTAGATCCAGCTTCTTCTGCCTCGTTAAAATAACCCAGTCTAAAAGCAAATGAATCCTGATACCAGTATTCTGCACCTAATGCCCATACATACTCTTTTAACTCGTTATCTCCATCACCAAATGATGAGAACATCCCGCTAAAGAAACTTTCGTTATAATAATCATCATTTCTGTCGATTGATCCATCGTTATTAGAATCACTTGGTGTTGGCACCAATAGTTTATCTATTTCTACAGAAACTCCAACTTTGTTGTACTCGTCTAAAATAAAGTCGAATCCACCACCAAGAGCAAGATTGGTTGGAAGGCTACTTTCAGAACCTGAGTCATCATATTTAATCTTTGGTCCAATATTAGAAACATTAAATCCAAGTCTCCATCGACCGTCGAAATCGTTATAAGCAATCTCTTCACTCTGATAGTAACCAGCAACATCTACTGCAAATGAACTTGCGGCTCTTCCTTCGCTAGTCGCTGACTGACCTAGTTTTAAATCTGAATTGATAAATCGTCCGGCAACTGCCATAGAGAAACGTTCGCTCAATCGAAGTGAGTAAGAAACATCAAACATCAATTCGTTTGGCTTCACAATTAAAGCTTCCTGATCTGGAGTGTCTCTCAATTCGATTTCACCTGCGCTAAAATAGCGGAAACTCACTCCTACTGCACTTCCTTCGGAAAGACGGTTGTAATAGGTTATGTTTCCGAGGAAAATATCATTTACCAGTTTACTTAGGTAAGGCGTATAAGTTACCCCAATCCCTTGTTTATTTAATGCAAAAGCATACTTAGCAGGGTTCCACTGCTGTGAAAAGGCATCTGAAGAAGTAACAACTCCAATATCTCCCATTCCTGCTGCACGAGCATCTCCTGCAATTAAAAGAAATGGAACTCCGGTGGTAATTACCCCTTGAAGCGATCCAGTTTCTGGCGCCGGATCAGTCTGAGCTGAGGCTTTAAATGTTATAAGTGCTAATAAAATTGGAATAAAAACTTTCTTCATGAGGTTCAAATTTTGGACAAATATAATTTTAATTTTTAAAGGATGACAAGTTTTTCAAATTTTTCAACTCGCTTATTTGTTAACGTGGATTTAACAGTTATCTTATAAATGTATACTCCTTTCCCTATTCTATCGCCAAAATCATCTCTTCCGTTCCAGGTAATTCTTCTGGATAAATAGGAACCTTCGGCAGCTAATGTTTCACTTTTTGACCAAACTACCTTCCCTGTCACAGTAAATACTTGCACCTGCACATCTAAAGGTTCATAAGGACGATTGTGGTTAAACCAAAATTCGGTATAATCTACAAAGGGGTTAGGATAATTGAGCACTTTGGTTATTTCGATAGCATCTCCACCGGCAACAATAAACTGGATTTCTGCAGTACTAGAGTTGTTGTATACATCCCATGCTTTTAGGGTAAGTGTATGGAGTCCATCTTCCAGATCTCGTAATTTATAATTTAAGGCCCCTTTCGAATAATCGTCAACATCTGCCTGATAGTACTCATTTAAAACAAATGGATTAGACTCATCACCATCAAGTATGGCAATCATATCATGTCCAATTCCGCTGGAAGTATTAAGACCATTTTCATCTGCCAATTTCGCCAATAAGATTGGAGATTCGTTGGTTATTCCTCCGGAAACAAAACTTTCATCGTTCATAAAAAGTTGAATGCGAGGCCCCTGATTATCCTCTGGAGCATCTTCATTGAGCCCTCCCATTGAAATATCGAGGTTCACTCCCGATTGATCTTCAAGAATACCATTTCTACTGGAATACAAACTAACTCTTCCTTTTCCGATTGGGATTTGGGTATCCCTAGGCATGACATATTCAAATTCGAATGTACCACTCGATATTGTTGCTTTTCCATTAAAAAGAGATTCTCCCAGCGTTTTAAATTGCATAATAAAATTATTGAAATTTCCATCATTCGATAATGTCTGTCTCTGAATATCCTTATCAAATATTTTTGCTTGAAGAACGCCATTATAATTCGTTAATAAATTTCCTTGTTCATCTACAACCACTCCTTTCATCGATACTCGATCTAAAGCCCTAAGATTTCCAGTAAATTGGGAAACAGGCACACCGTTAACTTCAGTTAATCGTATTTCTCGCTTCGGAAATGCCAGGTGTAGCGCAGGATCTCCAATAAAAAACACCACTCTACGTTCCGGGGTTATTAATGTATTCTTACTTAATCGCAATCCTTCTGCAGGGGTATTTGGAGTGTTGGTGCCAAAACCAAAAAGTTGATCGGCCAAGGAGTCATTAAACACAATACCCAAACCAATACTAATTGACCTAGTAGTAGTAAGCAATGAGATAGCCCCACCTTCTCTATTCTGATAGGTAAGTTCACCTGCCGTAATTCGTAAAGGGTTATCGAATTTTGAAAATTCGCAAGTCACTGTAACGATACACGGGTATCGATTCGTATTTTTTAAGTTCTTTGCAATTTCTTTGGTATAAATAAACTCTGCTGCCAGACCATCCTCGCCTCCATGACCAAAGTAATCTACAATCACCGCACCGAGCTCAATATTATTTATGATAGCCTCATTTACCTGTGGATACCTTTGACCACCTGCCGATGTTTCTTGCTGATAGGCATCACTATGTATCTTTTTTACATTTACAAACGGTTTTTCATCCGAGATCCTATCTCCTAAAGCATCCAGATTAACTTCTAAGGTCCATTCATTATCTTGATCTAGATCATCTGAGATTAACAGAAAATTATTTCGCCAATTCCCGTATGACTCTTTCGATGAGTACGCTATAACCTTATCTACCATTGCATTAGCGAGCCCCACTTCATCCACTACCATTCTACCCACAGCAATATCCAGTTTTTCAGGACCATACATTAGCCCTTCATCATCTAGTTCTGTAGCACCCATCATTCCGAAGAAATCATCAGACATATAAGAATCATGCGTGCTTCCGCTATAAAGCGTATGATAGGTTGGAACAATATTGTTGTTATTTTTGAGTCTGTTTTTATAATCGACAGAGGTGTCACCGAATAGGTTCAAATACTTAATTCTTTTATCCGCGGAAGAAGCATTTTCATAAATATAGCGTACAAAATTTCGAATGGCGCTTAAATCTTGTTTTCCGGAGCTAAACTCTTCATAAATTTTATCGGTAGTAACCACTTTTACATTTAAACCGTATACATTTTTATGATGATTAGCCAATCGTAATGCGGGTTGAATTAAAAAAGGAGCCGTCACAATCAGATAATCAATGTCCTTAAAGTTTCCTGCCTCATCGTTGAATATTGTTCCTTTTAAGTTCTGATTAGGTATCTGAGAAGGAGATATTTGAATAGGTTCAAAATAATTATTCGGATTCACAGCGACGTACTTTCGCAATTCACCCATGGTCGCTTTAAATGAAAAGACATCTCCGGTTTCATTGGACTTCGCATTAATAAAACCTTTGTTTGTTATGTCCCAAACCTGAGAAAACTGAGTGGCATTTGATATCTGATACTCACCAGTACCTGATAATGTACTCACATTATTATTTTGAAATTTTAACTGCCCTTCTACTCCTTTAAGTTGTCGTAAACCCTGTATTCCTATATAGTCCAGATATCCTATTCCAGAAGGATTTCCACTATTATTGTAAGCAAGGTCAATTTTTAAATTCCCATCCCCGGGAGGTGGAAAATCTTCTCTATAATCATCAGTTGTTAAAACCAATTGAAAATTCCCAACCGGTCCAAAGCTTAAGGGATCGACACTGGCGCCGTTAATGGATACGGCCATTGAGGTCATTACTTCCGAAACTGCCCCTGCCTTTATCACAATATGCATAGGCTCTACATTAGTCACAATATTTGGAAAGTTAAATTCGAAACTTTGCTCGCTTTCTATATCAAACCTGTTACCCATCCATCTTCTACCTACAAGACCCGGACTATTTTCATCCAGTTCATGAAATTGATAATCATGAAAATCTGTAATAGTGATATTTGGAGCCGAAGTCGGTTCAACCATGGCCTGCACTCTTAATCCGGGTGCTCCATCGGCTGTCACGTAATAGTAGCTGTCATCACTGTACGGATTCACATTGGTGTCGTTAATTGGAGTCGCAATACTTGTGAATGTGTCTTCTGTATCATCGTATCCTCTTACCCCTATCCCATAAAAGAGCACAGCATCACTGCCATCAAACGAGCCATCTTCCTCTCCTAAAACTTGAATAGCATTTTGGGGTATATCGAATTCTGTATTATATCTATTTCGATACGGTAACGGCAATCCTCCATGTCCGTAAACTTTAATAGTTCTTGGGTCGATACCGTCGGTGTTCATTCCAAGATCGTTTAAAAAATTCTTGTCTAATCTGTAAATACCTGTTTGGTCGATCTTAAACTTATACCATGAGCCAGTCGCTAATACAGAATTACTTAATTGCAAAGGTCGCTGCCCGATATTGGCATTCGATTTATTGTAATTTACGCTGAAAGAAAGTACTTTTTTATATAGACCATTCTGATTTATTACGGGAGAAACACTAACACTGGTGTAGATTTTATCCCTTCCTTTATGACTTTGAATGGAAAATTGAAGTGAGTTTGGTACTTGTGAAGTTTTAATTTTTTTTAATTCTTCTGAAGAAATAGTACCATATTGTATATTACTAAGTCTCAAAGAAGTGGGATTAGCCAGGCCGGTATCTTCCCAAGTATCGGTAAAAATTGAAAAATCTTGGCTAAGGTAGCCTTGGTGTACTTTAACTGCTTTTCCAATAGCTTCGGAAGACACTTTAGCTCCCTGATAGCCTGTAGTTTGGGAAGTATCATCCAACCAAGTAATCGAAATATTTTTGGTCTGCGCCTTCAGAAGAAAAGGCAATATTAACAGACTTATAAGTAGTATCTTTTTTTTCATTAGTATCAATAACGTTGCAAATATACACTTAGTATTATAAGAGGATTCAAAGTTAATTTTATTAATAAACTAAATAATAATATTAAAAGTAATACGTTTGCACTTGTGTTAGTGGTAAAAAGAACTTAAACCTAACATTGCATTATTATTAAAATATTATTGCTTTTTTACCGTTAATCACTATATTGCGAACCCAATTTTTTTCATAATTTATACTATGAACTTGAACAAAACCCTAATTCTACAGCTATGCCTTGCATTGGCGGCAACTATCTTTTTAGGTAGTTGTAACAAATCCAGAGATTACAAAGACAGCTCCAGAGCTACCGGATGGAAGATGAACTCTAAAGAGGGAGGTTTCCAATACAATCCGAAAGCGAAAGAACAAGAAACCGGCCCGGGACTTATGTTCATTGAAGGCGGAACTTTTACAATGGGTAGAGTACAGGATGATCCTATGCATGACTGGAACAACAGCCCTAACCAACAACACGTTCAGTCTTTTTACATGGATGAAACAGAAGTAACTAACCTAATGTACCTCGAGTATTTAGATTGGTTAAAGAATGTTTTCCCTCCATCGGATGAAAATTACAGAAGAATTTACGAAGGCGCTTTACTCGATACTTTGGTATGGAGAAATCGTTTAGGATACAATGAAGTGATGACCAACAACTATCTTCGCCACCCCGCCTATGCAGAATATCCTGTAGTAGGAGTTAGCTGGGTTCAAGCGGTAGAATTTAGTAACTGGAGAACAGATAGAGTAAATGAACTTATTCTTGAAGACGAAGGAATCACTACTAGAAATGCTCGTTATGAAGTGAAACCGGGTGAAACTTTCAGCACTGAAACTTATTTAAATGCCCCTACTTTGGCTTACGGAGGAAATGACTCTATTACCAGAGGTGGAAAACGCTCTCAAGGTATTGCTAAGAAAAGTAAGGACAGTACGGGACTTTATATCCAAAGAAAAGATGGATTATTAATGCCTTCTTATCGTCTTCCTACCGAAGCAGAATGGGAATATGCCGCTTTAGGACTTGTTGGACTTAGAAACTACAATGTTTACAGAGGTAGAAAAAAATATCCTTGGGATGGGCAATATACTCGTTCTAATAAAAGAAGAACTCGTGGTGACCAATTAGCTAACTTTAAACAAGGTGATGGTGATTACGGTGGAATTGCCGGATGGAGTGATGATGGTGCCGATATTACCGCTCAAGTAAAATCGTACGAGCCAAATGACTACGGATTATATGATATGGCTGGAAATGTTGCCGAGTGGGTTGCCGATGTATACCGACCAATAGTAGACGACGAATTCAACGATTTCAACTACTATAGAGGTAATGTTTATACCAAAAACGCCATTGATAAAGATGGAAAGGTAAAAGTTGTTACTTCAGATTCTATAGTTTTCGACACCTTGAGTAATGGTAAAATTGTTGCTAGAAACTTGCCTGGTGAAATTTTACAGGTTCCTGTAGATGAAAATGAAACTTATTTAAGAACAAACTTCTCCGATAGTGACAACCGTGACTACAGAGATGGAGATAAGCGTTCTACACGTTACTACCAATCTTTTGGTGAAGATGATGGAAATGAAATAGACGAAGGAAAAAGAATGTACAATTCTCCAACACACAAAGTATCTGCAGATAGTACTGGACATTTAGATCGTACTTTCGATAAGTCATCAAACAGAACAACCTTAATCGATAACGAAGTTAGAGTATACAAAGGTGGTTCTTGGAGAGATCGTGATTACTGGTTAGACCCGGCGCAAAGAAGATATTTCCCACAAGATATGGCTACAGACTATATCGGATTTAGATGTGCGATGTCTCGTGTAGGTTCAAAAACCAAAAACGGTAAACGCCCAAGAAACTAAAAACAATATTGAATAAATTTAAAACCCTCCTTTGCAAATCGCAGCGGAGGGTTTTTTAGTATATTTATTTTATGAAGATAGAAACCTTGCATCAGCATTTTCTGGAAAGCACCGGTATTTGTACCGACACCAGAAAAATCACAAAAGGATGTATATTCATTGCTTTAAAAGGAGACAATTTTAATGGCAATAAATTTACACACGAAGCATTAAAAAAAGGAGCTTATAAGGTAATTATTGATGAAATAGGCTATCATAAAAACACTGGAGAAACCATACTGTGTGCGGATAGTTTAACTCTGTTACAAAAACTTGCAGGTTATCATCGAAGTTACTTAAATATCCCAATTATCGCATTGACGGGCAGTAATGGTAAAACCACTACCAAAGAACTTATTAACGCAATCCTGAGTGAGAGTTTTAATACCGTTGCCACTAAAGGAAACCTCAACAACCATATAGGCGTTCCTCTTACACTGCTTTCTATGGATACATCCACAGAATTAGGTATTGTTGAAATGGGCGCTAATCATATAGGAGAAATTGCACAATTGTGTAAAATTGCAAATCCTGATTATGGCTATATCACAAATTTTGGGAAGGCGCATTTGGAAGGCTTCGGAAGTATGGAAGGTGTTATTCAAGGTAAAACGGAACTCTACAAACACCTAAAAGCGAACAACAAAAGTGTTTTCATTAACAACAATGATCAATTACAAATATTAAATTCCAAGGATATTCAGAAAATAGTCTTCGGAAAAAATGATGGTGATTATCTTATACAGTTGAAAGAGGCTTCGAGCAAACTGCTTGTTCATTTTGAAGGTATTGATATGCAAAGTAATTTAATAGGACTTTATAATTTCCACAATATCGCTGCAGCAATTGCAATAGGTGCTTTTTTTAAGGTCTCTTCGGAAAAAATTAAACATGCAATCGAAGCATTAGTGCCAGATAATAACCGTTCGCAACTTATAGAACAAGGAACAAATAAGATTATTCTGGATGCCTATAATGCCAATCCAACAAGTATGATGGCAGCTCTAGAAAACTTTGCTCAATCTGAAGGTACTCCTAAAATCCTCTTCTTAGGGGATATGTTCGAAGTGGGTGCAGATGCCCTGAAAGAACATCAAGCCATCGTTGATTTTATTGAGACCTCAATTTTTGAGAAGGTATTTCTAATTGGGAAAACCTTCTCAAAGACAAGTGGTAAAAATGTATCTATTGTAAGATTTGAAAGCTTCGAAGCAGTTTCCGAAGCATTAAAAACTAGTTCTATAATGAACAGCTACTTATTAATAAAGGCCTCGAGAGGAATGGCACTCGAGCGTATATTACCCTTATTGTAATTCGTTTGTTGGACATATTAGCAGTTACTTGTAGGATTATCATTTTTAGATATTCAGGCTATTAAAAACTGTTAATACGCCCTACATTCAAGTTAAAGGCTGTTAAAGCACTTCAAAAAATTTAAAAATCACTTATTTTAGGCTCGAGATGGTTTATCTTTTAAGACGAAGTGCCTTAAGAACAAATAACCGCTCTTAAACAACCAATTATATGAACGATAAAATTACCAATTCATTTCAAGACATTACCGATAAATTATGGGGTTGGCTTTCCGGTTTGATAGAAAATCTGCCCAACATTGGGATTGCTATTCTTGTGCTTGTAATCGCATATTTCCTTTCAAAATTTATAAGTAAAACTGTAAAGAAGATAGCAGGAAAATATGTCAGCCAGGAGTCAATCACCAAACTTATTGCCAGAGCTGTAGCGGTAGTGGTAGTTTTAGGCGGACTCTTCTTAGCTTTAGGAGTACTTAATTTAGGAAAAGCTCTCAGTGCAATTCTAGCAGGTGCAGGAATTTCAGGACTTGTAATAGGCTTAGCCATGCAAGGCACATTGTCGAATACGTTTTCAGGAATAGTGCTGTCTTTCAGAAAAAACATCCGAATAGGTGATTGGGTGGAAACAAACGGGTTTACTGGTGAAATAATGGATATTAACCTGAGTAATTTTGTTTTAAAAGAACCGGATAACAAATTAGTGCTTATCCCTAATAAAACAATTCTCGAAAATCCTTTGAAAAATTACAGTCTTACGCCTAAGATGCGAATCATCATCGAATGTGGTGTAGGATATGAAATGGATCTTGAAAAAGTAGAAAAGATTACAAAAGAAACAATCGCGAAAACTTTTGATACAGTTAATAGCCCCGATGAAGTAGAATTCTTCTACACAGAATTTGGCGGTAGTTCAGTGAATTTCATTTGCAGATATTGGGTGGAGGCCACAAGAGGAAAGGAAAAATTACATTTAAAGAGCGTTGGTATGAAGGCGATAAGAAAAGCATTCAACGAAGCGGATATCAATATACCATTCCCTATTAGAACATTGCAATTTGATAATAAGCTTTCGCTTCAAAACAATTCAGGCTCTCAAGAGCATGAATAAATTATACTAAATAAAAATCCGGATGCTCGAGGCTCCGGATTTTTCATAGAAATAAAGCTGACAAAGGCTTTATTCTTCTTCAATGTGGGTCATACTGGATTCGAACCAGTGACTTCTACCTTGTCGAGGTAACACTCTAAACCAACTGAGTTAATGACCCTTTTCTTCGCAATACACTAAATTACAGCTTTAATTCACTCATTATCTGAGCTATTAAAAGCTACAACCAAAGTACTAATTATGGTGGATTAAAAGTAAAGAACGACCATGAAAAGAATTATAAAAAAAAGTGATTATTTTCATGATAATAGTTTGCGGAAAATAAAAACTACCTTATATTTGCCACCGCTAACAATAAGGGCGATTAGCTCAGCTGGTTCAGAGCACTTGGTTTACACCCAAGGGGTCGGGGGTTCGAACCCCTCATCGCCCACCACATAAATCCCGAATAACCTTCGGGATTTTTTTATGCCCATATTTTACAAAACTTCAGCCACTACAAAAGTACTGCCGCCTACAAATATCAGGTCGTTTTTATCTGCCTGCCTTAGCGCATTTTTATAAGCAGTCATTACCGACAAATATACTTCCCCTTCCAAACCAAATTCGGATGATACTTTACAGAGCCACTGAACGTCCATTCCTCTTGGAACATCTGGCCGACAGAAATAATAGGTTGCTTCCTTTGGAAATAAAGATAAGACCGAACTAAGATCCTTATCATCCACTGCACCTAATACGATATGAAGATTTTTAAATTTTTCGCTTTTCAATTGCTCCATCACTAACTGCAAACCTTCTCTGTTATGAGCTGTATCACAAATTACTTTAGGTTCTTGATTTAATTCCTGCCATCGTCCTTGTAAGCCTGTATTTTTAATTACATTCTTTAGTCCTGTAACCACAGCTTTCTCTGGCAGGTTCCATCCTTTCGTCCTCATAACTTCCAATGTAACCAGCACTGTTTTTTTGTTCATTTTCTGGTATGCTCCTTTTAAATCGGAATTATAATCTTCAGTTTTCTTGTCCTGAGCGTAGATAATTTGAGACTTATTTCGCTTAGCTATGGCCGAAAAAACTGGTGCCGTTTCCGGCTGCGTTTCACCTATCACTACCGGCACTCCCGGTTTTATTATCCCTCCTTTTTCTGAAGCAATCTGCGATAAACTGTCGCCTAAAAAACGTGTATGATCTAAACCAATATTGGTAATCACAGAAACCTCCGGCATGATAACGTTGGTACTATCCAATCTGCCTCCTAATCCAACTTCAATAATTGCAATATCTATTTTTTCACTTTTAAAATAATCAAACGCCAAACCAACGGTCATCTCAAAAAACGATAATTGATTTAATTCGAAGAAAGGCATATTGTGCTTTACAAAACTACTTACTTTTCGTTTTGGAATCATCTTGCCATTTATCATGATTCGTTCCCTGAAATCCTTTAAATGTGGGGAAGTATACAAACCTACCTTATAGCCGGCCTCTTGAAACACAGACGCCAACATATGACTCGAAGACCCCTTCCCGTTGGTTCCTGCCACATGGACCGACTTAAATGCATGCTGCGGGTCGTCAAGATAACCTAGCAACTTTATAGTATTGTCGAGATTTGCCTTATAAGCAGCCTGTCCCATGCGTTGATACATGGGCAACTGAGAAAAAAGCCATGCTATGGTTTCTGAATATTTGATATCGATTATTTTTTAACGATCAATTTTTTAACTGTCCTGGAGTTTCCATTAGAAATATGTACAAAATATACTCCCGATTGCATAGATTGAAGTGAAAACTGAAGATTGTTTTTATCTTCGGAAAAAAGTTCGCTGCTTATTTTTCGCCCTAATTGATCATAAAATGAAACTTGCAAGTCTCCTGTAAGATCCCCTATGGCTAAATTCACTAATTCTGAAGCAGGATTAGGATACATTGAAATTGTTTCAGCCAAATCTGAATTCGCTACCGACAATACATCTTCAGAGATATCTAATTTATAGATTGAACGTCCATAGGTGCCAATATAGAGATATTCCGAAGCCTCATGTATATGCATATCATTCACGACCACCGATGGTAAATTTTCACCTATCACTTGCCAGTTATTCCCTTCATCTGTCGTTCCTAAAACACCAATATCGGTTCCTATAAATAGATTTCCGAAGCTATCTTCCAAAATATCATTCACAGGTATATCGGGAAGTCCGGTCGAAATATCGATCCAATTGGAACCATTGTCGCTACTTTTATAAACATGGCCGGTATCCTCTCCATATCTATAACCCGAATAGGTAACATAAACAGTATTTAGTTCATCTCTCGATGCAAACACCTTTGTCACCCAGCGATTTGGAAGTGTTGAAGAAATGTTGTTCCAATTATTACCCCCATCCAAAGTAACCCAAACGTTTCCATCGTCCGTACCTACATAAATCATATTGCTATCAAGGGTCGAAACATCAATGCTAGTGATTGTACCGTAGCTAAGATTTCCGGTATGTGGCCCGTCTGATAAATCCGGACTTATCGCGTTCCAAACTCCTGCGGCATTCGTGGTTTGAAATAAGCGTTGGGTACCATAATACAAAATTTGTGAATTAGCGGGATCCATTGCGATTGCTGTGTCCCAATTATTTCGGTCTCCTGAAGGTATTCCATTTGTAGCCCCTGAAAATCCATTTCCATTATTAACCGATTTTCCTAAATTACCATTTTGAGAGAGTGCGTAAATCACGTTAGTATTTGCGTGGTCTACCAAAGGTTGAAAACCATCACCGCCATAAATCGTATTCCAATCTGCCATACCGCCCGTGGTAGTTCTTATGGTACTATTATCTTGAGACCCACCATAACGTTTTTGATCATTTTGAGCATCTATGTGAATGCGATAAAACTGTGTAATTGGTAAATTATCAATTTTTACGGAGGCAGATCCGTTGTTTGTACTTTTATACAAACCTCCATCATTACCTAATAAGACTTCATTTTGCGCCTGTGTATTAAACGCCAACGCATGTTGGTCTACGTGTACACCAGGAAATGCTGTCGACCAGTTTGCGCCTCCATCAATGGATTTTTGAACTACAAAATCTACATTATAAATAACATCTTCATCAGTGGGATCTACATAGATTCCTCTAAACCACCAGTGAAAGCCAACGTTGTTCAACTGACTCGAATTCATCTGTATCCAGGAATCCCCACCATCTGCAGTTCTATAAACACCCGAAATGCTTCCGTTGGCATCCAAATAGCGTGTATATAAAACATTAGGATTCGATTGTGAAATATCGATACTAATTCGGCCTTTAGCTGCTGTTGTTGGTGGTAAACCATTGTTCAATTCGGCCCATGTTTCTCCTCCATCTGTTGAGCGGTAAAGTCCGGATGTCACTCCTCCGTATTGTCTGTTATTAGGACGCCTAATTCGCTCCCAACTTGCTGCGTACACAATATCTCCATTTGATGGATGCATAGCCATATCAATAATCCCTGTAGAATCGCTCACAAATAATTTCTGTTCCCAGCTTGTACCACCATCGGTTGTTTTATAGACACCTCGATTGACATCATTTCTGAAGAGTGGTCCCATGGCACCTACTATAAGGGTATTTTCATCATTTGGATCTATGAGCACTTTCCCAATACTACCAACATTTTCAAGGCCTTTAGCAGCCCAACTAATTCCACCATCGTCACTTTTAAACATCCCGTTTCCATCATAGGCTAAAGAACCTCCGCCTGCGTTTACCTCACCCGTTCCTACCCAAATGATAGCTGTATCGTTTTTAGAAATTTCCATATCTCCAATCGAAAGCATCGATTGTTCATCAAAAATAGGATTCCAGGTAGCACCTGCATCTGTTGTTTTAAAAATTCCTCCGGAAGCAGCGCCTACATAATATGTTTCTGCTTGGTCAATAGGTATTTCAATATCGGTGATACGTCCCCCAACATTAGTAGGTCCGGCAAACTCCCATAAAACAGCTGTCCCGCCTCGTTGTGCCAGTTGTTTTTTCCATTGAATTGCCTCTGCATAAGCGGCTGTATTGAGTTCTCCTGTTGGATATGCCCGCTGCATAAACATAATATCATGAGGTGTTTTTCCAATTTTATCGGTTGTGATTTTCTCTTCGGAAGAAGGATTACATGAGATTATTGATAGTAAGAAAACGGAAAGCAGTAATAATCGAAGCATAGTATCTGGATTAGGTCAATAAAGATACTTAAAAATTAGGATGGAATTTTGATAGATTTTAATCTGAAAGACTGAACTTATAGATAATTTTTCCAATCTGTTTAGCAGGTGCTTTGTCATCGCTATTGAAGCGAGTTGCTAAGGCCGCTCTTTTGGCAGGTTCTAACAGGCATTTGGTGTTGTTCGTGGTTCCACGAACTCCAGCTGTGGCGCTTGTTACTTTACCATTGCGATCAACCTCTATACTTACCACCACGGTACCAGCCTCATTACAGTCTTGAACAAACTTTTCTTTGTTCAGGGCTTTACGACCACCTAATAAGTAATTACCATCGCCGTCCAGTCCTTTTCCAGTTCCGTAGTAGCTCTTGGCATTGGGATCACCGTCTGGATTTCCCTTATCACCTGGCTTATCGTCATTTCCTTCTCCGCCCTTGGCAGTTCCGTCACTTTTTGGACCGTTGATTAAGCTTGATAATGCGTCACTGGTAGTTTTATCTGGTTGGGGATCCGGCTTTTTAGGTGGATCTTTCTTTGGCTCCACCTTTTTCGGAGTTTCCACTTGCTTTTTGGTTTCCTTTTCTTTCTTTATAACCGGAGCATCTTCGTTGTCTTGAGTAACTACTTCTTCTTTAATTTCAGCTTTGGGCTGAGATACCGGTTCCGGCTCGCTTTGCTTGGGCGCCGATTTTATCGCTTCGGTAGGTTGAATGTTTCCTGTTCCGGTTTCGGTGGTTCCAAAATTAACCGCAATTCCCTGCTCCAATGGAGGATCTAAGTATGTAAGTCCGAAATAAAACAACAAAAGTAGTATAATCACGTGTAAGACTACCGTGATCGTCATGCTCTTCTTTTTATGTTTTGTATCTAAAAGACTCATTATAAATTATCAATGTTCAATTCTCAATTCTCACTAAAACTTTCTGCGTTAGGGATAGTAACGGCATCCTTTTTCTGTCGCCGGTTTTTAGTCTGTCAGCCCAACATAATTCTACAATTTAGTTGAGGCAGCAGAAAAAGATAAAGTGGATAGCCCGACCCTAAAGTGAGCTGCGCTCTACTTTAGGTCGCCCTAAAATTAATTCGGTCGAACCGCTAAAACAACTTTAAAATGATTTCTATTGGCTATATCCAATACAAATACTGCATCTTCAATAGGAACTCCTTCTTCTGCTCTTAATATAAGCGTTGGTTCCTCTTGTCCGGCCAGAGAACTTATCAACTCCTTTTCGAGAGTGTATTCTGTAACTCTTTCCTTATTTACATAGTAGGCACCATCTTTAGTAATACTCACTGATGCCTTTTGAACGTTCGTACTCTTTCCTTTCGCCTTTGGTAAGATGAGATCTAACGCATCTGGCGTTATCGCAGGAGAGGTTAACAAAAAGAACACCAACAACAGAAATACGATATCTGTCATTGAGCTCATGCTAAACTCTGCACTTACTTTATTTCTACCTCTTAAATTCACTAGACAGGTTCGTTTAAAATATCAAGGAAATCGACTGCTGTGGCTTCCATTTGGTGCACCACTTTATCTGTTTTTACAACTAAATGATTGTAACCCATATACGCTATAATCCCTACAATTAGACCGGCTACAGTGGTTGTCATCGCTGTATATATACCTTCTGCCAGCGATCCCATTTCGGCTTGACCACTACTAGTTGCCAATTGGTGAAATGCTAAAACCATACCAATTACGGTACCTAAGAAACCAATCATTGGTGCGGCGCCTGCGATTGTCGCCAAGATACTTACATTTTTCTCTAGTTTATAGACTTCTAATCTTCCTGCGTTTTCAATAGCAGTATTGATGTCTTCTAGTGGGCTTCCAATTCTAGAAATTCCTTTTTCAGTAAGTCTTGATACCGGACTATTTTGGGTTGCACACAGCACTTTCGCCGCTTGTACGTTTCCTGAAGCCACATTATCACGAATCTGATTCATAAAATTGCTATCCATTTTGGAGGCTGCTCTAATTGCAAATAACCTTTCGAAATAGATATAAACGGCAACGAAGAGTAAGACGAAGAGCACTCCGATAATGATCTGTCCGCCAAGACCTCCATTCATTAAGAGATCCATGATAGATAGTGTTTTTACTTCAGATACAGGTTCAAGATCTTGAACCGCATCTGTAACACCACCCTGTATTAAAAAGTTTAGCATAGGTTACTTTGGTTTTAGTGGATAACGATAATCGTTACTTTAAATTGTTATGTGTGATTAAATATGACTCTTTCAATCAATAGAAAGACTCCAGCTCCAGCAATAAAGCCTATAAATGCCAGCCAAGTTACTTTCTTAAGATACCAGATAAAGTCGATACGCTCCATTCCCATTGCTGCAACACCTGCAGCCGAACCAATGATAAGCATACTTCCTCCGGTTCCTGCAGAATAGGCGATAAAATGCCAAAGTACAGAATCGGTAGGCGAATCATACATACCCATCGAGGCAGCAACCAATGGTACATTATCAATAATGGCAGACAACACTCCTAAAAGTATTACCACAACATCCTGATTAGGTATAGCGCCCTGTAACAACTCTGCCAAGTAACGAAGAGTTCCTACTTCTTCGCCGTTAACAACGCCATATACCAAGCTTTCCAATCCGGCAACTGCCATTAAAATTCCAAGGAAAAATAGTATACTTGAGATTTCAATTCTTGACAATGCTTTATGTGCAGAATAAAGATGTCTTCTTTCTTTGCTGAAATCTTCTTCAGGGTGTATATATTCAGAAACTAACCAAACAACACCTAAAGCGAACATCATTCCTATGTAAGGGGGCAGGTGTGTAATGGTTTTAAAAACAGGTACGGAAACAATCATCCCTAATCCAAGGAATAACATTGTTTTACTACTTAGGAGTCGTTCTGCAACCTCATCTTCGGTCGTATCAACTTCAATTTCACCTTTAAAGGCAGGCAAATAACTAGCGATTACAAAAGGCACCACGAAACATACAATAGAAGGAATTACCACAAATTCAATAAGTCCCATGGCCGTAACATTGTCGGCAATCCATAGCATGGTGGTAGTAACATCACCAATCGGTGACCATGCACCTCCGGCATTGGCAGCAATCACAACCATAGCTGCATACCAAAGTCGCTCTTCTCTATTAACAATAAGTTTACGCAATAAAGTTACTAATACAATAGTCGCAGTAAGATTGTCTATAATTGCTGAAAGAAAAAAGGCAAGAATACCAATTATCCAAAGCAATCTTCTTTTACTTTTAGTTCTAACGGCGCCTTTTAATATTTCAAACCCACGATGCAGGTCGATAATCTCGACTATGGTCATCGCTCCGATTAGGAAGATGAGAATCTCTGCTGTCTTACCAAGGTGGTGCAATAGCGCATTTTCGAAACCTTCTTCGGCAGCTTCACCACCCGTGAGGAAGTTAAAGGCCCTTTCGTGTGTATCGATCACATCGAACCATCCGGCGTGAAATCCGACGGCAAGCACGGCCCATATTAAGGCAGCCATAATCAACGCAGGTACTGTTTTATCTAATTTTAAAGGATGCTCGAGCGTTATAGAAAGATATCCTATAACAAAAATTAAAATAATAATTGATTCCATAAATGTGAGATTATAAATTCAGCGACCTGGTTAGTGGTCTTATATTAAATGAGTTGTTTTAATGCAATTTCAAAAGCAGTATTGCTTATGTTTGTTTTAGTACTATTATTATCGAATGTATTCTGAATAGCGTTTTTAATAGTAATTGATGTATCATTAAATATAGCCTCATCTGTCATCTGCACTTTGCGCTCCATAAAATATGCAAACACTCGTGCCATACCACAATTACTAATAAAGTCGGGTATTAAACTAACACGGCTATCTGTGAATTCCATGATAGGTCCAAAGAATATTTCCTTATCCGCAAATGGTACATTGGCACCACAGCTAATTACCTCCAAGCCCGTATCAATCATGGTTGAAATCTGCTTCTTGGTTATTAATCTGGAAGCCGCACAGGGAGCGAAAATCTCACATTCTAAGTTCCAGACTTTTTCGTTTATTTCTTCAAAAGAGATCATATTGTCTGCTTTCAAGGTATTCCCATCTTTAGTGAGGAACATCGTTTTAATTTCTTCAAATGAAAAGCCGTCTTTATTTATAACGCCTCCTACCCGGTCTATAATCCCTACGATTTTAGCACCCATCTGTGCGAGGTAATATGCTGCGGCAGCTCCAACATTTCCGAAGCCTTGTACAATAGCACGTTTTCCTTTTATATCACCTCCGTAAATATCGTAATAATGGTGTACTGCCTCTGCTACCCCATAGCCGGTAATCATATCGGCAACTGTATACTTTCGCGAAACATCGGGCGAATAGTTTGTATTTTCCAACACTTTAATAACACCATGACGCAATTGCCCAATTCGGTTAATCTTATCTGCCTCATTTGGAGAAAAATGACCATTAAACACCCCTTCTTGAGGATGCCAAACCCCACTCTGCTCAGTAATTGGGATTACTTCGTGAATCTCATCTACATTTAAATCTCCACCAGTACCGTAATACGCTTTAAGCAAAGGAGAAACAGCCTTATACCATCGCTCTAAAACACCTTTTTTTCTAGGATCATTGGGATCGAAATTTATTCCCGATTTAGCCCCACCAATGGCAGGTCCTGAGACGGTAAATTTCACTTCCATTGTTTTGGCTAATGACAAAACTTCATTCATATCTAAGCCAATTCTCATACGAGTCCCACCTCCTGCGGCACCGCCTCGTAACGAATTTATTACCGTCCAGCCTTCGGCTTCGGTTTCTGGGTCATTCCAGTGAAAAACTATTTCGGGTTCTTTATTCTCGTACTTGGATAGAAGTTCTTTCATTAATTGGGTAAGTTAGAGCGCTTCCTTACTAAAGTTTAGAAGTGAATAGGCAAATATAAAAAATTGAATATGGGTTACGATTTATTTTATGTAAATTTTAAAGTTAGAGATAAAAAAAATGTTTTTGCTTTAAAATAATTGATGAGTAACTATAATCATACCTTATTACTTAAAAATTTCTCCACTCGAATGGTCCTTTGTTGCGCCTGTAACACTCGCCAAACAATTCACTTCATTACGGAGTTTTAAAACCCCTAGCAATCCAAATATAAGGGCTTCTTTAAATTCTATAATTTCCTCGGAAGGCATTACTAATACTAATTCTTGGTAAAACTTCACCCGTGAAAGCAAATAGTCATTATAAGTACCACCTCCGGTTACAAATACCGAAGCGCTCTTCGAAAACTGACTCGCCAACTGCATTGCGACATGCTCGGTAAAAGTAGTCAGGATGTCTTCTGAAACAAGCCCGGAAGCTTCCAATTTCGGAAAAATATGTTGCTGCACCCATTCTAATCCCAAGGATTTAGGAGGAGCATAATCATAGAATTCAATCGAGTTCAATTTTTCTAAAAGCACCTTCTCCAAAGTTCCGGATGCCGCTATTTCTCCGCCTTCATCATAAGGCTTTCCTAGTTTTTCAGCATAGAAATTTAAAACAATGTTCACCGGACAAATATCGTAGGCGATCCTTTTTGCCTCTTTTTCGAACGAACAATTCGCAAATCCGCCGAGGTTCAAGCAATAGTCATAACGAGAAAACAATAATTTATCACCAATCGGCACCAATGGCGCACCTTGTCCTCCCATAGACACATCCTGAACCCTAAAATCACAAACTACTTTTTGCCCAACAAGAGTTGCCAGTTGTGGCAAATTTCCAATTTGAAGGGTACGGCCGTTTTCCGGTTGATGTAAAATCGTATGCCCATGACTACACACTGCATCCAGCTCTTTAATTGCATATTGATCGATGAAACTTGTAATAACTTCGGAAAGATAAGAAGTATAGTCAATATTTAATTGCTGTAGTGCTACTTCAGAAAAAGTAACCGCCTCTTGCAATCTTCGTTTCCAATTGGTGGGATACGCAACTGTTTCCGAAGCCAAAATTTTAAAACTCCAACCTTCAGAAAGTGTGAAAATCACTTCACATAGGTCAATCCCATCTAGGGATGTCCCACTCATTACGCCGATTACGTGATATTCTTGCTTCAAATTAACCGTTCTTCATTTTAAGCTTGAAAGATACAATTCCGATGGCAAAAAACTTCTTCCAAATGCAGACAATTTCCGAATAACAGATAAAAATAAAAATGCGAATTATTAAAACCATCTTGTCTAGATTGAAATTCGGAATTTGCTTTTTGAGATTTATTAATTTAGAAGTACCTTTGCACCACTTTTTAAACAACATTTTAATTAGATTAAAACTATGGATTTCAGTCTTTCCGAAGAACACCTAATGATACGCGATGCGGCACGTGATTTCGCAAAAAACGAATTGCTACCCGGCGTTATCGAACGCGATAATCTACAGAAATTCCCAACCGAACAGGTTAAAAAAATGGGGGAACTTGGATTTCTTGGTATGATGGTTGACCCAAAATACGGCGGTGGCGGAATGGACACCATATCTTATGTGATTGTGATGGAAGAATTGAGCAAGGTTGATGCCTCCTGCTCTGTAGTTGTATCGGTGAACAACTCATTAGTATGCTACGGACTTGAAGCTTATGGAAACGAAGCGCAAAAACAAAAATACCTAACCAAATTAGCTACCGGACAATCAATTGGGGCGTTCTGTCTTAGTGAGCCGGAAGCCGGCAGTGACGCCACTTCACAACGCACAACAGCAATCGATAAAGGAGATCACTACATTCTAAACGGAACCAAAAACTGGATTACAAACGGGGGAACGGCAGACTTTTATTTGGTGATAGCTCAAACACATAAAGAGAAAAAACATAAAGGAATCAACGCCTTTATCGTTGAAAAAGGATGGGAAGGCTTCGAAATTGGACCTAAAGAAGACAAATTAGGAATTCGCGGTAGTGATACACACACCTTGAATTTCAACGATGTCAAAGTTCCTAAGGAGAATAGAATTGGCGAAGATGGCTTCGGATTCAAATTCGCAATGAAAACCCTTGCCGGCGGTCGAATTGGCATCGCTGCTCAAGCCCTTGGAATTGCAGCGGGAGCTTACGATCTTGCACGTGAATACAGTAAAGTACGTAAGACTTTTGGTACCGAAATCTGCAACCATCAGGCGATTGCTTTTAAATTGGCCGATATGCACGTAGAGATTGAAGCAGCGAGACATCTAGTGATGAAAGCGGCTTGGGACAAGGACCAAGGGAACGACTACACCATGAGTGGTGCTATGGCAAAATTATATGCTTCACAAGTGGCGATGGATACTTCAGTTGAAGCTGTACAGATCCACGGTGGAAACGGTTTCGTTAAAGAATACCATGTAGAACGTATGATGCGTGACGCGAAAATCACTCAGATCTACGAAGGGACTTCAGAAATCCAAAAGATTGTAATCTCAAGAGGATTATTGAGGGATTAATTCTGTTCAATATTTGTCATAAAGAATGACTTGAAAAACTATCCCCATGGGTTGTATTCGTTCCTAATTGAACAAAACATCCCCCTAACCCCCTTAGAAGGGGGAACAATTATTACTCTTTCCCTTTGGAGGGAAGGCTGGGAAGGGATGTTTGATCGAATAATTAACTAAATTTCATTTAGTCTCAAAAACATAAATTATTTATAAATCCGGCCATTTGGTCGGATTTTTTTATTTGGGCGACCCATGAAGTAGTCATGTATTGAGTTTTGCTCTACTTTAAGGCACTTCATGACCGCGCTATCCACTTTTACGCCGCCCCGCCTTCGGACGGGTTCGGGGTAACCGCTACTATCGCTTTCGCAAATTTTCATTATTCAACTTAATCGTAACAAAAAACGATCACATGAGACTAATAAATCAAAGCTTTTGAAATTTGGGTTTCCAAACTCATTTTTTTTGCCGAAATTGAAACTCCAAAAAAAATATTCATTCAACCTATAAACAGAACAAGCTATGTCTGATGATTTCGACTTATTAGAAACCGATTCCTCCTCCAAACAAGAAAAAGTAGATGTTAACTGGGGTAAAGCTGTAGACCAGATGAAGTCAAAGCTGGCGCAGGAAGACGATCCGGAAGTGCGTCAAAAAATATTGAATGCAACTCTCGATGATGTTGTAGGTATGGCCGAAAAAGATAGATCTTCCTTATTGGACGCTATAAAAGACCTTACTGATTACCAGGATGAAGTTGGAATCATATTCGAAAAATTCTCAACGCTGAATGCTGCAGAGCAAAAAATAATCGATTCAGCTCAAAAAGAACTTGAAAAAGAGAAGCGGGAACTGGAAGAGGCCGAAGCGGTTAAAGATAGCTGGTGGAACAACCTTTGGGGACGTAAAGCACGAATCCGTAAAAATATCGCCGAACTTGCCGAAGCACAGAAAGTAAGAGACGGTGCCGATATGAAGGCGAAGGCGATGTTTCAGGAACGAATCGAGAGTGCAGATGTACAAACGCTACTAAATGAACTTTCATTTAAGAGTCAGGCGGCAGTAACGCGCTTGAAGAATCGTGAGGTTGAAATTAAAGAAGTTGAAGATAAATTACAGGTGGCCATTGTTGAGGCGAGTAAAAATCACACAAAGGCGCTTGAAAAGAAAAAAGAAACTGAAGACAGTTTAGAGCAACAATACGCTTTACTAAAACAAGCAAGACAAGAACTGGAAGAAATATCCGACAAGCAATCAACGGATTATTCCGAAGCGATTGGAAAAATCACTACTATCGAACAGAAAGTTGAGGAGTTAGAAGGTTTAAAGAACGCCTATACCACACTTGCTGCCAGTAAGGATAGTTTTGTTCATAAGCACAACCTTACAATCAAAGTACTTACTTCTTTAAGAAGCAACCTACAAACACATAGGGCCAAACTTAAGAGTGATACCGACGAGCGCTTAAAATACTATGATGGTTATGTGGTAGCATTAAAAGCAAGAACCGATCAGGAATTTGCAGCTATACTTGAACATTTAGGTATTAAAACCGACGAACATATTGGACAGACGTTAGCGGCTATGCATACTGCTAGCGCAAAGGCGAGACAGGAAATGATGGATAATATTCCGGTACACGAAAAAGTGATGCAAGGAGTTTATGGAAGTTATGCTGAATCTTTGCAGGAAATCCGTGAAAAGGATAAGGAAATTCAGAAAAACTTTGCAGACCGATATGGTATTGACATGAAAGAGATCTTTGAAGAATATTATGCCACTGACGGCGGCGCTCCTAAAAAGGAAGAAGGAGAAGCTCCTAAATCGCCAAAACCAGCTGCGGAGGATGATCTTTTAGGGTAAAATGTAGGTCTCGACTGCGCCCGACCGGATAAGAAAATAATCTTTAAATCTAAAAATGTCTATTAATCACATCGTTACACCTCTAGACAGTGCTGTTCTGGAAACCAAGGAACAGTATAAGGTGTATTTCAAGATCGTTAATCACGCATTCAGTGAGTTGGTTGCCAAGATCTCTCAACATGATATCTGTACTGAGATGGAAGCTACATTTCTAGAGCAATATTGTGAGTTATTTATATATTCACTAGAGGCTTTCAGAGTTAAGTATTTGTTTGATGACGAAGAAAAAATGAAGGTAGATCTTACCGAATCCGGGTATCCAAATTATTTGGAATTCCGTTACCTTCTCAATGACCTTGAGCTTAAAAATGAACATATTAGTAAACTTCCGAAGGTAAAAGAACTAAAAATAGAGTTTCTTGAAACTTTAATAAAGGATAAAGAACCCATCTCCGAGCGGAAATTACATCAGGCGGCTTCCATTGTGTATTACAATTCGGTAGAACAGAGGTTTATTTTTAAGCGTTTTGTTCAAGGAAAGATCATCGCTAATCCAACTTCTTCAGAAGCCGAATTTCTTGTGAGTTGGTCTTTTTATGATGTTACTTACAACCGACCATTTATCTGTTTTATGTATTTCGATCTCCACAAAACAACGCTTTCAGAATATACCCACGAGATCTACAATCTACTGGAATCGGTAGCCGATAGAGACATGGATCTGGATATGATGGCGTATGCCGTAGATAAAAAGTTGCCGAAAGTCCTTCCGAAGCGATTCAAAAAAATAGACTTTGGACCCTTTCACAATGTATTTGCCAAGGATGAATTGGAGATTACACACGTAATTCTAAAAGCTATTATCGATAAGAATCTCGACCTATCAGCATTTGCATTATCCTTGAAAATTGATAGTATTTCATCAAAAGGAGATTTTTCGGAAGGGAACATTTTCAATAAACAACAGCTACAGATCTGGGAGGCTGCCAAGCCTGAAAAATACTTGTTCACTACACATCGAGTAATGCAAACCTTGTATGACCAGATTCCGGAAACAGTGAATGCTCTTACACAGCAACCCATTGAAATTGCCGATTTAAAACTATAAAAAATGGAACACAACAGTACCTTTCCTATAAAATTATCTGAACTCCATGCATTGCGTGAGGAAGCCACTTCTTATTTAAAAGGTGTACAATGGGAACAGGGAAACAAGGCACGGAGCCGTGATAAAGACCAAAAAGACAGCTCCATCCTACTCTATCTTTCAAAAGCTAACGGAACTGCCTCCAGCAATCTGACTTCAGTTTCAAAAACCATATTGTCGTTGAAAAAACGATTATTACCCGACTCGGTAGCAATCCCTTTACATTTAAACAAAGCACTTTATTCGCTTCAGGAAGGATTGACCCTTGGAATTTGGCTGAAGGATAGCTATTACGATGCTTCCGGGCTTTCCAGTCTCAACGAGCGCAAATCAACATTGGATGTTGCACAACGACGTGAATTTGATTCAAAAATGCAGACGTCGACTGCTTTTATGCTCTTCGGAATTGCCTACCGTATTCTTTACGATCTAAAGGATGATGCATCGGACGATCTTAGTGTGATGAAACAAAAATTCGCAGGTATTCCTGAAGTTTCTTTGATGTCACCACTTAAAGGAATTTCATGCACGCTTTTCTATTACGATAAATATTTAAGTCATCCGGAAATAATCACTTCCGATATAGACGTGGTAAACTTCACTGTAGTCTTTTTTGAAGCCATGATTAGCGAAATTCAGCAGCGGATTGGCTCGTTGGAGTACACATCAACCATTACAGACCGTACTTATAAACTTGAAAAAAGTGAATTTGCGGTTTCAGGATGGGAGAATGTGTTTGAAGGAACCGCTAAAAGTGTTGAGTTCAATAAAGTAGAATTTGAAGAAATCGTGGGAAACCGGGATGCTAAACACTTTGCAAGACGACTTACCGAACGTATGATGAGTTACGATTTTGAAGCCAAGAAGAATCCGTTTCAGGAACTTGGGGGTTTCATGCCGGTGTTTATGGGCTACGGAATTCCAGGAACAGGAAAAAGTATGTTGATTGCTGCTATTGCAACCCGACTCAAAAAACATTGTGAGGAACTTGAAATTCCTTTTCTATTTCATCCTATGCCGGACACCTTGATTTCAACCTTTCAGGGAGGATCGGCCGAAAAGATGGTGCAATGGATGAAACCACTACAGGATCCTAATAAACTAATCTTCGCACCTATTGACGATGCCGAGAATAATCTTCAGGAACGAACCGCTCAAGGAGTTTCTGCTGGTGTAAAAGAAGTTATTGGAGTATTTCTAAGATATACCGAAGGTGCCTATGCAATTAATTATGGAAACAGCTCAATAGGTCTATTTACCAATCTACCCGAAATGCTTGATAAAGCCGTGATTTCGCGGGTCCAAGGGCGCTTTAAAATAGATGGAGCCCGCACTATTCCCGATTTTATTGATCAGGATTATTTATGGTGGAGAAAATTGGACAAAACCATGCCCGATTTTGTGAATATGAAAAACCCAAATGATTATAAATTTCTAAGTGAGCAGGGTTTAGCCAAGAATTTAGGTGAGATACTGAACATGACTGATAAGCCTTCCGAAGAGAAAATACTGAGTATATATGAAGAAACGGAAGCAAAACATAACAGCACCGAGCATTTGTTCTATGCCGAATTGTATAAAAATATACAGAAATCATTTCCGTTTTTCTCCTCAAGAGACATACGTAATATCCAATCTGCCGTTTCCCTTCGATTGACAGATTTTAATCTACCTGAAGATTGGTTCCAGGATGCTAATCTGTATTTTAAAAAGGATTACGAAACTAAATTTGGTATGCTTCAGGAATTGATGAAACAAAATATGAAAGGTTTAAACTTTTCAGATATCCGAAGACAAGAAGTGATTCGGTATTTGGATAATGTTGCGACTATTGCGGACACCGATTTTAAACGAAAAGTAGATGCCAGAGTACATGATATGAACGTACAAATGGAAGCACGACGCATGTTCGATGAGCCTGGAAATTAAATGTAATAAATGAGATTCCTGCTTTCGCAGGAAGTAAAGATGGACAAACTTAAAGCAGCAGGATTATTTGGAGGTGAGTTGGTAAAACTCACAGGATCGTTGGCTAGACGCTACAACGACTGTCTTGCTATGTTTGGTGTTTCACCTACTTCGCTTATTAGTTTTTCGATCGATGCTATGGGTTGGAGTCCTGAAATCGCGGAGGAAAAGGGAGATAATTACTATTTAAATATTGGAGAAGCAAACAGCAATGCTATTATTATTTCTCCAAATCAGATGGGGAAACCGGCGCATATGCCATCACACAGTTTTGACCGTGATTTGATGAATGCTGTATTTGTAGCTTATGAAAAACCCATTCGGGATATTACAAAAGATTCGGCTATCTGTCTGAATTTGGATCAAAACATAGATGCATTTTATGAATGTTTCGACCTTTTGCAATATGATACCGTGACAGTCACCTTCAGACTTTTAAATGATCTGGAAAAGCGACAAGATGAACAACTGGATCTGATTAAAAAATTTGATGAAGGAAATGCTTTTATGGATCGTGAGGTACATGCTAAAATATTGACTTCCGCAAAAACCTATGGCGATCTTAGAACAAGAAAGCTAAGATTGGAACCGCTTCCTGTACGAGTAAAATCCTTTTATACCAGAGCATTTGGAGGTGTTTTTATTCTGAAGGACTTTATAAAAGACATCATGATCTTCGAATCGAAAGAAGAATTTGACAAAGCCATTAAAAACATTTCTTTTGAAGGTTTGTTATTTCATAAGGACCACGATGAATTGATCGAAACCTTGGTAAGTCACCTTATCCTGGAAAAGGACCTAAAAAAATCGCTGAAAACACCTAGATATGAACGTATAAAGAAGCACATTTTTTCAGAATATGTAAAAAACCCTGCGCATTCGTTCAAAGAAATACTTGATAGTCACTTTCTATTCGTAAAGTATCTGAACGAGCTTGATGTAGCCATTCAGAAGAAAATAAACGGGGTGGAATTGTACTTTCAAAAACGAATCATTGACAAGAACATAAAACAAGAAGACTATATTGACAAAGCTTACAGTAAGGCCTTCTATGAACCTCATTCTTCACTAGATGAGGAACAAAAGGAATTGATTTATAAACTGCTCACCAAGATATCACCTATCGACCCTGTTCACTCTTATTGGTATGACAAAGCAACATTCTATAAGAACTTTAAAAGCTGGGAGGAAACCTATAAAGATTGGGTAATTGATCGTATCTTGGAAGAGAACAAAAAGCACGACCTATGACACTGGAAATCACCGTATTTATACTCGCAATCCTTTTTGGAATTATATTTTACTGGAGTGAAGCCAAAAGTAACAGGCTCTATCGGTTTTTTAATAAACTAACACATTCGAAAGAGCTTCAGATGAAACCGGAGAATAAAAAGGGTTTTATTCATAAGCAACCATTTTTATTGAGATTAGTATGGGTAACACTCTTGTTTGTACTAGCCGGAGTAATTGTGAGTGTAGCAACACCTATCAATGCCTTTTATGTGCAGTATTTCGTCACCGCCATTGCCGGAACATTAATTGGATCGTATATCGCTTCAGTATTTCTATTTGCACGTGATAGTACTAAAAAGGAAAATCTTGAAAAGGCATTTAAAAAAGGAAAAGACTTTGTAGAAGATGTTTCCGAAGATATCAGAGAAAATTTTGAAGCAGAGAATAAAGAAGTAGAAAACACAATTCCGGAGCCTGAAGCGGAGCCAAAAAAATCTGCTCGAGATCGTTTGAAAGATAAGGGGATGATAAAGTAGCTGGGAGCTGGGAGCTGGGAGCTGGGAGCTGGGAGCAAAAATAAAAACAATAAATTGTAACATACTAATATGATAAAGAGATATTGGCAAAAAGGTGGAAAGCAGAAGCGAATCGTTGTGATTAGTGCAATTATTCTGCTCATCCTATTGTTTTTCCTAAGAGATGATTATCAGCCGGCATTGTTATTTGTACGGAAGTATATTTTCCTTGTCCTTTTGGCGGGTATTTTTCTAGCATTTACATTGACAAAATTCCGTTCTGCATTAAATGCGGGAAGACGCATTCTCATTCTTTTGGGAATTGTTGCCTTTTTCGCCGCTGGATGGTTTTTCGGTTGGAAAATGGAATTGTATCAGTTTATGCAGACCTATAATGTCTTTAATAATCTGAATTTAGTAGAAATCAACGAACTCCCGTTAACACAAAACGAGAGAATTCAGCCGTACAACAACATCGTGACTATGGCCTACGAATCCATAGGTGAGACACAGGAAGTATCACCGCCTCAATTAGTTCGCGTAGACAGTACCAATCAGTGGACCATGGCTGTGCAACCGGCGAAGGAATATATGTGGCAACGCATGAACGATAATACCGAAGAGCTCTTTACCGTTGCCAGCACCTCCCCTTTTCCGCGATTTTCGGATAAGAGTCGGGTGCCTGTTACTTTTGCAATTGGTGAATCTTTGGCCTTTAGTCGTAATACTTACAATGCCGTAGTCCAACGATTCAATTTCTTTCAGCTATTTACCATGGAACCTAGCGAGGTCTTCTATATGAAAGATGATAGCGGAAAATGGGTGCAAGTCGTGAGTTTAATCAAATGGAAAGGATTCTTTTTTCCTTATCCTTCTTATGGTGGGGTGATGGTAATCGAAGCTGGAGAACATGATTTTGGCGATTATCTGGAACGAATTGCTATTGGAATGGGAACCTATATTTCACCAGAAGACACTCAGAAGCATCCGTTTCTAACGCGACAAAACACATTAAATGAACGAGTTTCCAGGCTTCAGGCACAATCTTTACAGTTCCTAGGCGGTTTTACAGATCCATTGCCATGGAATATGGAAACAGCGGTAAAAATACCAGATTTAAAGGATGATGAGAACCAGCAACCTTTTGTTACTGACTTCAATTTTGAAGGTATGGACGTTAATGCATTTAGCGGTTTGTATCACTGGTTTGGATTAGAACCTATAGGAGAAGAGCGCACAAGCCTTGCCTTTAGCGTGCTTGTTCCAGCCGATGGAACGGACGCGTTGTATTATTACAATCACGCAGCCAAAAAAGAAGGGCTTGCAGGAGTTTCGGCCATGCCATTAAAGGTCATCGAGTCTAAAAAAGAATACGACTGGTCTGTTAACAAGCCTGTAGAGTTTCGTCCGTTCGTGAAGAAGATCGCGGGTAGAAAACGGTTGTTTGTATTAAGCACCATTGCGGCTAAAAGAGAAGATAGTAAAAAATTCGATGGCGCGGCTACTCCCGATTTAGCGCTTATCGATTTGGAATACCGAGATGTGATTTGGGTAGATGCCAAGCATCCTTCGAACTGGGAAACTACTATTTTAGACCAATTGGGTGAAACCTGGAAGGCTTCGGAAGGACTTAGCGATCAAGATCTATATCCCAACAAACTTGAAATTGACGTCCAACCTTCCCAGGTTTTAGACAGTCTTAATATCGTTCCTATTTCCGAAGATATTCTGGAAAAAGTGAATGATAGCTTGAACTAAAATATTAGTATTGTCATTCCTAATTTTATAGTACTATTGCAATTCTTCATTAAACTTTTGAATTTTCATCTATTTATGAAACAACTATTACTTTTTTCAATTGCTCTAACTTTTTATACAAACACCTATGCTCAAATCGGATTTGAGACCCACATAATAGCCAGCGGGACTAATGAGGTCAATCGTCCTTACTCAGTAATCTCGGCAGACATTGATAGCGACGGATATAAAGACGTACTTTCTGCTTCAACAGAAGACGGAAAAATTGCTTGGTATAGAAACTTGGACGGGCTAGGAACATTTGGTCCTCAACTAATCATATCAGAAAATGCTGATTATGCAACATCCGTTTATGCAGCGGATATAGATGGTGATGGTGATTTAGATGTACTCTCCGCTTCATTTAATGATGACAAAATTGCATGGTATGAGAACCTAGATGGGCAAGGTACTTTCTCTACGGAACAAATAATTACATCTTTATTAGACAGTGCCTTAGTTATTTTAGCACAAGATGTAGATGGAGATGGAGATTTGGACGTGATTGCAGGTTCAAATGGAAATTCAGAAATTGTCTGGTTTGAGAATCAAAATGGGCTAGGTCAATTTAGCGGACCAATTGATATTTCAGAGAATAACACAGCTACAGAGTCGATACTTGCGATCGACTTTGATGGAGATAATGATATAGATTTAGTCGCTGCTTTAGACTATGAAAATAAAATAGTATGGTACGAAAATACCGATGGTCTCGGAAATTTTGGATCGCGACAAGTTATTACCGCTGATGTTTCTGCCTCCCTTTCCATTTTTGCTTCGGACTTAGATAATGACGGTGATTTTGATTTACTTTCAACTTCATTTGTAGAAGATGAAATTGTATGGTTTGAGAACATGGATGGAAATGGAAATTTCGGAACTAAACAAATTATTACCTCGAATGCAGATAGACCTTATGAGGTGTATTCAGAGGATCTAGATGGTGATGGCGATATGGATGTGTTTTCGGCCTCTCTAAGTGACAATAAAATTGCCTGGTACGAAAACATAGATGGAACAGGAAGTTTTGGAACACAACAAATTATTAGTCAAGAATTTGTAGGAGCCGTATCTGTGTTTGCCGATGATTTAGACAATGATGGAGACATAGACGTCCTTTCTTGCTGGTTCGGAGGTGATACAATTGCTTGGCATGAAAACACCGGACTTTTAAATGTAGATGAAAATACTCAATTACAGCTTTCAATCTTCCCAAATCCAACAAACAATATCTTTAATATCAAGTCCAAAACTAATATTATAAATGTTCATATTTACAATCAGTTGGGGCAGCTTGTATTGGAAGAAAATAATTCAGAAGGAATTGATAAAATACAAATTGATGATTTAAATGTAGGCCTCTATTTTGTGAAACTGAAGGATGCCAATGGTAATTATAGTATTCAGAAAATATTAAAATATTAAATCACTTTCCACTTTACAAAAAGAAATCCCAAACCAGACCGAAGCGTATCACAGCTCCCCTATAGGGATATCCGGGAGCCGAAAAATGATCGTTTGTGCTTTTAAAAAGGGTATTAAAATGTTCCCATTTAAAGAAAATACGGGTTTGTTTCACTTTCGCATTAAAGAAGAAATCCAACATAGGAAAACCGCCTAACTCTTGATCATTCTGCACATAAAACTCAGCCAATACTGGGTCGTAGGCATTCATATTGTACTTTGAAAAGTATTTAAAATTCACTCCCGTTTGCAGAAAAAGAGCCTTTTTAAATAAGTGATCTTCATAGTATAAAGACTGTCGTGTAACAATCTGTGGCACATTAAACACCGCATCACCACTTAACACCTGCTGAAACAACACAGTATTTGCCAAACCGAATTTCTTATATTTTATCTCTTTCTCAGCCTTTACTTTTAAATAATCTACCCGTTCGTTAAATTGCATCGGCGTTGGTGTCGAATCATTTTCTTTGATACCGAAGTAGGTATAATCATCGATTCCTGTGTAACTAACCGAAGCATTTAGTAATTTCTTTGAAATCAGATCAAAACGCAACTCCTGGGTTTTCACATTATTCAGGTCATTTTGCCAATTATAATTAACATAATCACTTTGGTAAAGTTGAAAGTTGAAATTAGGCGCCACCGAATGAATTGTTAAGGATGCTTCAGCCTTATTATCCTTATCCAAAGCAAATGAGGCTGCACCCCTTAAATAGTTTCCGTCATAATCGCCAGAGACATTCAATGCCGCTTTTCCCGAAAGTTGAAAGCCTTTATAATCCTTTTCATAGGCTGCCCCGGCTTCGATAATATTCTCTTTAAGTCTGTTGGTAATTCGACCATTATTCAGAATTAAAACAGAGTTATATCCATAATTAAAATCGGTATAACCTGCGAAGGCAGTGAGTTTACCTATTATAGAATTATTAAAATGCGCATACACCTTGGCATTAAAGTCTTCTAATTTTACGGTTTCCTTGAGATTGGCGAGCTCGTAAGACGGACCGAAGCCTGCATACGGACTTACCTGTCTGTATTCATAGAATTTATCTTCGTAACTAATAGTGTTTCCAATAGTAAGTACCGAATAATTGGTGCTATCTTTTTTACTAATTAACTCGTAACTATGGTCGCCATAGAACCGAAGTCCTTCCAATTTATTCTCGCCGTCTTCAAAATTAACATCCAGTCTTCCGCGATCGGTAAATTCGGGATCGTCATCGATAAACAATTGTAGCGAGTTATCGGTTAAGCCTCCATTCTCACGATTTAACACATCCTGAGCTGCAATATGAGCTCTGATATTATACCGTTTGTTTTTTGTGTGATAATTGGAAGTAAAGGTAAAATTTCCCGTACTAGTTAAAATATGCTGATAATTCCCAAGTGAACGAATTCCCTTATACGCAACCGAAAAATTAAATTGCTCGGAAGTATTTACTGTAAAAAACGCGTCTAATTGCTGTCCTTGTCTGAAGGCCGTTTTAAAATAGATTTCAGTTAAGGGTGTTGGGACATGATAATAATTGATATCCCCGATTTCGTAATAATTAAAATGATGCGATTGCGCTGCAAATAGGGGTTTCAAATTAAGTCGATCAAAATTATAAGCAAGCGAATTATAGGTCTGCCCAACATTACTGAAAGCTAACAATTCGAAGTCGTCTTTTCTCAGGTAGTTGAATTTGTATTCTTTCTGAATGCTTAACGTGGTATCAATATAGGTGGTATCTCGTTGAGCCGATATTATTCGATACAACTCAATTGGAGGTTTTTTTTGCTTTTCTGAAGGGTTCGGAGTACGGGATTCTTGTGAAAAGACAGTCGCCGAAACACTGAGTAAAAACAATAGTAAAAAGGTATTCTTCATCAATTTTTTACTTACGACGCAAAATAACAAAATAAGCATCAACTTTCACGTCCCAAAGTTCAAAGATATGGTTTCATTTGTGCTTTTATTTATTTGATCCCGACACTTTCTAAAGGAAATTGAATTTTGTAATTTGCCTAATTATGTTAAAGCTTAAAATTCACTCTCATCTATTAGAATGCGGCACCGATGAAGCAGGGCGTGGTTGTCTTGCCGGCCCTGTTACCGCTGCTGCGGTAATTCTACCTAATGATTTTCACCACCCATTTTTAACCGATTCGAAACTGCTTTCAGAAAAAAAACGTTTAATACTTAAAGAAATTATAGAAAAGGAAGCTATTTGTTATGCAGTTACACATGTAATGATGGAGGAAATTGATAAGATCAATATTTTAAATGCTTCGATACTTGCCATGCATCGATCTATTGAAAAGTTAACACAGCAACCGGAATTTATAGCGATAGACGGCAATCGATTTAAGCCTTATAAAAAAACACCTTATGAATGTGTGGTTAAAGGAGACGGTAAATATCTGCATATTGCAGCGGCTTCCATTTTAGCAAAAACCTACAGAGATGAATATATGACTAATCTTCATCGTGATTTTCCGGCTTATAAATGGCTAAAAAATAAAGGCTATCCAACTTTGGAGCATAGAGCTGCTATAAGAGAATACGGCATTACCCCCTTTCATCGTAAAAGTTTCAGGTTGCTTCCTGAATAACTGCGGCTGGATTTTTAGATCAAAAAACTTGAATACTCTTCAGGCAGGCCGGTTTGAAACTTTAAATTGTCTAATATTCTAAAAGTCCAACATACTAATTATCTAAAATACCATTCAATACACTATATCTCCGTTCAGCCTACAAATATTGCTATTCAAGCAATTAGATTGTTACAAACACCTAGTCTGAAGTAATTTTAATGAGAACCTCTAAAATATCTTGTTATGAAATTACTCTACTATTTATTTGTATTCAGTATTTTTTCCTTTCCTATTTACGCTGCTGATATTCATGTTCCTGCAGATTATACTACTATCCAAGAAGCAATTGATGCTGCTAATAATGGAGATACTGTGATTGTTGAAAATGGCATATATTATGAAAACATCAATCTTTTAGGTAAAGAAATTATACTGACGAGCAATTTTCATTTTACCGGAGATGTGAATGATATAATCAATACCATTATTAATGGAAGTCAGCCGGTAGATTCCGATTTTGGGAGTTGCGTCACTTTTACAAATGGAGAAAATCAAAATACTATTCTAAAGGGATTTACCCTGACTGAGGGTTCGGGAACAAAAACCTATAATCCTGCAGAGGATCTCTTTTTTAGAACCGGAGGCGGTATTTTAATCAACAATTCATCCCCCACGATTACAAACAACATTATTAGAGACAATGTCTGTACAGCCGAAACAGGCGTGTTTGGTGCCGGAGGTGGCGGAATTCGCATGGGATTTGGACAACCTCTGATTAAAAATAATATTATAAAAGACAATACGGGAGGATATGCAGGCGGTATTATGATCGCCTATTGTGGTGGCAGTACTCTTAAAAATAATTTAATTGCACGAAATACAGCAACTGGTTCTTTTAATGGTGGTGGCGGAGTTTATGTAGATTGGGAGTCGATTACTTTAGAAAATAATACGATAGTAAATAATCATTCCGGAGACAGAGGAGGCGGGATGATTTCAACAGGAACGTCGACTGTTGTGGTTAATTGTATTTTCTACGGAAACACAGCGACTAATGGATCTCCTCAGATTTACAAACGTTTTACGAATGGGAATGCAGAGGTTACCTATTCAAATATTGAAGGTGGTTTCGATGGGATGGGAAATGAAGAAGGGCTCATTGACGTCGATCCCATTTTCGATAATGTCTCGAATTTCTTACTGGACGCATCCTCGCCTTGTATCGACGCAGGAAATCCAGACAGCCAATACTACGATATAGAAAATCCCGCATCACCGGGAAATGCATTATTCCCTGCACAGGGTTTGCTTCTAAATGATATGGGAGCCAATGGCGGACAAGGAAGTGAATCGTTTTTAAGTGTTTCTGAAAGTATATTAGCTACCGGAGTGGAGTTTTTATATAAAAACCCTTATCAGAATGAAGGTATCACATTACAATCAAATAGAAGTGGTCATTTTGAAATTAACTTGTTCTCTTATGATGGAAAAAAACTTTCAGAAACCATTCAAATTGATGTAAATGAAGGTATTACACAAATTCCTTTAACTATAAACCATTCTTGTATTGTTCATATTGTGGAATCGAATGGTACTAGTACCGTTTTAAAATTAATTAAACTATAATAATTGTTAAGCAATAGGATTCTGTAAGTAAACATAAAACCGGTATTTTTAATCAGCAGTAATATTTATGATTAAAAACGGATGCTATGGCCTTTACATTACAATCAATTCATGACAGCTATTCTAATGAAGAAATTAGTGACAATTTACAATCATTATATAAATCAAGATTTCTTTCAAAAATAAATCATTCCATTTTTTCCATTCCGGTGACTGATATCCTGTATTTTAGTTTTGAAGATCACAATACTGTCATTATTACAAAATCTTATCGAACTTTTGTGATCGATTACAGTCTTGAAAATTTAGTGAGTTTCTTAAATCCGAAACATTTTTTTAGAATCAATAGAAAGGTCATTCTCCATATTGAAAGTATTAAGAAGATGAATCTATTATCAAAAAGCCGAATTGAAATCGTTTTAAACAATAATGAAAAACAGATAGTTAGTCGTTCAAAAACTTCTGCATTTAAAACCTGGCTCGAATATTAAAAACTGTTGAAAACAAGTCAATAAACTCTTCCATAAATTTAGTATCAGCATCAATTACTTACTATTTTTGTGCAATGATGGATTTTCTGAAAAAGTCGGTATTACTGTTTCTTGCTGTGATTCTATGGAATTGCGATGACAACGCTACTAGAAATGGCGCAATCATTGATTTTGTACCGGAAGATGTGACCACGGTGATAAAAATATCGGAGCTTCCCAATTCTGAAGGTGGGTTTATCACATTCAGATTGGATGTGAAAAATAATGATTTCCTTGCGGCACTTTCTAAAGAATCAACTTTTGCAGGGCTTTCAGAAAAAACACCAATTCTTAAGTATCTAAATCCAACCACCAATAGTTTGATTTGTATCTCTACGAAAACTGACGCTTCACCGGTTTATACATTTATTACTAAGCAGACGCCTCTTTTATTCGTGGCGGACTCCATAAAAGATAAAACTATTGAAACCCTTGAATACAATAAAAAAACAATCCAGCGAATCACAATCGACAATCAGACGGCCTTTACGAGTAGCAAGGACAGTGTTTTTATAGCCTCCAATTCACAGCAACAGTTACAGGATATTTTGGATGGTAAAACTCAAAAAGATCCGGAGTTTTCAAAGCTCTATCAAATTGAAAGTCGTGGTGATTTTTCGGTGATCTCTAAGGGCAAGAAAGTGATTCTTAACGATTCGACAGCAGTTAATTTTGCCTCCTGGACGGGAGTGGATATTAGCGTGTTATCGGGAGGGATTGCTGCCACAGGAGTTGCGATGGCAAGAGACACGATTCCGCAATTGCTTTCTGTTTTTCAAGGGCAGATTCCACAAAAAAATACGATTGCAAACATAAGCCCAACAGATGCAAAAAAGCTTTTGAGTTTTACGTTTTCGGATGCTGAGAAATTTCAGAAGTCGATGCAACAATTTAGGGGAGTAACAAACAATGAGCCTTTTTCCGGACTCTTCGGCGCAATAAACGAAGTTGGAGAGATTAGTTTGGAATCTGGCAAAGCGATAGTACTTTCAAGCATTGATCCTACTTTGACTGAGGAAGCTCTTGCACGTTTTATTTCAGAAAAAAACGATTATAGAGAAGTTCGAATTAGTTCGTTTGCAGCTTCGGAAGTGTTCTCGACTGCCTTTTCGCCTTTCATTCAGAATATAAACCCAAAACTCTCATTTAGCCTAGACAATTTCTTCGTTTTTACTGAAACTGAAGAAGTCGCACAACAACTTATCACTGCATATAAAAATGGTGACGTCATTAGTAAAACAGCTTATTATGAAAAAAACATTGCAGAATTAAGTGACGCCTCTTCCCTATTGCTCATTAAATTACAAGGCGATGTACCAACAACCATATCCGACTTTTTCACCAATGCTTCTGGATTCCAATTAAAATCACATCCAATTTCTGCCCTTCAGTATAGTTACGACAGAGATTTTGCCCATGTAAATTTTGTGAGTTTGGAGACTACGAAAAAAGCACAAGCGCAGGGTGTTGTTTCCGAAGTATTTAGTGTAAAATTAAATGAAAAACTTCTTGGAACTCCTCAATTTTTCAGTAATCACAGAAATGGTAATAAGGATGTAGTAGTCCGGGATATTGGCAATACGCTACATTTTATTTCTTCCAGCGGTAAAACACTTTGGAAGAAAAAACTGGATGGTCCAATTTTAGGAAAAATACAGGAAATTGATGCTTTGCGAAATGGCAAAAAGCAACTGGTCTTTGCTACCAGTAGCACGTTTTACGTATTAGATCGTACTGGAAAACCGGTTTCACCATTCCCAATAAAGTTTAAAGATCCAATAACGCAACCGCTTTCTATTTTTGATTATGACAATAACCGAAAATATCGTTTTCTTATTACTCAGGGAAAGGAAGTTTTTATGTACGATGTTAACGGCAAGATTGTCAAGGGGTTCACTTTTAAAAAGGCAGATTCTCCAATTGTGCTTTCACCTCAACACATTCGATTAGGGAATAAAGATTATATCGCAATAGCAGAAGAGAATGGCAAACTGAATTTATTAAGTCGTGTAGGTAAATCAAGGATTACAGTAAAATCTAAATTCGAATTCTCTGATAATCCGATTGCTAAAGAAGGTAGTAATTTTGTGGTTATTACGAAGGATAATATAAAAGAATCCATCTCTCAAAGTGGTAAAGTGAGTACCCAAAAACCTGAAGTATCCGGTTCTTATTATTTTGTGATAAATGGAAGTACGAAGGTAACATTGGATGATAATTTACTTCGGATAAATGGTAAATTAACCGAGCTCCCTTTTGGAGTTTATAATCAGCCGCAAGTATTTTCAGTGAACAGAACTACCTATGTTTCAGTTTCAGAAACGCAGGAAAACAAAATCTATCTCTACAACAAAGGTGGCGAGCTTATTTCCGGTTTCCCAATATATGGAACCTCTCAAGCAGACTTGGATGCCCCTTCCACAGGCAAAACTGTCCTTTTAGCGTTTAAAGGAGGAGATGATGAAATTCTGGTCTATGGTTTTAGTAAAAATTAGTTAATACGTAACAGCTATTGGTACAATAGTACCATAGCTAATGTTCCTATTTGACTATTATTGCGTATCTTTTAATTAAGATTAACAACCTAACCCTCATGAAAAAGATTGCGCTTTTCTTTTTTTTTACTGCTTCAACTGTTTTTGGGCAAAACTTGCAATCGTTAGAAGGGACTCTTCAAAATGAAAAAAACCATCCACAAGTAGAATTGCTACTTCTTCAAAAAAAATTAGAAGAACAAAAGAGTAACAATCAACGAAACCTATTACTATCTGCTCTTATTTTAGCAAGTATCTCGGGATTATTTTTCTACTACCAATTTAGGAATCGGAAGAAAATAAATGCTAAACTCAGAGAATTAGATATGGCTAAATCTACTTTCTTTGCAAATATTTCTCACGAATTTCGTACGCCACTAACACTTATAAAAGGTCCATTAGGAGATCAATTGGCGCTTGAAGATCTAGATATAAGAGCTCGTAAAAACTTATTAAGTGCCGAACGAAATGTCATCCGTCTCGAAAATCTGGTAGAACAGTTATTAGCGCTTTCAAAATTGGAAAGCGGTCACTTTCAACTTCGGGTAGAACCTGGAAATTTACCTGCCTTTACCGCTGTACAGGCTGAAGCATTTAGTTATAGCTGTCATGAAAAAAGCATCAATTTTACCATTCATATCGAAAAAGACAAGGCTACCGATTGGTTCGATCATGACGTAATCGAGAAAATACTTTTCAACCTTCTTGCTAATGCCGTGAAATTCACACCGGAAAAAGGCAGCATTATAATTAGTGGTGAAAGATTGAAAAGCAGTTTTATTTTTAAAGTCAAAAATACGGGAAGTACCTTAAAGGCTGACCAACAGAAAAAGTTATTTGAACGTTTTTATAAATCGGATGATAAGAGTACTGGAACGGGAATTGGCTTAGCGCTTTCGAAAGAATTGGCTGAGCTCCATCATGGAAACATCACAATTACCAACGATGCCGAAGGTTACTTAGTTTTTACTACAGAAATTCCAGTTTCAAAGACTTCTTTCGATGCTTCGGAAGTATTTTCAGAAGAAGTATTAAAGGCTGCAGAAGAAGTTGACGTTCCTTCCGAAGAGAAAATAGAAAATACTCAAATACCCACGGATGATGCTCCAATCATGTTAATCGTAGATGACGCGCTCGATATCCGAAACTATGTCTCCTCTATTTTTGAAACAACTTATAATGTACATACAGCAGTTAACGGAAAAGAAGGGTTTGAGAAAGCTTTGACACTTATTCCCGATGTTATTATTAGTGATGTGATGATGCCTGAAGATGACGGATTTACACTTACAAGAAACTTAAAGCGTCATGAACTCACATCTCATATTCCTGTAATATTACTAACCGCTAAAAGTGATGTTACCGACAAATTGGAAGGCATGGAGATTGGTGCAGACAGTTATATGACTAAGCCATTTAGCTCTCAACTTGTAAAAGCAACCGCAGAAAACTTAATTGAGAACCGGCGAAAATTACAGCAGCGGTTTTCTCAGGAAGTGATTTTAATTCCGAAAGAAATTGCTGTAACGTCAGCTGATGAACAGTTTCTTAACAGGCTCCAAAAAGTAATTGATGCTAGAATAACCGATCCTGAATTTACCGTAGAGGAATTTAGTAAGGAAATGAGTGTAAGCCGAATGCAACTACATCGAAAATTAAAGGCCCTATCTGGACAATCGACCAGTGAATTTTTAAGAACACAACGATTAAGACTTGCCATAGGTTTAATAAAAGAAGGTAAGATTTCTATTTCTGAAGTAGGCTATACTGTTGGTTTTAATGATCCTTCATACTTCACAAAATGCTTCAAACAGGAATTTGGTTATCCACCTTCCGAATTCGGTTCAAGCAAATAAATTCACCTACTATTGGCTTATTTTAAACGAATGTTACATTTGTCGTAATATTGGTTACATAGTTCATAAACCGCTTTCTCAAGACGGTTTATTTTTGTGGTCAAGATTCTCCCCAAGACATGAGTAAAAAACAAAAAATATATATGGGTAGTATTGATTGGGTACCAAACAAGCAAATTTTACTCAGTATCAATAATTTAAAAAAAGGCACCTATATACTTAAGATCGTTCAGAATAAAAAAACAGTAAAGGAAATAACATTTATAAAATACTAAATCAATGAGAACAATTAAAATGATATGCATCCTGTTTGCGTTAATTGCAACGTCAACTGGATATTCCCAATTTTTAGATAAGCTGGGCGAAAAAGCAGAAAGGGCTGTGGAACGAACTGTAGAACGAAGAGTAGAACGGGAAACAGTAAAAAGTACAGATCGCGCTTTGGATAGTGTAATTGATGCTCCCAAAAAATCGAAAAAACAAAAAAGAAAAGAAAAGTCAAAAAAGAAAAAAGGCAATAACATAATTGGCGGTCCCCCAGAAGACGGGGAATATCAAACTGATAATTCTTCAAATGAAGCAAAGGAAATCCGAGCGAGACGCGAAAAAGACTCACTGAATTTATCTGACAATCAATAGATTGATAAAAATATTAAACGTATAAATCTAAATTAATAATTACAAAAGATGACAAACTACATTACCTATTTTACCATATTAATCTGTTGTTCATTGAGTTTTTCTCAAGACTGCAGTAAGTTTTACCCTCTCTCTGAAGGCACTAATTTTGAGATAACCAATTACGAGTCAAATGGTAAAGTCGCAGCTAAAACGGCCTATAGTGTTACCGACGTGAATAGATCCAATGGAACCGAAATAGCTACAATTAATACGGTGATACGTGATAAAAAAGACAAAATAATCACAGAAACGAGCTTTGAAATGAACTGCAATGGGGATGTAACTTCTATCGATTTCAAGTCTTTAATGAATTCACAAATGCTGGACCAATTTAAAAACATGGAAACAGATATCAGTGGTGAAAACCTGATATTACCAAATGATCTATCGGTTGGGCAGCAGCTACCCGATGCAAAATTAGACATTAGCATAAGCTTATCGGGCATTAACATGAGAATAGCAACCTATATAAGAGACCGGAAGGTTATCGCTCAAGAATCGGTCACAACGCCCGCTGGAACCTTCAATTGTTATGTAATAAGCTACGTAATTGATCTTGATTCTATGGGAATGAACCGAACTTCCACTTCGAAACAATGGGTTTCGGAAGGAGTGGGAATGGTAAAGCAGGAGGATTACAATAACAATGGAAAAACAACCAGTTCAAGTCTTTTAACAACCTTCAATCGCTAAGCCTCTCAATAGCAATCAACTCTTTTCAACTTACTTATCCATTTTACAACTAACCAATCAACCTTTCAACCGTCTTAGTTAATTCTAAGGCGGTTTTTTTCTGAAATGTCTTCCGAAGCGATACAAAGGGTAACAATTTTTAAGGGAAATGTATTAAAGATTATAAACTGAAAAATCTTAGTAATCATGAAAAATTTAAAAATATTCCTACTAGCATTCATTACAATATTAGCTACTTCTTGTAGTAAGAATGACGATACTTCTGAAGCCGTTATACAACCCACAAATCTCGAATTGCTTACTTCAGGAAAGTGGTATTTGAAAAGCGCTTCAAATTCATTATTTACCGAATGTCAGCAACGTACCTATATGCATTTTGTCGACACTTCAAATTTGATAATAGAAGAGTTCGATGACAGCGGTGAGTTCTGTCTTTCCAGTGGGTCACAGAATTACAATTATACATTTAGTGATCCCTTGATAGACATTAGTTTAGGACAATTTCATTTAACTTATACCATAGAAACTATTTCTAACACTCAGCTTATATTAGAAAGAGAAGTTAATGGATCTATTGAAATAAGTGTCTACGGGAAATAAAGCTGTCTTAATTCTGAGTCATCAAATAGTTGATTATCCATCACCGCCTCTAATATAAGTTAGAAGCGGTGATTTTATTTAAGAAACTTTCAACTAATGGGTAACAAATAGAAACTGGATGTATATAAGGGTGTAAAACAATAAAACTAGAAATTATGAAAACTTTAAAAATTTTAACCTTAGCAATTTTTACACTTATGATTACATCATGTAGCAAAAGTGACGATACAGTAGAATCAGAAACTGTAATACCGCCTACCACACAAGAGCTTCTGCAATCGGGTGTATGGCATATAGCTTCAAAATCGGGAGAAATAACTACTCAGTGTCTTACCCAGTCATACATCAAATTTGTTGACGAAGACACTATGCTTAACGAATTCTTCGATACAAGTGGTGGTATTTGTGAATCAACTGGATTGGACATACACCAATACAATAAAATTGGCAATGTGATCAACATAAACACACCTGGAGATCCTGTTACGCTCACAATTATTTCTATAACAGAGACCGAACTTAACATCGTAGTAGATGAGAGTGGCGGAGTTGTTTACACCATCAACTTCATTAAACAATAATTTAAAAACATACTCTATGAAAACTTTAAGAATTTTAACTCTTGTAATATTGACAATAGCGATTAGCTCTTGTAGTAAAAACGATGATACCGTTGTTGTTGAAGAAGTTGTAGAATTGACAACCGCACAATTACTGACGTCCGGCCCCTGGTATGTAGAAGGAATATCTGGCAGTACCTTAGATGAATGTGATAAACAAACGAACTTCAATTTTGGCGATGACGGCTTTATGATCTTGGAAAGATATTTTACAAATGCCGGAGTTTGCGAACTTGATGGCTCGCAAGCTTTTAATTATACCCTTAGTGATATGCTTATCATTTTGGAAAATGGCGGCTCGGGAATTGTACTTACCATTGATCACATTAGCGAATCACAACTCCTATTAATAATTGGAAGTGGAGGTGGTGCTGAAACTTACATTTTAAGAAAATAATACGCCACATCCTTCTTTTGATTATTTTTTTGATTAGCCTGAATATCCGTCTTGTTTTATAGAGACGGATTTTCTATTTCTTAAAGTTTTGCCAAAATCAAAAAGTACTAGGTAACAATTATGAAGCAAGTGTATTTAAGGGTGTAAAACAATAAACTTTAAAAATTAAAATTATGAAAACAATGAAATTATTAACCGTATTAGTAATGAGCCTTATGATCTTTTCTTGCAGCAAGAATGACGACACAGTCGTTGAAGATCAACAACAAGAAGCTGGAGTCCCAAGCGATTTAAATTATTCACAAGCGCAGATTGATGTTGCTTTTTACACAACCGGTTCTACGTCTATTCCTTCAGTAAATTGGAATGGTGAACAA
This sequence comes from Ulvibacter antarcticus, assembly GCF_003688405.1. GTDB lineage: Bacteria > Bacteroidota > Bacteroidia > Flavobacteriales > Flavobacteriaceae > Ulvibacter > Ulvibacter antarcticus. Next base: position 165,672 of record NZ_REFC01000015.1, read on the forward strand.
GGAACTTTCTCACTAGACAGCACCATCGATGGACTTACAATTAATTCCCAAAGTGGAGTGCTAAGTTGGAACAAAAACCTACCATTAGGAGAAAACTATGTCACAGTAAAAGCCCTTAACAGCAAAGGTTGGGGAAATACACATATTATTTTGAACAACCGTTTTCAAGGACATTTTATCGGTGGGTACAACAACGATCCAAATTCTACTGTCATTACAACGGGGGGTGCGAAATTGACCTTCAATGCAGATGGTACCATGACTTGTGAAATTAGCGGTACTGTTGGAATTGGTAGTTGGATCTCTATTAGTGGAGAGTACATTTCGGTGACATTTCAATTAAGTGGTAGCGGTGTTGCTTACAAATATGATGCTCAGGTAATTTATAGTGAGTCTATATCGCCTTATGCTGCGGGCAGCTATGGAATTGCCGGAACAGGTGTATGGCAAGGACATATGAGAGTAGACAAGATATAATTCTAATTCCCTAGATCTATTTTGTGACCGCCAACAACATTTGTTGGCGGTTTTTTTCTGAAATAGTTTCAGAATAAATCACAATAAAGGGTAACAAAAATAACCTCATATGTATATAAGGGTGTAAAACAATAAAACTAAAAATTATGAAAACTTTGAAAATTTTAACCTTAGCATTTTTGACACTTATGTCTGTTTCTTGTAGTAAGAATGACGACACCGACAACACTCCAGTACAAGAAGATCCTGTTGAACTTACCACAGCCGACCTTCTTGTTAGCGGAAAATGGTTTGTAAACGGAATTAGCGGAACAAGCTTAGACAGTTGCGAACAACAAACATATTTCCATTTTATTGATTCAAATACACTTATAGTTGAGTCATTCGGGCTAAACGGTGGTGTTTGTGAGTCAAATACATTAAATACTTACGATTACTCTTTGGCTAATCCTTTAATTAATATTCAGAACGGCGCAACTTCGGTACTATTTGAAATCGAATTTATTTCGGAAACACAGTTAGTGCTTTCTACAGATTCGGGCGGTGGAACTGCGACTTATAATTTGGTAAAGTAATTCGATAATTTATGCAACCTCTAAAACCATTCTTAACTATTGTTAGGGATGGTTTCTTTTTTTAATTCTGCTTCAAAAAGTTCTGCAAAATGCTTCAGAAGTTTTCCTTTCACCTCTTCCATAGATACTTCGGTTCTGCCCAATTCTACATTTAAAGATGTTACTGCCTTGCCTCTTATTCCGCAGGGAATCATATGATCAAAATATCCTAGGTTCGAATTCACATTCAGCGCAAATCCATGCATGGTCACCCACCTACTTGCACGTACACCCAAAGCACATATTTTTCTGGCAAATGGAGTTCCAACATCCAGCCAAACACCGGTTTCACCCTTAGATCTCGCAGCTTTTAAACCATACTCGTCCAAAGTTCTGATAACCATTTCCTCTAAAAAACGAAGATATTTATGAATATCTGTAAAAAAATTCTCCAAATCGAGAATCGGATAACCCACAATTTGCCCGGGCCCATGATAGGTAATATCACCACCTCGGTTAATTTTATAATAGGTAGCCTTTATCTGTGCTAGTTTCTCTTCAGAAATAAGAAGATTGGAAATATCTCCACTTTTTCCCAAAGTATAGACATGAGGATGTTCAACCAATAAAAAATAATTAGGCGTTTTAAGTTGTGCATCTTCTCTTCGATTACGAATTTTAAGATCGATAATCCCTTTGAAAAGCACTTCTTGATATTCCCAAATTTCTTTATAATCTCTAAGTCCGAGATCTTCTATGGTAACAAATTTATTCAAAAGCTAACTTTGGTTTTAATTGTTCTACAAAATTATACATTATGAAAGCAAATAATATATAATAGTGTAATTATATTTTAGGTCAAAACACTTCAAGAATATGCTTAAAATCATATATTTGTTACTGAAAAGATCAAATAAATTAATATTAATATCAATGTCATGAAAAACTACCTATTAAAATTTGCGTTGGTTGCTGTTATTATATTTTCGGCAACACAAGCAAATTCACAGTCTTTATCTGATACCTGGGCGGCGACCACTGCACAAAGGACTCAGAATTTAGAGAAAGAATTTAGAGCTGAAACTCCGTCTGAGTATAAGCTCTTCCAATTTGATGCTGCACAATTTAAGGCAGCCTTACAAAATGTTCCTCAGAGAAATGAGGTGAGCAATTCACAAGTTATTGTTCAGTTTCCTACAAACAATGGAGAATTACAAAGTTTCCGTGTAGCTGAAGCTTCTGTTTTTAGCCCGGAATTGCAAGCTCAATATCCTGAAATTAGATCTTATGTTGGACAAGGAATCGAAGATCCTTCGGCAATAGCGAGATTTAGTGTATCGGCTATCGGTACTTCTGCTATGATTACTTCAGCAAACTACAAAACGGTATATGTAACACCATATACTAAAAACAAGGAGTATTATATGCAATATTCGAGAGCAGACCTTCCTTCTCGTACAGATAATTTTATCTGTCATACAGATGATGGTTTTGCACCTCCAATTGATTTTGATGCTGTAGCTGCAATGAAAAATGCCGATGATGGTATGTTAAGAACATTTAGACTAGCACTTGCATGTACTGGAGAATATTCTATTTTCCACCTAAACAACCAAGGTATTCCAGGTGGAGCTACTGAGGCTGTTAAAAAAGCTGCAGTTCTTATGGCAATGAATACCTCAATGACTAGAGTAAATGGTATTTATGAGAAAGATCTTGCAGTAACTATGGTAATAGTTCCTAATAATATAGACATTATCTTTTTAGATCCTGCTACAGACGGCTATACAAACAATAATGGTGGAGCTATGTTAGGTGAAAACCAAGCGAAGTGTGATGCTATTATTGGAACTGCCAATTACGATATCGGTCACGTTTTTAGTACCGGTGGTGGTGGAGTCGCTCAACTTAACTCTCCTTGTACTTCTAACAAGGCTAGAGGGGTAACTGGTCTTCCACAGCCAATTGGAGACTTCTTTGACGTGGATTATGTTGCTCACGAAATGGGTCACCAATATGGTGGTAATCACACTTTCAATAATTCTTGTGGAAATAACCGTAACGGTGGAACCGCTGTTGAACCAGGAAGTGGATCAACTATAATGGCGTATGCAGGAATTTGCCCTCCAAACGTTCAAGCACATAGTGATGATTTCTTCAATGGTGTAAACATCCTTGAAATGTGGCAAAACATTTCGGCTGGTGCCGGTCAATGTGCCGCTCAAACTGCTACAAACAATGACCCGCCAATCGCAGAAGCTGGAGATTCATACGATATTCCTAGCTCAACACCTTTCGTAATGACAGGTACTGCTACAGATGTAAATCCTGGAGATGTTCTTACATATAACTGGGAACAAAAAGATAATATAGTAGCTCCAATGCCTCCTTCTCCAACTTCGACAGAAGGACCATTGTTCTTATCTTTAGTTTCAAATGTTTCTCCATCAAGATATTTCCCAGCACTACCAACTGTAATATCGGGTGCAACTAGCACAACATGGGAAGTTATACCTTCAGTAACACGTTTTATTCGTTTCCGACTTACCGTTAGAGACAACGCTGCTGCTGGTGGTTCTTCATCAAGTGATCTTGCTGCAGTAATCGTAGACGGAAACTCAGGACCTTTTCTTGTGACTTCACAAACGACTAACGAAACTTGGAATGCTAACGGGTCTGAAACAATTACCTGGGATGTTGCCGGAACTGATGCAGCTCCTGTAGACACTCCTAACGTAGATATATTCTTATCTATCGATGGTGGTCTTACTTTCCCAACCGTACTTGCAACAGCAGTTCCAAATAATGGATCAGCAGTTATCTCGGTACCACTAGCTATTGATACAAACCAAGCGAGAGTTATGGTAAAAGGTAACCCTAATGTTTTCTATCAAGTAAACACTACAAACTTTACTATTAGTAGTGTATTAGCGGTATCTGAGGTTGTTTTTGAAGATCTTTCAATCTACCCTAACCCAACAAACGGAAACTTTAGTATTAACTTTAAGCCTCAATCTGCTTCAGATGTAAACATTGCATTATACGATGTAAGAGGAAGAGAAATTGATACACAAGTTTTTGAGAATAACGGAAGCACCTTTAGTGAGTCTATGTCTTATAACGGACTTAACACAGGAATGTATTTTGTTAAAATAAGCAATAACGGTCAAAGTCAGACTGTAAAGCTTATCATTGAATAAGTAACAAAGTTGTTAAATTAAAAAAGCGGGGCTCTTTCGAGTCCCGCTTTTTTTTTGTTTAAATCGGAATCTATAAACTAACTGTTCTTTTAATTGAAGTTACTTTTTGAGAAGTTTCATCAATTTTAAAATTGACTTCAAAATTTAATTGCTTTCCTGTTTTACTAAGACTGAAACTGCCTTTTTTTACTTTATAAAATCCAGCTTCTCCCCTGCAAAAACATTGCTTTCCATAAAGAAGACTCACCGTTTGAAGAGATGAATTTGCCAATTTCAATGATTCTGCAGAATTTGGCACCTCAAAGTGAATGGTTTCTGAGTAATTCCCGTCGGCGGTACCTTCTGGCCCTTTTTCAGAATACGTAAACTCAACGACCATATTTTCTCCATCCTCAAAGACAGGATAAAGCATCCCCGTAGTATCTTCTTTCAAAATCATGTTTTTATTTTTCATCACTTTCAAAGTACAATCACCAGCTTCAGGGCAATTATCTTTTATCATTTCCATCTTTTCTTCGGAATTTACCTCTGATACTTCTTTAGTACCTTTGGTTGAGTTACAAGCATTTGCTGCTAATATTGCAATTAGAAAAATATACGTCTTCATCTATTTAATTTTAATGGTTATTTCCTTAACTAATTTAGTTCTAAGTTATCTAAGTAAAACAAACTCTGTTCCAAATCAATTTGAAAGATAGTGCAATTATCTCAAAAGCGACATAACGGCACTTTTATTTAGGATTATTAATGATAATCAAAGCTGCGATAACACCAGGAATCCAACCGCATACGGTAAGAATTAAAACGATTAAAATAGATCCACAACCTTTATCTATAACGGCAAGTGGTGGAAAAAGGATTGAAAGTAAGACTCTCCAAATACTCATAAGTGGGAATTAAAAATTAAATACACTGTATATGTCTTAAGATTTCACAATTGTTACATCGCCTTTTGAAACTGTTAGTATTTATAAATCCAGATGTATTTTAAACTCAAAAACAGTTTTCAAGTAATAAAGCTTGTGATTTTATATATTTACGACTTTCAATGTGAAAGTTACTTCAATTAAAACAAGCTACTCGTTCAGTAAATAAATATAAAAAAGGTAAATGAATAGAATTCAATTTTTTCTATGCTTCTTGATTGGATCGATTTCGGTCACCGGAATTGCCCAATACAAATTTACCGGCTATGTGGACCCTAATCTTTCCGAAGGCACCATTTACCTTTCCATGGTAGAGGATTACCGAAAAATCTCGGGCGTATATCCCGAACAAATACTAAGTACAACGGCAGCAGATTCTAGTGGCTACTTTTCTTTCTCCGATAATAATCTGTCTTTAGAAAACCGTATTTACAGAATTCATGTAGATACCTGTTCTGAAGCCGATCAAAACACTTCACATTTTACCGGACATTGTCCCAACAGTAAAGAAGTAGTATTCGTCGCTAACAACAGTGATACCATAAATCTTCCGTTCTCCTTCGACGATGAAATGTTTTGTCGTGTCGAATCAAAAAATGAAAAGGCCAACTCATTTTTGAAGATCGATTCTTTAAAACACGATATGCGTTTTGCATTTGGCACCTATAGAAGTGAAGCCAACAGAAAGGTGAATTCTAAAAAATGGTTCACTATTCTGCAAGATTACGGTGAGCAGTTACACGAGCCATTGGCAGAATTATATAGCTATGCGTTTCTTTCAGATAGAACGCAACAACTCCACACCTATTATCTGCAAGATCTTAAAACAAATCCGTATTACGACAATCTGTTGCAGCGACTTTCAGAAAAATACCCCAATAGCCCTTATATAGAGCAATATAAAGCTGAAATTACATCCGATAAATATATTATCTCATCACATAAATCAGATACATTTCCATGGTGGTTATGGTTATTGTTAGGGATTACTTTGCTCTCATTGGTTGGTAATTTTTATTTCTTCGGAAAACTAAAAAAATTAAAACTAGAGACGCCTTCTCCCGTTGCATCTTTGTCAAATCAGGAAAAAAAAGTATTGGATCTCATCCTTGAAGATAAAAGTAATAAAGAGATCGCATCCATGTTGTTTGTAAGCGTGAGCACTATAAAGACACATGTAAATAACCTTTACAAAAAATTGAATGTCTCTTCCAGAGATGAAGTGAAGGCTATGTTTCCAAGATAATGGTTTTAAAATTAAACCTAATTGAAAGGTAGTATCCAATAGTTCTCGACTGCGCTCGAACAGACAGCAATCTACTTTTTAAAATCATTCATTCCAATTACGCCAAGATTTCAACCGGGTACTAGCACTCTATTCAATCCTTCAATTCACAGGCTTTTTCATAATTATTAGAATCTTCGTGGTGAAAACTAAAACCAACGACCATGAAAAATCTAATACTACTAATTTTTACCTTAAGTGCAACTATTTTATCTTACGGACAAACATTCAATCACGAAATACAACTTGAAGGAAAACCATCTTTACTACTCGGCAAAGTGAATAAAGATATCCTTTCAGAACAAAACTATAAAGACTGGTTCCTTACCAATGCCGAAAATTACAATCCGAACCAGGAAAAAATAGCTCAGATTGAGACCTTGCTTTCCGATTATACTATTACTGCATTCTTTGGCACTTGGTGTGGAGACAGTAAAGAGGAACTGCCTCGCTTTTATAAAATCTTAGAAGAAGCTGATTTTTCCTTAGATCGTCTAACGGTTGTTGCCGTAGCTTCTGAACGTGATTTTTACAAACAAAGCCCTGGAGGTGAGGAAGAAGGACTCAATATTCATAGAGTGCCTACATTCATCTTCTATAAAGACGGCAAAGAAGTCAACCGAATTGTCGAACATCCTGTAAATTCTCTGGAAACGGATATACTTCATATCCTTCAGCAGCAATCATACACACCAAATTATCATGCAGTGACCATTGTTAACACTGCTATTGAAGACATGGGATTGAAAAAGTTTCAGAAAAAATCCAAAAAACTGCTTCCGAAGTTAAAAAAAGTAGCCAAAAACATGTACGAATTGAACACCTACTCTAGCGTTCTGTATTTTTCAGATAAGAAGGAGGAAGCTATTGCTGTAGCAAGGCTAAACACCATACTATTCCCAAAAGAAGCCACGACTTATGAAAACCTCGGACATAAACTCTATGGTATCAATCGTTTGGATGAAGCTCTAAAGCACTACGAAACCGCATTAAACTTGGATCCGACGAAGGAAAAAATAAAAGACAGGATCGATTTGATAAAATCCAGAGCTTAATCAGTTTCTTGCATTAAAAAGGAGGCGACGAAATTGAATAACCCGTTGTTTGTACATATCTTTGCTGCTTATTTTTAGACAAGCAATATGCAACTTACTGAACTCGAACTCATCCGAAGAGAAAAACTTACCCAATTACGTAATTTGGGTATAAATCCTTATCCCGCAGACCTATTTCCGTTGGATTCAAATTCGAAGGAGATAAAACAGCACTTTGAAGAAGGTAAAAAAGTAACAATTGCCGGACGCCTAATGCGTAAAAACATTCAGGGAAAAGCTTCTTTTGCTCAGTTACAGGATTCGGAAGGTCGTATTCAGGTGTATTTTAACCGTGATGAAATTTGTACCGGTGAGGATAAAACGCAATATAATGAAGTCTATAAAAAACTGCTTGATATTGGTGATTTTATAGGGATTGAAGGTAAATTGTTTACGACTCAAGTAGGTGAAAAAACCGTCATGGTTAAAAAATTCAGCCTACTTTCAAAAGCTTTAAAACCCCTTCCGCAGCCAAAAGTAGATGCCGAAGGCAAAGTTCACGACGCCTTTACCGATGCCGAACAACGCTATCGTCAACGTTATGTTGATCTGGTTGTGAACCCGCATGTAAAAGAAGTATTTATAAAACGAACCAAGTTATTCAATGCCATGCGTACTTTCTTTAATGATAGAGAGTACTTCGAAGTTGAAACACCAATATTACAACCTATTCCTGGAGGTGCAGCGGCTCGTCCGTTTGTGACACACCATAATTCCTTAGACATTCCGCTTTATATGCGAATTGCAAATGAATTATACCTAAAACGCCTTATCGTTGGTGGTTTTGATGGAGTGTACGAGTTTTCTAAGAACTTCAGAAATGAAGGAATGGATCGTACTCACAACCCAGAATTTACAGCCATGGAAATTTATGTGGCTTATAAGGACTACAACTGGATGATGGATTTCTGTGAGCAGTTATTAGAATTTTGTGCTTCGGAAGTAAACGGAACTACAAAAGCGACATTTGGCGAACACGAAATAGACTTCAAAGCACCCTATGCGCGAGTGACCATGGCGCAATCGATTGTAGATTTTACAGGGTTTGACATCAGCGGTAAATCGGAAGAAGAGATTAGATCTGCTGCCAAAGAAATGGGCGTTGATGTAGACGACACTATGGGCAAAGGAAAACTGATCGATGAGATATTTGGCGAGAAATGTGAAGGAAATTACATCCAACCAACATTTATTACCGATTATCCTAAAGAAATGAGCCCGCTCTGTAAGGAACATCGCACCAATCCGGAACTTACCGAACGTTTTGAATTGATGGTCTGCGGAAAAGAAATCGCAAATGCATATAGTGAATTAAACGATCCAATTGATCAACGTGAACGCTTTGAAGCACAGTTAAAATTAGCAGATCGCGGCGATGATGAGGCAACCGCTTTTATAGATTTCGACTTTCTACGAGCGCTTGAATACGGCATGCCTCCAACCAGCGGAATGGGAATTGGGATGGATCGATTAATTATGTTCCTAACCAATAATGCCTCCATACAGGAAGTGTTATTCTTCCCTCAAATGCGACCTGAAAAGAAAAAGGTCGAAATGACTGAAGACGAAAAAGAAGTGTTCACCATTCTTAAAAACAACTCCCCTATGGAATTGGACGCTTTAAAATCTCAGTCGGGATTAAGCAATAAAAAGTGGGATAAAACCATAAAAGGACTCACCAAGAATAAAATAGTAAAAGTCGAGAAGACCGAGGAAGGTTTATTAGTCTCTGCAGTATAAATTTCGAATTATTTAGCCCAAATTTATGATCATTGAAAAGCAAGAAAAAGATTACACCATTTACGACTGGTGGCGAAAAGTAATGGTTGAAAACTACGCCAACTTTGATGGTCGTGCCAGAAGATCGGAATATTGGTATTTCAGCTTGTTCAATTTTATAATTATATTCTCATTTGCAATTATCATGGCCGTCCTGTCAAGTGTTGTTAATGATGAAGACGTTTTCCTTTTCTCGATGATCCCGCTGGTATTAGGCTTCATGGTCATACTTATTCCAAGTATTGCGGTTGCAGTTCGGCGATTGCACGATACCGGGAAATCCGGCTGGTATTATCTATTGGGCGTAATTCCTATTGTTAGTTATGTTGGAGGAATCGTACTACTGGTATTTTACTGCTCGGATGGAGATCGAGGTGATAATCAATACGGTTTAGACCCCAAAAAGCGCAATCTGGATTTTTAGATCAATCGTTTTGGTTTTTTTTTCTTCGGAAGGCATTTCAAATTCTTCATATTTAAGTATCTATTTATAGTTGAAATAAACATGATTGCTTCAGAAAGAGTCATCTCCAACTGAAGCAACTTATATTTATACCATAAGCCGTTTATTAACGACTTTTTTTTAATAGTCTTTGAGCGACTATTACCCTACTAATCCACTTCCATACAAAGCGTAGTATCAATGAACTAATTACTTTTATATGCTTAAAAAAACAGCATAAAAACGAGGAATTAATGCTCTAAAAGCTATAAATGTCTTACTTTTATGACTACCTAATTGAAAATTAACCGAAAATATAAAATTCATGAAAACAAAACTATTACTTTTTGCACTTGTTTTTTCCGCAACACAAATGTGTTTTGCACAGGAAGGCAAGGAAAATATTGCGCGCACATGGCTTAATGAAAATGTGACTAATCTTAAAACCGGTCACAATTTTGACATGCTAAATAGCAGGTCTGGACCATCGGGTGAGACGTTTAGGTATCATCATACAATTAATGGTGTTGAAGTTTACGACTCATCGATCGCGGTTCACGTATCTCCTAAAAACCAGGTAACGTATCACGCCAGCACTTACGATGAATCTGTGGCTACAGTCGATACAAATCCGGAAATCTCTGAAAATGCTGCTCTAAACGCTGCGATTGCTGCCTTACAAATTGAAGGTCGTATCTCGCAACAGGATATTAAATTATATGTTTACAATAAAACCGGAACTCCAAAATTAGTGTACAGTGTGAAGACTTTGTCTGAATTCTTAAACGGTTATTGGGAAACAATAGTCGATGCAAAAACCGGAGCTGTACTTAGCGTAGAAGATATTGCGATCTACGAAAGACCAATCACGGACAGCGCCAAAAGAACAAAGGCTGACGTTCAAATCTCTCCAGGAAACACTGCTTCAGTAGAAAATGAAAAAATTGAATTCGCAGCTGTTGTAGATGGAACCGCTATGGTTTTTGACCCAGATCCATTGACAAAAACACTAAACGTTTACGGTGGAAATTATGTCGATAATAACGACAATACCAATGCAGATTTGGATGCTGCCCGTACAGCAGTAACCTTGTTGGAAATAGAACAAACAGGTTCTAACTTCAGATTGAGAGGGCCTTACGCAGAAATCGCTGAACTTCAAGCACCTTCTACAGGGCTTTTTATTCAATCTTCTTCAGATTTTAGTTTCACAAGAGACGCACAAGGATTTGAAGCCGCAAATGTATATCACCATTTAGACAAGATGATTCGTTGGATTAATGTGGATTTGGGTATACCTCTAGTTTCTATTTTCAACAGTGGTGTTGTTCGTTTCGATCCACATGCATTTAACGGTGCTGATAACTCTTCTTACGGAGGTGGAAATCTTAACTTTGGAGAAGGTGGTGTAGATGATGCAGAAGACATGGATGTAATTATTCACGAATTAGGTCATGGATTGCACGACTGGGTTACCAATGGTAACTTATCGCAAGTAAATGGACTTAGTGAAGGATCTGGTGATTATTTCGCCAATTCGTATAAAAGAAGTTTAGGACAATGGACTACTGGAGACGCTTCTTATTACTATGTATTTGGATGGGATGGACACAATCCATTCTGGCCGGGACGTGTTACTAATTACGGAGCACTTTATCCAGGTGGTCTAACAGGAAGTATCCACACTGACGGGCAGATCTGGGCAACAGTTCTACTTGAAATTTGGGAAGTTGTTGGAAGAGATCGTATGGACGCAGCAGTTCTGGAAGGTCTTGGTATGACTAACTCGGGAACTAACCAACAGAACGCTGCAATTGCAGTACGTCAGGCAGCAATCGATATGGGATATACCTGTCTTGAAATTGACACTATGACCGATAGATTTACGGCCAGAGGATATGTTTTACCTGCTTATACATGTACAGATTGTTCAATTTCTGCTATTGGATCGGCAAACCTTTCTCCTTGTGATGACGGTGGTACACCAAGTGATCCTTCAGATGATACGTTTACGGGAGACATCTCTGTTACGTTCTTAAATGCGCCTGCAAATGGTACTTTAGACCTAACAGGTGACGGGACAGCATCAGTTTCTGTTACAGGATTAACATCTCCTCATGTATTTACAGGAGTTACAATGACTGCAGATGGAACTGCAATAAATCTAACAGCGACTTTCTCTGATGACGCGACTTGTGCATTTGTTGAAACAAACGCTGGTACTGCTCCAATTTCATGTAGTACTTTAGGTGTAAATGACATAAACAATGTATTGTCGATTTCTGTGTTCCCTAACCCTGCAGATCAGACTTTATCATTCTTAAATGTTACAAAAGAATACAGCATTGCAGTGTATAACTTACTAGGTCAAAAAGTGATCGATCAAACAATCGATGTGAACACTAACAACTTAGAAGTTGGAAATCTTGCATCTGGAACCTATATCATTAAGGTAGACGGTTACAGCGATGTTCTTAAGTTCATCAAAAGATAAAAATCCATTATAATATTTTATCAAAAGGGAATTACAAATTTGTAATTCCCTTTTTTTATACAAAAAAACGTTCCCAACTAAGGGAACGTTTCCATCATCAAAACAAAAAAGAAGGAAGTTATGACTTCCTCCTTTTTATTCTTCTTCAGCGGGCAAATCCTTTACAGAAATTTCTCCAATGTAGACATTGTCTAAAACAGCAACATTATCCAAAATATAGACCTTTGCATAGCATTCCGGCCCAATTGAATCTCTATTTCTTATTGCGTTTCGAACAGATACTTCAGCATTATACGCTTTGGTTTCTTCCATATAGTAACGGTTAAAAGGTAGAAAAAAGTGAACTTCCCCATTGTACCAACCCGCATTATCAGCTACAACGTAATCGCCTTTGTCATTCAAAATCTTCGGACTTACCTGTGATATTTCTGCAAATCCATTATCGTCTGTTTTTAAATAAACGTACACTTTCTGTGAATCCCCCCAAATAGAATCTGTACTTTCTGCCGAGTTCATTTCGTAACTAAGGGTAATATACTTTCCTCTAAACGGATCGGACGGATCAATAGGGCGCGTTTTAAAATTATAAGACGTGCCTTTTCTTAATGCCTCTTCTTGTTCAAAGATCATTATACCGGGAACAAACCACTGGGCTCCAACCATGAGTACAAAGCCTATAACTATATAAATCTTACTCATCTTTTTTAATTTTTTGTAATTGTTTTCTATACATGAAATAGTTTGTCGCAAAAAACCCGGCTCCTATTGCAACAAAAAGCAAACCCCTAATCACAAAGGAGATATCGGTATCAAAAAATCTACAGCTTATAAGCACGGTAATAATTAACAAGCCATAGTTTAGAATACTGTACATCCCTTTAATTGAACCAATACGCACGGCAAATATACCAAGTGCAAACACTAGAATATTAACCAAAATAGCGGGTATTTCAGGCGCAATGAAATTGATTAGAAAAATAATTCCGAAGCCAAAAAAAGCATATTGAAACAGGTTAAATTCCTTAATTTTCTTTTTTCTGAATAGAAACCCTAAGACTCCCAAGATGGCCACAAAAAATAGTGAGGAAATGAGAATGTCCTGATTTTCATATCTCGAGAAATCAAATTCTTCCCATACTCCTCTGAAACTGGCAATTAGCAGAACTATTATGGTTCCTAAGGACCCCAACAACAAATAACCATTGGTACGGAGTTTGGTTGATTCAAAGAATGGCAGCTTACCAAGATTATAAAAAAGTCCGAAGAGCATTATATATAATAGTAATCCCATACTTTCAATATCTCCAACAAAGGCACCTAATGAAATTAAAATACTCATTGGCATTAGCCAGTTAAAAACACCTGTAATATTAGCTTTAGGCTCTGCTTTCAATAATCCAAAATAATGCGGTAGCATCCAGAGTAACATAGCGAGATACCACCACGGTTTATCCTCGTTGAAATATCCCACATTGCAAGCATACACTGTGATGAATAGCATAAACAACATAGCCGCTGCATTCGATCTTAGTAAATAGATAAGAGGCGCTGCTAAAATGATCCAGCTTAACAGGAAGTCGGGCATGGACCCCGGAATGTTATAAATCTGACTAACTAGTGAAATACTGGCTCCAATTGCAAAAAACAATAATGTCGCAGCGGTTTCTTTCCATGCACTGCTCTTCTTTTTTATGAGAACAAATGCTGATAATGCCTGTGCTACTACTAAGGGAATAAAAGCCCAAATAGTTTTTACTGATCGTGAAAAATCATCCCAGTTATGAGCCAGGATCAAGATTATCCCGAGGCCAACCAACAAAGAGCCTAATACGCCAAAAATTGTAAACAGTCGGTTCGGGCTATCACTTTTTTTATGGGTATAATATTGCGATATATTCGATGAGACCTCGCTTGAAATTACATTGGCTTCCACCAATTCGTCAAGGTCTTTTTCCAGTTTTGAGTTCATACCTCTTAAATTTAAATGCGATTAACTAGTGTGTGGAATAAAATCCGGCCGTGCTAAAATTCATATATTATAACACAGCCGGTTTTCATTTTATTTTTCTTTATCGTCCAACCATTTAATATCTCTAATATTCTTCTGGACGGCGATTACTCCGAAAAGTGCAAGTGCAAAGGACATTCCATAAAACCCTTTTTCACTAAGTTCGATGTCGGCATTCCATAGCCCAATAATGAGCAATATTAGCGATGCAATGGTTGTAAACCAACAAATCCCGTAATACACATCGGTTACAGGAATCCCTTCCTGTCGATCACGAACACTCTTCTGTACCGAAACTACCGAAAAAAGTCCGAATAGCAATATGGTAAAATAGTACCCCTTCTCATTTAATTCCATCCCCACATTCCATAGCCCAATGCAATACGAAACCATCCCAATAAAAAGGGCAGCCCATGATGCCGAAATAAAGGCAGGTGTAGGTCTGCAATTAAATACTTTTTCTTTCTTTTTTACTTCTTCCGTTAAAGGTGAGTTTACCGGTTTCTTCTCTTTTAAAAATTGATTTTCCATTTTTCTTAAGTTTTGATGATTCTTAATTTATGTTGAAACAAAGATGCTTCACTTCGGAAGCTTACGAAATGCTATTTTTTTAAATTACTTACGTTTAAAAATTTAATAAATATTAAAATATTGCTTTATTAATAGTATTTTTGAATATAATTACTTACGATATAATGAAAGGAATTAAAGCTATTATTTCTACTTTTTCTGAAGAAGACAAGAGAGAATTCCTATTATATCTTCAAAACAAGAACCGAAGAGGTGATACAAAAAATGTAAAGCTCTTCAAACTTATCGATAGCGAGAAAACCACGGATCTGGAGCAAGCACTCTACAGTAAGTCCTCTAAAAATGCCTTTCATGCGCTCTGTAAAAGACTTCAGGATAGTCTTACAGAATTCATTGCGACCAAGAGCTTTTCCGAAGAAAGCGGAGAAGAAATGGAAATTCTAAAATTACTATTGGCTTCACGTATCCTCTTTGAACATAAACAATACAAACTCGCCTTCAAGATTCTCTTCAAAGCAGAACAAATTGCCTTATCACTTGACGTTTATGCCATATTGAATGAAATATATCACACTATGATTCAGTATGCACACGTACATCCTGAGCTTTCACTAACGTCTGTCTTTCAAAAATCTCGTGAGAATACACTGCATTTTCAGTCGGAACAACAATTAAACATGGCTTATGCAACAATAAAATCGGCTTTAAAAGATGCTACAGCACTATCGGTAAGTGAGATCATTGAAGGTGCATTTTCAGAATTTGATATTGTTGTTTCTCAATCCCTCACCTATAAATCGCTCTTCCAGCTCATGAATATTACTGCCGCTGCCGCGAGTCTTCAGAGTAATTATTACACTATTTCAGGCTTTATGCTTCAGATGTATGAAATCATTTCAGCAAAACAATCGAAGATAAAAACCGATAAACACCTATATTATCAAATTGAGATTCTTCATATGATGGCAATGACGCATTTCAGAAATAAAAATTTCAAAGCAAGCCAGGTTTTTTCAGAAAAAATGGAAGAAGAAATGCTAAAGAAAAACGGCATCTATTATAAGCGTTTTCATGTGAAACTCATTCTTACTAAAGCATTTGGCTATAATTACACTGGCCGACCTTCCGAAGCGATTCAAGTTCTAAATTCCTACGAACGTCATTCCCCAGAAATTGAATTGACGCTACTTATGTGTTACTTTCAACAGCTTCAATTCGACGAAGCATACTCCCTTCTAAAAAAAATGCAGCATAGCGATATTTGGTATGAGAAAAA
This sequence comes from Ulvibacter antarcticus, assembly GCF_003688405.1. Classification (GTDB taxonomy): domain Bacteria; phylum Bacteroidota; class Bacteroidia; order Flavobacteriales; family Flavobacteriaceae; genus Ulvibacter; species Ulvibacter antarcticus. Next base: position 181,738 of record NZ_REFC01000015.1, read on the forward strand.
ACAAGGTTGGATTTGGGTCCTGGAGAAAGCCATTATTGAAATCTTACTGTTAATTGAACTGGACAGACTGGATCTGGTGCTCTCAAGACTTCAAAGCTTCAAGAAAAAATTTACGAAACGATTAAAAAAAGCGGGCGAAACCCGTGTCCTCAAATTTATACAACTGGTGAGTCTCTATTATGAAAATCCTATGGAAGTCACTTCGGAAGCCTTTAAAAACAAAGTAGAGGGCTCGTTCGAATGGATTGGGAAAGAAAGGGAAGACATCTTCGTAATGAGTTTTTATGCCTGGCTGAAGAGTAAAATGGAACAGACAAATCTTTATGAAACTACATTGAAATTGGCAAATTAAAAAACACCACTCTTAACTTTCCCCTCCCGAACCATTCGGGACTGGCATTTAGGGTGCAATACTGTGATTGCAGTAAAGAGCGGTGTTTCCACCAACCTAACAATAAATTATTTCGAGTTCTAAGCTCCGACTTTTCGCAAGAACTCAATATCATTTTCAACTGTAAGCAGCAATAAACTTGTGGCTGTACAAAACACAGGACTTGTAATACAGTGATGTCCATTCCAGCTACCATCGCCATTCTGAATCTTCAAAATACGTCCGCTCATATCGTCGTACCATTTTTTCCAATCTTTATCTTTATTGACCACCAATGATTCTCCTGTTTGTAAGAAACTTAAAAACTCTTCTCCTCCATTATTACCAAAGCCATTTAATACATCGGTTCGCTGTGCCGTTTGCTTTGCCGATTGATATACATTATAAGAAGCACCATAGGCAATCGCTTCTTCTTCAGAATAACCTGCTTTTTCCAGATTAGCAACCGTTACTGGTGCATCTTTTTGCAATTTTCCTTCACTTTTCGCCTTATTTACAGCTTCCTCTGCCTTTCTTGCCTCCTTCGCGCTTGCACGAACGCTTCCGCTCACGGCGTACAACATTACTCCCGCGCCATCTTCGGTACTTACGTCCCCTGTTTTGTCATCATAATTGCTTTTTTGATAGTTACGTGCACGTTTTAAAACCTCATCGTTTACCTCAGCGCCCACGGCTTGTGCAGATTCTAAGGCGCTATTTGCAAGACCACTCTGCAGTACACCCGCCCATCCGGCACCACCTTGTTTTCCTTCCGCATCGGTACCAGACTGAATCTTGGCAACACAAATATCTAAACAACGTTCAACTCGTTTTTTATCAATCCCTTTAAGTTTACGATCTAATAAATTCGAGAGAAATTGAGCTGTTAATACAGCATCTATATTCTGTCCCAGTTTAGATTGTATTTGCGTACCTCGAACTTCTGTGATATAAGGACTGTCTTTAGCAGCGCCTTCCACAGTCTCGAGCAGATAAGAAACGGCATCTTTTAAATTTTTTGAATAAAGACCTTTTTGTAAGGTGTTCCCACTTCTAAGGAAAGCCGTTGCTACCATAGCTGTAGTTGCAGGGTCTGCTTTTACGCTGTGAGGGTCTTTTATATGTTGGGCGCTATGAGAACCGGCACCATAACCACCATTGACCAATTGAGCGTCTCTGAGCCATGCGAGTCCGTCACGAACCGAGAGTTGTAAATTTTCGTCTGTTTTATAGACATTAAAATCGGATGAGGATTGTTCACCCATCACCGTCATAAATACACAACCATCATCTGGTTGCAAGTTTCGTTGTACCATCGCACTATCGTAAGATCGATTTTTCAATGTGCCTTCTGAAGTAAATACGGTAAGTAGCGCACCGATAATTAGTAGTGGTAATCCCAATAACATCAATTTCGTTTTCATAGCCTTATATTTAAAGTTTGAATCGAAACTAGTACAAACGATGGGGGATTAAAACCATCCTTGAGTAAAGTGTCAGTTTGAATGAGTGAAATGATCCTTGCAAAGAGTTTGGAATTTAACGTCCTACATAATTTTAATTCAAAATCAATTTTCTATTTTTGAGCAAAACACCGAGAATGAAAAACGTCTACCTACTTTTATTGGCCGTAATGTTTCTGGTTGGTTGTGGAACCGACGACACCCCTGATCCTCCTTTGGCCGATACTGATAGTCCTTCTGCTCCATTGAATTTATCTGTTTCTGAAATTTCTGAAACTTCCGCAAAATTAGTATGGGCTGCTGCTACCGACAATGTAGGTGTTACAGCATACCGTGTTTATAAAGATGGAGTTATTTCCGAAGCATCCATCAATGCATTAAATATCACCTTGAACAATCTTTCAACAGAAACCGCTTACCAATATCATGTTACTGCTTTAGATGCGGTGGGCAACGAATCTAACGCAAGTAACACAGCGACCTTTTCAACGCTTGCGGCGCCATTAATTTTTGAAAGCAACTTGTCTGCTATGAGTGTGTATGCAGGAAATATGTCTGATCTTGATCCAGCATCCGGTGTACAGCTTTATGAAATCAGTAGTACGTTATTCACAGATTATGCTACCAAGCAACGTTTAATCCGACTTCCGAACGGAGAGAAAATGAGTTTTGACAATTCTGATTTGCTTCCGAAGTTTCCGGACAATACTTTAATTGCAAAGACATTCTTCTACAATATTAATGATCAGGAACCCGCGCAGGGCAAACAGATCATCGAAACTCGGATTTTATTGAAAATTCAGGGAGAATGGCAAGTTGGAAATTACATTTGGAACACTTCACAAACCGATGCTGTTTACAGTGAAAACGGAATTACTACTCCCATTAGCTACATAGATATCGACGGAACGACGCAGAATGTAAATTATATGATCCCTTCAAAACAGGATTGTTTTACGTGCCATAACAATAACGACGTTACATTTCCAATAGGCATGAAACTAAGAAATATGAACTTTACACCTAGTTATGTGAGTCAGAATCAACTGGCATTTTTCACGACAAATGGTTTACTTGAAGGAGCAGATCCAGCAAGTATTTCTGTGCTTCCGGATTGGACCGATGCGAGTTTAGACATTTTACAACGCGGAAGAGCTTATATCGATATTAACTGTGCTCACTGTCATCAACCTGGTGGTCCGGTAGTTAATTTCGGTTTGGACTTTCGATTGGAAACGATTTTCGAAGATTCAGGAATCTATGCAAATCGTGGAGAAATTGAAACAAGAATTCAAAGTAATACTCCCACTTATCGTATGCCCCAGTTGGGTAGAACTATAGTGCATGAAGAAGCTGTAACTATGTTATTGGAGTATCTTCAGGAAATTGAAGACTAAATAAATCACTTACTTGTTAAGATTTGTTTGCCAATTGACCACAGGCCGCATCTATGTCTTTTCCACGACTTCTACGCACTGTCACCGGAATTTTATAGCGCTCCAAAGTATTGATATAAGCATCTATTGCGGTATTTGGAGCCTGCTGAAATTCTCCGTCGTCAATAGGGTTGTATTCAATTATATTTACCTTACAAGGAATGTATTTGCAGAAAGTCACCAAGGCTTCAATCGCTTCGGTAGTATCGTTAATTCCATCCCACACTATATATTCGTAAGTGACCTTACGATTTGTTTTTTCGTACCAATATTCTAATGACTCTTTGAGATCGGTTAATGTAAAACTTTTAGCAAAAGGCATGATCTGCTCTCTCGTTGCTTGTATTGCAGAATGCAAGGATACAGCCAGATGAAATTTCACTCCATCATCGGCCAGTTTTTTGATCATTTTAGGCACTCCTGAAGTCGAAACAGTAATCCGCTTTGGCGACATGCCCAGCCCTTCTTCCGAAGTTATCTTCTCAATGGATTCAAGTACATTTTTATAGTTCATCAAGGGTTCTCCCATCCCCATAAAAACAATATTGGAAAGGGGCTTGTCATGATACAATCTGCTTTCCTGATCGATTGCGACCACCTGATCGTAAATCTCATCTGGATTAAGGTTTCTCATGCGTTTCAATCGGGACGTTGCACAAAATTTGCAATCCAAGCTACACCCTACTTGCGATGAAACACAGGCTGTCGTTCTTTTTTTCGTCGGAATTAGCACCGATTCCACAATAAGTCCGTCGTGTAATTTCACGGCATTCTTAACAGTACCGTCGCTACTCCTCTGAAGGCTATCTACTTTAATATGATTAATCACATAATGAGCCTCAAGATGGGCTCTGGTCTCTTTTGAAATATTGGTCATATCTTCAAATTTATGAATACCTTTATTCCAAAGCCATTCATACACCTGATTGCCTCGAAAGGGCTTGTCACCAATACTTTCGAAAAAAGCACGAAGCTCTTCTTTTGAAAGGGATCTAATATCTTTTTTTTCTGAAGTCATTATGCTGCAAAAATACAGAATAAATATAGAAGTGTGTTGAATCGAAAAGGAAGCTTTAAATAAGATTTTTAACGCTCTACCACAATCTTTTTAGTAATACTCGATTTGGATTCGTCGTCGACCAGATATAAGAAGTATACTCCTTCTGCGAAACTTTCGACTGAAATAGTATTCATAGTGTTGGACACTGAACCATCCATCAATTTTTGACCTACAAGATTAAATAAACTATATGAAAGATGAGGATACCTACTGTTAATCACTGTGATCTCTGTAGAAGCCGGATTAGGATATATTTCCAGTTTTCCGATTTCATCAAACTCTTGCGTGTTAAGTATATTCTGCAATGTTCCTAAAGTGGTTTGCCCAGAATTTATTGGATCTAACCAATCCCGCAATCTTGTTTCGGGTGTTACTCCCGCATTCCATGATACGCCAAACCTTCCGTAGATATCATAATCATTATTATTTTCAAGTCCGTCACAAAACGACTGCCCAGCATATAACTGACCAATAATTCTTCCATTTTGATCGAACAAGGGTGAACCTGAAGATCCACTTTCGGTCGTTCCTATTTCCCAACCATCACCACTTCCAACAGATACTCCACCAATAAGCCATACTTCTGTACCATTCGCATTATCCTTTACAGCTCCTGAATCATCTCTGCAAATCTTCATTATATCTCCATTTGGATGATGTATCCCAACTTCGAATTCTGGATTTGTATCCGTATGATCCCATCCGCCAAAAGAAATATCCCACGAAGATGGTATATCATTATTCATAACAACCAGCGCAAAATCACTTAATTCATTATTCGCAAGTAGCGTTGAACCACTCATAGTGAAATTGCTCTGTAGATCCGCACTTGGTTCCCCAGTAGCGCATTCCGGACTTGGGCTCATCCAATTAAAACGAACCGTCCACAATGACGGATCACTATTATCAAGACAGTGATTTGCAGTTAAAAGAAAAGGTGTTTTATCCTGATTTGTATTATTAACAAGTGCAGCCGAACATAAATAGCCATTACCTAGTGTGAGCAGCGCAACTGTTTTTTTGACGATATCTTTCTTAGAGTCGAAGTCATCTCCAATAGGACAATTTACATCATAATTGCAAGCCCCCGCATCGTTCATTCCTTTTTGTCCACCCACCAAATCCTGTACTCTACCCAATCGATAACCATGAATAATGCTTCCAATTTGCAAACTGGCGCTCGCTGTAACATACTCGGGTTCAAAATACTCGATATAGATTAAATCACCGTTAATATACCAGGATCCAATGTTACTGGAAACACTATTTTGAGCGTGTGAGAAAATTCTGGACACATCACTTCTATCGGCATTGTACATTTGCAGCCTGGCGCCTTCCGGTAAGTTGAAATCCTCAAAGTTGATACTTATGTTAATAGCCTCGGGTGATTTCACTGCGACTCTCCAAATACGACCTATATTCGGGATCTCAGACCATTCGCCTGAAGTATTAAGATTGAACACAATTGGGCGTTCAATTCCATATCTCCATGGAAGACTTTTGTCCAAATCATTGATACTATCTTCGCGTATAATAGCTTCTAGCTCTAAAGGAGGTAATTCTATAGGGGCAACATTCCTATTTAGTTGTGTATTCCAGCTCATAGGAGATTCCTCTCTATTCTGTGCGATACAGACGAGACCGGCAAAAAACAATATTGAAAAAAGTAATTTTATTTTCATTTATACTGCACTATAGAATCTAAACAATCATACTAAAATAAGGCTTTAAATTGACATGAAGAAACTATTTGGCGCAAAACAAAAAGTCCCGATTGTACATCGGGACTTATATAGTATGTTTAGTTTCAATTTTATATGATTAACATGGCGTCACCATAGGTATAGAACCTGTATTTTTCTTTGATCGCTTCTGCATATGCCTCTTTGATAAATTCATGCCCGGCAAAGGCAGCCACCATCATTAGCAATGTAGATTTTGGCGTATGAAAATTAGTGACCATAGCATTTGCGATGCTAAAATCGTAAGGTGGAAAAATAAACTTATTCGTCCAACCTGAGTATGCATTTAAAGTATGTCCTGAGGAAACCGAACTTTCCAACGCCCTCATAGCTGTAGTACCTACAGCACAAACACGTTTCTTTCTTTCAATACCTCTATTGATAATTTTTGCAGTTGGCTCATCAATAATCATTTCTTCCGAATCCATTTTATGCTTTGAAAGATCTTCAACCTCAACAGCGCTAAATGTTCCTAAACCAACGTGTAATGTTACTTCAGCAAAATCAACTCCTTTAATTTCAAGGCGTTTCAACAAATGCTTAGAAAAGTGTAATCCGGCAGTAGGAGCAGCAACAGCACCTTCATTTTTAGCAAAAATGGTTTGGTAACGTTCTGCATCTTCCGGCTCTACATCTCTCTTAATATACTTAGGAAGTGGCGTTTCTCCAAGTTCAGTTAATTTACTTCTAAACTCTTCGTAAGAACCGTCAAATAAAAATCTAAGTGTTCTTCCTCTTGACGTTGTATTATCGATCACCTCAGCTACTAAGGTTTCGTCTTCACCAAAATAAAGTTTATTTCCTATTCTAATTTTTCGTGCAGGGTCTACCAACACATCCCAAAGTCTGGTTTCAGAATTTAATTCACGCAATAAAAACACCTCGATTCTCGCTCCAGTTTTCTCCTTATTTCCAAACAATCTTGCAGGGAATACCTTCGTATTATTAAGTACCAACACATCGTCCTCCTCGAAATAATCGATTAGGTCCTTAAACATTTTGTGCTCAATTGTTTTTTCTTTGCGGTTAAGCACCATCAATCTAGACTCGTCCCTGTTATCTGCGGGATATTCTGCCAAAAGCTCTTCCGGCAAGTTAAATTGAAAATTAGAAAGTTTCATTCCCATAGTTCGTGTGTTATATTTGTAAAAGGTGGCAAATATACAATCTCAACATAGGGGTTGTCAAGTAAATGACCATTTATTATTGAAAATACCCTAAGTATTATTAAAATAAGCTCTAATTCCTTGTAAAATCAATACACTCGCTGCTAATTCTGACGCCGTATTTAAACAAATTCTACGGTCAAACCCATTTTCTCCAGATCCTGATAGAAGCTAGGAAACGACTTAGTGACCACCATTGGGTCCTTGATTGCAATGGGAAAAAGCAACGCTAATGGCGCGAAAGCCATAGCCATGCGATGATCCTGATAGGTATTTATGTGTATGTTTTTATCTTTATTTTTTGAAGTTATACTTTTATCGCCGGGATGCAGTTCAATAGATTCTTCATCGATCGAAACTTCCGCACCAAACTTTCGCAATTCCGTCTCCAAGGCTTCCAAGCGATCTGTTTCTTTAATTTTCAAGGTATGAAGTCCGGTTAGCTTACAACCAATCCCCAATCCAAAACAACTTACTGCAATGGTCTGCGCTATATCCGGTGTAGCCGACAGATCTAAAGACAGATAGTCTGGTAATTGGGTTTCGAAGCTTCGCAATGTGATTGATTTTTCTTCTATTCCTTCGGAAGAAGTACTGCTCTTAAAAACAGTCTCTACACCTAACATTTCATAAATATCGACCAATGCGGCATCGCCCTGTAAACTCTTTTCAGAATAACTTGTCAAGGTCACCGAAGCTTTTTTTGATAATGCAATAAAGCTATAGAAATAAGAAGCCGAACTCCAATCGGATTCCACCACAAAAACAGTGTTAGTTTTCTTTCTTCCCGGCTTAATGACAATTTTATTTTCTGAAAAATTTGCTTCCACGCCTAATTGCTTAAGCAGGGAAATGGTCATGTTGATATAGGGGGTTGAAGTTACTTCTCCCTTTAAATCTATAGTTAATCCATTTTTCAAAGAAGGTGCAATAAGGGATAAGGCCGAAATATATTGACTACTTACATTTGCCTTTATAGAGACACTTGAGCCCTTAAGGTTCTTTCCCTTAATTCGCAAAGGCGGAAAACCTTCTTCATTCATATACTCGATATTCGCTCCTAGTTCACGAAGTGCGTCTACCAGTATTTTAACGGGGCGTTGTTGCATTCGCTCACTTCCGGTCAATACAATTTCCGCTCCTTTTTTGGCTGCGAAATAGGCCGTTAAAAATCGCATCGCCGTTCCCGCGTGATGCACATCCACCATTCCTTCATCGATAGAAAGCCCTTGCTTTAATACAACTGTATCGTCACTTTCAGATAAGTTCTGAATTTTAATATCAGGAAATAGAGCCTGTAATAGCAGCAGTCTGTTCGACTCACTTTTGGAACCGGTTACACTTATTTTTTTAGTTGCTTCGGATATGTTTGTGCTTCTTAATAAAGCTTTCATTCTCTTGATTCTTTATCTTTCAGTTTTGCTCTGAATTTTCCGAAGGTCACAAAAAACCCATATGCAAATCCTGCTATTAGGACACCTGCAATAAACCGAATGGGATTCCCTTCAGAAAAAAAAGTACCTGAAAATCCACTTATAGCCCATTTTATAATAGTAAATACAACTGCAAATGCCAGTGCTAATGAGAGCACCGATTTCCAAAAACCTTTATATGAAATAACTTTCTGAAACATTATTTTAATTTTTTATTCTGATGATGACGATCATGGTCGCGCTTTGATTTGGCCTCAAGTTTTGCGTCGAAAGCCTTCTGTAGATCGATTCCTGTCTGATTAGCAAGACACAGCACTACAAAGACTACATCTGCAAGCTCTTCGCCTAAATCCTTGTTCTTATCACTCTCTTTCTCACTTTGCTCCCCATATCGCCTGGCAATAATACGTGCAACTTCTCCTACTTCCTCGGTGAGCTGCGCCATATTAGTGAGTTCATTGAAATAGCGAACACCATGTTCACTTATCCAATGATCTACTGCTAATTGTGCATCTTTTAAGTTCATAATTTAAATTTTTGAAAGTACTACTTTTTCCTTTTCCTTTTCAATAAGCAGTTCAAAAAATTTCTTTAAACTCGCATATTCATCGGCGCCGATAAATGCTTCATTCACGGAATATTCAACAGACAGCTGCAATTTATCTCCATTATTACTTACCGCGTATCTATAATTTAAAGCATTTCGTTCCAAACCGAAACTGGCACTTTCAGGAAGGGTTTCGACCTTGTAACCTTCCGGGATAGTAATGTTAATCATATATCTATCCTTTTTAGGATATTTAAAATCAACAGGATACTTTCGTTCATCTAGCTTAAACGGATTCTCCTCATTACCCATAAATAGTATAGGTGAAAAGTACAATTTATCTCCAATTTTTTCTACTGCATCAAAGGTTTTAAAATCGTATGTTAGATTAACAGGTTGATATAATGTAGTTAAGTTTTCAAAATCTATATTCGACATTTCTGTTTCTCCAGCGTCTTCTTCAAGTGATTTACGTCTCTCTTCTGCATTTGCAAGTTCAAAGTTCGAGCGATATTTTTGTGACAAGTGGCCGGTAAATCGATTTTTCGATGAGCCTGCTGCCGACAAATCTTCAGAAATTACTGCATTCACCAATGTACTTCTCACAGCAGGATTTGTAGGCAAAAGAGAAACCCAGGTTGAACTTCCATCTTCTCTAATAATTCTTCCTTGCCAGTTCAAAAGCTTGGTCTCCAGAATATTTATTTCGTTCTTTTTGTTTGTAGCATCAAAAAGAATAACTTCATTTTCTATTTCAACTCCTGCAATCACAAAATTAAATCCGCTTCTTGTTGGAAAAATAGGTATACCATTCTCCTTTGTACTAACTAGAATAGGGTTGGCATTTAAACCTGCGTAGCGAAACATAGCTGTGAGCATAAGATTAATTTCTGCAGCATTTCCTTTTCCTTCGTTATAAGCAGTTCGAAGACCGTCATTGGCAAAAACACTATTAAATTTATTCCAATTCAACTTATTCTTCACATATTCAAAAATACGAAGCATTTTCTCGCTGTTGTCTGCTGCTCCAGTCAATAATTGATCTATATCATCTTTAAAATACTGAGTTTTATTTAACTGCCCACCAAAAGAATCGGACTTGTAAATTGAAGTCGAAACTGCCTCCCAGGTAGTTGCGTAAGTTTCTAAACCGGCATTCGGAAACTGCACGTACGACAATTCCATTTTAATAGAAGCACTGTAATTATCCAAATTGCCAGAATATGGCTCCTCTTTCATAGCCGGAACATTTTGCATAACTACCTTATAGATATTCTCACGAAACGTAATATTAGAATTCACAACTTTATGTGCTTCCGCCAAATCCTTCACACTTCCTGATCTAGTTCCCAGTTTATGAGAATATGACATGGATCGCTCTCTACCATCGTTTTGGATCTTAAATGGCATCCACCCCTTTTGATGCATTTTATAATTATAGTATTCTGGAGCAGCAAATTTGAAATTTAACTCATTTACAGGAATCGTTTCCTGAAATCTGTATTCATCCAACGAATTTATAAAAGGTGTTTTCTTGGTGTAGCGAAATTCAATTACACAACCCTCTTTTAAATCCGGCATAGTAAATTTCTTTACTTCCCAGTATTCATTGCGTTCCTCATCGAAGATACCGTCTCCTTTAAGTTTCACTTTTTCGACCTTTCCAGACGAATCTAAATAATAAGTATAGGCTTTTAGGTTCTGAATCTCCTCTTCATCTCCTCCACCACCTTGAAATAGGTTTACTTTTTTGGTCGCCCAATCGAAGCCTTCTTTATTGTAAATTTTTATACGTTCAAAAACTTCTTCGACAATAAAAAACCCCCATTGTTGTGATTGTTCAAAACGTGAATCGTACTCTCTGTAAAGTATAGCAGCATTCGCGTCGGGCTCAGTAGGATGTACTTTTTCTTCTAATTCTTCTTTGGAAACTTTTCCGAATTTAAAATTTTGTGATGTCGAAAATTGAACGGCACAAAAAACTAGTAAAAGTGTAAATATTTTATTTTTCATATTCTATTTGATTAGCTGTTCTTTGGGGTTAATAATACTTTAGTTTTATCGGCTTTAGCTATTTTTCTTCGGAAGGATCTATAGGTGTTATAAGCTTCAGGAGGAAAAGTACCTTTATTGATGATTACTGTTCTGCTATACTTAATTAGATTTTCTGAGACTATTTCAAAAGAGATACGATAGCTACCAAATTCGTTTTCCAGCACGATAGCTTCCGGAAGGGAATCCACCGCATAATTTTGAGGAAATTTAATCTCAAAAATATCCACATCCATATAGCTTTCAGAAATAAACAACTCTTGCTTTCTATTTGAAATCCGCGGAGGTATATATTGATTCTGATTAAAAACATTTGGGCAAAATAGCAAATCGTCACCCATCGAAGTTGCGTAGTTGGTAGCTTTAACTTTCACTTCTTCTGTGAAAACAATGTTTGTACGATCGTTAACAATAGTAGTGTTTTCAATATTTAGCCCATTTACATAACTCCATCTTCTCTTGTATGAAACGTCAAGTTCATCGACAGTTTCTTTTTCCAGGGAATATTTATCTTCATACTGAAGCCCCTTAGATACTACCTTTATTGTCGCATTGATACTTCCATCGGTATTCAAACTAATATTTCCTGAATTTTCCTGTAAGCTCTCGGCAGCTTCATATTTTTTGGTATGAACTATCTTACCGCCTTCCGGAGTAATTATTAACACATCTCTATCGTCGATATGATTACCTCCAAAACCAAATGGCGTATCCTGACTTGTACATTCTAACCAAATGATATCGTCTCCTTCAGGAATACCTAGGATGGCATGATCTCCCTGAATAGAAGAAAAATCCTTAGTTATATCCATTTCTTGTTCTCCAGTATACAAAATCGTATAGTAAGAAGGGACACCTACTACTTCGAGTAATGCTCTTGTGTAATTTGAAAGCGCTTTACAATCTCCGTAGCTCAATTGATCCACTTCCGAAGCAAGCATAGGTTTCCAGCCCCCAATGCCAATTTGAACACTGATATAACGCACCTTTTCTTGTAAATACTGATACACCTTCCTTGCCTTTCCAATATTGGTGGTTTCCCCCTCCACCAGATTCTTGATTTTAGCAACAGTTCCTGGAGGTAACTCATTAACATCAGACAAAAGACTCTGTTGCATCCAATTCCCAAATTCCTTCCAATCTTTTGCGTATCCTAACACCCCTTTTAAGTAGAATTTGTTGAGAGAAAATTTTGCAATTGGAGCAATATTACTGAAAGACTTGCTGTGGTCTTCATACTGGATGGCGGGAATATTTTCCGCTTCAAACACAAATTGATTCGGACTTTCAGTTATCGATATATTATATCCTTCAAAGTTTTTAGCCATATATCTTGGCTTATTTGCAGGATCAAAGCTTAGTTTAAACACACTTTTTTTTGTGCTGGTAGCATAATTAGCTGCTGGTTTCCACCATTCAATGAAAGCAGTATTTGAAGTTTCAATTTTCGAGTTGAACACCAACGTATAAGGATAAGATGAAGGCGTATAATCCAGATATAAAGCACGTGACTCACTGTATAATGTAGATCCATCAACGGCACTTACATCGTGGAAATCTTTTTTTCTGAAATGTTCGATTTCTTTTCCGAAGGCATCATAAACATAAACATTGGCAGCGCTTATTTTGGTGAAATTATCATAGTATAAAACCGTATCTGTATGAAAATCACCTCTTTTATTCAATACCGAAACCTCCCTATGCGAAGTGACAACCATTTTTCCGTCTTTAGAAACATCCACATCAATGAGTTCGTACAACAAGACACTATTTGCTTGTTTCGATAAATTCACTGGTATAGATGCAACCGAAAAATCTGATTGTGAGTAGGTTATAGCGCTTGTAAATAACAGCACCAGCATTGTAATTCTTTGCATAAGTATATTTTGGAGCGGGAGAATTTCGTGCCACAATATAATAAGATAAATTAATCTACAAAAAATATTATTCCCGGCTTTGAGAATCGATTGAAATGGTCACAGGTCCGTCATTAATTAACGCCACATCCATCATGGCACCAAACTCACCTGTTTGCACCTTTTTACACATTTCCTTTTCTAATTGTTGCACAAAAGATTGGTACAGCGGAATCGCAATTTCCGGTCTTGCCGCTTTAATAAATGAAGGCCGATTACCCTTTTTTGTACTCGCATGCAAAGTAAATTGGCTTACAACTATAGCATCACCATCGCAATCTAATATCGAATTGTTCATGGCATCATTTTCATCTCCAAAGACCCGCAGTTTTGATATTTTCGCGGCAAGCCATTCGACATCCAATTGACTGTCTGAAGGCTCAATCCCCAAAAGAATAAGAAATCCCTTACCTATCGAAGACACAATTTTGCCATCAATAGTAACCGAGGCTTCCTTAACTCTTTGCAGTACAACTCTCATGGTTTTATTTTTTACTTCGGAAGTGGACGAAGGTGGTCACAATAGTGCTTATTCATTATTGTAAATATCCTTGCGATAATGATCTTCTTCACCTTCAATCATCTGAAGGTAACTCTTATACCGGGACCAGGCAATTTCCTCATGTTCCAACGCTTCCTTTATAGCGCAATTCGGTTCTTCCAAATGCAGACAATTATTAAATTTGCAATGTTCTTTCAGCTCGAAGAATTCAGGAAAATAACCTCCTAACTCTTCTTTATCAATTTCTACAATTCCGAAGCCCTTAATTCCCGGGGTATCGATGATTTGTGCTCCGAAAGAAAGGTCATACATTTCGGCAAAGGTAGTGGTATGCTGCCCTTGCATGTGCTGATCTGATATTTCGGTAGTTTTTATATTAAGATCAGACTCAATGGTATTTACCAAGGTCGATTTTCCAACACCACTGTGACCGGAAAACATACTTACCTTGTCTTTCATCATTTCCTTCACTTTCTCGATATTCTTTCCGGTAATGGCTGAAATTCCAATACATTCATAACCTATTTCACGATATAAGGCTGCCAAAAACTTTATTTCCAGTAACTCTTCTTCGTTATAAGTGTCAATTTTGTTGAATAACAGTACCGCCTTTATTTCATAAGCTTCGGCCGTAACCAAAAATCTATCTATAAAAGGAGTAAACGTAGGCGGATTGTTTAAAGTAACCAGTAAAAAAGCGATATCGACGTTCGCAGCAATGATGTGCGTTTGCTTTGATAGATTAACAGACTTCCGGATAATATAATTATGTCTTTCCTCAATCTCACTTATAATCCCGATGGTCTCGTCGCCCTTTTTTTCCACTTCAAAATGCACTTTATCCCCTACCGCAACTGGATTGGTGCTTTTTATCCCCTTCATTCTGAACTTCCCCTTTATACGGCATTCAAAAAAAGTACCGTTTTCGGCTTTGACCGTGTACCAGCTTCCAGTAGATTTATAAACTACGCCTTTTTTCATAGCGCAAAATTCTGAAAATTATCTATAACAAGCACTATCCTGAAACAGATTCGCTGAAATATCCTCAAAGGCAAACTCAAGAACTGATAACCCTTTTCTGATGATTGATCGATTCCTGGTGAATGGCTTTATAAATTCGAAGCATAAATTCTTCACTTAATTGATTCTCTTCTCCTTCCAAAATCATTTTACCAAGAATTTCATTCCATCGCTTATTTTGAAGTATGGCAACGTTGTTTCTCTTCTTTAAACTACCAATAGAATCGGCTATCTTCATTCGTTTACCCATCATTTCAACCAATTTATTGTCGATCACATCTATCTGAGTTCTCAACGTATTCAGTTCATTTTTATAAACGGCGGTATCGTCTTCTGCTTTTCTAATTCGAAGATCAACGGTAATCTGGTCAAGAGTCTTTGGTGTAATTTGCTGATTGGCATCACTCCATGCATTATCGGGATCGAAATGAGTTTCGACCATTAAGCCATCATAATTAAGATCTAAAGCTGTTTGACAAAGATCAAAAATAATATCTCTTCTCCCAGCAATATGCGAAGGGTCCAAAATAAGAGGAAGGTCTGGAAAGCGACTTTGAAGATCGATAGGGATCTGCCATTCGGGATTATTACGGTATTTGGTCTTTTCATAGGTCGAAAAACCACGATGAATAACTCCTAGATTTTTCACATTAGCTGTGTAAAAACGTTCTACAGCTCCTAACCATAAAGAAAGATCTGGGTTTACAGGATTCTTAATCAATACAGTTTTATCTGTTCCTTTAAGCGCTTCTGCAATTTCCTGAACAATAAATGGGGAAACCGTAGTACGTGCACCAATCCACAAAATATCCACATCGTGTTTTAATGCAAGATCTACATGATTGGCATTCGCAACTTCAGTGGTAGTTAATAAGCCTGTTTCTTCTTTTGCTTTCTGAAGCCACTTTAATCCTAAGGCACCCACTCCCTCAAAATTTCCCGGACGGGTTCTTGGCTTCCATATTCCGGCTCTCAACACCGTAGTGTCGGTTTCCTTTAACTGATGCGCTATTTTTAAAACTTGCTCTTCGGTTTCGGCACTACACGGACCTGCAATTACCAAAGGATGATCCAATCCAAAAGCGTCTAGCCAGGATCTAAGATTTTTATTGTTTTCCATCTACTGTTTCTTTTATAATTGTGCTAGGTTCGTTTTCAACATTATGCTTGTAAACACCAAGTATTTTAAGCTCTGTTACTGTTTTTTTAAGTAAATCAACTACTTCTGCAAAACGTGAATAATCTTCGAATAATACGTCTACAAAAAACGCATATTGCCAAGGTTTCCCCACGATAGGAAGCGACTGAATTTTCGTTAAATTAATGGAAAATGCTGCAAAACATTGCAGAATATTTGACAAGCTTCCTGCCGAATGTTCCAGTTCAAATTTTAAAGTTGCCTTATTCACATTTTCATCCGGTACTCTAACCTCTTTTCCAATCAACACAAAGCGCGTCTGATTGTCACTCATGTTCTGAATATTACTATCGAGAATCTTCAATCCGAATTTTTCTGCTACTTGTTTTCCGGCAATAGCTGCTACTCCTTTCAAATTTTGCTCTTTTATTGCTTTAGCTTCGGAAGCAGTATCCTTCCCTTCAATTATCTTTAGTTGAGGCGGTAGTTTCCGAAGATAATCCTTGCATTGTAGTAATGCTACAGGATGAGAATGTACTTCTTCTATATCATAAATAGATTGTCCTTCCAATGCCATTATGTACATCTGAATATTTAAAAACACCTCATCATAAATAACAAGACCGCTGGCATCTATAAGATTATAATTAGGCAAAATGGAACCTGCTATGGTATTCTCAATAGCCAGCACACCAAAATCCGCGCTATAATTTTCAATGCTTTCGGTTACCTGCTCGAAGGTATCACACATAACTAATTCTACATCGGTGTCGGGAAACAACAAACGTGTTGCCATGTCGTGAAATGAACTTTCTATTCCCTGGATCGCAATCTTCATACTTCTCTTTTTTAAAATTCAACAAAAAAAAAGTCCCGGTTAAAAACCGGGACTTTACAAATTAATATTTTTTATTAATTACATAACAATCCCGGGCTTTTCCATAAAATAGAAATACCAAAAATTGAAATATGTACTTAAATGTTTCATGTTTCGTTATGAATAGCTAAAGTAACCAAAACTTTAGAACGACAAAATTTATTTTCAGTTTTTTTAATTTTATAAATAATTCAGTTCTAAAAATGTAAGCATGAATTCATGGTTTTTAAGACGGGTTTTATAAAAGTTTTAGTCGCTATTTTATGTAGTTTTGTTTTTCTCAACATATGTCTATAGAAGTATCAAATATCAGCAAAGTATACGGAACGCAGAAAGCGCTCAACAATGTCTCTTTTAGTATTAAAAAAGGGGAAATCGTTGGCTTTCTGGGGCCTAACGGTGCCGGGAAATCAACTATGATGAAGATACTCACCACTTTTTTAAAGGCTTCGGAAGGAGAAGCGAAGGTGAACAACTATGCTGTTTCAAATGAAGCGCTACAAGTGCAGACCAGCGTAGGTTACCTCCCTGAACACAATCCGTTATACTTAGATATGTATGTTCGCGAATACCTTCAGTTTAACGCAAGCATTTATCATGTAGCTGCTTCTGAAGTTGAAAAGGTAATAGAACAAACCGGCCTTACTTCGGAAGCAAACAAAAAAATTGAACAACTTTCAAAAGGATACAGACAAAGGGTCGGACTTGCAACCGCATTACTCCACGACCCGGATGTACTTATACTTGATGAACCCACTACTGGTCTTGACCCCAACCAACTTATCGAGATTCGGGAATTGATAAAAAACGTTGGTTCCGAAAAAACAGTTTTGCTATCGACCCACATTATGCAAGAGGTGGAAGCGATTTGTGATCGAGTGATCATTATTAATAAAGGTGAGATTGTACTTGACAAAAAATTGGCGGATCTACAGAAAAACAAGCGGCAGATCGTGGAAGTGGAATTCGATTTTCGGGTAGAAGAAGTCGCGCTTCAGAAGATTGAAAAGGTCGATAAAATTGAAAATATTTCAGGGTTTCTGTATCATATCTATTTCGATACTGAAAATGATATGAGAAGTAAGGTATTCGATTTTGCACATGATAATGGCTTAAAGATTCTTCAGCTACATCAGAAAAACACCACGCTCGAAAAGTTGTTTATTGAATTAACTTCAAAATAACCACACCGTTTCATTTAAACCTAACTCCTAAACCAAATTCTATTCCTTCCGCTTTTGCCCATTGCGATTTTACCGAGACACTGGCATATATTGTCTTTCCGAAGTACCTTTTCAAGCCTAAGCGATTATATACTCTTTGCTCAAATTGATAAGGCCAATAGGCGTAATATCCTAATTGTGTAATGAGCGCTGTATCGTAAAGCCGTAATTCATGGCCTACAAAAACCCCAACTCGTTTATAATCTTCATCGCCTGTGAGCCCATCTTCAGGATAAGCAATAGAGCGATAATAAATAAGTTCTTTCAGAAAATGAGAAAAGAAAACATCTATGCCAGCCTGAAAACTACTTTTATAATTAATTCGCTTATCTGCGAAGACAGAAAAAACAAAAAAGGGAGATTGGCCCTGACCAATCACATCGCTTTCGTTCATTCCCAATCTAAAAACAAAATTGTAGTGAATTGCTTCGGCAAAGGAACGACTGTTCATTGTTTCTAACGGAATGTATTCTGGAAAAGATCCATGATCGAACAAGTAATTTACACCGAGATTAAAAGCAAAAGTATTGGTACTGGTATTTGGCGCTTTTAAATTAGCATTAGAGTAATGAATTAAAGAAAGTCCCGCTTGTAGCCCGAAACCGTTCCATATATTTTCTTTTATATAAGAGAGTTTAAAGATAGAGGTACTTAAAAGAGAGGTTCCGTAGGCGTTGTTTTCTGGATTTTTCTCTCGATCATAAGGATTGGTATTAAAAGCGATTCCGGTAGCCAATGAAAAACGAAGTTTCCTTTTTAAAAAATACCAGCCATAATGACCATACAGCGCATAATTTTTGCCCAAAGAAGGATTTTGAAATTGTTGGTACGCAAATGTAAACCCCCAATCGGGATAATTATAAATCCTTTCAGCACGCCGTAACCCATAGGTTTTTCTATTGTAGGTGATGCTAATTCCTGAGGGATGGCCAACAATGAGATGAGAAATTTCTTTATTATGTTCGAAAATATTTCCGTAGAAATAATCTGCTTCAATCGAAAAAGGAGTTTGTATTTCTTGCTGGGAAAATAAGGAATTGCATGAAACAAGAACTGTTATAATGTATAAACAATTCTTTATCTTTTTCATAATCCTTTTTGGATATTAGCGTGCCTTATTCAAAAATAAGGCGGCCAGTATAAAGTTCTATTTTTTCTACTTCCGGAGGATGATTTTTGGCGATTACATCTCCAATACTCACAATTTTTGCATAGATAGACTGTTGCGGATTTACAACGATTCTATTAGTAGAGCGATGTAATGATATGCTAACATGCTGAGTTATTAACCCTCCTGCTTCCACACTTCCATCTCCTGAATAGAGACCAATATTCAATCTGTCTGCCTTACCGTTAAGATAAAAACGTGATAAGCCATTCGCTGCAAGCGTTAAAGTTTCGACGTCTAATTCCAATCTGAAATCGCCATCAATATGATAAAAGTCTTCTTCATTAAAATCTTCTGAAAATAAATTTAAAACTGGAAAACTCAAGACTCCATTACTTAATGTAGGTAAGCCAGTGCTGCTTCTTATTTCTGTAATATTTGGAGAGGTAACATATACTTTGGTAAGTCCATAATCACGGACCACATTACAACCGTTGTGATTATAAATATTGAGCTGACCATCAATCACTTCAAGTTCTACGTCATTTAGTAAATTTTCTCCGGTTTCAACTACCACTTTTTGAACAGGGCCTTGTTGAATGATAAGTTGGGCGCGTTCCCAAACCAATATTCTTGAAAACTGAGGCATGGTAAATTCTTCTTGGATGATATCTCCGGAAGCTTGAAAACAATTCAAGCCCTTGTCTGAATCACAGCTGAAACAAACAATTAGTAATAATAGTATGAGTATTCTTTTCATAATTTATAAGCGTATTCCTAATCCAAATTCAACACCTTCGGCCTTTGCCCAGTGTGCTTTCACCGTAATTGATGCAAAAAGTTTGTTATCCAGAAAATAGCGTTTTAATCCCAAACGATTGTAAATTCTATTTTCAAATGCATATGGCCAATATACGTAATAGCCTAATTGTGACACAAAGGCCACTTTATTAAATCGCAATTCATGTCCAATAAAAAGTCCGACTCTTTTATAATCTTCATCGCCAGATACACCATCTTCCGGGTAGGCTACAGACCGAAAATAAATAAGTTCTTCCAGAAATTTTGAAAAGAAGACATCAACTCCAGCTTGTAAGGTACTTTTATAGTTAATACGTTTGTCGGCAAATGCAGAAACCACATAAAAAGGAAACTGCCCCTGTCGCACTACATCGCTTTCATTTAATCCGAATCGAAAAACAAAATTATAGGCAATAGGCTCGGCATGACTAGAACTTGGCGGGTCGTTTTCAGCAGAAATCAACTCCGGAAAATTTTCATGATCAAACAAGTAACTCACACCGGCATTAAAACCAAAAGTGTTTGTACTGTTATTAGGCGCCCTGAAATTAGCATTCGAAAAATGAAGAATATTGAATCCGAGGTGAAATCCGAAGCCTTTATAGACGTTCTCACGAATATAATTCGCTTTTAAAAAGGTAGTACTAACCAGACGTGTCCCGTAAGCATTATTATACACATTGGTTTCTAAATCGTAAGGGTTGGTGGCATACGAAACTCCCTGCCCCATTCGAATTACGAGATTCCGATTGTAAAAATACCAGTTAAAGTGACCATACAGTGCGTATTGATCTCCCAAAATATCATTCATTGAATTATGATAGGCAAAGGTTACACCCCAATCCGGATATCGGTATCTGCGTTCCCATTCGTTAAATCCATAGGTTTTACGATTATAGGTCATTACTAAACCAACGGGATGGTTGGTGATTAAATGCTCGATATCGGGGTTATGTTCCAATATGCTTCCGTAGAAATAATCTAATTCGAGTGAAAAAGGTTTTAATTCTTCCTGTTGCGAAAAGAGCGACAGACTAGTTAGAAAGGCAATTACGACGGGAAAAAAGTGCTTCATATTTTTTAAAGAGGCATAAATATACACTAATCCTGAAAAATTAAACGCCCTGTATAAAATTCTTGCACTTCATTTACTGAAGGTCGGTTCACAGAAATCACATCTCCTGTTCCTCTAATAATTCCGGAGATTTTTTGCTGAGGGTTCACAATCATATCGTTAGCACTCACCTGAAAGATTTTTAGTTCATCAACCTCTAAGTTTTCACCCTCAAATCTTGGGTTTTCGTCTGTGAAACTAATATTCGCAGAATTTGCCCGACCACTGATATAAAAAATACTTTGTCCGTTAGCCGAAATTTTAAGCCTCTCACAATTGATCTCAAGGTAGAAATCTCCACCTTTTCTTACATTCTCAATTCCTCCTGATGTATTACTTACCAAGCTTAAATCTGAATATAGCAAAACACCATCACTTCTAACATCGTACGAAGAGCTGTTTCGAATTAGCGTCAAATTAGGAGCCGTTACAATTGCTTTTGTAATGCCGTAATCACGAAATAAATTACATTTATTGTCATCCTTTATAATCAAGGTTTCCCCATCGACAGAGACCGTGACATCATTTAACAGGTTCTCTCCTGTTTCCACTAACACTTCATGCGCTTCGCCTTGTTTAACAACAAGAGAGACCTCACCTTCGATTCTAATTTCAGTAAACTCCCCAACATCGAAGCTCGTTTCTATTATACTACCCTCAGTTTGAAAACAATCATTTGCCGAATCACTATTGCAAGCAATGCAACAAATAATCAATCCTATTATGTAAATACTTTTTTGAATCATTATCATATTCGTATACCTATTCCAAATTCAATTCCTTCTGCTTTGGCACCATGCGACTTTAAAGTCACAGCGCCAAAAAGTTGTTCTGTAAAATTATAATTTAAGCCGGCTCGAATATAAGTCCGTCCCTCAAATTCGTACGGATAATACACATAATACCCGAACTGTGACACCAACGATATTTTATTAATGTGCAATTCATGTCCCGCAAATACCCCAACACGCTTATAATCCTCGTCTCCTGTAAGCCCCCGTGTTGGATAAGCCGTGGCTAAGAATTCGACTTCCTTCTTCAGAAATTTTGCAAAAAAAGCATCGGCTCCCAATTGAATGCTACTCTTAAATCCAATTCGTTTATCTGCATATGCAGAAATAACTCCAAAAGGCTGTTGTCCTAACCCGATATAATCACTTTCATTAAATCCTCCTCTAAGTACAATATTCAGTGCGATAGGTTCTGTATACGACTCGTATTTCTTTTTTTCTATGTATTCTGAAGGCTCCTCTGAGTCGATTTCATATTGCAAACCTAAATTGAAAGTAATGGCGTTGGTACTGGAATTGGGTGCTTTTACATTTGCGTTTGAATAATGTACGATCGATAAACCTGCCTGTATTCCGAAGCCTTCAAAAATATGCTGCTTGTTATAATTAAGCATCACATAGGTAGAACTCAAAAACGAACTTCCATAGGCATTGTTCTTTGGGTTTTTCTCTTTGTCGAAAGGATTAGTATTGTATGCGATTCCTTGTCCGATTCGCAGGAAAAGGTTTCTCTTCAGAAAATAGAAATTATAATGGCCGTAAAGTCCAAAATTATCGCCTAAAATTTCACTTTCGGTATCTTGATAAACAAATGAAAAGCCATAATCCGGGTAGTTATAAACCTGCTCCCAGCGTTCCTGCCCAAAAGTTTCCCGATTGTAACTAATGATAACTCCTTCCGGATGACCCTTTACCAAATGCGAAATATCCTTATTATGCCGCACTATACTTCCATAGAAATAATTGGCATCAACAAAAAAAGAAGTCTCTTTAACTTCCTGAGAAAACAATGAGGCACAGCAAAACAGGAAGGGGATTAAGTAGGTTTTGATCATTGGCGCAAAATAAAGCAAACTTTAGCGCATTAAAAAGGTAAGTTCGACAAATCCACATTTCCACCGGAGATCACGATTCCTATTTTTTGGTTTTTAAACCGTTGTCTTTCTTTTAATAAGGCCGCAAAAGGCACTGCACTAGAAGGTTCGACGACAATCTTTAATCGTTCCCATAACAATCGCATGGCAGCAACAATCTCTACTTCGGAAATCGTTATAATTTCCGAAACTAACTCTTTAATAATTGGAAAATTCTTGTCCCCAAGATGCGTTCTTAAACCATCGGCAATGGTAATAGCAGTTTCATTAAACTCAATCTTTCCGCTTTTCAATGAGCGATATGCATCATCGGCGTTTGCAGGTTCGCCACCTATGGTCTTACATTTATTAGAAAAATAATGTACTGCCAAAGCGGTCCCGGCTATGAGTCCGCCGCCGCCAACAGGTGTAAAAATACAATCGAGGTCGGGATATTTCTGAAGGAGTTCGTAAGCGGCCGTTCCTTGTCCTAAAATCACATTGATATCGTTTGAAGGATGAATAAAAGTAGCCTTAGTTTTTTTTACAATTTTAGTGGCTTCCTCCTCCCGGGATTCCAAAGTTGGCATTGAGGTGGTGATTATTCCTCCATATGCTTCGACGGCCTCTCTTTTTACTTTAGGAGCATTGGAAGGCATTACGATGTACGCTTTGACGCCTAGATTTTTTGCTGCCAACGAAAGGGCCTGAGCGAAATTACCCGACGAATGAGTTACCACACCTGATTTTTTTTGTGCTTCGGAAAGATGCGAGATCGCGTTCACTGCACCTCTCATTTTGAAGGCGCCCATTTTCTGAAAATTTTCACATTTAAAGTATATGGAAGTTCCAGATAGGTCATCTAAAAGATGAGAAGTTAAGACTGGTGTATTATGTACAAATGGACTAACACATTTATAAGCATTTTCGAACGCTGTTTTATCTGGAATGGCCATTTGTAAAGTTTGGATATTACTTCAGAATAAGTAGAATGTATTAAAAGATGCTTCCGAAGAAAAAAAACTCAAAAAACGATTATACCTCCTCGTGATCCTTAATTAGATCGGAGAGCGTAGTGTTTTCCAATATCTTAAGATTACTGTCTCTAACATCTATCATTAAATTATGAACACTGCACAAATCTTCGTCCGGACAGTCGTCACATTTTTCATAAAAGTTAAGACTTACACATGGAACCAAAGCAATAGGACCTTCAAGAACTCTATAAACTGAGGCTATCGAAATTTTTTCGGCTTCCCTTAACAAATAATAGCCTCCACCCTTTCCTTTCTTGGAACCTAAAAACCCTGCTTTTTTTAAGGTAAGCAAGATACTTTCTAAAAATTTTAATGAAATATTCTCCGCATTCGAGATTACGGAAATTTGCACAGGTGCGTCGTCTTGGTTTCTAGCGAGATACGAAAGTGCTTTTAAGCCGTATTTTGTTTTTCTGGAGAGCATCTGTTATATTAATTGTTAAAAATAAGCAATTCTATATAAATAATAGAGTGTTAGAATAAATTCTTAGCGATCTCTTTAATATTGTCACTTTTTCCCATAGAATAGTAATGTAAAAAAGGAATATTAGCCTTCTTTAACTCCTTACTTTGCATGACACACCATTCGACTCCTACCTGCCTAATCCCTCTATTATCGGTGCATTTCAGTACTTCCTTTATCAATTCTTCCGGAAGTTCGGCATTAAATCGCTGAGGAATGAGATTTAACTGCTTTTTTGTAGAAAGCGGTTTTAATCCGGGAATAATAGGAACAGTGATTCCTGCGGCCCTACATTTATCAACAAAATTGAAATATTTCTTATTGTCGAAGAACAGTTGGGTTACAATATAAGTTGCCCCATCTTCAATCTTCTTTTTTAAAAAATGGATATCACTGTCCATATTGGGAGCTTCGAAATGCTTTTCCGGATAACCTGCGACTCCTATACAAAAACTAGTGGGAGTCGTATTTAACAAACCTTCTTCGAGATAAGTACCGTTGTTCATAGCCGCAATTTGTTGAACCAGACCATTGGCATAAAGATGTCCTTCCTTCTCAGGGGTAAAATAGGTTTCATTTTTTACAGCATCACCTCGAAGTGCCATCACATTGTCTATCCCTAAAAAGCCAAGATCTATTAAAAAATTCTCAGTATCCTCTTTATTAAAACCTCCACAAAGTATATGAGGAATTGCATCGACATTATACTTATTCTGAATTGCAGCGCAAATCCCTACAGTTCCAGGTCGCTTGCGAACAATCTTCTTTTTTAAAAGTCCGTTTTGCTGTTCTTCATAAATATACTCCTCTCTATGATAAGTCACATCAATGAATGGCGGGTTAAATTCCATCAACGGATCGATACTATCAAAGATCGATTGTATATTCTGACCTTTTAATGGCGGTAGAATTTCGAAGGAAAACTGCGTCTTTCCGTTTGCTTTTTCTATATGTTCTAATACTTTCATCTACTCTGCTATGTTTGGCTGTAACCATCTTCTGGCCGTTTCATATTCAATTTCTTTTCGCTTGGCAAAGTCCCGCAACTGATCTTCCTTTATCTTTCCAAGACCAAAATAACGGGCTTCGGGATTTCCAAAATAATAACCCGACACCGAAGCGGCCGGCCACATGGCAAGACTTTCAGTAAGCGCTACACCAATCTGTTCATTTACTTTTAGAATCTCCCAAATTGTTTTTTTCTCTAAATGATCCGGACAGGCTGGATAGCCCGGTGCCGGACGTATGCCCTTATAACTTTCCTTGATCAAATCAGCATTAGATAAATTCTCATCTGCTGCGTAGCCCCAATGTACTTGTCTTACGTTTTTATGCAAATATTCCGCAAATGCTTCAGCCAGTCTATCGGCAAGTGCTTTTACCAAAATTGCATTATAATCGTCCAATTCAGACTCATATTTAGCGGCAAGTTCTTTCGTTCCGAAGCCAGCGGTTACACAAAAACATCCCATATAATCCTTAATTTCTGTTGCTATAGGTGCGATAAAATCGGCTAAAGCTATATTTGGTCGGCCTTCTGCTTTTTTACTTTGTTGTCTAAGTGTTCTAAAAATAAATTCTTCTTCGGAAGACTTTACAGAAATATCATCATCATTTATAGTATTAGCTTCAAAAAGACCAAAAACTGCTTTGGCGGTCAATAATTTTTCAGAAATTATCTTCTGAAGCATTTGCTGTGCATCTTCAAATAATTCGGTCGCTTGTTCACCAACCACTTCGTCGGTAAGAATATCCGGATAACGTCCATGCAATTCCCAACTTCGGAAAAAAGGCGTCCAATCTATAAAATCGACCAACTTATTAAGATCAAAATCCTGCAAAGTTTGAATACCCAGTCTATTAGGTTTTACAATTTCTGAAGCATGCCAATCAATCTTAAATTTATTTCGTCGTGCCGCTTCAATAGAAGTATACGATTTCACTGTTTGCCGTTTTAAAAAATTAGTTCTGAACTCGGCATAATCACTTTTCAGATCCTTTTTATAAGCTACAGAAGTTTTCTTTTTAAGCAATTCTCCCACGATAGTAACGGCTCTTGAAGCATCGTTTACATGTACAACGGCACTTTCATAATTGGGATCTATTTTCACCGCGGTGTGAGCTTTACTGGTCGTGGCGCCTCCAATAAGCAATGGGACTTTAAATTCTTGTCGCTGCATCTCTTTAGATAAGAATACCATCTCATCAAGAGACGGAGTTATTAAACCGCTAAGTCCGATAACATCGACATTGTGTTTTTTTGCTTCTGAAATAATTTTCTCCGGTGCTACCATTACACCAAGATCAATGATCTCATAATTGTTACATGCCAAGACTACCCCCACGATATTCTTTCCTATATCATGAACGTCTCCTTTAACCGTTGCCATTAAAATACGTCCATTCGAACTAACGACTCCATTTTTTTCAGCTTCAATATATGGCAACAAATAAGCCACTGCCCTTTTCATGACTCGTGCCGATTTCACCACCTGTGGTAAGAACATTTTTCCACTTCCGAAGAGATCACCTACTACATTCATACCTATCATAAGATGACCTTCGATCACTTCTATTGGTTGACTAACACTATTTCTAGCCTCTTCTACATCCTCAACGATATATTGATCGATTCCTTTAACCAAGGCTGTGGTAATTCTATTCTGTAGAGGTTCTTCCCGCCATGAGAGATCAACAGTACGTTCTTTGGAAGTCTGTTTTACTGTTTCGGCGAAGTCTAATAATCGTTCGGTTGCATCGTCTCTTTTATCAAACATCACATCTTCAACACGATCTAATAAATCTTTAGGAATATTATCGTACACTTCCAACATGGCGGGATTCACAATACCGATATTCATACCAGCCTGAATCGCATGATACAAAAATACCGAATGCATTGCTTCTCGCACCGTATCATTTCCTCGGAAGCTAAACGACACATTACTCACACCGCCACTTACACTGCAATGAGGCAGATTTTGCTTTACCCATCGCGTGGCTTCGATAAAATCGATGGCATTTTTCCGGTGTTCGTCCATACCGGTGGCCACGGGAAAAATATTAAGATCGAAAATAATATCTTCCGGTTTAAATTTTACCATATTCACTAAAATATCATAACTGCGTTTTGCAATCTCTATCCTTCTTTCGTAATTATCTGCCTGCCCTGTTTCATCAAAAGCCATTATAATCACCGCCGCACCATATCGTTTTATAAGTTTTGCATGATGAATAAAATCTGCTTCTCCTTCTTTTAAACTGATAGAATTTACTACACATTTCCCTTGCACTACCTGCAAACCAGCCTCAATGATTTCCCACTTGGAACTGTCGATCATCACCGGCACCTTGGAAATATCGGGCTCGGCCATCACTAGGTTTAAAAACCTCACCATGGCTTCCTTTCCATCGATCAAGCCATCGTCCATATTTATATCGATGATCTGCGCTCCACCTTCAACCTGATGACGAGCCACAGAAAGCGCTTCTTCAAAATTTCCTTCTTTTATAAGTCGTAGAAATTTCTTGGAACCTGCTACATTGGTTCGCTCTCCCACATTAATGAAATTACTTTCCGGGGTTATAACGAGTGGTTCGAGGCCCGAGAGTTTTAGATATCGTGGTACTTTTATTTCCAAATCAATTTCTGCCATAATTTTAGACTGTAACTTGAGAATTAAAGTTTATTGATCTAGGAGAAAAGTCTGAAGCAATCTTAGCGATTGCACGAATATGCTCCGGAGTAGTCCCACAACAGCCTCCAATTATATTAATCAGTTTTTTATCCAAATATTCACGAATTTGTTCGGCCATTTGATCCGGACTTTCATCATATTCACCAAACGCATTTGGCAATCCGGCATTGGGGTATGCCGAGACTGCCAATGTTGTACGTCTGGCTATTGCTTCCAAATGAGGTGTAAGCTGTTTCGCCCCCAATGCACAGTTGAATCCTATACTCAGTAAAGGAATATGTGAAACGGAGATTAAAAAGGCTTCTGCTGTTTGCCCTGATAAAGTTCTGCCTGAAGCATCGGTAATAGTACCACTTACCATTATTGGAATTTCAATGTTTCTTTCTTCTTTAATTTCATCGATCGCAAATAAAGCAGCTTTTGCATTTAAGGTGTCAAAGACAGTTTCCACCAATAAAATATCTACACCACCATCGATTAAGGCTTCAGCTTGCTGTTTATAGGCAACACGAAGTTCGTCGAACGAAATAGCTCTGAAACCCGGGTCATTTACATCTGGCGACATACTCGCTGTTTTATTAGTGGGTCCAATAGCTCCTGCGACAAATCGCGGTTTATGTGGTTCTTTGTTGGTGAATTCATCCGCTACTTCTTTTGCGATTCTTGCCGACTCAAAGTTGAGTTCATTCACAAGATCTTCCATGCCGTAATCTGCCATAGCTATGGTCGTTCCCGAAAAAGTATTAGTCTCCACGATATCGCAACCAGCTTCAAAATATTTCGCATGCACTTGTGCAATGGCTTGCGGCTGAGTCAGCGATAAAAGATCGTTGTTTCCTTTTACAGATTTATGAAAATTCTTAAAACGCTCTCCTCGAAAATCTTCTTCATTAAAATTATAACGTTGCAACATGGTTCCCATGGCCCCATCTAATACAAGAATACGTTTCATTAATGCTTTTTGTATTTCACTCATATTTTTATCCCGTTTAAAATGATATCATAGGTGATAGCCACACATCCACTTAATGTTATGGATACCGAGCAATACTTTTCAAAGCTTAGCTCCGCCGCTCGTTTTGCTTTTGCTTCAGCTATATCTCCCTCAAGAAATATGCTTAGATGAATCGCTTCGAAAGGTTTGGCATCGCCCGTATCTTTTCGCTTTCCTACCACTTCAATTTTATAGGATTTCACTTCCTGACGTTGTTTTTTCAGAATAGAAATAATATCAATAGCATTACAACCTCCCACTGCCATTAATATGAGTTCCATTGGACTCGCTCCGTTAACAACATTGTTTTGTTTGTTATCAACTAAAACGGAAACATCATTTGGTCCTTTGGCATCAAAAAGATAATTATCGTCAATTCTGTTTAAAATAACTTTCATAAATTTTAATTTAGTTTATCGCTAAGGCGTAAAATATCTCCAAAAACTCCTCTTGCCGTTACAGCTGCACCGGCACCGGCACCCTGAATTACAATGGGGTTTTTTCCATAACTTTCGGTATAGATTTCAAAGATTGAATCACTGCCCTTTAACTGACCCAACATACTATTTTTAGGCACAGAAAGCAACCGAACATCCAGAATAGCGCCATCATTTTTGGATAAATCACCTCTTAACTCTCCAACATAGCGTAAAACATGATCTTTTTTCTGATTTTTCCTTTTAATATGAAAAGGAACATCAAAATCATTTAAGCTGTTAAAGAATTCTGTTTTGGGGACGAGTCGAAGCGATAGAGGAATAAGGTTTTCAATCTTTACATCATCAATCTCGTTGTGAAGATCAAGTTCTCTGGCCAGGATGAGCAATTTACGACCTACATCATTACCACAGAGATCTTCCCGAGGATCGGGCTCGGTAAAACCTTTGTCTATTGCCTTTTTTAACACTGTACTAAAGAGTTCATCTTTTGCCGAAAATTCATTAAACAAATAACTTAACGAACCCGAAAATACTCCTTTAATACGGGTGATATTCTCGCCCGAAAGGTGTAGTAACTTAATGGTGTCAACTAACGGTAATCCGGCACCAACATTGGTTTCATACAAATACTCTTTCCCATGATCCTTTAGTTTTTTCCGAAGGTCTTTGTAAAATGACAACTCGGTAGTATTTGCTATTTTATTTGATGAAACTACATTGAATCCATTTTCGATCAAATATGGATAAATCTTTACAAATTCAGAATTGGCTGTATTATCAATCGCGATTAAATTATCAAGATTGAAACGTTTAGCAAAATTGGTGATATCTTCAATAGAATAGGAATTTTCATTCTCACATTTAACGGTCCTCCAGTCTTCACTAAAATTGTCTCTTGTAAGTAGTAGCTTTTGAGAATTCGCAATTGCGAAAATATTGAGCTCAATATTCTTACGTCTAATAATTTCACCTCTGGAAGCGATGATTTGATCAATCAATAAAGCGCCTACATTTCCATGTCCAAAAACAACAAGGTTTATTTTCTTCTTTTGAATCTTTTCCAAATCAATTCGTTGAGAGGCTTTTACTATAGTTTGTGTCATCATATTTAGGTTGTATGTTCCAGTTGAAAAATGTGTTTCAGTATTTTCGATAATTGTTCAAATTCAATTAAGAATCCATCATGACCATGAATTGAATTGATTTCAGAAAAAGAAATATTATTTTTAAATTCACTTAATGCGAGATAACTATTAATGATTTCCTCGTTTAAGTAAAAATGGTCGCTGTCAATGCCAATTAAATGAATAGCCCCCTTGATTCGCTTCGCGCTGTCGATAAAATTCCTAGTACCATCTGTTACATCTGCTGTCATTAATAAGTGATTCATGAGCTTGTACGCCTTTAAATGAAATCTTTTTTCAAGCTTCTCACCATGACTCTTTAGCCAATTCTCCACATCATAATTCGATGAACCCTCTCGCTTACTTCTATCGAACTTCGCGGTTAGTGATTGAGGCGTTCGATAAAAAGTCATTGCATGCATTCTGGCGTCTTGCAAGGGATTTGAAGAATTTTCCAGAAGTTGCTTTTGAATTCTGCACTGTGCCAGTATCCAATCTGTGGCTTTCCAATCAGAAGCAATAGGTATAATATGATTCATCAGTTCAGGACGTAAAACCGCCATTTGCCATGTAACATTTCCACCTAGAGATCCGCCAATTACTGCAAAGATTGAATCAATATCGAGTAATTCGAGACCCTTCAAAAATAGACGGGCAATATCAAAAACTGAAAAATTTTCATAGTTGTCTATCAAGAATCCATCGTATCCGTTTCCGGGGATATTAAAAGCCAAAATTGAATATTCATTGGTGTCAATACATTTACCTTCCCCGATTAAATCTTTCCACCAACCCTGTTCCCCTACTACCGAACTATTTCCGGTTAAAGCATGGTTTACTAAAACAATTGGCGCTGTACCCATTGGGCATCCAAAAGTTTCGTAACTCAGTGGAATAGAATCATAGACACTCGAATTATGTGTTTTAAACTGCTCTATTTTTAAGAAATTCAACATAGACTATTTAATGTTGTAAAACGATGGCTGGCAAGATGCCGAACCACCGTTTTACTATTTATACTTAAATTTTTATACCAGATTTCTCTTCGGAACAAAAGCAAATGCCTGTTTTAAATCTGCTGTTAAATCTTCGAAATCTTCAAGCCCGACAGATAAACGAATCAAGTCTTTGGTTACTCCAGTGGTTTCCTGATTTTCATCACTCAATTGCTGATGTGTGGTACTCGCCGGATGTATAATAAGTGATTTTGTATCTCCTATGTTTGCCAATAGCGAAAATAGCTGGGTATTGTCGGCTATAACTTTTGCGGCATCAAAGCCACCTTTTAAACCAAAGGTTACAAGTCCGCTTTGTCCTTCAGGCAAGTATTTCCGAGCCAATTCAAAATAATCACTTGATTGCAAACCCGGATAATTTACCCAACTTACTTCTTCTTGATTCTGAAGCCATTCAGCAATTTTCAAGGCATTCTCACTATGCTTTTTGATTCGAATTTCGAGCGTTTCCAAGCCTTGTATAATTTGAAAAGCATTAAATGGACTTAATGCTGCTCCAAAATCCCGAAGTCCCTCAATACGAACTTTGGCGATGAAGGCAGCGTTTTCAAGGGCTTCAGAATAAACTAATCCATGATAACCGGCCGATGGCTCTGTGAATTCAGGGTATTTTCCATTGGTCCAGTCAAAATTTCCTGCATCGATGATAGCGCCTCCAAGAGCGGTACCATTTCCATTAATATACTTGGTCAAAGAGTGAATTACGATATTCGCTCCAAATGTGATTGGATTCAATAAATAAGGCGTTGCAACGGTATTATCAACAATAAGTGGGATTTTATTTGCCTTCGCTTGATTGGCAATACTTTCGATAT
Source organism: Ulvibacter antarcticus (assembly GCF_003688405.1). GTDB lineage: Bacteria > Bacteroidota > Bacteroidia > Flavobacteriales > Flavobacteriaceae > Ulvibacter > Ulvibacter antarcticus. The sequence continues at coordinate 214,157 of NZ_REFC01000015.1, forward strand.
CCAGTACATCCAACTTCGGATTTCCTAAAGATTCAATGAAAACAGCACGTGTGTTTTGTTGTACGGCATTTGAAATGCTGTCGTCTTCATTTGGATCCACAAAAGTGGTTGTAATACCCAATCTAGGTAAGGTAACGTTTAACAAGTTGAAAGTTCCTCCATACAAGCTCTTTGATGCCACAATGTGATCTCCGGCTCGTAATAAGGTTAGCAAGGTGGTAGCAATTGCAGATGTTCCTGAAGCGGTTACAACCGCCGCAATGCCACCTTCTAAGGCAGCGAGCCTCTTCTCGAGAATGTCATTTGTTGGATTATTGATCCGAGTATATATAAAGCCCGGCTCAGACAGGTTAAACAAATTTGCGGCGTGATCACTATTGTTAAAAACATAGCTTGTGGATTGATAAATCGGCACCGCACGTGTACCTCCGTTAGATTTTACATCGTGTCCTGCGTGCAACGCGTTAGTTGCGAATTTTTGTGTACTCATTTTTCTAAATTTTGAATTAAACTTGATTAAAACAAAAAGTCAACCCCGACGTCTCGGGACTTATGAAAAATGCTAAAAAGAATGAATATACAATTTGTGAAAATTGTTGTTTCGTTATCTATCGTCGGTAAATTACCGTTGTAGAATGTAGCACCTTCTTGGTTCTGCATAGCTGCAAAATGACAAGGGTTGCTAAGGTTTCAAAGGGTCTAATCCCTCCACCTTTCTTGATAACACTTCAATAAAGTTTTGAACTTTGTGAGCGCAAATATTCGGTTAGAAAAAGTTAGTATCCAAATTATTTTGCAAATATTTTATAAAATAAATATAATTAACTACGGCTATGTAGTAAATATTTCTCTCTAACTACTTGACCTACAGGCTTGTTTTCTATTTTACTTTCTAACCAAGAAATAATATCTAAATACAAAAATGCGCGACCCTCAAACGGATGATTTTCAAATTCCTTGAGCTTGGCATGCAATTTCTTGAAAGCTTTTATCAAATCCTGAGGATATATATCCTGTAAACTTTTTATAAATTTTATCATTTCCTTCTGAACTACATGCAAATCATTCATCTTCAATAAAAACTTATATGTACTCTTCAACAAAGACTGAAGATGGTAATCTTGCCCTGCTTCATAATGCGCTACAAGATTGAGAACTCTTGAAAAACACAATAAATCTTCTCTCATCGAAAGTGATTTATTTGATATAATTTTTTGCAGATACAGGATACATAATTTATTAGCACCCGAGCCAAAATGTAGACATGCAAATTTGTAATAAAGCGACATGATATGATGCTCATCGATGCGATTACTATATTTTTTAAACTTCCCCTCAATCTTTGGTATGAGCATCAAACCTTTGTCGAAACTACCATCCATAAAACACAAATTAATTTTATTGGTGCTCAGGTATAAAAATGACAGTGCGTCTACATTTTCATCCTTCGGAAAAGTTTCACTTTCTAACATTGATTCGAACTTTGACAAGTGAAATTGAAACCTTTCTCTGTTCCGAATTAAAAACAAAGACTCGAGAAGATAATTATTCCCTTTAAGAAAGAAAACGGGATTTAAGCCAATCATCGTCTCATTTTCATAAAACAAATTCACCCATTTTAACGAATACTTATAGCAGCTTAGAAAATCCTGTAATAAAAAGCTATGCCACAAATTCGCCTTGTACAACCACATTTTTTCTCTAAAACCAAGCTCATTTATGTTGTATTTGGGCAAGCGTTTTTCAAAATAAGTAGAAATCCACTCACTTTCCTCAGCACTTCTTGCATAACCGGTTTTTAGAAATATTCCATAGAGTTGAAGGGCTAGATTGGATAATTTACTTGCGATCACATTCGCAGCGCTTAACTCTTTTGCCTGAATCGTCAACTCATCGGCTCGTCCACTAATGCTTCGAGTGATGTACTGAGATTCAATAATTTTTTCGAGTTCAACAATTTCAAAAGCCATATTTTTTTCCTCATTCTGAATGGCAATTTCTTTTGACTTATCAAGTAGTTTTAAACTTTGCTTATATAGACCTTTATGGTACAAAATAGAAGCAAAATCAAGTTGTTCTCTAATTTGTGAACGAATGTTTTGATGTGAAGGATTAAGTTTTAAGCTTACAAGAATTTGCTTATACAAGTGAGCCTTAACATTAGCAAGCTGCTTTTTTTTAACAACTCCACTTTCTAGAATAAGCTGTTCGTCATAAGATTTTAATTTATCCAAAATCGTGAACAGATTCAGAAATTTGGAATCCGAATTTACATCCAATCTCCCGACGTACAGTTTAAATTGACGCTTTTCAGATTTGGTGAGTGACTTCACCAGCATAAATAAGTTATCTTTTTGATTCTTAGTCATAATTATATAACTTCATCTAAGTTATTGTCTTTCTGATATTTAAGTGCCTTTATTATCAAATAAACATCGTATAATTCTATTTGTGTGCAAAAGTAAATCCATATCCAAATTATACATTCGTAATACAATTAGAAAATTTATTTTGATAAATGTTAAATTCTGAAGTACAAATCTTTGACACAACCCTTCGGGACGGAGAACAAGTTCCCGGTTGCAAGTTAAATACTGAGCAAAAACTAATTATAGCCGAACAACTTGAGGAACTAGGTGTTGATGTAATCGAAGCCGGATTTCCAGTTTCCAGCCCTGGAGATTTTAAGTCGGTAGAAGAAATATCGAAAAAAATAAAATATGCGACCGTTTGTGGGCTCACGCGGGCTGTAGAAAATGATATCAAAGTTGCCGCAGCGGCATTAAAATATGCTAAAAATCCAAGGATCCATACAGGAATAGGGACATCAGATTCACATATTAAATACAAATTCAATCTTACTCGGGATGAAATTATCGAACGTGCATATTCAGCCGTGCGCTTTGCAAAATCTTTTGTCGAAGATGTAGAATTTTATGCCGAGGACGCAGGAAGAACCGAAAATTCGTATTTGGCAAGGGTATGTGAAGCAGCAATTAAGGCAGGAGCAACTGTTATAAACATTCCAGATACAACAGGCTATTGCTTACCAAGTGAATACGGTGCCAAAATTAAATACCTTAAGGAAAATGTAAATGGTATCGAAAAAGCAATTTTATCCTGTCATTGTCATAATGATTTGGGCCTTGCCACAGCCAATTCTATTGAAGGAGTTATAAACGGCGCGCGGCAAATAGAATGCACCATTAACGGTATTGGAGAAAGAGCCGGGAATACAGCTCTTGAAGAAGTCGTAATGATTTTAAAACAGCATCCATACCTCAACCTCGACACTAACATTAAAACAAAGAATTTATACGGAATTAGTCAGCTAGTTTCAGAACATATGGGGATCTACACGCAGCCTAACAAAGCCATAGTAGGAGCAAATGCCTTTTCACACAGTTCTGGTATACATCAGGATGGGGTTATTAAACAAAGGGAAACCTACGAAATCATCAATCCAAAAGACGTAGGTGTAACAGAATCGAGTATTGTACTTACTGCTAGAAGTGGAAGAGCTGCTTTGGCATATAGAGCAAAAAATATTGGATATGAATTAACGAAACTCCAGCTAGATGAGGTCTATGCTAATTTTTTAAACTTTGCCGACCTCAAGAAACAAATTGAAGACAATGACATCCACCAGATCATTGAAACTAGCAAGATGTATCGTGAAATTATTTCTGCATAAATGAAGAAAACACTATTCGACAAAGTTTGGGATTTACATGTGGTTGATACTATCGAGAATGGACCACAGGTTTTATATATAGATAGGCATCTCATTCATGAGGTAACGAGCCCGCAAGCGTTTAAGGAACTGGAAGATCGTGGTATTCCAGTTATGAGACCTAAACAAATTGTGGCTACAGCAGATCATAATACTCCCACAATAAACCAACATTTGCCAATTAAAGATGTCTTATCGCGAAACCAGTTAAACCAACTTTCTATAAATTGCAAAAAAAACGGTATAAAGCTTTATCAATTAGGCCATAAGAACAACGGAATTGTACATGTTATGGCTCCCGAATTGGGCATCACTCAACCCGGAATGACTATAGTTTGCGGGGACAGCCATACATCAACACATGGTGCCTTCGGAACTGTTGCTTTTGGAATAGGTACAAGTCAGGTTGCACAAGTTTTTGCCAGTCAATGTTTGCTATTAACCAAACCAAAAAGTTTACGCGTTACGGTAAATGGTACACTTAAAAATGGTGTCCTTCCCAAAGATGTAATATTATACATTATCGCCAAACTAGGCACCAATGCCGGTACCGGATATTTCTGTGAATATTCCGGCGATGTCTTCAAAAACATGTCAATGGAAGGCAGAATGACGGTTTGTAATATGAGCATTGAAATGGGGGCACGAGGGGGTATGATTGCGCCTGATGAAACAACATTTGAATATATAACAGGCCGGGAATTTGCACCTTCGGGGAATAAATTAAAGCGCAAGATAGAATACTGGAAAACCTTACCAACCGATGAGGGCGCTGAATTTGATAAAGAATATGAATTTGATGCTGCCGATATCGCACCTATGATTACTTATGGCACCAATCCCGGTATGGGAATAAAAATTACTGAAAACATCCCGATTGACAAAAATGAGTCGAGCCTTAAATCGCTAGAATATATGGGCTTTCAGCAGGGAGAAACATTATTGAACAAACCTGTAAATTTTGTATTCATAGGAAGCTGCACAAACTCCAGAATTGAAGATTTTAGAGTGGCGGCAAATTACATACGTGGCAAACAAAAAGCAGATAATGTAACTGCTTGGTTGGTCCCTGGAAGTAAGCAAGTGGAATCTCAAATTATAGCGGAAGGTTTAAAAGATATTTTTGATGCGGCTGGATTCGAATTACGACAACCAGGTTGTTCCGCCTGTTTGGCAATGAACGATGATAAAATTCCGCAGGGGGAATACTGCGTATCGACATCGAACCGAAATTTTGAAGGCCGTCAAGGTCAGGGATCGAGGACAATTCTAGCGAGTCCATTAGTTGCTGCAGCCACAGCGATTGAAGGAAAAATTATTGACATAACTAAACAGCTAAATTAGATGCAAAAATTTACAACTTTAGTTTCAACGGCAGTTTTGTTGGTTAATGAAAATATTGATACCGATCAAATAATTCCTGCTCGATTCTTAAAAGCCACCAATCGCGATGGCTTCGGAGTAAACTTATTTCGGGACTGGAGGTATCTGAAAAACGGTGCGCCAAATAAAGATTTTGTGTTAAATAATTCATTATATAACGGTAACATTCTTGTTGCCGGAAATAATTTTGGATGTGGTTCTAGTAGAGAACATGCAGCCTGGGCGTTGTCCGATTATGGCTTCAAAGTAATTGTATCCAGTTATTTCGCAGATATATTTAAAGGAAATGCATTAAATAACGGACTTCTCCCTGTTAAGGTTTCCGAAGAATTTCTGAAGGTATTGTTTCAGAAAATAAAAGAAAACTCCAAGACTAAAATAATCGTGAACTTGGAAACACAAATTATTTCAATTGAAGCCGCGGATCTTTCCGAAGAATTTGAAATAGATTCCTATAAAAAAACATGCCTAATCAATGGTTATGACGACATTGATTTTTTGGTAGCTAATAAAAATAAAATAGAAGCTTTTGAAGCTCAGCAAACACAATGAAATTAAATATTACTGTTTTACCAGGTGACGGTATTGGACCAGAAGTAACAGCGCAAGCCGTAAAATCTTTAAAGGCTATAGCCTCAGAATTTGGTCATAATTTTCGATTTAAGTATGCCTTAATGGGTGCCGAAGCTATAGATGCTACAGGAAGCCCCTTACCTAAGGAAACGCTGGCACTTTGCAAATCCAGTGACGCCATTCTCTTTGGAGCAATTGGAGATCCTAAATACGACAATGACCCATCTGCAAAAATACGCCCGGAACAGGGACTACTGGAGTTGAGAAAATCTCTGGGACTATTCGCAAATATTCGCCCTGTAAAAGCTTATGACAACCTAATAGATAAGTCACCTCTAAAACGAGAGAACATCGAAGGAACCGATATTAGCATTTATCGTGAGCTTACCGGTGGAATTTATTTCGGTGAAAAGAAATTGAGTGAAGATGGTAACACAGCTTCCGACTTATGTGAATATTCCAGAATGGAGATTTCACGTATTGCTCATTTAGCATTTAAGGCTGCGCAATCTAGAAAAAAGAAGGTTACCCTCGTCGATAAAGCTAACGTGCTTGAGAGCTCCAGATTATGGCGTAAAGTTGTGACAGAAATAGGAGAAACATATCCAGATGTCAACCTGGAATTTCTGTTTGTTGATAATGCCGCAATGCAACTTATCTTAAATCCGAAACAATTCGATGTGATCTTAACAGAAAATATGTTTGGAGATATTATTTCAGATGAAGCGAGTGTAATTGGAGGCTCCATTGGTTTATTGGCTTCGGCATCCATTGGTAAAAAGTATGCCCTATTCGAACCAATCCACGGATCATTTCCGCAGGCAAAAAATAAGGATATTGCTAATCCGATTGCGTCTATTTTATCTGCTGCAATGCTTTTAGAACATTTCGGTTTAGTAAAAGAGGCTAAAATAATACAGAAGGCTGTTGAAAAGTCTATGGAATTAGCGATAACAACACCCGACTTAAATACGTCAAATATTCAGGTTACGACGACAAATGTAGGTGACTTTATTGAAGACTATATATTACACCCAAAAGACAGTGATTTAAATTTCACTAATATTCATTTGGGTCAATCCACAATAATCTAGTAACTCACTATTCATATATTGTAAAAGGGCCTATATTATATTCGGCCCTTTTATTTTTGATAAATTAAACAATCGAATTTAATTTATAGCTTTTGTAAACTTGGCTTTAATTTCCTTTAAACCAAGATTGTGAATACTTCCAATATGTGAATGCTTTTTGGACATATCGCTTTTATATTGTCCATCCTGTATTTGCTTAGCTATAACTTGATAAGCCTCTCTAAAGGGCACACCCTCTACCACCAAGTTGTTGATACTATCGACTGTAAATAAATACTGATATTTCTCATCATTTAAATCGACATCTTTAATTCGTATCTGCTGAATTGAATAATTAAAAATCTCCAAAACCTCTTTAACATCTTCAATAGCCTGTATCATATTTTCCTTCAACAATTGAAAATCCCGATGATATCCACTGGGCAAATTGGTTGTAATTAGCAACATTTCTGTCTGCAATGCTTGAATTTTATTACACTTCCCCCGAATTAACTCAAAGACGTCAGGATTCTTTTTATGAGGCATGATACTGCTGCCCGTAGTCAAAGCATCTGGGAATGATATAAAGTCGAAATTCTGACTCATATACAGACATATATCCATCGCAAATTTAGATAAGGTACCACACAAACTGCCCAAAGCGGATGCCAAAATCCGTTCATTCTTTCCCCGACTCATTTGCGCGGCTACGACATTATATTTTAAGGTTGAAAACCCCATCTCCCGAGTCGTAAATTCTCTGTCTATAGGAAAAGAACTTCCATAACCCGCAGCAGAACCCAACGGATTCTGATCAACAATTTTGATGGCGGCGTTTATTAGATAAATATCATCAATTAAGGATTCTGCATAAGCAGAAAACCATAGGCCGAATGAAGATGGCATCGCTACTTGTAAGTGCGTATAACCCGGCAATACTTTTCCTTGATGCTGCTGAGCTAAATCGATCAAGGTTTCAAATAAAGTTTTAACCTGCGATTTTATGAGTCCTAAATTATCTTTGTAATACAACTGAAGTGCCACCAAAACCTGATCATTTCTGGAACGAGCGGTATGAATTTTTTTACCTGTTTCACCCAAGGTCTCGATAAGATATCCTTCAATTTTTGAATGCACATCCTCATAGGAAGCACCAATGTTAAAGGTTCCTTCCACTATCTGAACTTCTAATTGGTTTAGGCCAATTTCTATTTGTTGCAATTCGTCTGTTGTAAGCAAACCCACTTTTTCCAACATTCTGGCGTGCGCCCACGATGCAATTAGATCGTATTTAGCGATTTTCAAATCCAATTCACGGTCATTTCCCACAGTGAATGCTTCAATTTTATCATCTATTGATATTCCTTTATCCCAAAGTTTCATAGGTCTAATTTTAATTCTTAAATATTCAGATTAATTATTTGAGAAAGTTATTTCCAAACCTCATAATCCCTCTTTTCTCTTTATTCTTTCTGCTTACTACTTAATTCTTTCATCTTACTATTTATAACAACACCCTCTCAAGCAAATCGATGTACAATGAAATGCCTTCCTTAATTTCATCAAAATAAATAAATTCATCTGCTGTATGCGAGCGTGTACTATCACCCGGACCTAATTTTAGCGACGGACAGGTTAATACTGCTTGATCGGATAGTGTTGGTGAACCATAAGTTTTCCTGCCCATGGCAATTCCAGCTTCCACTAAAGGATGGCTTTGCGGAATTGACGAGGAATTCAACCGCAAGCTCCGAGCTTTTATACTCGAACAGGGTGACTTTTGTTCTAAAATATCTGCTATTTCTTTATTCGTATAATTGTCATTTACCCGAACATCTATTACTAAGTCAACCTCGGCAGGTACTGCGTTGTGTTGTTTTCCTGCACTTATTTGAGTTACGGTCATTTTTACATCTCCTAAAACCGATGATTTCCGTTCAAATTTATACTCCTGAAACCATTTCAATACGGGGATTGAATTATAAATCGCATTATCACTATTAGGATGCGCAGCATGTCCTGGAGTTCCTTTTACCTTGGCATCAAAAACGACTAAGCCCTTTTCCGCAATGGCAAGGTTCATTAAAGTTGGCTCTCCAATAATCGCAACGTCAATTTTAGGAATAACATCCAACATACTATTTAAACCATTTTGTCCGCTGCTCTCTTCTTCAGCAGAAGCGACGATTATTAGGTTAAATTTAAGTTTCTTTTTATCATACAAATAGGTGAATGCCGCGATTAATGAAACCAATGCCCCACCCGCATCATTGCTGCCTAAACCATACAATTTACCATCTTCTTCAATTGCTTCAAAAGGATCTTTGGTGTATCCGCTATTTGGTTTTACCGTATCGTGATGAGAATTCAACAATAAGCAAGGTTTTCCCTCAACAAAATATTTATTCGTCGCCCAGACATTATTGTTGGTTCTTGTAAACGGAATTTCACTTTCAGTAAACCAATTCTCAATAATAGTTGCTGTATGTTCCTCTTCGGAAGAAAACGAAGGAGTTTCAATCAACGATTTCAACAATACCATGGCTTTATCTTTCAATTTTTCTTGTTTCATCATACTTGTATTGTTGTGAAAATTTCTTCCGAATTAAATATCATTTCAGGTTTCCCTATGCATACTTTATGCACTTTATGAGTAATTGCTTGAAAGCAATTATTCAGTTTTGGCAACATCCCTTCTGAAACTAAACCTTCTTCGATTAGCGATTTATAGTTCACGGTATTTATAATTTCAATAATCGAAGTATCGTCCTCAATATCTTTTAAAACTCCATTTTTCTCGAAACAATAATAGAGTTCTGTTTCATAAGACTCAGCAAAACCTATTGCTAATTCCGATGCAACTGTATCTGCATTTGTATTCAAAAGTTGACCTAAACCATCATGAGTAATTGCACAGAAAACAGGTGCAATATTCAATTTTAAAAGCAATTCAAGCGTTTCTGTATTTACTTCTGAAACATCTCCAGCAAAACCATAATCTACGGACGTCACCTTTCTTTTTTCTGAAACAATACTGTTTCCATCTGCTCCTGTTAAACCAATGGCGTTGCATTTATGAGCCTGCAGTTTAGCAACGATTGTCTTGTTAATTTTACCTGCATATACCATCGTAATAATATCTAAATTCGCCTGATCTGTAATGCGCCTGCCTTCATTCATTTTCACTTCAACGCCCATTTTATCCGCTACTTTAGTGGCTATTTTTCCACCTCCATGCACGAGTATTTTATGGCAAGTTAATTTTGAGAATTTAGCTAGAAAATTGTCCAATGCCGCATCATCATCAATGATATTCCCCCCAATTTTTACTATTTTTAAAACATCCATCGTTATAGATTTTCGAGTATTTTTTTTAGGACTATTTGGGCTGCAAAAGTTCTATTATTAGCTTGATGAATCACCAACGAATTGTCCCCGTCAAGCACTTTATCTTCAACAACAACATTACGCCGTACCGGTAAACAATGCATAAATTTTGCCGCTCCCAACTTACTTTTAGTCATCATCCAGTTCGGGTCATGGCTCATTACTTTACCATAGTTATTATAACTACTCCAATTTTTAACATAGATAAAATCGGCACCTTTCAAAGCGGTTTCCTGATCATATTCAATCAGCGAATCTTTGATAATTGCCGGATCTAAGTCATAGCCCTTTGGATGTGTAATTAACAGCTCGACATCTATTTTCTGCATCATTGTTACAAAACTATTTGCCACAGCATGCGGTAATGCTTTAGGGTGTGGCGCCCAGGACAGCACTACTTTGGGCCTCTTCTTCGTTTTTAATTCTTCAATAGTAATTGCATCAGCCAATGCTTGCAACGGATGTGCAATCGCACTTTCCATATTAACAATGGGTACTGTGGCATACTTTAGAAAACTTTTAAGTACTAATTCTGATGCATCTTTTTCTTTATCCTGAAGCGAAGCGAACGCACGTACTGCAATGATATCTGCATATTGAGAAATCACCCGACACGCCTCTTTAATATGCTCTGCAGTTGCCGCGTTCATGATGGTTCCATCTTCAAACTCCAAATTCCAGGAGTCGTTTACATTTAAAATAGTGACTTCCATCCCAAGATTTTTCGCTGCCTTCTCCGTACTCAATCGCGTACGTAAGCTCGAGTTAAAAAATAGCATGACCAATGTTTTATGCTTACCGAGTGTAGAAAACTGATACGGATTCTTCTTTAATAGAATCGCTTGATCAATTATTTCAGAAAGATTTTCAATCGCAGATATGTCGTCGTAATTTTTCATAATTCTGAATAAAGGGCTTCAAAAAAGATATCTAAATGTTGTTTCTGAATAGTAAGTGGTGGCAGGATTCGCAACAAATTCGAATTACTTGCACTTCCGGTGAAAATATGATGTTTGTATATAAGGGTCTTCCGAAGTTCTGAAACAGGGAAATCAAATTCCAATCCCAGCATTAATCCGCGACCTTTAATAGTTTTTAACTTCGGAATTGATTTCGCTTTCTCAATAAAATAAGTTGCCATCTTTGCAGCATTCGACATAAGACTCTCGTTCTCTATAACTTCTAATACTGACAAAGATGCCGCGCAAGCCAAGTGATTTCCTCCAAAGGTAGTCCCTAACAGACCATACGACGCCTTTATAGATGGATGAATTAATATCCCGCCGATTGGAAATCCATTACCCATTCCCTTGGCCATTGAAATAATATCCGGCTCAATTCCATGCTTTTGAAATGCAAAAAAATCGCCGGTACGCCCAAAACCCGATTGTACCTCATCAATGATGAGTAAGGCGCCATACTTTTTAGTTAATATCTCTAGCCCTTGATAGAAGCCAGTCGTACTTTCATCCAATCCTCCTACACCTTGAATACATTCAACAATTACAGCGCAAACATCATTCTTCTGAAGTGCTTTCTCTACTGAAATTAAATCACCCAATTCTATATATTCTACTTCTTGCTGGGCGTTAATTGGAGCTACTATTTTCGGATTATCGGTCACCGCAACCGCCGCTGAAGTTCTTCCATGGAAAGAATTTTTAAAAGCAATAACTTTCTTTCTCCCTGTTTGAAAAGAGGCAAGCTTTAGTGCATTTTCATTAGCTTCAGCGCCAGAATTACATAGAAAAAGTTGATAGTCTTCACATTTTGACAAGCCTGCTAATTTATTTGCTAATTTAACTTGCAAAGGATTCTGAATTGAATTGCTGTAAAATCCAATTTGCTGCAATTGACTCGTTAGACTCTTTACATAATGTGGATGCGAATGCCCAATAGAAATAACCGCATGACCTCCGTACAAATCGAGGAATTTAGTACCTTTTTCATCGTATACAAAAACGTCTTTTGCCTTTACAGGCGTAATATCAAAAAGTGGATATACCTCAAATAAACTCATAATTCTGCCTCTTTTATATTGCTGATTTTATTGAAAGAAGCCACCATTCCCTGAATGAGCGAAGAGCTTAGTCCTTTGTGTTCCATTTCATTTAAACCTAGAATGGTACATCCCTTTGGGGTAGTTACACGATCAATCTCTTGTTCAGGATGATCGCCGTTTGTAATGAGCAAATTCGCCGCACCTTCACTGGTGTACATGGCCAATTCTTGCGCCTCCTTAGCATCGAATCCTAGTTGAATTGCTGCCTGCGTGGTAGCTCTAATGAGTCGCATCCAAAAAGCAATTCCACTGGCGCAAACAACCGTTGCCGCTTGCATTTGTGATTCCGGGATACTAAGAGTATGACCAAGGCGATCAAATATTGCCTTGGCAATTTTTATGCGTTTTTGTCCAGCTTCGTTGCTACATAGACAGGTCATTGATTTTCCAACGGCAATTGCTGTATTAGGCATGGCACGAATTACAAAAGTATCTGAACCTACGATCGCTTCAATTTTAGGAATTACAAATCCTGTAACAGTTGAAATGAGCACGTGCTTTTCAGTTAAAAATGGCACAATCTCATTCAAGACAGCTTGCAAATGTGCAGGTTGAACTGCGAAAATAAGGATGTCCGATTCCCGAACCGCCAAAGTATTATCGGTAGTAAGCATCACATTTTTATATCCTTCGAATTCCTTTATATCATCTAAATTTCTCTTGGTCAGATAAAGAGAGGTTATCGCATTTGTGGTAATTAATCCTTTTGCGATTGAATACCCTAAATTACCCGTTCCTATAATGGCGATTTTCATAGTATTTATTTTTAAAAAAAGTTAGCTTTAAGTCTTAATCCTTCAGATTCTTGAAACCCTAACATTAAATTCATATTCTGAACTGCTTGTCCGGATGCACCCTTCAAAAGATTATCTAAAATGCTTGTGATTAGTAAAATATTATTGTGTTTGTGTAAATGAATTATGCATTTGTTTGTATTGACAACCTGCTTCAGATGAATATCCTCGTCAAATACAAATACAAATTCAGCATCAGTGTAAAAAGTATTGTAAAGCTTCTTGGCATCTTCTATACTTCCCTCGTACTTCGTATAAAGAGTAGCGAAAATCCCTCTTGAGAAGTTCCCTCGATTTGGAATGAAAATTATTTCCGAAGAAAACGTTGATTGTAAATTCACAATAGACTCATTTATCTCATCTAGATGCTGATGTGAAAAAGCTTTATAATGACTTAAATTATTGGTTCGCCAACTAAAATGAATTGTTTCAGACAAACTAGTTCCCGCTCCGGTAGAGCCAGTTACAGCATTCACATGAATATCATCTTTTAGCAAATTATTCTTGGCCAATGGCAACAATCCCAATTGAATCGCAGTAGCAAAACACCCGGGATTCGCAATATAATTTGCTGTTTTAATCCTTTCTTTCTGCAATTCAGGCAAACCATAGATATAGTTATTCTCTTTAAAGATGCTGTCTTTATTTAGTCTGAAGTCATTACTTAAATCTATAATTCTTGTCTTTTCTGAAAACTCATTGACTTCCAAAAAAGCTTTAGAATTTCCATGACCTAAACATAAAAACAACACATCTACCTTAGAATTAATTCTCTTTGTAAACACCAATTCTGTTTCTCCAACTAAATCTTGATGAACAGAACTAATCTTATTTCCCTCATTAGAAGTACTATAAACGAAATTTATAACCACTTTTGAATGATTAATCAATATCCTAATCAATTCACCGGCTGTGTATCCGGCACCACCTACAATTCCAACTTGGATCTTCATGATTTCGTGTTTACCTGATGATATATTTTATTCTGATTACTTAAAATCTTAATAAATCCTTTTGCTTCTTCTGCAGACCATCCAATGTTTTCCTCACCATAGCTTCCGAACTTGGCATTCATAAGATCATGAGGTGAATCAATTCCGTCGAGCGTGAAGTGATATGGTTTTAAACTCACAATAACATCTCCAGTTACTTTCTCCTGACTACTTTCCAGGAAAGCCTCGATATTTCTCATCACAGGATCTAAATATTGCCCTTCGTGTAAATGCATTCCGTAGAAACTCGCCAAATACTCCTTATGCTGTAATTGCCATTTTGTAAGGGTGTGCTTTTCTAGTAAATGATGTGCCTTTATTATAATTAAAGCTGCGGCTGCCTCAAAACCTACCCGTCCTTTAATACCAACGATCGTATCTCCCACATGGATATCTCTTCCAATTGCATAACTGGAAGCCAAAGAATTCAATAACTCAATGTTTTTTTCAGGGCTATTTTCAATACTATTTAGAGCTGTTAACTCGCCATCACTAAAGGTAAGCTTTAGCTTTTCCTCTCCCTCTTTCTGCAATTGAGATGGGTAAGCTTGCTCGGGTAATGGACTCTCTGAAGTAAGTGTTTCTGCACCTCCAACACTTGTTCCCCACAGACCTTTATTCACCGAATACTTCGCTTTGTCCCATGACATTTCAATTTTATTGGCTTTTAGATATTCTATTTCCTGTTGCCTAGATAATTTTCCATCTCTTATTGGTGTGATAATCTGAATTTCAGGTGCTAAAATCTGAAAAATCATGTCGAATCGAACCTGATCGTTTCCCGCACCAGTACTGCCATGTGCAATATATTGTGCATTTATAATTTTTGCATATTCAATAATTTCAATAGCTTGAATAATACGCTCTGCACTGACCGATAATGGATAGGTATTGTTTTTAAGAACATTTCCGAAGATTAGAAACTTCACCACTTTATGGTAAAATGTGGATACCGCATCGATATTTTTATAAGTTGTAACGCCCATTTTATAGGCATTTGCTTCAATTTCACTAATTTCTGAAGGTGTAAATCCACCGGTATTCACTGATACTGCATGGACTTCAAAACCCTTCTCTTTCGATAAGTGCACGGCACAATATGAAGTGTCTAAACCTCCGCTATAAGCTAAAACTAACTTTTTCATTTTTTCTCCTTTTTTAAAAACATGCTTTCTTTGATATGCTTAAGCCTATTAAATACTTTTTCTTTAATCTGTTTCTTTCCTTTCAATTCTTTTTTGGAAGGATCGTATAACATTCCGGTACACAAACACATTTTTTGTTCAGTACGTTGCAAGACGTCATAGTTTTTACATGTTTGACAGCCATTCCAGAAACTTTGATCGTCTGTTAATTCAGAAAAAGTAACAGGTTTGTAGCCAAGGTCATTGTTCATTTTCATAACGGCTAAACCTGTAGTTATACTAAATACTTTTGCGTCTGGAAACTTGGTTCGTGAATGTTCGAAAATCTTTAGTTTTATCTTTTTCGCCAGGCCTTGTTCTCTAAAATCGGGATGAACAATTAAGCCCGAATTCGCGACGAACTTACCGTGACTCCACACTTCGATATAGCAAAAGCCCGCAAAAACATCTCCCTCTAATGCGATAACAGCATTACCATTCTCCATTTTAGTAATAATATATTCGGGAGTTCGCTTCGCTATTCCGGTGCCTCTTACTTTGGCCGATTCATCTATGGTTTCAGATATAATAGTAGCGTACACACCATGTGATTTATTGGCAATAACAATTTCCATTGCTCTGATTTTTAATTATAAACATTAATATTTTTTCGGAAAGAGAACCGGACTCACCTAAGTTCTAAAATAGAAGCTCACCCAAAGGGCGACGAAGAAAATATGAGCGTAGCCTATCAAAGTTATAAATGTTTATAACTAATTTTTGTAGGCAATCTATGTTGTAAGTTGTAATCAATGTGAAAAAATAAAATTAACGTATCGTTTTAATAGGTCGAAAAATAAAAATATTAGCGACGGGGTTGGCGCAAGAACCAACTCGGAATAGAAGTACGTATTTTATTTTGTAAAGAATTCATTGACACAAAACTATACTTTTATTTTTAATATTGTCCTTAAAATATTGTCTTTTTAAAAACTCTTATCAAATTCGCAATCTTACGCTTACAAAATATAAATGCTTCATTTATAAATTGCTCCGTTAAGAATATTCAAATAATTCTTAAATCCAATTGCCAAATATTGACTATAAAATATAATCGGTACTAATAAAATTTGATGCCTTACTATCAAGTATTTCATTTAATATAGCATTGTTATAGGCGTTATCCTTTGAAGCAACAAATGTTCTAATTGAAAAAGAACGAATCGCATCATGAACACTCAAAGTTGCTACGGCCGAATCTTTTCTGCCGGTAAAAGGATAGGCATCCGGGCCACGCTGACATGAGCTATTTAAATTAACTCGACAAACGAGATTTACCAAGGTATCGATTAAAGAAGCAAGGGTTTTGACATCTTTTCCAAATACGCTCACTTGTTGACCGTAGTTAGATTCTGCCATATCATCTAGTGGTTCTTCAATATCATTAAATGAAACAATTGGAACTACTGGTCCAAATTGCTCTTCCTGAAATACTCTCATCTCCTTATTCACAGGATATAGAACAGCAGGAAAAACATAATTATTTGAGGTTTCTCCCCCTTTTTTATTCAGAATTTTGGCTCCTTTTTCTAAAGCATCATCAATCAATTCCTGAATATACGCCGGTTTGCCAGGTTCCGGAAGTGGCGTCAATTTTACACCATCCTCCCAAGGATTTCCAAATTTAAGGGCATCAACTCGCGCTGAAAATCGCTTATTAAACTCTTCTATAATGGACTCATGCACATATAAAATTTTTAAAGCGGTGCATCGCTGTCCGTTAAAGGATAGAGTTCCCGCAATGCACTCGTCTATTGCTAAATCTAAATCGGCATCGGGTAAAACAATGGCCGGATTTTTAGCTTCCAATCCTAATACCAATCGCAATCTGTTTTGTCTGGGATGTACATTTTGAAGTGCATTAGCAGAAGTACTGTTTCCAATCAATGCCAGGACATTCACTTTTCCAGTCTCCATAATGGGCGTTGCAACAGTTCTGCCTCGACCATAAATAATATTAACCGCACCTTTTGGAAAACTGCTTCGGAAGGCTTCCAATAAAGGTGAAATTAACAAGACCCCGTGTTTCGCCGGTTTAAAAATTACTGTATTCCCAACAATTAATGCAGGAATCAAAAGTGCAAAAGTCTCATTTAGTGGGTAATTATAAGGTCCCAAACAAAGAACAACCCCAAGGGGTCCACGTCTTATATGTGCATATACTCCGTCTTGCTTTTCGAATTTCGCATTGCGCCTGTCAAGTTGCTTGTAGTCTTCGATTGTGTCATTAATATAGTCTACAGTTCTGTCAAATTCCTTTTCAGAATCCGGAAGGTTTTTGCCAATCTCCCACATCAATAATTTTACAACTTCTGCCCGCTTGGTTTTCATTTGTTTTACAAAATTCTCCATGCAGGCAATTCTATCGATTACCTTCATTGTAGGCCACGACCCTTTACCTTTATCATAGGCATCACAAGCAGCATCTAATGCCTCTAAAGCTTCATCTTTACCTAACTGTGGTATACTCCCCAATAAGGTGGGCTTATAATCTTCAGTTGAAGAGATCGTTGAATAAACTTCGGTTGTTTTACCTTTCCAAGGCTTTAATTCCCCTGAAACGAGATAGCTATTTTGATTAATTAAGGACGTTATTTTATAAGCTTCTGGAATATCCATGAATGTTGAGTTTATTATTATTGTCTTGTTAAACCAAAAATTGAAATAAATCTGGCTTGTTATTCAAATAGTCTCCATAAAAATTATGAAGCTTCAATTTTGTAATTAATGGTTCTAAATCATTTGGTGATTTAAGTTCTACACCAACCACAGCGACATCGTTATCTCTATTGGCTTTTTTAGTGTATTCAAAATGTGTAATATCATCGTTAGGTCCCAAAATATCTACAACAAATTCTCGCAGAGCTCCGGCCCTTTGTGGAAACTTAATAATAAAATAATGTTTTAAGTTCGCATAAAGTAGTGCCCTTTCTTTAATTTCAGGAGTGCGCGTAATATCGTTATTGCTTCCACTTACAATACAAACTACATTTTTCCCCTTTATCTCTTCTTTATAGTAGTCCAATGCCGCTATACTCAACGCCCCCGCTGGCTCAACAATAATGGCATCTTTATTATAAAGTTCTAATATGGTCTGACATATTTTGCCCTCAGGAACAGTTATCATAGCGTCCAAATTTTCCTTGCAAATGGCAAAGGTCATATTACCTACTTTTCGAACTGCGGCCCCGTCAACGAAACTTTCTATGTGTTTAATTTCAGTATTTCTGTTATTGCGTATTGAAGTGGACATTGAGGGTGCGCCTTCTGGTTCAACTCCAATAATTTTTGTATTTGGCGATACGAGTTTAAACAAGGTTGAAAGGCCTGAAGCCAGACCTCCACCACCTACCGGAAGAAAAATGTAATCAACTGGTTTTTCAGTTTGTTTCAAAATTTCCAAGCCTATGGTCGCTTGGCCTTCAATAACTTTCTCATCATTAAATGGATGAATGAAATTTCCGCTGAGTCGTTCACATTCCAACATAGCTGAAACATAAGCATCGTCGAAGGTATCACCTCCTAGCACAATTTCTATAAACTCTTCACCAAACATTTTAACCTGTTCGACCTTCTGATTTGAAGTAGGAGAAGGCATAAAAATTGTTCCCTTTATTTTTAATAATTTACATGATAGTGCAACTCCCTGGGCGTGATTACCGGCACTAGCGCAGACAATACCATTTTCAACTTCGGAAGCTGTTAAAGAAGCCATTTTGTTGTATGCGCCTCTTATTTTATAAGAACGTACTTCTTGCAGATCTTCCCGTTTGAACAATACGTTAGATTCAAATTGCTGAGAATACCGGGTATTTTGAGTTAAAGGTGTCACGGAGGCAACCCCCTTTAATTTCAAGGCGGCCGCTTCAATAGCTTGTACAGTAGGAAAGTATGTTAAGGTTGTATGCATATTTTATTAAGATAAAACAGCTTCCTCTTTTACAGCTGATTTTATTGTTTTCATGGCGGTCATTGCATGACGCAATCGTTTCCCAACTGCTTCAATTTTAAGATTCCGAATTGCATCATTTACCGCAATTAAATCTACATTGTCGACAGCATTAGATTTAGAAAAAGACGTTCCAATTACATCTGTCTTTACAGACTTCATAAAATCAACCAATAGTGGTTTGCAAGCATGGTCGAACAGATAACAACCGTATTCCGCAGTATCGGAAATAACCCGGTTCATTTCAAAAAGCTTCTTTCTTGCAATGGTATTGGCAATTAACGGAAGTTCATGCAATGACTCATAATAGGCCGAGTCTTCAACAATACCGGCACTTACCATTGTTTCGAAAGCTAATTCTACTCCAGATTTCACAAAAGCCACTAACAAAACACCATGGTCAAAATATTCTTGTTCGCTTATATGATTAGAAGTAAGGGCTGTTTTTTCGAAGGTTGTTTCTCCGGTTTCAGCTCTCCATCGCAACAAATCTTTATCGTTATTGACCCAATCGGTCATCATAGTTTGCGAGAAATGCCCCGAAATAATATCGTCCATATGCTTTTCAAACAATGGCTTCATTATTGTTTTTAATTTTTCAGATAATTCGAAGGCTTTAATTTTTGCCGGATTCGATAATCGGTCCATCATATTGGTAATTCCACCTTGCTTCAAGGCCTCAGTAATTGTTTCCCAACCAAACTGAATTAACTTCGCTGCATAATTAGCAACAATACCTTCAGCAACCATTTTATTGAAAGAAAGTATAGACCCTGTTTGCAACACACCACATAAAATGGTCTGTTCTCCCATAAGATCACTTTTAACTTCTGCAATAAATGACGATTCTAAAACCCCGGCGCGATGCCCTCCAGTGGCCACTGCATATGCTTTTGCTTGTGACCAGCCCTTATTTTCAGGATCATTTTCAGGATGAACTGCTATTAACGTTGGTACTCCAAATCCTCTTTTATATTCTTCTCTCACTTCAGTCCCAGGACATTTAGGGGCAACCATTATAACCGTTATATCCTTTCGGACTTTCATCCCTTCTTCCACGATATTAAAACCATGAGAGTACGATAAAGTCGCTCCTTTTTTCATTAACGGCATTACTGCATTTACAACCTGTGTATGCTGTTTGTCTGGCGTTAAATTTAACACCAAATCTGCCATTGGAATTAATTCATTATAAGTACCTATATTAAAGTTATTTTGACTAGCATTTTTAAAAGAGTCACGGTTTTCTTTAATTGCGACTTCTCTTAAAGCATAAGAAACATCGAGACCGGAATCCCTCATGTTTAAGCCTTGATTAAGACCTTGAGCGCCACAACCAATAATTACCACTTTCTTTCCAATTAATGCGTTAACCCCGTCCTCAAATTCCGAAGCATTCATAAATCTGCACTTTGCCAATTGCGCCAATTGCTCTCGTAAGGATAAGGTGTTGAAATAATTTGTCATTTTTCTATTCTTTTTAATGATTAAATGCTTCCAGCATTTGTGTAACTTCCATAGGTTCTTTTGTCACTGCTATTCTTCCCGAACGCGTAAACTGCATAATTCCAAAAACACTGAGTTCTCTATGTAACAACTCAATTTCGTTGCGTCTTCCCGATTTCTCCAATACGAAGAATTCTTTATTCACAGTTACAATTCTGGCGTTGCTTTCTTTTATTATATTCTGAATTTCTCTTTCCTCGAATAATAAATCCGACTTGATTTTAAACATACAAGACTCTTGATAAACAGTCTCTTCATCGGTATGGTAATAAGCCTTTATCACTTCCACCTGCTTTTCAATCTGACCGATAATTTTCTTGATTTGTTCCTCCGTCATTTCCACAACAATCGTAAATCGTGATACACCCTCTATTTCGGATACTGAAGTATTTAAACTTTCAATATTCATGTGTCTTCTTTGAAAAATCGCCGAAATCCGATTCAGTAATCCTATATTATTTTCAGTATAAACTGAAACCGTATATGTATTTATTGATTCGCTCATATTTTATTTTTTTAGAAGAAAGAACAAAGAGGAAAGACTGTTCTCGTTTGTATTATTTAATTTTCTCTTTTCTTTCGTCTATTTTCTATATTCTTTTTTCTTACTTCTTTCAGCGAAGCGGTCTAACTCAACCTTATATCCGATACAGACGCTCCCGTAGGAATCATTGGAAACACATTTCCTTCTTTTTCTACCCGAACTTCAAGGAAATAGGCGCCTTCACATGCCATCATTTCTGCAACTGCATCTTTTAATTCTTCTCGCTTTGTCACTTTCTTAGCCTCAATAAAATAGCCTTTCGCAATAGCCACAAAATCTGGATTTACCATTTCAGTAGATGCATATCGCTTATCAAAAAACAGCTCTTGCCATTGACGAACCATTCCTAAAAATTCATTGTTTAAAACCACAATTTTCACGGGTACCTTCGTTTGAAAAATCGTGCCTAATTCTTGAATCGTCATCTGATAACCTCCATCACCAATGATAGCAATCACATCTCGATCTGGAGCTGCCATTTTAGCTCCAATAGCAGCCGGAAGTGCAAAGCCCATAGTTCCTAATCCGCCAGAAGTTATATTACTTTTTGATTTGTTGAATTCGGCATAACGACACGCAATCATTTGATGCTGCCCCACATCCGATATAATTGCGGCATTCCCTTCGGTCACCTGGTTAATCTCATTTAGAACTTCTCCCATTGTAAGTCCCTCCATGGTAGGATGTAAATCATTTTTAATGACCTTTTCAAATTCTATAGTATATAAGTCTTTGAATTTCTGAAGCCAATCCGTATGTTTATTCAAATTTAAATGAGGTAGCAGTAAGGAAAGACTTTCTTTGGCATCTCCTAATACAGCTAAATCGGTTTTTACATTCTTGTCAATTTCTGAAGGGTCAATATCGAAGTGGATGATCTTCGCTTGTTTAGCATAGGTCTTTAAATTACCTGTAACCCGGTCATCAAAGCGCATTCCAATAGCAATCAATACATCACATTCGTTGGTTAAAACATTAGGGGCATAATTACCATGCATACCAACCATTCCAACATTTAGTGGATGGCTTGTCGGTATCGCAGATGCACCCAAAATGGTCCATGCCGATGGTATCCCAGCTTTTTCAATGACCGCCTTAAACTCCGCTTCTGCTTCTCCAAGTAAAATTCCTTGTCCCCAAACAATCAATGGCTTTTTTGCGGCATTAATCATTGCTGCAGCTTCAGTTATTGCGCTATTGTCAATTACGGGAATCGGATTATAACTTCTGATTCCTGTACATTTTTTATACTGAAAATCAAATTCCTCCAACTGCGCATCTTTAGTGATATCAATCAATACAGGTCCCGGACGACCACTTTTTGCGATATAAAAGGCTTTTGCCAATACTGCAGGAATTTCTGAAGCCTTGGTTATTTGATGATTCCATTTGGTTACTGGTGTTGAAATTCCGACGATATCTGTTTCCTGAAAAGCATCACTTCCCAACAAATGTGAAGCAACTTGACCGGTAATGCAAACCAAGGGTGTAGAATCTATTTGAGCATCTGCAATTCCAGTAATTAGATTGGTAGCTCCAGGACCGGATGTAGCCATTGCAACTCCAACTTTCCCTGAAATTCGGGCATAACCTTGCGCCGAATGTGCTGCTGCCTGTTCATGTCTCGTGAGCACGTGATGAATCTGACTTTTATATTTATAAAGCTCATCATACACCGGCATAATGGCGCCTCCGGGATAGCCATAAAGTATATCCACACCTTCCGCCAATAAACATTTTACCACGGCTTCAGCACCCGAGATTCGCACCTTCGTTTGAGATGAAGCATCCTGCTTTTCAATAATTTGTGTTTCTTTCATAAACTAAACTTCAAATGTTGAGATTCCTGTCTGCGCAGGAATTAGAATTCGTCTGTTACGCACCCTTGGGATGCAGATGAAACAGTTCTTGCATATTTATATAAAACACCACGACTTACTTTCAGCTTTGGCGCCGACCAGCGTTGTTTTCTCTGTTTTAATTCTTCTTCAGTCACCTCCAGCGAAATTGAATTAGTTTCGGCGTCAATTGTAATGATGTCTCCATCTTTAACTAAGGCGATTGTTCCACCTTCTTGAGCTTCAGGAGTAATATGTCCCACTACAAAACCGTGAGTTCCTCCAGAAAATCGACCGTCGGTGATTAAAGCAACGTCATTTCCAAGTCCGGCTCCTATAATGGCAGCTGTTGGTTTTAACATTTCGGGCATTCCCGGACCTCCTTTAGGTCCTTCATATCTAATTACAACCACATCTCCTTTTTCCACTTCTCCATCTCGAATTCCGTCGTTTGCAGCATATTCTCCCTCAAATACTTTTGCTTTTCCCTGAAATTTCAACCCTTCTTTACCAGTTATTTTTGCAACACTTCCTTCTGAAGCTAAATTTCCATAAAGCATTCGCAAATGTCCGGTTGCTTTTATAGGCTTTTCGATTGGTCTTATGACATCTTGCCCTTCAGAAAGATCAGGGACATCTAATAAATTTTCTGCTATTGTTTTTCCGGTAACTGTAAGACAGTCTCCATGTAACAATCCCTTCCGAAGTAAATATTTTAAAACTGCAGGGATTCCACCAACAGCATGTACGTCTTCCATTAGGTATTTTCCGCTGGGTTTTAAATCGGCTAAAAAAGGTGTGTTGTCACTTATATTCTGAAAGTCCTTCAGAGTGAAATCAATATTAGCTGCTCTGGCGATCGCCAAGAAATGAAGTACTGCATTTGTAGATCCACCAAGGATTGTTACCAACCGAATGGCATTCTCTAAAGATTTACGCGTAATAATGTCTGAAGGTTTAATGTCCTTTTCAAGCAAAACTCTAATGGCTTCACCAGCTTTCACCGACTCCTCCTGTTTTGCATCACTCAAGGCCGGGTTCGAAGCATTAAATGGAAGCGTCATACCCAAGGCTTCGATTGCCGAAGCCATTGTATTTGCAGTGTACATTCCGCCACAGGCACCCGCGCCAGGACAGGCTTTTTCAACAATATTTTGATATTCATTTTCTGTCATCGTGCCTGCCACCTTTGCTCCCCAAGCTTCAAAAGCAGAAACAACGTCAAGTTTTTGTCCATTGTGGCAACCTGAATCAATCGTTCCGCCATACACCAAAATTGATGGGCGATTTAATCTAATCATGGCCATCAAGGCTCCGGGCATATTTTTGTCGCAACCCACAACGGTAATCAATCCGTCATAACTCATCGCCTGTACTACCGTTTCCATTGAATCGGCAATTAAATCGCGTGAAGGCAAAGAATAACGCATCCCTGGAGTTCCCATAGAAATACCGTCACTTACGCCAATAGTGTTAAAAATAAGGCCAATTACATCTTCATTTTTGGTGCCTTTTTTCACCAATTTTGCCAAATCATTGAGATGCATATTACAGGGGTTTCCTTCATAACCTGTACTTGCAATTCCAATCATTGGCTTATAAAAATCTTCAGTAGTAAGGCCAATTGCGTGGAGCATTGCCTGAGCTGCGGGTTGTGTAGGGTCCTGAGTTACTGTTTTACTATACTTGTTTAATTCTTTCATTCAATTCTTTCATTCAATTCTTTTCAATGTATACTTCGGAATTGTACTATCCTGAAGTACAAGAGTCGAAAATAAGAAATCGGCAGTACAACAAAATTGACTTTGAACAATTCAAAATAAATCCAATTATAAATTTTTAAGTTTAATGTTCTAATTATCAGTTATTTAATACCTAATCTTATCCGATGTTCATAAAGATAATTATCTTTACAATGACTGCTCTTAGCTTAACCTTCAAGAGTATTAGTTTAGAATTTCAAGTTAACTAAACCTGTTTCTGAACGATAAGTTTAATTATGTATTTAAACTCTGGGTAGATCATTATCATCTTTTAATGGCAGGTTTGAAGTCCCCATTAAATAAGCATCGAGATGATGTGCCGCTTGCCTACCTTCGGAGATTGCCCAAACAATCAAAGACTGTCCTCGTCTAACATCACCTGCCGCAAAAATTCCTGCAACGTTTGTTTTATAATCGGCGATTGTCGCTTTTATATTCGTTCTAAAATCGATTTCTAATCCTAATTGTTCCGATAATGTTTTTTCAGGACCTGTAAACCCTAGTGCTAATAGTACCATATCGCAATCCAGCGTCTTTTCAGTATTTGGGATTTCTTTCAATTGTGGTCTTTCACCCTCCTTGAAAATCCATTCAACTTCTGCAGTTACCAATCCCTTTAAGTTTCCATTTTTATCTCCCAAAAATTCTTTGGTAGAAATACTCCAAAATCGTTCTACACCTTCCTCATGCGAAGAGCTAGTTTTAAGTCGCATAGGCCAATAAGGCCAAGGTTGGTTTACTGGTCTTCCCTTAGTTGGCTTGTTTAGTATCTCAAAGTTCGTAACCGATTTCGCACCATGACGATTCGATGTACCAATACAATCTGAACCTGTATCACCTCCTCCAATTACAATTACATTTTTATTCTTCGCTGAAAGAACCTTATCAAATTCAACCAATCCATCCACAAATTCATTGTTTAGTTTTAAGAAATCCATTGCCTGATGCACCCCTTTTAGATGTGCACCTTTTATTGGAATGCTTCTTCGTTCTGTAGCACCAACACATAACAAAATTGCATCGAAATCGGCTTTAAGCGTTTCAACACTGGTATTTACTCCAATATGGGCATTGGTTTCAAAATTAATTCCTTCTTTTACCAATACCTCTAACCTGCGGTCTATTATAGATTTTTCAAGTTTAAAGTCGGGAATCCCGTAGCGTAATAATCCGCCTAGCTTTTGATCTCGTTCAAATACAGTTACGTAATGTCCTGCTCTGTTTAATTGTTGTGCTGCAGCTAATCCGGAAGGTCCGGAGCCAATGATTGCCACTTTTTTATCTGTGCGTTGTTTTGGAGGATCTGCCTTTATCCAACCTTCTTTAAAGGCGGTTTCCACAATATTTTTCTCAATATTCTCGATTGTTACCGGATCTTCATTTATGCCTAGCACACAAGCCTCTTCACAGGGTGCGGGACATAATCTGCCGGTAAACTCAGGGAAATTATTGGTTGCATGTAAAATTCTCGCAGCCTCTTTCCATTTTCCTTTATAGACGTAATCATTAAAATCGGGAATTAAATTGCCCAATGGGCAGCCGGTATGACAAAAAGGAATTCCGCAATCCATACATCTTCCACCCTGTTTTTTCAATTCTTCCTTTTCAAGAGGAATTGTAAACTCATTGTAATTTTTTAACCTGTTTTCGACTTTGTCATAGCTTTCTACGACACGTTCAAACTCCATAAATCCTGTAATCTTTCCCATGTTATTATAATTTAATTAGGTCTTCTTCCGAAAGTCTAATTAGAGCTTGTTTATATTCTTCCGGAAGCACTTTTACAAATTTTGACAATTCCTTCTCCCAATTTTCTAATATTCTTTGTGCTAAAGGGCTCAATGTAGCATTGTAATGATTTTCAATGAATCCTTTTAGACTTTCAATATCTTCAGTTTCAGTAAGTGAATCAAGATTGAGATCATCGCTGTTACAATGAGCCTTGAACGTATTATCAGGATCATAGACAAAGGCAATTCCGCCACTCATGCCTGCGCCAAAATTTCTGCCGACATTTCCTAAGATCACAGCAACACCACCTGTCATGTATTCACAGCCATGATCTCCAATACCTTCAACAACGGCAATTGCACCGGAGTTTCTTACGCAAAAACGTTCACCTGCTTTTCCATTTATATAGGCCTCACCAGCGGTTGCACCATACAGAGCTACATTCCCAATGATGACATTATCCTCAGGAATAATTGTTGCCTCCTCAGGCACTTTTACTATAAGTTTGGCGCCTGAAAGCCCCTTTCCGAGATAGTCATTTGTATTTCCAGTCACTACAAAACTTAGTCCTCGAGTACCAAAGGCTCCGAAACTTTGTCCGGCAGAACCTCTAAAATTGATTTTCAAGGTATTCTCTGGTAAACCATGAGCTCCGTAAATTTTCGATATTTCGTTACTTAATATCGCACCTACCGCTCTATCTTCATTTGTTATTTTAAAATCAAGTGTCGTTTTTTCTTTTCTGAATAAAGCAGGATGCGCTTTATCAATAATTTTGAAATCCAGTGATTTTTCAAGATTGTGATTCTGAGTAGAGGTATTATGTAACTTCACATCTGCAGCAACTTCTACTTTGTGAAGAATTGGTGATAGATCGATCCCGTGTGCTTTATAATAATCAATTGCCTCATTTCTATTAAGTTTTTCAACTCTTCCAACCATTTCATTAATAGTTCTAAATCCAAGTTTTGCCATAATTTCTCTGAGCTCCTGCGCTATGAAATACATAAAGTTCACCACATGTTCAGGCTTCCCTTTAAACTTTTTTCTCAATTCAGGGTTTTGAGTTGCGATTCCTACCGGGCAGGTATTGAGATGACATGCTCTCATCATTATACATCCGGAAGCCACCAATGGTGCTGTGGCGAATCCAAATTCTTCGGCGCCTAAGAGGCAAGCAATCGCAACATCCCTACCTGTTTTTAACTGGCCATCGCATTCAACAACAATTCGATTTCTTAGATTGTTCATGACCAAGGTTTGTTGTGCTTCAGCAAGGCCTAGTTCCCAAGGGAGTCCGGCATGCTTCAAAGATGTTAATGCGGCCGCTCCTGTTCCTCCATCGAAACCTGAAATAAGCACTACATCTGCCTTTGCTTTTGCAACACCTGCAGCCACGGTACCTACTCCGACTTCAGAAACCAGTTTTACATTAATTCTTGCGGTTCGATTGGCAGATTTCAAATCGTAAATAAGTTGTGACAAATCCTCAATTGAATAAATATCGTGATGCGGTGGTGGGGAAATCAATCCTACATAGGGTGTAGAATTTCTAGTTTTTGCAATTTCACGATTCACTTTAGCACCGGGAAGTTGACCTCCTTCTCCCGGTTTCGCACCTTGCGCCATTTTAATTTGAATTTCAGAAGCATTCGTTAGATAATTAGAGGTAACTCCGAAGCGACCTGAAGCAACCTGCTTTATGGCACTATTCTTCCAATCTCCATTTGCATCTTTATAAAAGCGTTCTTCATTTTCTCCACCTTCTCCCGAGTTACTTTTTCCGCCCACTCTGTTCATGGCAATCGCCAAATTTTCATGTGCTTCTTTACTAATAGAGCCATAAGACATCGCTCCGGTTTTAAAACGCTTTACAATATTAGTCCAGGGCTCTACTTCATCTAGCGGAATGGGATCAAAATTTGCAAATTCGAACATACCACGAATAGTCATCAATTGTTTCGATTGATTATTTATTAATTCTGAATATTCCCGATAGGTTGAAGGTTTATTACTGCGAACTGCTTCCTGCAATTTAGCGACTGATAACGGACTAAACATGTGATGTTCTCCATTACGACGCCATCTATATTGCCCTCCGATTTCCAAATCCAAATCGGCGGCGATATCCTGATTTTTGTATGCTCGGCTATAACGTTTATTAATCTCCTTTTCAAGCTGATGCAATCCGACACCTTGAATTCGAGTAGCGGTTTTAGGAAAATATTTATCTACTACGTCTGTATTTATACCGATGCATTCAAATAATTGAGATCCCCGATACGAGTTCAATGTAGAGATTCCAATTTTATTCATCACTTTAAGAATACCCTTTCCTATTGCCTTATTATAATTTTCGATAGCCTCAACTGCATTTATAGAAGTTGAATTAAGATCGTCTAGCTGGTCTTCAATTATTTCATTCACCATATAGGGATTAATGGCACTTGCACCATAACCAAACAATAGAGCAAAATGATGCACTTCACGAGGCTCAGCAGATTCGATGATGATACTTAAATTGGAACGCTTCCCTAACCTTTGTAAACCACTATTCACGAAAGCACAAGCTAATAAAGCCGGTATCGGAGCTTTTTCTTCGTTTGAGTTTCGATCGGATAAAATTATAATGTTAGTTCCTTGGTCAATACTTTTTGAAGTCTCTTTCAATATGCCGTCCAAAGCATCTTCTAATCCATTATGGCCTTTTTCGATATCATATAAAATTTGAATAGACTCAATTTTAAAATTCGGGCTTTTAAAACTCTTTATCTTATCCAGATCTTGTTTTGAGATAACCGGATTTTGAATTTTTAGTTTTTGGGCAGGCTTTTCATTTATATTGAAAATATTAGAATCACTTCCTAAAGTTAAACTTATGTCGGTAATAAGTTCTTCTCGAATTCCGTCTAATGGCGGGTTGGTTACTTGAGCAAAAAGTTGTTTAAAATAATTATACAACAATTGTGGTCTTTGTGAAAGCACTGCAATAGGAGTGTCTGTCCCCATTGACCCAATAGGTTCCTTGCTATTTTGAGCCATCGGTAATATAATGGTATTAATATCCTCGAGGGTATATCCAAAAACTACCTTCCTTTTATCTAATGACTCTTCGCCTAAAAACAATGGGCAGTCATTATATGGTATCTCTTTTAACAGCACTAAATTTTTATCTAACCATTCTCGGTAAGGATGTTTGCTTACAACAATTTCTTTTACTTCATCATCGTTAATAATTCTGCCTTCACCCATATCGACTAAAAACATTTTACCTGGCTCCAGTCTGCCATGATAGGCTACATTTTTCGGCTCAATCTCAATGACACCAATTTCCGAAGACATAATTACGTATCCATCTTTGGTAATTGAATATCGTGACGGACGCAGCCCATTTCTATCCAGTACTGCTCCAATGTAATTTCCATCGGTAAAAGGAATAGATGCCGGACCATCCCATGGTTCCATTAAGCATGAGTTATACTCATAAAAAGCTTTTTTAGAATCAGACATCTCAGGGTTCTTTTCCCAAGCTTCAGGTACCAGCATCATCATTACCTCAGGTAAAGATCTTCCAGTCATTAATAAAAATTCGACGACGTTATCCATAGAAGCGGAATCGGATTTTCCCGGAAGTACAATTGGAAGTATTTTCTTAATTTCATCATCAAAAAGTTCACTATCCATTAATTCTTCTCGTGATAGCATCCTTGAAATATTTCCTCTCAAGGTATTTATCTCCCCATTATGACACATATATCTGAACGGCTGCGCTAAATCCCAAGTTGGAAAAGTATTTGTGGAAAAACGTTGATGTACCAATGCCAATCTCGTGACGAACAAAGGATCACTAAGATCTTTATAAAATAATTTGATGTCCTCCGGAATTAGTAAACCCTTATAAATGATGATTTTTGTTGAAAGACTGGGCACGTAGAAAAATGTACTTTCTGAAATTTTAGATTTGGAAATTTCATGTTCAGTCTTTTTTCTGGCTATAAAAAGCTTTAAGTTAAACTGAAAGTCTTCTTGAGTCTTCGAGCCTTTACCTATGAATATTTGTTTTATATAAGGTTGTGTAACTGAAGCAATTTCACCTAAAACCGATTCATCTACCGGAACATCTCTCCAACCTATCAATTTAAGGCCTTGTTCTATAACATGTTTTTCAAAAACCTCGATACAAAAGTCTCTTTGATTACCTCTCTTGGGTAGAAATACGTTACTAACAGCATACTCACTTTCTTTAGGTAATTTGAAATCACAATTCCTTATAAAAAATTCATGGGGGATATCAATTAAAATACCGGCACCGTCTCCGGTTTTTCCATCCGCACTAACCGCTCCTCTGTGTTCTAATTTTTCTAAAATTTGAAGTGCCTTATGAATAATATCATTTGACTTTGTTCCTTTCAAACTGCAAATAAATCCGGCACCACAATTGTCGTGTTCAAATTCGGGTAAATACATTCCTTGTTTCTTCAACATAATCATCAAATTTTGGCTGTAATTCTCGCCTCGCTGTTAAACAATATAAAGACATATATATCACAAATCATAATCTGGATTACACATTTGCGGATATCAAAATTTAGCCTACTTGAAAACAAGAATTCAAAATTTTAGACCCTAGTTAATTATCATATTCTCAATACAAAAAACATAAATTTTGAGTTTTAGATAAATTAAACGCAACAAAAACTCATTTTTATTGTATAAAATTTAAATAATATTAGAAAAATGAAAATAATCTTAAAAAATCAATTGTCATAAATTTAATATTTTAAGAATATTTTGCATACCCCCTAAATTTATAGGGGTAACTATTGCAAAAATGCAAATTTTATACATTTTTTAAATTTTTAATGGGGTGCGACAGGATTATAACATAGTTTTGCGTATTAATTTTTAAAAATTCAATATGAAAAAAATTGAAGCAATCATCAGAAAATCAAAATTCAGTGCAGTTCGTAACGCATTGCACGATATAGGCATCAATTTCTTCTCCTATTGGGACGTCACAGGGTTGGGAAACGAAAAAGAAGGACATGTTTATCGAGGTGTTTCTTATAGCACTAGTGACATTCAACGACGATATCTTTCCATAGTTATCAATGACGAATTTGAAGCCGCTACCATAAAAGCAATTTTAGATTCCGCTGCGACAGGCGAGGTTGGAGACGGAAAAATATTCGTTTCCGACGTACAAGAATGCTATAGAATACGCACAGGAGAACGAGGCGGAAAAACTTTAAAATAATCATCTAAAAACATTTAACTATGGAATTATTAACTATAAATAATGTATGGATGATGATCTGTACCGCATTGGTGTTCTTTATGCATTTAGGATTCTCCTTATTGGAAATCGGACTTACAAGACAAAAAAATACCATTAATATACTTTTTAAAAACATTTTCATAATTACCATCGGCTTACTATTATATGCAGTAGTAGGATTTAATCTGATGTATCCAGGCGATTTTAATGGATTTCTCGGTTTTGCCGGGTTTGGATTGGATTCACCACTCACCACCGACGGTACTCTAAACCTCGCATATAATGAAGGTTACACCTATTGGACAGACTTTCTGTTTCAAGGAATGTTCGCTGCTACCGCTGCAACCATTGTTTCGGGAGCAGTTGCAGAGCGTGTTAAGATAGGACCGTTTATGATTTTTGTAATCCTTTATGTAGGTATTATATACCCTATTGCGGGATCCTGGAAATGGGGAGGCGGTTTTCTACAACAATTAGAAACTCCGTTTTACGACTTCGCCGGTTCTACATTGGTACACTCTGTAGGTGGCTGGGCGGCATTAGTTGCAGTTTGTCTTCTTGGAGCCCGTATTGGCAAATTTAAAGATGGTAAAATTCAAGCGATTCCCGGTCATAATATTCCATTGGCTACCGCAGGAGTATTAATTCTATGGCTGGGTTGGTTTGGGTTTAACGGAGGATCGGTATTGTCTGCAGATCCTGGACTGACTTCACTAACCTTAGTAACAACTTCTTTAGCCGCTGCATCAGGTGGTGTTATTGCTTCATTAGTAGCAGCTATTAAATTTAAAAACCTTGACCTTACTATGTTTTTAAATGGAATTTTAGGTGGTTTGGTCGGAATCACGGCAGGAGCCGATCAAATGAGCCCAACAGACGCTATTATAATAGGTGCAGTTGCCGGTGCGATCATAGTATTTGCAGTCTCCTTTATTGATAGACTGAAACTAGACGATCCCGTGGGTGCTATTGCTGTTCACTTGGTTTGTGGAATCTGGGGAACCTTAGCAGTCGGTGTTTTTGGAAATTTAGCCGGAGGTCCGCAGTTTCTAAGTCAATTAATAGGAGTAACGTCTTATGCATTGATTTGCATTTTTTCCTCTTTTGTTATATTATTTATTCTGAAAAAAACAGTTGGTATTCGAGTTTCTGAAATAGAAGAAATAGAAGGTCTTGACGCACATGAACATGGAATGGATGCTTATCCGGATTTCAGATTGAACGAGCATTAAAAATTATACAGTAAATTGTTGATCAGGACTCTTTGTCCTTAAAACCTCAAAGTGTTATGCTTTGAGGTTTTTTTGAATATACCCTTAGGCAGAATTCCTACTCGCATTAATATTCCCAAACAAAGAACGAGTCACGATTTTTTCGAAGATTTTAATTTGCTCTTCATCCCTAACTTCTTCTTTCTCCAATTCCTGAATCTTCTTCAAAGCATATTGTTGAATTGTTAATAATGGCAACACTATTGACTCTCTTACTTCGATTGAAGCTTTTCCCGACTGCTCGTTTTCCATTAATTCTTTGTAACCGGTAAGCTTTAAAATTAAACGCTTAGTAGTTTCATACTCGGCGAAAATAATCTTCCAAAAATCACCAAACTCGCTATCATCTGCCATATACTTGGTTAAATCGAAAAATGATTTCGAGAGGGACATCATACTATTTTCTATCAAAGTCTTGAAAAAACTTGAACTTTGATACAAGGCTTTCACTTTTTCAAATTCCCCTTTGTCGTCATAATACTTCAGTGCAGAACCCACCCCAAAAAAACCAGGCACATTTTGTTTTAACTGACTCCATGAACCCACAAATGGTATGGCTCTTAAATCACTAAACACTAATTCGGTCGATTTTCCTCGTTTTGAAGGCCGACTTCCAATATTAGTCTTAGCGTAGTATTTTAAGGTGCTCATCCGTTCCAGATAAGGCAAAAACATGGGGTGACTTTTAAACTTAGAATACGTTTTAAAACTAATAGTAGCCAAATGATCCATGACCTCTACATTTTCAGAAGACATGCTTAGATTTTTATCACTCAGGTGATTGTATATTCCTGAGCTTAATAACTGTTCCATATTGTACTGTGAAGAATCCAAGGTTCCAAAATTGGAACTAATGGTCTGTCCCTGTATGGTCAATTGCACTTCCTTTGCTTCAATGGTTGGCCCAAGCGAAGCATAAAATTGATGTGTCTTCCCACCTCCTCTTGCCGGTGGACCCCCTCGTCCATCAAAGAATATAGCCGTAATATTAAATTTTCTGGACATTTTCGTAAGGCGTTCCTTAGCCTGAAAAATTGCCCAATTCGCCATTAAGTAACCTCCATCCTTAGTACCATCACTAAAGCCTAACATTATCGTCTGCCTATCGCCTCTTTTTCTTAAATGATCTCTGTACTCTTTATTCGAATACAACTCTTCCATTACCTGAGGCGCGTTTTCAAGATCGTCAATTGTTTCAAATAAAGGTCCAATATCAACTGTTAACTCATCCTTAAAGGCCACTAACTTAAGCATAGCATAAAGCTGCATCACGTTGAGCGCAGTTTGGTTGTTACTAATAATGTATCTGTTAGCCGCCCGTTCACCATTATTTTCCTGAATGGTCTTTATAGCCTTCATCGTATTTAAGGTGCTAATAACATCTTCGTCTTTAAATATGGCAACATCAACTTCGCCTTTTACCTTAGCCAATAATGCGACTTGCTTTTTTGCTGAAAGTTCATTAAAATTCGCCGGAAAAATATCTAATCCGGCACTGATAACACCATTTACCATATTTGTAAATACATCATTGTGCACCCGACTATCCTGCCGTATATCAAGTATAGCAAAATGAAATCCGAAGAGATGCACCTTATTAATCATGCTACAAACGTCAGATAGATAGAGGGACTGATGCTCTGTTTTAATGATCTTTTTTATTTCTTTTAATTCTGAAAGCAAGGTATTGTAACTAATCGCATCAAAAATGTTGTGATTTAAAACACTCGCATATAATTTCTTCTCCAAAGCATCCAAACGATCTACTACTCCCGCAAAAGATAATTTTCGCTTCAATAACCGAATATCCCTGTAATAATTTTTTATAATAGTCTCCTTCAATCTATTGGCAACCTTCAGAGTAATTTCAGGCGTCACAAATGGATTACCATCTCTATCACCACCAGGCCAGAAACCTATGTTCAATATATCGTTCGAAATAGGTTCATCGTTAAAAATGT
The DNA here is from genome assembly GCF_003688405.1 of Ulvibacter antarcticus. GTDB lineage: Bacteria > Bacteroidota > Bacteroidia > Flavobacteriales > Flavobacteriaceae > Ulvibacter > Ulvibacter antarcticus. Next base: position 249,179 of record NZ_REFC01000015.1, read on the forward strand.
TTTGCTGAATGTAATCGTAAATACTTCCGAAGGACTTATAAAAAACATTTTCCAAATACCATATTAGACTCACGGCTTCATCATAAGGAGTTGGCTTTTCATGTTTAAAAAACGGCGTTTTTCCAAGTTGCGCCAGAAGATTAATTATGGTTGGCAAGTCATCCTTGTTAATAGCGTCGGTTAAATCTGTTATGATACCTAATACCCCACCAGGATAGAATTGGGTAGGATGCGCCGTTAACACAATGCGGACCTTAAACTCTTCCAAATAGCCTTTTAAATCTTCCAGCTTATTCCCTAAATTGGCAGATTCTTTTAAACTGCGTAAGGTTCCTATTCCATCCATATTGTTCACAACCGGAAACGCAGCATCTTCAATAGCATCAAACAACACCACCTGACGTTCTATATACTGAATAAATCGAAATAATAAATTTATCTGACTCTCACTGGATCTCCTCGACTGATATTTTTTAAAGAATGAATTTACAATTGTAGTAGGATTGTCACCATTTGCAAATCCATTCTTACAGGTTTCATGAAAGAGAGGCAATAAAACACCGGTTTTGGCAATACTATCAAATGGTAGCGTCATAAAGATGCTATTGTAGATTTGATACTTCGATAAAACACTTTGATTAAATCTGGTAAGCTTAGGTTGTGTTGACATTTTCTTAATTATTATTGATAAAAGTACTAAGGCTTTATCAATTTTCCCCACAGCCCTAACACTTTTACAGATAATTCACTAAAACGATGCAGATAATGCAGAAATCCCATTATATAAAAGTATTAATTTCAAATCAACAATAAATCTCATTAGTATTTTATAGTTATAATTTAATATGTATTTTTGCATCCGTAAAAAGAGGACAGATTTGACTGATTGCAACCTCTTCTGAATCGTGTTTATCGAGGATGAGACTCCAAAATTAATTCGGGGTTAAAAATGCTAAAGGCAGTGTAAACTTCCTTCGTCTCTTTCGTCAAATCGACTCTAAATAATATTTAAAAATTCGTTTTATGGCGTATTTATTTACTTCGGAAAGTGTTTCCGAAGGACACCCTGATAAGGTGGCAGATCAAATTAGCGATGCATTATTAGACAACTTCTTGGCCTTCGACCCGGAGTCTAAAGTAGCATGTGAAACTTTAGTTACTACAGGACAGGTGATATTAGCCGGTGAGGTAAAAAGCAACACTTATCTAGATGTTCAAACTATTGCAAGAGATGTAGTGAACAAAATTGGATATACCAAAGGAGCTTATCAGTTTAGCGGAGATTCTTGTGGTGTAATTTCATTAATTCATGAGCAATCGCAGGATATTAATCAAGGTGTAGATCGTTCTACCAAAGAAGAACAAGGTGCCGGGGATCAAGGGATGATGTTTGGCTATGCTTCAAAAGAAACGGCGAATTACATGCCATTAGCCTTAGATATTTCTCACAAGATTCTTATCGAACTTGCCGCTTTGAGACGGGAAGAGAAAGAGATTCCTTATTTACGCCCCGATTCTAAAAGTCAGGTAACGATTGAATACAGTGACGACAACGTTCCACAGAGGATTGTCGCGATAGTTGTTTCCACTCAACACGATGAGTTTGATGAAGATGTTGCCATGCTTCAGAAGATAAAGAAGGACATTATAAATATTTTAATGCCACGAGTAAAAGCACAACTTCCGAAGTACGTACAGGAATTGTTTAATGATGAAATAACCTACCATATAAATCCTACCGGAAAATTCGTAATAGGTGGGCCACACGGCGATACCGGACTTACAGGAAGAAAAATTATTGTAGACACCTATGGTGGAAAAGGAGCACATGGTGGCGGAGCATTTAGCGGGAAAGATCCTAGTAAAGTTGACCGAAGTGCTGCATATGCCTCAAGACATATGGCGAAAAACTTAGTTGCTGCAGGTCTTGCCGATGAAGTATTGGTACAAGTTTCATATGCCATTGGCGTTGTTGAGCCGACTTCCATATTAGTAAATACTTATGGCAGCTCACATGTTAAGATTACCGACGGAGAGATTGCAAAAATTGCTGCACAGATCTTCGATATGCGTCCATCGGCTATTGAAACACGCCTGAAATTACGTAATCCTATTTATTCTGAAACTGCTGCCTATGGACATATGGGTAGAAACCCAGAAACAGTTACTAAGGTATTTGAAAGCCCATACAACGGTCGTTACGAAAAAGAAGTTGAACTATTTACATGGGAAAAACTAGATTATGTAGATAAGGTGAAAGAAGCCTTCGGTTTAGAATAACTTAATGGCGGTCTGAACCTATTGAAAACTAAATTTTTAAAAACCTTTCATTTATTATATCTGAAAGGTTTTTCTCTATATAATATTATAGTTCCTGGCCTTTTGAACGGCTTCAATCTTGGAATGTACTTGTAGCTTTTTATAAATATTTTCGATATGCTTTCTTACAGTGCTTGGAGATAGAAATAAATTATCCGCGATCAAGGTATAACTTAGGCCTTTACTTAGTTGTTCGAGTACCTCTACTTCTCTTTTCGTGAGGGAAAGCTCGTCCTTATCCTTAGGATTAGCAATATCAATAGGATTTCGCAACAGCTTTAATGTCTTTAAGGCAATGGAAGGATTCATAGCTGCCCCACCATTGAGTGTTTCTTTAATTCCTTTATAGAGATCTTCGGGGTTAATTTCTTTTAATAAATACCCATCGGCTCCTGCCTTAATTGCCTTAAATATATGCTCATCATTATCGAAGGCGGTCAACATAATGATTTTTATCTGTGGATACTTTTGTTTTACCAATTGCGTGGTTTCAATTCCATTGAGCACCGGCATCTCAATGTCCATTAAAATAAGGTCCAGATTGTGATTATCACTTAAACAAGATAGAAGTTCACTTCCATTTAGCGCAGTAAATTTTATAGTGATATCATCAAAAAAAGAAAGTTTTTCCTTAATAGCATGAATTAAAAATGAATTATCATCAACAATTGCAACTTTGATCTCCATATGGTAGAATCTTGATTTTTAGCTATTTAAAAATAGTGTTTTTTTGGGACATTTTAAATAGGGCAGATGTCGTATTTATTTTTTAGAAAGTGCTAAAAACTAAAGATATTTTACATGAGATTGGATATTTAATGCCATAGGACCATTACTAGTTTATCATTTTTTAATACCAATACTTAATTGGGCGAAAGTATTTCGGGCTGCACTAATAAGGCTTCAGATAAATTATAATTCATCAATTGGTAAGTATCCAGCGCTGTTTTTCTTTTCTGAATTTGCGCCGAATTCAATTCAATAGCGCGTGTTAACTGCTGTGTTTCGTGCCAATGTAATTGTTTCATTTTGCTTCTCTTCCGAAGAAAATAAAACAACAAAATGGCGATTAAAAACTCTGTCCCCGAAAGGATGTAGAAATAAGCAGGCATAATTTCAATTAGACCATAAAGTTAATGGTTTCGTGATATCAATAAAATACGTCAGCTGGCGTATTTATTCAAATCGAAAAGCTCACTTTTATGTGAGTTCCAACACCATTATTGGACTCGATTGACAGATTCCCTTTGAGATCGGCCGTTCTTTTTTTAATATTATTAAGTCCGTTGCCATTTTTTAAACTAGTATCGAATCCGGCGCCGTCATCGATGATTTCAATGTTAAAAACCTCATTCTCTTCGGAAATGGATACTGAAATCTTAGAAGCATTCGCATATTTGAGCGCGTTGTTCATTGCTTCCTGAATTATACGATACACGTTCATTCCCTGCATTGAAGTGAAACGAACATCTTCAGAAATATTCTTATCTACCCAAAATGTGAAAGCCACCTTATCATCAGCCTTTCTGGCATTCTCCACAAAATTTGAAATGCGAACTTGCAAATCCTGCCAACTGATTTCGTTTTTATTCATAGCCCAGATCGTATCACGCAACTCGTAAATGGTTTGAGTGGTAAACTCACTGATAGAGGTCAGTTTCGAGCTCACTTTATCATTAGCATCCTTCAAACCATATTTGAGAGAATCTATGGAAGAAATGATAAATGTAAGCTGCGATCCAATATTATCGTGCAAATCCCGGGAAATTCGAAGTCGCTGCTCTTGCAACCTATTCTGAGTTTCTATTTGTGCCAGGGCAGTTTTTAAGGCACTTTCTTTTACCAACTGCCTATGTTTTAATTTTTGCTGATTGTAAAACAAATATCCTACAAGACCAAAGACTACAATAATTCCAAGACTTCCGAATAGCATGGTATTTTTCTGTTCAACTTCTAGTTCTCTCTCAGCTAAATTGGCTCTACTTTGCGCAAGGTCCCGTTCTTTTTTTTCAGTTTCGTATTTCGTTTCTAGCTCCACCACTTTTTGAGCTCTTTCATCATTAAAAATAGAATCTCTTAACACATAAAATTCTTCCTGTTTCTCGAGAGATCGTTTAAAGTCACCCGTTTTTTTGTAAAACCATGCCTCTTGTTGAAGTACATCTCTAATCTTTTCTATGCTCTTACTTTTCTGAGCAAAATTATTGGCTTCCAAAAAATGAGATTTGGCCAGTTTATAGTCGCCTTCTTCATATGCAATAGTGGCCAAGTTGGTATAATTGGTCGCTAAATTATAATCTCCGTTTCGTATTTTATTAAGTACTAGAGAGCGATTAATAATCTTTTTAGCTTCTGAATATTTCTTTGCTTTCAACAGCGTATTACCAATATTGTTGAATACAAATCCATAATAAGCAGAATCATCAACTTTTTTTAAAAGTTCAAGGTTTTTATAATGATAGAATAATGCACTATCCGGCTTTTTCCAATCGTCATAATTTATACCAATGGTATTATTAGCGATAATGAGATACTTATAATTTTTATTTGTAGCCCGATCCATAATGGAATATGCCTTCTTACCATATTCCACACCTTTTTTATAATCTTCAAAATCGTGATAAATAATGGCTTTATCCGAGTTGTGAAGTGAAATCATTGCGGTATCTTTCAATCGTTCGGCTGCTGACAATGCTAGCTGAATGCCATTAAGGGCTTCTTCATAATTACCTTTATTGAGATAAATGCGATGTGTATCGTAATACACCTTCCGAAGTCGATTTAAGCTATCCAAATCTTGTAACAAAGATGTTACTCGATTAGAATAAAATAAACTACTATCGACCATGTTCTTTCGATTTACACTGTAGAACTTATAATAAAGGTAATTGGCCGAATCTGATTTAGTAGTGACTAATTTTCTGGCTGCTGAAAAATAATACTCTGAGGAGTCCTGAATTTTAAAGGCTTTTTCAAGTAAAATTGTTAAATCTGTTTTATTCTGAGCGAAAATTATTGAAGAGAACAATCCGCAGATTGCTAATAGAATATACCTCATGAAAATTCAAATTTATTAACTAAGATACTCAAAAATAAAACCCTGTTTACTACAACAGGGTTTAAAAATTGCGGTCACTCCCCAACAACCGCAATTATTGAAAAAAATCTGGTTAGTTAGATTTTTCAGTTTACTATTGCAAGTTGCTTACTAACGATTGTGTGCCATTATCTAGCATCATTTTGGCCGCCATATAAAGACCTTCTGCATACTTTTTACTGTCCACTTCTATCCAGGTAGCGTTTTTTGAAAAGCGATCTGCGGTGTCCATATAACTGACTCCTGAAAAGGAAGTAGGCGTAGACGAACCTTGCTTTTGGTAGGCAACCACTTTTTGTTTTTTAACTACTCCTTCCACTTCTAAAGGCTTTTTAAGGTTTGTTCCGAAGAAAACAGGACTTCCCAGACCTTGCTTACCTTGATGAAATGTTACCAAACTGGCAATTCTATCTAAAGTTTCCTGACCTTTTAAAAAACCATTCTCATTTGGAGCGGAAATAGTGTAGTCTCCAACCATTCTAAGGTTAGTAAAGATTTTCACTTTGGCGGCATTGCCCTTAAAAACATTAATACCTTCTTCAGAAAACATAAAATAGAGATTCACATTGGCGATAATTGCATCACCTAATTGATCTGAAAGCTTTGCAGGAATTAGATTATCATCGATTATTCCTTTTTTAATCCTTCCATTCTTTTTGGTGCCTCGATAATATTGTGATTGGCCTTCAGGAAGGCACATTAGTACTCCGGGAATACCGGATTCGGCTACAAATGGTCCTGTAGCTCGTTCCCAATCTTCATACACTTCAGTTTTTCCGGCTTCATCTGCAGTTATAATCTCAAGACCTCCTGCTTTCAATTGAGCAACAAACTCGCTGTAAAGTTGATCCGTTTTCGCTTGGATGTCTGCTGCATCAATTCCGCCCAGTCCAATGGCTGCCTTAGCAGTAGCGTCGCTTCTTTGTCCTCCACCAAAAGTGCTGCCTCCTCGCTCAAAATCCATTGCTTCCATATAAATTTCAAAATTCACATTGAAACTAGCGATATATACTTTTTTAGGTGCTTTGGCGAGTTTCCCTTTCCCCATCTCGGAGGTTTTCGCATTAAACTCACCTAAGCTTTGTGCTTGTAAACTCAACGTAAACAGCGCACTGAACATCAATAATAAAATTTTGGTTTTCATAATCGTGGATTTAAATATTTACGGTCAAAGTTGATTGAAAAATAAAATGTTATCAATACGGCAGTTGTCGTATTATTACTTGGCACTAAGCAATAAAAAAACCGGAAACAGCATTAATAGCTATTCCCGGCTCCACGTAAAAACCTCACAAGGAGACTTTCTTTACGCTTTCAACTTCTTAGAAATCCAGATTAAAAGATCCTTCGGTAATATTTACCACAGATCCATCACCATTTACATTTTTCGCATTAAAATTAAAGGTCCCTTTAATGTTAGTGGCTGTTTTTTCTGAAATATTAACCTCTCCAACCACACCACTGTTTTCATAAGGTGCACTCCATGTTTGAGAATTTGTAGGATTGCTAACGTTTGCCTCAACATAAGTTGCTGTAACAAAAACATTAGAATCGCTAAATTCATAGGATCCGGTTCCATCGAAACCATTGATGATGACAAAAATTCCTTTTCCTGAAGCGTCCGATCCTTGTAATGTGATGGTAGTTGTGCTTCCGCCACTTGATTGAGAAGCGGTCGAAGCTATTTCCATTGATGCAAAACTGTTGCCATTCACTTTAGCAATCACGGTTCCAGAACCGGCATCGCCACCCCCGCCTCCGTCATCATCTTTTTTACAAGAGGTGAAAAGCACAGTGGTACTTAGTAGTAAGACTAAAATTGTGTTGTTTAAAAATTTCATAATCCTTGGGTTTTTAAGTTATTTACTGAAGCAAAGATGCCTTATAACCCAAGTGTAATCAATAGGGCAATTGTCGTATTTCCATTGTTAGATGCTCTTGTAACTGTTTATTAATAACCTAAAGGAAAGTAATTTTACACTGCATTCTTTTTAGCGAAATTTCGTATTATTGAAAAAAAGTAGCGACAATGAGAATACAGAAATTAATACTCACTTTAATTCTTTCCGTAGTTCTATTTTCTTGTGGAAGTAATGACGAACCGGGCTCCGCAATAAACATTTACCACATAAATATAGTAGGTAACTGGCAGTTTTCCGGAAGTACTACCAACGGTATTCCAGATGAATTCGATGCCGATTGTGACGAACGGGTACAGCTTTCATTTCTAGCTAGTGGTGAAATGTCACGAACTATATTCGACGATAATTGCGACCCAGTATTTACTTTCAATATGAATTATACCATAGTTGATGAGACCTTCACAATTACTTTCAATGGAGAGTCAAAAAGTTCAACAATTCGCACATTAAATGAGACTACTTTTACGTACGCTTATAATCAAGATGCCGATATACTTACTGAAAGTTTTACCAAACTATAAAAGTTTAGTCAAATTCTATATGTGGAAATAATGTTTTAATTTCTGCTATGTCCTTCTGAAGATCACTTTTAAACTCTTTATGTGCATCGCTATCTTCATTAAAGGGTCGATGTTGTAAACCGGCTTGTATTCCTTGTATTTTTTTCTGAAGCGATTGTGTTTCTGAAGCCACCCAAACGGAATTAAACTTTTCCCAAACTATGGAAATGGCAGTTTTTGATGGATGTAACATATCCTCTTTATAAAAACGATAGTCTCGTAGTTCGTCCAAAACGATCTCATAGGAAGGAAAGTAATGCAACTGTTTACGTCTATCTATCTGCTCATGCAATCCTGCGATTAAATGTGCCTTACTCCTTGTGTTTTCTACAAACCCATCCTTTAAATGCCGGACAGGGGACACTGTATGAATAAAAGTTATATTCGGATTAAGCGCCTTAATTAATGCAGATGTATTGTCAATACTAGCGGCAACTTCTTCTACGGACAATAATTCTTTTAAGAATTTTTTCTGCGGAATTTTATGGCAATTGGCTACAATGGTATCAGATTCTATATGTCGATATACCCAGGAGGTACCATAAGTTAGAATAATATGTGAAGCAGAGATAAGATACTCACCTAATTGCTTTAGTTGTACATTCAACCGGTTTAAAAATTCGTCCTTTTCCGAAGCACTTAACATTGAATGAACTTCAAAACAATGCCAGCGTTCATTGTAAAAAAAAATATCCTCCTCTAAAAATAACTCTTCATTAATCGCTCGAGTTACTAACTTTTCAATCGCAAACGGGTGAAAAATTATTCCGAAGGGATTTTGAAGATTTTGGAATTTAAAAAACTCCATTTTATCTCCTATATGCTCTACAAAACAAGAACCCATTAGTAACACCTTAGAACTATAATCAATCTGATTGCGTTCCGGTGATAGGGGTATTTGGGTTTGTAGTTTCATTTCAGTGGTCAATATTCAGTAATCAGTGCTCAGCGTTCAGTGTTCAGTTTAAAATGTCAGTACGCGGTTACAATGTCATTTGACAAAAATACTGGATACTGCGACTGCCTACTATTATTTTATATAACCCTTTGCCTTCTCCAAAGCCTCTCCAATCCCGTCAGGATTTTTACCACCTGCTGTTGCGAAGAAAGGTTGTCCGCCTCCTCCACCTTGGATGTGTTTTCCTAATTCACGAACAATTTTACCCGCGTCCAGTCCCTTCTCGGTGGCAAGATCTTTAGAAATATAACAAGTTAGTAAAGCCTTTCCTTCAGCTCTAGATCCAAATAATATAAATAAATTATCTGTTTCGTTGCCTAATTCAAAAGCCAGGTCTTTCATTCCGGAGGCATCCAGATCCAATTCTTTAGCTAAGAAATTCACTCCGTTTACATTAGAAATTTCACCTTTTAAATCGCCTTTTATATTTTTCGCCTTGTCCTTCAATAATTGTTGGATTTGCTTCTGAAGTGAAGTATTCTCTTCTTGAAGTGCTTCAACCGCTTTCACTGGATCGTTTGCGTTATTCAACGTTTTCTGAAGGTTCGCGTAGCTTTCACTTCTATCGATAAAATATTGCTTGGCCGCATCACCTGTAATTGCTTCAATTCGACGAATTCCACTTGCCACAGCACCTTCCGAAGTAATTATAAAATGCCAAATATCTGAAGTATTCGGCACGTGGGTTCCCCCACACAATTCCATAGATTTTCCAAATTTTATAGCACGCACAGCATCTCCGTATTTCTCACCAAACAACGCAATAGCACCTTCATCTATCGCCTGATCATAAGGGATATTTCTTCTCTCTTCCAAAGCGATGCCTTCCCGAATTCGAGCATTGACAAAGTCTTCTACTCCCTTGAGTTCTTCAAAGCTTACTTTACTGAAATGTGAAAAATCAAAACGCAGATTTCGGCTATGCACCATGGATCCCTTCTGCCCAACATGGACTCCTAAAATATTACGTAAGGCTTGATGCAATAAATGTGTTGCCGTATGATTCGAAGCCGTTCTAAACCGCTGTTTCTCATCTACGATTGCTTTGAAAGTGCCTCGAGGATTTCTTGGAAGATCTTTAACAAAGTGAATGATAAGGTTATTTTCCTTTTTAGTGTCTACAACATACGTGACACCTCCATCCTGCGCTTCCAAATACCCCTTATCTCCCACTTGACCGCCGCCTTCGGGATAAAAAGGTGTTAAATTGAAGACCAACTGGTACATTTCACCATCTTTTTTACTTTCTACTTTTCTATAACGTGTGATCTTCACAGTTGTGACAAGCGTATCATAACCAACAAACTCCTCTACAGCATCGTCGCTAAGTATCTCCCAGTCGCCAGTTTCAACCTTAGTCGCTGCTCTCGATCTGTCCTTTTGTTTCTGAAGTTCCTTCTCAAAACCTTTTGTATCCAATTCGTAGCCTCTTTCTCTCAATATCAAGGCTGTTAAATCGATAGGGAATCCAAAAGTGTCGTATAATTCGAAAGCTTTCTTACCTGAAATTGTCTTAGAATCAGCAGTCTCAATTACATTTTCCAATAAAACCAAACCTTGGTCGAGTGTGCGTAAAAAGGATTGTTCTTCTTCGCGAATAACATTTGTTATCAAATTCTTTTCAGAAATCAATTCAGGGAAGGCATCACCCATCTGTTTGCTTAGAGTAGCAACTAACTTATAGATAAAAGGCTCTTTAGTATCCAGGAAAGTAAATCCATAACGAATGGCTCGTCTTAAAATTCGACGTATTACATAACCGGCGCCTGTATTGCTTGGCAGCTGTCCATCGGCAATCGAAAAAGCAACCGCACGAAGGTGATCACTAATTACTCGAATTGCGATATCTACTTTTTCTCCTGATGAGCCAGGGTTTCCATAGGTAGTTTTTGTAACAGCTTCAACTTCTCGAATCAAAGGAGTAAAAACATCAGTATCGTAATTACTTTGTTTGTTTTGCAGCACCATGCAAAGTCGCTCGAAGCCCATTCCCGTATCAACATGTTGTGCAGGTAATTTCTCGAGACTTTTATCCGCCTTCCGATTAAATTGCATAAATACAAGGTTCCAGATTTCAACCACTAAAGGATGATCCTGATTCACCAAAGAAGCACCAGATACTTTTGCTTTCTCTTCAGACGAACGTAAATCTACATGAATTTCACTACAAGGTCCGCAAGGTCCCTGATCTCCCATTTCCCAGAAATTGTCTTTTTTATTCCCATTAATGATACGGTCTTCGGAAACGAATTGTTTCCAAATATCGTAAGCTTCTGTATCTCTGTCAAGGTCTTCTGAAGCATCTCCTTCAAAAACAGAAACATATAAAATATCTTTATCTACCTGAAAAACATCAGTCAGTAGCTCCCATGCCCATTCGATTGCCTCTTTTTTGAAATATTCTCCAAAACTCCAATTTCCTAACATTTCAAACATGGTGTGGTGATAGGTGTCCATTCCTACCTCTTCCAAATCATTATGCTTTCCACTTACTCTTAAACATTTCTGGGTATCAGTAATTCTATGATGTTTTACAGGCTTGTTCCCTAGAAAATATTCCTTAAATTGATTCATACCTGCATTAGTAAACATAAGCGTAGGATCGTCCTTAACGACCATAGGTGCTGAAGGAACGATGATATGTGATTTCGATTCAAAAAAATCTAGAAACTTTGAGCGGATTTCGCGGGATGTCATAATCTGTAATTTATACTAAAATTGTGTTGTTGGTGTACTTTGGAAACAATTTCTATATTTGTGAAACGTTTCAATTTAAGCACCACCTATCAACCAGCAAAAATATGATTTTTTAGCATATGTCTAAGGTTAAATATTACTACGATAGCGAAACGCTGTCCTACAGAAAAATAGAGAAGAAAAAAGGCAGACGTCTAGGCATTTTTTTACTCAGTCTTTTGGGAATGGTATTAAGCGGATTTGTCCTGTTACTTATCTATATAAACCTCCCTTATATTGAGACCCCAAAAGAAAAAGCACTGACTAGAGAGCTCACCAATGCCCAACTACAGATGAATCTGATCAATAAAAAGATGGATCATGCTACCGAGGTTCTAGAAGAAATAGAAAACCGTGACAACAATATTTATAGGGTTTATTTTGAAGCTAACCCTATCCCTGAAGAGCAACGAAAAGCCGGTTTTGGAGGTATTAACCGTTATAAAGAATTAGAAGGATTCGATAATTCTAAATTAATTATCTCTACCAGTAAACGTCTTGACATCCTTACAAAACGCATTGTAGTTCAGTCCAAGTCCTTAGATGAAGTTGCATTATTAGCAGAGGAAAAAGAGAAACTTCTGGAAGCAATTCCTGCCATTCAGCCTGTAAACAATGAAGATCTTACACGTATGGCCTCGGGTTTTGGATATCGTAACGACCCGTTTACGAAGGCTAGAAAGTTTCACTTCGGAATGGATTTCACTGCACCTAGAGGCACACCGGTTTACGCTTCTGGCGATGGTAAAGTTACCAGAGCCGATAATACTGCTTCTGGCTACGGAAACCATATCCGAATTGATCATGGGTACGGCTACGAAAGCTTATATGCCCATCTGTATAAATACAACGTCCGATCCGGGAATCGCGTAAAAAGAGGTGACCTAATTGGGTTTGTGGGAAGTACAGGTCGTTCTGAAGCACCTCACCTACATTACGAGATATTCAAGGATGGAGAACGTATCAATCCAATTAACTTTTACTATGGAAACCTTTCACCGGAGGAGTTTACTAATATGTTGCGTGCTTCTCAACAAGAAAACCAATCACTTGACTAATGCATATAGAACTACCTGAAAAACGATATTACGGTATCGGCGAAGTCGCCAAAGCATTTGATGTGAATACCTCTCTAATTCGTTTTTGGGAAAAAGAATTCGATGTTCTAAAACCCAAGAAAAACGCTAAGGGAAACCGAAAATTCACTCCTCAAGATATTAAAAATCTCGAGTTGATCTTTCATTTGGTTAAGGAGCGCGGTTTTACTCTTGAAGGTGCTAAGATTCATTTAAAAGAGAACAAACAAAAAACACTGAATCACTTCGAAATTATTCGTAAATTAGAATCGGTCAAGGCCGAACTCCTAAAAATAAAAGACCAACTTTAATAACCTCACCATGAAAAAATCACTTATCGCTATAATAGTAGTTGTAGCCGCCATCGCTCTTTTAGGCTTCGTAATGGGGCCAAAATTTTATAATACAGGTATCGAATTAAAAGAAACTGCAACTGCCCAATGGGGAAATGTGGAAAGCTCCTACCAACGCCGTGCCGATTTAATTCCGAATATTGTGAGCACTGCAAAGGGTTATGCCGAATTTGAACAGGAAACATTAATAAAAGTGACAGAGGCACGTAGTAAAGCAACATCTATCACTATCGACCCTTCTAACATCACACCAGCGCAACTTGAGCAATTTCAACAGGCGCAGCAAGGATTAACTTCTGCACTATCTCGGTTATTAGCTGTTTTTGAACGTTACCCTGATCTAAAGGCCAATGAAAATTTCAAAGAATTGATCAACGAATTAGAGCGCACCGAAAATCGTATTAACGTAGAACGTAATCGCTTCAATGAAGCCGTATTACCTTTTAACAAACATCTAAAAACCTTCCCGAATGTGCTTATAAACAAATTTATTGGAAAATTTGAAGAAATGGCTTATTTCAAGGCTGATGAAGGAACGCAGGATGCTCCTAAAGTTGATTTTGACTTCGGAAAAGATAAAGAATAATGTCGAAAGTAGAAGATTTTTTAACCGCTTCCGAAGAGAAAGAAATCATAGAAGCCATTAGAATTGCCGAAAAGAATACTTCAGGTGAGATTCGAGTGCATCTTGAAGCGACGTCAGTTTCAGAAAAGGAACCAAAAATAAAAATGGATGCCTTCGATCGAGCTGCAGAAGTATTCGATTTCTTGCATATGAACAATACAAAACAAAGTAATGGAGTATTGATTTATGTGGCAGTCGACGACCGAACCCTTGTTATAATGGGTGATAAAGGTATAAATGATCGTGTAGCACCTAATTTCTGGGAAAGCACAAAAGACATTATGGTTACCCACTTTAAAAATGGTAACACCAAGCAAGGCCTTGTAGAAGGAGTATTAAAAGCCGGTGAACAATTAAAAAAGCATTTTCCATTTAAAAAAGGCGATACCAATGAGCTTTCAGATGAGATTTCTGTGGGATAGTGGGCAGTGAGCAGTGAGCAGTGAGCAGTGAGCAGTGAGCAGTGAGCAGTGAGCAGTGAGCAGTGAGCAGTGAGCAAAATTAAAAAAATGTACAAAACAGTTCTAAAATATAGTTTTTTTACAATCTTTTTTCTGATGTTCTTCTCTTCGGAAAGACTTTTGGCTCAATTTACCATTCCGGAGAAACCTCAAATACAGACTTCCGTTTACGATTATGTGAGTTTGCTAACGCCATCGCAAAAAACATCTCTTGAAAACAAGTTAATCCGTTATGCAGATTCAACTTCCACGCAGATTGTTGTAGCCATTATCGGGACTACCAAAGGAGAAGACATCTCCTTGTTAGGTGCCAAATGGGGACAAAAATGGGGCATCGGACAGGCAGATGAAGACAATGGAATTATAATACTTTTAGCCAGAGACGATCGGAAGATTGACATTAATACAGGTTACGGAATCGAATATCGCATTACAGATCTCATGGCCGAACGAATTATTAATCGGATTATGATTCCGCAGTTTAAAACAGGCAATTACTACGCCGGACTTGATCAAGGAGCCGATGCCGTTTTCGCGGCCCTAAATGGTGAATTTAAAGAAGATCGAGATTTCAAAAAGAAATCGAATGGAGGTTCATTCCAATCTATTTTTGTGATTATCATATTTATTGTCATTATTATCGCCTTGAGTTCCAAGAAAAATGGACGTGGTGGTAAAAACGGTGGCCGTAGAACTGGAAGTAGCCTTCTCGATATTATCATCTTAAGCAGCATGGGACGCACCGGTGGCTTTGGTGGTTCTTCAGGCGGAGGAAGTTTCGGCGGGGGCGGAGGATTCGGCGGTGGCTTCGGCGGTGGCGGCTTCGGCGGTGGAGGCGCAAGCGGAGGTTGGTAGTAGTCATTATTCTATAAAAATGGTGGTGGAATTTTTTTAGTGTTTTGTAATTTTTCTAACAAAACAGTGAAATATTTCCGTTTAGATACTTAAAGGATGGTAGTAGCTAATATATTATAAAAAATGATGGTGGGCTTTTTTCAATGTTTTGTAATTTTTCTAACAAAACAGTGAAATATTGCCGTTTAGATACTTAAAGGATAGTAGTAGCTAATATTCTATAGAAACGGTGGTGGAATTTTTTCAATGTTTTGTAGTTTTTCTAATAAAACAATGAAATATTTCCGTTTAAATACTTAAAGGTTGGTAGTCTTGCACTAAAGCTTCGGACTATATTTACGTTAGTTTTAATCAATGATTTTATCACCTCCGATTTGGGTGGTGCCTGTTTTATAAATTTTGTATTCTTTGGTAACAAAATTTAGGAAAATTTGCGCTTAGATTAATAAGGATGGTAGACCCAGTTCAATGTTCAATGTTCAATGTTCAATTATTTTGATACAATTAAAAAGGCTGCATTGCTGCAGCCTTTAATTTATCTAGAAATAAAACAATTCTATTCCTTAGTCATTTTAGTAAGGCTTATTGGATTTGCCTTATTACATCTATTTTTCATTTTAAGTGACTTATACTGAAATTGAACTTTCAATCCATCCTTCATATACATATTTTCCAGATTGATTGGGTCTAAATAAAGTACATTCTCGGTATTAGAAACTTTAATGGTATAAGCACAATCGTTTTCATCAGTAGAATGCACGATGGTACCAGAAGTAAAATCGTTTGTCATTTTCTCTTTTGTTGTACAACATGAATGAAGTAATCCAACAAACAAAATAAAGCTTACTATCCTCATATATATTATTTAACGATTATCTTCTTATTGAGTTTTGTCTTAGCATTTCCAATCTCTACTATATAGGTTCCGGCGCTAACTGAAGATAAATCTATAGTTGTTTGATACATCCCTCCTATTTCTTTAGAAATTTGATCTTGATAAACAGTTCTACCCAATAAATCAACAACAGAAAGTCTAAGAATATCACTAGTAGTAGCAGTATCTAATTGTAAATTGAAAATTTGATTATCTCCCGAATATACAACTAATTCAGAGGTATTCAAATCAAGTTCATCCACAGAAAGAGTTGTAGAAATTTTAAATGATGCAATTCTAGTTTTTCTTGGCTCTCCTGAATATTCACCAGTAAACCAAAAAGTTAAATCATCTTGTGGATCTCTTGTCAATTGTGAATAATCTCCATAACGAGCATTAGACGTTACCGAAGTTGTTCCATTCACTATTAAGGTTTCAGCAACCGTCATTTGCCCAAGAGGGTCACTCACTAATCTTCCTGTGTAGTAAAGTGACGGAAACGTGGTTGCACCTACTTTTGTATATCCTAGTCCGATATTCCCTTCCTGATCCATTGCTATGGCCGACATAAAAACACTCTCTCCTCCGGCATCCTGATAGGTACCTTCTTGGTATAAGGTCCAAGGATCTGTCATGGTTGGGCGTCTTAATTCTACCCAACGTATACCGGATATCTGACTACCATCAGTAATTTCAACCGGAAAATTGAATAACAAGGATTCATGTGTTCCAAAATTGTATCTATGTGCTTGAAAGTACATTGCAAAAACAATAGGATCTATTCGTTGTGAAGTTCCAGGTTGTTGTAATACCGCAAAACTATCTCCTCCTGTACCTTCCAGAAAAGAATCAAAAGCTGCCATTGTAATTTCAAGTGGTGTAGAAACTGTAGCAGCTCCCGGATTTGCCCAATCAATAGTAAGATGCCAAACCTTTACGTGGTCTTGAGCTACGCCAGGCCAAGCATTGTCTTGATACCAAACAATTGGAGCCGGTCCTGCTGCGATTCCAGCACCTTCTGAATGTACTGGTTGAGGAGCTTGAAATCCTCCTGTTCCTACGTAATTAGGTAAAGTTAATGATGCAATCTCAGCCGTAGGATCACCATCTAACATTTTTTGTCTGTTAAAAGCAAAAAATGTTCCCGAATCAGTCGGGTCAAAGTTTCCGGTAACAATATAACTATTACCCCATATTCCATAATGTGGATAATCATTTTCAACTACGTTATAACTATAAACAGCATAAGTTCCCGTAGGATCAGCTGTGGTAGAAACCGCTATTTTAAATTGATTCGATGCAGGTAATTGAAATTGGGAAATAAACCATCTATCTGCTTCTCTATCATATAAAACAACTGGATCACCAGAAACTATACCACCAAGTGGGTCATTAATATCCTTAGGAAAACCAGCTGCTTGGTTACCGTTTTTATCCCAAACACTCCAAAGCCCATTCGTCATTTGAACTACATGGTTAGGCCCAACTGCGGCAGTTGGATCTGGCGGACTTAAATCTATATTAATTCCATCAAAATTAGCAATTGGAGTTTTACCATTTCTATTGCCTGGTTCTTCCTGCGCTAATGGATCTTGTGAAGAGCTGCTTTTGGAGAGTTTATCTATAAATTCCCCTTTTTGAATGTTCTTTGCGCTTAACCCTCCTCGTTTTATCTCTCTTTTTTTAACAGATTTAGGATCAACTTTTGGGTAACTGGTCATTGGTGCTGTTATATAAAAATCAGCAGGTCCGCTGATTTCTGTAACATTCGAATCTTTTTGTGTTTGCGTGAAGGCAATAAACGTGCATCCCAAGGCAACACACAACATGTAACTTTTTAACCTCATTTTCGTAAATAATTAGATTGTTATTAATAACGCTCGTTTTGAGCACATCAAATATCTTATAAGATAACGAATTTTATTGTAAAAATAACTACTCACTTACTACTCACGCTACCGGCTATTTATATTCTATAATATTGAGGGCAATTTTACATTTTGAATGTAGTATCCAAAAATTCTTTTAAGCTTTCTTTATTTGAATCTACACCTAATTTCTTTGAAATCCTGTATCTTTTATTCTCGATTGCTCGTATAGATCTATCCGCGAAAACGGCAATTTCCTTACTCTTAAAACCAGTGTATAAATAATAACATATTAAGACTTCCAAGTTATCTAATTGAGAATAATCCTTTTCTATTTTCAGGAAAAAGTCTTCATTGATAGTGCTTATTAACTTGAAATGGTCGTCACTATTTACAAAATTTGTATGATCGATATGTATCTCTCTATATAACTTGTCGATGCTTTTTCTTTGTTCTGAAACTGACTCTATACTCGAAATCCGCTTTATTTCTTTTCGTAGTGCAGTTAAAAACTCTTCTAATTCAATATTTTTAACAACTAATTTTTCCTGCTTAGCTTTAATATTTGAATAATTTTCTTCCAAATCAGTTAGTATAATTTCTTTCTTTTTTATCTTCTTAAAATAGATTAGAAGCAAAATTCCAAGTACAACAACTCCAGTAATTAATAGAAAAAAATACTTTTTGTTGTTTGCTTTTATGGTTAACTCTTTATTCAATTCCAAGTTAGTATGTGATAATTCTTCAATACCTTCAAGGGAAGAACTGAAAGAATTGTCCAATACATTTTTATTAAATAAATCAAGAGAATCCTGATACATTTTCTCTCTATCGGCATTTCCTTTTAGTTGGTAGTATTTAATATAGTGATTGTATAAACTCTTTTGGACATTGATATCCTTACTTCCACTTTTAAGATATATGCCATCCAAATAATATTTAATTGAATCTAGATTTTCGTTCTCTATATAATACTCGGCAAAGCATGATTTTATGGCATTATCATAATGCAAATGATATGAATCTTCTAAGTATTTATTGCCTTTTAATGATTGATAAATCGTATAAAATTCATGTGCTTTATCAATATTTCCAAGGTGTAAATGATTAGACGCCAATAGGTAAATAGCAAAGCAATAATACGTTTTATCGTCCTCGACCGCCTTATATGCCTGTAAATCATTAGAAATCAAAGCAATACTTTCTTCCATCTCAAAATTCACATACTTCGCATATGCCGGAAATTGCATTAAATCCAAAAGACCGAATTCGTCATCAATCTTTATGTAATATGATTTTGCCTTTTCATAATACAAATCCGCTAATGAGTCTTTTTTTAAAAGATAAAATTTTGATGATATTTCTCCAGATGACTTAGCGGCTAATTGGTAGTTTTTATATTTCTCTGCATATTTCAGAGACTTCATATAATTCTGAATAGTACCCGTATTGTCATAATCTTCATTGTGTAATTTTGCCTTCAGAAAAAAGTATTGTGCAATTTTTTTTCCTAAAGTCGCTTCGGAAGGATTAGAAATAGAATCTAAGTAGATTCTTGAAAGATCAATATTGTTTTCCACATGCGCAGCAGACGAATCCAGATGCTTTTGTACAATAGTTACATCCCGTTGTGCACAAACATTGAAAAATGTAAGTTGCCAAACGAAAAATAGTAAAAATTTAAACTTCATGGATTAGAAACTATTAACTAGATCTTATTTCTTTCTGAAATAAATTGTGACAGGAACACCTGTAAAATCAAACTGCCCTCTTAATTTATTCTCAATAAATCGTTTATAGGGCTCCTTCACATACTGCGGAAGATTACAGAAAAACGCAAAACAAGGGTGTGGTGTAGGTAATTGGGTACAAAACTTCACTTTTACGTACTTCCCCTTATTGGCCGGTGGTGGAAATGCTTCAATAATTGGAAGCATGGTCTCATTTAACACACTGGTCTTTATCTTCTTACTTCGGTTATGGTATACCTCAACTGCAGTTTCGATAGCTTTATAAATACGTTGCTTTTCAAGTACAGAAATAAAAACGATTGGAACATCTGTGAAAGGTTCGCATTGCTGACGAATATACTTTTCAAAATCTTTTACTGTCTGATTGTCTTTCTCAACCAAATCCCATTTATTGGCCAAAATCACAACACCTTTATTGTTTCGGTGTGCCAACCAAAAAATACTTTGCACTTGACCATCAAAACCACGGGTCGCATCGAATACCAAAATCATTACATCGCAATGCTCAATTGCACGAATAGATCTCATCACCGAGTAAAACTCTAAATCCTCTTTAACTTTACTTTTCTTTCGAATCCCTGCCGTATCGACCAAATTGAATTCAAATCCGAAGCGATTGTATTTGGTATCAATACTATCTCTGGTAGTACCAGCTATATCGGTAACTATATATCGATCTTCACCAATAAGTGCATTGATAAAGGAAGATTTTCCTGCATTAGGACGACCTACTACGGCAAATCGAGGCAAGGTCTCCTCTTCCCTCTCTATTTGTTCCGGAAGGATTTTTACTAATTCATCCAGTAAATCACCTGTACCACTACCATTAATACTAGACAGCGTAAAATATTTATCGAATCCAAGATTATAAAACTCCAGGGCATCATTAGTACGGGATGCGCTGTCCACTTTATTTACCGCAAGTAATACAGGTTTCCTAGACTTCCGAAGCAACTTCGCAACATCCTGATCCATTCCCGTAATACCGCTTTCAACCTCAACCATAAAGATGATCGCATCGGCCTCGCCTATCGCAAGTTCTACCTGCTTATCAATCTCCGATTCGAACACATCGTCACTCCCCAAAACATATCCACCGGTATCAATTACAGAGAACTCTTTTCCATTCCAGTCACTTTTACCGTAATGACGATCTCTGGTAACACCACTCACCGCATCAACAATCGCTTCTCTACGTTCTATTAAACGGTTAAAAAGCGTTGATTTCCCAACATTTGGCCTTCCTACAATTGCAACAATACTCATTTTATTTTCTCTTTAAAGGTGCAAAAGTACTGCTTTTAAATGGTAGTTAGAGACTTTGAAACTCAGAAACTTTAAGTGTTAGGGTTTTTGCTGAAAACATGCAACGAGCATATCATATAATTCAGGATGTTTTCTTCGGAAGAGATCCGGACGCTCGAAAAAATATTCCGAAGCTACCGCAAAAAATTCTGCCTGATTCGTGCTCCCATATTTTCGAATATCAGATTCATTATTATTAATAGCCTCCATTTCAGAATGCATTAATTCAAGCCATGGCGTAATGTACTGTCGCTTTAGTAAGCGCTCTGGCACTCCATCAGTTTCCCCATCCATCTTATCGATAAGATGGACAAACTCATGCAAGGGCGTATTGTTCTTATCGGTGTCATTTTCAAATCCCAAATAAACGGCCTTTCGGGAAAGTATCATCTGGTTCTCAAATCGACCGGAGCCCACTAAACCTGCAATGATCTTAGATTCTCCACTGACCTCAAATTCAAGATCGCCATCAAAATTATCGGGATACAAAATAATACCACTAAGATTATTATAATGCCATTCCTTAAATCCGAACACAGGAATAACTGCACTTGCCGCTATAAGTACTCTATCTGTATCTTCTACAGTCAATTTTACGCCTTCAATGTGTACTTCACTTAGAAAAAGCATCATGCGTTTTTGAAAAATCTTTTGATTCACTTTGGAAAGATCGCGGTAGAAATGGACCTTTTCAATTAATATTGCATGCCAATTTTCAGGAAATGCTTTCACCGATTTTTTCCTCAATAATCGAAAGGCGTAAATCGCAAAAAGCACTAACCCAATAAATAAAATACCATAGATCATAGGAAAGGTTTGTTAATTAGTGTGCAGAGATATATTCAAAATTTCTATTCTACTCGATAAAATTTTTAACTCGCTATTGGTCATTGAAAATCATTCGAAGTGATATAGTTCTCGATTCTCCTAAAGTTTCGAGGGTCAAAATCCCTTTTAGCCATTTTGAAATCACTTCTTCTCGATTGAAGATTCATCAAAATATCAAATCGTCTTCTTAATTTTCAGTATTTACCCAAACATCATTTAAGACATTTACATCGGGCACTTGCTTTTTTGGATCAAATTCAACGCGCTGTATAATTTTTGAAGTAGGCAAAAAGTGAGCCCATTGATCTCCTTTTTGCCAAATTTCAACCGGCAGATCAATCATTTCAGAAGAACCATCAGCATACGTAACATTGAGTAGAACGGGCATTGGGAAATCTGTTTCATTAGTTAAAATAATGCTGTAACCGCCGGTTTCCTTTTTCACATCAGTTACCGCAATATCAATGTTTTTATTTCCATAAAACCACCCTTTCCAATACCATGACAGATTCTCGCCCGCTACATTTTCCATATGGTTAAAAAAATCATTGGGTTGTGGATGTTTATACGCCCAGGTTTTAATATAAGATTGGAAAGCATTATCGAAACGCTCAGGTCCTAAAATATATTCACGTAAAACTATAAGCCCTACTGCCGGTTTATAATATCCAACATAAGCCAAGTTCATAGAACCACTCACGTCGGGATACACGTCAATACCTTCTCTGTGTTCCCAATTTAAATAGCGTATAATTGATCGGATTGGCCTATTCGAGGATGAATATTCCCCTTTATTGAATGCATTTGTGCTGTAATAATTTATAAAGGTGTTAAACCCTTCATCCATCCAAGCATATCTTCTTTCGTTAGAACCAACAATCATTGGAAACCAATTGTGCCCAAACTCGTGATCGGTTACACCCCACAAATCATCTCTAGTGCTTTTCCAACTACAAAAGCTAACTCCCGGGTATTCCATCCCTCCTACCTCGGAAGCGACATTAATAGCAGTTGGATATGGATATTGAAAATACGTCTGTGAGTAATATTCTATCGATGCTTTGGTATATTCAGTAGAACGTGACCAGGCGTTAGAACCATTACTTTCTATAGGATATACCGACTGTGCCAGCGATTTTTTTCCATTCGCCAGATTAATTTTCGCGGCGTCCCATATAAAGCCTTTAGATGAAGCAAAAGCAACATCACGAGTATTTTCCATCTTAAAACGCCAGGTTGAGCTCCCTGAGTTTTTTAGCCTTGTAGTTTTTTGACCAACTTCCTCCGGACTAATAATAAATACCGTTTTATCGCTTTTTGACGCATCGTTCAATCGGTCCCGTTGTGTTTTAGTGAGCACCTCTTCAGGGTTTACTAATTCTCCAGAACCAACTACAATATGATCGAAAGGAACAGTTATAGCATATTCATAATTTCCATAGTCGCAATAGAACTCACCTGCTCCTAAGTAAGGCTCCACATTCCATCCTACTACATCGTCAAAAACAGCAACTCTCGGATACCATTGCGCAATGGAGTAGATTGTTCCGTTTTGAGTATCCAATCTACCCATACGGTCCATTCCTTTTACTGGAATTTTATATACGAAATCCATACTGATCGTCGCCTTTCCGCCTTTTCCTTGTAATGGTTCATCGAAAAATACTTGCATACGAGTGTCATTTATCAATGATTTTGTCGAAACACCCTTATTTACCTTGGCTGAAAGATTTGAAATTGTATATCCTCCATCGACATCACCATTATAACGGTTACCTTCCACAGGCGTAGTTAAAGTCCCTCGAGAGTTCAAGGTGAATCTATTCTGTTCAAGGTAAAGCCACACAAAGTCAAGATCTTCCGGACTGTTATTTGTATACATAAGGCTTAGCTTTCCCGTAATAGTTTGTTTTTGATCATCTAGAGTGGCTTCAATTTTATAGTCGGCACTGTTTTGCCAATATTCAGGCCCAGGCTTACCTGAAGCTGTTCTATAAACAGATCCCTGTCGATAGGTAAAATCATTAAATAATTGCTGATTATCTTCAATAACGGCTTGCGAATAACTAAAAGTAGTAACAAAAAACACAAGGCCTAAGATCACTTTAAACGGACCGTAGTTCATAAGAATTTAAATTTAAAATACAGGCTAAAGTAATTAATGCAGATGAATATCTGAGTTAAGAAGATGCAAATTTATAGTAGATTGAAAATAGCTTTTAGCAGGAATTAATTTGAAGCTGACTCACTACCTATGAACATAATAATATTCCATATCCTGAGAATTCAGTCTGCCACGACAAATATTTTATTCGACAGTTAAATTTGCTTCAGAAAGAAGCGTTATTTTAGACCATTCGAGGGTATAAAATTCTGAAATCCCAATATTTTCTCTTTTTTATTACCTACTGATTATACCCAAAACGCTTCAACTGTCGAGAATCATTTCGCCAGTTTTTATTAACCTTCACATATAATTCGATGTGAATTTGCTTTCCGAAGAACTTTTCCAAATCCTTACGAGCTTCAATGCCAACCCATTTAATGGCCTGTCCTTTATGCCCAATAATAATCCCTTTTTGCGTCTCACGCTCTACCATAATAACAGAACGGATTCGGATGATATCATCATCTTCAAAAAACTCTTCAGTTTCAATCTCTACCGAATATGGAATCTCCTTTTTGTATTGCATTAATATTTTCTCGCGAATTGCTTCGTTTACAAAAAAGCGTTCAGGTTTATCGGTAAGCTGGTCTTTTGGGTAGAAAGGCGGAGAGACCGGAAGCAATTCAATAATTCGTTTAAATACTTCAGTTACACCAAAGTTCTGAAGCGCAGAGATCGCAAATACCTCAGCATTCGGAACTTTTTCCTGCCAGAGTTGTAACCCTTCAGCAAGCAATGCTTCATTGCCTAGATCAATCTTGTTGATCAATAAAAGCACAGGAATCTTTGCATTGGTAATTCGGTTAAAAAAGGCTTCATCTTTCAACTCCTTTTCTCCCAACTCGACCAGATACAATAGCACATCTGCATCGTCGAAAGCCGATTTTACAAAGTCCATCATGCTCTCCTGAAGCTGATATGAAGGTTTTATAATTCCCGGGGTATCACTTAATACCACCTGAAAATCATCTCCGTTTACGATTCCTAAAATTCTGTGACGTGTTGTTTGCGCTTTAGAAGTAATTATTGATAATCGCTCCCCTACAAAAGCATTCATAAGGGTACTCTTTCCTACATTGGGATTACCTATAATATTTACAAATCCGGCCTTGTGTTCCTGCATTCTTATGTTTTATTGAAGCAGCAAAAGTACGGCTATTTTAGCTTCTTCAGTAATTTTTGTGCTTTCTTATACATTTCGGCATCTTCAGGAATTTGCTTTAATAGTTCCATACTCTCCATATTTTTCTCCTGTTTCAATTTGCTTAGAGCATGGTGCCAAACCGCCTGATATTTGAATGCTGAATTCTCTTCGGAAAGCGTTTCAAAAATCGCATCAGCCTTTTCAAAGAAATTGGTTTCTAACAGTGAGATTGCATAGTATAATTGATATTCGGTATTTGTAGAATCTTTTAGCGTAAGGCTTTCAAAATACACGCTAGCATCCTTAAAATTACGCTCATTAAAGGCATTCTCAGCATTATTTATAAGTTCATCGCCCTCTCCTCTCATCGTCAAACTTACAGCATCATATTGATTGTAGTCTCCAAAAGTTGGAGTCGAAAACTGATTGAACAAAGTCATTCCTATAAGTAGCATCACACTGGCTGCAATTGCATATTGCCAAGGCTTAAAGCTTCTCACAATTGTTTTTTCTTCGGAAGTCGTTTCGGTTTCAGTAACCGATTCTTTACTGAAATGTTTTTCTGAAATTTGCTTCAGATTTTCCTTGAATGCTAATGTAGCTTCTTCATGTTCGAATTTATGTTCCAAATAAGACGAAAATTCTTTATAAGTCTCAAACGACTTCCGAAGCGATTCGTCCGTAGACAATTGTGCTTCAAAAGTGAGACGTTCTTCAGTGCTCATTTCTTCCGAAAGGTACTCTTCAAATGCTATGTAATTTTGCTCTTCCATTACTACAGGGATTTAATGTGTAAATACTGCGGCGATTCCTGCGCCATTTTGGTCAATTGCCCAATACATAATGATTTTTTCTTGCGAGCATAAGCGTAGGAAATTCCCAACGCAGCTGCTACCTCCTCCATCGACTTAATTTCAAAAGTCTTGGCCAGTAATTCCTGGCAAGCCTTTCCTAATTTTTTAAACAACTCATCAAACAATGTCTGTTTTTCGTCGAAGACCTCGGTATCAAGAACCATTTCTTGTACGGGTTCATCTGTAGATACAATCTCTTCATTAATTGTTACCTCTTTATTAGAAGATTTTTTTAATTCATTTAACCAACGCCGCTTACACAACAGAAAAAAGTAGGCGTCAAACGGACACGTTAACTGTAGATCTTTTTCGGTCGCCTGATGATAAATGGTAACGATCACATCCTGAACGACATCCTGTGCCCGGTCATGATCCCCGCTGTTCTGTCTAATATAGTTAACCACCTTGGGTACAAACTTATCATAGATCGCTTGTATTATAAAGGAGTTGTTTTTTGCAAGACCATCAATATACTTCTGGTCTTCGTGTACTTTTTTTTCGCTCATGGAAGCCTAATTTCACTACTAAAGTAAAAAAAAATAAGACGGGAGGGTAACAAAATTTAAGATGTCTTTATATAAGGGTGTAGCAGCAAAAAAATAGCTGCTAAAAACAAAAAAATAATTTTAAACAATAAAACTTAGAAATCATGAGAACAGTTAAACAAATTTTTGGAATCGCCTTATTAGCAGCAACGACTTTAACAAGTTGTTCAAAAGACAAAATCGAACCGGATGTAATTATTCCTTTAGTGTATCCATCTACACAAGATTTTAACAACATTAAAAATCAAGCCTTAGCAGATTTAGTTCAAAACGCAACTTTCAATGCCGAGGACGGACTTAGCTTTACTTCAATTAAAGGAACTCAAGTTTTTATTACTGCAGGATGTTTAATGCAAGGAGGTAGTCCAGCAACAGGTGCAGCCGAACTTACTTTCGTAGAAGTATTCGATAAAGCTAGTATGCTTACTGCAAATAAAGCTACAATGGGTGTGTTACCAGGTGGTGACCGAGGAATGATCATCTCTGGTGGCGAATTCTACATAAACGTAAAGCAAAATGGAAATCAGTTGGACCTTACTTGTCCAATGAGCGTAATCATCGATGCCAGCTTAACTGGTGGTGCTGACCCTGCGATGACCTTGTGGGATGGTGATGTCGATGAAAATGGTAATATCGTGTGGAGAGAACAAGATGGTACAGGAGCAGGTGGTGTGCAAGGTGATGGAAGCGAATATTATGCGAACTTCCCAAATTTTGGATGGACAAACGTAGACCGTTTCTATAGCGATCCTAGACCTAAAACAACCTTAGGAGTAAAAGTACCTGTAGGATATGATGATGCAAACTCTGCAGTATTCCTTTCTTACGACGGAGAAGATAACGCAATAGCAGCATTAGATACCTTCGATCATGCAACGAGTATTTTCTCAGAGCACTACGGTCAAATCCCTGTCGGACTAGAAATGCACGTGATCTTTGCTACTGAAAACGAGGGTGACTGGAGCTGGGCTATTATGGGAGTAACAGTTGCCGCAGATGATCTTTACGATTTTACTGGAGTAGCTCTTACCACAGGATCTCAATCTCAATTAGAGGCAGCAATCCTTGCATTACCATAAAAAATAATAGGTCTGTTGAGGAGCGGGCCTGTTTGTTGAGGAGTGTTCGAAAACCCCCGGAAGCAATTCTGAGGGGTTTTCTGCTCAAATACTGCTCCTTAGTTTAAAAAGTGTTAAATTTAATACGGAAGTAAGATTTTGATATATCGATCTTCCGAAACTCTGAAAATCATGAAAAAACTTAAACTCTTATTTATAGTAGTTGTTGCCTCACTATGCTTCAATTCCTGTAGCGACTGTACAGATGAAACTGATACGCGCGCAATAACGCCATTTGATGTACCTACGCCTCAGGAATTCGAACAAATCCAAACCGATGTGTTCGATGGCATGATACAATTAGTACAAGTGGATGTCACGAACGGATTCAACTATGTTGCCGCTAGTGGAGTAACTATTTCTATATCGCCCAACTGTCTTCAAATCAACGGCCTACCCGTGACAGGCATTGTGGATTTGGAAATTGCTGAGTTCTATGATAAGGGTGAAATGCTAATTTCAAATACTACTACTGTTGGTAATATCCCTGGTGCTGGACGAGACCTTCTAATTTCCGGAGGGGCTTTCTTTATCCGTGTTTCGCAAAATGGAGTGTTTGCTTCACTAGCTTGTTCCGGATTTATAAGCGTTCCAACTGGTATTACCGGTGGAAATGACCCTGACATGCTGCCTTTTTCAGGAAGCGTTAATGCAGCTGGAAATCTTGAATGGACTCAGATCAACGGGGAAGTCAATATCGACATCGACACTTACTATACTCAATTCCCCGAATTTGGATGGTTTAATATTGATCGTTTTTTGAACGATCCCAGACCTACCACAGCTGTACAAGTTGCAGTGCCGCAGGAATTCAACAGCGAAAACACCCGAGTATATCTTGCCTTGCAAGGAGAACCTAATTCCCTCGCTTATCTTTATGGTGAACTGCCTATAGGACTCGAAGTACATATCATATTTCTATCTGAATCTAATGGTGATTTTAGGTATGCCGTTGAAACTCTTACTCTCGAACAGGATCAATTGGTCATATTTACAAGACAGCAAACCGAAGTAGTTACTGCAGCCGTGCTCAAGGACCGAATTAATGCATTACCCTAAACCAAAATGATGAACAAAGGCACTAACCCTCCAAAGATGAAAACATACATTTTACTTTTTGCATCACTACTAGTTTCAGGATTAGCATTTTCGCAGGTTCAGAATGATACCTTACGACGTTCGGCCAATATTGGTTTCGATCGCAATGGCAATCTGGTATCCTTCAAACCCGAAACCCCACCACTTCAACAAATTGCAGGAGCGCCCAAGGCATTCTATACTTTCTATTGGGAGTTCGACGATGGTACATACAGCACAGAAAAAGAGCCTAAACACGCCTACAAAAACAAAGGGGAATACGATGTAAAATTATGGGCAACCAATCAATATGATACTGGTAAACCGCCATCTACCAGACCTAAAAAAGTAGCGGTAAACGACATCACTTCCGAAGCTGGAGATATTGCAAGTATGGACGAAAATTTAGATCTAATGATCAACCGAGATCCTATTCCTCAAGAAGAGATGGTCGTTGTAATGAGTTATAAAAACGCAAACTCATTTGTAAGTAGCGGTAAACTTTATCTTTATTATAACGAACGCCAGTTTAAAGCCGATAATTTCGAGCTCACAGACTCCCGAACCTATCACGGCGAACGCAAAGTTTCTAACTCCGGATTTGCGCTTAACGAAAAAATAGACGCTTTAGATGACACTTATTATGCTGCTGCTAAAAACGAACTACTTCAAATACACACAAAGGCAATAGATACCACCGAGCGAAACAACCTCCCGCTTACCATGGAAGAATCTGAGGCTTACTATAAAAAATCCGAAGCCTTCGAATTCGATGACATGCAACCTAATGAAGAACGCAATGTCTTTTTCACAATGAAAACAACTCCGGAAATGATCAAAGACACCAGTGCTATTATCACTGTGAGAAGTATCTATGTACCCGACAATAACAGCTCGAAACACAAAGTAAAAGACCTGGAAATGGAGATCGTAACCTCTCATGACCCCAATAAAATGTCGTCCAATGCTTCATTGATGAATTACCGCTTCGTGCGCTTTAAAACTTTTAAATTCAAAATAAAATTTCAGAATAATGGCGAAGGTCCCGCACGCACCATAAGGCTGGAGACAGACATCCCCGAAATGTTCGACAAACAGACCATCGAAGTTACCGATCAATATCCTGAATGCCCTATTTGTCCTAAAAATAGAGAGGTCGCATATAGTTGTCTCGACACTACTTTCACCAAAGAACAGGCAATTTTCACTTATAAAAACATCTATCTTCCGGGAAGTCAGCAAAAAAACGTCAAGGAATACGATTCGACCAAAGGTTTTGTAAAATACCGAATTAAGCTGAAAAAGGATTTTCACAAAAAGAAGACCAAAAGCCGCACCGCTATTATCTTCGATAAGAACGAACCTATCATCACCAATTACGCGACTACCCGATTCATACCCGGGATTTCGTTGGGCGCTAAAGTGGGGTACGCTATCACTCCGGGTCGTGACAATGCTAAGGAATATTTCGCTGGAGTAACCATTTCTCCCTTTAAATCGTACCGTGGATATCTGCAATTTGAATTGTTTGGCTCTTATGCCGAATTTCAGGAATTCAATCAATTTACAGAACAGACACCTGTAGATGTTTTCATAAACTCTTATGAGTATTTTCAGACTGCTACCACCCGAAATTTCACCGGCTATCTCGTCCCGATTTCCTATCGCTACAACCTCAACAATTTTATGGCAATAGGTACAGGTGTGCAGATGAAATTGGATATCACCAATAAAACCATCACCGAAACCAATGGCGAATACTCGCTTATTATCCCTTCCGAGGGTCAGGTGATACGCGATGACACTCAGGATACATTCACACGTACCGAAACCAACTGCGATTGCGTGAATTTCAGAACCGGAATTTTTGCCGGATTCAACATCGGTTTTGCACGTATTGGACCGAGCGTTGGAGCGCGTTACATCTATTATTTAAACGAAGACAACCAACAAATTCAATTGTATGGTATCTGGAAGTTTTAGTGGTTTTTGGGCGTCCCACTCCCCCCTTTCGCCTTTGGCTTCGGAGGGAGTAGTCGGGCTTTCAGGAGTCGCTACCTCCTTGCCTGCGAATGGCAGTCAAGGCCGTGAGCTTCAACAATCCCTCAATCCCTTACGCAGATTCCTGCCACTAATTATTATTCTTTTTGCAAGTCAATTTCTTCTTGCCCAACAATTGGAAGAAAACATTTATAATTCCCTTGATCAATTCATAGAAAACCCTTCCGAAGAAAATTTGGAAATGCTTCAGATCAAAGAAGCAACTTTTGAAACCAACGTCACTTCCGAAGAAGAAAAACTTGCATTGCTCATCCTCGATTGTAATTTAGGTTATTATAACAATCGTTTTGGAAGAACCCAATTTGCAATCGATTGGTATGAAAAAGCCTGGAAACTTTACGAAGAAAATAAATTTACAACCTACGACATAAGTGAATTCTGCCTCAAGCCGCTAGGCAATTTATATACCATTACCGGCGCCTTTACCAATGCCGAAAGCACCATTAAACAATATATCCATCTGGCAGAGGAAGCGAAAAATCCTATACAGCGAACAAGTGGAGTTATCAACCTTTCTGTGGTTTATCACAATACCGGAAACTATCAAACAGCCATACTAATACTTGAAAAGGAACTTCAAAACAAGACGATTACTAAGTCGCAGAAAGCGGCCCTCGAAAACAACCTTGCCACGAATCTCTTTGCAATTGGAAAAACAGATGAAGCCCAAGAAATCATAGATCGCGCTATAAAAAATGGAAGTCTTATTTCGGCAAAGGCATATAAAAATGCCGCTCAGATTGCTGTTCGCGAAAATGATTTTCAGAAAGCTGAGAACTATTTGTTTCAGGCAGAGCGAGCCCTTTCGCAAAATCCTGATTTTTCGGCAAGAGAATTGGCAAAATTATATCAGGAACAAGCACAGTTGTATATGATGCAGCAAAAAGATGCAGAAGCCAACAAGAGTTTACAAAAATCGTTGCACACATTGCTGCCAAATCTTGAAAAGGACCAACTTCCTGAAGCATCAATGTTGTATGCAGAAAACACCTTTCTAGATGTCCTCGACGGGTTGGCGCATCAAGAAACGGATCTCGAAATTGCCTTACAATATTTCGATCTCAGTTTTTATGTTTCACAACTACTCTCCAGAGAACTAAATTCTCAAGAGGCTAAAATTTTGCATCAGCTGGACGACAGAGTACGTAGTGAAAAATGCATTGCACTGCTTTTTGACAACTATCAGAATAGCGGGGATGATACACTTATGGAGCGTGCCTTTAACTATGCAGAGAGATCAAAAGCCGTCGTTTTATCGGAAATGCAATTAAAACGATCCCTGCTTAGCCAGCACCTTAACGATACATTACTTCAGAAGGAACAACAACTGATAAGAAAACAAGAAGCACTTATCAACAATCTGGTAAGAGCACAATTGTCGGAAGGTTCAAAAGAAGACATAAATAACATCACCTTTTCGCTAAATAGTCTTCATCTGGAACTTAAAACAGTGGCTAAGGAAATTGCGCTTAAGTATCCGGAAGAAGAAAATACAACGGTGGCAATCGAAACTATTCAGCAGAAATTATTAGAAGATTCTGCCAGAATGTATTACTTTTTCTTCGGAAGAGAAGTCTTGTATACTTTTAGAATTTCGAATGCTACGATGGAGCTTCAGAAGAAACCCATTACAGCAAAATTTAGCAATATATTATTAGATTATATTCATTCGTTCGATACCTCATCTAAGATTAACGATGATATTCCGAAGTACACCAAGACCGCTTTTTCATTGTACCAAGAGCTCGATCTTAAAAATCATTCCAAAGTAAAAAACCTCGTTATCATTCCGGACGGACTTCTCAATTTTGTTTCATTTGAAGCCTTACTTACTGAAGAAACCAATACAATTAATTACTCAAAAATGCCTTTTTTGGTAAAGGCACAAAGCCTTGCTTACAACACTACTGCGGGCATGTATGCCAATAGCTCAAGAAGTGAAGAAAAGAATAAAGTTTTAGGTGTTTTTCCGGTTTTCTATAATACTAAAAGTGAACTCAAATTTTCCGTAAATGAATCTGAAAGTTTGGATCGAGATATGAATTCAACATTATTAATGAGAGAGCAAGCGACCAAGGCTAATTTTTTAAATGAGGCTCCGCGTTATAATATTTTGCATTTGTCTACCCATGCTAGTGGTGGAGATTTTGTGATACCTGCGAATATTCAGTTTATCGACGATGTGATGCTGCTTCACGAGCTATATTCTTTAGATCTACATCCTGAATTAGTGGTTTTAAGCGCATGTGAAACCGGAATTGGAAAATTACAAAAGGGCGAAGGTGCAATGAGTGTTGCCAGAGGGTTTCAATATGCCGGAGCCAAAAATTTATTGTTCTCTTTGTGGAAAGTAAATGATTTATCGACGGCGCAATTGATGGATTCATTTTATAAAAGCTTCAGAAAAAATGAATCTGCCTTCGTTTCCAATCACCTGTCTAAATTAAAATATCTTCAGAATGGTGATATTAGCACCATAAAAAAATCTCCTTATTACTGGAGCAGTTTTGTTTATTACGGAGGGCTTTCCGAAGCTAAAACAAGTTACAACACCCTAATAGTATTCGTTGGTTTAACCTTATTGGTACTTTTTATTGTGGTAATGCGTAAGAAACGAACATAGATTTGGCAGTGAATTCTATGTCTTCATTTGTTGATTTCCATATGACGTAATCTCTCCTCAAGTCACGGAACCAAAATACTTCTAATCTATCAACAAATTAAAGTTGCTTCAGGTTTTATTTGCAATATTAGTTTTCATCGCTATTGGTATTAATATTCAATCTTTTAATAAATTCCGTACTCTAAGGCGCTCAACCAATTTGGAGACAGTAAGTCCTTGTACGAGGATTGAAAACACCACTACGATATAAGTGATTACTAAAAACAAGTCCCGATGCATTTCCTGTGTTAGTCCTAAAGCTAAAGCGATCGAAATACCACCTCTCAATCCTCCCCAAGTCATAATAAGGTTAGTATTGGGAACAAAATTAAGTTTCTTTTCAAAGAATTTTATGGGGCCAATAAGCGAAGCATAGCGGCAGGCGAGTATAATTGGGATGGCTAATAAACCTGCTATTATATAATTCCCTTCTAAGGTAAGGATAAGCATTTCCATACCGATAAGGACAAAAAGAATGGTATTAAGCAAGATATCTATTAGTTCCCAGAATTTATCGACATAGGTTTCGGTGGTTTTAGACATGGCAGAATGTCTCACCGTATCCATCCCGACCATAAGTCCGGCAGTTACCATTGCTAAAGGAGCCGACAAGTGAAATTTCTGCGCCACGGCTGTTCCAACCATTACGGTGGCCAAGGTGATTATAACTTCGATGTCGTAATCGTCAATAGATTTCAATAAACGATAGGTTATCCAACCTAAGAAAACTCCAAAAGCGATACCTCCTAAAACTTCCTTTGCAAAAAGTCCAACTACATCCATCACCGCTACATTTTCGGCGCCAATACTCGCGATTTGATAGATGGTTAAAAACACAACTACACCTACCCCGTCATTAAAAAGTGATTCCCCAACAATTTTTGTTTCAAGCCTTTTTGGAACACCCGCTTGTTTTAGAATTCCCAATACTGCAATTGGATCTGTAGGGGAAATAAGAGCTCCAAATAGTAAGCAATAAATATATGCAATCTCTAAACCTAGTAACTGTAAAATAAAAAACATAGCCGTACCCACCAGAAATGTAGAAATGAGAACACCTAAAGTAGCAAACGCTAATACCGGCCATCGTTGGACTTTTAACTGTTCAAAATTGGTATGCAATGCCCCAGCAAAGAGCAGAAAACTAAGCATTATATCGAGCAAAACAGTTTTAAAATCTATTTGTGTAATGATTTCTATTTCAGCATTTAAAAGGGTATCGTCAAAATAGCTTAAAGCCAATACCGCAAGGGTAAAAACGATGGTGATAAGCATTAGTCCAATAGTATTGGGGAGGTGCAAAAACCGTACATTGATGTATCCAAAACCTGCAGCAAGTGCGACAAGAACGGTGGTAATGAGAAAATAATCCATAGGGTGAGGGTTGGTAGTGCTAAGGTACTGTTTTCTGATTTCGCTTCGGAAGAAGTATAGAATATTATTCGAGCTTAAAGACCTCAGATTAATGGTAGGGATGATATTATAAATATTAAACCCCTCCGCCTTTGGCACCTCCCCTTAAAAAAAGGGGAGGAACTACAAAAAGTCGCTTTTAGATTTTAAAACACAGACACATCGATTTAAATATTAATCCTTATCTTTATTATTCTACATCCAACTCCCACAAAACAAGCTACTACTATGGTGGGTATACTGGATGGTCCTCCGACTTACGTAATTGAAAATTTAGCTGAATTGTCTAATGATCTGGACAATCATCTCCCATTTAAAAAAATTGATAAGAACGTAATGATCGCCAGTTGGAATATCCGCGCTTTTGGGAACCTCACTCGAAAGTGGGAAAGTGACAACACCGATAGTCCGAAACGCGATCTGCATTCCATTTTATGTATTTCCGAAATTATTAAACGCTTCGATGTGATTGCGGTCCAGGAAGTAAAAGCCAATATTCGCGCATTGAGAGACACCATGAAGCTATTGGGGTCGAACTGGTCCTTAATCCTAACAGATGTCACAAAAGGTAGTGCCGGAAACGGGGAACGAATGGCTTATATATTCGATACGCGAAGAGTTCAATTATCGGGACTCGCATGTGAACTGGTCATCCCGAAAGAATGGAAGTATGGAATTGACGACGATGCTATGGAAGATCAGTTTGTAAGAACTCCTTATGCGGTGAGTTTTAAAAGTAATGAGACGACCTTTATATTAGTTACGGTCCATATTAAATACGGCAAAAAATCTATCGATCGGATTGGTGAATTAAAAGCAATAGCACGATGGATGACAAATTGGGCTTCCGACATCAATGCCTACCATCAAAATTTGATATTATTGGGAGATTTCAATATTAATGAAAGAGGTGATTTATTGGATAAGACCTTTCTTTCTGAAGGATTGTACGTTCCTGAGCAGCTTCAGAAGCCTGAAATTACAAGATCGATTTTTAATACAAGTAAATATTACGATCAGATTGCCTGGTTCAATTCCTCGAAGAATATTCCGAAGCTCTCCATGGAATTTATTACAGGCGGAAACTACGACTTTGTACCCATTGCACTAAAAAGCAGAAATCTTAGCAAACGGAAATTGTCCTTTATGCTTTCCGATCATTATCCGCTTTGGGCTGAGTTTGAATTTTAGTATTTCGTGAAAATATTACAAATGTTTTAGTAACAATTTTTGTTTTGAATCTTCTTTAGAGTAACAGGCAACCTTATAAGGAAATATCGCGTCTTTGTAAATACATCAATCTAATTAAGACTCATATGAAATTTATCATTCATCCCTTTATAATTATTCTCGTTATTTTTTCCACTACGACTTCTGCACAATCGTATTCTGCCAAAGTTGTCGATAAAATCACTGGGGAGGCGATTCCTTTTGCAACCATTCAAACTGGTGAAAACCGAGGACTTATTACAAATGAAGAAGGTAATTTCACCTTACTGGAGAATTTGATTCAGGAGATTCAGGATTCCATCTACATCTCATCCATGGGTTATGAGAATAAAGGTGTTTCAATATCCGATTCCTTGGAAGAGGTCATCGAATTAAATCCTAAGCCATTTGAAATAAAAGAGGTTTTTCTTAGTAATAGGCTACTAACACCGAAAGAAATTATTGATGAGGTGAAGGAAAATCTGGAAGCAAATTATGCTAACGAACTAAGCCATAAAAAAATATTTTTCCGTCAATCTGATATAAACGAGATGCGAAAAGTTGATCTAGGGTTTATAAAATCGACCATTGAAGAACTTAATAAAGAATTGATTGATAGTATTGCTAATTTAATTCCGAAGAAATCCGACAGCTACTTGGAACTTGCCGGAGACTTATATGGTAACTACAAAAGTTCGAAACTTTATATAGATAAAGCCGCAAATTTATACGACAAGTCGAAAGATCTTTCTAGCAAAGGTCTCACCGATAGATTGGAAAAGATATTCAAAGAGAATGTAAAACCCGATTCTTATCTAAAAATTAAATCTGGAATTATTGGCACGAAGGTAGATTTGGATGATTTAGATGGTGAAAACGACGAAAAAACGACGAAAAATATTACGATTGATACTATTCAACAAAGCATTCACCAACAAACTAAAGATCGCATTTCGGAACTTTATGAGCAGCTCTTTTTTCATGAAGATTCTGAATTGGATTTTCTTGAAAAATCGAATCGATATAATTTTGAACTGGAGGATTACACTTTTATAGATGATGCTTCCGTCTACAAAATTTCATTTTTACCAAAGGGCAGGAAAGATTTCAAAGGTTTAATGTATGTAGATACTCAAAGCTATGCTATCGTCCGACTGGAATTTGAAAATGTGCGTCCACTTCAATCATTTGGGATGTTTGGCATAAGTTATAGCCGATCGGTTTTTAAGGGTAAAATGCTCTTCGGAAAGGATTTGAATGGAAAATATAGTCCGCGTTATTTAGAGTTGGAAGATGGAAATAATTTTGGACTCAAAAGACCTTTGAAGATTATTGAAAAGAACAAACATGTAAAAGGAAGACGAAAGCAAAACGAACTTTCTCTAGCGCTAGATATAAAGGGCCGTTCTACGAAAAAATATGAACTGGTTGTCTTTTCTTCTGAAGTCATTTTAAATGGTGATTTTAATAACGCAGCTGAAAATGAAGCTGTAAAAGCGACCTATCTCTCAAGATACGATCCAACTTTCTGGCAAGATTATACTATTATGGAGCCTAATGCTGCCATTCGAAGCTTTGAGGTTGTGACCGAGTAGGCATTCTTTCCGAAGAAAAGGAAACAAATTCTCAATTAAACCAAATTGTGAACTTTCTAGAAGAATATTTCATTAAAATTATTAAACACTAAATTGGCAGTCGATTAATCCTGATTTTTCGAATTCGTGCCATTATAACCCACATAAAATATCACTTCCGAATTTGAGGCTCGAATTCCGTTGCTTATGTCATCAATTACAATAAATTCCACAAAAGTTAAATTATTAAGGATATAACAAAAAGAGCAAGTTTCTTTTACATTTAATTATGAAACCCTCACAAACATTCGCTAAAGATGTTTCATCAACTTCTAATCCTTATTATATTTAATAAAAAAAGCACTGAATTAGAACAATACTATTAAAACAACCATTATGAAAACTTTCTTCATGTTAATTACTTTCGGACTTATACTCATCTTTGGAACTTTGGCAGATGACACGAACATTTATACCGGCACCAAAGATAATGTATATACTGTAGCTACCTTTGATGGCTATGAAGGCGGATTCTATTATTTCACAGATGAAAAAACACAGAAAGCAATCTCTTTAACGGAAGACGATAAATTACCTATTAATCGCAATGAGTTGAAAGAAGGAGATGTTATTGGACAATCCTTTGAGATTGTATATAAGGTAAATAGGTATAATAAAGCGTTCAATTCTATGACTTCGGAAGATGAGGCTTACAGCAGCGTTGACTAATAAAGAAAATAATCTAAATCAGACGTTTTAGTTCCCGATAAGTGATCTCATTAAAATGATTGATCACTTTATCGGCTTTTGAATAATCCTGATTCTTAGAGTGAACACTGTTATAGCCCACACAATAGATATTCGCGGCTTTAGCAGCAGCAATGCCATTGGTAGAGTCCTCTATCACGACACAAGATTTTCGTGAATGCCCTGAGGCGGCTGCAGCTTTTATAAAAATTTCAGGATGTGGTTTGGAAGCTTTTAAATCGGCACCACTTAACTTGGCAACAAAGTATTTATTTAGATCGAATCTGTCGAAGATGCGGTCTATATTCGGCATAGACGCTGAAGAAGCTAGTACGAGTGTAAGTCCGTTATCGTGATACTCATGAATCAACTCCCGTACCCCTTGCAGGAGATCCAGTTCGTCATCATGTTCGAACAGATGTTTAAAATACTTTCGCTTTATAGCTACCAATGTTTCAGGAGTATGTGCAACTTCAAAACGATCGCACAGTATCTTACAGATGTTCAGCGTAGATTGGCCGGTGAATGCATCATACATACTTTCAGAAACATCAATACGAGCCTCGTCGAACATATTAAAATAAGCTTTTTTGTGTAGAGGCTCAGTATCGACAATTACCCCGTCCATATCGAATAAAACTGCTTTGAGCATTTGTTTTTTTTGCGAAGATATGGAATGTAGTTAAGTTGGTAAATTCTGAACTAAAAATTTACTGTCTTTCTTCGATTTTAGTAATGAATCCCGCTTCAGTTCAAGAACGGATTTTCAAATTATGCTTTTATAAGGGTTTTATAGATAAAATAAACG
This sequence comes from Ulvibacter antarcticus, assembly GCF_003688405.1. Lineage (GTDB taxonomy): Bacteria > Bacteroidota > Bacteroidia > Flavobacteriales > Flavobacteriaceae > Ulvibacter > Ulvibacter antarcticus. The sequence continues at coordinate 288,146 of NZ_REFC01000015.1, forward strand.
CTCCGGAAAGAGAGAGGCCACGATAAAGAATATTACTAGGAAAATTGACAGAAAAAAGTTTTAGAATAACAGAAAAAATAGTAGGGTTTTTTGTCTTTATATTGTTCAATGATTAAACAATGTCTTTTACGATTAATAGCAAACTCAAATAACTCAAAAGTTTTAATTGTTTGAAATATTCTGTAACTTTTATCCCCTTCAATATTTTATTCTGAAATTACCAAAGTAAAAACATTATGAAGAATTACTACATTCTACTTTTCTGCTTTTTTAGTGCCAGCTTATTTTCGCAAATAGTTACTATTCCGGATGCCAATTTTAAAACGAGGCTTCTTGATGCTTCTCCTACCAACGGCATCGCTAAAGACAGTAACGGTACAAATATTACTATTGATACCAATGCAAACGATGAAATTGAACTTTCAGAAGCGCTAACAGTTTACCAACTCTTTGTAAGCTCTTCATCAATTGTAGATATGACAGGTATCGAAGCTTTTACAAATTTAACTTTGCTTGATTGTGGCCTCAACCAGATCTCGAACTTAGACTTAACTTTATTAGTGAATCTTGAAATTCTAAAATGTACTAACAATCAGCTCAACAATCTGTTAATAAACAACCTTGTCAACCTTCAAACTGTATGGTGCTTCAATAACCAGTTAACTAATATTGATCTGACTGGCCTTGTTGGTCTCTTAGACTTAAAATGCAGCAGTAATCTTATTGAAAGTTTTGACGCAAGTCCTGCGATGAATCTTGTTTTTTTGGTAATTTCTTATAGTCCACTTTCTTCTCTTAACTTAGGGACTTTACCAAATCTTACTCATCTTGAATGTGTCAATGGACAGTTAAGTTCATTAGACGTAAGTGGCTGTTCCAATTTAGAATCGTTGTTGTGCTATGATAATATGATTAGCTCCCTGGACCTATCTAACCTCGAACAATTAGAGATTGTGAATGCTACCTACAATGCATTAACATCAGTCGATGTAACCAATACAATTAGTATGAATACTCTTCAGGTTAGTGACAATAATTTAACGACCCTTGATGCTTCAGATTGTATAAATGTAAGCTCCGTTTCATGTAGCAATAATGAAATGATATCGCTATTTGTCAAGAATGGTGTTTCTGAACAGGTATCATTTGGCGGCAACTCCTTATTAGAATATATATGTGCGGATGAAGAACAATTCCAAATATTGGAATCGGCCATTACAAATTTAGGCTACAACGCCCATGTTAATTCCTATTGCACCTTTACACCTGGCGGAGAATTCTTTGATGTTGAAGGTAGTGCGACTTATGATATTGATACCTCTGGTTGCGACCCAACAGACCCTCCGATTCCATTTCTTGAATATGGAATCACCAACGGAAGCAGCAATGGTACTTTTACTGGGACTTCTGAAGGCCTTTACCATATTCCAATTCAGGCGGGTGCGTATACAATAACACCAAATCTTAATAATCCTGATTATTTTACCATTGTACCATCATCACTTTCGGTAAATTTTCCCACAGATCCAAGTCCGATGCTGCAGGATTTTTGCGTTGTCGCAAATGGGGTGCATCCCGATCTAGATATCACTATTATACCTACGACCCCTGCTCGTCCAGGATTTGAAGCAGATTACAAACTTCTGTTCTACAATAAGGGAAACCAAACCTTGTCCGGAAATGTGGTTTTGAGTTTCAATGATGACTTAATGGATTATGTGATCTCCGAACCCGTGTTCGATACCCAAGCCACCAATGAATACGGTTGGGATTATGTGGACATTAACCCATTTGAAAGCCGTGCAATAGACATAACTTTTCTAATCAATACCCCCACAGATACGCCACCTGTTAATATAGACGATGAGCTAAACTTCGTTGGGTTAATTAATCCATTGGCAAGTGATGAAACTCCGGCTGACAATGAATTTGCACTTAAACAAATTGTGGTTGGCTCGTTCGACCCCAACGACAAAACATGTTTAGAAGGCCCTATAATTGATATTTCCAAGGTGGGTGATTTTGTACATTATTTAATACGCTTTGAAAATACCGGGACATTTCCCGCTGAGAATATTGTTGTAAAAGACACTATCGATACGGCCAGATTGGATGTATCGTCACTCCGGGTTTTAAACGGAAGTCATGATTTTGAAACTCGGATTAACGACAATGTTGTCGAGTTTATTTTCGAAAATATCAATCTACCTATTGACGATGAAAACAACGACGGCTACATACTTTTCAAAATAAGAACACTGCCTACTCTGGGCATTGGAGATACTTTTACTAATTCGGCCGGCATTTATTTTGATTTCAATTTTCCGGTGATTACAAATTCATATGAAACGACTATACAACAATTTTTAAATGTTTCAGATTTTGGTGTAAACGAAACTATGTTGCTTTACCCAAATCCTTCAGAAAATACAATTCATTTGATTATGCAAAATGGAATTAGACCTGATTCCTATGAAATTTATAATATGCTTGGGCAAACTTTAAGTGCTGATATATTTACTTCGGAAGAAATTGAGATTGACATCTCAACTTTTAGTTCTGGGCAATATTTTCTGAAAGTGTTTTCTGATAAAGGTATTAGCTTCGGAAGAATTCTGAAAAAATAAACTTCGTCTGAAACAGCTTCGAAAAAAGTAAAACTAAAATTCTTTAGAAAAGATAAAAATAAATGATTCACAATTATTATCTTTTCAACACCTTGTATCGAACAAAAAAGTACCCGAAAACTAAAATTTTTAGAAAAAAGTTTGAAACTTAAAAAGATCCTTTCTTCATTATTCTCAACACGTGCTGCCGGAGTATATTTCATTCTGTTTGCCGCTGCAATAGGGATAGCAACCTTTATCGAAAATGATTTTGGTACTAGTGCGGCTCAAAAAGTTATTTTTAAATCTTGGTGGTTTGAACTATTATTGATTCTATTTGGTACTACAATCCTTGTCAATATCATCAAATTCCGAATGATTCAGCAACGAAAATGGGCCGTGTTTATGTTCCACGCATCCGTTATCATCATTCTTATTGGCGCAGGTGTGACACGTTATTTTGGTTTTGAAGGAGTCATGCACATTCGGGAGAACGACACCTCCAATTCTTTTCTTTCGGCCGAAACACACTTAAAATTTCAAGTAATTAAAAATGGAACTACTTTTAAATTTGATGAACCTGTACTCTTTGCTTCACTCGGCAACAATCATTTTAAAGAATCCTATAGTATTGAGGGTGACCTCATCGAAATAGAAGTTAATAATTTTATCCCAAATCCCAAGCAACAAATTATTTCAAGTAGTATCGATGGGAGTCCAATCTTAAAACTTGTAATTGCAGGTAGCGGTGGACGAGAAGAATACACTCTTGAAAAAGGGCAGTCAAGACGTATTGGCGGATTGATTTACAACTTTAGTGAGCCTGCATTGCCGGGAGCTATAAACATAAAATATACTGACGAAGTTCTGAGTTTCAATAGTGACCGACTTCTCACGCAAATGGTGATGGCAACACAAGAAAAAGATACCATTAGGGCAAACGGATCTTATTCCCCTCTAAAATTAAGATCACTCTATTCAGATGGGACAAATAATTTTGTCTTTTCAGAATTTGAGCCAACGGCAAAAACAATAATTGAATCTGAAGACCCCAAAGTTAAAAGCGAAAGTACAACTGCGATCGTTATGGACGTATCGGTAAATGGTGTAAAAAAGGAAATTATAGTTTATGGCAATAAAGGTTTAGCTGGTCGACCGTCCATACTTTCTTTCCCTGAACTTAACTTTTCAGCCGCTTACGGAGCACAGGAAGTCACGGTTCCTTTTAACATTAAATTAAACGATTTTATTCTCGATAAGTATCCGGGAACTAACAGCGCTTCCTCTTACGCAAGTGAGGTTACGGTAATTGACCCCGCTGAAAATGTAAATATGGATTACCGTATTTATATGAATAATATTCTCGATTATGACGGATATAGGTTCTTTCAATCTAGTTTCGATAGAGACGAAAAAGGAACTTATCTCAGTGTAAATAGTGATTGGTGGGGTACCATAATTTCATATATCGGGTATGCCCTACTTACTTTAGGAATGATACTTACTTTTTTTAGCAAAAATACGCGCTTCTATAGCCTCATTCAAAAAACAAAAAAACTTAGAGCTAAGAGTGGCACATTTAGCCTATTTGCAGCTCTAATATTTTCAACTTTTGGATATGCACAAAGCAATTCATATTCAACAAATGCGATATCTGTCGAGCATGCAGAAGAATTTAGCAGCGTAGTAGTCCAGGATTTTAAAGGCCGAATGAAACCCATTCACACCTTGTCGAGAGAACTGATGCGCAAAATTGCTCGTAAAGAAAGTTGGGAAGGACTTACTGCCGATCAAGTGCTACTGAGTATGTTTATCAATAAACAAGAATGGTATGGGGTGCGGATGATTAAATTGGGAAAGCATGAAGACATTCAAAAATTATTAGGTGTTAATGGTGATTATGCTTCCTATAAAGATTTCTTTTCTGAAGATGGTTCCTATAAGATACGAGATGAAGTACGGCGTGTTTATTCTTTGGAGCCCATCGATCGCGGGGTTTATGGAAAAGAACTGCTAAAAATAGATGAGCGGCTTAATATTTTAAGCATGATGTTTTCCGGGAGCTTGCTTAAAATCATTCCAAGAACCAACGACCCAAATAATACATGGGAAGCCTACAGCAATCATGATCACAATGACGGTCATAATCACAGTACAGTTGCAGATAATTTCTTTAATTCATATGGTAGTGCTTTACTAGAGGCTATCAAAACTAAAAACTATTCGCATGCCGGACATCTTTTGGAGGAATTAAAGGAGTATCAGAGAAAGGCTGGAAGTGCTGTAATCCCTTCCGAAGGAAAGATTAACACTGAGATCGCACTTAATAAATTAAATGTATTTACAAGACTTGCAGGATTATATATGATCTTGGGTGTTGTTTTACTTTTTTTCTTATTTGTTTCAGTTTTCAAACCCAATTGGCATCTAAAAAAAATCTATTTTGTGTTGTTTTCAATTATTGTAATCGGATTCTCGCTTCACACACTTGGATTGGGGATGCGCTGGTATGTTTCCGGACGAGCACCTTGGAGTAACGGCTATGAGTCAATGATTTATATTGCCTGGACTTCAACATTAGCAGGTATTTTATTTACAAGAAAATCCTTTGGCGGTTTGGCGGCGACCATGGTATTGGCAGGAACCATTTTATTTGTTTCCACACTAAGTTTTCTCGATCCTGAAATCACTCCTTTGGTTCCGGTATTAAAATCATATTGGCTTACAATTCATGTTTCACTTGAAGCAGGGAGCTATGGCTTTTTAATGTTGGGTGCCATCATCGGACTTATTAACTTGATCCTATTAGTGTTTATTTCAGAAAGCAATAAAACGCGAGTAAAACGAATCGTTCAGGAAATGAGCTATATCTCGGAACTCACACTTATTGGTGGTCTCTTTATGGTGAGTGTAGGTACGTATCTAGGCGGTGTCTGGGCGAATGAATCCTGGGGTCGATATTGGGGATGGGATGCCAAGGAAACCTGGGCGCTAGTAACAATATTAGTATATGCCTTTATTTTACATATGCGACTCATTCCAAAATTAAGAGGATTGTACGCTTATAATCTGGCAACTATCTTCGGATTGGCATCGGTGATTATGACCTATTATGGAGTTAATTATTACTTATCCGGATTACATTCATATGCCACAGGCGATCCAGTACCGATCCCGCAATGGGTGTATATAGCTGTTGCGTGTATTATATTAATTAGTGTGCTTGCGTATGTTCGGAAAAGAAAATTTGATATTATTTCTTAAGGATAAGGGATTACTATGCTGTTTTTCTTAAAATTCGGCATTGAGAATCCTACGCCTATAAGGCCATAAGATTTTATGAATCAATCCAATTTTTTCTACTTCATTGTCAAAGTTTTTTAACTGAAGCGACCTAAGCATAAATGGTGGCCTTCTTTGTTTTCCTTGAGTAATAAGAACGACATTAGAATTAGACGATATCGCAATGCCAGCTTCGATACAAGTATTTAAATTATCATCAGTTATATCCGCAATGGTAAGAAAAGAATTCCTTATTGAATCAATAATCGACAATTGAATTGGTTCCTTATTGATATCTGTTCCAATGAAGGTATTCATTCCTGTAATTCGCTCAATTAAAAATCTAAAATAACTTCTAGCCTTTTTTGCTTCATAATCTAAATCCATAGCACAGAAAATATATTGAGGATTAACTGGTAGACTCCATTCATTCCAAAGATTACTTATAGCATTAAGAATTTCATCACTCAATTCGAATGAATTCGTTTCCATCGGCAACCACATATTAGGTTGGTCATCAATTTTAGATATTCTAGGATCAGAAATGATCACTGTCGGAATATTTAAACTTAATGCATAATCAATTTCTTTTAGAAAGTATTTATACGGACTCTCATTTCGCCTGGCCTCTTCAACATTTCTAAATGGCAAAATCGACACGAAAGCACCACAGCTTGAAATAATACGCTCAACTCGATTTCCTTGTCCAAACGCATCTTGATCTTCTGAATCACCAATTAATCTGAAACCCGTGTCAATTAATTTCCTCACAACGGTATTTGCACTACCGTTATCATCAGTTCTCCAAGAACAGCTAATATAAACATCTTTGGCGTTTTTAGGATTTGGTCTTTTCTCGCTTGGATATAATGACTTTATTATAGCTACCGCATTTTCTGGTGATAATTTATTTGATGTAATATTTATCCAAGTTAATCCTTTCATTAAATTATCTACAGCTGCATTGTTAAATCTCAACGCTATCACTCTAAAGTCAGGATTATTATTTTTTTCGTCCATAGCCGAATTATATTCAGAAACGACCCAACCCTTATTTACTGAATTATCAGTTGCAATCAGCACAATACTTCTACAACGTGAAATTGCCTTTTGCAAATCCGTTGCTAATAAAGAACCGCCACTTAATTCACGGGGCGCATACCACACATCAAATCCCGCAAATTCAGTTAGCCAGTTTTCCAAATAATCGGCTATCTCTTTATCTTCACTTGCATGACTCAGAAAAATATCATAATCTCTTTTATGAACTGATTTAACCATTTATTAAGTCATTTTAATTTTTAATCCATCTATATAATCTGTCATAACTATTCGATAACAACACCATTCTCGAGAATAAGATCATAAGAATATCCTGCACCAAAATCCTTATTAAGAGTCACCTCAGCCTTCATAGTAACCACCTGACCTTCGGCAACAAAAGTGTTGGATGTAACCACCAAGTCGAAATCATCTTTACTACCATCTTTTAAATGAATCCAATTTCGTTTCATAATATTAGGGTTTACCTTGACACATTTTCCTGTAATCTGAACTGTTTTTCCATTGTATTCTGAAGGGTTTGCCACGATATCAGAAATCTTCACGGAGCCTTTATGCTTAATAATCTCATCAGTATGTGTTGGGATATCTTTCTTTTCTGAAGGTTTCTTGAAATTCTCTGAATCAGACTTCGAAAAATCAGCCGAACTATTCCCTTTAGTACTTCCATGATCAGGAGCAACAATACTAGTCACTAGATAAATGGTATCGAAAGTACGCTTGTATTCTTTACTTTCGAAATTGGTCTTTAATAATCCGTCTCTGTAAAAATAGGTTCCTCCAACTGTGACCTCCTGCTTTGGTACTGCGATCCAAAATTGTTTGCCACCTTCTGTCACTTTTAAATAAACATACTTATTTGTCGGGAGTTTTTCATTCACTACCACTGTATGAAGGTTTTCGGTAAAGCCGCTCCTTTCTGAAGTAGTTGTTGTTCCATTGTTAGTTTCGGAAAAAATTCCACTGCTGGTATTTTGCCCTTCTGAAGTATCGGTAGCTGTAATAACCTTCGGGCCGTTGTTACAACCAATCGTTACTACTGAAACTATTCCGAAGTATATCAAATTCTTAAAATTCATAGTCTATTATTTTTTCTTTTTTGTATAAAATCGTTTTGTTAGCTGAGTATAAAAACGAAAATTATTCTCCTCATCCAATTGTGACATTTCACCAGAAATATTAAACTGCCAACTTCTGGAAATTCGATAGTTTAAAGTGACTCCATAATAATTCTGGGTGTACTGATTATCCTGCGTAATATAGTCGTAATCCGCCATCCGAAAGTAAATATCTGCATAAACATAGTTTTTTAAAAGATCTCTGGAATGACGTACCGATATGATGTTGCTTTTTAAATATCTGGAAGTATTTGCGTTATATGAAACATTTAATCGCCCTCCCAAAGCTGGGATTTTCGTTAAGGTAGCGTAACCATAAATATTATCAGACTTATTCTGGTCATCGCTCTGAAAACGACTGCTATAACTAACACCAGCCCAAATAATCTTAGTGGGACGAACATTTAAACGAGCTCGAATTCCCTGTCTTGCAAGATCCTCGTCAAGTAACCTTTCTATTTCAGTTTCGAAAGTCTCGTAATACACAATTCGTTTTCGAGAATCGTAAGACAATGAAAAATTTGCAGCCCTGCTAAAACGATACCGGGCAGATAAGTACAAGTTTGTTAGTCGGGTTTCATTACCTGTATTTCCGAAGATGTCCATCTCGGCCGATCCAAATAAATTAAGATCGGAAGCAATGGTGCTGGAATGCTGAAAAAAAACATATCTCCTGTCGGTTGCACCCGCGTTGGTTTGTTCCATGGCGCCTAGCGTTGTACTACTATAAATAGAAGCTGTTTTACTTTCGATGCCTACATATCCTCCATATTGAAGCAAATCTGAATTAAACCCATAGTCGAAAAAATCGGGACGAAAACCACCGACAGCACCTACATAAAAATTTCCAAAATGTTTCTCGACCATCAAACCATCATTGGCTCCAAACGTTGATGCTTTCCTATTGATCTTTCGACCCAACGACACCCAAAGGGAAGGAGTCACATCGTAAGTACCATTTAAATTATAGACATTAAATATACTAGTGCGGCCTTTATAATTTTCAGGTACAGAATAATTGTTTCGATAGGCAATATAGGTTTCCAATGAGAATTTTCCATCACTTAGATGATCAGCATTAAGTGAAAAACGGCTTTGAAATCGATGACGATTCTCCCTAAGATTAGAAAAATTATTATAGCTGGCAGCCGATATTCTTCCATTCACTTTTTCTTTGTAAATAGATTCCTTCACAGAATAAGGTTCCTTTGGTTGTATCACTTCAGCAGGAATGGATTTATCTACATTATCTTCTATGATTTCCTTCGGAATAGTTTCAGAAGCAGCTGCCACATATTGGACTGTCTGTCCTTTGGTCACTTCACAATCATTGATAATCGTACATACAACCGAAGTAGAAGACTTTTCAGAAACCAACAAACAATCCACTTTATTTAATTGAAGCGTTGCCCCGATTTGAATGTCTTCAGTAGTGTCGAATCTTACATAAACATTATTTGAAGTCACAAATGTAACCGTACCCGTTAGCCGTTCCCGATCATCCTGCGCAAGGATGTCGGAAGCTCCGAGAAATAGAGTTAATATGCAAATTATATAATGCTTCATAAATTTATCCTTCTCCATCGGGATGACACGCAAAGCAAGCGTTACTTTCATAGATATAACCGCTCACCCCATCATGATCATCACCTGTAGGCCCGGGCGCATGGCAATTAAGACAGTCGAATTGTGCAAAGTTGCCCGGATTAGTATGACATTCAATGCAGGATGACCATACATTATCGTGTTTCCCACTGTAAATCGGGAAGTACTGGTTATCGTGATCGAATGTAGAAGGCATCCATCCCGGATTAAGTGTGTGACATTCTACACAATCGGTGGGGAAATTAGCCGCCTGGTGATCCGGATCATTCGTTTGATTATAATCATCCTGATGGCAAGCAAAACAGTCTGTTGGAGTGTTTATATAAATTTCGCTAACATGGCATGCTACGCAATCATTGATATTATGTCCTTGTACGAGCGGGAAGAAATCATGATTGAAAGTGGTTGGCATCCATCCAGGATTGGTAGTATGACATTGAACACAATCTGTTGGGAAACCCGCAGCTGTGTGGTTAGGATTTGCTGTTTGATTAAAATCGTCATCATGGCAGGCAAAGCAATCGGTGGGAGTTCCTGTAAAAATACCTCCGGCGTGACAGGCATTACAATCCTGTATATCGTGGCCTTGAGTAAGCGGGAAGAAATCGTGATCGACTACCGCAGGCATCCAACCTGGATTGGTGGAATGACAAGTGGCACAATCGGTAGGGAAACCTGCAGTTGTATGATTTGGATTCGTGGTTTGGTTGTAATCATCATCATGGCAAGCAAAACAATCGGTTGGTGTTCCGGTAAAAATTCCGCCGGTATGGCAAGCATTACAATCTTGTATATCATGACCCATTGTAAGTGGAAAAAAATCATGATTTATCGTGGCAGGAGTCCACCCGGGAGCTGTTGTATGACATTCAATACAATCTGTTGGAAAGCCTGCGGTCGTATGATTAGGATTGGATGTCTGGTTGAAATCAATTTCATGGCACGAAAAGCAATCGGCCGAAATATCTGAAAAATTTGTAATATCATGGCAACGACTACAATCTTGAATATCATGCCCCATCGTAAGTGGGAAAAAATCATGGTTTACCCCTGTTAATCCCCAATCGAAGCCAATCGTGCTATGGCACTCAATACAATCGGTGCTAAAGCCAGCTCCTAAATGATTAGGACTTTGAGTCGCCATATAATCATCTCGATGGCATTCAATACATTCGTTTCCGAGGCGATTAAAGATTAAAGAGCTTTCGTTGGTATGGCATTCTACACAACTAAGATTAGAGTGAGTACCGATAAGTGGAAAGCCATTTTCTTCATGAATTTCAGGTATGGTAAAAACCAACCAGTTTTCCGAAGTATGACAACGAATACAGTCATTTCCAACCGATTGACTATGAATATCTGTATGGCAGGAGATACAATCTGTGGGTGCTTCGTTAAATACTAATGAGGTGTGACAAGATTTACAATCGGTGATTTCGTGACTTCCTTCCAGCTCAAAATTGGTAGAATTATGGTCAAATTTAATGGTTTCAAGATCAACTGTCCATCCTTCCGGATTATGACATTGGGCGCAATCCAACTTTAGCGAATTTCCATGAGGCGACTGTCCCGATACAGAGATTACAAAAAATAGAAGTACGATTATGAATGGCAGTCTATGCAATCCAGCTTGTTTAGTTTATATGTAACCACAGGCTCACCATTATTATTGGTAGCCTCATGACACGCTTTACAATCAACCTCTTCGTGTTTCCCGGTTAATGGAAAACGACTGGTATTGTGATCAAATTTCTCCGGAAACCAGCTATTACTAACATGGCAACGGGAGCATTCTGTTATTCCGTTTATAGCAAAACTATCTCCGTGAATATTATCGTGACAAGACGCGCAGTTCGTCTCTAAAGTACTAAAATTCTGCGATATAAGTTCGCTGTTTTCTGAAATTTCGAAATGACATTTACTACAAGCAACTTCAGTATGTTTTCCGATGAGAGGCCAATCGGTATTGTTATGGTCAAAGCGTACTAAATCCCATGCTTCAGAGCCATGACAGGAAGCACAATTATTTTCAGGAATAAACTTTTCTGGAAGATACCCTTCATGAATGTTGTTATGGCAATCAATACAGTCATTTCCCAGATTCGCAAAGGTCCAACGATCTGAGGCTTCATCCACATGACAAGCAAAACAAGGTGTTGCTATATGAGCTCCTTCTAAGGGGAAATTGGAATTCTGATGGTCTGAAATTGTAAATGAAGTATAGTCAAATTTCTTCTGAAGTGTATGACATTCCTTGCAATCGGGCGTTGTTCCATTTTCAGTAAATTCTCCATTATGGTAATCTTGATGACAACTTTTACATTCAGAAAAATCGATAGGTGTAGAAAAACGTTCTACATGACATTTTCTACAGTCTACACTTATGTGCATTCCTTCCAAAGGAAAATCGGTCACAGAATGATCGAAAAAATCCATTTCTTTAAGTGCAATAAAACTCTCTTCGGAATGGCATTTCGCGCAATCCTGTCCAAATTTATTCTCATGAGGGTCATTGTGACACGCGACACAATTGTTTTCTTCGGCAGCGATATTATCCTGAAAAATTCTAGTGGGTCCAGAACCTTTTTGGTGACAACTGAAGCAATCAATCTTTTTGTGTGCTCCGTTAAGATCAAAATCGGTTCGATTGTGGTTAAATCTACCCTTACCGATGAAATTTGAAAATGATGTTTCGGTATGACATTGGGCACAATCTCCTGGTAACTGATTGTTATGCGGATCATTATGGCAAGCTTTACAATCGTTAAAAGCCATTCCAGTAAATTGCTGAAATTCCTTACCGTTCTTGGTAGTTGTTTTATGACATTCTTTGCAATCGACTGAAGCGTGCTCTCCTCTTAATTTAAAATCGGCAGTATCGTGATCGAAGGAAGTTACAGGAATAAAGGCATTCATTGTATGGCAGGAAAGACAATCTTTGGGAAGGGTGTTTTGGTGAAAATCTTCGTGGCAACTCAAACACTTTTTATCAAGTCCCAAATAGGTGTCTTTTCTTTTCCTTATTTCTGAATTAGCGATATTTTCAGGAGCATGGCATTGTCGGCAATCTACTTTGGCGTGAGCGCCTTCCAACGGATAGCCTGTGTCTTTATGATTAAAGGTTTTGGTATCAAAACGAACCATATCGAATTTACGCCCATGATGTTCACTATGACATTTCGCACAGTCCTGACGTTCAACTTCTGCGCTAGCATGAAATCCACGATTTTGATTAATTAAACTCTTAATTTCAGTATGACATTGAAGGCATTTCGAGTCTTTTACTTTTTCGCCCAGCTCATGACATTGAGTACAATTAGAAATACCTTCCAGTTGTGAATGTGAGGTAGTGAGATCTCCAGGAGAGATTTGTGCTGTAATCATAGGTATAACGAACACTAAAAACAAGACCGCTATGTATTTTGATTTAAACATCTGCTATGAAGTTAATGTTTCTTCATAATATACCCAAAACGTTTGGTAATTTGAACCCCCGATTTTTCTAAAAATCCGGTAGGTAATTCTCCTCCTGCGAAAATATACACCAGGTCGTTTTCAATTTGTCGTGTAGTATCGTCCTTCAGTTTAAGGAGTACAAAATCCGGGTTGATGCTCACAATATTTGAATCGAAAATAATTTCGATAGAATTATCGGTTTCAGCCTTTAAAATATTTTCTTTATTCTTTGGTTTCAGGCGTGAGAATTTATCATTTCGATATGATAGAATCACTTCATTATCATCTTTCAGAAGCAACGCAGATTCAATAGCAGAGTCACCTCCACCGATAACGATTATTTTCTTTCCTGAAATAATCTCGGGCTCAAGCAATCTATACGCTACCTTTTGTGTATCCTCTCCCGGTACATTTAATTTTCTGGGACTTCCACGGCGACCAATGGACAACAAAACATTATTAGTAACATACTCTTTTCCTGTGTTAGTTACCACTTTAAAAGTGTCATTATTTTGAGGTATAATCTGGTCGACTTTTGTGTTTTCAACAATTTCAAGATGGTGTTCATTAATCACCTTTTTCCATAAATCAAGGAGTTCTTGTTTGGAAGTGTCGTATAATTTCACTTTCCCGTGAAGTGGAAGCTGCATTGGCGATGTCATCACTACCTTGGATCTGGGAAATGTAAAAACCGTTCCACCCAATGTATCCTGTTCGAGAGTAACCGAAGTCAAACTTTTTTGTTTAGCTGCCAAGGTAGCCGAAATGCCTGCAGGACCGGCTCCTACTATAACTACATCCAGACAGTCGTTTTTTGAAATCTTTTTGCTTTTTACAATGCTATCGATGGCTTGCTGTCCTTGTTCAACACTATTTTTTATTAGACCCATACCGCCTAGTTCTCCAGCGATATAAATCCCCTTCATATTGGTTTCAAAATTCTGATTGACATGCGGCAAATCTACACCTCTCTTTTCGGTACCAATTCGAAGGGAAATTGCTTCAACCGGACAAGCATGAAAACAAGCCCCATGACCTACACAATTAGAAGCGTTTATCACGACGGCTTTACCATCTACGATACCCAAGATATCTTTCTCCGGGCATGCAGCAACACAGGCCCCACTTCCAATACAAACATTGGGATCAATGAACGGATGCAATGAAACAGGTTCATGTAGTCCTTCCACTTTGGCTAATTCAACCTTTTTTGCATTTTTTTTGGATGCTTTTTTCTTTCCGTAGAGATAAAAAAAAATGATGAATCCGCAAATCAATAGCACAACCCCATATCCCAGTAATTCCTCTAGCAAAAGTGAATCCATTAAAATATCCATTTATATCCAAAGGTAAATGCGACAATCACATGAACCACAACAATCACTAACATAATCAGGGCAAATGGCATATGAGCAACGTGCCAGTATTTAAAATACTTTTTCATGGTTTCCAATCGCCCGATCTTACGGGATAAGGAACGTTCATGCTTTACCATTTTCAGGATCGATTGTTGCTCGCTTTTTGTTACGTTATTTTCCTTTAATGCCTTCTGAAGCACACCTACGGAAGGTTTTTCAAGGGTTGATCCAGTTTCAGTAAAGTTGAGAAATAATTGAATAATCGCCGGTTGAAGCTTGTATTTATCTTCCAACACTTCTGAAATATCTGTTTTCATATGTTTAACCTCATTCAGACTTAAAGCTCGTCCTTCAATGGTTCTGGGGATTTGAATGTAAATAAATCGGCCAATTACGCCACTGGCAACCACCGCAACCATGCTCCAAAACGCAATTGATACGATTCCACCAAACTTAAAACCCGTATGGAAAAGCACTAAAATGGGCCCCAGAGTACACAAGAATATGTGGAATTCCAACAAATACTTGAGGCGCACCCATTTTCCTAAAATGTTATAACGCTTATGCAATATGTAAATGGTAACACCAAAAAGGATAAGAAAAGTCCCAATCACTCCTAAACCCTGACCGTAAATACCACTGGGCTTAAACCAATCGTAACGTGGGTGGTAAAAGCGTTCTTCCAGAGGTGTAGTGTAATAGGTGTACCCATCGTAGGAAAGGTATAGTGTCACAATAATAATGATGCTGATCATTACTCCTACGAAGATATTGTGAACAGATTTTTTCAATCGATTAGCTTGTTGAAATTATTGATTGTAAAAATTAACTAAAATAAATCAATTAATGAACAAGTTAGCACGAAGAAACCCTACATTTTATATAAATAAAACGAATTGATCCTGATTGAAAATCTGATGAGTAGTTATTAGTTAGATTTTCAAAGTAAGTATTAATTTCTCTACGTTTTACATAAACGATATTACTCCTTTTGTAATGCACGTAGAATTAGAATCCCTATTCTTGGAAGAATAAAAGTGATACAACCAAAAACGGTAGTCAGAAACGAAACTTTTAATCCCGCTGCTAACATAGGCGTGCTAATTTCACCAATAGCTTCAATGGAATCGAAAGCTGAAATCATACCGAATATTGATCCTAAAAATCCAATAACCAACCCTAATAAGCTTACATCTGAAGCTAAGGTGGTCATCTTTCTAGATTTTCCAAGATCATTTTTCAAACTTAAAAATCCTTTAACCAGAAAAAACAGCGCTAGTAAAAGACATATTAAAATAAGAGACATCATAATGGGTCCTCCTTCCATAAATCTACTAGTTACTGGGCTTAAAGCGACAATAGATAAAATAATCATAACATATGGTTTTAGTTAAACATGGTACAAACATAAAGTCTTTAAGCCTTGCATTTATTAAAATGCGACTGATGACCGATTTAGCATTTAAAACAACCTGCTGTTAAAACCATTGCTAAACCTGTTATTCATCTACAAAATATTCGATAGCCTGAATTTAATGGTATACTTGCATATAGTATTGTGGTAATGTTTACGAGATCCTTCGTTTTAAAAAAAGTAGTCCAACTTACACTTCATTTTATTTTCTGGTGTGGGGTGTTGTTATTTTACACCTACTTTTTCGGAGTCGACAGTACCGATTTTGGTTATGTACTGTCTTTTTCTTTGTTTTTAATGCCCATTACAATCGCTACTACCTATGTTTTTATTTATAAAATAATTCCGGAGTATCTAATTAGTAAACGATACATTTTGTTTGCTTTATACAGTATTTATGCAGTAATTATTTCGGCTTATCTTATCGTTATTTCGATATTCTACGGATTAGTATATCTCTCCAATTTTCAGTATTCGAACATGGCTCCAATTAGTAAGAGCATCTTGTTTGTATCAATTAGCGTTTATTTGGTGGTTGTTATTGTTAGTGCTTTCAAACTATTGAAACTTAATCTAAAGCATTCCGAAGAAAAAAGTAAACTTGAAAACAAAATTCTGGAGACCCAACTAAAATTGAAAGAACAGGAACTGAATTATTTAAAAATGCAAATTCATCCACATTTTCTTTTCAACACTTTAAATACTATGTATGGTTTTGCTTTAAAAAAGGCGGATGAAACGCCAGAAATGATTCTAAAACTTTCAAATCTATTGGATTATTTATTGTACCAGGCAGACAAACCTTTTGTATCTCTTATTGACGAAATAAACCATATCAATGACTATATAGCATTAGAAAAAATGCGATTTAATGATGTGTTGAATCTTGAGTTTAACACTAATGGTATTTCAGAAGATCTAAAAATAGCTCCTATGCTTTTGATCCCTTTTATTGAAAATAGTTTTAAACATGGAGTGATTATATCAAGACAACTTACTATTAAAATTAATCTGAGGTGTGAGGGTGAAACAATGCATTTCTATATTGAAAACACCAATTTAAATGCAGAAATTTCATCGAAAGGGATAGGCCTGGAAAACATCAGAAAACGCTTAGATTTATTATATAACAACGATTACATTTTGAAAATTGAAAATGAAAACGATCTTTTTAAAGTAAATTTACAATTAAACTTAAATAAATAATTGTCAGAAGTGAAGTCCATAAGCTGTATTATTGTTGATGATGAAGCTATTGCAAGAGAAATAATAGCAACACATTTATCTAAAATACCCAAGGTAACAATTGTGGGAAGTTGCAGTAATGCCATAGATGCATTTAACTGTTTAAGAGAACATACAATAGACTTAGTATTCCTGGATATTAATATGCCTGAAATATCAGGTATCGCCTTTGCCAAATCTATTAATAAAAATGTCAAAATAATCTTTACTACTGCATATAGAGATTATGCTGTAGAAGGCTTTGAACTGCAAGCGGTAGATTATTTGTTGAAACCTATCTCTTTTGAAAGACTTTTGAAAGCAGTGAATAATTATTTTGAAATCCGTATTAATTCGAATCATAGTGAAATAAAAGCTATAGAGTTTAATGATTTTATGTTTGTGAGAGCAGACAGAAGAATGATCAAAATTGATTTTGATTCGATTATTTATATTGAAAGTTATGGCGATTATCTTAAAATTCACCAAATCGATGAAACTATCGTAACCCGGGAAACTATAAGTGCTATTGAGGCAAAACTACCAAGTGAAAAATTTCTAAGGATACATAGATCTTACATCATAGCTCTTAAACAGATCACGTCATTCTCTAATGAAGAAATTGTGATTCAGAATAAATCTTTATCAATTAGTAGAAGTTATAAAAAGGAAGTTTTAGAATTATTGGAAAGGTTTTAGCTTCGGAATAATTCTTTAAATCCAAACATCTTCCGAAGCATTTGCAAAAATGAAAGCACTTTAGTTATTTATCTCCATTTCATCTTCTGAAGTCTTACTGCATTCAAAATAGCGAGAAGCGCCACGCCTACATCTGCAAACACTGCTTCCCACATGGTAGCAAGTCCACCGGCACCCAAAATTAAAACAATCACTTTTACACCAAATGCCAAGCCGATATTTTGCCAAACTATTCGTCTGGTGGAATGCCCAATTTTTATAGCGGTTGCTACTTTTGAAGGCTGATCGTTCTGGATAATAACATCTGCAGTTTCAATAGCCACATCGCTACCCAATCCGCCCATTGCGATACCTACGTCACTTGCTGCAATAACCGGTGCATCGTTTATTCCATCCCCAATAAATGCAACAATAGTATTTGGTAATTTTTTTAAAGTCTCAAGCTCGTTTAGTTTGTCCTCCGGCAATAAGCCTCCTTTTGCCCAATCGATACCGAGTTTTGATGCGACCTGTTGCGTAATTGAATCCTTATCTCCCGACAGCATTACAATTTTTGATATACCCGCTTTGCGTAATTGTAAAATAGTTTCATGAGCATCCTCCTTCAGTTCGTCTGCAATCGTTACATATCCTGCAAATTTATTGTCTATTGAAAGTAATACCACCGATTCGATCAAAGCGTCAACCTCTGTCGGGACATTGATACCTGATTCGTTCATCAATGCCTTATTACCCGCCAATACAGTTTTCCCATTTACCAGACCTTTCAATCCTTTACCAGCAATTTCTGTTACATTTTTCGCTTCAAAGGATGCTTCAGAACTTTTATACCTCATAATCGCCTTTGCAATTGGATGTGTAGATTGCTCTTCTAACGCCATGAGGTACTTCATAAATTCTACTTCAGAAAAACCAATAGGTTCTATAGCGCTTATTTCAAAAACCCCTTTGGTCACAGTTCCAGTTTTATCCATCACGACGGTGTTCACTTTGGTAATTCCTTCCAGAAATGAAGCTCCTTTAAACAAAATACCGTTACGGGAAGCTGCACCCAAGCCACCAAAATAGCCTAGAGGAATTGAGATCACCAGCGCACACGGACAAGAAATCACAAGAAAAATAAGTGCTCGATACAACCATTCGCTAAAAACGTACTCTTCAACAAATAACCATGGTAAAATTGTGATTCCTATCGCTAAGAAAACAACGATAGGCGTATAAATTCGTGCAAACTTCCGGATAAACAATTCAGTTTTCGATTTACGACTAGTCGCGTTTTGCACCATATCCAGGATACGAGAAATAGAACTATCCTTAAATATTTTGGTAGTTTCAACTTCAATTACTCCTTCCAGATTTATGCTTCCAGCATAGAGCTTTTCCCCTTTCTGAAGTATTTGAGGCGTACTTTCCCCTGTAATTGCAGCCGTATTAACCGAAGCTTTTTCCGAAGTCAACAATCCATCTAAGGGTATTTTTTCTCCTACTCTAACTTGTATTCGTTCGCCAACTTCTACCTTCTCAGGATCCATCTCCACAAAATCTCCATCTTTAAATACCAATGCCTCCTTTGGGCGCACATCAAGTAAGGCGGTAATATTTCCTTTCGCTTTCTTGACAGCAGCATTTTGAAAAAGTTCACCTACTGCATAAAACAACATCACAGCTACTCCCTCCGGATACTCGCCAATGGCAAACGCCCCTATTGTTGCAATAGACATGAGTAAAAATTCGGTGAAGAAGTCACCTCTTTTTATACTTTTCCAGCCTTCTTTAAGAACTGGAAAACCAACTGGAATATAAGCGATGAGATACCAAATAAGTCTAAGCGGATCTTCAAAAGCATCAACCCAATTAAAATAATCGAGAGCGATCCCAATCAATAAAAAGATGAAACTAAAGACTGGTGCTAAGTAAGCCTTAAATGAGGATGAATGAGTTTCGTGTGAATGTGAATCAGCGTGTTCTGTATTTGAATTGCCCAATTCACTAAGTTTGATGTTTTTCTTTTTCATACGTGCAATTTCCAAATTAATTCAATGCAAGGGAAGTGCATTATTCGCCACTACATTTATCGCAAATACCTTTTACAACCAAGTTTACATTTTCTGAAATAAAACCGTTTGGCACTTTAATTTGTGGGATTTTATGATCTGTTAAACAAATGGTTTCATTACAATTATTACAATGAAAATGTAGGTGTAGATCGGTTTCAATCTCACAATTACAACCTTTTTCACAAAGGGCATACTTAGTAATCCCAGTTCCATCATCTATTTGATGTACAATCGCTTTTTCTTCAAAAGTTTTTATTGTTCTATACAATGTGGTTCTATCTGCTTTTTCAAAAGCATTTTCAATATCACTTAATGTGACTGCAACCTTTTTTTGTGCTAAAAATTTATAAATGAGTAAACGCATTGCCGTAACACGAATATTATTTGCTTCCAAAAGTTCTTCTATTGTTTGCATAGTTTAATGGTCGTGACCTGCTTCTCCTTTTTTCATTTCTGCAATAAGATAATAGGCATTATTATAGGCAAATTTTGTGTTGGCATCTATTTCTTTAACAAACTTAACAGTTACCCAGGTATCATCTTTTACCCCCAAAATAACCTCAACAGGCTTAAAACTCCAATCTTCGTTTTCCTTTTCTACAGAAAAAACATAAAATCTATCTCCTTCTTTTATAATAGCACTCTCTGGCAATGCAGTTGTTTCAGCATTATCTATCTGGATTTTTCCTTGGATATACATACCGGGAATCAGATTGCCTTTTTTGTTTTCAATTTCGGCGTGCACGTGTACTGCTTTGGGATTGTCCTCAAATGTTTTACTCACCGAATAGATTTCTGCTGTGAGTTCATCATCAGGAACAGATTCTACATTAAAGATTACTCTTTGGCCTTTTTTTACTTTATAAACATCTTTTTCGAATACCATTAAATCAGCGTGAACGTGATGGGTGTCTACTATTTCAAAGAGTTCGGTTTGCGGTTCTACATATTGCCCGGTTTTCACTTCCACTTTTTGAACATAGCCTTCAATAGGACTACGCAATGCAACTCTTTGAGCAATTGTGCCATTGCGTATGGATGCAGCATTAATATTTAACAATTGCAATTGAGCAGCCATTCCACTTACCAATGCTTTTGAAACTTCATACTCTGCCTCTGCCTTTTGAAAATTTGCCCCTGACCCAACGCCTGCTTCGTATAACTTCTGCTGACGTTCATAATTCTTCTTCAAAAAATTACTATTACTGTTTGCATTCAAATAGTCGGTTTGTTTCATAATAATATTAGGATGCGACAGATATGCAACTACTTGTCCTTTGTTGACTTTATCCCCTTCAATCACTTCAATAGAAACAACATTAGCTCCAATCACCGAAGTAATGGCGGCTTCACTTTGTGGTGGCACTTCTAAGGTTCCGTTAGCTTCAACATAGCCACTCATCTGTCTTGATTTTATAGTGCCTATTTCCATTTTTAAAGCTTCAAATTGTTGTGCAGTAAGCATAGCTTCTTCAACTTTTTCATGTGGGGCTTCTTGTTTTACTTCAGTTTGAACAACTTCGCCATGCGAATGTCCATCACCTTCTTTATAGCCACATGACGTCACTAAAACTGAAAGTATTACTACTGGTAAGATGATATATAGTGTATTTTTCATTGAATTAATTTTTAAAATATTGTAATTCGAAACTGCTTTCCACATAATGAATTAATGCTTCTTGCGCCTCTAATTCCGATTGAATCGCTTCCTTTATAAGTTGTGTAAATGCTGTATAGTCAATTTCACCTTCCTTGTAAGCAAATAAAGCAGCTGTTTTCTGGTCCTTGATTAGTGGCAGCACCTCATTTTTATAGAATTGCCAGGAAGTTTTCCATTTTTGATAATTCTCTTTAGCCTGCATATACTTAGATCCTACTTCTTTTTGTTTGAATTGCGCATTTACCTCAGCAATTTCCTTGTCAATTTTTGCAGTTCTTATTTGTGCTTTCGTGCTGCCTGATAATAACGGTAAAGAAATACCTGCTTGATAGCTATAAAACCCGGAGGTTCCATTTACTCTTTGCAAACCACCTTGAAGATTAAACTTTGGTAAACTTTCAGCTTTAGCCATATTGTATTTGGCTTCCGCTTCAGTCATTTGTAGCTCTGCAAGCTTGATCAATGGATGTGATTCAATACCTAATGCCTTTACTTCTATTTCATCTACCATATCCAAATCATCCGGCACCGTATAAAACTCTTCCGAAACCAACCATAGATTTAATTGTTCCAATGCTATGACATATTCACTATATACCTGGCTTGTTTTATTCTGAATTTGTAAAGCTTGGTTTTTAGCCGCAGAATATTCTAATCTTGAAATGGCTTCCACCTCATAATTTAACGTCACTGCTTGATCAAACTTATGGTAAACCGAATCCAGTTCTTTATAAATCTTATAATACCTTTTACTTCGGAAGGCATTTATCCAGGCTTTTTTAACCTCCAATTCTAACTCTAATTCTGAAAGTTGAAATGCTTTTTGAGCTAATTGAATCCGCTGTTCCAGTAATTTTCGTTTTGGGGATATTCCGAAGAGATCGATATTTGATTGCCCTAGACCAATAGTAGTATAAATACCGTTGCCGTTATTAATTTCTTCACCTCCGGTAAAAATTTGAGTCGTGCCAAAATCGAAAGCGGTCCCTTTTAGTTGATGCTGCTTGGTAATTTCCAACTGCATTTGTTTTAGTCCGGGATAATTTTCTTTCG
Organism: Ulvibacter antarcticus; assembly: GCF_003688405.1. Taxonomy (GTDB): domain Bacteria; phylum Bacteroidota; class Bacteroidia; order Flavobacteriales; family Flavobacteriaceae; genus Ulvibacter; species Ulvibacter antarcticus. Next base: position 310,740 of record NZ_REFC01000015.1, read on the forward strand.
CTATGGATACTGCTTCATTCATTGAAATTATCGGCAATTCAATTTCCACTTGTTGTGCATTTGCTGTGAATGGGAGTATACAGACAATTGCTATCATTGCCATAACGCTTACCAGCTTTTTATTAGCTCTAAACTTCAATGATTTATTCTCAACCCAATGATATAGTATTGGAAGAATAAATAATGTCAATAGCGTTGAAGTCAGCAAACCACCAATAACAACGGTCGCCAATGGACGTTGTACTTCTGCTCCTGCCGATGCCGAAATAGCCATTGGCAAAAAGCCCAATACATCTGTAAAAGCCGTTAGCATTATAGGTCTTATCCTTCGTTTTGTGCCTTCGATAATTCTATCCTTCAAATTAGTTATACCTTCATCTTTGAGCTCATTTAAACCGCTTATCATCACCAATCCGTTTAAAACTGCGACTCCAAACAAGACTATAAACCCTACTCCAGCCGATATACTAAATGGCATGTCGCGTAACCACAATGCTACGACCCCGCCGATGGTAGCCATTGGAATAGCGATATAAATCATCAAGGTTTGTGGAATTGACTTTAACGCAAAATATATTAATATAAAAATAAGCAACAAGGCAATCGGAACAACGGTTTGCAAACGATTGCTTGCACGTTCCAAATTTTCGAAAGCACCTCCATATCGAATAAAGTAACCAGATGGTAAATCAAGATTGGCATCTAGTTTTGATTTTATTTCGGTTACTAAAGATTTGACATCACGCCCTCTTACATTAATTCCAACATAGGTTCTTCTGTTAGTGTTATCTCTACTAATTTGCATTGGTCCCGATTTATAGCTTACATCAGCTATTTCCCGAAGTGGGATTTGTGCGCCAGAAGGTAGGTTGATAAACAAATTTTGAACATCTGTAATATCCTTTCGGTTTTGAGAATTTAAACGCACCACTAAATCGAATCGTTTTTCACCTTCAAAAATAATTCCTGCTTTCCCTCCAGCGAATGCTGATTGCACCGTTTGATTCAATGTATTTATTTGAAGTCCGTATTGAGCCAATTTACTTCTATTATAAGTAATGGTCATTTGTGGCAAACCCGTTGTGGCTTCAGCTTTCATATCACCAATTCCATCTGTTCCTGCAATTAATTTGGTGATCTCTTCTGCTTTTTGAGAAAGCACATCAATATCTTCCCCATAAAGTTTTATAGCTATATCTTCTCTTACCCCTTCGAGTAATTCATTAAAACGCATTTCAATAGGCTGGGAAAACTCATAATTAACCCCAGGAATTATTTCAACCGCTTCTTTTATTTTATCTATTAATTCATCCTTCGATTTTACTGAAGTCCATTCGCTTTTTGGTTTAAGAATCACAAAAATATCTGCCAAATCCATCGGCATTGGGTCTGTTGGTATTTCAGCCACACCTATCCGACTTACAACTTTTATAACTTCAGGGAATTTTGCTTTTACAATTTGTTCAATTTTGGTCGTAGTTTCAATGGTTTCAGAAAGAGAACTCCCAGGTTTTAAAATAGCGTGAAAAGCAATATCACCTTCATCTAATTGCGGTATAAATTCGCCCCCCATTCGGCTAAACATAAAAATTGTAAACGCAAATAAAACCACCGCAATCCCAACTATGAATTTTCCTTTCTTTAAAGCCTTAACCAATAATGGTTGGTATTTGTTTTCTACCCAAAGCACAAATTTATCACCATAAGATTTTTTTGATGATTTAGGCACCCTTAAAATCAAGGCCGACATCATTGGCACATAAGTTAAACAGAGTACCATTGCTCCAAGCATAGCAAAAATAAATGTCAGCGCCATGGGTTTAAACATTTTACCTTCAATCCCTTCTAATGCCAAAATTGGCAGGAAAACAATTAGGATTATGAGCTGACCAAAGAAAGCCGCATTCATCATTTTTTTCGAGGCTGTTGCGGCAACGTTATCACGTTCGTTAGCTGTTAGTTTTTTCTTTTTTAAGAATTGGGATGTAATGAGAAAAACGGTGCTTTCAACAATAATTACAGAGCCGTCAACAATGATTCCGAAGTCAATAGCACCCAAACTCATTAAATTCGCCCATACATCGAAGACATTCATAAGAATAAATGCAAATAATAAGGATAAGGGAATAGTAGAGGCTACGATTAATCCACCGCGCCAATTTCCTAATAAGAAAATAAGGACAAAGATGACTATTAATGCACCTTCTACAAGGTTGGTTGCTACCGTTGATGTAGTTTCTCCTATTAATTTACTACGGTCCAATAAGGATTCGATAATAACACCCTCCGGTAAAGACTTTTCTATCTGAGCCATTCTTTTCTTGACATTGTCTATAACATCGTTCGAGTTAGCCCCTTTCAGCATCATTACCATACCACCTACAACCTCGCCTTCACCATCTTGAGTCATTGCACCATAGCGAATAGCAGCACCATATTGTACCGTCGCAATGTCACCAATCGTTATAGGAATATTATTATCATTTTTAACTGAAATTTTTCTAATATCCTCTAAACTACGCACCAAGCCTTCTCCACGAATAAAATTTGCTTGATGATTCTTTTCAATATATGCGCCCCCTGTATTTTGATTATTGGCTTCAAGAGCTTCAAAAACATCGGTAATGGTTATTCCAATCGCCCTTAATTCGTTTGGGTCTACGGCTACCTCATACTGTTTAATTTTACCACCTACAGCATTTACCTCAACAACGCCATCTACCATAGCCATTTGACGCTGCACGATCCAATCTTGCATGGTGCGTAAATCGGTGACCGAATACTTGTTTTTATATTCTGGTTTTACTTTAAGTGTATATTGATAAATTTCCCCTAAACCGGAAGAAATGGGTCCCATTGATGGTTCTCCAAAACCAGTCGGAATTTTATCTTTTACCTCGTTTAGTTTCTCAGCGACTAGTTGTCGTGGAAGGTATGTTCCCATATCATCATCGAAAACAATGGTAACAACCGATAGTCCAAATCGAGAAATAGAACGGATCTCCTTAACATCAGGTAAATTGCTCATTGCCACCTCAATAGGGTAGGTTACAAATTGTTCTATATCCTGTGTTCCTAAATTGGGTGCCTGTGTAATGACCTGAACCTGATTATTAGTAATATCCGGAACAGCGTCAATAGGAACCTTGGTCATACTCCAAATACCTGCTGCAACAATGGTAAGTGTTAGCAAACCAATAATGAATTTGTTATTGATTGAAAAATCAATGATTTTATTAATCATAAAAAGTGTATTAGTATAATTGTACTAAAGAATTTGTGTATGCATTGTTAATTTCAAGCAGTGATTGCTTTTAACAAAACTTACGCATGGATATAACTATCCTAAGAAAGCACTAATTAAACCCTCGGAGGTTGCAAAATAGAGAAGAGAAAATCGTTTGTTGAACCTAGAATATTGGTAAAGACTCTTTGAGACATAGCCAACGGCAGAGTTTCAAATTCCAGAACGCCAAATTCTATAGTATGGGTATGACAACAATGACAATGACAAAAAGGGGAACATAAATCGGAAGAACTATGCTCATGATCACCGTTATGATTTTCGGTATTTACTATTGAAGAAATTTCGTTTTGAAGCATGTTTACATCATTACATGGCACAAGATTAAGTGCCAGGAAATAGAAAGATATAAGAAATGTCATTATCTTCATGAGGCAAATATAAGAAAGAAAAGGATGCAATGGGGTTGCAAAGAAAATATGAAGTGGAAGTTTATGCTACAATCAAATTTTATAATGGATTGCATATTATAGGAACGATTGGAGCATCCTAAGATTCCTCGTTACTTGGAATAACATTTATATGCTGGATTCAGGACTATCAATTAGGTTGTGGCTCGCGAAATTTGTAATCGGAAACTTTACATAAAATAAAACACTTTGAAAATAATTTTATGCAAGCACAAGAAACACAAAGTACAATACAGTTAAAAACAAGAGAGACAACCCAACAGCTAGGAATCGAATAGCAGTCCTTACATTCCTGAATTTCCAAGCAGATATTTTTGAAACTATAAATATTTGTTCCCCTAATTGTGAAAATAGTTCATCCTCATCCATACTAACCTTATGAAAGGTTCTGGAGAATTCTTTGACATCACCAAACTTAGTTATTACATCCCCATAAAAGAACACATTTGGAGTGAATTTGCCTTCAATTCTAGGCATAAAACAACGTATACAAAAAAGTACAGAAGCAGCAGTACATAGCACCCATGAACCAATTAGAATATACAAAATGGTATCTTCAACAATATTGTCAACCCAGGTCCCGGAACTCAAATAAATAAAATTTAAAAGGATTCCATAAAATGACAGGATAAGCCCAGCTTTTATTTCTGACGCCCTAATCAGGCTCACTACATAACCGATACTACCCCAATAATGATCCACAAGATCTTCTGCGTGAGAAGGCCTTACCATTGATTTTCTGGGTTTCTTAGGGGCTTTTGGTGCTTCGTTTTGTTCCATCATGATTATATTTATCAAGCTTTTTTTAATTCGACTAGTCACATTTCGTCAGGACTATTCCACGACCTTATAAATCGTCATAGGCTTAGCCTTATTCTTTAAAGAAATATCTCCTACTTTTTCGCATTTAAAAGACTCTTTTACCTTCTCATAACATTGATCACTAATGATAATTTGATTTTCTCCGGCTGCATCTTGTAATCTCGCTGCAGTGTTTACAGTATCCCCAATTACCGTATAATCTAAACGTTTAAGCGTTGCAGATCCTATATTCCCAGAAATCATCTCTCCACTTTTTATTCCAATAGATACTTTGGGTCTAAAGTTTTCTTTTCCACTTACATTTGGCAGTTCACTAAGGTGACTTCGCACTGCAAGTGCTGCATCAATCGCACGATCTAAATGGAATTCGTCTCTAAAAACAGCCATGATCGCATCGCCTATAAATTTATCGATCAATCCTTTTTGAGCCATTATTTCTTTAACCATAAGGTCGAAATAAGTGTTTATTAACGCAACTACAGTATCGGGAGCCGTAGTTTCACTTATTGCAGTAAACCCGCAAATATCAATAAACATCACTGTAGCCTCAATCGTTTCGTTTGCCATTAGCGTAGTTTCATATGCTCGACTCCCCATGAAATTAAGCACGTTCTCATCCACATACATCTTTAAAATGTCATTTTCCTTGATAGCTAAAAGAGTTCTCTTTAGTTCTAAGGCATGGTTTAAGGTTTTTTCTACGGTAATTGTAAGATCTTCAAAATTGATTGGTTTTGTAATAAAATCGAAAGCTCCACGGTTCATTGCTGTACGTATGTTAGCCATATCACCATAAGCAGAAACGATCACCGATTTTATTAACGGACTCGTCTCGTGCAATTCCGTAAGCAGAGTTAGTCCGTCCATTTCTGGCATGTTAATATCGGTTAATACGATATCGACATCAGGATCCCGCGTAATCTTTTCGAGTGCATCCCTACCGTTTACAGCAAAGAGAAATTCATATTCTTTTTCACGAATCTTTTTTCGAAATTTCTGTTTTATCAGAATTTCTAAATCTGCTTCGTCGTCCACTACAAGTATCTTTGCCATTATATGCTTTGTATAAGTTTATCCTTTAATAATTTAAAATCCAAGGGTTTCGTTAAAAAATCGTCTGCACCCAAACGTTTAGCAGTGTTATAATTTTCCTCATCACCATATGCAGTGACCATCATTACTACCAATGGCGGATTCGTGTAATTACATTTAATTACCTCTAGAAGTTCAAGTCCACTCATTCCCGGCATATTAATATCTGAAAGTATTAAGACCGCTTTATTTTCGTTATGTTCAAGATAGTCTAAAGCTTCCGCACCAGAAAATGCAAATGCGAAATCAACCGTACCCGATTTTATCTCTTTTCTAAAGCGTTGTTGAAAAAGTACTTTAACATCTTGCTCGTCATCAACTACTAAAATTTTCATATTGCTATCTTTTTGGTAAATGAATAATAAATATTGTTCCTGATTTTTCTGAGGCCCCATCGTTTTCTATCGTTTCTACTTTCAGCGTACCATCATGGGCTTTAATAATATCATAGCTAAGTGATAAGCCTAAACCAGTGCCTTTTCCTGATGGTTTGGTAGTGAAAAAAGGCTGAAATATCTTTTCTAATATTCTCTTCGGAATTCCATTACCATTATCACTTACTTTTATTTCTACAAAATCTCCAATGCTTTTTGTGCTAACTGAAACTGTAGATTCGTATTCGTATCCCTTACGTTTAGCTTCGGCCGATCGCTCATTTACTGCATAAAAAGCATTCGTCATTAGATTCAGGATTACCCTGCCTAAATCTTGGGGGACAACCTTAATGTGCTTGATCGATTCGTCAAAATTAGTGATAAGACTTGCATTAAACGACTTATCTTTTGCTCGTAAACCGTGATAAGCTAACCGTAAAAACTCATCACATAGCGCATTAATATCTGTAGGTTCTTCAAGCCCCGGATTTACGCGACTGTGTTGTAACATGCCTTGTACAATGGCTTCTGCGCGTTTACCATGATAATTTATTTTTTCGAGATTTGTTTTTACATCAGTTACTATTTCTCTGACTTCATCATAATTACTTTTAGAAATCGCTTCATTCATTTCAAGTAACAGTTCATTGCTTACTTCGGAAAAATTATTAACGAAGTTCAATGGGTTCTGAATTTCATGTGCGATACCGGCGGTAAGCTCCCCTAAACTGGCCATTTTCTCTGACTGAATCAACTGCGATTGTGTAGCTTTCAAATTATCCAAAGTTGCCATTAAATCGGCAGTACGTGCTACTACTTCTTTTTCTAGTTTTATATTTTGATCTGCTAATAGCTGTTGTTTTTCTTCGGAAAGTTGCTCCACTTCGATTAACTTGTTTTGAAGCGACTGACTATTAATTCCGAAGGAATAGCCCAAATAAAGTGCTAAACTACAAGGCACAAACAGTAGCGCAAAAGGCTGATAAACCCATAAATTTGGTATTTCCAATAAGGATAATTCATTAGCGATAATTCCTATCCAAAAGAAGATGTTTAGTCCGCCAAATATTAAAAATATCAACGCACCCTTTCTATTAGTTTTTAGCGAAAGGAAGCTTACCCTTATCGTATCAAAAAGCACCAGGATACTCAAGATTGGCGAAATAAGTTCGTAGCTAATTACAAACAACATCGGGATATAAAGTATGCCAAGAATAAGAATTATCTTGAATACAAATCCTAATTTTTTATTGAGTATCTTATAAATACAATATAGCGCCAAAATCGCATGTGCTGCTATAAAAATGCCCGCCAGAAAATCTCCAAATACAAAAACATTATGAGTGTAAACCGATTTTAAAACAGCAATCACGAAAAGTGCAAAAAACAAGCTAGACAAGGCGAAATAAAGATTAACTCGTTCTGAAGGAAAGAAAAAATAGTAGGACAAAAATAGAATAAACATAAGCAGGCCAACACCAAAAATAACATAGTAGCCGTATGTAAATTGTTTTAAAGGAGGATCATCATGATTGCTGTGGTTCAAGGTTGCAACACGGAGAATAATACCTTCTTTGTTAACCGAATACAGCGGAAATTGTGCTGCTGCATTTACATATCTCACTGCCAGTAACTGTTCGGTATTAGAGACTAAGGGAAACGATAATAAATCTTTATTCGGGTTGTAGAATACAATAGAATCGGGATTTGTGCTTACACTTCCCAATCGGTGAATTAACTTTCCGTCGAGATAAATTTCCGAAGCTCCCGTTTGATTGATTCGTAAAACCAACTGTTGATTCGACTTATAATTAGTTTTTAGTTTTTTCCGAAGCCAAACAATTTCTTTTTTGTTATTATCTTCTTTTGAAGCTGGAGCCTTCAGATAGGGGCTTGATTGTTTTTCCCAGGAAGCATCGTCAAATTCCGGATTAGACCATTCAATATCATCTCCGACCTTATAGCTCCAATCATTGGATATTACTCCCCATTGACTCTCCAAATCCGCATTTTCAAAGGTTTCCTGCTCGGATTGCCCCAAAACGGTCATAGATGCCAATATCAAAAAAAGTAATAATCTTTTTATCATTGTTTTATTGCTATTGGTAATAAAATACGAAAGCTTGTCCCTACATTTTCTTTAGATTCTACTTCAATATTACCGCCATGGGCTTTAACTATATCGTAACTCAAACTCAATCCTAATCCTGTTCCGCTCCCGCTTGGTTTCGTAGTAAAAAAGGGTTGAAAAATCTTATCTAAGACCTCCTTCGGAATACCATTTCCATTGTCCTTTACGTTAATAACTACTTCATCTTTCATCTTTTTAGTGGAAACTGAAACTGTGGGTTTATAATTAGGTAGGGCTTCGACATCCTCAGCCTGACAAGTTTTCTGTTTTTCACTTGTGGCATAAAAAGCATTGGTAATGAGGTTCAAAATCACCCTTCCTAAATCCTGTGGGATCACGTTCACTTTTCCAATAGACTCATCAAAATCTGTTTCCAGCGTAGCATTAAAGCTTTTATCCTTAGCTCTAAGTCCGTGATAAGCTAATCGCAAGTATTCATCTGCCAGTCTGTTGATATCTGTAGGTTCTTTTTCTGGACTACTTTTCCTGCTGTGCTGAAGCATTCCTTTTACAATCGCATCTGCACGTTTTCCATGATGGGTTATTTTTTCGAGATTTTGTTTGATATCGTTCGCAATAATTTTTGCTTCATCCATATCCCCTTTTTCTATCTCTTCATTCATCTCATCGATAAGTTCATTGCTTACTTCGGAAAAATTATTGACGAAATTTAAAGGGTTCTGAATTTCATGTGCGATACCAGCGGTAAGCTCCCCTAAACTGGCCATTTTTTCTGAATGAATAAGTTGCTTTTGTGTCTCCTGAAGCTCGGTAAGCGATTTACCTAAAGCTTGATTTAATCGGCGTTTTTCTCTAATTCTGTAATATAGGATTAGCGCAAATATTATTACTAATAGCAATCCGGCGATGCTTAAATTGCGAATTAATTTTTGTTTTTTTAGTTGTGTTTGTTGAATTAAAAGTTGTTTATCCTGACTCGCTTTCTGCAGGGCAATCTTGTTTTCGAAAGCCAATTGTTGGGTAAGACTTGTTATTTTCATAATTTTTTCCGAAGCATTAACCGAGTCATTCGTTTTTTGATAGTTTAATTGACTTTCAAAGGCATTTTTATAATCATTCTTTTTAGCAAATGTAGCCGACATCTCACCGTAGATAGTACGACGAGTTTTATGATCTTCCTTCGCAACAATAGCTTCAGCTTTATCCAGCAAGGCAATAGTTTCATTATAATTACCTTTCAGTCTATTTACTTTTGCAATACCAGTAAGCGCAATTGCTTGATAATGCGGATTATTATTTTCCCGACCCAATTGCAGTACAAATTCATAACTTTTTTGAGCATTCGTGTAGTCTTTTAATTTCAGCTGAATCTCTCCTGAAGTTAAATATGCATCATTAATAAACCTTAAATCACCATCGATTTTTCCATATTTAATCCCTTCAACACTATTTTCGAGGGCCGCTTCAAGTTTATCCATAGCCATAAGAATATCGGCTATATAGTTGTATGAAATACTTAAATAGGTAGCATCCTTTAAGTTTTTTCTTATAGCAAGTGCTGCTCTGTGGTTGCTTAAGGCTTCTTCGAGCTTACCGGCCCGCATATCGCTAACACCCATATCATTATAGGTCGTTGCAATACCGATGGAATCTTTTTGCAACTTGAATAATTTTAAGGCCTCTTCCTGATTTACTAAGGCCTCGGGATATTTTTTTACAAGCATATAGTTAAAGCCGTTGGCTAATAAAGCGTCAGTGATAGTGGCGGTATCTTTGATTTTTCGAGCAACCTGAAGCGCCTTTAAGTTGCTTTCCAAAGCATCACCATAATTACCCATATAGCGTTCAAGCAGGCCCATTTTAAACCATGTATAAGCAATTAATTCTTGATTATTTGTTTCATTATACAATTCAAGGCTTTTGTATAGATATTGTAAAGCCTGCGTATGATCATGTTGCATACTGTAAGCTTCTGCAATGGCCCCATTTACTGAAGCAATTCCATTTTTATTACCGGATTTTTGCCATAATTTTAAAGAGAGTTGAAGCGTATCCTGCGCATGGTTGACGTTTTTATAAATCAACGTCCACCCTAAATATTGAGTCGCTCTGGCTTTTAAGGTTTTATAGCGATAGTTATCTTTTGATATTTTATTCTTTTCAAAAATGTTATCTACTTGATGAAATACTTGTTCGGCGTATTTTCTACAACTATCGTTTTCATAGTTTTCGAAATACATGCTGGAGAGGTCATTCATTAATCGTAAGCGAGTGGTATCTTGCTTTGTTGAATTTATTTCATTTTTTATTTTTTGAATTTTCTGTATATAACTATCTTTTGTTTGTTGAGCAAAGACGCTGCCCACAAACATTCCAAAGATGATAAATACTAAACTCGTTTTTTTCATTTTATTGATCTGCTAAACCTAAAGTTACTGTTTTTTAATATGGTAAATGGATACTAAACTCAGTTCCCTCACCCTCTTTTGTTGTTACCTTTAATTCTCCATCATGTGCTTTAATAATATCATAACTCATACTCAAGCCTAATCCTGTGCCTTCTCCGGTTGGCTTCGTAGTAAAAAACGGTTGGAATATTTTATCTAATACTTGCTTCGGAATTCCGTTTCCATTGTCTTTTACTGAAATTTCTACAGTATCTTTTAGCTTTCTAGTTACAACTGAAACTGTGGGTTTATAGTCTTGTCTTGCATGGCTTGTCGAAGCATTATTTTGATCCTTCGACAAGCTCAGGGTGACATTATTTTTTTCATTCACTGCGTAAAATGCATTGGTAATCAAGTTCAGAATTACTCTTCCTAAATCCTGAGGAAATACCTTGACCAAACCAACAGACTCATCAAATTCTGTATTTAATGTCGCATTAAATGATTTATCCTTTGCCCTAAGTCCATGATAGGCAAGACGCAAGTATTCATCTGCCAGTTTATTGATATCTGCGGGCTCTTTCTCAGCACTACTTTTTCTACTGTGCTGTAGCATTCCTTTTACAATTGCATCTGCACGTTTTCCATGATGAGTTATTTTTTCGAGATTTTGTTTGATATCGTTTGCGATGAGTTTTGCTTCTTCCATATCTCCTTTTTCAATTTCTTCGTTCATCTCATCCATTAACTCATTGCTTACTTCGGAAAAATTATTGACAAAGTTCAAAGGGTTCTGAATTTCATGGGCAATACCCGCTGTCAACTCTCCAAGACTTGCCATTTTTTCTGACTGAATGAGTTGCTTTTGAGTCGCCTGAAGGTCTGAAAGCGTCACCTCCAATCGTTGTTTTTCGGCAAGAAGTGCAGCGGCTTGAGCTTCAGATTGAGAAAGATCTGTAAAACGCTGATAGGCAAAAATGAATACATTTCGGAAACGATCGAGGATTGCTTTTTGACTATCATCTAATGCTCCGAAATTAGAAATCCCAATAGCACCATTTCCGAAGGCATATAAGATGTAGGAAACACTATCGGTATTAAACAAACGAGGATCATCTGCTTCCCCATTTTTTCTTCGCATATCAATAAGATCTTGTATTTGCTTCCCTTCTAAAATCATTTCAGAAAACCCATCGGTAGTGGTGGCAATAACCTGTAGTTGTTCTTCAAGTGTTGGGTCGTCATTATAAGACATCAAGGTAATAGTACCACCCATTTCGTGTGAGTAATCGTAGTCCATAAAGGTTTCTTCGTCTTCATTATTCACATCTATGATTGCATTGCGAATATCATTAAACCCCAATTCCAACAGTTGTTCGTACAGCGCCTTGACAATGTCCAGCAGATGGTCCGATTGTTTCATTCCCAAGGCTACGTTTCTTACCTTTTCGAGGGATGCTTCAATTTTTGCTTCCCGTGCTTGTGCTTCGGCATTTGCCAGATCGGTATATCTTTGATAGGCAAATGTAAATACGTTACGGAACCGTTTTAAAATCTTCTTTTGATCATCGTCTAGAATTCCAAAATTAGAAATCCCAATAGCACCATTTCCGAAGGAATAAAGATTATAGGTAAGTTGTTCAATTTGCCGTAGCCGTGGATCGTCTTTTTCACCATTTCGCAATCGCGTTTCGATAAGTTCTTCAAGTTCTTTGCCCTTTAATTCAATTTCAAAAAAAGCATCATTGCTGGATTTAACCTTCTTAATTTGTTGTTCAATAACGGGGTCACCGTAGAATGAAAAGAGTGTTACCGCACTAGACATATCATGAGAATAGTCGTAATCTAAAAAGGTTTCATTATCCTCATTGTGAATATCGATGATTGCATTACGTATCTTGGTAAAGCCAAGTTCCAGCAATTGCTCGTATAACACTTGAGCAATATCCAACATATCATCAGATTTTTTGAGCGTGAGTGCAACGTTTCTAACTTTTTCAAGTGAGGCTTCAATTTTTGCTTCCCTAGTTTGTGCCTCGGCTTTTTGGAGATCGAGGAAGCGAGTGTAGGTTCTTTCAAATTCTTTCGAGAACCGACTGAGTATTACTTTTTCATCTTCTGTGAGCGTTCGCTTTATCATAATGCCAAAACAACCATAACTCATATAAGAATCGATATAATATAAACCGTCAGGGTATAGTTCAGGTTTAAATTTTTTAATTCCGCCCAGTAACTCTTTCCATGTATCAAAATAGGCCGAAACATCGTTCGGAGGAACGGGGTTTATGTGTACCGGTTCGCCACTTTCCCATGCGACATAGCACTCAGCAATGGCTGGTTCTTTTTTGTCCAGCGGATAAATAACGGACTTATTATTATAAACACGTTTGCCTTTTCTTTTTTCAAACCAGGTTGCCCAGAACGAATGGTTAGATTTTTTTTCATCCGGCAACCATAAATAGGAAAATTCAGAATCAATGCCCAATAGATGTAGTTGTTCATGGAACACTTTAGAGGTTTTATCCAACTGGCTAGAGTGTTGCATCAACATACTTTGGGTACGTGTACGTTCTAATGCCGCTTCTATTTCCAATTCGTGGTTTTTCGTTTCGAGTTCTACGGTTCGTTTCTTAATTGCTTCACGTAATTGTAAGTTTTCGGCAGATATTTTATCGTAGCCAATTGTTTCTCCTTCTTCTGTTTTGCCGTCTGGAACTGAATAGTGCTGATAAATAAATCGCCATCCTTCTTTGTTTTTCTGAAGCGCATTTGTAAATCGAAACCGATTATAAAAAACCCATTCTTCGCCATTCAAGAACCAGGCGTCAAATAAATGTGTGATAAAGATTAGTGGACCAAACTGCTCCAAAACTTTGGTTTCATTGCGCACTTCAGATTTACCGTCGAGTTGTTCGGCAGTAAGCTTGAAGAAATCTGTGGTGCTTTTTCGGTCTAAGAACTCTTCATTGTTGGTAGAGCCAATAAAATGATATTCGTCATCGAAAAAAGAATCATATGTGGCTACGTCCCCATTTAGATAGCTATGTAACCACTCGTCATATACTTGAAATACCTCAGTTTCCGTTTTTTTATCGACCCTCATTTTTAATTGGTTAGCGATAATGAAAGTAAGAATTTTCAAGCATCTTTCAACTCCGTAGAAACACTTAATTTTCTGGAGAATACAATTATGACTTTAAACGAGGTCAATTTTGTTTAAACTGATCTTTTTTTAACCGAGCACCTTCAGAATTAAATTCAAAAAATAAGAATTATATATCCTAATTCGTTAGACTAAACAGTCTTGAATTCTTTTGATGCAATATATTTAAGTGGCTAAGACTATTCCATTATGTGTAGTTCATTGAAATTCTTGTCAACCACTATTGTAAAGTCACCTTTCTTTTGAACTTTATCGAACTCAATGGTTTCATTATCGATCTGAATTTTGGATATCTTAAATGGTAAACCAATAAATTCGAGCTTGAACTTTTTATACTTTGTAGAGAATTTACCTGACTTATGCTGCTGTAAAATAAGCTCGTCCGATTTCCCGGTTAATTTGAAGTTACGTAAACTATATTTATTTTTAGTGTAATCGTAACCATCGTGCGCATCGTCGTATAAAATTGAATTTTCCTTACCTCTAGTATAGTAGATTTCAAGAGTAATTTCATCGAAGTCTTTCTCGCCCACATATTGCTGTACAGGATATTTTGGGATGATAGATCCTTCCTTTATAAACATTGGAATGGTATCCAAATCGGCGTCTACCCATGCTTCTTTACCTCCTACTCTAGGTTTTTTAGTCCAGTTATTATACCAAATACCTTTTGGCAGATAAACACGTCTACCGCGGCTGTTTGGCTCCAGGATTGGGCAAACTAAAATTTTATCACCGAAGATAAACTCGTCGGTACGATAGTGTGTTTGATGATCTTTCTGATCGTAAAGCACTAAAGATTTCAAAATAGGTATCCCTTCTGAATGATTTTGCCAGAAAGCCGTATATAAATACGGAAGCAGACGATAGCGCAGCTCAATGAATTTTTTTACTACACCAGTCACCTCATCACCAAACATCCAAGGTTCCTGATCACCATGATCGCCAGATGAATGTGTACGACAAAATGGGTGGAATACTCCCAACTGAATCCATCTTGCAAATAATTCACCATTGGGTTGGTCGGCAAATCCGCCTATATCACTTCCAACAAAGGAAAAACCAGACATTGCCATTCGCTGTGCCTGTACATTCGCTATCCAGAGATGTTCCCAACTAGCGACATTGTCTCCCGTCCAGGAAGAAGTGTAACGCTGGGTTCCGGAATAGGCTGCGCGAGTAATAACAAAAGGTCGTTTTGGATATCCAAACTTTTTTAAGCCTTGATAAGTAGCTCTAGCCATTTGCATTCCGTAAATATTATGTGCTTTTCTATGGCTACAAGGATTCCCGTCGTAATCATGTCTAACATCATTTGGGAAGGTTTTACTAGGCACTTCCATCACGGCTGGTTCGTTCATATCGTTCCATACCCCTTTCACTCCAATCTCTTCAATAAGTTCTCTAAACAAACCGGACCACCATTCACGGACCTCAGGGTTTGTAAAATCTGGGAAATAGCATTCACCAGGCCAAACTTTACCTTTCATATAAGGCCCATCTGCACGTTTGCAGAAATAATCTTTATCCATTCCTTCCTGAAAAACAGGATAGTCCTTATCGATCTTTATACCTGGATCGATAATCACTACAGTTTTGAAGCCATCATCCATTAATTCCTTAACCATTCTCTTTGGGTCTGGAAAATACTCTTTGTTCCAAGTAAAGCAACGAAAGCCCTCCATATAATCAATATCCAAATAAATGGCGTCGCAAGGAATTTGTAACTCTCTAAACTTTGAAGTGATTTCCTTAACCTTTGTTTCCGGATAGTAACTCCATTTACATTGGTGATATCCCAACGCCCATAACGGAGGTAATTGATGAGGTTTTCCTGTAAGATCTGTATAGTTGGCAACTACATCGGACATTTCGGGTCCGTAGATAAAATAATAATTCATTTCGCCCCCTTGAGCCCAAAAACTAGTTACATTTTTTCTTTCATGTGCAAAATCGAAATAAGATCTAAAACTATTATCGAAAAATATACCGTACGACTTCTTGTGATGTAAGCCCGTATAGAACGGAATCGCCTTATAAATAGGATCGGTTTCTTTTCCGTAGGCATATGAATCGGTTACCCAATTCTCAAAACGTTTCCCTTTTAGGTTTAAAGTAGTTGGTTTATCACCAAGGCCATAATAACTTTCCCCTTCACTAGAGATCTTACTCATTTTTACAATATTGCTACCGTACTCAAAGCTTTCTTCCCAATGAAAACCAAGTTCATCCTGATTTAGCAAAGTATTGTCTATAGCATCATAAATAGAGATCTTAAGATCAGCTTTATTGACATGGCAAATCAATTTCTCTGTAGTAATAACATAGGCATCTTCAAGTTCCTTAATGGAAAGATGATTGTAACCGCTATTAGCATATTTCGTAATGGCATAAGAGAAATCTTTTTCCAAATTTCCCATGGTGCCATATCTAAACCTCAGTACGCTGTCGCGAAGAACTGTAAGTTGTAAAATTACGTCATTCTCGGTTGTGAAATAAAGGGTATCTATATCTTTTTTATAGGAAATAATATTGTTGGGAAACTGATTTCCTTTTTGCTCTAACTCTGTATTTATGATCATAAAAATTTGTAATAAAAACGCGGTACAAACCTACATAATGTACTTAAAAACATAACTGTTTATATCATAAAAAAACGGCAGTTCTATTATAGATAATGCATTTTATGAGGCTTTAATTATGAATTTTATAATTATACTTATTTTATCTGAAATGCAGCCATTGCCAATGGAGGCAGTGTAAGTACTACCGATTGTGTTTTTCCATGTGAGTCGATATTTTCTATTTTAAGATCGCCGGTATTCATATTCCCTGCACCTCCAAATTGGTTTTGGTCACTGTTGAATATCTCCGTTAAAACCCCTTGTCGTGGCACTCCTAAACGATAATTTTGGTGTAAGCTTGGCGTAAAATTACATACGACGATCACATCGTTTTTCCGATCGTGGCCTTTGCGGATATATGCAATTACCGAATTCTGCTCATCGCTATAACTAATCCATTCAAAACCTTCCGGGCTAAACGCTTTTTCATACAAGGCCGGTGTCGATTTGTAGAATGTATTTAAGTTTTTTACAAATTCCAGCATCCCTTTATGGGGTAAAAAGTCGAGCAGATTCCAGTCGAGACTTTTAGAAAAATCCCACTCTGCGTATTGCCCAAATTCTCCTCCCATAAACAACAGCTTTGTTCCCGGATGTGTGAACATATAACCATACAGCAAACGTAGATTTGCAAAACGCTGCCATTCGTCACCCGACTGCTTGCTCAATATAGAATTCTTACCATGAACCACCTCATCATGAGATAGAGGCAGCATAAAGTTTTCTGTAAAAGCATAGGTTAAACTGAAAGTAATATCGTTTTGATGATGCTTCCGATATACCGGGTCTTTAGAGAAATACTGAAGCGTATCGTGCATCCAACCCATCATCCATTTCATTCCGAAGCCAAGACCGCCTAATTCAACCGACCTGGTTACACCTGAAAAAGCTGTAGATTCTTCAGCGATGGTTTGAATCCCGTTAAAATTACTGTATACTGCAGTATTAAAATCTTTCAGAAAAGAGACAGCTGCAAGGTTTTCATTTCCACCAAATTCATTCGGATCCCATTCTCCCTCTTCACGAGAATAATCGAGGTACAACATCGAAGCAACGGCGTCTACCCTTAGGGCATCGACATGATAGTATTCTAACCAAAAAAATGCATTGCTAATTAAAAAGGATCGGACCTCGTTGCGCTCGTAATTAAAGATGAGACTTTTCCAATCTGGATGAAAGCCTTTTTTAGGATCGGGATGTTCGTACAAATGTGTTCCATCGTACATACCAAGGCCATGTTTATCTTCCGGAAAATGAGATGGCACCCAATCGAGGATAACACCAATATCATTTTGATGAAAGGCATCAATCAATTTCATAAAATCCTGTGGCGCTCCAAATCGGGAGCTCGGGGCAAAATAACCCACTAATTGGTATCCCCAGGACGGATCGTAGGGATATTCCATCACCGGCATAAATTCTATATGCGTAAAATTCATTTCCTTGACATACGCAACAAGCTTTTTTGCTAATTCTGTATAACTAAGAAATGTTCCGTCGGAATTTCTTTGCCAGGAACCTATATGTACCTCGTAAACCGAATAAGGCTTGTCGAGATCGTTCTTATCTTTTCGGTAGGACATCCAGTTCTTGTCCTTCCATTTGTAATCTGAAATATCCCAGATAATCCCTGCTGTATTTGGCGGGGTTTCAAAAAACAACGCATAGGGATCTATTTTTTCTGAAACTGATCCGTTGTGATTTGAAGTAATTTTATATTTATAGCGAGTCCCTTTTTTTACCTTCGGAATAAAGCCTTCCCAAATTCCTGAAGCGTCCCAGCGAACATTCAATTCATGCTGAGAAGCATCCCAAAAATTGAAATCTCCTATTACTTGAACCGAAGATGCAGATGGCGCCCAGACTGCAAAATACACTCCCTCTTCTCCATCCAAAACCATTGGATGAGCACCCATTTTTTCATACAATTTGAAATGCTTTCCGGCCTTAAAAAGTTCGATATCGAATTCAGTAAAAAAACTATGAACTTTAACTAGCGACATAAAGGGTTTAGATTAAACGATTGAAAGATTAAACAATTGAGCGTTGAAATATGTTTCAAGAAGTTTTTAGATTTCAAAACCGTTAGGAATAATGGCATTCTTTTTAACAACCACAATACCTTCCCTAATACAATAGGTATCGGTTTCGTTGTCTTCGAGATGTCTTCCTCCATTGATTGTGACATTATTTCCTATACGACAATTCTTATCTAAAATTGCATTATTGATGTTGCAATTGTCTCCAATTCCCATCGCTATTCCTTTGGCTTGAGAACTTACTTCATCCAAGGACTGATATTGATCACTACCCATCATATAGGTATTCTTCACAGTAGAGCCCTTACCAATTCGGGAGCGAATTCCAATCACCGAACGCTCGATATGCTTAGCATTTATAAGGCATCCATCCGCAATGACTGCTCGATTTAAAGTAGTTCCCGAAATTTTAGTAGTGGGTAGCATTCTGGCATGGGTGTAGATACGTCTCTCATTGTCGTATAGGTCGAATTGAGGAAGATCATCTGTAAGTCCTAAATTGGCTTCAAAGAAAGAGTCGATATTCCCAATGTCGGTCCAATAGCCTTCAAATTGGTAACTTAATGTTTTGTGTTTATGAATGGATTGCGGAATTATTTCTTTTCCGAAGTCGACCGTATCGGGATTACTCATAAGGTCTATGAGAAGATCACGATTAAAAATATAGATTCCCATAGAAGCCAAATGATTTCTACCCTCGCCTTTCATTTCATCACTTACTTGTGAAGTCCAATCTGGCAATAGATCTGCATTTGGTTTCTCAATAAAAGAAGTGATTACATTTTCTTGGTTTGTTTTTAAGATTCCGAAAGAGGTAGCTTCTTTTTCTGAAACGGGCAAGGTTGCAATTGTAATTTCTGCATTGCTATTTTTGTGTGCTTCCAACATTTGGTTAAAATCCATTTGGTACAATTGGTCACCAGAAAGGATTAGTGCATACTCGAACTTGTGGTTTAGAAAATGGTGCATACTTTGACGTACCGCATCTGCTGTACCTTGAAACCAAGAACTACTTTGAAGTGTTTGCTCGGCTGCCAACACATCTACAAAGGCCGAACTAAAAAAACTAAAGTGATATGTATTTTTAATATGCGCATTTAAAGAGGCCGAATTAAACTGTGTTAACACAAACATTCGCTTGATATCGGAGTTGATACAATTTGAAATAGGAATATCTACTAATCTAAATTTTCCCGCAATAGGCACCGCTGGTTTTGATCTATTTTCTGTTAAGGGATAAAGTCGTGTTCCTTGTCCGCCACCTAGAATAATTGAAATTACCTCATTATTGATCATATCTAAACTTTTAAAGAATTATACAAGTTACTATATTTTTGGGCCGAAAGGTGCCATGAATGATCAATTTTCATTATGGTTTTACGGTTTTTTCTGAAAACCGTATCCTTTTTATAGAATTCTACTGCCCGATTGATTGCTTCAACTATCTGTGTTACGGTTATTTCTGTGTGGATTATTCCGAAGCCATTTTCATTAAGATCCACTACGGTATCTATAAGACCTCCTACTTTACTAACCACGGGAACAGTCCCATAACGCAAAGCATACATTTGGTTGAGACCACAAGGTTCCACACGAGAAGGCATTAACAGGAAATCGGCACCGGCATACATTTTATGAGAAAGTGCTTCGTTATACCCGATGAAGGTATTGTAGTTCTTCGGAAATTGCTTTCTTACTTTCAATAATTCCTTTTCGGTATCTTTATTTCCAGACCCTAATAAAAGTATGGATAGTTTTGGATTCTGAAGGGCTTTCTTAAAGACTTGCGGAAACAGATCGCTTCCTTTTTCACCAACCAGCCTTCCGATGAAGACAAATAGCGGATTTTCAGCGTTCAATTTAAACTCATCGCAAAGCCATTTTTTATTTGCTTTTTTACCTGAAAGCACGGTAGTTTCAGAATAATTTTTAACCAAAAAAGGATCGGTCTCGGTATTCCAAACACTTGTATCGATACCATTTAATATGCCCACACACTTATCACTTTCCGAAGTAATTAAAGATTGTAAACCATTTGCTTCAGATTTCAATT
Organism: Ulvibacter antarcticus; assembly: GCF_003688405.1. Classification (GTDB taxonomy): domain Bacteria; phylum Bacteroidota; class Bacteroidia; order Flavobacteriales; family Flavobacteriaceae; genus Ulvibacter; species Ulvibacter antarcticus. The sequence goes on from NZ_REFC01000015.1 coordinate 331,100, forward strand.
CCTCCATATAACTAGGAGAAACTGTCGTCACCCGCCAAGCGCATTTAATTGCGGTTGCCAGCGGATTGATACTGTTATCCCAATCTAATAATCCTATTTTCGACAATGGAAACTTCGGAATTAAATTTACCTGATCATGTGAAAACCAGCCTTGATATTGCGCATTATGAATGGTAAAAACGGAAGGAGTCTGTCGGAAATCTTCATACGCATCGGCATGTGACATCATAAACGGAATAAGTCCGGTATGATGATCATGGCAATGCACAATATCCGGCTTCTTTTTTAGCTGAAGCATATACTGCATTACTGCGATTTGAAAAGCCATAAATCGGCGAGTATCATCATCGGAATAGACAAATGAAGTATGTAGAAGCTTAGGGATATCGACCAGGAACAGCTCGAAGCCCAACTGTTTTTTGGGAAGTGACTTTATTGTAAAAGGTAGTGAATCACTCCCCAGCTGCAGCGTACCCGCAAACACTTTTTTAAATTTATTATTCTGGGTAAAACTGTTATCATAAAAAGGCATAATGACCTTGCTTTTCATGCCCAGCTCATTTTGATATTTTGGCAATGCTCCCACCACATCTGCCAATCCGCCAACCTTTGCAACAGGATAACATTCAGCACTTATATGGATGATTTGCATAGGATTATTATTTAGAGAATTAAACTTACAAAATATAATTAGCAGTTCTAATTGGTTGGAGAAGAATTCTTGAAAAACTTTGGATGTTAGGTGTTGCTTCTCGATACATTTTTTATTCCCGCTGGGCGTAAAAAACACTCGAAGTGACAAAGACCCGTTTTTTAACTGTTCATTGTACAGTGTTAGGAGTTGCTTCTCGATACATCGTGATTTAAATGAAGGATACTATGTTTAATCTTTTCTTTAGGCATTGTGAAAAACATCCATCCCCTGCCCTTCCTTCGAAGGAAGGGGGTTTGATTCTTTGTGAATGAAAGATTTTCTTAAGCCGGGGTTAAAATGGCTGGAAGCTGTATGTTGGATTGTTGGATTGTTGGATTGTTGGATTTGTAAAATATTTATATTAATCGATAATTAAAATGTCATGCTGAGCTTGTCGAAGCATCTCGATTCTATATTTTAATAAAGGATACTATGTTTATTCTTTTCTTTTTTCCATTGCCGAAAAAAGAAACAAAAAAGTCTAGGCGGAAGAAGCCGGGGTTAAAAATGGGTGTTGGGTGATGGATGTTGGGTGATGGGTGATGGGTGTTAGCATATTCTGAATTGAACATTGAACATTGAAGATTTGTTTTCTTCCCTAAGCGTAGAATACCAATCCAAAAACCCGAGATTCAGGACAACGAAGGAGGATGCGGGTTTTTTGATAGGGGTTTGAAAGACGGGCACGGATTTCAAAATTCATTAGCGTGGGTGTCGTTTTCTTTGGTTCGTTTCTTTTGGACAAGCAAAAGAAATGAACAAATGTTCTTTTGGATTTCTAGATTTCCGGTCTATTGGATTGTTGATTATTGAAGACCATAATGTCATGCTGAGTTTGTTGAAGTTTCGCGATTCTATATTCTAATAAAGGATACTATGTTTATTCTGTTCTTTTTTCCATTGCCGAAAAAAGAAACAAAAAAGTCTAGGCGGAAGAAGCCGGGGTTAAAAATGGGTGTTGGGTGATGGATGTTGGGTGATGGGTGATGGGTGTTAGCATATTCTGAATTGAACATTGAAGATTTTTTTCTTCCCTAAGCGTAGAATACCAATCCTAAAACCCGAGATTCAGGACGACGAAGGAGGACGCGGGTTTTTTGATAGGGGTTTGAAAGACGGG
>NZ_REFC01000016.1 GCF_003688405.1 Ulvibacter antarcticus
ACCTGAATGGTTACCGTAGCGGTATCACATAATTGTGGTGTTCCATCATCACAGATCGTATATTCAAAAGTATCCTCCCCTTCAAATCCTGGGTTTGGAGTATAAGTATACGTTCCATCAGGGTTCATCACTACCGTACCATTGGCCGGTTGAGTGTTCGCTGTTACTACGATTGGATCGCCATCAGGATCAAAGTCATTCGAAAGCACGGTTCCACTTACAGGCACCCCTACTTCTGTAGTATTGGTATCTGCATTGGCCACTGGTGGCTCATTGGCTGGGCTTCCTAATGGTTGGATCTCGATGTATACTGTTGCAGTATCACATGCTATTGGATTACCTGCATCACAAATCTGATATACAAAAGTATCTTCTCCTACAAAATCAAGGTTCGGAGTATAGGTATACGTACCATCAGCATTCAGTGTCAAAGTACCATTTGAAGGTCCTGTCACTAAAGTAAACACTTCCGTTCCAGCTGGACCGTCAGGGTTCTGATCGTTGGTACTTACATCACCATCCACAGGGATGTTGACAAAGGTATTGTTGATATCGTCGATTGCTAGAATACAATTTGTTAGAATTGTTACATCAATTGTTGCTGTACAACCATTTGCATCTAAAACATTAACAGGATGTACTCCTATTGTTAAGTTATCAAATGTCCCAGAGGCCTGATAAGCTCCACCATCTATATTATATAGGTATGGCGTTGTTCCTCCAGAAGCAGCTACTGTTACAGATCCTGTACCAGTACATACTATATCCGTTTGTGAAACTATTGTTAATTCAACACCTGCAGTAGGTTGCGTAATTGTTGCACTATTTGTAGCAACACATCCTCTTGCATCAGTGATTGTTACAGAATAAGTTCCTGCAACCAGATTGAATAAATCTTCAGTAGTTTCACCGTTTGGTGCCCAAACAAAAGTATAAGGAGCTGTTCCTCCAGATACAGTAAGATCTAATGACCCTGTAGTGTTTCCGAAGCAATCCACATTAGTAACAGCAATACCAGAACTTAAAATATTTGGTTCGTTAACAGTAGTAGTCGCATCCGAAGTACATAAAGTAACCGTATCGGTAACTGTTACTGTGTATGCCCCACCTGAAAGTCCTGTAATTACAGCAGTGGTTGCACCATTACTCCATAAATATGTAAATGATCCTGAACCTCCTGTTACAGTTGCTGTAGCTGTTCCATCACTATCTCCATTACATGTTACCGGAGTTGAAGCAGCAAATGCCATCAAGTCTAGACATGTTCCTGGATTAACAGTAACTGTTGCAGTCGCTGTACATCCATTTGCATCTGTCACTGTAACTGAATACGTTCCAGCACTAAGACCTGTAATTGTTTGTGTAGTTTCACCACCCGGACTCCATACATATGTATAAGGAGGAGTTCCACCAGAAGGATTCGCTGTTGCAGTTCCGTCTCCTGTGGTTGGACCACTTTCATCAGTGGCAGTTGCAGTAACGTTTAATGCATTTGTTGGTTCGGTAATTGTCACACTTTGTTCAACCGGAGAACATACAGTTCCGTCGATAGTAACACTTACAGTGTATACGCCTGCCGCCAATCCTGATGTTGTACTTGTTGTTACGCCAGCATCAACTTGAGCAGGAACAGTGTTCCAAGTAAATGTAAATGTTGCGCCAGGGTTAGCAATTGAACTTGCACTAACAGTAGCACTACCTGTAGTATCTCCTGTACAAAGAACATCTGTCTTACTGTCTATTACAACAATAGCATCACAAGTGTTTGAACAATCTATGACTACTCCTTGAGTTAATACACAACCATTTGAGTCGGTTACAGTTACTGAATGAGTTCCTGCAGGTAAATTAGTCGCAGTTGCGGTAGTTTGACCACCAGCACTTGCACTCCATAAATATGTATATCCGGGTGTACCACCACTTACTGTAGCGGTAGCTTCACCATCAGTACATCCTTGTCCTGTAGTCGCGTTTTCTTTTGTGATAACAATGCTTAATGCATTTGCAGGTTCTGCTACAACTACATTGCTTGCAGAAATTGTACATCCATTAGCATCAGTTACGTTGACAGTATATGTACCAGCAACAATATTTGATAGATCTTCTGTTGTAGCACCATTGCTCCATGCATAAGAATAAGGTGGTGTTCCACCTCCAACTGTTACATCAATTGCACCAGTTGCATCTCCGTTACATAATACATCAGTAACAACAGTAGATATTGTTAATCCTGAAGAAGGCTGAAGTACGGTTGCAGAATTAGTTGCAACACATCCTCTTGCATCAGTGATTGTTACAGAATAAGTTCCTGCAACCAGATTGAATAAATCTTCAGTAGTTTCTCCGTTTGGTGCCCATACGAAAGTATAAGGTGCCGTTCCTCCTGTTACTGTTAAGTCTAATGATCCGGAATTATTTCCGAAGCAGTTTACATTAGTAATCGCAATACCAGAACTTAAAATATTTGGCTCGCCTACAGTAATGGTAGCTTGTGAAGTACATAAAGTAATTGTATCAGTTACTGTTACCGTGTAAGATCCACCTGAAAGTCCTGTAATTACAGCAGTGGTTGCACCATTACTCCATGAATAAGTAAATGATCCTGAACCTCCTGTTACAGTTGCTGTAGCTGTTCCATCACTATCTCCATTACATGTTACCGGAGTTGAAGCAGCAAATGCCATCAAGTCTAGACATGTTCCTGGATTAACAGTAACTGTTGCAGTCGCTGTACATCCATTTGCATCTGTCACTGTAACTGAATACGTTCCAGCACTAAGACCTGTAATTGTTTGTGTAGTTTCACCACCCGGACTCCATACATATGTATAAGGAGGAGTTCCACCAGAAGGATTCGCTGTTGCAGTTCCGTCTCCTGTGGTTGGACCACTTTCATCAGTGGCAGTTGCAGTAACGTTTAATGCATTTGTTGGTTCGGTAATTGTCACACTTTGTTCAACCGGAGAACATACAGTTCCGTCGATGGTAACACTTACAGTGTATACGCCTGCCGCCAATCCTGATGTTGTACTTGTTGTTACGCCAGCATCAACTTGAGCAGGAACAGTGTTCCAAGTAAATGTAAATGTTGCGCCAGGGTTAGCAATTGAACTTGCACTAACAGTAGCACTACCTGTAGTATCTCCTGTACAAAGAACATCTGTCTTACTGTCTATTACAACAATAGCATCACAAGTGTTTGAACAATCTATGACTACTCCTTGAGTTAATACACAACCATTTGAGTCGGTTACAGTTACTGAATGAGTTCCTGCAGGTAAATTAGTCGCAGTTGCGGTAGTTTGACCACCAGCACTTGCACTCCATAAATATGTATATCCGGGTGTACCACCACTTACTGTAGCGGTAGCTTCACCATCAGTACATCCTTGTCCTGTAGTCGCGTTTTCTTTTGTGATAACAATGCTTAATGCATTTGCAGGTTCTGCTACAACTACATTGCTTGCAGAAATTGTACACCCATTAGAATCAGTTACGTTGACAGTATATGTACCAGCAACAATATTTGATAGATCTTCTGTTGTAGTACCATTGCTCCATACATAAGAATAAGGTGGTGTTCCACCTCCAACTGTTACATCAATTGCACCAGTTGCATCACCATTACATAATACATCAGTTACGACAGTTGATATTGTTAATCCTGAAGAAGGCTGAAGTACGGTTGCAGAATTAGTTGCAACACATCCTCTAGCGTCAGTGATTGTTACAGAATATGTTCCTGCAACCAGATTAAATAAATCTTCAGTAGTTTCTCCGTTTGGTGCCCATACGAAAGTATAAGGTGCCGTTCCTCCTGTTACTGTTAAGTCTAATGATCCGGAATTATTTCCGAAGCAGTTTACATTAGTAATCGCAATACCAGAAGATAATACGCCCGGTTGGTTTACAGTTGCAGTTGAAGTTGTTGTACAAAGAGTAACACTATCAGTTACTGTAACAGTATAAACACCAGCAGTTAATCCGGTGATAGATTGTGTTGTTTGTCCTCCAGGACTCCAAGAATATGTAAATGTTCCAGAACCTCCGGTAACCCCTACTGTAGCTGTACCATCGCTATTCCCATTACAAGAAACAGGTGTTGCAGAAGCTGTAGCGGCTAAATTCATACAAGTTCCCGGGTTTACAGTTGTACTAGCAGTAGCTGTACATCCATTTGCATCGGTAACCGTTACTGTATAAACACCAGCACTAAGTCCGGTAATTGTTTGTGTTGTTTGTCCGCCAGGGCTCCAAGAATAAGTATATGGAGGCGTTCCACCAGATGGATTTGCAGTTGCAGTTCCGTCGCCTGTGGTAGGACCGTTTTCATCGGTTGAAGTAGCAGTAACATTTAAAGCATTTGAAGGCTCTGTAATTGTTACACTTTGCTCAACAGGCAGACACACAGTTCCATCTATTGTTACACTCACCGTATAAACACCGGCACCTATATTATTTAAGGTACTTGTTGTTACACCAGCAAATATATCTCCAGTATTCCAAGTAAAGGTAAATGTCGCGCCAGGGTTTGCAACAGAACTAGCACTTACTGTAGCGCTTCCTGTTAATTCCCCTGCACATAATACATTTGTAGTACTATCTACTGTGACAACAGCGTCACAATTATTTATACAATCAATAACAACACCTTGTTCTAAGATACAGTCATTAGCGTCAGTTACGACAACCGTATGAGTTCCAGCAGGAAGGTTCGTGGCGGTTTGAGTTGTCTGACTACCTGCAGATGCACTCCATAGGTAAGTAAATGGTGGAGTTCCTCCGGAAGGAGTAGCTGTTGCCTGTCCATTTAAACAACCTTGCGATTGAGTTGCATTTACTTTTGTAATAATAATGCTTATCGCTTCCGGTTCATTTAAGGTTACCGTAATTGAAGCTGTATTCCCTAAAGCATCTGTAACAGTTACAGTGTAAGAACCTGCAGTTAAGCCTGTAAATTCTGGGCTAGCTTGAGGTGTTCCACCGTTTAATGAGTATTGCAATGGAGCTAAACCTCCTGTTGCCGCTACTGTAATTGAACCAGTCGCGTCTCCGTTACATAAAATATCTACTTTATTATCTAATGTTAACTCTAGTTCTTCATAACAATCTCCATCTACATTTACACCACTAGCAATTACCCAAGATTGACCATTAACTGTTTGACCGTTTTGTCCATTTCTAGAATCTACTGTAAGCGTCACGGTCGTTGCTGCACCAGGCACAGCATTTAATGTAATTACTGGAATTGCCAAACAACAAGTACCTCCCGGTAAACTTGCGTCAGGTCCGTAAATAAATAGGTCTTGAGAAACACCTCCAGCTTCTGCTGTTAGTTTTAGGTATCTACCATCGTCGGTTAATTCCGAAATTGGCATTTCAACTTCAAGATTACGTGGTCCTGTAAATGCAGGAATAGTAATTTGAATTGTTTGTATATCATTATAACCACTTCGGCTTGTAAACACTCCTGAACTAGAAGAAGCTAATGGCTGATTTCTGAAAGCGTATACTACAACAGATTGCAATTTACAACTTAAGCTACTAGTAGTATTATAGGTAACAGAACTTGTTGTACCATTAATTAGTCCTCTGTACACCCATATATTTGAACTTCCACCTACGGGTACTGATCGCAACAAAGTTCGAGCAGTTCCATTAGAATCAGTAAACGTTAATGATTGCCCTGGGTTACTTCCTTTATAAACAATTTCAACTACATATTCATAAATACTAGATGGGTTAGGTAAACTCACTACTGTACTTGTATTACAGTTTGCGTTATAACCATACTCGTCAACAATCTTATCGTCCCCGCACTCAAAATTCCATCCTGTTGGGGAATTAACACCATCCACGAAATCATTTCCGCAGGTAGACATTAAATTAATGGTACGACTAATTAAATTATCATTCGCTCCATCGACATCAGAAATTGAGATATAACCAGGAAGATCTGTTTCATTAATTGAATAATCAACATTTACTAATGCTTCAGGAATTGTTGCAACTACCTTATAATTACCATTACTATCTGTTGTAGTAGAAACGGCACTTCCGTCTGTTCCTGTTACATTAATTGGAACTCCAACTAACGGATCTCCACCTTCATCACTAACATTTCCGCAGATAACAGGATAGGTAATTAAAACAGATTCCGGATTAGTATAGTTAGCACTATCCATATCCAGAGAATAATAGCGATCACTATCACCATCAATTTTCCCTATTTTATAGGTAAATCCAGTTTTGTTCTCATAATAATTACTAAAAGTCCACTTAGGATCCAAAGAAATATCACCTCCCGGTGCAACTTGTACTGTTCTAGCTTCTCCTCTTATATAATTAGCACCTCTAGAAATATCTATATTTGTATTTGCTGAAAGAAAATAGGCATCACCTAAGTCAACTTCCGCATACTCTCTTGTTTCTTGTTGATCACCATCTATATCTAGAGGCGTTCCGAAGAAAGAGATAAGCACTTCGTCACCATAATTTCCACCACCTGAGACGAACGTAATGCTAAATTCAACACTTTGATCGTTACTATTTGTACTATTTATTCTTGGCTGAAACGCTTCTGGTAAACCTGAAGATGTTACATCAATATCAAGAAGAGATGCACCACCATTAAACGCTTCAATTTTTACAAGTGCATCTAATGTAGTTCCGTAAGGGTTTCCTGGAAATACATTTGAAAAACGATACACAGCTCCAACTTGTAGGTTGTTACCTGCAATTTTAACAGGATTTACAAAATTTGAATTTTCATAAAAAGGAGCACAGGTACAATCTCTAGCGATTGGCGTGCTCACAATACTTAACTTATAATCTTCAACTTCACCGTCGGGAGCTTCCGAATAGCTCGGGGGAAGGTTTTTCAATGTAGAATATCTGAATCTGGAATAAGTTACACCCAAAGTTGCATTTGCCGGAACAGTAATATTCAAATTAATATTTCCTCCGGAAGGTATAACGTCATCGGCAACTTGTTCGTTCGAATCGAAATCACCATCGCCATTCCAATCTATCCATGCATTTAAAACAGCACCACTTCCGTTCGTTTTTACTGTAAGAGTATAAGATTGTCCGACGTTTAATTGCTTATTATCCAAAAAGTCTCCGTCCAACTTCACTCCATCTTCATCATCGATTCCTGTAGAATCATCTCCAAAACCTCCATTAATAGTAGAAAAAGGATCTTCAGAATCCGGCGCAACGTTTCCTAAATACCTTGTAATAGGAGTAGATAAAAGCACTGGCAATTGATGTGCTGCCCAACCATATGAAGCAGGAATATCTCCACCATCGTCCCTAACACCAACATTCCCCATCACAGCTTCAACATCTGAGCTACCTCCAAGTTGAGCGACTGGGGTTAGCTGCCCGTTAAGTAGATTAACCTCTAAAAGTCTTCTGCTCCCAGAAATACCATTATAACTCTCATCCTCCGTATATAATTTACCATCTGCGGCAAAACTAATTCCTTCACCATCTATTGAAGTTGAAGTTGAAAAAGCAAAGGTTGTAGTTGCATTAGTTACATTTATGGTATAGAATTTTGCCAAGTCATCTTCCTGTACATAAAAATTTCCGGAAGCCGGATCCCACGCAATTCCATCTACTCTACCAATTGCTCCATTAATTGTCTTCGGAAAACCGGCGTATGCAGCCCAGCTATTATTAGGATTAAACGCAAATAATTTTTCACCACCAACTCCATCATCTCCGGATTGCTGAACAATCACAAACAATATCTCATCACCAGTATTATTATTCAGGTAAAAGTCAACACCTTGAGCTCTTCCCGTAAACATATTATCTACAATTTTTGTAGAGACTCCTGTTGAAGGATTTAATCGATACAAATCATGATCGTCATCGAATGCATAAATCATTCTATCTGTTGCTCTAAATCCTGCACCTTCTCCATCGAATGTTCTATCACAAGAAACTATCGTTGGATTTGGAAGCGGGCTAACGTTAGGATTTGGCGCTACCGCATATAAATCATTGCTATTATCCGGCAGGGCATAAAGGAAAGGTAATCCCCTATTGCTATTTGGAACTATTGTTGGCAATGGAGCTTGTCCATACACAAACACAGATGAGAACATAAGTACAATTGCACTTAAATAATATATAATTCTCTTATGCAGGGTTGAGTAAGTAATGTTATGCATACGTTCTAAATTTTATTATTTTTTTATGGGATTTAAATCCCAAACTGATTCATTTTCAGACTATCGCTAACAAATATACGTAGGAAAAAGTGTTAACCATTTACAAATAAATAACTATTAGCCGAACCGTAAATATAATCGTTGAACTACTCAAAAAACATCATTTTACAAGATTTTTTTGTAGGAATAGTATGTACGTAGTTATACGTAGTAGTCAAGTTTTTATGGGTTTAAAAGGTATTATCTTTGTGGGAATAAACTATTTGATTAAAAATTCATAAAGAATTATTTAGAAGTTAAAAAAATCACAAATTATGTGAATTTCTGATTAAAATTTTCTTAAAATTGCAAATTTTTAAAGTAAGAATTTTTGTATATTTTGTGATCATATTTAGATACATTTTTGTGTCTATAAATTTGGATTGCCCGTAAAAGCTTGATTATAAATCTTACTTATCTTTAATTCTTCATATCTGTGTTTTCTGAATAAATATTCGATATTCGGCGAATTACTTCTTAATCACTATAACACATAGTATATTTGCCACTTATTTTACATCGCTTTATGATATTGAAAAAAGAAATTGAACGCAGAAGAACATTTGGAATTATTTCACATCCGGATGCAGGAAAAACTACGTTGACAGAAAAGCTCCTACTCTTCGGGGGCGCCATCCAAGAAGCGGGTGCGGTGAAAAGCAATAAAATCAAAAAAGGAGCTACGAGTGACTTTATGGAAATAGAAAGACAGAGAGGTATCTCGGTAGCTACCTCTGTTTTGGCTTTTGAATACAATGGTATTAAGATTAATATTCTAGACACACCTGGTCACAAGGATTTCGCTGAAGACACTTTTAGAACATTAACGGCAGTTGATAGTGTTATCGTTGTAATTGACGTGGCAAAAGGAGTTGAAGAGCAAACTGAAAAACTAGTAGAGGTTTGTCGTATGCGAAATATTCCTATGATTGTTTTTATCAATAAGCTTGATAGAGAGGGGAAGGATGCTTTTGAATTATTAGACGAGATCGAACAAAAATTAAACCTAAGAGTTACACCTTTAAGTTTTCCAATCGGGATGGGATATGACTTCAAAGGAATTTATAATATATGGGAGAAAAATTTAAATCTTTTCAGTGGAGATAGTCGGAAAAACATAGAGGAAACTATCGAAATAGCCGATTTACAAAGTCCGGAACTAGATAAGCTTATTGGTAATAAGGCTTCCGAAGTATTAAGAGAAGAACTTGAATTGATTCATGAAGTATATCCAGATTTTAGTAATAAAGAATATTTGGAAGGGAAACTCCAGCCTGTATTTTTCGGTTCTGCTCTGAATAACTTTGGTGTACGGGAACTGTTGGATTGCTTCGTAGAGATTGCCCCTACACCAAGACCTAAAGAAAGTGATACTCGACTAGTGAAACCCAATGAAAAGGAATTTTCAGGATTTGTGTTTAAAATTCATGCCAATATGGATCCTAAACATAGAGATAGACTGGCTTTCATTAAGATAGTTTCGGGCACTTTTGAACGCAACAAGCCATATTTACATGTTCGCCACAATAAAAATTTGAAATTTTCAAGTCCGAATGCTTTTTTTGCTGAAAAGAAACAAATCGTTGATATCTCATATCCCGGAGATATTGTTGGACTTCACGATACCGGAAATTTTAAAATTGGAGATACTTTAACTGAAGGAGAAGTAATGCAATATAAAGGCATTCCAAGTTTTTCACCCGAACATTTTAAGTATATCAACAATGCCGATCCATTGAAGAGTAAGCAACTTGAGAAAGGTGTAGATCAACTTATGGATGAAGGAGTAGCTCAATTGTTCACTCTAGAACTTAATGGTAGAAAGGTGATTGGAACTGTTGGTGCACTTCAATTTGAAGTTATTCAATATCGCCTGGAACACGAATATGGCGCTACCTGTCGCTATGAAAACCTGAACGTACACAAAGCTTGTTGGGTAGAAGCTAAAGACCCGAAAAGTGCTGAATTTGCCGACTTTAAACGAGTAAAATCAAAGTTTTTGGCCAAGGATAAAAGAGGTCAATTAGTATTCTTTGCAGATTCTGCATTTACATTGCAAATGACACAGTCGAAATACCCGAATGTGAAGCTTCATTTCGTGAGTGAATTTGAAAAAACAGTTAAAGTCTAATCGCTTTTTCTTCTGAAACGATAAAAGGTCGTTAATTGCTTAACGACCTTTTTTTATCTATTTATAAATCAGTTTAGTTTTTTATCACTTTTAAAACTCTAACTTGATCCTCCATTTCTACTTGCACCAGATAAAATCCCGGTTGTAGTTCTTCTCCAATATTATAAGTTTTGTTCGAGCTAATTGTGCGACTCAAAACTTTTTCATTTGAAATTGTAAACACACTCACTTTAATGTTGTTAGAATCGTTTGCGGATTTAACGTAAATATTAAATGAACTTTTCGTTGGGTTTGGATACGCAATCACAGGATTGTCTTCTCCAACCAATGGGTTTGCAAATGGATCAAAAGTGCAAACATGTCCATCTCTGTCAACATGACCAATTACTGTGTAAACACCGGCATAGGTAACACCTAAAATATCCTTAGAACAAGAAGTATGAATTTCTCCTAGATTCTGTCCATCGTAAATTTCAAAACTCTTTTCTAATTTATCTTCTCCCGGAGCTGTATTAACAGTGTAAGTACCGTCGCCATTATCTGTTACAATTCCAGAATTGGTTGTTAAATTAGCACCAGAACCAGCAGCATAATCAATTGTTAACTGTGTCATTCCTCCACTACAATCGCATTCGGTATTTACGGGGCAAGTTTCAACTGTAGACACGTTATTTTCAGTGTCAATATAACCAAGTACAGTAAAGCTTGCACCATAGGTATTACCTAATACATCTTGTGAACATGAGGTATGAACTTGACCTATAGTATTTCCATCGGTAATTTCAAAATTCTTTTCAAGTTTATCCTCTCCTGGAGCAGTATTAACTGTGTAAGTGCCATCTCCATTGTCGGTTACAATTCCAGAATTTGTAGTTAAGTTAACTCCAGCTCCTCCCGCATAATCAAATGTTAATTGTGTCATTCCCCCTTTACATTCGCATTCACCACCTGTTGGTTCCGGGAAAATTACCGGACAAGGAGAACATAAATTTCCAAATTCCCAATTTACCCAATCCTGACCATTAATTTTCCAGGCACTAAAGAAACCAATCATTGAAGTAGGGTTTCCATTTTTACCTTTTGCATGAATCTGATGATTATTAGCATATATGTTTGCAATAACGGTAGAACCTTGGTCGATTTCAACGTTGTGGTCTGAATAAACCTCCACGTTCATGCCAGTTGGGTTAAACTGAGTATCCTGATGTAATTTTAAACCATTGTTGCTTAAGATTACATTCGTACAACCAGTGAACTCGACAATAGATTCTTTTTCTAATTTAATTTCTCTGGCAAAAAGATTATCAGTATCTATTATTAATTTAGCGTTCTTCTTTACTTGAATCTTTCTATAAATATGACCTGAAATTGTGACTGTCTCACCAGAATTTACCTTCACATCATTTTTTGCGTCAGAATAAGGGTTATAAACAAACTCAGGAAGATCCATTTCAGCCGGAGAATTTATAACATCATCTGCATAGCTTGTATTATCGATTGTGATATCATCTGCCTGTACAAAACTAAATACATTTGTATTCTGTTTTAATTCTATTTTACCGTCAGAGTTAGTCGCTCCTACTGCTCCACTTAGCACATTGTTGAACTTATGCAATTTCACATCTTTTTGCCCTAGTATGGTGAAGCCGGAAAATGGCGTCCCAATAGGATCTAATTCTGTTACTTCAATCTCATCGTAAATAATTGCACCCGTATCTAAAATCGTAACCGTTACTGAATATGTTCCGTTTTCTGTAATTAAAATAGACGAACCAGTTTCACCCGTAGACCATAGGTAAGTTACATTACCCACTACTTCAATAGATAAGACTCCAGTTTGACCTTGACAATCATTTCCAATGATGGTTAATACGATTTCAGGACCATCTCCTAGTGCTTCGGAAGAAAAATCCACATTGGATAATAAAGTTTCCGATATCATATTCGCAAATACGCGATTGTTATCATTAGTTGCTTCTGAGGCTAAGGAAAACGTAAAGAAAATCAGAAGAAAAAAGGGTGAGAATAATTTGAAAAAACCACAATTCTCTGTTGTGATTTTTTTTGTAGAGTTTTTCATAATACGAGAGATTAATAATTGGACATTCTGTTAGTTAATGTCCTATTAAGTTAATCAATAGTTCTTAAAAAAATAAACTCAAAGCTTTTTTTTCGTTGAAATTTCAGTTTATAAGTTAAACAGCTTACAAAAAATTCCTTCGACATAATGGATCACCACAAATGACTTCAGAAATAATAATTTGCATAAAGCGAAAGTAACATTTAATTATAACGAAAAATTCAAATCATTTTAAGAGAAGAAATGTAATTTGCATTATGATTCACACCTTTTAGGTTGCAGAATATGAGGTTAAATTTTGTGATGAATTTGATAAATTTATACTACGAAACAAGACCTTAAATTGAGAGTTACAAATATATCGCCTGAATATCAAGTCTATCAGTGTCGCCAAATTTTACACTAAACGCGGCATCGGGCGTTAAATCACCTCCATATACCGCTCCATTAAGATGAACACTATAGGTTCCCGGCGCTAATGTAATAGTAACCGACCTTGAGTTGTATACAAATCCAGTGGCTGTATCACAATTCCAATTTGAGTATACAGAACTTGTCATACCATATGATTTTGTGGTATTTGGAGTAGTTCCGTTGCCTAAATAAAAATAGTTGTGGGCAATTTTCGCTCTACCGTCATCCAAATTAATCGTTCCATCATAACTTTTGAAGTCCATAGAAACGTAAAATGTAATTACCACTAAGGCTCTTTGGGTTAATGTAAAATTCGATTTGTATAATTCATCAGCATTTAAACCTGAATTTGCCGTTGTTTGCACTACCACGGGAGATGACATACTAGATTCGGAGGTAAGTTGTCCGGATAATTCACCCAAGGTGAGGTCTCCTTTATCATCAACCATTACATTGTACTTATTGGTACCTCCAAAATTTTCAGTATTATTTGTACTATTCAAACCATCAATACGAATGGTGCTGCCATTTCCTGCAATATGTAACTCCTTTTTAGGATCTGAAGTTCCTATACCTACTTGAGCCGAACTCATATAAACACTGAATAAACATATAATGCAAAGAGTAATTTTTGACTTCATAATTAGATATTTTTGTGGTAGTATTATTTTCAATTTGGTTTTTTTTCTTTCTAATTTTGTAATAATGGTCCATCAGCATTTCCGGAGAAACAGTCGCAATCTTCTTCATATTCCAGAGTAACTGTTGCTGAGTCACATACTCCGGTATTTGGTGCCGGAAGGCAAATCTCGTATTCAAAAACTACATCGCCAGAAAAACCGGGAGTTGGTCTGTAAACATAGCTTCCATCCGGATTGAAAGTAAATGATTGTCCAGCAGGTGTAGGACCTGATATTACTGTAATTGTTGATCCTACTGGTATATTTGATGTACCACCAACGGTACCTTCATATTCCTTATCAATACAACCGGTTTCAATTTTGGGAACAGCATATTGCTGTAAAATAAAAAGCTTTCCATCACCATGATCTCTTGTCGCAGCAGTTAAATCAACCCTGGTTATTACAGATCCAACAGGCGCCAGATCGTTTAATGTGAATAATGCTATTCCTATGGTTCCATTGTTTTCTAATACTCTACCTGAATTCCAGTAATCTACATCTACTGGAGGTGCATTAAA
Source organism: Ulvibacter antarcticus (assembly GCF_003688405.1). Classification (GTDB taxonomy): domain Bacteria; phylum Bacteroidota; class Bacteroidia; order Flavobacteriales; family Flavobacteriaceae; genus Ulvibacter; species Ulvibacter antarcticus. The sequence continues at coordinate 14,049 of NZ_REFC01000016.1, forward strand.
TAAAGGTCCCCATTGATCGGCAGGGTTTTCCCTAACAAAAGTATCTCCAAGAAATTGTTCCGGACCACCACCAACCGGTGTTCCGTATACAGAAATATAGTAGCAGTTATTTGCGTTACGTTCGGTAATTGCAATTAAACCTCCATCATTTGAAGGAATCCCCGGGCTATAAAACAATGATTGTATTTGAGAATCTGTAGTGGCAATCGCTGAAAAGTCACCACAAATATCCCGGCCATTAGGATTTGCGAGGAAATAATGATTTAAATTCTTGTCCTGGAAAGCTGCGAGTGCTTTCACGGGCCAATTAGCATTTGCGCTATTATTACTTCTATAAGTACCATTCTCTATTATTTTATTGGGATTGTGTCCATCTGGCCCAAGACGTGTCATTGCATAAGTAGACGGTGCCGCAAAAGCGCTGTAAATTTCTCCATTAATGGTAACAGAGCTTATTGTAGCTGGATTATTAGGGTTAGCTTGTGTATCTTCCCATTGAAAAGTTACACCAGTTCGAACCGAAGTAGCTTGAGCAACTATTTTGTTTTGTATTAGTAAACAAACCAGAAGCGACACTATTAAGTATGATCCTCTTTTCTGTTTTGTAGGTATAGAAAATATCATATTATCAATTTGGGGTTATCGGTAAAAATTGAGATTTAATAACTAAACTTTTACTTCTACGAACAAAGATAATAGGTAAGTAGGTTTTTTCTTACTTATTAATTTGACTATTCGATATACAGCTTTTTAAATCGACTAACTGCGTTAAAAATTGAATTTAGGCGTTTACTTTAACATGTCTTTTCCGACATAATCGATGAAACGCACGTCAAAAGACATAGACAAACAGCTCTTTGTTGTAAAAAACATAAAACTAAACATCTAGAAGACTTACAATTAAATACTTTTAATCCGATTTATTTGCTTTTAATCTTATAAAATAAAAATCAAGCAACAAGATTACTTCCGTGAGAAATTATCGGTTAAGAAGATAAAGGAAATGTGTATGAAATAATTGTTAGAAAAAACTTAGGAAACAAATCGAAACATTAATTGCAAATTACTCGATTCTTGAACATGCTGTGGGAGTCAATAATTTAAAAGAAGGAAAAGAAGAAATCTATCCACCAATAGTCATGAATAAAGACCTGTAAAGTATAAAACATCCTTCAATGAATTCTTAGATAAGAATATTTTAAAAGTTCCTTAAAATTGATCTGAGAGCCTCAACTTTATTGAAGGTATTATTAATTCTTATACAATATCAAAAAATTCATCAATATTGCTTATACCTCGGAAATAGCATAAAAAAAGCCTCGCATTTGCAAGGCTTTTTTTTTTATGTTTTAAGCTTCCCCGGTTGGACCAAAATTTATTGGCATCGGAGCCTGTTGGTAATCCTTGATTTCTCCATGGGCATTTTCAAAACGCTTTACATTTTCATTCAAGGCTTTTAAAAACCTCTTAGCATGTTGCGGAGTTAAAATAATTCTAGACTTCACTTTGCTTTTTGGAATTCCAGGCATAATCGCTACAAAGTCAACCACAAATTCAGATTGTGAATGATTAATGATAGCTAGATTACTATAGATCCCCTGAGCCACAGCTTCGTCCATCTCAATATTAATCTGACCCTGTTGTGGTTTTTTATTGTCTTTTTGATCTGCCATAATTATTTCCCGCGAAGGCGGGAATCTTTTTTTGAGCCAAACTTTTGAATATCTGGCCTTTAATTAAACATTCTATTAAAATACAAAAATCCCGTGCAGTTGTCACGGGATTTTTCTTATTACTTCAAAGATCCCAACTTGCGTCGGGATAAGTAAGTTGTAACCTATTTGATCCGCTATGCAAATCAAATAGGCACACTCACTTAGTTATAGTTCACTTCTTGCTGTTCGCGAGTCATTTCTTCAAGTTCTTCCTTAGATCCTACAATAATAGTATCATATTTTCTCATACCGGTACCGGCAGGAATTCTATGTCCTACAATTACATTCTCCTTCAGACCTTCAAGATGATCGACCTTACCACTTACAGCCGCTTCATTCAATACCTTGGTAGTTTCCTGGAAGGAAGCCGCAGAGATAAATGATTTTGTCTGCAAAGAAGCTCGTGTAATACCTTGCAAGATTGGTGTTGCCGTTGCTGGAACCGCATCACGTCCTTCGATTAAAGTTAAATCGGCTCTTCGTAAGATAGAGTTTTCATCACGTAGTTCACGTGGTGTAATAATCTGTCCTTCTTTGATAGTTTCCGATTCACCTGCATTGGTTACCACTTTCATTCCGAAGATCTTATCGTTTTCTTCAATAAAATCATCTTTATGAGCTAGTTGGTTTTCCAGGAAGGTAGTATCTCCAGAATCAACGATCTGAACTTTACGCATCATTTGACGTACCACTACTTCGAAATGCTTGTCATTAATCTTCACCCCTTGCAGACGATATACCTCTTGAACTTCATTCACTAGATATTGTTGTACTGCTGAAGGGCCTTTAATTCTAAGAATATCTTCCGGAGTAATAGATCCATCAGAAAGAGGCATACCTGCTCTTACGTAATCATTCTCCTGAACAAGAATCTGATTCGATAATTTCACCAAATACTTCTTGATCTCTCCTAATTTAGACTCAACAATAATCTCACGGTTACCACGCTTGATTTTTCCGAAGGAAATAACACCATCAATCTCACTTACTACAGCAGGATTAGAAGGGTTACGCGCTTCAAATAATTCAGTTACACGCGGAAGACCTCCAGTAATATCACCAGACTTGGCAGATTTACGTGGAATCTTCACTAAGATCTTACCAATCTTAATTTTATCACTATCGTCTACCATCAAGTGAGCTCCCACCGGTAAGTTATAAGAACGAATTACTTCGTCTTTCTTACCAAGGATCTGTAATGTTGGTATCTTCTTCTTATCTCTTGATTCAGAAATTACTTTCTCTTGGAAACCTGTTTGTTCATCAATTTCCACTTGATAGGTAATACCTTGCTCGATATTCTCGTACTTGATCTTACCGGCAAATTCTGAAATAATCACACCGTTGTATGGATCCCATTGACAAACAGTATCATCCTTAGAAAGTGAATCCCCGTCTTTTACAAAAATGGTAGATCCATAAGGAATGTTATTTGTACTTAAAGTAATCCCTGTCTTCTTATCAATTAATTTGATTTCTGAAGTACGTGAAATTACAATATCAATAGGTTTACCTTCATTATCTTCCCCTTTTACAGTTTTAAGATCTTCTATTTCGGCTTTTCCATCAAAACGAACAACAAGTTTGTTTTCTTCGGAAATGTTACCTGCAATACCACCTACGTGGAAAGTACGAAGTGTTAACTGTGTACCCGGCTCACCAATAGACTGAGCGGCTACAACACCAACAGCTTCACCTCTTTGTACCATTTTGTTGGTAGCAAGGTTTCTTCCGTAGCACTGAGAACAAATACCCTTCTTCGCTTCACATGTCAATGCTGATCGCACTTCCACACTATCGATTGGAGAATTTGCTACTTTGGCAGCAACATCTTCTGAAATATGATCTCCTGCCGCAACAAGAAGTTCTTTTGTCAATGGATGAACAACATCATACAATGCAGTACGTCCAACGATTCTATCTGATAAAGTTTCAACAATCTCTTCATTCTTCTTAAGTGCCGATACTTCAATACCTCTTAGCGTTCCACAGTCTTCGATGTTAATAATCACATCCTGAGAAACATCCACCAAACGACGTGTCAGGTAACCTGCATCTGCCGTTTTAAGTGCAGTATCCGCAAGTCCCTTACGAGCACCGTGAGTAGAAATAAAGTATTCAAGAATTGAAAGTCCTTCCTTAAAGTTCGAAAGAATCGGGTTTTCAATAATCTCACCACCACCTGAATTCGATTTCTTCGGTTTTGCCATCAATCCACGCATTCCGGTTAACTGGCGAATCTGTTCTTTAGATCCACGCGCTCCGGAGTCAAGCATCATATACACAGAGTTAAACCCTTGCTGATCCTCACGAATACGCTTCATAGAAAGCTCGGTAAGTTCTGCATTGGTCGCTGTCCATATATCAATCACCTGATTGTAACGCTCATTGTTAGTAATAAGACCCATGTTGTAGTTGGCAATAATACCATCTACCTGAGTATTTGCACTATCGATCATTGATTGCTTTTCAGCAGGAATAATAATATCCCCTAAGCTAAATGACAATCCACCTTCGAATGCAAACTTATACCCCAATGTTTTAATTTCATCTAAGAAAGCCGCTGTAATAGGTACACTAGTTTTAGCCAAAATACCACCAATAATATCTCTAAGAGATTTCTTAGTTAATACAGCATTGATATAACCAGCTGCTTCAGGTACCTTTTCGTTGAAAAGTACACGTCCTAAAGTTGTAGTTATGATTTGGAAAACAAGTTCTCCTGCTTCGTTAAAATCCTTCGTACGGATCTTAATTTCAGCATTCAAATCTACTTTCTTCTCGTTGTAAGCTATTACGGCTTCTTCCGCAGAATAAAAAGTAAGACCTTCACCAATTACAGGAACATCCTTGGTCGATTTTCTAAGCTTGGTCATATAATACAGACCCAAAACCATATCCTGTGAAGGTACTGCCACCGGCGAACCATTTGCAGGGTTAAGGATATTGTGAGACGCAAGCATTAATAATTGACATTCAAGAATCGCCTCTGGTCCTAATGGTAAGTGAACCGCCATCTGGTCACCATCGAAATCCGCGTTAAACGCAGTACATACTAATGGGTGTAACTGAATAGCTTTTCCTTCAATTAATTTAGGTTGAAACGCCTGGATTCCCAAACGGTGTAAGGTAGGCGCACGGTTTAGCATTACTGGATGCCCTTTAAGAACATTTTCCAGGATATCCCAAACCACCGGCTCTTTCTTATCTATAATTTTCTTCGCAGACTTCACAGTCTTTACGATTCCTCTTTCAATAAGCTTTCTAATCACGAAAGGCTTATAAAGTTCTGCAGCCATATCCTTTGGGATACCACATTCGAACAATTTTAATTCAGGTCCAACAACAATCACCGAACGAGCAGAATAATCCACACGCTTACCAAGTAAGTTTTGACGGAAACGACCTTGCTTTCCTTTTAAGGAATCAGAAAGTGATTTCAACGGACGGTTACTGTCGGTTTTTACTGCTGAAGATTTTCTTGTATTATCAAACAATGAATCTACAGACTCCTGAAGCATACGTTTTTCATTACGTAAAATTACTTCCGGTGCTTTTATCTCCATCAATCGCTTCAAACGATTGTTACGGATAATTACACGTCTGTAAAGATCATTTAAATCTGATGTTGCAAAACGACCTCCATCAAGTGGCACTAAAGGACGTAATTCCGGCGGAATAATTGGCACCACCTTCATGATCATCCATGCAGCTTTGTTCTCACGATTCTTGTTAGCATCACGAAGTGCTTCCACAACCTGAAGACGTTTAAGTGCTTCAGTTTTACGTTGCTTTGAAGTTTCGTTATTTGCTTTATGACGTAGTTCGAACGACAAACTATTTAAGTCGATTCTGTTTAAAAGATCTATCAAACATTCAGCACCCATTTTGGCGATGAATTTGTTCGGATCCGTATCGTCTAGGTATTGATTTTCCTTCGGAAGTGTTTCAAGAATATTTAAATATTCTTCCTCTGTAAGGAAATCTAGTTTTTTAACAGGCTCTCCTTCTTCATTCTTTGCAATTCCCGGCTGAATTACTACGTATCTTTCGTAGTAAATGATCATGTCGAGTTTCTTAGAAGGCAATCCTAATAAATATCCTATTTTGTTTGGTAAACTTCTAAAGTACCAGATATGTGCAACAGGCACTACCAAATTGATATGCCCAACACGGTCACGTCTTACTTTCTTTTCAGTTACCTCTACCCCACATCGGTCACAAACGATTCCTTTGTAGCGAATTCTTTTATACTTACCACAGGCACATTCATAATCCTTTACAGGACCAAAAATACGCTCACAGAAAAGTCCGTCACGCTCTGGTTTGTGCGTACGGTAATTAATTGTTTCAGGCTTTAGAACTTCCCCACGAGATTCCGCTAAAATAGACTCAGGCGAAGCTAACCCAATAGAAATCTTATCAAATTTCTGTACTGTGTTTTCTTTATTATTTCTTGCCATGTTTTTACAGTATTCAGTGATCAGTAATCAGTTGACAGTGTGTACTGCCGACTGATTACTGTTTACTATTTTTTTATTCTTCTAATCTAATATCAAGTCCTAAACCTTTCAATTCGTGCATTAACACGTTGAATGATTCCGGAAGTCCCGGTTCTGGCATTGCTTCACCTTTTACGATCGACTCGTAAGTTTTAGCTCTACCAATAACATCATCAGATTTTACTGTCAGTATTTCACGTAATGTTGCCGATGCACCATAAGCCTCAAGTGCCCATACTTCCATCTCTCCAAAACGCTGTCCACCAAATTGGGCTTTACCACCTAATGGTTGTTGCGTAATTAATGAGTATGGTCCTATAGAACGAGCATGCATCTTATCGTCTACCATGTGTCCAAGTTTCAACATATAGATCACCCCAACAGTTGCTGGTTGATCAAAACGTTGACCTGTTCCACCATCATACAGATACGTATGTCCGAATCTTGGTATACCAGCCTCGTCAGTAATTTCGTTGATCTGATCTAAAGTAGCACCATCAAAAATTGGAGTAGCATACTTGCGACCTAATTTCTGACCTGCCCAACCTAATACGGTTTCATAGATCTGACCAATGTTCATACGAGAAGGTACCCCAAGCGGATTCAACACGATATCTACCGGTGTTCCATCCTCAAGGAAAGGCATATCTTCCTGACGAACGATACGGGCAACAATACCTTTGTTACCATGACGTCCCGCCATCTTATCCCCTACTTTCAACTTACGTTTCTTAGCGATATATACCTTGGCTAGTTTTAAGATACCTGCTGGCAATTCATCCCCAACAGAGATCGTAAATTTCTCACGACGAAGGTTTCCTTGTAAATCGTTTTCTTTAATTCGGTAGTTGTGCATCAAATCGGCAACCAATAGGTTGGTTTCGTCATCTGTTGTCCATGTTCCTCCAATCAAGTGAGTATAGTCTTCAACTACATTCAGCATTTTCAGCGTAAACTTCTTACCTTTTGGGAATACTATTTCACCAAGGTCATTCATGACCCCTTGTGCAGTTTTTCCTCCAACGATTGTAAATAATTTTTCTACTAATACGTCCTTAAGCCCATCGAATTTACCGTCGTACTTTACTTCAAGTTCTGCGATATCTTCTTTGTCTTTAGCTCTTTTACGTTTATCTTTTACTGCACGTGCAAACAACTTTTTGTTGATTACAACACCATGTAATGAAGGAGAAGCTTTTAAAGAAGCGTCTTTTACATCACCGGCTTTGTCACCAAAGATAGCACGAAGTAATTTTTCTTCAGGAGTTGGATCACTTTCTCCTTTTGGTGTAATCTTACCAATAAGGATATCACCAGGTTTTACTTCAGCACCAACGCGAATCATTCCGTTTTCGTCAAGGTCTTTTGTCGCCTCTTCGGAAACGTTAGGAATGTCATTTGTTAATTCTTCGTTACCTAGCTTAGTGTCTCTTACCTCAAGAGAATACTCATCAATATGAATCGATGTAAAAATATCATTACGTACTACTTCTTCAGAAATAACGATCGCATCCTCAAAGTTATACCCTTTCCAAGGCATAAAGGCTACTTTCATGTTTCGTCCAAGTGCTAGTTCTCCTTTTTCAGTTGCATAACCCTGACATAAAACCTGTCCTTTCTGAACTCTGTCACCTTTCTTAACGATAGGCTTCAGGTTGATAGAAGTACTTTGGTTTGTCTTTCTGAATTTTACTAACTGATAGGTTTTTGAATCACTATCAAAACTAACCATACGCTCATTCTCGGTACGGTCGTATTTAATAGTAACTTCATTTGCATCAACGTATTCAACAGTTCCATCTCCTTCTGCATTGATCAATACTCTAGAATCTGAAGCTACCTGACGCTCCAATCCAGTTCCAACAATTGGAGAATCTGCGATTAATAAAGGTACCGCCTGACGCATCATGTTAGATCCCATCAAGGCACGGTTTGCATCATCATGTTCCAAAAATGGAATTAAAGAGGCCGAAATAGATGAAATCTGGTTCGGCGCAACATCAGTATAGTGAACCGTTTTCGGGTCTACTAACGGGAAGTCACCTTCCATACGAGCAATTACCTTATCAGTATCGATGGTTCCATCTTCTTTGATAGGAATATTCGCTTGTGCGATTAATTTCTCTTCTTCTTCTTCAGCTGAAAGGTATATCGGCTCATTTTTAAGGTCGATTTTACCATCATTTACTTTACGATAAGGAGTTTCGATAAACCCAAGGTTATTCACTTTTGCATATACCGAAAGTGAAGATATCAAACCAATGTTTGGACCTTCAGGTGTTTCGATTGGACAAAGTCTTCCATAGTGAGTATAGTGAACATCACGAACCTCAAATCCTGCTCTTTCACGCGATAAACCTCCTGGTCCTAGTGCTGATAAACGACGCTTGTGCGTAATTTCAGCAAGAGGATTAGTTTGATCCATAAATTGAGAAAGCTGGTTTGTTCCGAAGAAAGAATTAATAACAGAAGACAGAGTCTTTGCATTAATAAGGTCAATCGGAGTAAACACTTCGTTATCACGTACATTCATACGCTCACGAATAGTACGCGCCATACGCGCTAGTCCAACGCCAAATTGCTGAGACAACTGCTCACCAACCGTACGTACACGACGATTTGAAAGGTGATCAATATCATCGATCTCAGCTTTAGAGTTGATCAACTCAATTAAATATTTAACGATAGTAATGATATCCTCTTTGGTAAGCACCTGCTTGTCCATTGCGATATCAAGACCTAACTTTTTATTCATTCTATAACGTCCTACTTCACCTAAATTATATCTCTGATCTGAGAAGAATAATTTATTGATGATTCCACGAGCGGTTTCCTCATCGGGCGGTTCAGCGTTACGTAATTGTCTATAGATATGTTCTACCGCTTCCTTTTCGGAGTTAGTAGGATCCTTTTGAAGCGTATTATGAATAATCGCATAATCTGCTAAATGGTTATCTTCTTTATGTAAAAGGATGGTTTTTGAACCTGAATCCAAAATCTCATCGATATGATCTTTTTCAAGAACAGTATCACGATCCAATACAATTTCGTTACGCTCAATAGATACTACTTCACCAGTATCCTCATCAACGAAATCTTCGTGCCATGTTTTAAGTACACGGGCAGCTAATTTGCGACCCAAGTATTTTTTAAGTCCTGTTTTTGAAGCTTTAATTTCTTCAGCTAGGTCGAAAATTTCAAGGATATCCTTATCTCTTTCAAAACCGATAGCACGGAAAAGCGTCGTAACAGGTAATTTTTTCTTTCTATCGATATAAGCGTACATAACGCTATTGATATCGGTAGCGAATTCAATCCATGATCCTTTAAAAGGAATTACACGGGCAGAATATAATTTGGTTCCATTCGCGTGGAATGATTGTCCGAAGAAAACACCAGGTGAACGGTGTAACTGTGACACAACAACACGCTCAGCTCCATTGATACAGAAGGTACCACTAGGTGTCATATAAGGAATTGTACCTAAGTAAACATCCTGAACAATAGTTTCGAAATCCTCATGTTCCGGATCTGTACAGAATAATTTTAGACGTGCTTTTAAAGGCACACTGTACGTAAGTCCACGTTCAATACACTCCTGAATGGAATATCTTGGCGGATCTACGAAATAGTCTAAAAACTCTAATACAAATTGATTACGCGTATCGGTAATCGGGAAATTCTCTAAAAAGGTCTTGTAAAGTCCTTCTTGGCCTCTTTCTTCTGATTTGGTTTCCAATTGGAAAAAATCCTGGAAGGATTTGATCTGAATGTCCAAAAAGTCGGGATAATCCGGCTTATTTTTTACAGAGGAAAAATTCAATCTTTCAGTTTGCGTTGCTGACATCTATGGACGGAATTTTAATTAAAAAAACATTGTGCGCGTATTGAAAATAGTGTTAACCATTATATACGCAAAATGGTTTAGGTCTAATCCGGCTATTGCGGATAAGACCTAAACCTTAAGGTTTGGTACGTTGGGAGCTTACTTAAGCTCAACCTCTGCTCCAGCTTCTTCTAACTGTGCTTTAAGTGCTTCAGCTTCGTCTTTAGATACACCTTCTTTAATTGGAGAAGGAGCATTATCAACTAATTCTTTTGCGTCTTTAAGACCAGCACCAGTTAATTCTTTAACTAGTTTTACTACTGCAAGTTTAGATCCACCGGCTGCTGTAAGAATAACATCAAATTCTGTTTTTTCTTCTTCAGCTTCACCAGCAGCACCTCCACCAGCGGCAACAGCTACAGCTGCAGCAGCAGGCTCAATACCGTACTCGTCTTTTAATATAGTTGCTAACTCATTAACCTCTTTTACTGTTAGGTTAACCAATTTTTCTGCGAAATCTTTTAAATCTGCCATTTTCTATCGTTTTAATAATTTTAATTTATAATGTAATTTAATTAGTGCTTAAAGTATTAACCTTCTCTTTCCGATAAGGTTTTAACAATTCCTGCGATTGTGTTGCCACCACTCTTAAGAGCAGAGATAACATTTTTAGCAGGCGATTGAAGTAATCCGATGATGTCTCCAAGAAGCTCTTCTTTTGATTTGATGTTAACCAAGTTGTCCAACTGATCATCACCTACATAAACTGCTTCTTCGATAAACGCACCCTTCAAAACAGGCTTTTCAGATTTTTTTCTGAATTCCTTGATAATTTTTGCAGGAGCATTTCCGGTTACAGAAAACATTAAAGAAGTATTTCCTTTAAGTGTTCCCGTTAATTCACCGAAGTCTTTATCGGAACTTTCCATTGCTTTTGCAAGCAACGTATTTTTAACTACTGATAATTGAACATTAGCCTTGAAACAAGCACGACGTAAATTTGAAGTGCTATCGGCATTAAGTCCAGAGATATCTGCTAAATAAATTATAGGATTCTCTGTTAATTGAGCAGTTAAGGTCTTAATTACTTTTGATTTTTCTTCTCTTGTCATAATTCCTATATTTTACTGCTCAGTAAACCTTTTAGTATCAATTTGAATACTCGGACTCATAGTACTTGACATAAAAATACTTTTCATGTAAACACCTTTAGAGGCCTGAGGCTTCAATTTCATAAGGGTAGTTAATAATTCTCTTGCGTTTCCTGCGATTTTCTCAGCATCGAAAGATGCTTTTCCAACTGCTGCGTGTACAATACCAGTCTTATCAACTTTAAAGTCGATCTTACCAGCTTTCACATCAGAAACGGCCTTAGCGACATCCATAGTTACTGTACCAGTCTTTGGGTTAGGCATTAATCCACGAGGTCCTAAAACACGTCCTAATGGCCCTAATTTACCCATAACACTTGGCATAGTTACTATCACATCAACATCTGTCCAACCTCCTTTAATCTTATCGAGGTACTCATCTAATCCAACATAATCTGCACCGGCTTCTTTAGCTTCAGCCTCCTTATCGGGAGTAACTAATGCTAACACCTTTACATCTTTACCTGTACCATGTGGTAAGGTAACAACCCCTCTTACCATCTGGTTCGCTTTACGTGGGTCTACATTAAGACGCACTGCAAGGTCCACAGAAGGATCAAAGTTAGTGTTGGAGATTTCTTTTATTAAAGCAGAAGCTTCTGCAACAGAGTAGACTCTCGCCTCCACTTTCGCAGTATTTTCTTTTTGCTTTTTTGTTAATCTTGCCATTTTATAGATTCTTTTTGATGATTAAAAAGGTGCAGCACCTTTTATTTTCACACCCATTGATCTTGCAGTACCAGCTACCATTTTCATAGCAGACTCAACGGTAAATGCATTTAGATCGGGCATCTTATCTTCCGCGATAGTCTTCACTTGATCCCAGGAAATAGTTGCTACTTTCTTAATGTGTGGCTCTCCAGACCCTTTTTTGGTCTTAGCAGCTTCAAGGATTTGTACCGCAGCAGGAGGAGTCTTAATTACAAAGTCAAAAGACTTGTCTTTAAAAACTGTAATCTGAACTGGTAATACTTTTCCTTGCTTATCCTGTGTTCTAGCATTAAACTGCTTACAGAACTCCATGATATTCACACCAGCAGCACCTAAAGCCGGTCCAACTGGTGGCGATGGGTTAGCAGCGCCTCCGCGAACTTGCAACTTTACTACTTTACTGATTTCTTTTGCCATTCTAATTAATTTAATGTGGTTTTATTCTGAAGTGGAAGCCTAAGAAAAAAACCTATTATAGCGTGTAACAATTAAACTTTTTCAACTTGCATATAGCTTAGTTCAAGTGGAGTTTTTCTTCCGAAGATCTTCACCATCACTTCAAGCTTACGCTTTTCTTCATTTATTTTCTCAACATTCCCGTTAAATCCATTAAACGGTCCATCGATCACTTTTACAGTCTCTCCAATCACAAAAGGAATATTCACATTGTCATCTTTTACAGACAACTCATCTACCTTCCCTAACATCCTATTCACTTCCGACTGTCGCAACGGCACCGGCTCTCCACCTTTAGTTTCCCCTAGGAATCCTATCACCCCGTTGATTGATTTTATTATATGCGGTACTTCTCCGGCCAAACTTGCTTGAACCATAATATATCCAGGAAAGTAAACACGTTCTTTGTGTACTTTTTTTCCGTTGCGGATCTGTACTACTTTTTCAGTAGGCACTAAGACTTGCTCAATGTAGTCAGCAAGATCTAGGCGTGTTATCTCAGATTCGATATACGCTTTAATCTTGTTCTCCTGTCCACTAACTGAACGAACAACATACCACTTTTTTGTACTTTTAATTTCTGTCATCTTGAATTATTACTTAATCAAGTCGAAATAATAACTTATAACTTTACTGAACACCGTGTCTATTCCCCAAACAGCCAAAGCCAATATCACAGAAAAGGCTGCTACAATAACAGTTAGACGTTGCGCCTCAGACCAAGGGGTCCAGGTAACGTGATTTCTCAGTTCGTTATAAGATTCTTTAAGATAATTTACCATCATTTGCTGTTTAATACATTCTATTCAAACAAGCTCACTTAACTTCGGAATGTGCTTTGCACAATCTTATTTCAGTGTAAACTTTGTCGTGACTCTCAAATAATTTGAAAGCCGCTTTGTAAGCTCTATTTCTTCCGAAGCTATCATACTTCAAAAAAAACTATTTCAATACTTGCACACTTCGACTACGCTCAGTGTAAACTTTCTTCGCGACTCTTCAAATAAAAAGAGTTCTCGATTCAAGCTCAATTTCTTCCGAAGCTATCATACTTCAAAAAAACTATTTCAATACTTGCACACTTCGACTGCGCTCAGTGTAAACTTGTTGAGAGACTCTTCAAATAAAAAGGAGTTCTCGATTCAAGTTGTATTTTCTTCCGAAGCCTTTCAACTTCAAAAAAACTATTTCAATACTTGCACGGGTTGAGAGACTCGAACTCACGACACCTGGTTTTGGAGACCAGTGCTCTACCAACTGAGCTAAACCCGTTTATACTTATCGGATCACCCACAAAACCTATGCTTTTCGCTAAGCCCTGCCTATCGACAGGCAGGTAAACCCGTTATAAAAGTCAAGGCGTCCGCCAAATTGGAGGACACCTTTACTTTTTTTATACTATGACTTAATTAGTCTAAAATCTCAGTAACCTGACCTGCTCCTACAGTTCTACCACCCTCACGGATTGCAAAACGAAGACCAATAGTCATTGCGATAGCTTGAATCAATTCAACGTGAATTGTTAAGTTATCACCAGGCATTACCATTTCAACTCCATCAGGAAGAGAAATATTTCCTGTTACATCAGTTGTACGTACGTAGAACTGTGGACGGTAGTTATTATGGAATGGAGTGTGACGTCCACCTTCTTCTTTCTTAAGTACGTAAACCTCAGCTTTAAACTTAGCGTGTGGTGTTACTGAACCAGGCTTAACGATTACCATACCTCTTGAGATTTGAGACTTCTCAATACCTCTTAAAAGGATACCAGCATTATCTCCTGCCTCACCTCTATCAAGAATCTGACGGAACATTTCAATACCAGTAATAGTAGATGTCAATTTTTGAGCACCCATACCAATGATCTCTACAGGATCTCCAGTGTTTGCTACACCAGTCTCAATACGACCAGTTGCAACAGTACCACGACCTGTAATAGAGAATACATCTTCAATAGGCATTAAGAAAGGCTTATCAATCTCACGTAATGGCTCTTCAATCCAAGTATCAACAGCTTCCATTAATTGTAATACAGTATCAACCCATTTTTGCTCACCGTTCAATGCACCAAGTGCAGAACCAGCGATAACAGGTCCGTTGTCACCATCATACTCGTAGAAAGAAAGTAGATCTCTGATCTCCATTTCTACAAGCTCAAGTAATTCTTCATCATCAACCATATCCACTTTATTCATGAATACAACGATACGTGGAATACCTACCTGACGACCTAAAAGGATGTGCTCACGTGTTTGTGGCATTGGACCATCTGTAGCAGCAACTACAAGAATAGCACCATCCATTTGAGCAGCACCAGTAACCATGTTCTTTACGTAATCGGCGTGACCAGGACAGTCAACGTGTGCGTAGTGACGATTAGCTGTCATGTACTCAACGTGTGAAGAGTTGATTGTTATACCTCTTTCTTTCTCTTCAGGAGCGTTGTCAATTTGATCAAAAGATCTAGCTTCTGAATAACCAGCATCTGCCATTACTTTTGTAATAGCAGCAGTTAATGTTGTTTTACCGTGATCTACGTGTCCAATAGTACCTACATTTAAGTGAGGTTTCGAACGATCATATGTTCCTTTTGCCATGTTGTATTAATTTAATCTTAGTTATATATTAGTGTTCACTTTTCTTTTCAATTTGAGCCAATGATGGGAATTGAACCCATGACCTCTTCCTTACCAAGGAAACGCTCTACCCCTGAGCTACACCGGCTTATTGGGTTACAGGATTAGAGTTTAAGGTTATAGTTCAATTACAGACTTTAAACTCAAAAATTATAATCAGAAATCAAACACTAAATATGATTACTAATTATTAGAGCGGGAGACCAGGTTCCCTTCGACTCCACTCACGTTTCGCTCAGGACAGGCTACTCACCCTATCATTCTAACAAATTTAAAAATCTACAATACAATTGTAAAAATTCAATAATTGAAAGAACCATTAGAGCGGGAGACCAGGTTCGAACTGGCGACATTCAGCTTGGAAGGCTGACGCTCTACCAACTGAGCTACTCCCGCTTTTGAAAATTCCAAAATTTCAAATCACAAATTCCAACCGTGGAATTTTAGAAAAGAAAATCAAGGATTCTCTTGGTATCAATATTTCAATTCTCATTTTAACATAACTTACAAAATCCTTTTGGGATTTGAAAGTTGTTTATTTGAGTTTTATAAAATTCTTGCCTTCGCAGAAATTTTATGTGGGGAGAGCAGTCCCGAAGCGTCGGGAGAACCTGCAAAGATCCTCATTCAGCTTTACGCTCAACTAGTGGGGAGAGCAGGATTCGAACCTGCGAAGACGTAGTCAGCAGATTTACAGTCTGCCCTCGTTGGCCGCTTGAGTATCTCCCCTCAAGTCTTAAATATTTCTAAGAACTATTTGCCTTTTTTAGAGCCGATGGAGGGACTCGAACCCACGACCTGCTGATTACAAATCAGCTGCTCTAGCCAGCTGAGCTACATCGGCTTTTAAGACGACTTTTTAGCCATAAAAAAGTCCGCTATTTCTAACGGACTGCAAATGTATAGAAATTATTTTTTCTACAAAACTTTTTTCTAAAAATTTCTTATAAAAAAGCTCTTTGTTTTTGTTTGCGCTTTTTTAGTTGTCGTTCTAAAGATTGAACACATTCGTCTGTGCCTTCTTCAAAAGTTTTAGCTTCTTTTTTGACAATCAGATCACCACCGGGAATACTCAATAAAATTTCGACCGTTTTATTTTGTTTTTCACTAGTCTTTTGAACCTTTAAAAAAACATCTGCAAAAATTATCTTACTGTAAAATTGTTCTAGCTTCGAAAGTCTTTTTTCAATAAATAAAATCAGGGCATCCTTGGCCGCGAAATTTGGTGTCTGTACGTTCACTTTCATTATCATTTAATTTTGGGTTATTAAAACATATAAAAGCCCCGAATTCAATACTTACTTTGAGTTAAGTATGGACCGAGGTTCAATTCATATAGTATCTTATTAATTTTATTTAGAATTTCGGGGGTGAGAATCTGTGTATACTTCCTTTAATTTAGCAATACTGTTGTGCGTATATACTTGAGTAGAAGCAAGACTCGAATGCCCTAGCAATTCTTTTACTGCATTTAAATCGGCACCCTGATTGAGAAGGTGTGTTGCAAAAGAATGCCGTAAAATATGCGGACTCTTTTTTACCTTTTCAGATGCTTTACTAAAGTATGTATTTATTACTCTGTAGACAAGCGTTTCGTAAATTTTAACGCCTTTTAACGAAAGGAAAAAATAGGAATTGTCAGCAATCTTATCCAAACCATTTCTAAAGGCTAAATATTGTTCAATCGTTTCAGCTACGGAAGGCAATAAAGGTATAATACGCTCCTTGTTCCTTTTCCCCAATACTTTGATGGTTTTCTGAGACAATGACACATCGTTTAACTGAAGATTCACTAATTCGGCTCTTCGGATTCCGGTGGAATAGAAAAGCTCTACGATTAATCGATTTCTAACGCCATTAAAATCATTTGCTCCTTCCATCATTTCCAATACTTTTTCTATCTCTTTTTCTGAAAAAGGGATTTGTACTTTCTTTGAAGTTTTTAACGCCTTGTGTTTTACCAAAGGTGATACTTCAATTTGAGATGTCTTCAGAAGAAATTTATAATAGGTTTTTAAGGATGAAATCTTTCTGTTAATACTTCGGTTTGAAATACCCGCATCAACCAATGAAACAATCCAACTTCTAATCACCGAATAGTTTACTTCCCTTATGTTTTGATATTCGTATCCTTCCGAAGCGAATAATAAAAAAGTCTCCAAATCATTGAGATAAGCCTTCACGGTATGAGGCGAAT
This sequence comes from Ulvibacter antarcticus, assembly GCF_003688405.1. Classification (GTDB taxonomy): domain Bacteria; phylum Bacteroidota; class Bacteroidia; order Flavobacteriales; family Flavobacteriaceae; genus Ulvibacter; species Ulvibacter antarcticus. Next base: position 31,243 of record NZ_REFC01000016.1, read on the forward strand.
ACTTTTTCTCTAAGTTGAGATAATCTGTAAAATCCTGGAAGGGCATTGATTTAGTTATTGGTCTTTAGTAGTTAGTGGTTAAGTTTTCAGTCTCAGTGTTCAGTTTACAGTGTTCAGTGTTCAGTGTTCAGTGTTCAGTTTATAGTAAAAAAAATCATTATTTACTGAGACTGCAACTGCGACTGAGACTGAGACTGAGACTGCAACTGCGACTGCAACTGCATCTGCGACTGCAACTGAGACTGAGACTGAGACTGAGACTGAGACTGCAACTGTTCATGAACAATTGATGATTTGTTAAAGATACGACAATGACCTAGCTGACTGAAAAATAAAGGCATAAAAAAACCACCGGACGAAAATGTGCGGTGGTGTATCTATTAAGAATTAAATTGCTTAAATTTCTTCAGCGTCTCTAAGTCCTTGAATATATTGTGCTTTCTGAATCTGAGCTCTACGTACAACAGATGGCTTTGAAAAAGCTTGTCTTGAACGCAATTGTCTCATTGTTCCTGTACGATCGAACTTACGCTTGAAACGCTTCAATGCTCTATCGATATTCTCTCCGTCTTTTATTGGTATAATTAACATAGTGTCATAACCTCCTCTCTTTTGGACGGCAAAGATATAAAGATTTTAGATATGAGATCTTAGATTTTAGATTTTTTATTCGAAATGATTATTTATTGCTTAAACAAGGTAGCTCGCTTGCTCAAATCCTGTATCAGTTTTTCCTCTTCTTCACTTTCTAATAAGACATTGTAATTCTTCCAGAACTCTTTATTATAAGGTCTTTGCATAAAAATATCTTCAGACCAAGGTTGTTGCAGCGCTTCGGAAATTAATTCAGGATCCTGGATGGTTTCAGTAAAGAGAATTTCCTGAACCGTATTGTAAAATTGTTCTTCTCGTTCCTTTTTTCGTTCCTCATCCGTTTTATATAATTTATCTGAAGACCTATCACCTACGTTCACAAGTTTCGGGGTTTCATAATAGAAATACTTCGGATACATTTTTTCCTGATATTCCATATAAGTGATCACCAACTTATGATTGTTTAAAGTACCGAAAAGACTTTTACTTCGCCTTTTTTGCTTGTCTGAAGATGCAATTAGATCATACTCAATTTTCTTAATTGCATAGCTATCCCAATAAATATACAACCAGCCATGAGGCTCAAATCCTTCGTTGTAGATTCGTTTTGTATTTAAACCTACATATTCCTTTCCTTTTAATATTTCAATCTTATACAGCTTACGTCCATTATCAACTAAAATCGTATCTAGTCTAAACTGATGATGCTGTAGCACATTTTCACCAAACAGTGCATCTCCCATGTTTGCGTTTCGCATCAAGTTTAGTCTGCCCTTAAAAAGCTGTCCGAGCCCATTTACACGATCATCATTCCATTTAATAGCTTCCACCAAGGTAGCAGTCGCTATTGTATCTCTACGAAGCTGTTTGGCGCTCATTTTAAACTCTCCTGAAGTATTCCTCAAATAGGAACTATACGCGTACAAACTATCCACATCCCTTAGATCGTAACTCTTTCTGTTTTCATCTACGTTTATTTTCAGGTTATCTTCCGCGCCCGAAGCATAACTGGAATCGTATATAGTAATCGCGCTTTCAATAAGCCATTTGTATTCTCTCTTATTTTTCTCTTTATGGCGTAAAAATCCCTTCTGTAAATATGGTTGCTCAGGAAGGTTATTTGGAAGTCTTTTTATGGCTCTTAAAACAATATCATTACCTGTCTTGGGACGGGTGTCTGCAATTAGAATTACCTCATCAAGTGACGCCATGTCTTCCTCTAAAAATATATCTTCGGCTGCATTATAATCTTTTACCGCAGTTCTAAAACTTTTAAAACCAATAGAAGATATAACCAATGTGTCATTGACTCTTGCTTGAGGAACGCGCAACACAAAATTTCCATCTGTATTACTTACTGTACCAATCGTTGAATTCTCAATATAGATACTGGCGCTTTCGATTGGCTCATAGGTTATGAAATCGACAACCTTACCTTTCAGCTCCTTTTGCGAGAATGCATTTATACTTAAAAGGCAGGCTAACAAACCAACAAAAAGTCTTAATTTACTATACTTCATCTGCTATATAAAATTTGAATTACAACTACCAACTTACAAAAACAAGGCCAATAGTATATTATAGAAGTGGTCGCTTAGGTTGCAGGCTTATACTCGACATTATCGATTACCATTTTGGAAATGATCTCACGAAGAATTTCCGAAGTTCCACCACCTATAGGTCCTAATCGGCTGTCGCGAAGCAATCTTGCCATCGGATAATCTTCCATATAGCCGTAACCTCCTAAGAATTGAAGACATTCGTACATTACTTCATCGGCAACTTTGGTCGAAATCAATTTAGACATAGTAGCTTCTTTTACCACATATTCGCCGTCATTAAGACGCTTAGCGGTTACATAATTAAAAGTTTTACACACTTCAACTTCACTAGCTAGTTGTGCTACTTTATGACGTAGTGCCTGAAACTTAGAAATTGGTTTTCCGAAGGCAACTCTGTCCTTCATATATTGTATAGCATACTCGAGTGCAAATTCACTTCTCGCATGTGCGTTGATTCCCATAATAAGTCGCTCTAACGCAAAATGCTGCATAATGTATGGAAAACCCTTGTTCTCCTCTCCCATTAAATTTGCTGCGGGAATAACCACATTTGTAAATGCGATCTCTCCTGTATCACTGGCACGCCATCCTAACTTGTCCAGTTTCGTAGCTGCAATACCCGGCGTATCTCTATCCATGACAAAAATACTAATCCCTTTATTCCCAAGCTCGGGAGCAGTTTTGGCAGCAACAATCAAGTAATCACTATAGATTCCATTGGTAATAAAGGTTTTTGAACCGTTTATTTCATAGGTATCGCCTTTTTTTACAGCAGTGGTTCTCATTCCACCTACATCACTTCCTCCAAAAGGTTCGGTGATACACAAGCATCCAATTTTCTCTCCTGAGACACTTGGTGTAAGATACTTTAGTTTTTGCTCGTGATTTGCTTCTTTATTTAAATGTGTCATTGCCAAATATGCGTGAGCCCACATGGCAGCTGCAAATCCACCGGAATTTACTTTTTGCATTTCTTCAAGAAAAATCACGGTATAAAAAAGATCAAGATCCAACCCGCCATAAGCTTCCGGAGTAGCTAAACCAAAATAGCCCATCTCACCAAATTTTTCCCAGATAAACCGATCTATAGTTCCGGTTTTTTCCCACTTTTCAATATGTGGGACCACCTCTTTTTGAAGGAAATCTTTGAAACTCTTCCTAAAAAATTCGTGTTCTTCTGTAAAGTATAAAGTATTCATATTTGTTTTATAAGGTTGGTAAAATCGAGGCAGAATAATGCTAAATCAACAATCAAATTAGCCCTTTTTTAGTCAATTGACAAATATAGTTGAATTAGGCGTAATTTTAACGGACTCAGCTTGTCAATTTTTTCTAATTCTGAAAAGCTTTCGATACGCTCTCTAAGGCGTATTGCTTCCCAAATCTCTTTTGCCAGATCGAAAGAAATTCCGGGGATGGTTGCTATATCTGAAGCTGAAGCCGAATTGATATCCATCTTTGTTATTTCTTTGGGAGTTTTAACCGCGAACAAATGTAGTGTTCTTTTCACCACCGACTCGTTTAGTCCCCAAACACTATATAGTTGAATATCGTTAGAAAAACCTCCAATCTTATCACGATAAGCGATAATTCGACTGCTCAAAGCCACTCCAATTCCGCTAACTTTTTGAAGTTCTTCTGAAGTTGCGTTATTCAGATCTGTTTTCTGATCGAAAGCTAAATCTACGAACCCTTTTTCTATGCTTTTAGATTTGTAACTGTTCCGTTTTGGTTTCGGATTAGTAACCCAATCCGGGAATTTAAAATACGGACTAATGTCGGCGAGCAACGAATCTGAAACCTGAGTCACTCGTTTAAAATCTGCTATGGAATTAATCCAATTATTGTTGCTTCGGAAATGCTTCAATCGATCAAATTCTTCAGGCGACATACCTAAGGTATAGGCTTTATAATCTGTGACGAAATTTGGGTTAAACGGATAGCGTTTCGGTTTACGGGCTTCAATTTCGGCTATTTCTAAGGAATCCAATTCCTTCCGAAGTAAAACAATTTCAGAAGAAGAAATATCTAAAATGTCTTCCGAAGAGAAATCATACAAATGATAAATAGAAATTAGCGCTAAAATAAGAGACACCAAAAGCAAAATCCCACCTCTTTGACTTCTATTGAAGATAAGGTGGGATTTTAAATTTTTCATGCTCCTGGCTCAATTAAGCTGGGAGTTGAAAATCTTTAGTCTAGGTTAAATATACAAATTAATTACATTTTTACAAGCTGTGATTAATCTTCTATTGCCGATTTTTTAAGTTTTATTGCATCAAGATATCTTTTCAATTGCTTTTTCACAACCGGGAACAGGAAGAATAAACCTACCATGTTCGGGAAGATCATCGCAAAGATCATCGCATCTGAGAAATCCCATATAGATCGCATATTTGCTGCTGCACCAACAACAACAAAAACTAGAAATAAAATTTTGTAAACCATATCTGCCGTTTTTCCTCGACCAAATAGGTATTTCCATGATTGCAGTCCATAATACGACCATGAAATCATGGTTGAGACAGCGAATAAAAATACTGCAACGGTTAAAAACACATTAGAATAAGGTATAAATTGGGCAAATGCAACGGAAGTAATTCCCGCGCCTTCGTAAGAGACACCATCAATTATGGCGACTCCGGCTCCTGTTACGTCACCATATTCAAAGTAACCACCGAAGTTAAATATGATAATTACCAATGCTGTCATCGTACAAATTACAACAGTATCAATAAACGGCTCCAAAAGCGCTACTAATCCTTCACTAGCAGAATACTTAGTTCGCACTGCCGAGTGAGCAATAGAAGCAGAACCGGCTCCGGCTTCGTTCGAGAATGCCGCACGTTTAAATCCTACAAGCAATACTCCAATGAAACCACCAACTCCAACTGCCTGTGGTGTGAATGCTTCAGAAACAATAAGGCTTATTGCATCATCGATAAGTGTGAAATTACTTAGAATGATGTACAAACATGCCACTAAATAAAGTATCGCCATAAACGGAACTACTTTTTCTGTAACTGAGGCAATACGCTTAATCCCTCCAATAATAATAATTCCAACTAGAACGGCTATTGCGACACCAATCCAAAATCCGGCTGCTGTACTTTGTAAATTAAATAATTCTTTTAGTACGATGGTCGCCTGATTGGATTGGGCTGCGTTTCCACCACCAAAAGATCCACCAATACAGAATATTGCGAAAAGTACTGCTGTTATTTTTCCTAAGGTCGCAAAACCTTTTTCTTTAAGTCCTTTACTTAGATAGTACATTGGACCACCATAAACAGTTCCATCGGGGCCAACATCACGATACTGAACTCCTAAAGTACATTCTACGAATTTCGTTGACATTCCTAACAATCCACAAATGATCATCCAGAAAGTTGCTCCAGGTCCTCCCAATGCAATTGCCAAGGCAACACCGGCAATGTTTCCATTTCCTACGGTTCCTGAAACTGCTGTTGCCAAAGCTTGGAAGTGACTTACTTCACCATCTGAGCTTTCATCCCTTATGGTATCTCTAATATCACCATCTACTGCCAAATTATCATCTAAGGTACCAATGTGATGATCGATATCATCTACCTTATTCATATCAATACCTTGAGCTACGCCTCCTTCACCATACAATTCTTTGGCTCCAAATTTTTCGATGTCTTCATATTTTCCTCTAACGGTTTGAATCGCTCTCCAGAAATATCTAAAATTTGGAAAACCGAAATAAATGGTAAAGAACAACGCACTTGCAACTAATAAAATCAGTACAAATGGTGTCCCACCGCCTACTTCAAAGAAAATTACGTTGGAAAAGAAACTAGATATAGGCGCAAAAGCCTCATCGATCTTTTGATCAATACCGACCTCTTCTGCTTCTTGTGCAAAAGCTAGTAGTGGTGTAAGAATTGTAAATAAGGAAAGAAGAAATTTCTTCATAATGTTCTATGTAAGATTAAAGTTGTTTTTTCAGCTTAGCAAGATGCTAAAAAAAAATTGCGAATTCAAGTTTTCGTATGTTAAGTTGCTAAAGAATTGTTAAACATTATACATTTCTTTTAAACTATCAATCTGATTGGGTGTTCCGATTAAAATTAATTTAGAGTCTTTTTTTATAACCAATGAAGGTTCAGGATTTACCAGATATTCACCAGTTGGAGATTTGTAGCCAATTATTGAACATCCTGTTTTTCGTCTAAGATCCAGATCCGAAATAGCCTGTTCTTTACCATTGGGGCATACTTTTTCAAAAGGCACTTGCTCCACATTTATACTGTCATTTTCGCCAGAAACGGTAAGATTATCGAGAAATTCGACAAGATCGGGAACAACAACCAAAGAGGCCATATGATCGCCTCCAATTTTATCGGGCATAATTACATTATCGGCTCCGGCCAGTTTAAGTTTGCGATAGCTGGTTTCCTCGGTGGCCCGGCTAATTATTTTAAGTTCTTTGTTCATTTGTCTTGCAGATAGTACGATAAACAAATTATCGGCATCGCTAGGTAACGCGCAAATTAATGTTCCAGCCTTCTCTATTCCGGCGGCCTTTAAGACCTCATCATCAATGGCATCACCCTGAACAAACAGCAGTTTATCATCTGAAAAACGTTCAACAAGCTCATCATCTTTTTCAATCACAATGAATTGTTTTTTGTAGTCGATCAGTTTCTGAACGGCTTGCTTCCCATTTCTCCCATAGCCACAAACTACGACATGGTTTTGCATTGAATCTATTTTTTTCTGCACTGTCTTCTGTCTTAGGTTTCCAAAATTGTTTTTGCTGATAACGTATTCTGTAACGGTAGAGATCGCATATCCCACTATAAATATACTCGAAAGAATAAAGATTGATACAAATATTTTTTCTGTGGGGCTTAAAGGATGCAGCTCACCAAATCCAACAGTGGTAATGGTTATCACCGTCATATACAAAGCATCTACCCATTCATATTCAAAAAAGAACCTGAAACCCAAAACGCCTGCGAGAAAAACAAGCACTAGTAATGACATTGCTGCCATTATTTTTGATGTAAAAAAAACTCTCATAGATCAAATACCGAAGTTCGTTTGGTAAACACTAAATCTTTAAGCTTCAATAAAAATGCGAGGGTGAGGTATATTGCGAAACCGACACCCATGGTTGCGAAGGATACATATATAAAGAACAATCGCACACTTTTAGCTCTCATCCCCAGGCGATCTGCTAAACGAGAAGATACATAGAAGCCTCGTTTTTCTAAGTAATGACGAATCTTGTATACTAGTCGCAACATAGATGCAAATTACATTTTTAAATAGAATATTCTCTAAAGATTTTCAATTTCCGAAATTAGACCCTAGGACCACATTTCCAATCGCACATTCCAAACACTTAGCCTTTTCACAATAGTTTGATTTCAACTGAAGCAACGCCTGAGATTCCATAGCATTCTTGGCTACTTGCTTTAGCTTATTAAATTTCTCTACAACCATATTATCCTCTTTTACCAATATCATAGCGAGTGTCAATATCTCTTCCGACACTTCTTTCCCTATAGTCTTGGCGTAACAAAATTTAAGTGGAAGTATCGTATTGATTAACAATAAATCTATAAATTTCTTTGTGAGTTTTTTCTCTTTCTTTTCTGAAGTTACTCCAAAATTATAATGTGTATCCCAATAAGAGTGAGCACTTATTGTTAAAATAGAATAGAGCTGTTTTATGGTTTTTTCTGAAGTATCTTCGGAAGGGTTTTCTATTAGTTTTGAAAATAGCTGTTTACTGATGCTATATAAGCTTGCCAATTGTGACAAGCGTATGGTCGGAAAATTGGGCGGTCTCAACCTAAAAAACTTTGGCCGAATGACGTTTGAATTGTTAAGTCTGAATTTGTTTTTTATAAATCCGTACTCCTTCTGAAGCAGTTTGTAGTAAATGTCGTCTTTTGCTTCTTCCAGCAATCCCGCCTGCCCCATCAACAAACTTTCCAACTGCTTCTGTGTGGAACAACATTTTTGTACAACCGAGAAGTCTACAGACTGAGCCACACTTAAAAATGCTTCGCCATTGACTTTAAGTCCGAAGTTTTTACACAACAATCTAAAAAGCAAGGCTTCCCAATTGGAGTTGCACTGCTTCAGATGACTTAGGATCACTTCCGATTTTGCCTCCAGGCGTTCTACATATAATCGCTCCAGCCAGTGTTTCAGAATAAAATCATCCACTAAATGAAATTCCTGCTCACAATTGATCCAGTTGTGTTTTTTGGTAAAAAGCCGGTGGTAATTCTCAAGAGTTTCCGAAGCTATTATGCCTTCTAATACAAGCGTTGGAATTACTGTATTGTTTTTTCTGAAGATCTCGGTATCATGCTCCCATACCACATGAAGTATGACATTCTCGTAAGCAACATCCTCCTCATGTCGATGTTCATACCAATCTGAAGATTTTAAATGCAACTCAACATTTCCGGCCCATAATTGACTGCCTATAGTAAGCTTGGCATTGAAAAAATCGGGTCCTGAATTGGTATTGTGATCACCAACTTTTTTAATGTGAATGGCTTCTCCGTTAGTAGTTTTCACATTCCGGGTATCGAATTTCTGAAACTTCCATACATAATGTAAAAAATCCTCCTTCATAACATAGATGTTTGAGGGGAGGATTATGATGTACAGTTGTTGAATGTTTATTTATCGATATTCTTATCGATTTTTGCAACTTCTTGTTCTACTTCTTCAGAAATGGTATCGGTAAAAAGAATACGATTCCATTTATAAAGCCTACGTTTTAAAAGTAAAAATCTGAAAATTCCAATAGCTAAAAAGCATATGCAAATGACTAAGGCTATATATCCTAACCAGTGAACGGACTCGAAATCCTGTAATTGTAATAATGCCAATCCGCCCAGCAACAAATAAAGGGAAGCGCGAATATAGGCTAATAATGTACGTTCGTTTGCGAGTCTGGTGCGTTCCAAAGCCAAAATCTCCCGTGTATTTATAGGCACGGGCTTAGTTCTTAGAAAGCGAAACAATTCAAATCCTTTTTTTTTCATTCCCTTAAAAATAAAAAAATCCTGCGACTTGCAGGATTTTAATATTCATTATTTATTTCTTAGAGCGCACTTATAATATCGTGCTTAGTAATAATATGATATTTTCCATCTCCTAGGTCTACCAATACTGCGTTATTTTCCTTGCTCATCAATTTTGAAACTTCTTCTACAGTAGTCGTCTTTTTAACGATTGGAAAAGGTTTGTGCATGACATCCTTAATCGGTAAGTCTGAAATATTTTTATTTACCATATACTCCCGAAGCAGGTCGGTTTCATCTAATGCTCCCACAAACCCGGTATTATCTTCTACCGGAATCTGAGAAATCTTGTATTGCTTCATACGCTCAATCGCATGTCCTACCAATTCTTCGGTTTTAACCGTGATTAAGGGTTTATCGGCGTGGTCTTTAATTAAATCTGAAGCAACGGTGATCTCTTCTTCAATAAAGCCTCTGTCGCGCATCCATTCGTCGTTGTACATCTTTCCTACATATCTACTTCCGTGATCGTGAAATAACACTACCACAACGTCGTCTTTTGTAAAATGCTCTTTTAGCTGAAGTAAACCTTTCATGGCTGCCCCGGCAGAATTCCCTAAAAACATCCCTTCTATTTTTGAAAGCTTCTGAGTGTAAATAGCAGCATCCTTATCGGTTACTTTCGTAAACCCATCGATCACACTGAAATCTACGTTTTTAGGTAAGATATCTTCTCCGATTCCTTCAGTGATATATGGATAAATTTCATTTTCGTCGAAGATTCCTGTTTCGTGATATTTTTTAAAAACACTTCCGTAGGTATCGATTCCCCAAATTTTCACATTCGGATTTTGTTCCTTTAAATATTTTCCAACACCACTAATAGTACCTCCTGTTCCTACACCTACTACAAAATGGGTCACTTTGCCATCGGTCTGTTTCCAGATCTCCGGACCAGTACTTTGGTAATGTGCTTTAGCGTTACTTGGATTGTCATACTGATTTACATACCAACTATTGGGCGTTTCTTCTGCAAGTCGCTTTGAAGTCGAGTAATAAGATCTCGGATCGTCGGGCTCAACGTTGGTTGGGCATACTATTACCTTACTTCCAACTGCCCGAAGGATGTCCATCTTTTCTTTACTCTGCTTATCACTAATCACGCAGATCATCTTGTAACCCTTTACGATGGCTGCAAGTGCGAGTCCCATTCCTGTATTTCCTGAAGTTCCTTCGATAATGGTACCGCCAGGCTGTAATCTCCCATCAGCTTCGGCATCTTCGATCATGGTGAGTGCCATGCGGTCTTTCACCGAGTTTCCCGGATTAAATGTTTCGTATTTGGCGAGTACCAAAGCCGGAATCTCTTCTGCTAGTTTGTTGATCTTTACTAATGGCGTATTTCCAATAGTCCCTAAAATATTTTCTGCGTATTCCATATTCTTATTTAAAGCGGTGCAAAGGTATAACTAAGCATTAGATACTACAAGAATTTCGCGTTAGGGATTAAGGCGGCATCCTTTTTGTTGTCTCCCTGAGCGCAGTCGAAGGGTTTAGACAATCAAAATGATATAGCCGAAAGCCCGACCGAGCTCAATTATTAAAGTTAATTGCTTAACGAAATCTTTCTACGAGGGAACGCCCAACTACTCAAACTGCATCGCTTTCACAGGAGAGATCTTTGCGATGATGTAAGAAGGGATTAAAAGCATTAGCAAACACAGCGCGAATGTCCCCGCGTTTAAAATTAAGATGTAATCCAGACTCAAATAGACAGGAGCCTCATTCACATAGTAAGTATCAGGATTTAGCGGAAACAGCTTGCCGTATTTCTGAATGAGCAGCAATCCAATCCCGATGAGATTTCCCCAAAAGAGTCCGACGCCTATTAGATACATAGCATTGTATAAAAACACCTTGCGAACAGACCAATCGCTGCTTCCCAGAGACTTTAAAATTCCGATCATCTGGGTGCGCTCCAGGATAAGTACTAGCAGCGCCGTAATCATGTTGATTCCTGCTACCAGGATCATGATTCCAATAATAAGAATAATATTAAAATCGAAGAGATCGAGCCATTCGAAAATAGAATAATACTTATCGCGTATGGTCTGCATATCAAGAGTACTACCGGTTTCGGCATAAACCGCGTTTCCAATAGCACCTACCTTATTAAAATCATCAACGAACAACTCAAATCCGCCGATCTGATCTTCAGTCCATCGATTGAGTAACTGAATATGCCGAATATCGGCAATGATATATTGCTCATCAAATTCCTGAAATCCGCTATTATAGATCCCTTTAATCGTAAACCCTCTACTCCTAAATGCATTTTTACTTTCCTTATCGAGAAAAAAAGTACGCACGGTTTCACCCACTTTTAAGTCTAGTCGATTGGCTAAGTATTCTGAGATTAGCACATCCGAATTAAGGTCGCCCGTGAAATCGGGAAGCTCCCCATCTGTAATATAATCTGAAAAGTATTCCCAGTTATAATCGTCCCCGGCACCTTTTACAATGATGCCTTCAAAATCGGTTTCGGTACGGATTACGCCACCTTTGGAAGCTGTCACCTGAATATGCTTAATTCCCTCTACGGTTTTAAATTCTGGATAGAAATCCTGTTTTTTTGAAATGGGAATCTGAGAATCGTCAGAAAAATTGGTGTCGAAGTTGGTAATAATAATATCGCCGTTAAAAGCAGACACCTTTTCACGTATCTTTTTCTGAAGTCCAACCCCTGTCGCTATTGAGATTAGCATCATAATAATTCCAAGTGCAATTGCGGTTATCGCGATTTTTATAATCGGTGCCGAAATGCTACTTTTATAATCTTTCGAAGCGATAATACGCTTCGCTATAAAAAACTCGAAATTCACGCTAGCTCTATGGATTTAACTTTTTTCAAAAATACATTTTTAATAACGCTTTTGGTGTGTTTTTCTTGCGGAAGTGGAACGAAGTCGCCTGATGCATTGGAAGCTGGAAGCGGGGAGCGCGAAGCTGGAAGTAATTCTGCTTTTGATGAAATTTCAGAAGAGATCGAAATTATTGTTGGAGCCGAGAGGTATGATGAATATTTACCGATGTTAAAAGGTAAAAATGTAGGGATAGTCGCGAATCAGACATCAATTATTACAGAAGGGTCTAATGAGACTGATGAAGAGGGACTAAATGTCGAACTAATTGTATTTCATCATTTGGTAGATTTCCTGCTTCAGAAAAACATAAATGTAAAAAAGGTATTTGCTCCGGAACACGGTTTCAGAGGTACCGCCGATGCTGGAGAAATTGTTAAAGATGGTGTCGATACGAAGACCGGCTTGCCTATTATTTCCCTTTATGGCAAAAACAAAAAGCCTTCCGAAGCACAACTTAAAGACATTGATATTGTCATTTTCGATATTCAGGACGTGGGTGCGCGCTTCTACACCTATATTTCTTCACTGCATTACGTAATGGAGGCCTGCGCAGAAGCGGGGATACCTGTAATTGTACTCGATCGTCCCAATCCTAACGGACATTACATCGACGGACCTATTATGGAAGCCGAACACACTAGTTTTGTGGGGATGCATCCTATTCCTGTGGTTCATGGGATGACGATTGGCGAATACGCACAGATGATTAACGGCGAAGGCTGGCTTGACAATAAAGTAAAATGTGACCTCACTGTAATTGAAATGGAGAATTACAACCATGACCTCCCCTATTCGCTACCTATAAAACCTTCTCCCAATTTGCCGAATGACGTCGCGATTAATTTGTACCCGAGTCTGTGTTTTTTTGAAGGTACTTTTGTGAGTGCAGGTCGTGGTACGGAAATGCAGTTTCAGATCTTTGGTGCACCATCTTTTTCTTCGGAAAGTTATCCGTTTTCATTTACTCCTGAAGCTAATGAAGGCGCGAAATACCCAAAATTTAAAGGGGAATTATGCCATGGGAAAGATCTTCGGAAACAAACGAAACTCGATCAAATAAACCTGGATTGGCTGATTAATGCTTATGAAGCCAACGGAAAAAAGAAGAATTTTTTTATTGATTTCTTCACAACTTTAGCCGGTACTACACAACTGCAGCAGCAAATTGAAGCCGGTCTGTCTTCCGAAGCTATTAGAGAAACATGGCAGGATGGACTTAAGAGTTACGATGCTATGCGGACTCAGTATATGCTTTATGATTAGGGAGTAGTCAGTAGTCAGTGGGCAGTGGAGGTGGTCAGTGGTCAGTGGTCAGTGGGCAGTGGGCAGTGGGCAGTGGGCAGTGGGCAGTGGGCAAAAATAATAATACTTTGTCACTTCGAGTGATTTTAGAATGACTAGAAGGAATTTTAAAATTGTATCGAGAAGGAGTGATTTTAAAACGACTAGAAGGAGTTTTACCCCGAAGTTTCGGGGTATCGAGAAGGAGTGATTTTTAATGACCAAAGGAAATAAAAATTATATCGAGAAGAGGCAGTCTTCAGTGTTCAGTGTTCGCCAATTAAACTAAAATCACTTTGACGAAAATCATTTTATTTTTAGGGATTTCGCGATCATCATGACGTTCGGTAAAACTAATTTTGATTTCTTACCATTAATAAATATATATTTGTAGGTACAATTCGATTTCGATGGCATTACTTCCCCACTCATCGGCATCTCAGAGCTCTGAAGAATTGTAACTAAACTTAATCGAAGCGATTCTTACTCAAACCCTTAGTGATTCATTATCAAAGTTTAAATTATTTAACAGATCACACTATGAAAAATTTAAAAGTTCTAAAAGTCGCCTTTATTTTATTTGTTGCTATTGCTGTTTTTTCCTGTAAGGATGATGACAATGTTATAAACCTAAGCGATGATTTAATTGGTGAATGGCAAAGAAGTGATTTTAATGATGATTTTGAATTCAAATTTGTGTTTTATACAAATAATACGGGAATTGAAACTTCTTTCGTTCGCGACGCAACGGGAGAAATATCCAGCCTGTCAAGTTTTAATTGGACTACCGAGGACAACATATTAACTCTTGATTTCGATGGGGAAATCGAAACTACTAATTTTTCAATAAGTGCCAACGGACAATTACTTCTAAGTGATTTTACCGATTTACCATTTGACAAACTTGATTAAGGGCAGATAATTATTAAGACTAACACCTGATGGCCTACTGAATGAGAGAGTAGAAAGCATTAAGTTTGTTTTACAAAGCTATTCCTTCAAAACCTTCTGAAAAGTTGATCCGTTTGTAGTATTAATTTTTATTAGATAAGCACCTTCCGGATAGGTAGAAAAATTGATCTGAGTAGCTCCCACTTCCGAAGCTAATAATTTTCCAAGTTTAGAATAAACATCAACAGACTTGATAGTTTCTTTACTTTCGATAGTCAAAACATCTTGAACCATATTCGGAAATATAATTGCTTGTATGTGCTTGCGTTGTACTCGTAAAAAGCAAAATAAATAGAAGTAATACTTTTTTCATAACCACAGAATTTACTTAAAGATAAGCGATTTACTTTAAAATAAAGTAGGGCCTAAGTAATTGTAAAAAAGTTAGTGTCAATTCGAGTTATCCCATTATTTCTCGCTTCTGAAACTTTTCAACTCTGCAACTCTGAAACTTTGTAACTTTGTAACTCTGAAACTCTGAAACTTACTAGCTTCAATCTTTCAATCGTTTCTTCATCGCTTCAACAATATTAAAAGCGGCGGGACAGATGGCGACATTTTTAAGGGTTAGATTGGAAATCTGCTGAAATTTTTTACGATCAGTATGTGGGAATTCTCGACAAGCCTTAGGGCGCACCTCGTAAATACTACAATAATTATCGCTTCCTAAAAAGCTACAAGGCACAGACTGTAAGACATAATCATTGTCTTCATCGATTCGTAAATAGGTTTCAATAAACTTTTGCTCCTTCATTCTGAAGTGCTTAGCAATACGTTCCACATCTTTATCGGTGAATAGTGGGCCGGTCGTTTTACAGCAATTAGCACATTTAAGGCAATCGGTACGCTCAAATTCTGCATCGTGCAGTTCTTGCATCAAGGCATCAAGATGTTTGGGAGGTCTTTTCTTTAGGCCGTCAAAGTACTTTTTATTCTCCTTATGCGTATCTTTGGCGTGCTGCGGAAGCTGTTTTAAAATCTCGTCCATGATGAAGTTGCAATGGCTTTTGGTGACTGCAAAATTAAAGAATAAGATCAATTATTGTATATAAATGACAGATATTATAGGTACTGCCTTATTGGATTATTACCACGGAAACCATTCCGAAGAGATCATTACTGAAACAAATATCAGTGAACCCGATGAGTTGCCGGTTTCTTATTTTTTTCGTTCTTTTTCTGAAATGCCTTCGATTGAAAAAAAAGCTCTTAAACTTTCAAAAGGAACTGTACTAGATGTAGGAGCAGGAGCTGGAAGTCATGCTTTATATCTTCAGAAAAAAGGGCTAAAAGTTACAGCCATAGATTCTTCTGAAGGCGCCGTGAAAGTATGTAAACATAGAGGTGTTATAGAAGTAATGCAAACTGATTTAATACGGTATTCAGACAAAAAATTCGACACTATTCTTTTACTTATGAATGGCAGCGGCATCTTTCAGAAATTAGAATATATTGCCATTTACCTGGAACATTTAAAATCGTTACTTAACCAAAATGGGCAAATTCTAATCGATTCAAGCGATCTACGCTATATGTACGATCGTAGTGAAGACGGTGGTATTTGGATTCCCGGCGATGCCTATTACGGCGAATTGGAATTTACAATGGCGTATAAGGGAGTTATAAGCGAATCTTTCGATTGGCTGTATCTTGACGAGCGAATTTTTGAGAGTGCCTGTCAGTCTTGTGGATTAAATTTTGAGATAATTGAACGCGGTAATAATTTCGATTATCTGGCAAAAATTACTGTTCGGGAGAATAGCCCTTCTTAACAAGAACTCCCATTTTCTCAGCAAATAATTCTCGACTCCAATGCCCGGAAATTTCAGCAATATCGACTGACAACTCAGGTCTTTTCGCCTCAATTTTTTTACCGATATCGCTATTAAAAAATGCCATGATCTGATCATTATCTTCATTAGAAAGTTCCTGAGCTCGATTCACTAGTTTTTGTGCTGCTGCCGTTTTATAAAAGCTTGCCATTTCTTCTATTTCAGTTTCGGTAAAATGTTTTCTATAAGCAAATGTGAGGAAGGCTATAATTTCTTTCAGGCTCTCTTGTTTGTCGCTTTTTAATTCGGTCCACACAGATTCGGGCACTTCAGGAACTGTAAACTGCTTTTTTAATACTTCAAACATTTCCTCATAAGCATTTTTGTACTGCGTTTCGGTACCATTATTGTTGAGATATTCTATAATTGACAATTGAAAAGAATCACCCTGAGCCGATAAAGTGAAGCAAATGCTGCACATTAACAATAAAATGGTTAAACGAATTTTCATAATGGATATATTAACTTTATGTTTGCATAGCAAATTTATAATAATGAAGCGTACGCGCACTAAAATCATCTACATTTTATTATCAATCTTTATGGTATATGGCTGTAAGAATGATGATAATAGTGAAAACCTGGATGATTTTAAGGCTGAAAACCGAAAAACCCTGGGAGTTTCGGCCGAAGATCTTTTATCGGACGATATTTATAAAAGTCTTACTGTAGAGCTTCTTTTTTCTGAATCTTACAGACCTACCGAAACTGCTATTTTAAATTTTAAAAATTTCCTAAACGACCGCCTTAATAAACCGGGCGGTATTAATTTTCTGGAAAGGGTAATTCCTGAAGAAGCGGGTGCGCCCTTCGATAACACTGAGATAAGAGAAATTGAAGATAAAAATCGGGAAGTTTATACCGTTGGGGATGAGATTTCTGTATATGTCTACTTTGCAAATGGCAAATCGGCAAACGACACTGCCAATTCTGTTACATTGGGTACGGCTTATATGAACACTTCTATTGTCATCTACGAAAAAACTCTAATGGATATAGCATCATCCAGTCCGCTCATTAACTTAGCTGACCTGGAAACAACTGCATTGAATCATGAATTTGGTCATATTCTGGGTCTTGTTAATATTCAGGAAGATGATATTCACAATCTTCATGAAGACACAGCTCACAACAAGCATTGTGTAATTGAAAATTGCTTAATGTATTTTGAAAGCAATAGTCTAAGGGGAATTAGAGCACGATTTAGTGGAACAGAACGCGTTGCCGAACTTGATCCTCTTTGTATAGCTGATCTTCGAGCTAAGGGTGGGAAATAATATTCAGTGATCAGTCGCAGTTTACAGTGTTCAGTGTTCAGACTAGATATTAATAATCAATCGTAAACTCCAACTGTAAACTGCGACTGCAAACTGTGACTTCAATCGGCGACTGTAAACTATTTAATTACTACTCGAAAACACTTTTTTACCATTGATAAAGGTTGCTAGTACCTTGGTAGTTGGAATACTATCCACTTCTATGGTCATAATATCTCTATCAAGTACCGTAAAATCTGCAAATTTTCCTACTTCAATGCTTCCTTTTTCATTTTCTTCAAAATTTGAGTACGCCGCCCAGATGGTCATTCCCTTCAAAGTCTCTTCACGGGTCAATCCTTCTTCTTTTCTGAAACCTTCTTCAGGATAATGCTCCAGATCTTTTCTAGCCACTGCAGCATAAAACGTAAACATCGGATTCACTTGTTCTACAGGAAAATCGGTTCCTAAGACAACTATACCGGATTCATTTAATAATGTTTTATAAGAATAGGCTCCTTTTATTCTTTCTGAACCAATTCGGTCTTCGGCCCAATACATATCACTTGTTGCATGAGTAGGCTGAACTGAAGGTAGAATTTTTTCTGAAAATAACGCAACATCTGAAGGAGTAACGATCTGTGCGTGTTCAACTTTCCAACGTGGATCGGTTTCATTTTTAAGTACCTCATCATACACTCTAAGCACAGAAATATTAGCCGAATCTCCAATTGCATGTGTGTTCATTTGATAACCTGCTGTTGCGATTCGTTTTGCCAATTCTTTTAACTCTGCTTCAGTCGTAATCATTGCTCCGAATTGTCCCGGTTGATCACTATACGGTTTTCTCATCGCTGCACCGCGTGAACCAAGAGCTCCATCGCCATACACTTTAACTGATCGCACATTGAGTCGGTCGGTTTTTATAATTCCTTTATTAAGAAAATAGTCAAGATTTTCTTCAGAATTAGAAACCATAGAATATAGTCTTAACGACATACCTCCTGCCTGTTGCAAACTATCGATCAATTCAATAACCATTTTGTCGGCGCCAGCATCATTGACTGTAGTTAACCCGTTTTCAAGGCAAATAGTTTCTGCATCTTTAAGCACACGAATGGCAGCTTCCAAAGTCATTTCAGGGAAAGTTTCTCCCACTAGTTTCATAGGACTATCAACTAAAAGACCTGTAGGTTTTCCATCCCGAAGGATTACTTCCCCGCCGCTCATTTTTGTTTCTGAAGTAATTCCAGCCAGTTCTAATGCTTTTGAATTTACAATCATTGCATGACCATCTACCCGTCTTAAAGACACCGGTGTGTCAGGAAATAAGGAATCTAGTTCTACTTTTGTTGGAAATTCCTTAATGTCCCAATCATTCTGATCCCATCCTCTTCCTATAATATATGCTGCATTTTTTTCTTTTTGAAAAGCAATCACTTTATCCAACACTTCCTGGTAGCTTTTAGTTCCAACCAGATTAACCTGTTGCTGCGTCATTCCCAAACCGAACAAATGTGCATGGGCATCGATCAAGCCGGGTACAATTGTCATTCCGTTTGCATCGTATACATCTTTAAATTTGTATTTAAGTTCCAATTCCGGTTTTATACCAACTTCTAAAATCTTACCATCTTTAACGACGAAGGCCTTAGCTGTATCGAAGAGAGAATTAACTGTATAGACTTTGGCGTTTTTAACCAAAAGATCTGCCTCAATTTTATTTGGAGCACAGGAAATAACAACAAAAATTATGAGTAAATAATATAACTTATTCATGGATAGATAGTTTTCCGTAAAGATAAATAAGCTTTCTTAAACTTTATAAATTTTCTGTAACTTATAAATAAAAGAAAGAGGTTGTCGATATTAATCGAACAACCTCTATTCCGAGTTTACCAGCAGTTAAACTCTATCAATAAATAAATTCCCAAACGAATATATTTTTACATTTGTAAAACAATTGAACTGTTTCCATTTCCTATTTGAGTTTCGGTACTAAAATGACCTAAGCCAAGTTGAGTTACAGAACTATAATTGGAATTTCCAATTTGAAAGGACTCACTATAGTTAGAAGTTCCATTTTGGTTTACTAGAGCAGTGTTATTGTCTCCATTAATTCGAGTATAGGCACCATTGTTAGTCCCATTCTGATTTACATTTACGAAATTATTATCAGATCCATTTGGTGATCCCCAGATATCAATAAAACTAGCATTGCCAATTCCATTCTGGTTTACAAGCGTTACGTTGCCGTCATCAATCTTAGGACCTAGACCTACTCTAATTCTACTGTAATTGAACAATCCATTCTGAAAAGTCCAAGCAACATTATTACTACCGTTTTGATCTACATCACTATAGTTCCATGCTCCGGTTTGTTGCACATAACTAAAGTTATTATTTCCGTTTTGCAGTACTTCAGAATAATGATTATTACCTATTTGAACCACATAGCTAATGTTATCATCACAAATCTGGATAACCTCAGAATCGTTTCCGTTTCCTTGTTGATACGTTAATTGATAATTACGATCCCCATCTTGATCAACATCACTCTCATTACCATTTCCTATTTGGTCAACATCAGATAAATTGCCTGCCCCTGTCTGGTCAACAGCGGAAAGATTAAAAAAGCCAGTTTGATCAACATAAGAATCGTTAGATCCAGTTTGAGTTACAGTAGATGTATTTGTTATCCCTGTTTGATTTACAGAACTAAAATTCTGTGCAAATAAAAATGTTCCACAACAAAGCGCTAGAGCGCTAAAAATTAAATTTTTCATAATTTGAAATTTTGGTTAAAATTATATTTTAAGTACAATTCAAGGTGTATTCTACCGTCCAACAGTAAAGACATAAGTCCTTAGAAGGCAAAAAGAAATACTTAAAAAAATCTATTAAATACGATTTACGATAAAACAGATAGTTGTTAAAAAAATTAAATAATGGAGATTCAAATCAAACCCTGTTTGTAATTGGGTTAATTATTTTGAACTGGGAAAGAATCGTCCTGCTGGACAGTTTAATTTAAACTTTGACAATTAGATCAAAAGGATCATTGTACAGTTTAATCTATTTTGGGAAAGACAAGTAAAAACACTTGAATTATGATGCTAAGATAAACCCAAATATAATATCTCACAATACGTGTATACACGTAATTTTCAATTAGTTACAAGAAAGGTGCAAATTACCAATCAAACTTATAGGTAGCACCTGCTAAAGCCTGAATTCCTAACACTTTGTAGTATGCCCATTTTTCATACGAATCACTCAACAAATTGCTTCCTTTCACAAAAACAGCAAATCGGTCATTAATACGATAACCCAAATGCAGATTGGCATCTACATATCCATCCAGAGTAATTTCTGTCGATGTACTTGTAGTAGTCGCTATATTCTGAACGAACAAATCCTTTCGCTCCCCGACGTAAAATAAGGAAGCACCTCCGTAGAGCTTTTCAGTAATATTGAAATTAGTAAATACCGAGGCTTCAATTTCAGGAAGATTCCATGCTTGTGGTTGAAATTCGTTGGTATAGCTATTAAAAGTACCGCTAACACCTAATGAAAAGCTATTGGAAACCTCCACCTTTAATTCTCCAAAAAGAGAAAGTGTTTTTACATCGTCGTAGACCACTTTAAAGGAATTTCCTTGCTCATATCCTTCCGCTTCGGTTTGAATGCCTCTATATTCGTTTAAACGAAATAGCGCTTTGTTATCGTCATTGATAAAGGAAGCTCTAAGATTGTAACCAATAGAATTGGATAATTTACCTTTCAAGCCACCAAAAGCATCATATAATGTGTTCGTAGGCATTACTTGCAAGCTTGGAGACACAAATGGATTCGCTTCTTTAAAATCGTAAAATGTGTTTTGTTGTAGATTTCCTTCCACTCCACCATATACAATTAGTAATTCATCTACCAAGCGGTATGAAACATTTACTCGCGGATATAAATAGAAATTGGTTTCGCTGTTTTCAGAATCTAGTCCGAGATAAGCAGCAACTCCAAGTCCAAGCGTTAAATCATTGTTTACATAAGTTACCGATGGAATAATACCTGCATTGAGTAAGTTGTATTTAATCGGTACGTTGCGCAAATAGCCTTTATCAAAACTTCCGCTTAAATAATTGATATCGGCATCCAGATTTACTAAAACATCTGTTATTGGAAACGAAAATTCGGGCGCCAGAGTTGCGTTAAATTCCGAAGAACTAAACGAATCACTTAAATATCTCAATTTGGCAGAAACCTTTTCAAAAAAGGAATCATCAACCGCTATACTACCTCCCAAATTACCACTCAAATAACTTTGCTGCGGATCTATTGTTGCTAATGTTTCATCTGTAAGGGTGTTGTAATTTTCATTCAAACCATACCAGTTGTACAATTGATGCTCCAGACCAACATCCAAACGATAGGATGCGTCTTTCTGTCGACTGGTGTAATTGGCGTCAAGACTTGTGTCATAAAATTTATCCTCTAAACGAATACCGTCGACTCCGCCCTGAGAAGAGTTATGTTTAAAAAAGAAACCTGCATTGTCGGTACGACTGATTTCAAAATTACTATACAATTCCCCTAGAATGCTGGTGTAATTCCCAAATCCGAGTGATGCATAATTATCGTATAGTTTTATAGGTTTAGTCTTTTCAACAGTTGCTGCCTTTCCTTTGGCAGGCGTAAATGTAGAAGCCACCGGCACCGAAAAAATACTGTATTGCACATCCTTTTTCACTGTTGTAATAGAATCGTTTAATGCGGGAGTTTCCTTTACCTTAAAAGCATCTGAAATCGTCGGTGTATAAGGTTTTACAATATTAACCACTTCGGTTCCAAGATCATCACCTTCCTGAGCTGAAAGTGAAAAAGAGAATAGTAGCATGCCAAAAATGAAGGCATATTGAAGGTAAGCTCTAGACTGAAAAGCATTGGATGCGATTCGGTTATTTTTAGTTCTTACTGAAAGGAATTTATACATAAATGTAAGTTTGTTTGCGTTTGTTTGAGGTTCTTTTGAATTGGATAAGTAGTTCGATCGATTAATTCTTTCCGACTTCTACTGAAGAATTCGTTTTAGCTTCGGCCGCTTTAATTTTAGCTAGTTCTACTTTAGCTTCATCCACTACATCTGTAAACTCGGTGAAATTTTTAGTCACACTTTCCAAAATGTAGGTAGCCTGATAAGCATCTTCCAGGGCATAAAAGTTCTTTGCCATCAATAACAGGCCTCTGGCACCAAAGTATTTATACCCTGAATAGTCCTTAGCCAATTTCTGAATTGAATCATTCGAGCCGCTAAAATTACCGTCCTTATTCTTAAAATAAGCTTCAAAATACAATGCCTCTGCGGCTAATTGTCCGGTCGCTATTTTAGAAACTTCGGCATAAGCTTTCTTGGCTTTATTCTCGTCATTGGTTTTTATGGCAGAGCGAGCAATTATTATTTGAGCATCACTCTTTATGGCATTATCGATTTTAGCATTTAACAACACTTTTTCGGCATAAGCCACCGCTTCAGCATAGTTTTTAAGCTCATAACTTGCCTTCATACTATTGGTTTGGGCAAATATGATATTCTGTGGGAAATCTGCTTCGCTTTCGAGGCGTTTCAGATATTTCAACGAATTGGCATAGTCTTTTTTGGCTAGGTACAATTCAGAAATACGCGCCAGAGCTTGTTCTGTGAACTCACTTCTTTCCTTAGAAACCGTAAACTCATAATGCGGAATAGCCTTATCACTTTTCCCATCGGCAAAGTACATTTGTCCTAAATAAAAATTAGCTTCTAAAGCATGGTTACCATTTGGAAACTGTTTTAAATAATCTTCAAATCTGGTGATTGCCTGCCCCACTTTATTTTCCAAATATGGTTTTTCAGCTGCCTGATAAGTTGCATCATCCAATTCGGTATCTTCCACTTGTACAAAGTCCAACGTTTTCACCCAAGACGCATAATCGCCAACTTTTCCCTGATCGATATAAATGATCTTTGCGGAAGACACAGCCTGCATCGCTTCAGGAGTAGACGGATAATCTTTCGCAACTCTTTTAAATAGCAATAATGCATCATTACTTTTCCCCGTATTATCTAGAATTAATGCTTTCTTCAGAAGTGATTTAGATACAAAACTACTTTTCGGGATTTCTCGGGCAAGACGATCGTACGCATTAATGGCATCGGAATTTTTATTCTGAGAAACATAAGTATTACCCAATTCATACAAGGCATCATCCCTGTAAATAGATTTTGGATAGCCACTAATAAAGGCGTCCAATTCCTTGATTTTAGTGTCGGTTCTATCGACAAAGCCATAACTTATTGCCTTCTGAAACTGCGCATAATCATTATCGTTCGAACCAGATTCGATAGCCGCATTATAATTTTCCATTGCTGGCCAGTACTGACTTGTTACAAAATAACTATCTCCCAATCTTAGATAAGCGTCATTTTTTCTGGCAGCTTCGGAATTGGTAGCGGATACAAATTTTTTAAAGTTTGTGATAGCTTCGGAATAATCCTTTAATTTGAAATAATTATAACCCAGGTTATACGAACTATTCTTAAACTCCGGTGTTTTTGAAGCTCCTGGTAATTGTAAATACTGTTTGTATCCAATAAGAGATTCATCGAATTTAGACAATTGAAAATCACTTTCCGCCTTCCAATAAGTAGCTCTGGCGGTGAAGGAAGCGTCTCTTGGTTCTTTTAGGGATTTATTAAAGAAATCGATCGCTTCTTTATAACTTCCGGCATTATATAATTCTATTCCACGATAAAAACCAACCTTCTGATAAGCAAGTTTATTTTCAAAGGATTTGTTGTTTTCCAACAGCTCCATCGCAGCTTTGTAATTCTTAGAGGTGATATACGAATCAATTAGTAAATCCTTCAATGCTTCTTGATGCTTATTATCTGGATACTTCTCTATAAAAGACAAAATCACCTGAGGTACCGGCTGATAACTGTTCCCAATCTCATAACTTAATTTGGCATAGTTTAACCAAGCATCCTCCTGAATCTCCGCACTAAAATCCATTTCAGAAGCATTTTTAAAAGCATTCAAAGCCTGTTGCTTTTGGTTTGACTTCACATAAGACTCAGCCAAATGGTAGTAAGCATTTTGCGCAACAGAGTTTCGTCCATCTACAATTTTATTGAATTCATTTATCGCGTTAGAATAGTCGCCTTGCATATAATAAGCATATCCTAATTGATAGTAGTCGGTGTTATTCCAGCGACCGCGTTTCCCTTTATAATCTTTTAAGTAAGGAATGGCTTCCGCATATTTTTCAAGGTTAAAATAACTTTCACCAATGATCTTTGAAAGCTCACTTTTTTCTTGCGGATTAGACTTGTCATATTGTTCTTTTCCGAGGGAAATCGCTTTATCAAACTTTCCCAACTTAAAATTCATATCTGCCTGGTAGTAGGAAAGCCCTTCGGCATAGCGCTCTTCATCCTTTACTTCTTCAAATAGTTCGTTGGCTTCTTCATATTCATCTCCTTCATAAGCAATGAACCCCAAATAATATTTTGCCTGTGATCCGTATTTTTCCGAAGTACTTACCCTATTAAAATACTTTTTAGCCTCATTGTAACGCTTACTCTTAAAGAAAGCATAGCCGTTATTAAAATTAAATCGATCCTTTTCGCCTCGGCTTAAGCTTCCCTCATCAACCTTATCGTACCACTTTCGGGCATGCGAATATTTTCCGTTCTCGAAATAATAGTTAGCGACATCTATAAAAGCAGAATTACGCTTAATGCTTGTAGGATAATTAGTTACAAAATCCTCCATTAACTGATCGGCATCCTGCTGATTTAATCGCACCGCACAATTGGCGATATAGTAGGAACAGTCACTTTTAACTGTTTCCTCTTTAGCCGAATCTTTTAACTTGGCAAACAGACTTTGAGCCGCTAGAAACTGGTTGTTGTTATACAGTTCTAATGCCTGATTATAATCCACCAAATCATTAGTAAACACAGCCGTTTGCTGTGATATTGAAGTCGCCGAAATAAGTAGGAAAATGGAAGCGATTATGAGGTTTTTAAACATTTCTTATGTTGTTTTTTGAGAGTTCAAAGATATTCTATTTCATCTTGAAGAAGGATAAAGAATAACAGAAGTACGAATTATTTATAAACGATTTATTAAGAGAATTTTACCTGATTAATTGTCGATTTCTCACACCGTTTTTTCTGAAACACACAACCTTTTTCATTTGTTAAAACGATATGTTGCGAAATTTATTGAATCGGATAGTTAAATAAATGAAAGATATTGTGATGATAACGGATCTATAAGTTTTTTAGCTATTAGAAGGATTAGAAATTAAGGCTGATTTCAGATTTCGGAAAGGGAGATTCATTCATTTAGATTCACTTCGGAAAGATCTTCTTCCAAAAATAACTGTATTTTTATACCTTGAAACTTCTGAAACATTACAAACTTATGAAAAATCTTATTCTAATCGGGATCATGCTTATTACTGCCATTAGCTTCGGACAGCGACGTTACAAGAACATTACTGAAAAAGATGGTAATATTGGGATAGGTACTAAGTCACCGGACGCTCTTCTAACAGTGAAAGGTCAAATTCACGCACAGGAAGTGCAGGTTGACATGGAAGGTGCGTTAATTCCTGACTATGTGTTTACTTCTTATTTTGAAGGTGCTTCAGAAGAAAACCCGCTATAT
Source organism: Ulvibacter antarcticus (assembly GCF_003688405.1). Lineage (GTDB taxonomy): Bacteria > Bacteroidota > Bacteroidia > Flavobacteriales > Flavobacteriaceae > Ulvibacter > Ulvibacter antarcticus. The sequence continues at coordinate 57,376 of NZ_REFC01000016.1, forward strand.
ATTTTACTTACATTAGAAGAAGTAGCTGCCTTTATTTCCGAAAATCACCACCTACCAGAAATTCCTTCCGCAGAAGAAATAGAAAAAGAAGGACTTTTATTAAAGAAGATGAATATGTTATTGCTTCAGAAAATAGAAGAACTAACCCTTTACACTCTCGAACAACAAGATCAAATTAATGCCTTGAAGGAAGCTGTGAATAAACTTCAGAAATGAACGAAAAAATAATACTTTTGCTTTTCATTAGACGCTAGATTATAAATTATAGCGTTTCATTGATAATTGATAATTTAATTCCTTTATGCCCGAAACTGTTTTAAGCTTAAAAAATGCTTCTGTATTTCAAAGAGAGAACCTTATCTTATCTGACGTGAACGTCACGGTAGAAAAAGGGGAATTCGTTTATTTGATAGGAAAAACAGGTACCGGAAAAAGTAGTTTCATGAAAACGCTTTACGGGGATCTGCCTTTAACCAAAGGAGAAGGAAACATTGTTGGTTACGATTTACCAACATTGAAAGAAAATGATATTCCGTTTCTACGCCGTAAATTAGGAGTGGTTTTTCAGGATTTTAAATTGTTAAACGACAGAACAGTAAAAAACAATTTACTCTTTGTTTTAAACGCGACCGGTTGGAAAGACAAGGCCGCCATGGATACCCGAATCGACGCGGTATTGGACAAGGTAGCAATGAAAACCAAAAGTTTTAAGTACCCCTATCAGTTATCAGGTGGTGAGCAACAACGAGTAGCGATTGCCAGGGCATTACTAAATGACCCTGAACTTATCCTCGCCGATGAGCCAACAGGAAATCTGGATCCGCAAACCAGCGTGGAAGTGATGGAGGTGCTACAAGAAATCAACAAAAACGGAAACACCATCTTAATGGCAACCCACGATTATGCACTTTTACTAAAATATCCTTCCAAAACACTAAAATGCGACGAAAATCAGATTTTTGAAGTAGTACAGAAAACCGTGTGATCGTAGAAATTTACTGGATGCTGTACTGAATTATACTTATAAATTCAAAGTACATTAAGGAAATGTCTCACATCTCAACTATTTCATCTCACATCTAATTGCCATCCTCAATACTTGGATCTCTCAATTGCAAGTCGCATTCTTTTTGAAGATTCGTATCAATTTTTAAGGAGATATTTCCGTCAATACCCGGCTTTAAAGTAGTATTTTGTTTAAGTACAATTCGGCGTCTAGCTGTGAGTTTCAGCGTGGAAGAATCTGTAAACTTCTGATTTTGCATTTCGACAGCTTCAGATAAAGAGGTGAGCTTAAAGTCCCATCGCGAAAAATTCTGATTCTTAATCACCGCCGTTTGCTTTTTTGAATACAACTGATAAACCATTTCCACAGCGTCACCAACATGTAAAGCTCCTGCTCCATAATTCCCAACAAACATTATATTTTGAGGGACGTAATCAATATTTGATGCTGTGAATTTTAAAATGGTTTCAACTTCATCTGCAGGTAAACATGGGTATAATGAAAACATGAGCCCGACCGCTCCAGTCACAGCAGGAGCTGTTGGCGAAGATGCTGAACCCCAGATATACTCTAAATTCCCTTCTTTGGCAAATTTGGAATATTTCACAAGACCCGCAGAAGGCGTAAGCAAATCCACTTTTTTATTGAGCAAAGTAACCGAAACGCGATAGTTGTAATTACTTTTTAAAGTGTCATTATCTAAAAAACCCATCGTTCGAGCAAGATGGTGTTTTATGTTTTCGGCATAATACATTTGCTTATCGGGTTCCAAAGTAATATTATCTGTTCCAAACGGATATTTGTAATTTATACATGAAACGGAAATCACATTGTCATACGAAGCCGGATAAAGCTCCAATTTACCAAATTCACTTTTTATCCAATTCTGATTTCCCGCAGCAGCTACGATAACTGTCCCATTATTAAATATCTTATTGATCGAATCCTGACCCTTCTGATCATGTACACCAACTGCGAAACTGCAATTAATTACTTTAGCCCCTGCCTTCGAAAGTTCTATTAGCTGCTGGTAATTAGTGTAAATTCCGTAACGGGTGGCATAAATACTACAATCGTAACAAACACCCGGAATTCCATAGGCATTATCCCCTTGAGCTGCTGCTATAGAAGCAATTGTGACACCATGCCCATCAGAGTAAGCCGATTTATGAAAAATCTTAGTCTTCCCTTTAAAATCGAGGTCTGTAGTATCCATGCCACCATCAGATATCCCAATAATGGTTTCGGGGGAGCCGGTTGTGTAATACCAAGCTTCGGGCATTCCTAAATAATCCATATAATCCAGATTTGCCGGTAATCCTAAATTTTCACCTATAGTACTTGTAAGTCCGTAGTCATTGGGCTCATAAATCTTTTTATCTTCCTCCGGAACGATTTCTCCGGAAATAAAAGCATGTGAGGCGTTCTCAAGTAAATCGTAAAAAAGACTTTCATCATCACACATGACAAAGAAGGTTCTTTTTAAAAATTGTTTTCTAGCTTTTCGATAGGTTTTTTTGAAGCTATAGATTCTATGACGATCTAACACAGATTTAAGAGCGATATCGGTTCCAACATACTTTAATTCATCATTAACCTTCTCGAATTCAGGTTGTACCAATGTATCGTTCGCTCGAATATAAAACCACGTATAATCGTATTGCGCTGAGGCAACTACAGTAAAAAAACAAAAAATAATAAAGAAGAGCTTCGTTTGCACTATTTTCTTGAAATGGTTCTTTAACAAATTTATACATTTGCCGTTCAAAATTGATAGAAATCAATTAAAAAGCTACTTATCTATGTACTCGGTTTTTAAAAAGCTTGCGAAAAGACTGCTTCCGAAGAAATTATTATACAAACACGAGACATTTCTAAGGTCTGTTTTTGCCTTTCATTACCGTGGTAAAATCTACCAATGTAATACGTGCAATCATTCCTTAAAAAGCTTTGTTGAATTAGACGACCACGACCTGCTTTGTCCGTTTTGCGGAAGTCGAGCCCGTACCCGTAGGTTATATTCCATATTGAAAGAAAACGCACTCATTAAAGGGGATATCTTGCATTTTTCCCCTTCAAGAAGTCTTTACAGAATACTCAATGCCGATAAAAATATCACTTATCACAGTACCGATTTTGAAGATGAATTCATTGCACAATTTCAGTATGACATCACCAATATCCCTTGCGACGATGATAGCTTCGATCTTATCATATGTTATCATATTCTAGAACATATAATTGAAGACACCGAAGCCATGAAGGAATTATATAGGGTGTTGAAACCTGGCGGACTTTGCCTTATTCAAACACCATTTAAAGAAGGAAACGACATCTATGAAGATTATTCAATTATTTCAGAAGAAGAACGCCTAAAAGCTTTCGGACAAGAGGATCATGTAAGAGTATATTCGGTTCACGGTTTAAAAGAAAGACTTGAAAAAGCAGGATTTACCATTGAAATTCAAAGTTTTTCAGAAGAAAAAAATAATAGGGAAGGATTCCTATCCGAAACGGTGCTTGAAGCTCGAAAATAGCAGCTTATATTTTAGTAGCTTTGCGTATGCTTTCGATTTTGATTCCGACATATAATTACAATGTTTTCCCCTTGGCTGAAAAGTTAGCTGCGCAGGCTGAAAAATTGGCGATAACATTCGAAATTGTAGTTTTCGACGACTGTTCTCCGAAACCGCCTACAGAAAATGAAAGCATCAACTCCCTACCCAACGCTACTTACAAAATTTTAGAAAAAAACATAGGTCGGAGTGCCATCAGAAATTTATTGGCTAAAACTGCCGCTTTCGATACGCTTATCTTTTTAGATGCCGATACCATGCTTATTTCTGAAGATTATATAAGTGACTATCTGGAAGCACTAGAATCCACGACACAGATTATATATGGAGGAATTGTTTATCAGTCTGAAATGCCTCCTGAAGACGAGATATTGCGCTGGGCTTATGGAAATGCACGTGAAGCCCTGCCATTAGAAGAGAGACTTAAGAAGCCACACCTAAGCTTTTTAACTTTGAGTTTTCTTATAAAGAAAGATGTTTTTAAGATCATGAAATTCAATGAGGAAATTCCAAATCTAAGGCATGAAGACACCTTATTTGCGTTGGATGCTAAAAAGAACAATATTCGAGTACAGCATATCGATAATCCTGTAATGCATTTAGGTTTGGAGACCAGTTCTGTTTTTCTTCGGAAATCAAACGAAGCTGTTGAGGCTTTACGACTTTTTGTAAAGGACGGCCTCATTAAAGCTGAAGAAACCAGACTTTCACAGTTCGCTGATAAGATAAATCGCTTGCATTTGTCCGGCGGAGTTCGTTGGATATATCGCAGTTTTAGGAAAAAGATGGAAGTTAATTTATTGTCTTCAAAACCCTCCTTATTTGTATTTGATGTTTATCGGTTGGGCTATTATTTAACTAAATCTACTGCTTAATATGAGTCGATTTACGGTCATAATCCCACTTTACAATAAGGAGAACTATATAGTGGCTACTTTGCAAAGTGTATTAGACCAATCGTTTTCCGATTTTGAAGTGATTGTGGTAAGCGACTGTGGAACCGACAATAGCCTGGAAATTGCCAAAGAATTTAAAGACCCACGTATTAAAATCATTGAACACTCAGAAAACAAAGGTCTTTCGGCTTCTAGAAATACCGGAATTAAAAATGCAACTTCAAATTATATTGCTTTTTTGGATGCTGATGATCTCTGGAAGAATGACTTTTTGGAGAAAATTGATTTCCTTATAAAAGAGTATTCTGAAGCCTCCATCTTTGCTACAAAATATGAGGTGAGATTAGCAAATGGTAAAAGCATTACTTTTCCTTTCGACATTCCGGGATTTGATGAACATGGCATCGTACCCAACTTTTTTGAATCGAATTTGAATCAGACGATCTACTACCCTTCCTGCCTTTGTGTTCACAAAAAGGTGTTTGAAACTGTTGGAGTGTACAACGAATCCATAAACTACAGTGAAGATGTCGATTTCAACATTCGGGCGCATGAAGCTTTTAAAATGGCGTATTATAATTCTCCATTGGTTATTTATTTAGCTGCTTCGGAAAATCAGATTACTCAAGGCAGTTTACTAGGCAAAACCATTCCAGATTATGATTTCTATGAAGGTCTCTTCGGAAGTAGAAGTGACATCAAAAAATATTTAGATTTTCAGCGGTATCTCATGGCGAAAATATTCAAGCTTTCCGGCGATTCTGAAACCTTTCAGAAACTAACAAAAAACATAGATTTTAAGAATCTAACGGCAAAACAACGAATCCTACTGCGTTCCCCAAAAATGATTACTAAAGCCATTACTAGAGGTAAATTACTGCTTCAGAAAATTGGGATAGAGGTGAATAGTTATTAGATGTTAGATGTTAGACAAAAGACTGGAGATTTGAGAAGTGAGAAGTGAGACAGTGATTCGTATTTACTACCAAAATTGTTTAAGTTCCATCTCTAGCCCTTCCTTCAAAGGAAGGGAGTCAAAACTTAGCCAAATGATTTTATTGTTTATGCAAATCCCCCCTTCTGAAGGGGGTTAGGGGGATGTATTTGTTAGATAAAAGACTAAAGACTGGAGATTTGAGAAGTGAGAAAGTGATTCGTATTTACTACCAACATTGTTTAACATCCATCTCTAGCCCTTCCTTCAAAAGAAGGGAGTCAAAACTTAGCCAAATGATTTTATTGTTTATGCAAATCCCACCTTCGAAGGGGGCTAGGGGGATGTTTTTGTGATATGAAAGATAAAAGACCGGAGATGTGAGATGTGAGATGTGAGATGTGAGATGTGAGATGTGAGATGAAAATAAAACTTCAAGCGTACATCCAACTTCTAGCTCCCAGCTTCCAACTCCCAACTTCTATTTCCCAGACACAAAATCCTCAAAATCCTTAAACTCGCGAATATAGTCTGATTCTAAGAATTCCCCGGATGAGATCACTAAACAAACAGCTCCCGAAGAAAAATTATCAAGTTCCCGCCATACGTTGCTTTTTATTAGCAAACCTATATTTGGCTTGTTGAGGGTAATTGTTCGTTTTTCATTGGTATCATTCACGACCACATCGAAACTTCCTGAAATAGGAATCAATAATTCAAATTGCTCTTTATGCGCATGTCCTCCACGTGCAGCGCTACTTGGAACATCATACAGATAATAAACACGCTTAATTGGAAAAGGAATTATATCTTTTTCGATGACCGAAATATTACCTCTTACATCTTCTATTTTCGGAAGTTGAATGATCTCTATATTCATGAATTTACAGGTATATTTAAAAATTCTAACCAATCGTTACCAATATTTTCGGCATCGAAACGGGCTATACTGGATTTGGCATTTGACACACATTTTTGATATAGTTCTTTCTCAACGAGCATTCTATTAATAGCCTTCGTCATAGCCTCAATATCCTGATTTTTCACCAATAAACCATTAACTTCGTTCGAAATTATTTCGTTAGGACCCGATTCACAATCGTAAGCAACAACAGGAGTACCACAAGCCAGACTTTCGATAAGTACATTGGGAAAACCTTCATTTTTACTACAAAGCACTGTAAAAAGCCCCTGTTTTAAATAAGGAAAGGGATTTTTCTTCTGGCCAACAAATTCTACATCTTTAGAAACCTCTAAGTCGTTTGCCAGTTTTGTCAACTTGAATTTATCTTCTCCATCTCCCACTAAAACAAGTTTAATTCCTTTTGAGGCTGCTTCGGAAGCGGCATAAGCCCTTATTAAATGATCGAATTGTTTGATATCATGAAACCGTCCTATTCCGACGAGATAATCAAAATCGAAAATTTTATCTGAAGAAGCATTTTCCTCAATTTCCTTTGTAAACAGCGGATTATAAATGGTGGTTACATTCTTATATCCAAATTCGTGTTCCACATGTTTCTGAAGTGCCTTCGAAACGGTTACCAATCCGTAGGCATTCTTAAAAATCGCCTTTGCTAATTTGTTATTCTTCGGAAAATAATAATCAGTATTAAAACTCCGAATCGTCATAACATAAGGTGCTTTATACAATAAGCGAGTAATTAGGAATTCCTGAAGAAAACGATTCTTGACTCTAAAATCAATGATATAATTAAATTGATTTTTTTTTAAATATTTCCGAAGCGCAGCAAAACGTCCTACTCGATTGCTGAAAGAATTGGATTCTTTTTTCAACTTCCCCATATTAAAAAGGATGCCGGCGTACTGGTAAGTCACCAAATCCCGGACGATAATATGGTGTACTTCAACGCCTTTTGAATGGAAAAATAGCGACAACCTCGCCTGCACCCGTTCAGCGCCTCCCTCACTAAGGGAATCACCAACCAATGCAATTTTGTACTGAGGTTGTTTTATCATTTTAGAATCTCTAACTTGGTCTCAAATATACTTATTTATGAAGATTTTATTGGTCGGTGAATACAGCAGACTTCATAATACTTTAAAAGAGGGACTTATCACTTTAGGCCATGAAGTAACAATCATTGGTGATGGAGATGAATTCAAAAATTTCCCGGTAGATCTTTCTATCCGACCAAAAACATTCGACCTTCCTTTTTTTAGTTTTCTTCGGAAGGGATTTTACAAAGTTTTTAAAACCGATCTCGCAATTTGGGAAAAGGGATTACGTTTTTACTTTCATCTCAGTAAATTGAAAGGTTTCGATGTAGTGCAACTCATCAATGAGAAACCCATTAAAACTACGCCTCGATTTGAACGATATTTGCTCAAGAAATTGTTTCAACAAAACAAAAGTACTTTCCTGCTTTCCTGCGGAATAGACATCATTAGCGTAGAATTTATGCTTCGGAAGAAATTTCGATACTCGCAAATGGATCCCTATTTTGAAAATCCAAAACTGAAGCCGGAATACCAATACATTCTCGATTACGACAATCCTCAACATCGGAAAACACATAATTTGGTATTTGATCACATCAAGGGAGTTATTGCTTCAGATATGGATTATAAACTACCCCTGGAAGGGCATCCCAAATTCCTCGGACTAGTTCCGAACCCTGTGAATTGTTCTAAATTAAAATATGTACCTCAACAGCTTCAGAAGGAAATAGTCATTTTTTTAGGGATTAATCGGTTTACCTATCACAAGAAAGGGATTCCACTTTTTGAAGAAGCATTGGTGATCATTCAGAAAAAATATAAAGAAAGGGTGAAAATTATAACTGCTGAAAGTCTTCCATATGAAGAATATATAGAACGTTATAACGAAGCTCATATCATACTAGACCAAGTCTACGCTTACGATCAAGGATACAATGCATTGGAGGCGATGGCTAAAGGAAAAGTAGTTTTCACAGGTGCCGAACAAGAATTTCTGGACGAATACAGATTAAAAGAAGATGAAGTTTGCATCAACGCCCTACCCAACGCAATTAAAATCGCAGAAAAAATAAGCATGTTAATCGATAATCCTGAAATGCTGCAACCTATTGGCCAAGCCGCCCGACTCTTCATTGAACGAGAACACGATCACAAAATGATTGCGAAAAGGTATTTGGAAAAATGGTCTTAATTTTTGGCTAAAAGTTCGTTAACAACTTTAGCAGGTGACCCGGCTACTATTACATTTGCAGGACACGATTTTGTAACAATCGATCCACTAGCTACAACACTATTTTCTCCTATCGTCACTCCCTTTAAAATGGTTACATTATTACCAATAAAAACATTTCGTTCGATGAGAACTGCCTGTGGTGAGGGGTCTGTTTCTTTTCGTTTCAACGGATCTAAATTGTGAAAATCACTGTCAATAATGTGACAATTGAATCCGATGAGCACATCATCTTTTATGGTAATACTTTTTTCCGAAGCTAAAGAAAAGCCATTATTTACATGAATATTATTCCCAAAAACGACGGTTGAATTTTCAGTTCTGGCTTCAATATAGATATAACCATTATAAAAGTGAGGTGAATTAATCACTCCAAAATTGACATTCTCGCCAAATGAAATGCTTCCTTTCCCGCGTTTCACAACAGGTTGATACTGGTTGAAAGTCCCCTTAACTCTGCTATTGTTAGAATAAAAGGAATATTTCAACTTCCGAAGTGCCAAAAGTATTTTTACTATATAATTATTCATCGTCTTCAGGATTTAAGTCCTCTACTTGCAACTTGGATTGTTTCTTAAAGTAACGAATTACCAGATAAAAAATTAAGAAGAAACATATTACATATCTAAAGAAGTGTGCCATCACTACTCCTTCCACACCATATTCGTTTGTAAGATAGTAAGCAAATATGTAAAATAAACCTATTGAGACAATTTCAGAAAAAATAAAACTGCGAACCAACTTTTTAGCTAGAAACTGATACCCGATAACTATCGTTGCCAAGCGTACAAAATCCCCAAGTAATTGCCATTTAAACAAGGGAGACATACTATCGAAGCCAGGATATATAAGTTGGATGATATATTCTCGTCCAAAATAAACCGCTATCATCCCTAGCCCAAAAATTGGTAAAAGCGTTTTGTAAATTGAAAACACTTCCGTTTTAAACTCAGATTTGGAATAAATTCCGGCGAATTTAGGAAGCACATAAAGCGTAAAAATGGAGCTTGAAAAAACCATATAATTCTTCGAAATATTGGTCATGGCAGTCCAAATACCAGCATCTGCTTCGGTGATCTTGTCTATAATCATAGATCGAATCTCAATGTCAACGAAATTCAATAACACCGTCGAGAAAAATGACATCAATGAGAAAGCTAATAATACATTCAACATTGGAGTTTTAAAACTAAGTTTTGAAAACTGAATATACTCTTTCAAGACTTTAAAGAATATAATCATCAATACGATAAACTGTATAATTGGCGTAATTGCGATGGCAACTAAAGCGCCATCAATATTATATTCTAGTAAGGAGTATACCAGAAGACCGGCACTCGCCAAATAAGCGAAAATGTCGATTTTGGCAAATTTCTTATACATCGACAAGCCGTTAACAACGCCATTAAAAATCCTGTATAAACTAATAAACGGCACGATTACCGCTAACAATTTGATTAGATAAGCGTACTCTGTCGTAACAAATAGATATTCACTTATATAATTGGCTCCAAAAAATAGAACGAGCGAGGTAATTACTATTCCCAGCAAACTCATTACAAAAACCGTCGAGAAAAGTTTCTGAAGCTGCTCCTTATCCGATTTATGTTCAGAAACATATTTTACAACACCAGTAAAAACTCCAAGAGAAGAGAAAGATGTGAGTAATTCTGTTAGATTTCGAAGTTGTCCAATTTTCGATACTCCCGCCTCCCCCACCAATTCGGCGATAAGCCGCTGCACAAAGATTGATATAAACAATCGAATACTAATCACCACGGCATTCAAAGAGGTCACTTTGAGCAGTAAATTAGCACGAATAAATTCTGGGATTTTCAAGTAGTTATTGGTTATTGGTTGTTCTCGATACTATTTCTTTTCGTTGCCACTTCAAGAAATCACTCCTTCTCGATACAATTTCATAATTCCTTATCAGTCATTCTGAAATCACTCGAAGTGACATTTTTCAATTTAACTTTCTACTTTCAGCACCCAGCTTCCTACTTCCATCATCCCACTCCTAGCTTCCTACTTCCAGCTTCCAGTTCTCTGTTTCCTAATTCCTACTAATAATTATTCAAAACCTCCACAATCCGATCGACCTCTTCCGAAGAAAGCATCGGACTCATGGGAATGCTAACCACTTCTTTATGTATTTTTTCGGTCGCAGGAAAGCTTAAATGTCCGAACTCAGCAAAAGCTTGTTGTTGATGCGGCGGAATGGGATAATGAATAAGAGTTCCTATTTCATGCTGTTTCATATACTTCATAAAAGCATCTCTATCTTCAACCATAACTACAAACAGATGAAAAATATGACTCCCTACTTCATCCCATATCGGAAGTTTTAGCTTTTGATTTTTTACTTCTGAAAGGTAGCGTTTTGCAATTAAACGTCGTTTAGCATTGTCTGCATCCAGATCGGGAAGTTTACAACGCAAAAAAGCTGCCTGTACCTCATCTAGTCTTGAATTGACACCTAAGTAATCATTCACATATTTAGAGGAAGCTCCGTAATTACGAAGTTTTGAAATAATCGATGCTAGTTCTTCATCATTAGTCGTTACAGCGCCGCCATCGCCTAAAGCGCCTAAATTTTTTGTTGGATAAAAACTAAAACCAGCCGCATCTCCTAAGTTTCCAGCAAGCTTCCCCTTGGCAGACTTTGCTCCATGACCTTGGGCTGCGTCTTCGATCACTAGTAAATTATGCTTTTTAGCCAAGGCATTTATCTCATCCATAGGCGAAAGCTGTCCGTATAAATGAACAGGCATGATGGCTTTTGTTTTTTTGTTGATTGCCGCTTCCAGAGCAGTTAAATCGAAATTAAACAAGCTAGCTTCGGCTTCTACTAAAACTGGTGTTAAGCCCGCCTGTTTTATAGCGATTATCGTGGCTATGTATGTGTTTGATGCCACCAGAACTTCGTCACCATCTTTTAATCGTCCTAGAATCTTATAGCCTTCCAAAATCAATCGTAAGGCGTCTAGTCCATTTGCCGTTCCTACACAAAATTTTGTTCCACAATAGTTTGCGAATTCTTCTTCAAAGGCTTTTACATTCGTGCCTAAGATGTAGTATCCCGAATCTAGAAATGCTTTGAACCTCTTTTGAAATTCGGCATCATAGCGTGCGTTGATCTTATGAAGGTCTAAAAATGGAATCATTTTAAAGCTAAGGTTAGTGATTGCCCAACGGCTGTATCTACAACGTAATTATCCACCGTAAACGTACGTGCGCCACAGCTTTCTTTCCAAAATATTAATCCCTCATTTAATACTTTTCCATTTTCTTCGGAAGAGGTATTAAAATCGAAATATCTTCTGCCGTCTTTGAAATGATTGATGCAAAAATCATAGGCCAAATCAAGACTACCATAAGCGTTTTTATCGGTGTTACCGGAAACATATTGTGGATGCACCGTAGTTTTTGTTAGAAAGACAGTCGTTCCGGCAACGATCTTATTGTCTTTATAAACGTTTACTTGTTTTATATGCTTCGGAAATCGTTTTGCTAATAATTCTATTTCTACCAAATTATGAACCGGAGCGGCTCCGTGCTTTTGTTGTAAATTTGGAATTAAAATCTCATTCCAAAATCCTTCAAAATTATCGTCTACCGTAACTACCAAGCCATTCCTAATTGCTTTATTGATGCCTTCTCTCCTATTTTTCTGGAACTTTAGCTTATGTTGATAATCCAATAACATAATGGCATCTCGTTTTACCAATTTGGCTTCAGACAGAAATAACAAATACTCCAACTCGTCTGAAGGAATTGTATTGTAAAATGAAGGAATCACCCGAATATCGAGTTTCTCAATCCCTTCCGAAGCGAGAAAAATCAATAGCAGTTTGTAAGCTTCAAAAACTGATAGCAACTTGGCACTTTTCTGAAGCACCAGACTTCCATACGTAAGCCCCTGATGGGAAATAACACGATTATCCTTCCGATTAGCGGGAAGTACGGCAAATAGCTCCTCATTCTTAAAAACCATCAACGAAAAATCCTCGAAACGATCGCTGTGGTAGTCCATAAAATCCCTTTTGAACAAAAATGTAGCATTCTTAGCACTGTCAATAAAGGAATCCCAAGCTTGCTTATCTTCGGGTAGGTACTTTTTTATGTTGAAATCCGCTTTGATATATGTAGATTTGTTTATTGCAAATGTGAACTGTAAAACTAGAATTATTTTTAATTTTACGACCTATCTAACTCCATAATAATAGCTGTGTTTAAAACACAATTTTCCTTATACAAATATAAGTTTTCAGGTCTTGACCTCCTACTTTTTGTCGTTTACCTCGGTATTTTTGGATATTTGATATTACAACCCACCATCTATTATCCGGCGACCAATAGCTTTTGGCATGTTAATATAAACAGATATCCGGTCTATGTATTGTTTATACGAGGGATTCATGCGGTTGTTGGTCAGAATTTATACGATATTACAATTAATATCTCTCAAACGCTTTTTGCTCTTTTTGCAATTCATATTTTCCTTAAATGCATTATACGATTAATAAAACTGAATATCGTGCTCATATTATTCATGTTAGCACTACTTTCTTTCCCATTATTTCCACCCTTAGACACCAGTATTGCTATTGCTTCGGAAGGATTAGCGTATCCATTGTTCCTTTTGTTTATGACTTTTACATTGGAGTTTCTTTTCAGAAATAAGGATCATTACTTATATCTTATATTACCAACCTACGTTTTATTGGTGCTTACGAGAGGGCAGTTCTCCATCGTGATTCCGGTGATCATCTTGTTATTGATCCTAAAACACAAACGACAAATCTTTCAGAAAAAACAACTGAGACAACTAATTTTATTGATTCTCATTCCTTTTGTAGCCAATACGCTCGACAGTACCTACCACAAATTAGTACATCACAATTACGTTACTACGCCTTTTAGTTATATCAACGCGATTACATTGCCTCTATTCACTTCTCAGGCTAGCGACAGCACTTTATTCATGAATGAAGACCACAAAAAGATCTTTCTCAAGTCGTATAATCGTATCGACAGCCTCGGACTTCTGAGCTCTAAAATAGAAGGAAGCTATAAAGAAAAGTATATGCTCTTTCATAATAATTTCCCCTACATCTGCAACCTCAATTTTTATGAGCAGGGAATTGATTATTACTTCGATAAGACCGGGAATTACTTCAAAAGCAATGTGGATATTGAAGTGGCAGCCAAAGAAATGATGCCGCTCTTGGTAAAACAAAACTTTAAAGATTGGTTTGCACTCTACGTCACCAATATTCTTCACGGATTTAAATCTATCTTTGTTTGGATTTTCTTTATCGTGGTTTGTTTGTACAGCGGATGGCAAACTTTAAAGAAATTTAACTTTGAAAATGCCTTGTTATTTTTTAGCTCATTGCTTATAAATATCAACGCCGTTTTGGTTGCTTTTGTAGTTCATACTATTATTCGTTACCAATTTTATTACTTTGCATTCGCTTTTATAATTTTAATCATACTTACCAAAAAGCTCCTAGCCGCCTATGAAACCCGAACTTAGTGTTGTAATGCCTTGCCTTAATGAAGCGGAAACGCTTGCAGTCTGTATTCAAAAAGCCCAATCTTTTTTTGAAAGAGAAAAAATTGCCGGAGAGGTGGTTATTGCAGACAACGGTAGCACCGATGGTTCTCAAAAGATCGCAGAAGATCTTGGAGCACGTGTAGTTGCTGTTCCATTAAAAGGCTATGGAAATGCACTAATTGGCGGAATCAATGCCGCAGAAGGCACCTACATCATGATGGGCGATGCAGATGATAGTTACGATTTTAGTAATATGATGCCTTACATTGTAAAACTGCGCGAAGGCAACGATCTGGTGATGGGTAACCGCTTTAAAGGCGGAATTAAAAAAGGTGCCATGCCCTTTCTTCATAGGTATCTCGGAAACCCTGTGCTATCTTTTATTGGCCGACTATTTTTCAACAGCTCAATCGGTGATTTCCATTGTGGGTTACGCGGATTTAGCAAAGAAGCTTTCTATAAAATGGACCTGAAAACCACTGGAATGGAATTTGCCTCCGAAATGATTGTGAAATCCATCCTTAAAGATCTTAAAATCGCCGAAGTGCCAACCATTCTTTCACCAGATGGGAGAACTCGTCCGCCCCACCTCAACACCTGGAGTGACGGTTGGAGACATCTACGATTTTTGATGCTGTATAGTCCGAAGTGGCTGTTTTTAATTCCCGGATTGTTATTGATGTTCTTCGGATTTATTTTAAGTGCAATATTAACCGCCGGACCTCTGGATATTGGAAACACCACCTTCGATGTGCATACCTTACTTTTCACATCCGGATTTACATTAATTGGATTCCAATTTGTATTGTTTTACGGACTTACAAAAGTATTCACAGTCGAAAACGGCTTGCTTCCGAAGTCAAAAAAATACGACAAACTCTTTAAAAGTATTACGATGGAGAAAGGCTTGATCCTTGGTTTCCTCTTAGTATTAGTTGGAGTTGTACTTAGTGTGATTGCCTATAGCGACTGGCAAGAAATTAATTTTGGAGATATAAACACCAATGCTATCCTGCGGATTGTCATTCCGGCGATAACCACTATGCTATTGGGAGTTCAGATTATTTTATTTAGCCTCTTTTTTAGTATCTTAGGATTGAAAAAATAAGGATGCAAAGATCATTAAACGACTTCACAGAGCGATATTTTAAGCATATTCTTGGGGTTCTTTTTTTGTGTACCATCGTTTATGTGCTGAGCGGCGGACTCCAAATTCACAACGACTCTGATGGGTATATAGATATGTCTATCATTCGACTTCCGGTTTATTCTTTGCTTGTGCAATTGTTGTATTCTGAAAGCTTCGGAATTCCGTTGCTCCTTGTCCAAATTGGAAGTATCTGTACATCTGTTTATTTACTAGTAAATACCTTAAAGCAACAGCTACAACTGAAGCCATTTTGGTATATCCTCTTAACCTTTGTACTTCTCGCTCCATCTATAACGGGAGATCACATCGCAAACAATGTACTTTCCGAAGCGATTGCATATGCACTTTATTTGCTGGCTGTGAATTTTACATGCCTTGCCTTTTTTAAAGAAGACCGCAAGTACATCATCTGGTTACTTCCTGTTATTTTCTTACTACTCTTAACACGCGGACAGTTCATTTTTGTAGTAGCTGTGGCCTTTTTATTATTAGCCTGGATTAGCTACCAGCAAAAGACATTTAAAAAGAACGCACTTCTTTTCCTGCTTATACTCGCTCTGCCAACAATAGTTTCTCTTAGCGATAAAACCTACCATAAAGTTGTAAACGGTCACTTTGTAAAAACGCCATGGACCGGCGTACATTTATTAACGCCCGCCATCTATCTGGCCAATGCTTCAGATTCCGATATTTACACAGAAGCTTCAGAAAAAGAATTCTTTAAAGCAGTTTTTGCTAAACTTGAAGAACGCGAACTCAATTTGCATAGTTCTAAAGCTGCTCAATTGGATCCTGTAGGGTTTTACAGAGATAAATACACCCGTATTACTAACTGGACCCTCTATTACTTCGGAAAAGAACAGTTAGGCCAAAGTCTTTCCGAAGATGAAAAATTTATAAAACTGGAGCAAATGACCTCCGCGATAACACCATCACTGGTGATAAAAAACTTTAAAGCCTGGGCGAACCTTAACATCCGAAATTTTATTAGTGGCTTCGGAAATATCGCAATCGCCATATTTTTCTTTATCGTTCTGGCATTTGGACTCTTTCATCTTCGGAAAAACAGCAGTAATATTATCAAAATACTCATTCTTGGAGCCATATTAACCATTTCCAATATGGCCATCATCGCCATTGGAATTCACACCATTAAACGCTTTACATTCTACAATGATTGGGTTTTCTATTTGATTCTATTTGTGCTTCTTAATAGTCTTGCGAGTGGGTTGAAGGAGAGAGTTTCAAATCAAAAAACATCCCTCTAAATCTCCCTTCAAAGGGAGACTTTTAATAAATCAATAATATGCCCCCTTCCTTCGAAGGAAGTCCCGACACTTCGGGAGGGGATGGATGTTTGAAACAACATTTTAATCGATCACTTAATAAAAAAACGCGCTACCATTTCCGAAGAAAACAATAGCGCGTTGCTTTTATAATTTGAAACTAACTTATAGCTTGTTACGCTTTCTATCAGTTTCTTTAAGATAAACCTTACGAAGACGCAAGTGATGTGGAGTTACCTCTACATACTCATCTTTCTGAATGTATTCCAACGCTTCTTCCAATGAAAATTTGATAGCAGGAATAATCTTCGCTTTATCATCCGCTCCTGAAGAACGAACGTTAGACATCTTTTTAGTTTTAGTGATATTCACGGTCATATCATCCTGACGTGTATTCTCACCAATTACTTGTCCTTCGTAGATATCCTCATTCGGATTTACAAAGAAACGACCTCTATCCTGTAACTTATCAATTGAATAAGGAATCGCAGAACCATTCTCCATAGATACCAAACTTCCGTTTTGACGTTCTGGAATACCTCCTTTAAGCGGTTGGTATTCTAAGAAACGGTGCGTCATAATAGCTTCCCCAGCCGTAGCGGTCAAAAGCTGATTACGCATTCCGATGATACCTCTTGATGGAATCTGGAATTTGCAGATCATACGATCTCCTTTTCCTTCCATACTCAACATTTCACCTTTTCTGATGGTCACCATATTAATAGCTGTTCCACTCACATTTTCAGGTAAATCAATAGTCATTTCCTCAACAGGCTCACATTTAACACCATCAATTTCCTTAATGATTACTTGTGGCTGTCCGATTTGCAATTCATATCCTTCACGACGCATAGTTTCGATCAATACAGAAAGGTGCAATACACCACGACCGAAAACCATAAATTTATCGGCACTATCTGTTGGCTCCATTCTAAGTGCCAAGTTCTTTTCAAGCTCACGCTCCAAACGCTCTCTAATGTGACGAGAAGTTACAAACTTTCCATCTTTTCCGAAGAAAGGCGAATCGTTAATTGTGAACAGCATACTCATCGTAGGCTCATCAATAGCAATCGTTTTTAATCCTTCAGGGTTTTCAAGATCGGCAACAGTATCGCCAATTTCGAAACCTTCAATACCAACTAAAGCACAAATATCTCCTGCCTGAACAGATTCCACTTTTCTCCGACCTAAACCTTCAAAAGTGTGTAATTCTTTTATTCTTGCTTTCTGAATGCTCCCATCTCGCTTTACCAATGCAACTTGCATTCCTTCTTTTAATTCACCTCTTTGCAAACGACCAATTGCGATACGTCCTGTAAAAGATGAGAAATCTAAAGATGTAATCAATAATTGAGGAGTTCCCGCCTCAATTTTCGGAGCAGGAACGTGTGCTAACACCATATCCAATAAAGGCTCTATATTGTCTGTTTGGTTTTTCCAATCATCACTCATCCAGTTGTGTTTCGCCGAACCGTAAACTGTTGGGAAATCTAACTGCCACTCTTCAGCACCTAATTCGAACATCAAATCGAATACCAACTCATGTACCTCATCTGGCGTACAGTTTTCCTTATCCACTTTATTTATAACCACACAAGGCTTCAATCCAAGATCGATCGCTTTCTGAAGTACAAAACGCGTTTGAGGCATTGGACCTTCAAAAGCATCAACCAATAGTAATACACCATCAGCCATGTTCAATACACGCTCTACTTCACCACCAAAATCGGCGTGACCAGGAGTATCGATAATATTAATTTTTGTGCCTTTATATACAACAGAAACGTTTTTGGAAGTAATTGTAATTCCTCGTTCACGTTCCAAATCATTATTATCCAAAATCAAATCCCCTGTATGTTCATTCTCTCGGAACAAACTACAGTGATGCATAATCTTATCTACCAAGGTCGTTTTACCGTGGTCAACGTGGGCAATAATAGCGATGTTTTTAATATTCATAACGATACTCTGTTTAAAGCGAAACACCTTATCTACCAGTATTTTACAAAGTGATTGTCACTTTATTTATTGGCCTCTGTGTTCGCGGCTGCAAAAGTAGTGTTTATTAATCGAATTAAATGCATACTTAACTTTTTATTTAACAGCCAATAACTCAATGATTCCCGTAGTATTTTGGGCGTTCCCACTTTCACTTTTCGTTCCTCAAAGCTTCAGTGGGCAGGCTTTCGGCTATATCCCTGTAGTGCCGATGAAGTAGAGCGAAGCTCACTTCACGACTACTACGGGGGATGCCGCCTCTATCCTTAACGCAGCCTACAATGATCTAAGAGACAATTCAACTTTTTACTTTTTCAGGTTTACTTTTTTCAATTTCACATTTTACATTTTGCGGTTTTAACTTTTTAAGCACCAATTCTTTCCGAATAAAAAACCCCCTTACATGTTTACTAAATAATCACTATCTTTAAGTACAGCTCCCTTTCAAATTTTCTTGATTATGAAATTTAAATTACTAACCACAACGGCGCTGCTTATTATTACCTCCTTGCATGCCCAGCTCGAACCGCAACCAACTCTTTCTTCCACTACAGAAAAAACGAATTTAGCCCACTCATTGGATATGGATAATGACGATAAAAATGTTCAGAATGAAAACACCCGAAATTTGAATATTTCAGAACATATACAAAGTCCATTTACCGTCTATCCAAACCCTACAAATGGTATAATAATAGTGGGGCCGGAATCCAAAATTGGTGCAATCTATGTTTTTGATGCCCTGGGAAGCTTAGTTTTAACCGTTCACAATTCAGAAAAAATTGATCTCACCGATTTAAATTCCGGCGTCTATATCATAAAAATTGAAACAAGCAATAATGAATCTAAAATCCGAAAGGTGATTAAAATATAGGATATATCGTGAAGTAGATACGCTTCTTCATTAAAATGAATTTGAAAAAGCTAAATCTAAAAAATTAAATTATAGTGTCACAGCAGCATTCAACAATGATTGCAATTAATGACTTATTTCTATCTCTTAATAGATTAATACTTAAATTAGTATTTTAAAAAGAAAATATGAAAAAATTATACCTTGTCTTACTGCTCACACTTTTCTCATCCCTTTTTACTAATGATATTTTTGCCCAATGTGAGGACATCACTGTAGACAGTCTTACAAACCCCGGTCCTTTTGACGTAGCAACACTCACCGAGGCAGATGGAATACGAAACGGTCCCGATTATTTTGGAGCTACGATTTATTACCCTACTAATGCTACGCCACCCTTCGCCAGTATTGCAATCGTGCCCGGATTTACAGCATTGCCTTCTAGTGTTGAAGAATGGGGCCCCTTCTATGCATCTCACGGAATCGTGACCATTATTATCGGCACGAATTCTATTTATGATTTTCCCGAAGCACGAGCCATTGCTCTAATAGATGCCTTGGAAACTATTAAGCAAGAAAATAGTAGAGCCACATCTCCCCTTGAAGGAGCGCTTAATCTAGATCAATTGGCCGTAAGTGGATGGTCTATGGGTGGTGGTGGCGCTCAAAGAGCAGCTGTACTCGATAACACTATTGCCGGTGTTGTTGCCTTATGTCCATACCTCACTAATCCTCAGCTCACTCATCAAAGTCCGGTGTTAATTTTTAGTGGAGAGAATGACAACGTAGCACCTCCCTCCCAACACGCTGATATTCATTATGACATAACACCAATTACAACTGATAAATTACTTTTTGAAATCGCAAATGGTAATCACTCGGTGGCGAATACACCTAATGGCGGTGGCGGTTCTGTTGGAAAAATAGCGCTAACATGGCTAAAACTATATGTAGAAGAAAATGACTGCTATTGCCCATTATTAACAGACGAACTCTTAGTAAATCCGCCGGCTGCTTCTAAGGTAGAGCAGGATTTCGAATGTGAATTATTAGGAGTAAATAGTCAAGAATTAGCCATCGGATTTTATCCTAATCCGACGAAAGGCATAGTTAATTTAGAAATTCTTGAAGACGTTCAGTTCAAACTCATTTCGCCCTTAGGCCAAGACTTATTGAGAGGAAATCTAAGCGGTGATAACAAACAAATTGATTTGTCTCCGTTCCCTTCAGGAATGTATTTCTTGAATATTGAAGGTCAAACTATTAAACTGGTGAAGCACAACTAAATTAATTCAAATAATCTTTGATATTAAAAAAATATATTTATATTTACAACATCAACTATTGATATATCATTTATGATTGAAGAAGTAATACTTTTCCAAATCGACAAAACTAGTAAGGTTGCAAAACAATACTCCCAAAGAGAGTTTGATAGATTAGGTTTAGAAATTACGGTTGAACAATGGATACTCTTAAAAATTGTCCATGAAAGTAATGATATTTCACAAAAAGAATTGGCGGAAAAAT
The DNA here is from genome assembly GCF_003688405.1 of Ulvibacter antarcticus. GTDB lineage: Bacteria > Bacteroidota > Bacteroidia > Flavobacteriales > Flavobacteriaceae > Ulvibacter > Ulvibacter antarcticus. Next base: position 78,361 of record NZ_REFC01000016.1, read on the forward strand.
CCCTACGAGATCCAGCTTCAATTACCCGAACACTTGACTTATTACAAAAGAAGGAACTTATCAACCGCCTACCCATTCCTGAAAACAGAAGGCAATATAGTATTGACTTGTCAAAAAAAGGAGTTGTTTTTATTAAGACCAATATGCCATTAGTAGATGCACATAGAAAAAAAAGCATTGAAGGCCTTTCAGAAAAAGAACAAAGAAATTTAAATGAACTTTTAAAAAGAATACAGGAGAATATGAGTTAAAAAAAATTTAAACTATTAATTGATATATCAATAATTGACATTAAAACAACTATATGAGAACAATAATTATCACTTTACTTATTGCGAGCTTATCATCAATATTGCTGGGACAGGAACATTTGAATAATATCAAAAAACATGGAATGGAAATTCAATGGTATTTCGATCAAGATACCATCCAATTTACAATGGCGGCTCCAACAAATGGCTGGGTCACCATTGGATTTAACGAAACCAACTCTATAACAGGAGCTTATCTTTTAATGGGAAGGGTTCGCCAAAACATTGCTGAAGTTGTAGAACATTTTACCTTAAGCCCTGGAAACTACAAACCCATTAATTCGTTGGACGATCATATTTTGGTAAATAATGTTTCAGGTGTTGAATCTAACAATACAACAACAATTTCGTTTTCTGTCGAAGTTTCATCAGCATGTAAATACCAAAAAGAACTTTCAGTAGGTAAATCTTATTGGATGATTATAGCTTACAGTTTAGAAGATGACTTTCAACATCATTCTATAATGAGAACTTCCGTTCATATAACCCTATAAAAATGAAGGCAGCAATCAATTTAAGCGCCCCTTAACTAGCACTCATAGTATCAAAAAATAATTATTACAAACTAAAATTCAAATAAAATGAAAAATCAAATATTCGTAATCGCAATTGTGTTTTGTTTTACGCTAAACACCTATGCCCAATCATCAGATACCGTCGAAATAACCAACACTATTAATTCCTTTGCCAAGGCGGGAGATAATAATGATGTTCAAGAACTTGAAAAATATCTTGACGGTAATTATCGCATCGTAATGAACAGACTTTTTGGAAGTAATGAAGTTAATATTATGCCTAGGAATATCTATTTGGAAAAAATTAAGACTAAAGAATATGGTGGAGATAACCGAAGAGTTAACATAGATAACATAACAATAAACGGAAATACCGCATGTGCCAAAGTAGTTTTTAATGGCACAAAACTTACTTTTACATCCATCATCATTTTAATTAAGAATGAGGAAGGTTTATGGAAACTTGTCAATGAGACTCCTATAGTTGGATAGGATTTATTCTAAAATGATGGTAAGATGGACTATACATTGATTGCAAAATCTGTTTTACATCTCTTTAATAGAGGAATTAAAAACGCACGACAATACCGTCTTAAAGTGCTTTTCATTATCTTTGCAACCTTAAAAAGATGCTATGAAACTAGACTTAATTCCGAAGTTAAAACATACCAATTCCAACAACTTCTTCTTACTTGCAGGCCCATGTGCTATTGAAGGAGAAGAAATGGCGATGGTCATTGCTGAGAAAATTAAAGCAATTACCGAGCGTTTGGAGATTCCATTTATTTTTAAAGGAAGTTTTAAAAAAGCCAATCGTAGTAGAATTGATAGTTTCACTGGAATCGGCGATGAAAAAGCATTAAAAATACTTCGTAAAGTTTCAGAAGCTTTCGATGTGCCAACAGTGACAGATATTCATGAGGTGAGCGATGCCGCTATGGCTGCTGAATATGTTGATGTACTTCAGATTCCTGCCTTTTTGGTGCGACAAACGGATCTGGTAGTCGCCGCCGCGAATACCGGCAAGGTGGTAAATCTTAAAAAAGGGCAATTTATGAGTCCGGAAAGCATGCAACATGCCGTTAAGAAAGTAACAGATTGTGGCAACCAACAGGTAGTAATTACAGATCGCGGTACTATGTTTGGGTATCAGGATATGATTGTAGATTTTCGTGGTATTCCCACTATGAAGCAATATGCACCTGTTGTATTGGATGTTACTCACAGCTTGCAACAGCCTAACCAAACCATTGGTGTAACAGGTGGTCGGCCCGAAATGATAAGCACCATCGCCAGAGCCGGAATTGCTACGGGAGCCGACGGATTATTTATTGAAACACACTTTGATCCTGCTCATGCGAAAAGTGATGGTGCGAATATGCTCGACATTCATCTACTTGAAAAACTGCTTACCGATCTGGTTGCGATTCGGAAAACCATTAATCATTTGTAATACTTTTTGTCTTTTAATAGGTAGGCTTCGGAAAGAACTTCGGTAAGAACAAGATCGTTTATATCGCTTAGCTGAAGATACCTTAATGATTTCATATGTTTTCTTCCTTCAGAAATCATTTCCGAAGTATGCTTAGTAAGATGTGCGGCATTCCAAAATCCTAGATCAACATATCCCTTGGTACAATTTAGATAACAAAAAGGCCGCTTTCCATGGATATAATAAAATGGGATTTTATACTTGTAGAGCATCACTGCTTCAGGAACTATAGCTTCAATGACCAATTGCAGATGCAATAAAATTGCCCTTTGAGGTTCCGGTTGTTGCAGTATATAGTGAGCAGCAGGATTCATACTTCCGAAGATACTCTAAATAAAAATTCCGTCGGATATGAGACGACGGAATTTTTCTGGCTGCTTCAAATAAAAATTGGTTGGTTAGTAGTTGAAGCAATAAAGGCCACTCGCGGGCGAATGACCTTTATTTATGGTTGCTATTTTAACTCCCCAATTAATTAAGCAATACAAAGATGTGGATAAACCGATTTGGACACAAGAGGCAATCAACTGAAATAAAAAGGGGGTTTTTCCTATTTCTGAAGGAGTTTCAGGATAATCATCAAAAAACAATTAAACGAGCTTAGAATTATACAACTGAAAAAGGCTGTTCGATTAAGAACAGCCTTTTAACATATTTGCTTGTATTAACTCCCCAATTAATTAAGCAATACAAAGATGTATATAAACCGAGTTGAAGACAAGAGGTATTCAACTGAAATTAAAAGGGGGTTTTTCCCTAAAAACAGGATTGTCTCAGTATTTATAGTACTTCAAGGATAAAAATGATATTAAGAAAAGGCATATTCTAAGAATAACAAGGATTAATTTGCGTAACCGATCGATTACCTATATATTTATAACTAATCGGTTACCTATTAATATGAGAAGAGATGTTTACCAGGCTATTGCTGATCCCGTGCGAAGAGAAATAATTGAGCTATTAGCTAAAGATTCTCTTAGCATAAATTCGATTGCCGAAAAATTCGAGGTGAGTCGACCAGCGATTTCTAAGCATCTAAAGATTCTTAACGAATGTGAAATAATAGAATTTAAGAAAATAGGAAGAGAACGCTTATGTTTTATACAGCCTAAGACACTTTTACCTGCATTTATATGGATACAGCAATATCGCAAACTATGGGAGGACAAATTAGACTCATTTGAGAATTACCTAAACACCTTACCAGCTAAAACCAATGATCATGACTAAATCGAACGACAAAAGTAAACGTACTATCGCCATGAACAGAACCTTCAAGGCACCCATCAAATTGGTGTGGGAAGCCTGGACAAATCCCAAACATATTGCTAAATGGTGGGGTCCAAAAGGAATGGAGACAAAAGTGATAAAACATGAATTCAAAGTCGGTGGCACATGGAAATACACAATGCAAATGCCCAATGGGAAGGATTTTATTACAGAAGGAGTCTATTCTGAAATCATAGAATTTGAAAAAATTGTAAGCTCTGCCGATTTCAAACCTATGACTGAAGGCGTAGAACTTGAAATTATTTTTAAGGATTTGGGAGACACAACCGATTTTACTTTTAATGTAATTCATCCTTCCGAAGAATATTGCAAACAACAGGAGGCAATGGGAATTTACAATGGATGGGGGGCTACCTTCGACCGACATATATTATATTTAGCAGATAACAAATAAAAAAACCGCACTTTTTAGGTACGGTCTTTTCATATTCCTGTTTGGATTTACTTACTCTATTAATAAGTTATGCAAAGTTGAAGTATAACAGGTTTAGAGACAAGAGGCAATCCACTGGAATTTTTAAGGGTTTTCCCTGTAATTGACAAGTTGCTATAAAAACTACCCCCTATAAAAAAAGCCACTCAAAAAGAGCGGCCAATTTTTATCGCTTTTATTAACTCCCCAATTAATTAAGCATTGTAAAGGTGCGAAAATAGTAGAATACCATACAAGAGGGTTTTTCCTGTATTTAAAAAGGGGTATCACTTGTAGCTTGATTGGACGGAGTTAGGATAAAAGGAAAGAGACTGTATCTTTCGACACAGTCTCAATTTTGGTTTAATCAACTCCCCAGCTAATTAAACCAATCAAATATTCAAAAACTTTGTGATCAAAATCAACAGGAGTTTTCCTGTTTCTAAAAAGGGGTTTTTCCTATTTTCGGAAAAATCATAAAATTTATATAAAAATTGATTGACTACTTTGTCAACTCGAAAATTAATTTAACTTTGTAATTCAAAGTACTTTAATATGAGTGAGCAAGATTATTTAAAAGACATAAGCGAGATAAAGAATCTCATGAATCGTTCTTCAAGATTCATCTCTCTTAGTGGTTTGTCGGGTATATTCGCCGGAATCTACGCCATACTAGGCGCAATTATAGCTTATGCTTTCATCTTTTCTAAACAAAAGGAAATACTTATCCTTCATAGTTTAGAGTTTAAAGTGCTTATAGGCTTACTTATTTTGGTAGCCGTACTAAGTGTTGTTACTGCCTATCTCCTTACCACTCAAAAAGCCAAAAAAAACAAAGAGAAAATTTGGGACGGTACCACAAAAAGGTTGCTTCTTAATTTCCTGATCCCTTTGGTAACAGGAGGTATTTACATTATTATAAAATTAAACAGCCAGCATTATGGTCTCACGGCTTCTCTCATGCTTATCTTTTATGGTTTAGCGCTCGTAAATGCATCTAAATATACCATAGGAAATGTAAAATATCTTGGCTATGCCGAAATAATCATCGGACTTATCTGCGCGGCATTACCCGGCTATGGTTTCTGGTTTTGGATACTCGGTTTTGGATTAATGCACGTTATCTACGGAAGTATTATGATGTTTCATGAGAAAAAAGTCTAATCGTGGGAATTATCGACAACATCAATAAATTATTTGATCATCGCATTCGGCTTGGGATTATGTCCATCCTAATGGTTTATGAAGATGCAGATTTTAATCGTCTAAAAGAATTATTGAACCTAACGGATGGTAATCTCGCAAGTCATGTCAAAGCTTTGGAACAGGCCGAATACATTCTAGTACAAAAGTCTTTTGTGGGTAGAAAACCAAACACACGTTATAGTGCCACCAAACTAGGTAAAGCAGAATTCATTAAACACATTCAAGCCCTGGAAAAACTATTAAATAAGAATAAAGAAAACTAGCTGAAGGATTTTTTTTAATTATTCACTTTGAATTTCAAAGTACTTTAAAACAACATGTATGAAGCGTTTACAAATTAGCATCAATGTCGCCCTTTCCTTTTTTTGCTTAGGAACTCTCTTGTTTCTAATCCAACTAATACTGCATGATTACAGTAGTTTTATGGTGATAGGATTTTTCTACCTCATAACAGCGATTGTGGTTAATCTGATGGTACTTCTAGCACTAATTGTTGCACTTATTGTCGACGATCAAAAAATAAAAACATTGCAATCCATGGGGGTGAGTCTTTCAAATATCCCCATTGCCGCGCTCTATGCATTCATCATCTTAAAAATTGTATAACATCTATTATTTAAACATTTAACACATCATACTATGGAACAGAAAAGAGGAAAAATTGGAAACTGGTTGCGCAACTCAATTACAGCCAGAATGTTGGTCGTCGGATTTTTACTAATCGTTTTACTTATCCCACTTGAATTTGTAAAAAGTTTAATTAGTGAGCGATCTTACAGACAAGCTGAAGTTATTCAAGACATAAACGGAAAATGGGGGAATGAGGTCCTCCTATCGGGTCCCATTTTAAAGATCCCTTACAAAACTTTCAAGGAAGTTCGGATCTACGATGAAAAAACGAAAACCTATTCCACCGTAAATGAAGAAGCCGTTCGAGATGCATACTTTTTTCCTGAAACTTTAGATATTGTTTCAGATATTGACAGCAAACCCTTGAGTCGAGGTATCTATGAGTCGGTGGTATTTACGGCAGACATTAACGTTAACGGGAAGTTTCCGAAGCCCGACTTCTCAAAATCCGATATAAAAGGAGAACATATTTTATGGGAAAAAGCTACCGTGATTATTAATACCTCCAACCTCAAAGGCATTAGAAATACGCCCGTGGTTAAACTGAATTCCCAATCTCTCTCTATGTCACCAAAATACAGCACAGACTACCTAAACACCATTGAAAGTGGATATATTGAAGGTCTAAAAAACACAGCAAACATGCTCTCATTTTCTTTCGATTTAAAGATCAATGGAAGTGAAAGTCTTAAGTTTCTTCCAATTGGAAAAGAAACAACCGCCCGAATGAAATCAAACTGGCACTCCCCTAGTTTCGATGGTCGTTTTCTTCCTGAAGATGGCTCACGTGAAATTTCAAAAGATGGGTTTAAGGCAGGTTGGAAGGTGCTTCAAATTAACAGACAATTTGAACAATCTTTCTTCGGAAACCTACCCGAGCTCTCGGCTTTTGGATTTGGAACTAAATTCATTATTCCAGTAGACGAATATCAAAAAAGTGAGCGAACCGCCAAATACGGTTTTATGGTAATCGGGCTTACACTCCTTGTTTTTTTATTGATACAATTGGTAAGTAAAATCTATATCCATCCATTTCAATATGTAATGATCGGATTAGCTCTAGTGATGTTTTATACCCTTTTAATTTCTATTTCTGAACATAGCTCCTTCTTAAAAGCATACGGAATAGCCGCCGCCGCAGTTCTTACGTTGATAACAGTATATTCACGGGCTATATTGAAAGTGTTTAAGTTTCCTCTCCTTATCTGCGCGTCATTAGCATCACTTTATGGTTTTATATATGTGATTATTCAGTTGGAAAATTATGCCTTATTAGTAGGAAGCATCGGACTTTTCATCATCCTGGCAATTATCATGTTCGCCTCTCGAAAAATTGACTGGGGAAATTCTTAATTGTCCCTCTAAGCTTTAAGCTGTAGGCAATGCGCTTATGGCTTTTAGTTTTTAGTTTTTATTGGTTACTGATCAATGATGACTAGTTACTGCTCACTGATCACTGTTAACTATTCACTAATCACTATTCACCGTTCACTAATCACAATACAATGAAATTTCAATTTAATTTTAAATTCGCTGGGGCTACGATTATTCTATTCTTAATAGAAGTTGGAATAGCAACTTGTCAAACTCATCATATCGTAAGGAGTTATATAGGAGATGTATTGGTAATAATTTTACTTTTTACCTTTATTCGTACTTTCTTTAAAATAGCTTCGGAAAAGTTAGTGTTGTGGATATTAATTTTTGCCTTCGTCATTGAGTTCCTTCAACTGTTTCAATTAGCGGAAACTTTTAATATACAATCCCACGTTTTTAGAATTATAATCGGCAGTGTCTTCGACCCCTGGGATTTAGTAGCATATGTAATTGGTAGTATTATAATATTAGTAATGCTGAAATTTTTCCGAAGAAAACAACCAAATTAACTTTCTAATTTGTGGTAATTTTATATTTTGCCGCCTCAATACTTCAAATTATAATTCTGCTTATGACTACCCATAGGAAATTCCTTTGCCTACTACTATTATGCGTTTCGATTACATTATTCTCACAACAGCGCCTCACTGCCGAATTTGGCAGCCCTACCACTGAAGATTTCGCACTTCAATCTTATTCTCCAAACCCGGACGCCGCTGGAGTTGTCTTATTCGAAAGCGCAAAAAATTATGTTGATGTTGTAGAAGATTATGTAAAACTGATAAAAGAAGTACACGTCAAAATAAAGGTATTTAACGCCGCTAAATTTGACCAAGGAACTGTGTTAATTCCTTATTACAATGTAAAAAACAAGAGCGAAAATATAGCTAAAATATCTGCAATAACGCATAACGGAAAGTTGAAATCCTATCTTTCAGAAAAAAACATATACAGCACCGATGAGACTCCTAAGTGGTCGCTGAAGAAATTTACTTTCCCGGATATCCAGGATGGAAGTATATTGGAATATAGCTATCGCATTGAATCTAACTACTTTTCTACCTTCGATGGATGGCGATTTCAAGGTGAATTGCCTAAAATATACAGCGAATTGCACACCAAGATACCAGGAAATTTTAGCTATCACAGAGTACTTCATGGCGGTTTAGAGCTATACATTAATGAAGCGGAAATTCAAAAGACATGTTTCACACTTCCGGGCTATGCCGTGGATGCCGATTGTGAAGTTGCAACCTACGCAATGAGAAATGTTCCAGCTTTTAAAAAGGAAAATCATATGTTATCTGAGGATAACTATATTGCGAGAATGCATTACTAATTGGAGCAATACGTCGATTTTAGTGGTGGAAAACACCCATATACTAGAGATTGGAAAGATGTTGACACTGAATTTCGACACAATTTGGATTTAGGCCGGCAATTAAAAAATACTAATTATTTTAAAAAAGTACTTCCATCAACGCTGTTTGAAGAATCGGACGATCTGAAAAAGGCCAAAGCAATTTATTATTATATTCAAGATCAGATGGCTTGGAACGGAAAATTTCGAGTGTCACATGAGATTGATGTCAAAGAAGCGTACGAGCGTAAATCTGGCAATAGTTCCGATATAAATCTGTCCTTACTATGTGCCTTGGATGCTGGTGGTCTCGATGTAAAACCGATGCTTATTTCAACACGAGGGTTTGCGATGCCGGTGACGCAATTTCCTACTATTAATGATTTTACAACTTCGATCGTTTTGCTTGAAATTGGTTCTGAAAAATATTTTCTCGATGTTACTGATAAGAATACTCCCTTCGGAATACTTCCTTATCGCGATTTAAATTTTCAAGGGCGGGTAATGGATTTTAAGAAAGGAAGTTATTGGGAGCCGATTTTACCGTCACTAAAGAACATGCATTATATAAATGCAAAAATCAAAGCCAATGAAAATGGTATTTTTGAAGGACAGGTGAATGAGGTTTCTACAGGCCTAATTTCTACGGAAATGCGAAATAAACTATCCACTATTTCAATGGAACGGATACGTCGATCCAAAGAGACGAAGAGTGAAATTGTAGAGGTTACTGCCTATGATGTGGAAAATAAGAAAGATCTGGAAAAACCCCTAAAAGAAAACTATAACATCATTGTAAATACTGAAGATGTCGGTTCAAAAACATTGTTGTTTCCATTTTTTGTTAAGCCTTATTTTACTGAAAACCCATTTGTGGTATCTACTCGCGCCTTTCCAATTGATTTCGGGTTTCCAATTACCAACAATTATCTAATTTCTATAGATCTGGCAGATCACTATGAAGTGGTGGAAGTCCCGGCGAATAAACTTCTAAAGCTTCCCATGAACGATGGAGAGTTATCGGTAGTTTTTGATGTTTCTGGCACTAAGATCAACATACGGTTAAACGTAAGACTGAATAACCCCCAATTCGCGCCCGAAGCATACAAAAGCCTTCAGGAGTATTTTGACACTTTAAACGTTATTCAAAATGACAGTCCAATTGTGTTAAAGAAATTTTAGAAGATAATTCAATTACAATATTCGCTTTATCCTTAAAGGTTATAACATATGGAAAAGAAACTTTTTAAACGTTTTTGAAATCCAGAAGAAGGAACCTATAGTGTTGGCAACCTATAAATTGTGGTTCACAATACCAATGGAACTACAGCATCACCTCAGTTGAAACTTTTATATATGACTTATTTATTTTACGTTATGTTCGCATTATTTTCATCTCCAAATGAAAGTATTCTTATACTTCCAGGGGAACCGAATGACGACAAAATAATCATGCAGGATCAAACAACAACCAACAGTTTGCTTATTCTACCGGGAGAACCTAATGATGATAAGTAAACAGCTTTAATTTAAAATTTAGCATTTACAGTTTATAAATTACCGTCGGTTAAATAGCGACGGTTTTTTAATTCTTGCAACTCTATATCCTTATAACCCAAGCCTTAACCCGTAAGTAAAACCATAATTTTCGGACAAATTGGAATCCCTTTTTATGAGGGTAATTAGTAAGTGATTTTAAAAAGATCTTACCCTAAATAAGGAAAACAGTAGAATTAAGTTTATATACTACTGCATATCACCTCTATATCTCGATATAAAACAGCCAATTAAGTGGGTTTTGAGATATTTTATTTATATTTAGCGTCCAAACCTACTTAAGTGAAATTATCAACTACTCTTCTCCTAGCAACTTGCTTGTTGTTTTCAGACCTATCAGGGCAGAATAAACCTGTCTCAATTCAGGATACTTTGAAACTGAGTGAAAGTGAAATTAAGATAAAAAAGATTGATTCGCTAAGAAGATATACGCGAAATCAGTTTTATCAAAATAATTTTGATATCACTATTGAGGTAGGTCAGGAGACGCTTAAACTTGCGAAAGAGATTAACGACCTTAAAACTATTTTCTCTATTTATAGCATCATGGGAAATGCTTTTCTCAAAATAGAGGATACTACTCAGGCAAAGCGGATTTTTTCAAAAGCATTAGCAGAAGCTGAAAGAATTAAAGCAATAAATGATGCAGCTCCCGATAAATCTTCACAAGTAAATTACAATTACGATCGAAGTATCATTACGGCAAAGATAGATTTAGGAAATTATTATGCATTGCAGGAAAAAGCCAAACCTGCCATAAAGTTGTACCATGAAGCTATTCCACTAGCCGAAAAATTAAAAGATTCATCACATCTCTTTATTCTTAATTTCAATATAGCCGAATTAAATCTAGACTTAAAAAATCTGGAAGAATCGGAATTCTATGTTAATGAGACAAATAGATACATTGAGAAAAAGCAAATTGTAGAGGCATATAGAGCTGTTGCAAAGTTGAATCTTGGAAGACTTTATCTACTTAAAAATTATCCGGCATTGGCCAGAACAGAACTTAGACAATGCATTGAACTTGCCGAGAAATCTGGCTATACGGAAGCGAACATTGAAGGACATGAATTCTATGCTCAGTCGGAAGCTATGCTTGGCAACTATGAAGCTTCTTATCGATTAGTGATGAAAGTGGATTCGCTTAAGAGCGAAAAATATAAAACCGACAAGATTGAAGCCATAGAAACCGTTACCGCAAAATTCAAGCTCGATCAATACGAAAAAGATCTGGAAGCTAAAATAAAGGAAAACGAATATAATAAACAGGCTACTAAAAGAGAGACCACAATTCTTTGGATTAAGATCGCTGCAACCATACTATTTGTATTTTCAATCTTTTTATTTATTTCGGATAGAAGACGTAGAAAGCTTCTTATTGATCTTACCAAAAAGAACATACAATATTTAAAAGCAAAGGAAAAAACAGAAGAACTTTCTAAAGCGAAGACAGTATTGTTCTCTAAGATCACTCACGAACTCCGAACACCTATGTACGGTATTATTGGGATTTCATCGCTACTAATAAAGGATAAAAAAATAAAAGAACATTCGGAAGATCTAAGGTCTTTAAAATTTTCGGCAGATTATTTATTGTCCCTTATAAATAACGTACTTCAATTAACAGCTATTGATTCAGACAATAAGAAAAAATTAAATAAAGCAGAATTCAACATTTACGATCTAATTAAAAATGTAGTTGAATCGGCAAAATTTATCAATACCGCGAATCCCAATAAATATACCATATCGATAACCAATGATATTCCAAAACTACTTATTGGAGACCAAGAAAAATTATCACAGATATTAATGAACTTGGTTGGTAATTCATCTAAATTCACTGATGCCGGTGAAATTAAGATTGAATTAAATCGTTTAGAAGATCTCAACGATCAAATTCAAATTGGTTTTTGCATTTCAGACACCGGAATTGGTATTTCTAGAGAGATGCAGCGTGAAATGTTCAATGAGTTTTCGCATTCGAAGACAACAGATAACTTTCATGGAACCGGTCTGGGCTTACCAATTGTTAAAAAATTGCTTGAAATGCATAAGTCGGAAATCGAAATATCGAGCGAACTTGGTGCCGGCACCACCGTAAACTTTGTGTTACTTTTTGAACGTTCTGTAAATGAGGAAGAGGAAAATGACAGTTTAGAAAATCGTGATCCTGAAAAATTCAAAAACAAACGAATCCTTGCTGTCGACGATAACAAGATAAATTTGATCGTAACTAAAAAAACATTAGAACTATACGGAGCTGATGTCACAATAGTTGAAAGCGGTAGGAAGTCTATTGAATTACTTCGAAAAGAATCATTCGATTTAATATTAATGGACATCAACATGCCCGAAATGTCTGGATTTGAAACCACCGTAATCATTAGAACATTTAATACCGAAATACCTATTGTTGCGCTAACCGCCGTAGAGCTGGAGAAGGTTACCGAAGAGAGTTCATTCGATTTGATGAATGATCTTATTATTAAGCCGTTTAAGAACGATTATTTTATAAATAAGATCGCGTCTCATTTAAATTTGGACAAATTTGTGAGAACTTTCTAGAACCTCTTTCCAGTCTTCGTTTATTCTTGCTAATCCCCTTTACCATTTGAGAGCTTTTAAGGCTGTGTCTTATTGTTTTTAGACTATACAGAAGCTCCACTACCATTTCTCAATATTAAAGCCGCTCCTTTGCACTAAACTCAAAATATCCTCCTTCTCACAAAAAAACCAAAGAAGCAGTAGTTGAAAGCAATTTATTCCATAGCCCATTGGGTAAATCGCAGGAATGAAACACCAATATCCATTATTTTATAACTACGCCTATAACAAGCCGGTTGATTCTCGATTGGTGCTGTAAATACAGACGTATGATGTTCATGAAGACAAGTGTAACGTATGCCTAGTATTTACGGTATAGAACTACATTATTATAGGTATAGCTGGTATCTTTCACAAAAAAAAATGCACGCTATAACATTTATAGTGTGCATTTTTATAATTTTTCGATATAAATTCAGCTTTATAAGCTCATCATAGATAGTTGTGCTATTGTTGCATTATTATCCATTTACCTCTGACACCATCATACATTAGTTGTACCATCTCATATTGCTCTACTAAAACATTACCTGAACCTTCAATTCGGTTTCCTAATAGGGATAGTAAACTGTTCCTTAGGATAATTAAATCACTAGTTTGTGGGTACAACCAAATTGTTTGGCCATCAACCCCTGCTAATAAGCCGGTCATTGTCATTGTAGGCCAAATACTGTTTAGTCTTATTACTTTATAATCTTCATTAGGTTCCCCAGGAAGTATTAGCATTGCAATGTCACTTACTACTGGTAGCACAAAGGTAGGTGCTGATCCTATTTCGACAACTCGGTCAATGGCACTTATCTTGTTATTTTTTAAAATCACATTCTCATCGATTTCAACTTCTATAAAGTTTCCTAAATCATCGAGTCCAAGAATCTTTGTGGCCAGCAATGGAGTTTCACCAATAACTTCTCCGTCATTAGGCTCCATGCCTCTCATTCGTATGGTACCTGCTACATCCAGCGTACTGGTAGGCTCGGTAGTATTAATTCCAACTTGACTGTAAATAGTACTGCTAATAAGCAGTAAGACGAAAAATGGGGCTAATATTTTCATGAGGCGTACTTTATAGAACAATTTTATGCTTTAATCGGGACTTTTCAAAGCATATGTAAGAATTATCTTAATCTTTTCGATAAAATGCGTATATATTCGATAAAAAGCAACAAAGAATCGGAATTATATTACTAATTACTAGAACCTTACAAGAAAGCCATCACTATTAGCGATATGGTTATTGAGCCAAATAAGTTAATCGGGTTTTATAAACGCAATGAAGAATAAGTCTATAAAAAAATACGCTGTTCGTAAGTTGAACAGCGTATTTTTTTAAACGTTTAAACAATTGGACTATACTTTTCTAACGACCCAATAACAGCCACTTTTGAAGTGTGGCATCATAAACTAGTTGCACCGATTCGTACTTGAAAATGGTTATCGCATTATTAATTAAGAATTGATTTTGAGGAGCTGAGCCACTATTGAGAGGAAGCAGTTTAATCCTATCAGAATAATTCATTAACCAGATTATTTGTCCATCCAAACCGGCCTTGAGTCCGGTAAAATTCACAAAATTATTCACCGTCAGAATCCGCATGATCTTATAATCCTCATTAGGTTCTCCCGGAAGGATCAACAAATCATAATCATCTATAGTTGTTCCAGGTATGAGTGGGGTTATATACGTATGGTATATGGTTTCTACTACTCTAAGTTCGTTGTTTTCAAGAATTATATTCTCTCCAACGGAAACATCAACGAGATTACCTTCTTCATCCATACCAACAATCTTAATAGCTTCCGAATCATGGAGAGAATTAAAATCTCGTATACGTATGGTACCGTTTACATCAAGAGTTGCAGACGGTTCGGTGGTATTAATACCTATTTGACAATAAATAGAACTGCTGATAAGCAGCATGATAAATAATGGGGCAAAGATTTTCATGAGGCGCACTTTATAGTGCAATTGTATACTTTAATCGGGACTTATGAAAACTATTGTAAGAATAATCTTAGCATACTCGATAAAGCGCAATAATAATCTATAAACCGCGCAAAATAATCAGAATTATAGTAATAAACTTAAAAGTTTACAGGCTTATTATCCACATAATCTTGTAAATACGAAAACCGTTTGGTGAGAGATCCTTCCTCAGTAGAAATTCGTGCCCGCTCTAAAACTCCTCTTTCATCTCCATTGAAGAATGCCGGTATCACATTTTCCAGAAACATGGTACCGAACCCTTCGCTAGCATCCTTTGGAAGTTCACAAGGTAAATTATCTACCGCCATAACAGTAATAGCTCCTGGAGCATCGATAGCGACTTCAGTTTCGTTTTGAGGATCATAGCCATAAAATGGATCAGCAATAGTCGATGCTCTTAGAGTACTGGCTACAGGTCCATCAATATCACAGGATATATCTGCAACTAAATTGATATTAAATTTGGGGCTTTTAGCATCTTCTCTGCTAAACAAAAAAGGTGCTCCATTCCCATAAAAATGGCCTGCAATAAACATATCACTTACTTTAGCATATTTCATAAAATCACTCTCATAGCCCGTTGGATCTTTATAAAACGCTAACTTATCCATAGGCTTCCCATCGATTCGTTTGTTGTATTCGGTGACATCGATGCAACAATACACGGGGAAATCGAATTTTTTTGAAAGATAATCGGCATCTGTCACTTCCGCTATTTTAAGATGATCTAGAATTTCCTTGGCTCCTTTTGCTACTTTTCCGGTTCCGGATAAAATGATTCTTAAATGCTTCGGAAGACTAATTTTATTCAATTCGGCCTTTACAGCTTTAAGATCGGCTAAGGTCTCAACCTTGGGTAAGTCGAATAATTGGTCACGCATTCCCATTGCTCTAAAACCATTGTAAGCGCCAACCAGTCCGGCGTATCTTCCAAATCCTATTAGTCGTCCGCCGTTCTTTTTTACAATAGTCTCATGATCGTATAGTTCCACTTTGGCGTCAAGCACCGCTTTTAGTAGTTTTCGATTGTAGGGTTGTTTTTTGATGGTATGACTAAAGAAGAAGTATTTTTTCTTCGGAATCAGTGCCGAAACGGGCACTTCTTTTACACCAAGCATTATAGCTGCTTCCGAAACATCCTCTTTTATCTCAAATCCGGCTTTGCGATACGCATCATCAGGAAAAATTCGAACCTCTGAAGCTTCCACGATAATCTTCGCGTCAGGAAATTTTTGCACCAATTCTTGGCATTTTTGAGGTGAAAAAACAACTCGTCTGTCTGGTGGATTTTTACGTTCTTTGATGATTGCGAAGGTGATAGCCATTTGGTATACTTTTTGACCGATAGGAATCGGGATATTAAGGTGGCAAAGATATGTATTTCTTGTATCTTTGCGAACCTTAAACGTGATATACCACAAGCTTTTTAAAAGTTAAATGGTATGCGAGATAGGATTTGCGTTAGGGATTGAAGACGTTACCGTGTAACGCTGAAAGCCCGCCCTAAAGTAGAGCGTAGCTCACTTTAGGAACGCCCACATCTCGAAAAAATCCCGAAGAAAATTCGGAATCACACGATGTGATAAAGATCTTTGAAAATATTCATGATTTCAGAAATGATCATGAGATTCCTACCTTCGTAGGAATTTGGGGCCGACTGGTTTTGACAGCGGGTCTAATTATATTGTAAGCATACCGAGCGCTGGGAAACAGCTCGTTAATCTCATTTTTCACACTTTTTAAACGGCGAGAATAACTACGCCCTAGCTGCATAATCCGAATTATAGTAGGATAATGCCTCGGCCTACTAGGTAGGCAAGCAGGAAGTTTCTCGATTGCCTTGGTTTACGGCGATTGATATAGAGACTTCGTAATAGTAAACCTAGCCGCAATAGTGCTTTGATGCTGCGGTGAAGCTCAAGTAAAGATAAGGGGTGCGTTGGTAGTTTTCGACCGGCAAGCTCACGAAAATCTAAATGAAAACTAAGTATGTAGAAAGCATTATAATTGCTTGTTTGGACGAGGGTTCGAATCCCTCCGGCTCCACTTTAAAGCCCGTAAACGCAATGTTTACGGGCTTTTTTATTTTAGGGGGCATAATTAGGGGCATCTTCATTGGTCAAAGTTTATTGTATGCACGTCTGTTTTGCTGGCAGATTTTATAGCAGCTATAATTTATTTCATTTTCTATCTAAAATTAAGAATATCGATACCCCTTTTAAAACTCCGTAAGAAGTCTTCTTTCCCATAAATTTATTTACACATAAAACACTTTATCTTTTGCAAATAACCAAGACTGATCAATTGTATATTATGATAAATATCATCTTTTTGTTCAGTCATTAGAATTACTTTTGTTTAATTGAATTAAAGTTATAAATCACTAATTGTAATTTTTATAATGTGAAAACTTTTTTTACTAAAATATTGTCCTTTCTCTTAGCAATTTCTATACTGTTTGCTACTACTTCATTTACGGTAGATATGCACTTTTGTTGTAATAAATTGATAGATATGTCCATTTTAGGCAAAGCAAAAGTCTGCAAAGACAAAGTTCAAAAGAAAGATTCACCAACCAAACAATGTACTACCCTACAAGAGAAAGATTGCTGTATCAATAAAGCCATTGTTAAAGTAGGAGATGATACCTTCAAAAGATCTAATACCATTTTAGAAAGCGAGACTCTGGTTTTCGTCAATACTTTTTTATATACCTATATAAATCTTTTTGAAGGACTAGGTGAAAATGTAATTTCTTTTCAAACCTATAGACCACCTTTCTTATCAACAGACATTCAAGTTCTGCAACAGACTTTCTTAATTTAATTTTCTCTATTGCAGATTGTTACGTTGATCTGCGTGCTCTAAAACAGCCAAAGTATTCTGGCTAAAAATTGTTGCACCCAATTCGGAACAACAATCATTACACAATTAAATCGGTAAAGGCTAAACCTTTTAACCTATTTAGCACAATGCACAATAGCAACACATAACATATTATGAGTGTAGCAAAAGAATTTTGGATAAGAAATATGGTCCGTAATCGCTGCGTAAAAGTAATTAGACAGGAATTACTGGGACTTCGTGTAACCATACTTTCATTAGAATTGGGAAGGTTGGTGGTGGAAGCACCAAAGAAAACCATTGATAAAATTATAAACGCCGTTAAAACTGTACTTCACGCCAATGATTTTAAAACCGTTCAGTTCGAAGATGAAATGCTTAAAGAAAGAATCAGGAATATTTTAATTGAACAATTGCAAGAGCCGCCATTACATATTAAAATAAAAATATCTGAACTATTGGCATCAAGTCTTCATCTTGACTATAAAATATTGAATAAACTATTTTCTACCAATGAAAAGACAACCATTGAAAAGTTCTTTATCAAATTGAAGATAGAGTAAGTTAATGAACTCATTCAATTAAAGCAATATAAAAAATTAGTTTAAATAAATGCTAAATAATCTAAAAATGAAAACAACAGTAAAAATTTTAATGATAATTGGAGTAGTTGGAACAATGCTTAGTTGCAAATCATCCTTCAATGCCACCGAAACAATGCAGGTTGAACAAAATAGAAATGCCATCTATAAAGAAATCATTTCAAACCCAGTTCAGTTGACCAATTTCATCAACGAGGCTCAAAAAGATCAAGCGGCCAAAAAGATTTTGATGAAGGCTCATATGGAACAGATGGAATCTGGTAATATGAAAATGATGATTGAGAAAAATCCCGAAATGAAAGAAAAGATGCAGTCCCATATGCAGATGATGATGGAGGAAAACCCGGAAATGAAGCAAAAGATGCAATCCAAAATGCTCGCTAAATTGATGGAGAGCGAAATGGGACGTAAAATGCTGATGGATGAAATCCATAAAAACGAAATGATGAAAAAGGAAATGAAAGCAAAGATGATGCAAATGATGAATGAAAACCCTGAAATGATGGAAGAAATGATGGAAAAAAATCCTGAAATGATGAAGAAATTGAAAGAAAAAATGAAAAAGGAATCATGATCGAAGATTGCGTGCAATCCAGTAAGAATATGATGGGAGACAAAGGAATGAATATGTAGGGATTGAATAAAATGAATAAGTGAGTTACAAGTTAAAAATTCTGAAGTTTAATCGAAAAAATTTGAAATCATGATGAACAATAATGAAGATTACTATTACTGGGGAATGCATATGGGCTGGTGGATTCCCATAATTCTAATATTAATATTACTGATGGTAATATATTTCAATTTCAAAAAAAAAAATGATAAATAAATTTTGAAATTGAAAAAGATATTCTATGGATATAATTGTCCTAAAAATTGTGTTATGGCTGAAAACTCAAAATTAAAATGGTAAGAACGAAATTGATATACAATCGCTCACAAAGAAAATAGGAACTATCAATTTTTATAAATGTATAATTCTTGAAAGCCAAAATGCACGATTAATCTAAATAGTAGGGAATATAAAAATTAATGCATTTTTAAAATCTAACACTTAATAGCTTATAACCCATTCCTTCAACTACGATTTATGGATTGCTAGGAATGGGTTTATAAAAATTAAAATAAATGTTTAACTAAATAAAAATAGAAAATTATGAAAACACTAGTAATTATTTTATCTGCAATTGGGCTTTTAAGCTTAAACAGTTGCAAACAAGAAACAGATCCTCAAGTATTAATGGATAATCCTGAAACCCGTACAGAAGTTTTCAATACCATTACCCAGAATGATGATTATATGGCCGAGTTTATGGATAATATGCAAAATGACGAAAACGCCATGCAGATGATGCAAGGAAACAAAAAAATGATGGGCTCAATGATGCAAGGAGAAGGCATGCAAATGATGATGAGAGATAGCACGATGATGAAACAGGTGATGGGTAACAATCAAATGATGCACTCAATGATGAACGGAATGATGAATGACGGAAAAATGATGGGAACTATGATGAAAATGATGCACGAAAAAGGAATGATGAGCGAGGGCTGTATGGAATCCTGCTCAAAGATGATGGGCGAAAAAGGAATGGATATGCAAGGAATGAATAAGATGGACAATATGGATACTCAAACTAAAGACGACCATAAAGAACATCATTAATATTTAAAATCAAAAACAATGAAAAACAATCACTGGATTTGGATGGTCATCGGTTGTGGACTGCCACTAATGTTCATCTTTTTAGCACCATCATTTGGTATTGGTGGTGGTTCATCCCTCTTTATTTTCATCATTTTTATGTTTGCTTGCCATTTATTTATGCCCCACGGGTCGCATCGACACGGTGGTCATAATCATTCACAACATAAACAAAATGAGGAAGCCAACAATGGTAAAAATGTACCATCTGTAAAAGCTGAAGAGCAGCACGAAGGACATAATCATTATTAATAAAAACAATGAAACAAAAATTTCAAATTAACGGAATCAGTTGTGGTGGATGTGTCGCTAGGGTCAAGAAGACACTAGAAGAACATTCCAACATCGAAAAAGTAGAGATTTCGCTAGCACCGAAAGGAGCTACTCTCATTACGATGAATGAAGCACTTTCAGTGGCCGAATTACAAAAGCAACTTGATGGGCTCAATGGCTATACTATAACGGAAATTAATAACAACTAAAAATCAAAATTATGCACTATTACGATGGAAATTTTGGAGGAATGCACCTAATATGGTGGATTATATGGATAGCCTTAATCGCTTGGATATTTTTTATCCCAGCAGATATCCCATATCAAAAATCAAAGAAAGAAAACCCACTGGATATTTTGAAAAGACGTTTTGCAAAAGGCGAAATAACCAAGGAAGATTATGAAAAATCTAAAAAGATTTTAAACGCGGACAGTCCTAAAAATCTTAATACCTAAAAACTAATATTATGAATCACTACGATGGTATGCATTTTATATGATGGATTATCTGGTTCTTTTTCTTGGCCTTGATATTTTTCATTCCCACGGACATACCTTATCAAAAATCAAAGAAAGACAGCCCACTGGATATTCTTAAAAAACGCTTTGCGAAAGGAGAGATATCCAAGGAAGATTATGAAGAATCTAAAAAGATTCTAAAATCAGAAAACTAACTCAAAATTATAAAACTATGTATCGATTAAACATAAAAAAACTCGGTTTTGCTTTCGGCCTTACAGGAGCCTTAATTTATTTGGGCTGTATGATCGTTATGGCAACGGCAGGACAAGAAGGTTCAATTACCTTTTTTAATAGCCTTTTGCACGGTTTGGATACTACCAGTATAATTAGAATGAATGTGCCTCCTTTAGAAGTGTTAATGGGAATAGTACAAACTTTTATTCTTTGGTGGTTAATAGGCGCTTGTATTGGAGCATTTTATAATGCCCAAATAAAAATTAGAAGTACTATTTAGCATTTATGCAATACGTCTGGTTCATATGGTCTCTAATTATTCTTGCACTTTGGGCGGTTATTTATGTTTTCGATAAAGGTATTTAAAAATGAAAAACACATCAAGCAAAAATAATAAGCTGTCACTAATAGGTTCCATATCTCTTGGCACCGGCGTAATGATTGGTGCTGGCATATTTGTCCTTATGGGGCAAATAGCAGAGCTAGTGGGCGATCTATTCCCAATTGCTTTTATTGCAGGTGCCGTTGTAGTGGGTTTCAGCTCATATTCCTATGTAAAATTCTCAAATGCTTTTCCTTCCTCTGGAGGTGTCGTAAAATTTTTAAATAAATCCTACGGGCCTGGAACCACAACAGGTGTCTTTTCTTTGTTGATGTATGTATCAATGGTAGTTTCAGAAAGTTTGGTAGCAGGCACTTTCGGCGCCTATACACTTCGCTTGTTCCCTGAAAGTTTTGCTGGTTATGCATCCATTCTTGGTATTCTGCTTTTAGTTACGGCATATATTGTAAATATTTTAGGTAATAAAGTAATTGGCACAACAGCCACTTTTACGGCAATTATTAAAGTTGCAGGTATAGCAATACTTGCCATTGCTGGTCTAATAGTTTCTGGATTTGCAGATATTACTGGAAACTATATTCCAAAAAATACTGAAGCATTGCCGCAAGGATTCGGTTTTGTTGCTGCCTTGGCGTTGGCAATTCTTGCTTATAAAGGGTTTACTACTATTACAAATCAGGGTGGAGACATCAAAAATCCACATAAGAACCTTGGGCGATCGATTGTCTTTTCTATTCTTATCTGTACGCTAATATATGTAGCCTTGGCATTGGCAGTTGCAGGAGGTTTGAGCATTCCTGAAATAATCGAAGCAAAAGACTATGCCTTGGCTGCCGCTGCCCAACCTATTTTTGGGGAATGGGGTTCTTGGATTACCATTGCCATAGCCATAGTAGCAACCTTTTCTGGCGTTATCGCAAGTGTCTTTTCAGCCTCACGCTTGTTAGCTATGTTGAGTAATATGAAGCAGGTTCCATCCTTAAAAAAAATAGGAAAGATTAAAAACCCTGCTCTCATATTCACTGTTTCACTGGCTATTTTACTGACTGTTCTATTTGATTTAACAAGAATTGCTTCCATTGGTGCCATATTCTACCTCATTATGGATATTGCTATCCATTGGGGGCTCTACCGCCATCTTAAAAACGAAGTAAATTTTCGGCCTATCATTCCTTTGATAGCCATTATAATGGACATTGCGGTACTCTCGGCCTTTATTTATATAAAATATTTGAACGATCCTTTGGTACTTATTGTAGCGGCAATTGGGATTGTTCTAATAATTGTTTCGGAACGTCTTTTTATGATTTCGCATACAGACGATGAAGGTAATATGCCGATGGGAATGGAAACAATAAGTAGTAAAAATAATTAATTTAAAAAGAAATTAATATGAAAAACATAGCAGTTATAGGCTACGGAGTCATTGGAAAAAGGGTGGCCGATGCCATCAATCTACAAGACGATATGAAGCTTGCGGGAGTGTGCGATATTATTAGCGATTGGCGTATTCAAAATGCAGTAAGAAAGGATTATGATATTTATGCTGCTACTGAAGAAGCATCTGATAAAATGAAGTCCGAAGGTATTTCAATAAAAGGCGATATGCAGGAACTTCTAAAAAAATCAGATCTCGTCGTCGACTGTACGCCTAAAAAAATTGCAGCTCAAAATGTGGCGATTTATAAAGAACAAAATATCAAATTTATTTTACACGGAGGCGAAAAACACGAAACTACAGGTCATTCCTTTAGTGCAGAAAACAATTATGAATCAGCTATAAACCTAAATGCTACAAGAGTTGTCTCCTGCAATACTACCTCTATTTTAAGAACATTAACTGCCCTAAAAAGAGCTGATTTATTGGATTATGCCAGGGGTACACTTTTAAGAAGAGCGACAGATCCTTGGGAAAGCCATTTAGGTGGTATTATGAACACAATGGTTCCCGAAAAAGATATTCCGAGCCATCAAGGTCCGGATGCCAAAAGTGTTGATCCAGATTTGGACGTAATCACTTCAGCAGTAAAAGTGCCTGAAACCTTAAGTCATATGCACTTTTGGAATGTGAAGTTGAAAAAACAAGCTTCAAAGGAAGAAGTACTTAAGGCATTTAAAACCTCTAGCCGAATTAAACTGATTCGTTATGATCAAGGATTGGTTTCCAATAATACCATTAAGGAAATGTTTCTGGATATGGGACGACCTTGGGGAGATATGTATGAAGTAGCCCTTTGGGAAGATATGCTAAAAGTGGTGGGCGATGAACTGTTTTATGCCTATGTAGTCGATAACCAAGCTATTGTTATACCTGAAACTATCGATGCCATTAGAGCACTTACAGGAATTGAAACAGATGCAGTAAAATCCATTTCCAAAACCAATGAAAGTTTAGGAATTATTAATTCTTATTAAAATGAAAACAGAGAAAAATATCACAGAACTTTTAGAACTTTTTGGAAAATAGAAATGACGGAAACATTCAAAAATATCAACCCATTTATCCTTGGATTACTCATCAGTTTGGGCATTGGCCTAATTCTGGGGTTGGAGCGTGAATACGATAAGCTGAAAGAAGAACAAGGTTTTGCAGGTATAAGAACCTTCCCTATTGTGGCTATCATTGGGTTTATTCTAGGGAGTCTTTCCATAACCTACACACCTTGGTTGGTTATCATTATTGCGGCGGCATTCCTTTTGTTTCTTTCGTTAAGTCATCTTTCCATAGCTCAAAAACACGTAATGACAGGTATTACGACCAATATGGCATTGTTTGCTACATTGATTCTGGGGGTTATGGTTGCAAATCATTTACAGAAGGAGGCTGTTGCTACCGCAGTAGTTGTGGTTACTTTGCTATCATTAAAAACAACCTTTAATACTTTCATAAAGAATATTACTTCAGTAGAGCTTTTTGCCTTTATTAAATTTTCAATCATTGCACTTCTGATTTTGCCCTTCTTACCGGACCAGAACTACGGTCCAGAAAATTTATTGAACCCTTTTGAGATTGGAGCAATTATAGTTATTGTCTCTTTCTTAAATTTCATTGGCTACTTTCTTGTAAAATACGTAGGATCCAAGCGAGGTATATTACTCACGGCAATTTTGGGCGGACTAATTTCCAGTACCGCAGTAGCTTGGATTTATGCCTCTCGAAGTAAGGAATTGCCGGAACTTTCAAAACAATATGCCGCTGGAATAATTATAGCTTCTGCCATAATGTTTCCCAGACTTGCAATCTTGGCTTATATTTTCAATAGTGCCATACTTTCCTATTTAGTCGTTCCATTTACTATCCTCACGCTTATCTGTTTGATTAGCGCACTCATATTTATAAAAAAGGATACAGACGTTCCAAAAACAGATATGAATATTGGGAATCCACTTA
Organism: Ulvibacter antarcticus; assembly: GCF_003688405.1. Lineage (GTDB taxonomy): Bacteria > Bacteroidota > Bacteroidia > Flavobacteriales > Flavobacteriaceae > Ulvibacter > Ulvibacter antarcticus. The sequence continues at coordinate 102,963 of NZ_REFC01000016.1, forward strand.
ATATGTGGAATGCCCTTGGGTTTGGTGGTATTTATGTGGTTATCCTGTTTGCCGTTTTTTATGGAAACAAGTTTTTTGGCGAAAGCGGTTTATACTATTCGGCACTAATTGCTGGACTGGCAGATACAGATGCGATAACCATAAGTATGGCGAAATTTGGGTCTTTGGAAGAAAAACTCGCACTCGCAACCAATGTCATTATAGCGGCAACTATAAGTAATATATTAGTGAAACTGGCTATTGCCTATTTCAAGGGTTCTAAAAAAACAGGGAAACTCGTGATGCTGATTTTTGGAACTGTTGTCATCGTGGGTGTAGCATATATTTTAATACAGTTAGGAATTTAAAAAATGAAAACAACCGTATTTAGTACACATAAGTTTGAAGAAACCTATCTGGTAAAAGCAAAAACTAATATTAAAACAAAATTTTTATAAACACTTAATATATTAACTATGGACCGAGTAAAAAATAAAGTAGCCATTGTCACAGGAGGTGCCTCTGGTCTAGGAAAATCAAGTGCTATTTTATTGGCACGCGAAGGAGCAAAAATTGTAATAACTGATTTAGATGAAGAAAACGGAAACAAAGTAGTCCAACAAATCAAGAACGATGGCGGTGAAGCCATATTTATAAAACAAGATGTATCCAAAGAAGATCAATGGAAAAAGGTAATCGAGACTACGCTCAAAACATTTGGAAAGCTACATATTCTGGCTAATGCTGCTGGTATAGCAATCGGTAAAAACGTGGAAGAGATAACGCTTGCAGACTGGAAAAAACTTTTAAGCATTAATCTGGATGGCAGTTTCCTAGGTACCCAATACGGTATTAAGGCTATAAAAGAAAGCGGAGAAGGTGGCTCAATTATTAACTTTTCTTCGATTGAAGGCCTTATTGGCGACCCCAATTTAGCTGCATATAACGCAAGTAAAGGTGGTGTAACTTTATTTACTAAGTCTGCTGCACTTCATTGCGCGAAACAGGGTTATGGCATCCGTGTCAATTCCATTCATCCAGCTTATATATGGACACCAATGGTAGAAAATTTCCTTAAAGCCCACGGTGATGTGGAAGAAGGTAAAAAACAGTTAGAAAGCCTGCATCCTATTGGACATTTGGGAGAACCAGATGATATAGGATATGGCGTCGTATATCTAGCTTCGGATGAGTCAAAGTTTATGACCGGTTCCGAATTGATAATAGACGGTGGTTATACTGCCCAATAAAAGACAAATCTAAAATTAAAAAAATTATGAAAAACATACTCGTACCCACCGATTTCTCTGAAAATTGTACCAAAGCAGCCCATCTTGGGATTAAAATCGCAAAATTATATAATGCCGAATTACACTTTCTGCATTTAATGACAACACCAGTCGATTGGGTAAAACTCGACAAACTCAAAGAAAAACGCTATCCCGAAACCGTTAAGCAGATTGGCATTGCAAAATCCAAATTACTTGAACTAGAAAGGATGGCAGAACACCAAGGATTAGAGTGCCGAACCTTTCTTCAGTTCGACTCAGGACAGAAAGATATTTTGGAACATTCCGGTCATTTTCACCACGATTTCATAATTACAGGAAGTAGCGGCACTAAAGCTCGCGTAAGGGAGATAACGGGTAGTAACGTTGAGCAGATTGTACGAAAAGCCAATGCACCAATTATAGTGGTTAAAGAGGAGGAAGTAACTTTCCCCTTTAAAAATATTCTATTTGTATCTGCTTTTGTAGAGGATGTTAGTCATCCGTTTCAAGCAGTCCTCTCCATAGCTCAAAAGTGCGAAGCTAAAATCCATTTGTTACGTATAAATACAGAAACGGACTTTAATAGCATAGAACTTGGGTTGAAACCAGTTAAAAAATTTCTTGAAAAGTTTCCCGACTTGAAGAATTTTTCAATGAGCGTCCATAACGAGTCTTCGGTAGAAGAAGGTATCAATACATTTTTAAAAGATCAGTCTGCAGATTTGATTGCGATGAGTACGCACGGCAAGACAGGGTTTTTGAGCTTATTTTCAAAAAGTATTGCCGAGGGTGTAACCAATCATTCAGAACTTCCAGTAATGACAATACATATTAAAAAATGAAAAATTCAATCAACATAGTTAAGTATTCTGGCGACGTGGTAGCTTTTGATGTGGATAAACTTATCAATTCCTTAAGACGGTCTCAAGCTAGTGAAGAATTGATTCAGCAAATAGTAGCGCAAGTTGAAGACCAATTATATGACGGAATTACTACTAAAAAAATCTATCAAATGGCATTTAAAATGCTAAAGGGCAAATCGAGAGTAAGTGCTTCAAAATACAAACTCAAAAAAGCCCTGATGGAATTGGGACCCTCTGGTTTTCCTTTTGAAAAGCTGGTGGGAAAACTATTTGCGCACGAAGGGTATACAACAAAAGTTGGTGTGATTGTACAGGGTAATTGTGTGCAGCACGAAGTAGATGTGATAGCACAAAAAGATAACAAACATTATATGATTGAATGTAAGTATCATAGCGAACAAGGAAGGACTTGTAATGTAAAAATCCCATTATATATCCAGTCTCGATTTTTGGATGTTAAAGCAAAATGGGAACATCAAAAAGGGCACGAGTCTAATCTTCATAAAGGTTGTGTGTACACCAATACGCGATTCACATCTGACGCGATTCAATATGGTAAATGTGTAGGGTTGTTATTGGCAAGTTGGGATTATCCTATGGGAAACGGTTTAAAAGACAGAATAGATAAGCTGGGGCTACATCCTTTAACAGCATTAACTACGCTGACTAAAGCAGAAAAAACAATGTTATTAGACAAAGGCATCGTGCTCTGCAAAGAGCTTCACGAAAATCCTACGCTATTAAAGCAGATAGGAATTGATAAAAAAAGACACAAAAAGATTTTAGAAGATTCAGAAGCGCTGTGTAAAAGCACTTAACCATTAAGGAGAAAAAGTTTAACAATTTTAAAAACAAAACTTATGAAAACTGAAGAATTGAAACAACAGAACAGCATAGATTTTGAACCATTTTACCAAGCCTTGGAAGATGAGAGCACGTTGCTAGAAGAGGCTTTTGAAACAGTATTGGAAATGGTAAGTACCGATCCAAAAGCTGCAAAAAAAATAGCGCATCTTATTAAAAAAGATTTCCACGGTTTATACAAGGAAGTAGAGGCGTTACAAACAATTGAAAAAAACAAAGGTAGCGCACATTCTTGTTGTGGTGGCAACTAAATAGTGGATTGCCTATTGAAGTAAATTATGAATAACGACTTAAAAACGACTACAAATGAAAAACAATAAAATAAACATCCACTTTTTGGGCGCCGCAGGTACAGTAACCGGCTCAAAATATTTAGTGGACACAGGCAATAAAAAAATACTAATAGACTGCGGACTTTTTCAAGGGCTAAAAGAATTACGCCTTAAAAACTGGGAATATCCACCTGTGGAAGTTTCAGAAATTGATATGGTTTTGCTAACACACGGTCATTTAGATCATACTGGATATCTGCCTAGGTTGGTAAAACAAGGATTTAAGGGACCTATATATGGCACCAATCCAACAATGGACATCGCAAAAATCATACTTAATGATAGTGGTAAAATACAGGAACAGGAAGCCGAACGTGCCAATAAGGAAGGTTATTCAAAGCATAGCCCAGCAGAACCACTCTACGATTTAAAGGATGTAGAAAAAACCATTCCATATTTTAAGGGCATCCCTCAAGCACAATGGATTCCATTGTTTGATGGCATCAGTGCTCGATTTCAATATAACGGACACATTCTTGGAGCTACCTACATCGAGTTGGATGTACATGGAAAACGCTTTGTTTTTTCAGGAGATATTGGAAGAACGAACGATTTACTATTGTATCCACCTCTAAAACCAAAAAAGGCAGATGTCCTTTTTATTGAATCCACTTATGGAGGAAGGTTTCATCCTGATGAAGTGGATGCGATACCGCAGATTGAAAAATTAGTCAAAGACACTTTTGATAGAGGCGGTAGCCTATTTGTTCCAAGTTTTTCGGTAGAACGTGCCCAACTGATGATGCTAATTTTTTGGAAATTACTCAAGGAGAACAAAATACCCAAAGTACAAATGATTATGGATAGCCCAATGGGCGCTAGTGTATTGGAGCTCTTCCACCGCACACGAGATTGGCATAGGTTAGAAGATAATGAATGTGATGAAATGTGTTCACATTTCACGGTGGTAAAAAGTTATCGCGAAACTATGGAATTGCGAAATGATGATAAACCAAAAATCGTGATTGCAGGAAGTGGAATGCTTACTGGAGGCCGAATGCTCAACTATCTTGAAACACAGGCGCAAAACCCTAATAATACTTTGCTTTTTGTGGGTTATCAAGCTGAAGGAACCCGTGGTAGAAAATTGTTGGAAGGCGAAAAGGAGCTAAAAGTGTACGGAAAATGGGTGCCTTTTAAAATGCAGGTAGCTGAAGTTGAAGGTCTCTCGGCACACGCTGACCACGCTGAGCTTATGGATTGGATGAGTAAGATAAAAAACAAACCCGAACGGATTTTTATTGTACACGGTGAAAAAGAAGGTGCGGAAGCACTTCAAAAAGGCATCAAAGAAACCTATGGATGGGATGCTCAAATACCACAATTGTACACTATTGAAGAACTAGATTAGTTACAAAATTTTAATAATCAAGAAAATATGGAACAAAACTCAAACATATTAAAATACAAACATCTCGGAATCTATACCCAAAATGAGAATGTGGTGTATATGCGAGAAGATTGCCACGTCTGTATTTCTGAAGGATTTGAGGCACTTACCCGAATAAGGATATCCAATGTAAGCACCTCAATTGTAGCAAGTCTCAATATTCTAAATTCAGATATTCTGATGCCCAATGAAATTGGACTTTCAGATTCGGCTGCCGAAAAACTAAATGTTTCCCCAAATGAAACCTTATATGTTTCACACTTAGAACCTATTGAATCCTTAAGCCTCGTTCGGGCAAAAATCTATAATCAAAAACTGGATTATAACGCTTATAATGAAATTATAACCGATATCGTTGAAGGCAATTATTCTAACATCCACTTATCGGCATTTATAACGGCTTGTGCAGGTGACCGAATGGATATCGATGAAATATCTGACCTCACAAAAGCTATGATTGCTTCCGGTAAGCAATTGGATTGGAACAAAGAAATCGTGGTTGATAAGCATTGTATTGGCGGATTACCCGGCAATAGAACAACGCCATTGATAGTAGCCATCGTTGCCGCTTATGGGCTTACAATGCCCAAAACATCTTCCCGTGCCATCACTTCGCCAGCAGGTACAGCAGATACAATGGAAGTATTGACCAATGTTACACTTTCTTCCGAAGAAATAAAAAATGTGGTAGAAAATGAAGGTGGTTGCATCGTGTGGGGAGGAACGGCGCAATTAAGTCCTGCAGATGATGTGCTCATTAAAATTGAAAAAGCTTTGGATATTGATAGTGAAGGACAATTGATTGCTTCGGTACTTTCAAAAAAAGCTGCGGCAGGATCCACACACGTTATTATTGATATTCCTGTGGGAGAAACCGCAAAGGTACGCAGTACGGAAATGGCACAGCAATTAAAAGAACATATGGAAACCGTGGGCAAAGCTGTTGGTCTAAAAGTGAAAGTTGTTATTACAGATGGTACGCAGCCAATTGGAAGAGGTATTGGTCCTACATTAGAAGCCATCGATATATTAAAGGTCTTAAAAAATGAAGCTGATGCTCCCAAAGACCTATTGGAAAGAGCGTTGTTTTTGGCAGGGGAATTATTGGAACTTTCTGGAAAAGTTGAAAAAGGAAAAGGAAGGAAAACTGCACAAAAAGTACTTGAATCTGGAAAAGCTTATGAAAAATTTATCGCCATTTGTAAAGCCCAAGGTCGCTTTTCAAAACCTGTTTTAGCACGCTATAAAGTCGAAATCAAATCAGAAAAATCAGGAATTTTAAAAAGAATCGATAACAGAAAGATTGCAAAACTTGCCAAGCTTTCGGGTGCACCAAAATCCAAATCGGCAGGGATTTCACTGAATGTCCATTTGAACGACAAAATTGAAAAAGACCAATTATTATACACGCTTTATGCAGAATCGCAGGGCGAATTAAATTATGCTCTGGACTATAAAAATAGCCACGACGACATCATAGCCATTAATTAAAAAACATATTATGAAAACAATTTTATTCAGCCTTCCCGGAAATGAAAAGCTCACAGAACTTTTGGCAATGAAAATGGATGCCGAAGTGGGCAAAGTCACTTTACGCAATTTTCCAGACGGAGAATCCTATACTCGTATTCTGTCTAACGTTAAAGACAAATGTGTCGTATTGGTATGCACTTTGCACGAACCAGACGAAAAACTTTTGCCACTCTACTTTTTGAGCAATACTGCAAAATCGCTCGGAGCTAAATGTTCCTGTTTAGTAGCACCATATCTTGCTTATATGCGTCAGGACAAAGTATTTAATGAAGGGGAAGGTGTAACCTCTGGCTTCTTCGGAAAGTTGATTTCAGGTTTCGCCGATAGCATTACCACGGTTGACCCTCACTTGCACAGGATAAGTTCTTTGGGCGAAGTTTATCACATCCCCAATAAAGTAATTCACGCAGCAAATGCTATTTCAGAATGGATAAAGGAAAATGTTGAAAACCCTGTTCTTATCGGTCCCGATTCTGAAAGCGAGCAATGGGTTTCCGAGGTTGCCAAAAATGCAGGAGTACCTTTTACAGTGTTACAGAAAGTGCGTCACGGCGACCGTGATGTGGAAGTCTCGGTTCCAGATGTAGATAAATACAAAGATGCCACGCCTATTCTGGTGGATGATATTATCTCGACTGCACGGACAATGATTGAGACTGTGAAACGCCTAAAGAAAGCAGGAATGAAACCACCAATATGCGTTGGCATTCACGCAGTTTTTTCAGGTAATGCCTATCAAGATTTATTGGATTCCGGTGTAGAAAAAATAGTAACCTGCAACACCATTCCACATCCTTCAAATGCTATTGACTTGAGCGATGTAATGGCAAAAGAAGTTAAAAAATTAATGCACCATATATGAGAAAGCTAAGTTTCATAATATTTTTAACCTTATTCAATATCACAATGAATGGACAAACTGAAATGCTCATCGGGCAAATTTCAGGCAGAGTCATAGTTCGAGAAAATTTTGATGAAGAAGGTGCTTTTTTAAACAAACAAACTTTTGAAGCTGACGAAGCTATAAAGAAAAATGGATATTATGAAATTGGGGTAATCACCGAACTGTTTGACAAGGACAAAAAATCTACCGACAAATACACGACGACCTATCGCTGTAAACCGGATGAAGCTAGTGTAATGGTAATGGTATTTCCTTTTTCAGATCCAAAATCAAAGGAAACCGAAATCAATACTATTTCTAAAAATTTTAAAGAGTTATACGATTTGGAAAACTTGGAAGATATTGAACTGGAAATGAGTTTTGATTCGGGTCTGTTGAGTTTTTTTGGCTCAAAAAGCACCATAAAGATTTACGACCGAAAATTAACGGGTAGCAATAACAATATTAAATCAAAAATTAATATTAAAGCTTATGCTTTGGGCATTCGTATCAAACAGCTCAACTATTCTGTCGATGAAAAATTAAACGGTGATGGTTTATTGACCTTTCAGAAATTTACCGAAGCCGATGGTAGTTATTTTACAATCAACTATAAATAAAAACAAATGAAAAATTACGATACACTATCAGAAGCTATTAACGATTTACAGGCAAACGAATATCCCTATGACTTCAACTTAACGCCTGAATGTTTGAAATGTGCTTCGCTCAAACTTGAGATCCATCCTGAAGATTTTAAAGTAGATAAAACCTATCGCTTTGAAGGAATGAGCAGTACTGATGATAATAGCATTCTTTATGCTATATCTTCCAAAGACGGAATAAAAGGTCTTTTGGTAGATGCCTATGGCGTCTATGCCGAAAATATTTCGGAAGCAATGAGAAAAAAATTACGCTAACACTTAAACAAAAACTAATGGAAAATCACGAACACGACAAACACGATGAAATAGACCTTTCGAAAATGGATCATTCAAAAATGGGACATTCCGATCATAGCAGTAACGTACCTATGGGAATGGCAGGTCACGACCATCATAAAATGATGATTGCAGACTTTAAAAAACGATTCTGGGTAACGCTAGTCCTAACAATTCCAATCTTGTTCTTCTCGCCAATGATTCAAGAATTTTTCGGATATGAATTTTTACTTCCTGGTAATCCTTATGTGCTTTTTGCTCTTTCTACTATTGTATATTTCTATGGTGGATGGCCTTTTCTTAAAGGTTTTGTTTCAGAAATAAAAAATGGTGCACCAGGAATGATGACGCTTATATCTATGGCAATAAGTGTCGCTTATTTCTACAGTTCTGCAACTGTTTTTGGTTTAGATGGTGTTGATTTCTTTTGGGAACTGGCAACTCTAATCGCTATTATGCTTGTAGGTCATTGGATAGAAATGAAAAGTGTCCTAGGTGCATCAAAAGCTTTACAACTTTTAGTTAGTATGATGCCGGCCGAAGCTCACAGAGTGAAAGGCGACACTATTGAAGATATTTCACTAGAAGATTTATTGATAGACGACATCATTTTGGTAAAGCCCGGAGAGAAGGTTCCTGCCGATGGAATTATTATTGAAGGTACAAGTTATCTAAATGAATCAATGCTCACGGGAGAGTCAAAACCAGTAAAAAAAGATGAAAAGGATAAAGTAATTGGAGGTTCGGTAAACGGCAATGGTAGCATAAAGGTAAAAGTAGAGCATACAGGCAAAGACAGCTATCTTAACAAAGTTATCACAATGGTAGAGGAAGCCCAGAAGACCAAATCTAAAATGCAGAACCTTTCCGATAGAGCAGCAAAATGGCTGACTTATATAGCTTTGGCGATTGGTTTTGGTACATTGGCAGTTTGGTTGATTTTAGGCTTTCCATTTGTCTATGCTTTAGAAAGGATGGTTACCGTTATGGTTATTGCTTGTCCACACGCTTTAGGACTAGCCATACCTTTGGTAGTTGCAATCTCTACCGCAGTATCTGCCCAAAACGGATTATTAATCCGTAGTAGGACAGCTTTTGAAGAATCACGTAAAATTTCAGTCCTACTTTTTGATAAAACAGGAACACTGACCAAAGGGGATTTTGGCGTTACCCGAATAAAATCTGTAAATACGTCTTATTCAAATGAAGAAATTTTACGGCTTTCAAGTGCATTAGAGCAAAGTTCGGAACATCCTATTGCCGTAGGTATTATTAAAAAGGTCAAAGAAGACAATATTACCATCCCAAAGCTTGAAAACTTTAATGCAATTACTGGTAAAGGTGTAGAGGCTAATGTAGAAGGTAAGCAAGTAAAAGTGGTTAGTCCTGGTTATTTAAGGGGTGAAAAAATCACTATTCCTGAAGATGCTTATAGTGATGCTGCTGAAACTGTTGTATTTATACTAATTGATGGCCAATTAGCAGGATATATAGCCCTTGCTGATGAAATAAGACCAGAATCTGCCGAAGCTATCAAAATATTTAAAAAGAATAACATCAAGGTTTTAATGGCAACTGGCGATAACGAAATAACAGCAAAAGCTGTTAGCGACAAACTTGGTTTGGACGGTTACTATTCAGAAGTATTACCACATCAAAAAGTGGAAATTGTGACAGAGTTACAAAATAAAGGAGAGTTCGTGGCTATGACAGGCGATGGTGTAAACGATGCACCTGCTCTTGCAAAAGCTGATGTTGGTATTGCCGTTGGCTCTGGGACAGACGTAGCTGCTGAAACTGCCGATATTATTTTGGTAAATAGCAACCCACAGGATATTGCAAACCTAATTTTATTTGGAAAAGCTACTTACAATAAAATGATTCAAAATCTAATATGGGCAACAGGTTATAATGTTGTTGCTATTCCATTAGCTGCTGGAGTATTATATTCTTCAGGTTTTGTTTTAGGACCAGCATTAGGAGCTGTTTTTATGAGTTTAAGCACCATTATTGTCGCTATTAATGCACAATTATTAAAACGAAAAATAGGTAACAAATAATGAACAGGAAAGAAAAGCTTAACAGGATATATTTAATCCTGTTGAGTTTATTTGGAGTGATGTAAAAATCATTTAATTGCATTGAATTTCTTCAAAACTTCTTCCATTCTTTCTACATTATTCATCTTCTTAGGCTGCAGAAATTTTTTCCCATAATCGGTGTGATATGTATGGTCTCTAAGAAAATTTATGTTGAAAACAAGGACACCTCCCCTATTAAATATATGCTAGTTAGTTCTTAAGCAACCACAAGGATTCTGTGCAATTTTGGTATTAATTGAAGTTAATTTTCGTGAAATCTTGACCTATTACTAGACCATTTCAGAAATGGAATCATAATTTATGAAATTTGCTCCAAAGATTAATTCAACCAATATTAACAACACCGCTAAAGAGACAAGAAGTGAAACCGTATTGTCCCAAAGTTTTGCTTCAATACTGCGCTTTGCTTGCTTACTCTCTTCCATAGGTTTAATTTTAATTTCCTTTGACTTTATAAAAGTTTAAGTGGTAATTAGGAGAGCTCTACTATTTCTATTTCTTCCTCCGTCAAGCCATACAATTCATACACCATCGCATCTATCTCTTTTTCTGTTTTGTCAATTTGACTTTGCAATTCCTGAGCTTTCTTTTTGTTTTCTTCAAAAAGCTCTCCGGCTCCACTTTAATGCCCGTAAACACAATGTTTACGGGCTTTTTTATTTTAGGGGGCATAATTGGGGGCATAATTTTTTATGAACCGAATTGTAAACTAGAGTTGACTATTAAACTTAATTTATTAAAGCATATATAATTATTACCCAAAGCTACAACCTTCGCCCCGCTTCGCTCATTCTTCTTTCTTCTTTCTTCCTTTAACGTTTTTACAACAATAAAATGTTAAACAATGTTAGGAGTAGATTCAGTGATATTTTATTTGAATAATTTGTAATGGAAAGCTAAGATCAATTTACTTAGTTAAATTTTAAAATTATGAAAAAGATAACACCAATGCTCGACCCAAAACATAAGAATGAACAAAACATAAAGAATCAGGATTATCCGGGAGAACCTAACTCCAAACCAGACAGTCCGAAGCAACCTTCAAAGGAAGATCCGAAGAAAGTCCCCGAATCTAATGATCCGGCTGGATATAGTGAATCGGGTCCAATAAAAAAATCCCCGTTTTCGGAGGAAGAATAGATTATGAAAAGACAAAAGAATTCCTGTTAATTTCGAAACAATTGAAAATGTAAAAAAACGTGTAAGTCGATTGAATAGTTCTTATGAATTACGAAAACTTTAATCGAGCAAAATAACTCTACTCTTTAACTTCCAATTTCCGTCTTCTTCCAAAACGCTTTCTGTGATACGAATCTTTTTAGGCCCTACTTTTTTGATGACATCTATAAGTTTAAGATTTTTGTGAACTTTAATGTTAATCGTTATGGGAGATGCCAGCAGTTTTCCGTTAACAGCATTGTATACGTAAAGGGACTCCGTACCGTCCTTCAAGTTCCAAAATCCAATTTCGTCTGATGTATCGTTGTTTAAATCTCCCAGGTTCACCAAATTGGATTTATACGCATCGCTAATACTGATAGATGGAATAGCCGGATCGCTAAATTTAATGATAGAGGTACATCCATCTTTGCATTTTACCTCGCCCACATTTCCTTTTGGAGTTGTGGAGGCTGTCACTAAAATCGGACTTTTCACTATCGCATACTCTGCAGAGCCATCACCGTTAAAATCACCATACAGCCGTGGATTGGCTTTGTAAATAGCCTCCAAAATGGCCTTAGTGGGTGCCAAATCAGTATTTTTGGAAGTATTGGCAGCTGTTACACCTTCTCTAAGAATCCTGAATTCTCCGTTCTTATAGATAACCGACAAAAACGATGGGTAGGCCTCAGTGACTTCATTATAAGTAATTTGTTTCGTAAAAGTAATCAGATAATTGCCGTCTTCTTTTTCAATAGTGATGCTACTGTCGTCCAACGATTGCTTAAGGTCCGGGTATTTTTGAAACAATCCGATCTTGTCCAATTGTATCTGCTCCTTGGTCATTTCGGCACCAAAATAGGTGACCACATCCATATAATCCTGTTTTAGATCTTCTGCCTTAATCGGTGTATGTTTGCTATTCCACTCGTGAAGAAATTCACGCACTTCCTTTTCACCCTTGGGATTCACCTCGTTACAGCTTCCGAAGAGAATAATATTCAAAACAAATAATAGGGAGATATACTTCATAAACTGGATTGCTTTTAATCAATTGATTATAGTCTATAAATATACTAGAAATAGAAAGCTACTTCCTACTGAAAACTTCAGAAATACTCTCAGGATAAGAAAGTGGTTAAGTCCATTGGCTTCGGAAAATGTTGGAATTGTTGAGAAGCCTTCTATATAACTAAGCCTATCAGCGTTTCATTTCACTTAGATTCCATTTTAAACCGGGTGTGACTCGAATCTTATTATCTTCTATTTCTCCTATTTCCGATCTATTACCGATACTTGCATAAAGAATCAGGTTTTTCATGATCAATATTTCTATATTCACACCTAAATCGAGATCGCTTTTTTCTGAAGAATAGATTACTTCTCCTCCTATATTTACATGAGCAGAAAGGTAACGCAATCCCATCCCCCATTTTAATTCATTGATATCGGTCTTTTTTTCCAGAACGTTGTTACGATACATAATTAACGCCAACATATTAATTCCTTTTCCGAAGGAATATTCGGCAGATACCCAAGCCTGATTGCGATATCCTTGTAAGCTATCCGACTTAAAATCGCTGTTTTTAAATCGGCCGGCGGTGGCAACACCAATGGAGACAGCACCTCCTATTTTATCACGCATCTCTTCTTTAATTTTTTCGTAAGCCTTTTTTAATTTAGGATTCTCAACTACCTCATCTGAAGCTTGACCAAATGGGTCAGGATCATCATCGGGCATTAGAGCATCATCAATCGCCTTCCCTAGCTCTTTATTTTTCAAAAGATCTTTTGAATCGAACAGCGTGATTCTTGCTCCCGCGCTCATTACCAAATCATCCGGAAATGCCTCAACAGTGGTCGAGGCGAATGAAAACTGTGTGTTGGCAAGTAAACGTTTGATTCCGTTTTCTCTATATTGTTTAATGTTTTCTAAGCGACCACCCAGTACAAAATAAGGATTAAAATCGACGGCGAAACCCATATCCACTTCCTGACTACTAATAAAACTATTGGCGAGATTTACTACCAGCTCCTGTGCAGCACCACCTCTGGTTACCACTGTAGGATTAGCATCCAAGATTGCAAATGCCGGGCTCTCGGGTATGTTATAATCTAGTTTATATTTGTGAGCTGCGTTTTCCTGAGCAACGAGAAAACCAAACATCATACATAAACATACTATTGTGCTAACTATTCTATACTTGCCCATATCGCTTCCGTTTGAATTTGTGGTTTTTCTATAAAGATCACTTGATTCTTCATGCTTCGTTGTTCTCCATCTGAACATTGCGGATATTTCCCATAATAGGTTGTGTCGGTAACGGTTTTACATTTTTCACCATTCTGCCAAAACTCGATTTTTAATATGCCGTTTTCAACCTGCGGTACCTGACTACAAGCGTTAATGCTCCATGCCAGGGCATAGTTTAATAATTTATCGGATTTTGTGGCTAACGTAAACTCGGTAGCGCCATTATCGCCAGTAACTGCTTCAAACTTTTCCACTATATCATAGCCGGAAGTGGTTTTTGGTTTACCCAGATAAAATTTTCCAGATGACCGAATTCCATTATTGATTGAAATTTTTACCGTAATGGAATCTCCATTGAGGTTTATTAAACAAGAATTGCCCATAATTAAATAATTTAATTGGTTAACTACATGATTATTATCGATTTACAAGGGGAATTGAACTAATCTTTTTTTGCTTCAGAAGTAACTACATTCAAGTCATACTCCCTTTAAATCAAGGATCGAAATAAATTATATTTACCAAAAAATTTCAGTATTATAGATTTTCAGTAAATGAATAAGCAAAAAATATTGGGGAATTCTTACAATACTCCTCTAAAGCTAGGGCATTTTTTCGAATAAACAAAAGTCAGAACCTTGTTTTTAGGACACTGTACTATAATTGATTACAGGATTTTCATTTTTAAATGACATAAGGCATAAGATTAAAAATAAATATCATTAACCTATTTTATGAAATTATGGACACACTACAAAGAGGGAATTTTATATCTTTGTGTGAAATTTAAAATGTAAAAACTTAGTTATGGGAGTAGGTGGAATTGTTATCGCAAGTGCAATTGTTTGTTTAGCCTTAGGAATTATTGGCCGTTTTATGAATAGATAAAAACACTTAGAGAAAAGATATTATATTACTAAAGGTATAATTTATACTAACCGGTGTAATACTATTTTCTAGAACCTTTTTAATATTTGTTATTTAAGCACTCCAAGATTTATCACCCGAACCGATAGTCGTGTCTTGATAGTTCTTCAATAGATTACTGTAAAAACGATTTTGTGAGCTTCCATCTTCAATACAGCCACAGAGTGTTTCTTCAAGATTACTATAATTCACTTTTTCAGATACAGCCTCATTAATATCGTATAAATCAATAGCGCGGTCTGTTCTTGGTTTAGAATTCCAAAGTGCAATGATTTGTTTGTCGTAATCAATAGTTGCGTCAATGGCCCCAAAATAAAAAATTAGCAAATCCCTATGAAATGGATAAAATTTCATCCCAAAAGATTGAAAGTCACAGCTTTTAACTATAAGGTTTCGTACATCTTCCTTGATGCTTGTATTTGATTCTACCATTGCATTTCTATTTATACATCGAAAGTAAGAAATAGCAAATGAATAAATATATTTGAAACCATCTTTAGCTTCAATTTAACTCAGTAAAGATCAAATCGTTAAAGAAATTAAGAAGAGTCGTTTTAATTTTCCACTTCGAGCTCATTATCCTCCCAATTGGTGAGTCCGCCCTGCATGTCATAAATTTCTTTAAAACCCAAATCAGCAAGAATTTTTGCTGCTTTGGCACTTCGCCCTCCTTTTTTGCAATACACATACACCGGTTTATTCTTATCCAGTGTTTTTACCTTTTCTTGAAAATCTGAAGTAGTTACACAAATATTCTGGGCATTTTTCAAATGGCTTACTCCATATTCCTGATCCGTACGCACATCTAGTAGTTGTGCGTCTGAACTGGGACTATAAATAGCGTCGTAGACTTCTTGTGGGCTTATCACCTTTATAGCTGCTGCCTCTTTTTGAGCACAGCTCTGTAAGGCGATTGCACAGCTAAAAATTGCAATTAATAGTAATTTTTTCATTTATGATTTTTAAATTGTTGTTTCCCCATCCCATTCAGAAAAGCCACCAATGAGGTTGTAAGTGTTTTTAAATCCTAAAGAGTTCAAAATAGCACAAGCCTGTCCGCTTCGTCCACCCGATCTACAATAGATATAGTAATTTTTTGACACATCCATTTGCTTGGCTTCATCCATAAAAGTACCTGCATTAAAAATATCCAGATGCTTCATATTCGGAATATAGCCTTCTTCTACCTCTAACTGAGTACGTACGTCCAAAATTATTGCATTGTCATCATTTGCCAATTGTTCACTCCATTGTGATTGTGTAAGGTCTGCCATTGTAGCCATAGAATTTTAAAAATTTCCGTAAAAATAATGATTCGCATTTTATAAACGTAAAAAAATCCGAAAACGTTCATTGTTTTCGGATTTTTATCTCTTCGGAAAGCTTATCAAATAAAAGAAATAGAATCGCCGGATATAAAACATCCGGTTCGCATCTATTAGAGTACAATTTTTTAAATCATCGATAGCGTATCATGGAAAACCCTGTAACCTCAATTTCTAGCCCATTCTTATGCTAGAAAATTCAAAAGCATTCTGAAAAAAAAAACCGGCGAACGTACTTGAACGTTACCGGTTTGTATGTTGTAAATTTAACTGAATGCTGATTACACTTTAATAGAACAGCCTATCGCTTTAGTCTCTTTCAAGCTCACAGGTTTTCCGTCCAACAATTCATTGATGGCATTCGCCAGAAATCGTTCTTTAGCCAGACTTGCACTGCGAACATTGTCATCAATGGCTCCTATGTATTTTACCACATTTCCTGCTTCTTCCTTTTGCAATAAGTACACATGAGGCGTTTTGGAAGCGCCGTATTTTGCATAAACCTTATCCTTGGCATCAAAGAGATACGGAAACGTAAAGCCCTTGTCCTTCGCTTTTTCTTTCATTAGTTCGTAAGTGTCATCAGGTTGAACACTTGGATTATTTGGATTAATTGCAATCACCGGAAATCCTTTATCCTTAAATTCTTGATCTAAGGCGATAATACGGTCTTCACTGGCAACGGCATAAGGGCAAGTGTTGCACGTAAATATTACAATAAAGCCTTTGGCACTTTTATAATCTGATAGAGACACCATT
The DNA here is from genome assembly GCF_003688405.1 of Ulvibacter antarcticus. GTDB lineage: Bacteria > Bacteroidota > Bacteroidia > Flavobacteriales > Flavobacteriaceae > Ulvibacter > Ulvibacter antarcticus. The sequence continues at coordinate 119,547 of NZ_REFC01000016.1, forward strand.
TTACCGTCAACATTGAGAAGTTTAAAATCGGTTGCCAGATCACCAATTGCATATCCTTCAGCTGCTGCGTTATTGTTTTCAGATTTGAAACTACTAAAAGCTAACATTCCAAAAACAGCAATAGCAACAAGAGTTATAATTGATTTTGTTTTCATAATAGATATATTTTATAAAATTAATTCTAATTCTTTTTCTAATTCTTCATAAGTGAAGGATCGTTCATAAAATTTACGAGTATTACCATTGTAAATAATCGTAGCGGGTATCGCTCCACTCCATTCTTTGGACACTTTTGGAATCCATCTATTTGCATCGGCATCATCCAGTAAAATTACTTGAGATTTTATTTCATTCTTGTCAATAAACGGAATGACTTGAGATTCCAATTTATCAGGAAAATCTAGGCTCACTAATATCACTTTTACTTTCGCTTCGGAATATTTTGCTGCTACTTCTTCGAAAGCAGGTAATTCCTTTATACAAGGTTTACACCAAGTGGCCCAAAAATTGATAATATAAGTAGAATCGTTTTCTTTAGTAAGAAAGGTATTTAATTCATCAAAATTTAAAGAAGGAACCCTAGCCGACGATTTTAGCCGTACCGATTCATTAATAGGTTCCATGGTATTTGACATTTCTTGCGAAGCCACCTCAGGTTTTTTATCACCACAGGAAGCTAAAACGCCGATGAGAAGTAATATGAAGATCTTTTTCATTATCTAAAAATATTCAATTAAATGAATTTCAGAAACAATTTAACAAATCATTCTAAGTCTCGAGATCCGGTAATTTTAAACATATGTATAAATATTTGTTAAATAGCTTTCAGAAACCAAAATCAACTGTACATTTGTATCTACAAATATTGTTGATACAAATATGAAGATAGAAGAAGCACTAAAATCAATTCACAGTATGGGGATCACCACAAAAACAGTGATCAACATTATGTATACTTCTCGTATTATCGAAGAAGAGATAGTGAGTGTATTAAAACCATACGACCTTAACATTCCTCAATACAACGTGCTTCGAATTCTTAGGGGACAAAATGGTCAGCCCGCTAATCTATCGACATTACAAGAGCGCATGGTCGACAGAAATAGTAATACTACCCGTCTAGTAGATAAATTAATTAAAAAAGGCTGGGTAAATCGTTCTGTTTGTAAATCGAACAGACGGAAAGTGGAAATATTAATCACAAATAAAGGTTTGGAAATATTGAAAGAGCTCGATCCTATTACCGACCAAAACAACGAAAAAATTTTAAGCAACATTTCAAAAGAAGAATTGGAAGCTTTAAACACAACCTTAGATACATTAAGAACATTTTAAATCAATAAATAAATAGTAAAATATGAAAACAACAATGAAAACAATATTATTAGCAGTAATCGTTATGGGAACCGCAGCTTTCACAACTATCAAAAAAGAAAGAAAAGTTGTAAAAGAGGCCACCATCGAATGGAAAGGTAAAAAAGTTCTAGGATCTCACAACGGGACTATCGATCTAACTGAAGGCTATCTTGAAATGGAAGGAAATTCGGTTACTGGTGGGAAATTTATAGTGGATATGTCTTCAATTACCGTAAACGATCTTGAAGCTGGTAGCGGAAAGGAAAAACTAGAAGGGCACTTAAAAAGTGATGATTTCTTCGGAGTAGAAACGCATCCACAAGCAATTCTTGAAATTACAACTGCTAAAAAAGTTGAAGCTGGTTACGATATTACCGGAAGTATGACGATCAAAGGAAAAACCAATCCTATTGAATTCACCCTTGCAATGGGTAAAGACTCTGCTACTGCAGACTTAAAAATAGATCGCACAAAGTACGGAGTTCAATATGGTTCTGGTAGCTTTTTTGATGGTTTAGGTGATAAAGCGATTGCTGATAACTTTGAATTGACAGTGAATTTAAAATTTTAGTAAAATAAATGTGTTGTTATAAATTTGATTTATATATTTGAAATTCAAATTATGATAACAATTATAACAAATAGCTGGTGGTGGAATAAATTACGTCGAACGTCGTGATCTAAAGCACTATTAGTATATCCATACAAAGGCTTGTCATTCACGACAGGCCTTTTTTTATTGTTAGAAATTTAAACACTAAGTCGCTTAAACCTAAAAATGAAATATCACTTAACTACATATTCGAAAAAACTGCTGGCCGATACCCTTACTCCGGTATCTGTCTATCTTCGATTGCGGGATAAATTCCCCAATAGTTTACTTCTTGAAAGTAGCGACTACCATGCAAACGACAATAGCTTCAGTTATATCTGCTGCAACCCAATTGCTTCTATTAAAATTGAAGGTGAACAAATTACACAGCAGCTACCCGATGGTAGCAATACTAACACAGGGATTACAACGAAAACAAATATTCCTGGTATCCTGGAAGAATTTGCATCTTCATTTTCATCAGCAATTTCTTCCGAAGCTAAAGAAAAGGGAGAACAGAGCGAATTTAAATTTATAAACAATGGGCTGTTTGGATATATGGGCTATGATGCCGTTCGTTATTTTGAAGAAATTGAAATTGACAAAACAAAATCACAACTTTCGATCCCAGATGTCTATTATGCTGTTTATCAAAATATCATAGCTATCAATCATTTCAATAATGAAGCTTATATTTTTGCGCATTGTTATGAAGCCGAAAATAACATTCCGCTTATTGAACGTCTTTTAAAATCGAAGAATTTCGCCGAATATCCATTCAATAGAAATGGAGCTCCCACTACAAATCTGGACGATCAGGGGTTTAAAGACTTAGTTGTAAAATGCAAAGAACATTGTCAGCGAGGTGATGTATTCCAAATAGTGCCTAGCAAGCGATTTTCGCAGGAATTTACTGGGGACGAATTTAATGTATACCGCTCATTACGTAGTGTAAATCCGTCGCCGTATTTGTTCTATTTCGATTATGGAAAATTCAAGATCTTTGGGAGTTCCCCCGAAGCCCAATTAGTAGTAAAAGGCGATAGAGCAGAGATACATCCCATAGCCGGAACCTTCAAACGTACGGGAAATGATGAACAAGATGCCGAACTTGCCAAAGAACTTTCCGTAGATAAAAAGGAGAATAGCGAACATGTAATGCTAGTAGATCTGGCAAGAAATGATTTAAGCAGACATGGTTCGGAAGTCACCGTCGAAACCTATAGAGAGGTGCAGTTCTTTTCACATGTAATTCACTTGGTGAGTAAAGTCACCGCAAAAAAACATGCGAATACTTCGACCATGCAAATCGTAGCCGATACTTTTCCAGCGGGTACTCTAAGCGGCGCTCCAAAACACCGGGCAATGCAATTGCTGGAAGTTTACGAGAATACCAATCGAGAATTCTATGGCGGCGCCATCGGATTTATGGATTTTTCCGGAGATTTTAATCATGCTATTATCATACGATCTTTTGTGAGTAAAGATCATAAACTACATTATCAGGCTGGAGCAGGTGTAGTTTCCGACAGTGATGCGGAAAAAGAATTACAGGAAGTATATAATAAACTAGGAGCCCTGACAAAGGCACTTGAATTAGCTGAAAACATCTAACTATGAAAGTATTGGTAATTGATAACTACGACAGCTTTGTGTACAATTTAGTGCATTATCTGGAAGAACTCGATTGCGAGGTAACGGTGCTTCGAAACGATCGATTTATACTCGACGAGCTTGAGCATTATGACAAAATCCTATTATCTCCCGGCCCGGGAATACCCGATGAAGCAGGACAATTAAAGGCAGTTATTACTAAATATGCCGCAACCAAAAGCATATTGGGAGTTTGCCTGGGGCAACAAGCAATTGGGGAAGTTTTTGGAGGTTCGATCGAAAATCTTAGTAAGGTTTTTCACGGGGTGGCAACCAAAGCTAGAATTATAGTGAATGATGAGCCTCTTTTTAAGAATCTGGAAGAGGAAATCGAAATCGGAAGATATCATTCCTGGGTAGTTTCAACAGATGGATTCCCCGACGCTCTTGAAATAACGTCGGTGGACGAAAACGGGCAGATTATGTCATTACGCCACAGAACTTATGATGTGAGAGGTGTGCAGTTTCACCCCGAAAGCGTTTTAACTCCTAAGGGCAAAGAGATTATAAAAAACTGGGTAGAATCTTAAAACAGATTACTACTAATTAAAAAAAGAAAATGAAAATAATTCTTAACAGACTTATCAATCACGAACCACTTTCAAAAGAAGAGGCAAGAGGCGTATTGGTATCTATTTCCGAAGGGAAATACAACCCGAGTCAGATTGCGGCATTTCTTACAGTATACATGATGAGAAGCGTACGATTGGAAGAATTGGAAGGCTTTAGAGATGCATTATTAGATCTTTGTTTGGCAGTCGATTTCAGCGATTACAATACTATTGACCTTTGTGGTACCGGAGGTGACGGCAAGAATACTTTTAATATTTCTACGCTTTCTTCATTTGTAACAGCCGGTGCCGGAGTACTCGTTACCAAACACGGTAATTATGGTGTGTCATCCGTTAGTGGAAGCAGTAACGTAATGGAACATCTAGGTATACGTTTCAGTAACGATAGTTCCTTTCTTAAAAAGTGTCTGGAACAAGCAGGAATCTGTGTTCTTCATGCTCCTCTCTTCCATCCTGCGATGAAAAATGTAGCTCCGATTCGGAAGGAATTAGGTGTCAAAACATTTTTTAATATGCTCGGGCCAATGGTAAATCCGGCATTTCCAAAGAATCAATTAGTAGGTGTTTTCGATTTAGAACTTGCTAGAATGTACGGCTATCTCTATCAAAAAGGAACTAAAAATTACGCTATTCTTCATGCGATGGATGGATACGACGAAATATCGCTTACAGACAAAGTGAAAGTTATTTCTAATGCTTCGGAAACGATATTAATGGCTGAAGATTTTGGTGTAAATCAAATATTACAATCTGATATTTACGGTGGTGAATCGGTCGATGAATCTGCAAAGATTTTTATGAAGGTACTTCAAGGTGAAGGGACTTCTGCCCAAAACAATGTGGTTTGTGCAAACGCCGGAATGGCAATTTCGGTAGTAGAGAAATGTAGCATTATGGATGGTTTCGAAAAAGCCAAAGATTCACTGAAATCAGGAAATGCATTAAAATCATTGCAAAAATTACAAGCACTCAGTCGTAGCTAACAACCATTAAACATGACAATACTCGATACCATAACGGCCTATAAACTAAAGGAAGTAAACGCAAAGAAAAAGGTACTTCCACAAAGTCTTTTAGAACATTTTCCGTTTTTTGATAGAGTACCGATTTCCCTTGCAGAGGCACTTAGAAACGCTCCAACGGGGATCATTGCAGAACACAAACGTCGTTCGCCTAGTAAGTCTGTGATCAATGATAAGGTGTCTATAGATGAAGTTGCCATTGGCTATGAAAAAGCTGGAATTAGCGGCATGTCTGTGCTTACCGACACTAAATTTTTTGGAGGGTCTTTAGATGATTTGGTACTCGCAAGAGCAGTCACCTCTTTTCCATTGCTTCGGAAAGAATTTATTGTCGATCCATATCAGATTTACGAGGCCAAGGCCTATGGAGCCGATGCAATTTTATTGATTGCAGCCTGTCTGAAGCAAAGTGAGTTGAAAGACTATTCGGAAATTGCTAAAAGTATCGGACTCGACGTACTTTTAGAAGTACATAATATGGAAGAACTTGAAAAATCGTTACTTCCATCGGTTGATATGTTGGGAGTAAATAACAGAAACTTAAAGACCTTTGAAGTATCAACCAATATTAGCAAAGAGCTTTCAAAACATATCCCCGACGAATTTGTAAAGGTGTCGGAGAGTGGAATTAGCTCGGTAGAAACAATAAAAGAATTAAAAGAATATGGTTTTAACGGATTCCTTATTGGGGAGAATTTTATGAAAACAGACAATCCCGGAGAAAGTGCTTCCGACTTTTTAAAACAATTACAATGAAAAAAGTCGCTCTAAAGATCTGCGGAATGAACCAGAATACTTCGGAAGTTGCCATGCTTCAGCCGGATTATCTTGGATTTATCTTTTATGATAAAAGTCCGAGAGACTTTAGTGGCGAAATCCCTAGCCTTCCGAAGCACATAAAAAAAGTAGGTGTATTTGTAAACGCATCATTGGAAGAAATTTCAGAAAAAATAAAAAAATACAATCTGGATGTCATTCAACTTCATGGAGAAGAATCACCGACATTTTGTGAAAAATTAAGAGATGCTATAACGACAACAGTCGAAGTACCTGTGCTGAGCGCAGTCGAAGAACCTGTACTGAGCGCAGTCGAAGTACCTGTGCTGAGCGCAGTCGAAGTATGGAAGGTGTTTAGCATCAAAGACAGTTTTAACTTCGACCTGCTAACGCCATTTGAAAACAAAGTGGACAAATTCTTATTCGACACTAAAGGCAAAGAAAAAGGAGGGAATGGCTATGTATTCGATTGGCGAATCTTGGAAAATTATCCTTCCAAAAAACCATTTATTCTAAGTGGCGGAATTGGCTTAAATGAAATAGAGAAACTAAAAAGTATATTGAAATCAGATTTGCCGATACATGCTATTGACGTGAACAGCAAATTCGAATCGGAACCCGGATTAAAGAATACAGACGACTTAAAACAATTCATGCAGGAACTGCAAACTGAAGACTAAAAACATGAAATACAACGCAGACGAAAAAGGATATTACGGAGAATTTGGAGGTGCCTATATTCCTGAAATGCTCTATCCCAATGTAGAAGAATTACGACAGAACTATCTCAAGATAATGGCAGAAGAAAGCTTTCAGAAGGAATTCAACGAGCTACTCAAAGAATATGTAGGTCGCCCAACTCCGCTCTATTTTGCAAAACGCCTTTCAGAAAAATACAACACAAAAATTTATCTTAAACGAGAAGATTTGTGTCATACAGGAGCACATAAAGTAAACAATACGATTGGACAGATTCTCATGGCACAGCGTCTAAAAAAGAAACGAATCATCGCAGAAACCGGTGCCGGACAACACGGAGTAGCAACAGCAACGGTTTGCGCCCTTATGGGCTTGGAGTGTATCGTTTATATGGGTGAGATTGATATCGAACGACAGGCTCCTAATGTAGCACGAATGAAAATGCTGGGTGCCACCGTTGTACCTGCGCTTAGCGGAAGTAGAACTTTGAAAGATGCTACCAACGAAGCCATTCGGGATTGGATTAATAACCCTACAGACACGCATTACATCATTGGAAGCGTCGTAGGACCTCATCCCTACCCTGATATGGTGGCGCGTTTCCAGTCGGTTATTTCCAAAGAAATTAAGAGTCAGTTGCAGGAAAAGGAAGGGCGTAAAAACCCAGATTATGTTATTGCTTGTGTTGGTGGAGGAAGTAATGCTGCGGGTGCTTTTTACGAATATCTTGACACTCCCGAGGTTGGGATTCTCGCCGTCGAGGCTGCCGGAAAGGGAATTGATACCGGCAAGAGCGCTGCAACCTCTGTACTCGGTAAAATGGGAATCATTCACGGTAGCAAAACGCTGTTGATGCAGACTCCCGACGGACAGATTACCGAGCCATATTCGATATCGGCTGGTTTGGATTATCCGGGTGTTGGTCCTATGCATGCACATTTATTTAAGAGTGGAAGAGGAGAATTTCATTCGGTTACAGATGACGAAGCCATGAAAGCAGGTCTTGAACTTTGCAAGCTGGAGGGTATTATTCCCGCCATTGAAAGCAGTCATGCGCTGGCTTTATTTGAGAAGAAACAATTTAAAAAAGAAGATGTTATCGTTGTAAATTTAAGTGGTCGTGGCGATAAAGACCTCAACACTTATATCGAATATTTTAATTTATAATATGGCGTTACCCTACATCCCCGCATTGGGCGGATATGGAGGGTCGGGCTTTCGCTACTCGCTTCCTCTTTCGCAAAAGCTTCAGAGGAGAGCTCAAACAATTAGCTCAATCCCTAACGCAAAAAGAACAATACATGAATAGAATTCAACAAAAACTAGAGCAAGATAAAAAACTGTTATCCATCTATTTCAGTGCAGGCTTCCCTGAGCTAAATGACACTGTTTCGATTTTGGAGAAATTGGAAGCCAATGGCGTGGATATGGTAGAGATCGGACTCCCTTTTAGTGATCCTTTGGCAGATGGCCCAACGATCCAACAAAGTTCTACGCAGGCGCTTAAAAACGGTATGACTACACAAATCCTGTTCGATCAGCTAGAGAACATTCGGGAGCGTGTATCGATTCCTTTATTGATAATGGGGTATTTTAATCCTATTCTTCAATATGGTGTGGAAGCATTTTGTAAAAAGTGCAAAGAATCAGGAATCGACGGACTTATTATTCCCGATCTTCCATTAGCAGAATACGAAGCGCATTATAAAGATATCTTCGACAAATATGGTTTAATGAACATTTTCCTAATTACGCCACAGACTTCCGACGATAGAATTCATCAAATCGATGCCGCTTCAAAAGGGTTTATTTATATGGTAAGTAGTGCGAGTACGACGGGATCGGGTTCAGCTTTCGGAAACGAACAAGAAGAATACTTCGAACGTATCCATAAGCTAAAACTAAAAAATCCTTGCATCGTAGGTTTCGGAATAAAAGATGCCAATACTTTTTCTATGGCAACGAAAAGAGCTTCAGGAGCCATTATTGGTAGCGGATTTATAAAGATGCTGTCAAAAGATGGTATTGAAGGTATTGGACCATTCGTTGCAGCCATTCGTTAACTTTAACCAGGGTTTAGCATGTTCTTAATACAATTTATGATTTGAATTCTTTATTTTATTAGTTAATAACAAAAACAACTAATAGATACATTATGGGTAAGGGAGACAAAAAGACGAAACGCGGTAAGATTATATTAGGGACATATGGAAAGCTAAGACCAAAACGAGGGAAGTTCAAAATAAGACCAAAAACGATCAAAGGCCCGCAGGCGAAATAGTATAATTTGAAAAAGAATTTCGAATTATCTTCAATAAAAAAAATGCCGACAATAGGATTTTTCTATTGTCGGCATTTTTGTGCTCACTATCTACCTGGTTAATGAAATATTTCAGAAGATACTATAATTAACTAAACGACCCCGCACTACAAGTGCAGGGGTTTAGATGCGCAATAAAATTGCTAAAAATATCCTTCCCCTCCCGAAGCGTCGGGACTTCCTTCGAAGGAAGGGGGTTGATTTGAGCTAAATTTTAATGTCTCCCTTAGAAGGGTCCCGACGCTTCGGGATAGAGGGATGTTTTATACAGTTAAATTTTTTCGTATTACTAAAGTTCTGCAATTAAATTGCAGGGTTTTAAACCCTAATTTGAGACCAATAAAAAAGCCCTTCCACGTGTGGAAGGGCTTTCTCTATTGATTGGTTAAAATCAGTGAATGGATTACTCTTTAATCAAACGTTTTACAGCGCTTGATTTATCACTAATAAGTTGAACCATATAAACTCCAGTTGCAAGTTCAGATACATCGATCACTTTTTCACCTTGCATATTGCTAAGGTTGTATTGAGAGATCATTTTTCCGTTAAGGTCATATATCGCAGCCTTTTCAAGTTGGATATTTGAGTTATTAGAAATTGTAACCTGATTAACAGCAGGGTTTGGATACATTGTAATTGCGATATCCAGTTCGTTATCATTTACTCCAAGTACGCTTTCAACAGTAAGAGTGAAAGTACAAGTACCAACATTTCCATACTCATCTTCAGCAGTAATTGTTATAGGATAAACTCCATCAGGAACTAATGTTCCAGCTGCAGGATCCTGAGACGTAATTGTAAGAGGATCTGTACAGTTATCAACAGCAGTTGCCTCACCAGTTGCTAGGTAATCTGGAATCTCATAGAATAAGTTTCCAACACCAGGATCAACAGTTTGATCTGCAGGACATGTTACTACCGGTGCCAAAGCATCGATTACAGTCACTGTAGACGTACAAGAAGCAATATTACCACTAGCATCACTAGCGAATACTGTAATAACTATAGGAGTTCCTATATCATCACAAGAAACTTCAGTAACATCAACCGCAAGGATTGTGATACCACAAGCATCGAATGATAATGGACCACCAGGGATCTCTACAAATGTAGCAGAACCATCAGAGTTAGTAAGCAACTGAGTCCAGTTAGCAGGATCGAATTGACCTGTGAAACCTGGCATAAAGTTACTAATCACTGTAGTACATGCTCCAAATACTCCATCATTAGAGTGTGATCGGAAACCAAATACATCACCAGTAAGTAAAGCAACTGTAGTACTACCATTTTGGTTTGTAGCTCCAGCAGGATCTGTTAGTTCAGTGAAAACTCCGTTCAATAAATATCCAAAGCTATCGAATGCAGGTCCATCAGCAGTACTGTAATCCCAGTCGAATGAAATAGTTTCATCGGCTGTTACGGGAACAGTAAGATCAGTTTCACCTGGAGCTCCAGATTGGTTGTCACTACTAATAGTAATTACATTATAAGAACTTGGCATAACAGCTAATAAAGCCATAGGATCTACAATTGCAGTTCCATCTGGTCCTAGCTCGATAGTTGTATCCATACAAACTAAGATAGGAGCTGTTTCGTCTATTACGTTGATTGTAGCAGTACACATTGAAACGTTTCCGCTTGCATCTGTAACTGTTACTTCAACAGTACTCTCACCAAGATCTGAACAATCTACCATTAACTCAGTACCAATACCAGCACCGGCAGTATAGATTACGTTACCTTCAAATACACGTGGAGCGAAAATAGTTCCAGAAAAAGCTTCATCAGCAGCAGAACCTTCTAACACTTCTATGTTAGCATCTGCACCAGCAATTGCTCCAACAGCGGTACCATTATGGTAGTTAAACCCACCTCCAATTGGAGATACGAAAAATGCATGTGTATCACCTGCAGGAATTGTATGACCTAATGTTAAATTAAGTGGTGTAACAACACCATCACCATTAGATACAATACCAACTGCGGTATCAAGTAAAGTCCAAGCAGACGCATCGGCTTCAAAACCAACGTGAGTTCCAGTCTTGAACCAAACATTAACGTCGAACGTAAGTCCAACATCACCATGTACATCGAAAGAATCTACAGTAACTTCATTTAATGCATTTACATCAAACATATTTCCGAAGTTACCATTACCACCTGGAATAGGAAGTTCAAGAACTGTAGGCACAGGAGTTGTTCCTACTGTTACAGTATAAGCACAAGCTTCGTCAATACTTAATAAAAGATCAGCAGCATTTACTGTTGCCATTCCATTAGCATCAAGAATAACATCAAATGGAGAAGCAGATACATCATGACTATAAACTAGTCCCCATCCGTTGATAGTTCCAGTGTCTCCACCAGCATTATCAGAAACGTTAAGAGTCCAGTCACCTAAAGTACTTTCACCGTCGAAAGCAGATAAAGCTTCTTGTCCAATATATGGACCCGTAGCAGCTGGAGGACCAGCATCACATGCATCTTCGATTGGATCTGTAGCTTCATCATCAATTGTTACCAAAAGATTATCTGAACTACATCCAAAAGCAGTAGCAGGAACACCCATTTGATCAATAAGAACTACAACTGTTCCAGTAGGAGAAGTTAAAGTTACTTTTAAATCTCCAACCCATGAGTGAGCAATATCAAGATCTACATCAAGATCTACTATATCAAAATCGTCAGTTACTGACATTATTGTATTAATTCCAGCAGGATCTGCATCCGGAATTGCAAGTGCTGGTGTAGCAGTAGTTGTATCAACAACTGTTGCTGGCTCACCATTACAAGTAATTACTGGTGCTAAGTTATCTTCAACTGTTACAGTAGCTGCACAAGTAGAAGAATTTCCATTAGCATCGGTAGTCTTTAAGTAAACAGTGTTTGCTCCAACCATAGAACAGTCGAAAGTACCACCAAAGGCATCAGGAACAATATCATATGTTAAAGCTCCATTGAATACACGTGGGCTAAAAACACCTCCAGAAAATGGTGTATTACCTCCAGCCCCTAGAGACATTGAAAGATCTGCATTCGAATAGTTTTGGTTTGTTCCATCACCATTTGTATATCTATGTGAGTGAGTCCCATCCATTACAATTGCCATTGCATAGGTTGTTCCAGCCAATAAAGTAACTGGACCACCTAAAGTAGCAGTAGAAGGTATGTCAGTTCCAGCTGTAGTTCCAGCTCCTGTAGCAAGTGCTGCACCCCAAGGCGCAGGAGAACCTGTATTTCCAACATAAGTACCTGGGAACGCATATACATCAATTGTAAATGGATCTCCGGCTGCGGTTGTAGTATTTACGTCAATAGCAGTAAGATCAATATTGCTTGATCCAACAGTTACATCAAAATAAACGGCACCTCCAGTAGCTCCTCCATTAGTTCCAACGAAAATAGTTGGAAGACTTCCTGATCCAGCAGGACCTGAAGTACCAAACTCATATGTTACAATCCCACAGTTGTCTGTAGAACCACCATCGATTTCAGTAGGAGCCATCACATACATTCCGGCTGCATCTAATTCAACAGTGATATTCTGACATACATTAATAGGATTTTCGTTATCAGTAACCGTTACTGTAAACTGACAAGTAACAGTATTACCATCACTATCTGTTGCAGAGTATTCTATAGTTGTAACTCCAGTTGGCAATGTACTTCCACTAGGAGGTCCCATTGTTTGAGTCGTAGGAATTGGACCATCTTCAACATCAATTGCCAAAGCGTCTGTCCAGTTAGCAACACCAGAACATAATCCACCAGTAGTGTCGATCATGATGTCTGCAGGACAAGAAATAGCCGGAGCATTTCCAATTACGGTTGTAACTCTAACATTATCAAATCCGAATCCTTCATCGGTTACAGAGGTATCAGAACCAAAGAAAACTCTTAAGGTTACAGAAGCCTGTCCAGCTGTACCATCCAAAAGATGCTCAGCTTCTAACCAGCCACCACTACCATTGGTAGTAGAGTTTCTTCCAGTCCAAGCGTGAACAGTTCCACCAGCACCACCTAATACCGTATCATCGGTATACCAGTTGTTAGGATCACCAAAAGACCCTACACGAGTCCAAGTTGTACCGCCATCAGTAGATGCTTGTAAATTAGCACCATCCCAAGAAAATTCAGAATTCCACCAAACATCCATCTTGATAGTTGGGTCAGCTCCTAAAGCTGAAAAGTCAAATACAGGGCTAGTTACGTAAGAATCAGCACTTGTATTATAGTTTGTTGCTAAACCTGTAACCCAAGCATTTGTTCCTTCTGAAGCACTATTTATAATAGCATTCGTAGGAGCACCAAGTGCCCAATTACTATTGGTTCCCGAAGCAACCCAGCCACCGGCTCCAGCTTCGAAACCCTCCTGATATGGGAAGGTCGAAATTTGAGCTTGCATTGCGCCCGTTAAAAGAAAGACTATACTTAGTACAATCCCTAAAGTAAATTTTTTCATATTCCTATAAATTTAAGTTGATTAAATATAATTTAATTGTTAAAAATAACATAAAATTTCTATACAACAAAAGAATAGAGGAAATTAACTATGGCTTTTTAAGATATATACAGATTGAGAAAACCTGTATAAATTCACCCCATCATGCTTATAATTCACAATACATTGATTATTAATTAATTAAACTCGAATAAAAGGGTGTGTATTTAGAAAAAACAAAAACAAACTTAATAAAACACTTATTATTGTATTTCACAATTGTAGACCATGAGTCTGTTCTTAAAATCACATAATAATCTTTATTCTAAAATTGAAAAAACTGTAATATATCGTTATTGTTTACTACGGCAATATGTGGTGCATTTCTGATGGTTATAAAATGAAGTTCTTTGCTGTCTTTAGGTGTGAAAAATCCTGTTTTCTGAAATGTAAGTGGCACAAAACCGCCATTGCCATTTCCTTTTAATATTAATCCGTTACCTGCATCATTTCTAGGGGTTTCCACTTCCGAAGCAAATAAATTACCACTTAAAACAGCATCCAATTTTCCGTCATTATCCATATCGCGAACTAAAATGGAATTAACTGAAGACAACTGTGCCATTCTAGGTAAGTCTATGATTTCCCATCCATTTTTACCATTATTTCTTATAAAAACACTCGCAAACGATTTTGCCTCGAGATGCAAAGCGCTTTTCAACTTTTCCTCGTCAAAAATATCTTCCAAACTGGCTTTCGCAAATTCATCGTAAGTACCAAACTTCTCCTTAATAAAAGGCATTTGTTCAGACGAACATTGTCTACCGCGCAAAGGAACAGCCTTCCCATCTTCTTTGTAGCTCAATACGATATCCCCTGTATTATTATCATCAAAATCATCGTAATAGATATCGAAAGTATTGTCGGGACTGGCTTGATACTTATAATTTTGCCCCAGATTACCCGCGATATAATCTTCATCACCATCATTATCGAAATCACCTGCTGCAATACTATACCACCATCCGTTAGTGTTATTTAAACCAATGGCTTCGGAAACATTCACCAAACCACTTTCATTGTTTTTAAATACTGTAATTGGCATCCATTCTCCCGCTATCATCAAATCTTTTCTACCATCTTTATCATAATCGGTCCAGATCGCCGATGTCACTAAGCCAGGTTCCAATAGTCCCGGAGCCACTTTCGAAGTAACATCCACAAAAACTCCCGAATCATTCCGAAGCAAATAGCTACGTGGCGCTTTCGGGTATTGTCCGGGAATTACCCGTCCTCCTACGAAAATGTCTAAATCTCCATCGCCATCGAAATCTTCAACCGCAACGCAACCCCCACTGGTTAACATTCTGGGCAGTTCTTTTATGGCCTTTTGAAAATCACCTTTACCATTGTTTAGGTATAAGCGATCTTGTAATTGTCGGGCTTCGGCTTCAAATTCATTCCCACCACTCACCAGATACAAATCCTGGTCCCCATCATTATCGGCATCAAAAAATACGGCAGCTACATCTTCACAACCGGAGTCTCTACTAAAGTTAATTGTATTAGTTTCAGCAAAAGTTCCATCCAAATTCTGTTGATAAATTTTCCCTCCGACTCCTTTCGCTCCCCCAATATAAAAATCATCGAGACCATCACCGTTTACATCGGCAACTGCCATCCCGGGTCCCATCATAGACAATTTATGAGGCAGCAGACTTTCTTTTTCAAAATCGTTATACTCATTTTCCACATGCTTAAAATCGAGTGCAATCTTATCAGTGTCTTCAGTCATCAATTTTTTAGTCTCAATCTTATACAAACTAGCTATTGGCGCTGATTCGCCTTCTTTAAAATCAATTAATAGTTCTCTGTCAACCTCTAAATTAGTAAGCACTTTGCGGCTGCCATCCGGCCATTCCACCCATAACGAATCTATCTTGGAGCTTTTTCCCAGTCCAAAATGTAATTTGTCTTCCATAGAAGATAAATAGCCATGATTTAAATAATGTTCCTTCATTTGAAAATCATCTCCACTTTTAACAGTAACACGTGCTCCTAGCGCCGATCGATTCTGCTGAGAACCATTAAGTTTTACTTTTAGATAATGATCGGACTTTTGTTTTTCACCGTTATTCTTATAAATAAATGCGGGGCTATCAATATTCGAAACTATAAGATCCAAATCTCCATCGTTATCGAGATCTGCATAGGCAGCACCTGTTGAAAAAGATGGCTCATCTAAGCCCCACATTTCTGTGGTTTTAGCAAAAGAAATATCACCTTCATTTTTAAAACTGTAATTCTTTAGTTTGGTTGCTGGCATTTCATCCAGAATCTTTTTCATCAACTCCAACTGTTTCTCAGGATTCTTCTCCATTTCCTTCAACCAGATCTTCTTCTTTTTCACAAAGTCATTGTTTCTTGCTTCTTTCCGAAGTCCATTTGTTACAAAAAGATCTTTTAGACCATCATTGTCGAAATCGGCCCAAAGAGGAGCCCAGCTCCAATCTGTATTTGCGACACCAGCCAATTTTGAAACTTCACTAAAAGTGCCATTCCCATTGTTCATTTGCAAGGTATTCATCATATACTGGTAATGAAAACCATGATTCACAGCATTGTAAAAACGCTCCGGATTCATTCCTGACATATTCGTTTTAATACGGTAGTTATCTTCGGCAACCATGTCGACTACCATTAGATCCAGAAAACCGTCATTGTTGAAATCGGCCATGTCGGAGCCCATGGAGAAATTCGAAATATGACGTGTTGCCTCTTTTGCTTTTTCTGAAAAGCTACCGTCACCATTATTAAAATACAAATAATCACGTTCCAGATAATCGTTACACACATAGAGATCTGGCCAGCCATCGTTGTTAATATCTCCAACCGAAACGCTTAATCCAAATCCTATACTATTACCAATAATACCTGCCTCTTCACTAACATCCACAAATTTTCCATTGTCATTTCTATACAAACGGTCTCCGGCATCTTCATTTCTTTCTGAAACCATGGTGTTAAAATCCAAATTCTGCTCTGGAGTAATGGGATGATTAAGCATAAACATATCGAGATCTCCATCCTTATCGTAGTCGAAGAATGATGCTTGCGTTGAATAACCAGTATCGGCCAAGCCATATTCTGAAGCTTTTTCAGTAAAAGTGAGATCTCCGTTATTTATAAAAAGTTCATTTTTCCTGAAGTTGGGCGTCGAATTTCCCGAGTAACTCAGATATATATCTAGAAATCCATCGTTGTTAATGTCTACCATAGTGCATCCGGTAGACCAGGCTCTTTTTCCACCGATACCGGCAGCTCTTCCAATCTCCTCAAATTTGAAATCGCCCTTATTTAAATACAGATGATTAGGTCCATAATTGGCGTTGAAGAATATATCAGCGAGCCCATCATTATTGATGTCACCTACAGAAACTCCAGCCCCATTATGAAGGTACTGATACGTTAAAATGTTCATTTCGGGCGTTTCCGGAACTGTATTTATAAAATTAACACCAGATGCTTCCGGAGAAATTGATGTAAACAACGGCCCTGAAAATTCTTCCTCAGCTGTTTGATTTTTATCGCAACTCTGTAAAACTAACAATGAAATTGCACAAACTAAAAATCGTGCTCTCAAAGTCAAAAATGAGATGAAACTGTATTTCAATTTCTTTTTCATATTTATAAATTTTATTAGTGTTCTTTTAAAGCTTGTATCGATTTTGAGAGCTCCAAAGAACTAGTTCCCACTTTCAACAAATTGAGTTCATTATCAAAAATTATTTGTGGTTTTCTACCGTTAAATCGGACTTCGACATCACTCTTTACCAATACTTCGCCCATCCCTTTATTCTCTTTGGTATGTATTTTTAAAAACTCCGCAAACTGTATGATGGCTGATGGGTCGTAAGCAATTAAATTAATTTGATCCTGATTAAGTCCGTACTGATTCATACCAACCGGATAAATTACCTTCTTCTTTACATCCCATACTTTAAATTCCATTTTCTCCAAACTTCTATGCTGTATTTTCATGCGCCATGCAAAGCGTTGACCAATTCCCGTCCAATCTGTATTTCCTTTGAATAGAAAATGTCGTATAGGTAGCAGCAATTGAATTAAAAAATACGCACTTAAAACGATAAGCATTGGAGATTTTAAACTCCCTAAATCGGAAGATTGCTGAACACTAGTTTTTTTCCCTTCAAACTTTCTTCTTACAAAATTCGCCACCCTCTCAGGGTCTAAAAACAGGATTAGAGAAAGCATCATAAAATAAGGGAAAATATTAATATCTTCAAAAAGCCAGGCGTTTAAAACATTAAAGAGTAATGCAGCTAAAACGGCTATTGTTCTTGTCTTCGGTATAAATAACAATATTGGAACAACTAAGTCAAAAACGAGTCCGCCATAGGTGAAGAAATAAATTGAAAAATCTGAAGTAAGCGCATCTCCTAGAAATCTTGTCTTAGCAGTATTATTTAGGATCGATCTTACGGGCTCATTATTCACCAGCCAGTCGTGATTTAACTTTGCTATGCCGCCAAAAAAATAGACAATTGCCAATTGTATTCTTAACACTAAAAGATGCCAATACAGTGGGGGTTTTGAAGCTTTTTCTTTACTCTTTTTAAAGGACAACCTACTATCTGCAGGAATAAATATCATTAAAAACGAAAGAAGACAAATAAGGTATAAGTGATTATTATAATACGCTTTGTCGAGTAGAAAAATATATGTAAATCCAACAAAAAAAATAATCATAGCCTGTTTGTAGTACCTTCCAATTATTATAAAGAAGCATGCTACCAATAAGACAACAATTAGCAGATCCAAAATAGGTTCGGGAAGTGGCTTTAAAAACGGTAAAAAAGAATAGGTAAACTGTAGCTGTGGTTGTACTAAAAATACCTTTACAAAATCCAATCTCAAAAAGTAAATCAACTCCCAAATCATTATCAGTCCAAAGCCTATTCTAAAAATTGCTAAGGATGTCCCATTAATTTGTTGAGTGAGCTTTCTCATAAATTTACTTCAATTATTTTGCAATATAATTGATTTAAACAAGACTGATATATATTTTAGAAAAATGGACGGTATTGCTCCATTCTGAAATCAATCGTAGTAAGCTCCGGATTGTTAGTCTTCATATCCTTGTATTTTTGCAAGCTACCAACTGCCCTATTTGCTGCTCCTGAAGGTGCTGTTAGTGATACTGTTTTTATTATTCTTAATGACTTCGGAAGGGCAAATTCATGAATTCGAGGTACCTCCTTCGAAATAACTCGAAGAGCAATATTATACTCCTTTAAATGTCTTCGGAAGAAATACTCGGGGCCATTTTTACTATTTCCACCCGTAAATAATAAAGTATCCACCTTGGGATGATTCTGAAGCACCTCGACAAGATCCCGCAATTCAATTTCCTGCATCCCAAGATCTGAAGCATCCACTTTGTCCCTTTTTGCAGAGGCTACAATATCACAAATTCCAATTTTCCTGGTGGTAAGAAACTGCTTCCGTTGTAGTATCGCTTCAGCCGTAGTTTCAAATTTAAGTTTCAAATCAAACAATCTATCTAAAATTGGCCATAACTGTCCGTCCCGACTTCCGTAGCAAAAATTAACATCACCTTCTTTTAGATCACCTTCGGTAAATCTGGGAGGAGGCAATGTGCCAACAATGAGTTTGGTGGCATTATCAAAAAGAAATGGTGGGTATGGATGTGTATGAATAAACATTAACGCACAAAAACAGGCTCGTTTTCATTTTCGGTGTACTGCTCACTAAAAGCATAACCGTCGTAGTTGAATCCTTTTACATCATCTAGACTATTTGCATTGGTGTCGACACAATAGCGCGCCATACTACCACGTGCTTTCTTCGCGAAGAAAGAAATGATCTTAAGTTTCCCGTTTTTGAGGTCCTTGAAAACCGGAGAGATAACCGGAACCTTCAACAACTTAGGATCGACAACTTTAAAATATTCAATGCTAGCAAGATTTAAGAATAATTCATCATCATTCATTTCGTCATTCAGTGCTTCGGTAACAGTTTTCCCCCAAAAGTGATAAAGATTTTTCTTACGGTTTACTTTAAGGTCTGTACCCATTTCCAATCGATATGGCTGCATGAGATCCAATGGTCTCAAAACCCCAAACATGCCAGATAGAATTCGCACTGTATTTTGCAAGGAATCTATTTTGTTCTCAGGAATGGTATAAGCTTCGAGGCCAAGATACACATCACCTGCGAAGGCATAAACCGCCGGTCTTGCATTAGTTTTATTAAAGGGAAGAGAGAATTCCTTATATCGTTGATAATTCAATTCTGCCAATTTATCGCTAATATGCATTAGCTCGCGAATCGCTTTCTTCGACTTCTTTTCAAGCTTATTATTGAGCATTTCAGCTTGCTCTAAAAATCTAGGTTGAGTGCCACGGCTTGTAGGCAACTTAGTTGTATAGTCTAAGGTTTTTGCCGGCGAAAGGACTAATTTCATAGTAATATTCTTTTCCTCAAAAATAACAAGAATTATGGGTTAGAACAACCAACACTCATATAATAAACCAATAGTAAAATAAGCTTCTTCATTGACAAGCCCCTCCTACAAAGATTAACACGCTCAGCGTATTTGTTTCAGAAAAAAATAAGTAGATTTAACTCTCTAACAAAAAACTTCACACTATGCAAAGATCAATACGTCTACATTTTATAGCAATTTTACTAATATCGCTAACAGTTTCTGCTCAAAACAATACTGCTAAAAAAGCATCACTTGCTCCAGATGGAACGATAATGGTAGAAAACATAATTCTTCCGGAGGAACTATCAAATTTAAACCCTTTACAACAACCTATCACGGAACTTTTTAGTTTCAGCAGACCAGCAAATCCTCAAATAAAGAATTCAAGAGGAGTAACACTTGCCGATTTGGATATTGATGGATTCGACGAGATTATTTTTGGGATCGACACCGAGCTTTATGCGCTAAAAGGTGACGGCTCTATATTATGGCAAAAAACGGTTTTAGGCCCAATACTTCTTCCTCCTACAGTAGTTGATATGGATAATGATGGCGATATGGAAGTAATTGTAAATACCGGATATCCAACCACAGTAGGACGAATCTACGCCTTAGACCATGTAGGTAACGATCTTCCGGGATGGCCATTGAACTTTAATGATAAATGGATGATCAACGCCCCGGCTGTTTCCGATCTAGATGATAATGGAACGTTGGATATCATTACTTGCGAACGTACCGGAAGTACCGAAGGATATGTACACGCCCTCAACTTAGACGGAACGCCAATTAATGCCAATTGGCCTGTGCAATTTAACGCCACCCCTGCCTTTACTCCATCTATAGGTGATATAGACAATGATGGAAATAAAGATGTGGTAATAGCCACTTCTTCCACTGGAATGTACGCCTACGATAGTAATGGAACTCTTCTAACAGGTTTTCCAGTGGTCGATTCAAATGTAAAATATTCGTACCAATCACCCATTTTAGTAGACCTCGATAATGACGATACCTTGGAAATCGTTGGTAGCAATCATGGTGATGCAGCAGGTTTTTATGTAATGGAACACGACGCAACTTATAGAGCAGGTTGGCCAATTGCAACTGCCGGATGGACCTATTCACCTGCCACTGTAGCAGATGTAGATAACAATGGAACTTACGAATTGTTTTTGGCAGACAGGAACACTAGCGGAAACGGTGATCCACTGGATGTGATATACGGACTTGCACCAGATGGCTCAAATCTACCTGATTTTCCTATCAACAAATACGGTGGAAATGAAGGCGTAATAAGTATCGCAGATATAAATAATGATGGTGTGATGGATATTATCTTCGGAAGTGTAATTACCGACGCAAGCGATGTTGGGTACTTACATGCGTATTCCTTAGATGGAAGCGGTGAAATCGCCGGATTCCCTTTACGCCCTGACGGATTTACATTTCTAAATGGTGCTGTAGTAGGCGATATTGATGGCGACGGGATGATGGACCTAACGGTTAATTCTTATACCCTAACCTTTGGAACAGGAACCGACATGGCTTTTGTTACTTCCTATAATTTAGATGTTCCTTACGACGCATCGAAAATATTGAGAAATGGTTATAAAGGAAGTAATTTTAGAGATGGATTGGTTACAGAACCGGTTGCAGGTGTTAATGAATTTAACGCTGGAATTAAAGTGACTATTAATCCAAATCCTTCAGATGGAAATCTAACACTCTCACTGCCATTAAATCTAAATGATGCAACTTTAAAAGTTTATAGTGTTGATGGAAAGGAAGTTTTTTCCGAAGCTACCAACATAGTTGAAAATGAAACACTCCAATACAATTTGACATCGCTTAAAAGCGGAATTTACTTTGTCCACATCTCAAGTGGGAATAAGAATTATACTGCTAAATGGATAAGAGAGTAGTCAAAAATTGACTTTTTATCTTAAATTGGTAATAAAAATACTCGACTTGTCAGGTCGAGCGCAGTCGAGACCCACTCAATATCTTGTAACTTTAAGTTCTCGACTGCGCTTGAACAGACATAGAACAAAATACTTTATTCTATAACATGTCTGGAATACGTACGCCATTTTTCAAGACATGCCTGCATATCATCTGGAATAGGGGCTTCAAAACGAAGCATTTCTCCACTTACAGGATGTTTAAATCCAAGAGTTCTTGCATGTAATGCTTGACGAGGCAGCGCTTTGAAACAGTTCTCAACAAACTGCTTGTATTTACTAAATGTAGTACCCTTTAAAATTCGCTCCCCTCCGTAACGTTCATCATTAAAAAGTGTATGTCCAATATATTTCATATGGACACGAATTTGATGAGTTCGGCCAGTTTCTAATCTACAAGAAACTAAGGTCACATAGGTAAGTCGTTCCAACACCTTATAATGAGTGACTGCCGGTTTCCCTTTCTCATCGGCATCATCGCCTTCAAAAACAGTATTCTGCAATCTATTTTTTGGATGTCGGCCAATATTTCCTTCAATAGTACCTTCGTCCTCCTCCATATTTCCCCATGCAATCGCGACATATTCCCGTTCGGTCGTTTTTTTAAAAAATTGACGCGACAATTTTGTCATAGCAATTTCAGTCTTGGCGACTACCAGTAATCCGCTGGTATCTTTATCGATTCGATGCACAAGTCCTGGGCGATTACTACTATTATTAGGAAGATTATCGAAATGAAAAGTAAGCGCATTTATTAGAGTACCACTGTAGTTTCCGTGTCCGGGATGCACCACCATACCAGCCTCCTTATTTACCACCAGTACATCATCATCTTCATATACAATATTGATAGGGATATCTTCTGGTTTTAGCAAATACTCATAGGGAGGATGTTCAAAAAGCACAGTAATAATGTCGTTGGGCTTCACCTTATAATTGGATTTGACCGCAACATCATTGACAAAAATATTTCCGTCTTTTGCTGATTTCTGAATTTTATTCCGTGTAGCATTTTCTACCTTATTCATAAGGTACTTATCAATGCGAAGCGGCTGTTGCCCCTTGTCTGCTACAAATCTGAAATGTTCGTATAAATCGTCGTTGCCCTGATCCTCTTCAGGGACTTCGTAATTAGTTTCCTCCATCTTCCTCTATTTCTTCTATGTTTTCTTCGGAAGCCTCATTAACGCGATTTTGAGATCCATCACCAACGATAAGATCAATTTCTGAAGTCTTCGGAATTTCAGTACCCGGCTCTAGCTTACTTCCTTTATAACGAAGTTCTAATACATGGTCACTAATATGAGGGCGTGTGCTTACTTTCCCTATTTTAAAGCCCATCGCTAATAAGGTAGGCTGCGCTTGACGTCCGGTTTTCCCTAAAACGTTAGGCACTTTTATTTTTCGGTAATCTGAAGGATTTAAAGTAAGGTAGATCTTTCGATTTTCCTTTACAAACTTCCCTGCCTTCGGAATTTGCTCAATAACCGAATATTTTGGATAATCCGGATTGTAATTCGCAGAATCGAGAATTTCATAACGCAGGTCTAATTCTTCCAATTGCTCTTCTACTTTATCTAAAGACATAGTAGCTAGATTAGGCACCTCAATTTTCTGACTGTGATTGGTTGTAGATCGCAACCACCAAAGAATTAAAAAGGAAAGAACGACAAGGGCTAGAACTGCAAATAGCAGTTGCTTTAAAAAAGCCTTCGTAAATAAATATCGAAAAAATGTCATAGATGATTAATTGAAGCGCAAAAATATAAAACCTGAAGCAGATTAAGTTAAAAAAAGAAACAACAAATGCCGAAATACGCTTTTCGACCTTCAAGTTTCTTAATTATTTATCATATCGGACGAATCTAACATGTAAATAAAATGTTCTCACTAGTACAATTATCATTTGAAGTATCATTAATTTCAACTAATTTCGTGTTACTAGCGTTTATGGCTAAAGGATCTTAATTTAACCATATATTACAGCTTAAGTGTTAACGATCTATTTTTGCTTTTGTTATGACTAAAAAAAATGTTGCCGTCGTTATGGGTGGTTATTCCAGTGAATTTGAAATTTCACTTAAAAGTGGCGCTGTGGTATGCGAATCGCTCGACACCGAAAAATATAATATCTATCCAATACATATATTAAAGAAGGGTTGGTATTTTATTTCAGAATCTGGAGATAAACATTCAGTTAGTAAAGAGAACTTTAGTTTCAAGAATGGAGATATTACCATTGTGCCCGATGTTATATTTAATACGGTGCACGGAACTCCAGGTGAAGACGGATTGCTTCAGTCGTATTGGGATCTAATTGGGATGCCTCATACCACCACCGGATTTTATCAGGCGGCATTAAGCTTTAATAAACGTGATTGTCTTTCTGTATTAAAGAACTTCGGAATAAAATGCGCCAATTCTTACTACATCAATAAAGGAAGCGAAATTCCTTCCGAAGAAATTGTAAAAAAAGTAGGACTTCCGTGTTTTGTGAAACCAAATCGTGCTGGATCCAGTTTCGGAGTGAGCAAAGTAAATACGCTCGACCAGTTGCTTCCCGCAATAGACAAAGCATTTAAAGAAGACCATGAAGTGATTATTGAAACAGCGCTGGTTGGTCCAGAAGTTTCGGTAGGTGTGTATACCAACCAAGGAAAATTGGTAGTTTTTTCTCCAACCGAAATAGTTTCAGAAAATGACTTCTTCGATTACGAAGCCAAATATTTGGGTAAATCACAAGAAATAACACCAGCCCGTATTTCCGAAGAAGAAACGATAAAAGTTCAAAATGAAGCCAAGCACGTTTACAGTATTTTAAACATGGCTGGAGTTACGCGAAGTGAATTTATTTTACAGAACGGCGAACCGTATTTTATAGAAACCAATACTACTCCTGGATTATCGAAAGAAAGTATCATTCCAAAACAAGCAAGAGAAGCAGGTATGACACTCACTCAATTCTTCGGAATTTTAATAGAAGAAGCCTTATCGAGAACGATAAAATAGCTTTCAAAACCATTTATCACATCCGTCATTAAAATATACTGTAACTTAGAGAATTGAAATAGATGTGAAATGCTGGAAGCTGGGAGTTGGAGCTGGGAGTTTCATGATTGATTAAATAAAAATTACAGTGAAAATTATATTATGAAAAAAATTGCTGTCTTTCCGGGTTCGTTCGATCCTATTACAATAGGACATATTGACGTATTGAAAAGAGCATTGCCGCTTTTTGATGAGATAATCGTTGCAATTGGAGTGAACGCAGATAAGAAGTATATGTTTTCACTCGAAGATCGTAAACGATTTATAGAAGCATCCTTTGCAAATGATAACAAGATTCAAGTTAAAACTTACAAAGGTCTCACGGCCAAATTTTGTCTAAAGGAAAAAGCCCAATTTATTTTAAGAGGACTTAGAAATACTTCCGATTTCAATTATGAACAGCCCATCGCACAAACCAATGCATTAATGACTGGAGTAGAAAGTATTTTTATAATGTGTTCGCCTGAGGTGAGTAATATTTCCTCTTCTATAGTTCGGGATGTCCTAAGAAATGAAGGTGATGCTAGCAAATTGGTGCCTGAAGTTGTTTTAAAATAATAGAGAGAACGAAATCCACCTCAATTTAAATTTGTCACGGTTAAACTCGATGAGAATCCAGCCTGATAAGGTCGCCCAGACTTCACAATAGCAAAAGCCTGTTTTACCAATTTGTTCGAAACAGCTATCATAGCGAGTTTTTTACTTTTTCCTTGATCGACCAACCGATCATAGAGTTCCTTGCATGCTTCATTAGACTGACTTGCCGTAAAAGCGCACAGAAACAGTAAAGTTCGCAATTTCTTGTTTCCAATCTTGCTTATCCGACTTCTCCCCCTTACACTGCTTCCCGATTGTCGAATCGTTGGCGTGATACCTATATAACTACATAGCTTAGCAGCGGAATCGAATTTTGAGAAGCCATCTGTTACTACGATCAGACTTAAAGCGGTTTGTATTCCAATACCCGGAATCGAAAACAACAGGGAAAACTGTTCGCCATAATATCGGAGCACAATCTGCATCAACTTTTTATCCATCATTGCGATCTCTTTATTAAGATGTTTTAAATCTCGTCTTAGTGATCTAAACACAAATTTTGATGGAATGCCGAGCACCTCTTCCCCGTGGATCTTATTTTTAGCAGCGGTGCGATTTTTAAGATAATGATCACGAAGGCTGAACAATTGCATTGCCTCTTGCCTAAATGACGAAGGTGCAGTAAAAAGCGGTACTTCATATAACTGTCCATATTCACAAATGGCCTTGGCGTCGCTTTTATCAGTTTTTATTTTTGCAAGTTTCATTTGCATAAAACGTTTCACTGAAAGCGGATTTACCACAGAGGTCGGAATTCCTTTTCTGTACAGAAACTGTGATAAACGAGCGTGATATAAACCTGTCGCTTCCATAACTACTAGACTGTCTTTAGACACATCTTTTCGAAAGGCAGCAAAACCTTCATCATTATTTGCAAATTGTCTATGCGGTATGGTTTCCCCTACCACATCAAAGACATCTTTGCTAATGTCCACCCCAATTATTTCACTGAATGAGCTCATGAGGACGTTTTCTGAAGGTTCAGTTAATCTCAATTTTATGCGATGCCAAGACCACCTAAAGAGAGAGGATTAACGCTGTTGTCGAAGTCTAAAGCTTCATCGTATAACCTAATCTTGTTTCTCTCTTTTTATTCTGAAATTAATACATTAAGGTACGAATTATTTCAATTCATTCTGAGAAAATGACAGACTTATTATATGAGGCAAGTGAGGTTTAAAAATAATTTTAAAGCACAAAAAAACTCCTTCAGTTTCCTGAAAGAGTTTATAATAAGATATAAGAATATAGATCTATAAAGCTGCTACGTGCTTAGCCATATTCGATTTTAGGTTGGAAGCCTTATTATCATGGATAATATTCTTCTTCGCTAATCTATCGATCATGGACACAACTTCCGGAAACATTTTTTCAGCCTCTGCCTTAGTTGTAAGCTCTTTGAATTTCTTCATAGCATTACGAGCAGTCTTATGCTGGTAACGGTTGCGTAAACGCTTTGTTTCGCTGTTTCTAATTCTCTTTAATGCTGACTTATGATTCGCCATTTTGCTTTTCTTTAATTCTTATCTTTTGTAGTCCGTAGGGGAATCGAACCCCTGTTACCAGGATGAAAACCTGGCGTCCTAACCCCTAGACGAACGGACCATTGTTTATTTTAAACCATATTGACAATTAATTACAATAATTTATGTCTTTCAGGCGGGTGCAAAAATACAACTATTTTTAACTGTTGCAAATCCTTTCAAACTTTTTTTAAAAAATTAATAAGCTTTTGCAAATAACACCCTATAAGACGAAGGTTTTCCAGTCACCATACAGCTTCCTTCCTCTTGCTTAACATCAATTGGAATGCAACGTATGGTTGCTTTCGTTTCATTTTTTATACGCTCTTCAGTCTCGGTAGTGCCATCCCAATGGGCTGATACAAAACCGCCTTTGGTATCGATTATTTCTTTAAACTCATCGTAACTGGACACCTCAGTTGTATGTTCAGATCGATAGTTTAGCGCTCTATTGTATAAATTATCTTGGATTTCATCCATCAAAGCGACAATTTTATCCACGACAACACCCTTATCCATCACTTCCTTTTGAAGTGTATCCCGTCTGGCAACTTCAAAAGTACCTTTCTCAAGATCTTTAGGTCCTATTGCAATTCGAACCGGCACACCTTTCAATTCGTACTCATTAAATTTCCAACCCGGTTTTTGTGTATCGCGGTCATCGAATTTCACTCTAAGTCCTTTGGCTCTTAATTCTTTCTGAAGTTCCCTTGCAACAACACTTACTTCTTCCAGCTGCTCTTCTCCTCTGTAAATAGGGACAATTACAACTTGATCCGGAGCTAATTTTGGAGGTAATACCAATCCATTATCATCACTATGTGTCATAACCAACGCACCCATTAAACGCGTTGAAACACCCCAGGATGTGGCCCAAACATATTCTTGTTTTCCTTCTTTTGTTGCGTATTTTACATCAAAGGCTTTAGCGAAATTTTGCCCTAAAAAGTGGGAAGTTCCTGCCTGCAATGCTTTTCCATCCTGCATTAAAGCTTCAATGCAATAGGTTTCCAAAGCGCCAGCGAATCGTTCACTTTCGGTCTTTGTTCCTTTAATCACCGGTACAGCCATATAGTTTTCAACAAACTCGGCATAAACATTCATCATTTGTTCCGCTTCTGCAATAGCTTCCTTTTTTGTAGCATGAGCAGTATGACCTTCCTGCCATAGAAACTCGGTGGTACGTAAAAAAAGACGCGTTCGCATTTCCCAACGCACTACATTCGCCCATTGATTTATTAATAATGGAAGATCACGATACGATTGTATCCATTTGCGATAAGTGTCCCAGATAATAGTTTCGGAAGTTGGTCTTACGATAAGCTCTTCTTCCAACTTCGCATCTGGATCTACAATAATCCCACTTCCATCTTCAGCATTTTTAAGTCGATAATGCGTAACAACAGCACATTCTTTTGCAAATCCATCTACGTGACTTGCCTCTTTACTAAAATATGATTTAGGGATAAAAATTGGAAAGTAAGCATTTTGATGTCCCGTTTCTTTAAACATACGGTCCAATTCGGCCTGCATTTTTTCCCAAATAGCATACCCATAAGGTTTAATTACCATACAACCTCTAACTCCCGAGTTTTCAGCAAGATCAGCCTGTATGACCAATTCGTTATACCATTTTGAATAATCTTCCCCTCTGGTCGTTAAATTCTTTGCCATGCCCTTAGTTTGGCACAAATATTGCACCTTTTTATTTAATTAGTAGATCTCGGCAAAACTACTTATTTTTATAATGTCCAACAATTAAAAAACTGCTATTATGCATACCTCTATCATACATCTAAAAAAAGCCATTCCATTTATATTTTCAGGAGTGGTCGTGCTTTTACTTAGTGCTTGTGGCGCTCATAACAATGGGTATAGCGACACCGACGGTATTTATTCTTCGGAAAACGCTGTTACTTCCGAAAACACTTCCGAAGAAACAGACAAAGCCAACTATTATAAACAATATTTTAAGTCAAAATCTGGTGAATATGACGCACTTGATACTGAAGACGCGATATTTACCGACGTTGAAGCTTACTCTTCTACAGATACGCTAGATGAAGACGGCTATATTGTAACAGAAGACGCTGAATATTCAGAAGAAAATGGTGCATGGGGAACAAATCCTGAAGGTACAACAATCAATATTTATAATACAGGTGGCTATGGTTATGGTTACTGGCACAATCCTTACCGATATAGTGGTTGGGGCTATGGATACAATTGGGGTTATCCTAATTGGGGTATAAGTTATGGTTGGGGTTACCCTTACTATGGAGGTTATTATTGCTCTCCGTTTTATGGAGGATACTACAATCCTTATTACGGAAACTATGGTTACGGATATGGCTATGGATATGGTTATGGCGGTAATCATTATGCATACAACAACAGAGGACGCAGCAATACAAATCTTTATAATGGTCGTTACACAGCAAGAAACCGATCGAATGTTGCTTCAAACAGAAGAAGTTCATATTCCAGAGCTGAAAATACAAGACGTACTAATAGTAATACAGTGCGATCTAACACTACTAGAAGCGAAGGATACAATAGTACAACTCCAAGAACGACGCGTTCTACGACAACAAGAACGCCACGAACTACACGTCAAACAACAACAAGAACACCTCAAACTACACGGTCAAGTTCAACGAGATCTACTACTAGATCTTCATCCACTTCACGTAGTAGTGGAACTACAAGAAGTAGTGGAGGAAAACGAGGAGGACGCAACTAATCTGCTTAGAGGTTCTTATTAATACAATTCTATGAAAAAGAAAATATTCTTTATCATGGCTGTTACAGTCATGAGCTTTTCGAATGCACAGAACATTTCTGACGGACTCAGATATTCATTAGACGATTCTTACGGAAGTGCCCGGTATAATGCACTAAGTGGCGCCTTTGGATCTTTGGGCGGGGATTTATCTGCCATGAGTATTAATCCGGCAGGGAGCGCTATATTTTTAAACACTTCGGCTTCAATTTCTGTTTCAGCAAACGATTTCGAGAATAGCACCTCCTATTTTAACACAAATACAAAAGGCATTATCACAGATGTGAACCTGAATCAGGCGGGTGCCGTTTTCGTATTCAACAATCCTTCAGAAACTTCAAAATTAAAAAAATTCAGTTTAGGAATTAACTATCAATCTTCCAGAAATTATGATGATGAGCTTTATATTTTTGGAGACTCCAATGCTTCAGTAGATCAATTTTTTCTTGCGCAAGCACAGGGTATTCCTTTAGATCTTCTTCAATTACAAAGCGGTGAATCTGTTTCAGATTTATATGCGTTTTTAGGAGAAAACGAAGGAGTATTTGCTCAAAATGCCTTTCTAGGTTATCAAGGTTTTATTATCGACCCGCTCGATCCTAATGACCCATCCAATACCGATTATGTTTCTACAATTGCCCCAGGGACATTTCATCAGGAATATGCCTATATCACTGAAGGTGCCAACAATAAATTTACAATCAATTTCGCTACGCAGTTATCTTCTAATTTTTTCCTCGGAATTAATTTGAATTCACACTCCATAGATTACAGACAAAGTAGCTTTTTGTTTGAAGCTAATAACAATATCGGAAGCAGTGTAGATCAAATCGGATTCGAAAACAACCTTACTGTGGATGGAGTTGGCTTTTCAGCACAAATAGGCGCGATAGCAAAGCTTACTGAAAACTTCAGATTAGGCCTTTCACTAGATACACCTACTTGGTACGAGATTTCCGAAGAAACATCCCAACGACTTGAAACCAGAGTAATTGATGATGGTAATTCTAGTTTCGTCGATGTGGACCCAAGAGTTATCAATATCTATGAAAATTATCAAATCACTACTCCAGGAAAAGTTACTGCCAGTGCGTCTTATATCTTCGGAACACAAGGCTTAATTAGCTTCGATTATTCCTACAAGGATTATAGCGCTATAAATTTTGAAACTGGATACAACAGTTTCACGGATAGTTCTTATTTTAATGACTTAAACGATGCAATTGAAAACTCTTTAAATGGAGTTTCAACTTTCCGACTAGGTGGAGAGTATCGTATTAATAACTTGAGTTTAAGAGGAGGACTACGATACGAAGAAAGTCCTTATCAAAATGAGATTACTGTGGGTGATCTTAGCGGGTTTTCTTTAGGTATGGGGTATAACTTCGGAAACTATAACTTCGACATCTCCTATGCGCGAGCAGAACAAGATAGAAAACAGCGCTTATATGATATAGGTTTAACAAATGAAGCATCTATCAATACAATTACCACGAATATTGCTTTATCAGTTGGATTTAAGTTTTAATAGACACTTTTAAACTCACATAAAAAACTCCCGTCGATAAACGGGAGTTTTTTATGTGAGTTAAAATAAAGTACTTACCTTTTCAGGGTAAAGTGACCTTTAAATTCTTTTTGTACTTCTTGTTCTGTATATTCAACCACAAACCAATAATCACTCGAGGGTAATGGATTGCCATTGTAAG
>NZ_REFC01000017.1 GCF_003688405.1 Ulvibacter antarcticus
GCACTAACATCAATAGCACCAGTTCCGGCGTTGATTGATAAACCAGCGGTACTTGAAAAAGTTCCACCAGCCAATCCTGTAATGGTAGGCGTTGGATCTGAAGCATCTGTACAATAAGAAGCTGCATCATAACTGAAACTTGCATCGTCTAAAGCGTTAATCGTTACTGAAACATTTGAACTGTTAGGACAAGATCCGGCAGTTGTGTATGTTACTGAATAAGTTCCAGGGGTTGAAGCACTTACATCAATAGCACCAGTTCCGGCGTTGATTGATAAACCAGCGGTACTAGTAAATGTTCCACCAGCCAATCCTGTAATGGTAGGCGTTGGATCTGTTGCATCAACACAATAAGAAGCAGCATCATAACTGAAACTTGCATCATCTAATGCGTTAATCGTTACTGAAACACTTGAACTGTTCGGACATGATCCGGCGGTCGTGTATGTTACTGAATAAGTACCAGGGGTTGATGCACTAACATCAATTGCACCAGTTCCCGCCGTAATTGATAAACCAGCGGTACTTGTAAATGTTCCACCAGCCAATCCTGTAATAGTAGGCGTTGGATCTGAAGCATCTGTACAATAAGAAGCTGCATCATAAGTAAACGATGCATCATCTAAAGCGTTAATCGTTACTGAAACACTTGAACTGTTAGGACATGATCCGGCAGTTGTGTATGTTACTGAATAAGTTCCAGGAGTTGATGCACTTACATCAATCACACCAGTTCCGGCGTTGATTGATAAACCAGCGGTACTTGTAAAAGTTCCACCAGCCAATCCTGTAATAGTAGGTGTTGGATCTGAAGCATCTGTACAATACGAAGCGGCATCATAAGTAAACGATGCATCATCTAATGCGTTAATCGTTACTGAAACACTTGAACTGTCCGGACATGATCCGGCAGTCGTATAGGTTACTGAATAAGTACCAGGTGTGGATGCACTAACATCAATAGCACCTGTTCCGGCGTTGATTGATAAACCAGCGGTACTAGTAAATGTTCCACCAGCCAATCCTGTAATAGTAGGAGTTGGATCTGAAGCATCTGTACAATAAGAAGCGGCATCATAACTAAACGATGCATCATCTCTTGCATTAATCGTTACTGAGACATTTGAACTATTCGGACAAGATCCGGCAGTTGTATAAGTTACAGAGTATGTTCCAGGGGTTGATGCACTAACATCAATAGCACCTGTTCCGGCGTTGATTGATAAACCAGCGGTACTAGTAAATGTTCCACCAGCCAATCCTGTAATGGTAGGAGTTGGGTCTGGAGCATCTGTACAATACGAAGCGGCATCATAAGTAAACGATGCATCATCTAATGCGTTAATCGTTACTGAAACACTTGAACTGTCTGGACATGATCCGGCAGTTGTGTAGGTTACAGAGTATGTTCCAGGGGTTGATGCACTAACATCAATAGCACCTGTTCCCGCCGTAATTGATAAACCAGCGGTACTTGAAAAAGTTCCACCAGCCAATCCTGTAATGGTAGGCGTTGGATCTGAAGCATCTGTACAATAAGAAGCTGCATCATAACTGAAACTTGCATCATCTAATGCGTTAATCGTTACTGAAACATTTGAACTGTTTGCACAAGATCCGGAGGTCGTGTATGTTACTGAATAAGTTCCAGCAGTTGATGCACTTACATCAATTGCACCAGTTCCAGCATTTATTGTTAAACCGGCAGTACTTGAAAAAGTTCCACCAGCTAATCCTGTAATGGTAGGCGTTGGATCTGAAGCATCTGTACAATAAGAAGCAGCATCATAACTGAAACTTGCATCATCTAATGCGTTAATCGTTACTGAAACATTTGAACTATTCGGACATGATCCGGCAGTTGTGTAGGTTACAGAGTATGTTCCAGGGGTTGATGCACTAACATCAATAGCACCTGTTCCCGCCGTAATAGATAAACCAGCAGTACTTGTAAATGTTCCACCAGCCAATCCTGTGATTGTAGGAGTTGGATCTGAAGCATCTGTACAATAAGAAGCGGCATCATAACTAAAAGATGCATCGTCTAATGCATTAATCGTTACTGAAACATTTGAACTGTTCGGACATGATCCGGCAGTTGTATAGGTTACTGAATAAGTTCCAGGGGTTGATGCACTAACATCAATAGCACCTGTTCCCGCAGTAATTGATAAACCAGCGGTACTTGTAAATGTTCCACCAGCCAATCCAGTAATAGTCGGAGTTGGATCTGAAGCATCTACACAATACGAAGCGGCATCATAAGTAAACGATGCATCGTCTAAACCATTTATATCTACAGATACAATTGTATTATTTGCACAAGATCCCGCAGTAGTATAGGTAACACTATAGCTTCCGATAGTTGAAGCGCTCACATCAATCGTTCCGTTTGCGGCATTCAATACCAATCCAGCTGGAGAGCTAGTAAATGTTCCACCGGCTAATCCTGTGATTGTAGGGGTTGGGTCTGAGCCATCAATACAATATTCCGAAGCTGAATAACTAAAACTTGCATCATCTAATGCGTTGATTGTAACTGATTCACTAGAATTTCCAGGACAAGTTCCTGTTGTAGTATATGTTACACTATATGTTCCCGGAGTCGATGCACTTACATCTATAACTCCTGTGGCTGCAGTAATTGATAAACCAGCAGGAGCACTTGTGAACGTTCCACCAGCTACTCCGGTGATTATTGGAGTTGGATCGGATGCATCCACACAATAAGAAGCTGCATCATAATTAAAGCTTGCATCATCTGGTGAGCTTACTGTTAAAGTAGCTTCAGCCTCGTCGCCACAAATATTGGCTTCATTGGTGAAAATTACTTTATAAATATTATTGTTCATTCCAGAATTCACTCCAGTCAACACTAAGGAAACAAGTGTTC
The DNA here is from genome assembly GCF_003688405.1 of Ulvibacter antarcticus. Taxonomy (GTDB): domain Bacteria; phylum Bacteroidota; class Bacteroidia; order Flavobacteriales; family Flavobacteriaceae; genus Ulvibacter; species Ulvibacter antarcticus. The sequence goes on from NZ_REFC01000017.1 coordinate 2,894, forward strand.
CACTTGCTACTGTTCCGTTTTGACCTGAGATCGCGTTGAATGTTGTACCAGTATCTGTACTTACATACCATTGATAGATTACATCGGTACTTGCCGTAGCAACAGGATTGTTTGTTGCAATTGCTGTAGCGGATGCTTCAGCTTGAAATGTTGCATTTCCAGTTTCACAAACCGTCTGATTTGCTGGTGGTGTAGTGACACTAACAGTCATTCCTTCCTGAAAAGTATTCAGACCTCCACCGGTTGTAGTTGGCGTTGCGTAAGAAGCACCGCTTACTCTACCATTGGCAGCATTTACTGTTGGAGTTCCACTTCCGAAGTAACCATTATTATCAAGATCGGTATCACTATTATTATAAGCCTCATCAGCATCGTTACAACCATCGCCATCACTATCTGCATCTAAATAATCTGGTGTACCATCATCATCCGTATCTATACAGTTAATAGGAACATTTGGTGCTGCCATTACGAATACTTTCCCATCTGCCGCATCATTACCATTGTATCTATCATATACGCGAATCCAATGAATTTCCTCTCCAACTGGAGCTAAGTTGTCTACTGGATATACGGCTATTTCTAAATTTTCAACACCATTTGCTACGATATCAGATCCTGTATCTATATAATCAGAAATATCAACATTTACTGGACTACCGAGTGATGCTTTAAGATGATCTAAAGCTTCAATACTCACTTCATTATTTCCAGATTTTTCAAATACTAAGGCGTACACCAAATTTTTTGATACAATTGGTGGGTCAAACTTTAATTCGTAATAAGCAACATCATTAACCAAGTCTAATTGCAAGTCTTGATAAAGGTTCATATCATTGCTTTGGAAAGTAGGTAAGATTTCAGTATTCCAATTGGTGGCAGTTGTGTAGTCTAAATCTTCAGTTCCATATGTTCTTCTATTTATTTCTCCACTACTTATAGGTCCAGATGTTGGCACAAAGTTTTCGTTGTATGCCACTGGTACTTGGTAATCTGAAATAACTTCTCCATTAAAGGTGAATGAATTAAACAGCACTTGTCCTGAACTCCCAGTTGGTGAGTCAATATCCCAAGCTGTTGGAGTTATGCTTCCCGTAATTCCACTACCTGTTGCACCTTGCTGAAGGCATTCTACAGAATCTAAGATTCCATCATTGTCATCATCATCATCACAAACATCAGACACACCGTCGCCATCTGTATCCGTATTACCTGAAGCAATCGGGTCACATGGGTTTATACAATCGGGATCTTGCACACCAGCATTCTGGCTATCGCCAATGGCTTGACCAGCCGCAGAAGCAACCGTAGGAATACCATTAGCATCTACGCTTCCAGTAAGCATCCCATCTCCATCAACATTAGCCGAAGTAAATGAACCCGCACCTTCTATCGCGTCGAAACAACCATCACCATCACTATCTGTATCTAAATAATCTGGTGTTCCATCATTATCTGTATCTGTAATCAAATAACAAGCTATGGCACCATCAGCTAAATCTGGAGCAGTGCCATTTGTTGTGAATCCTGTTGTAGTTGCAACACCTGTGCAGACATCTATTGAAGATATTGTTGTACTATTAGCATTGCCATACAATACGCCATCGCTATATGCTATTTGACCTGGGTAGGAGGTAGTTATAAACGTACCTATGTTTCCAGTAGCTGTTGCCGTAGTTAAATCTATGGATACAAGACCTGGAGCAGCTGCCCCAAATAATGTTGGATTCCCATTGCATCCGAAACCTATAGCAATATCTCCCCAATCAGCATTTACAGTAGAACCAAAAGGTCGTTCACTAAAAAGTGAAGAAGAAACCAATGTTTTACCATCTGCACTAAGAGTGATAGCATATATAGAAGCTCCAGTAGCAGAGCCAGCATTTCCAAAATCTCCCATATATAGGACACCGTTATAATAGGCTCCTGCGCCTGACTCAAAATTAGCGCCAGTGACAGTTCCTAAACTTGTAAACAAGCCTGTTGCAGGGTCATATACTATTAGTTCTTCAAAATTGGTCGTACTGTGTCCATAAATTAAACCTCCTTTATCGTAATTATGTGCGATTCCATTATAACTTTGACCTGCAGGAATAGCAACAATTGTTGACTCAACACCTGTAACAGGATCGTATGATACTAAATTACTTCCATTTTGGTAACGTAATAAAAACACAGAAGGATCCGTACAATTTGCTTCATTAATATCTAAAATACCATCATTGTCGTCGTCTTGGTCACAAGTATTGTCTATCGTATCGTTATCGGTGTCAATGCCAGAAGCAAAAGGACAAACGCAAGAATTAACGGCTGCATTTTGAAAATCTCCTGTTGAGTTTGAAGGTAAAGCGGTGTTTGGTACTCCACTACCATTTACATCATTTGATGGGAATTGATAATTTGTTGTTTGGTTTGTTGTTGTTCCAGCTTCTATCGCATCTGAACAACCATCGTTATCACTATCTAAATCTAAAGAATCTGGTATACCATCACCGTCTGTATCTGTACAAGGAGGAAATAATGTATCCCGATAAGATGGGTTTCCAGTTGAAAACTCTGTTCCGTCTACAACTATACCCCCGTTTCCAAATGCTCCATCAGCATCATGACCTACAAAACAATAATTTTTTTGGTATGTGTCATAATAAATAGTTAGATGTCCTCCAACTCCTACTCTAATCGGATTTCTATCTTCAGGTCCAATTCCAGATGGGCTATTAACATCTGCATATATACCATTTCCTGTAGCCGCAGTATCGTATGCAGGAATACCTGGTAAAGTTTGTGGATCACTTAAAATATCTGAAATCATATTCCCAGCTGGCCCGGTGGTAACTCGATTTTCACCCCACAAATACAATAAACTTTGATTACCAACCTTAGTTATTGCACCAACTATTGGATAAAGTGCACTATAGGACTGTCCAGCAATAAATACAACATTTTCTAAATCTCCGGTACCTGCTGCATTCTTAACTTTTACCCAAATAGTACTATCTGTTTCATTCCCTTGTCCTAATTGTCCCTCATCATTTTCACCTAAAGCAAACATATTACCATTTGAATGTAATGCAAAAAGAGTCGTTCCTTTATCGTCATCAGCCGTTATTTCAATTTGAACTAAACTACTCGTACTTGAAAATTCTACAGGTTTGGTCATTAAAGTTGCAACAGAATAACTTTGTTCGCCCGAAGTATTTCCTAAAAAAGTTCTCGGGCCCCAAGTGTACCAATCACCACTACTTGTTACTGCAAATGCTCCTGTATTTGAAATATCTAAATCTACGACACCAGTTAATGTTCCTGAACTTGTTTCCACTAAATACCAACCATTAGATGCGGCAGAACCACCTCTAATGCTTGAAGCACCACGACTTAAAGAACCTCTAGTATAAACAGTTCCTGAAGTAGTTATAAAGGCCAAAACTCCCGAACCAGAAGTAATATAGCTTATCTGAGCAGCTGAAACTCCCGTTGGTAACGGTAATGATTCAATATCTGTCCCATTGGTTACTGAATTGTCAATAATCACATCTTCATTACCCCAAACGTACAAACCTGTTGTAGTTAACAATACAAATTGAGGGTCTGCATCATCAGCTCCAACCATTTTTACTGTTGTTCCTGAAACCGCACTCCAATCTCCAACACCAGGTGTTACTAATTGGAATGTGTCATAGTTTGACGTTCCATCTGTTGGATTTGAATCTTGCCCTGTAACATAAATATTATTATTTATCGAATTAATTATATTGGCATGATATAAAGGCACAAAAAAGTCTTCAGGAATAACATAGTCAACACAACCTTCGTCAGCATCTAAAATACCATCGTTATCATCGTCATCGTCGCAGCCATCTGGGACAGTATCATTATCATTATCTGCAGTATCGTCAAATCCTGAACATACATCGGACAAATCTGGAATACCGTCACCATCTGAATCTGTGATATCTTCAATCGAGTCTAAGGGAACCGAAATGTTAATTGCTTCTGTAGTTGTTTGACTTCCTCCTCCATTTGTTCCTGGATAAAAAGCCAATTGTTCTGTGGCAGCTGTTGCTGTAAATTCAATAACCTCAGTTTCCCATTGCTCTCGTTGCGCGGGGTTAGGAGTAATAGAGATTTTTCCTTGAGTTCCAATTTGGTATTCAAAACTGTCTATATAAAGTCGTGAATATAAAGAAAGAGCCGACATGTGATATATTGTTAACCTGTATCGGTTTCCAGGCACTAAGTTTGTCATGCCTGCAAATACATTTTCTTCGGTTCCAGCAGTACCGATATCTCTTAAGGTAATCCAATAATTATGTCCATTGGGAGGTAATGGTAATGGTGCGTTGGTCCACGCAGCTCCTCCATCCCATGCACCTGCTGCCGCGGCATTTAATCTATCTGACATATCTGGTGTCCCAGCTCCTGGTTCATTCCAGTTAACCGGAGTACAATCAAAACAATTGGCCTCTGGATCGGTAGGAGTATCATTAGAAGCTGGAATATTCTGACTCTCTGCTCCTGATGAAAACAAAAGACTGAGAACAATAAAAATCAAAAAATTGGTAAATGTAGGCTTGTAAAGGCTTGGGGTAAAGACTTTCATATGTATGCTATTTATTAATATCTCTATGTAAAAATCCCATGCAGAACACATGTTTTATAAGTAGACTGCGGGGATTTAGACTACAAAACTAATATATAAATAAGCCTACGTCCTAAGATTTATCCGACTAATTGCATTTTTCGTCGCCAAAATGTAAATTCTTTCGATTAAAGGTGAATTTTTACCGATAAAAGGTGTATTTATTTATTTGGCGTTTGATTTTTCCTACATATACTTCTTTATTTTTATAAAGTATTCTTTATTTTCTTCGATAAAAGTAGGCAATAATCGACAAACGACACATATTTTCATTTTTTAAGAAGAGAAAAAATTGTGTCAACTTTGTAATTTTACTTTGTAATATTATAAATGATCTTTGTCCAATATTATAATTAGAGGGCTGTCATCTTCGGAAGTAATTAGAGTATACTTTTGATTCATTCCTTTAGTAATGACTGCTTATAAAAACAAAATATATATTACATTAGTGACTTAAAACTATTTCCGAACTAAATGATATCAACTTCATTAATTATGTCAAAATTCAAAGATCTTACTGTTATAGAAATCCTAGTTTATGTCGTATTTTTTTCAGCTACGGGATTTATAATGAATACTATAGGGCAAGAATTCGAAATAGCAAAATTCAACAATTGGTGGCAGGTATTTACTTGCTATATACTATATATGGTTCCTGTTGCGATTCTCATTCGAGATTATTCAGTTTTTAATCAATACGCCTATGGATTAGTGGCGATGGGTGTGCTTGAATTTGCCGGGTATGCACTTGAGACTTCATATGTATACCCGAATAACATATTAATCCAGTACTTTGGACCCTATACATTCGCATTAGCCATGTCCCTGTTTTTTGCCTTATATTTTCCCTTCTCAAATTGGCTAATTAAGCTTATAAATGACAGGTTATTAGCAAAATGAATAAAATAAAACCGGTAAATGTACATAAAACATAGTGGCTTGTCAATGTAGGAAATTACCTAAGATGGATGTAGGTTTGTAGAGTAATAAATCTAAAAATATACACCCATGAAGAAATTAATGTTTATTTTCGCACTACTAGTTTTCGCAGCAAGTTGTACCCCAGAATCATTATCAGATAATGACCAACAAATCGACAAAGACAAATACGAAGTCCCACCAAACGGATAGAAAAAAAAATCTAAGAATAGGGGTGTTGATTTCAATTTTATTGATAACAACACCCTTTTTATTTTACTTATATACCTATGCTCCTGTCGATTCTAAAGAATGGGATACGATTTTCGGTACTATTTCTGCCAGAAAATTTAACAATGTGCAAATGTATATGCATGCGCTATTCACCAAAGTTACATTCCTTCTATTAACCGGAATATGGTTTTTAACTTCCCGAAACTGGTGGAAATATGCGATACTAATACCCCTTACTATGTTTCTGTTTCAATTAATAGGGGTTTTGAGCTACGAATTAGACTATATTGACAATTTTGATTTTTGGTATTCTTTGCCAATAATCCTTCCTATTCTTGCGTTTTTAATATACATCTCTTACAGAATTAGCAAGAACAATCCCGACTCCTCAGATCTAATGAGTGAAGTTGACAAAGAAATCAAGAAGATTTTGAGTGACGATTTATAATTGATCCACTCATAAGCACTTTAATTCAATCCAAACTTTTCAGTATAAAAAAGCCCTCTCAATTAAGAAAGGGCTTTTAGTACTGATGGCTTGGTCCCGAAGAAATATCGGGAGTAAACACAAGTCCCTTGTTTTCCAATCTCATTAAAAATATTGTATAAAAAAAGCCCTCTCAATTAAGAAAGGGCTTTTAGTACTGATGGCTTGGCCCCAATGAAAAATCGGGGGTAAACACAAGTCCCTTGTTTTCCAATCTCATTAAAAATATTGCATAAAAAAAGCCCCATCAATTAAGAAAGGGCTTTTAGTACTGATGGCGGGACTTGAAACCCATCAATTAGATGCTTTCGTTATCTTCCAATATGCTACGATACACTACTTGAACACCCCTAATTGTTGACTATTAATATATATTTCGAGAAAGATTAAGATTTAATAAGATTTAATAATGCCTAAAATTTGCTGACTAGATGTTGACTAAACTAATATAATTGCATAAATTTGAGTGTTCAAATGTTCAAACTATGGCAACAATCAAATTTCAACTTCAAAGCAAGTCCAACAACGCACCTATTTATTTAAGACTTTCCTTAGGGCGCAATAAGAGTATTAAGAGAAAAACAGGGTTAAGCATCAACCCGAAGGAATGGAGTACGGTAACTGGACTGCCAAAACAAAACAATCCATCTACAAAGAACCTAACTCCAAAACTCAAAAAACTAAGTGCAAAAATTTACGACAAACTGAATGATGCACTCTCAAACGGCAAAAGCATTAATGGGGAATGGTTAAATGAACAAATAGATATTCATTTTGAACGTATCAACGAAAACAAACAAAGCGAACTTGTAACCGATGCAATACAAAGCATCTTAAATATGGCTGAGGTACGCAAAAACTCACTGGGCGGTATCGGATTATCTAAAAGCAGAATAAACTCTTACAAGGGATTACTAAGAATATTTCAAGAATATCAAAAAGGAAATAGTCACAAAGTAAAAGAGGTTAATGTTAAGTTTGCCAACGACTTTTTAAAATATTTACTTCACGAAAAAAAATATTCTAAAACCTACGCAGTTAAGAAAATTGCCGATCTTAAAACCGTTTGCAGTAATGCAGGGGACGAAGGAATAAAAACACACCCGAAATTAAAGAAAATTCCAAGTGCCAATTCCAAGAATGAAGCCGTTATTTACCTAACCCCTTCGGAACTTGATAGAATTGCAGTTTCAGATAAGGTTAAAGGTGATGCACTACTAAATGCGCGCAAATGGCTGTTATTGGGCTGTAACATAGGACAAAGAGGGGGCGACCTTTTAAACATTAATGAAAATAACTTTGTAACGCGCAACGGTTATGAAGTTATTGAGTTAACCCAACAAAAAACAGGTAAAAATATTACTATTCCTGTCCTAGACACTACTAAAGAAATTCTAAAAACTGGACTCCCTTATAAAATATCGATTCAGAAACTTAATGAATATATTAAATTGGTTTGCGAACTTTCCGAAATTAACGAATTGACAAAGGGCGGTATAATCGAAGTAACCGAAAATGGAAATGGCAACAAGCAAAAACGGAAAAATTACGGTAAATATCCGAAGCACAAATTAATTACTTCACACGTATGTAGGCGTTCATTTGCCACAAATACCTACGGAGTACTTCCAACCCCTTTAATAATGCAAATAACTGCTCATAGTACAGAAAAAATGTTTCTTAACTACATTGGCAAAGACCGCTTAGATTATGCTCAACAGATAGCAGATTTTTACACGTTACAGGCGCAAAAGGCTAAAAAAGAACCTCAACTTTCAGTTGTCAAAAATTCAGTAAATCAATAGTTTGACTTTTATGGAATTATCAAAAATAAAATGATGTGTCTATACTAAAATTACAGAAGAATAGGATTATTAAATAAATGTTTTAGATGTATGTCACAAAGCAACGTAGATTATGTTCGAATGAATGAAGAAAAAATTTTGAAGTTACTTCGTAGATATGATGCGAATAACTTTAAGAAATTGAGGTCACTACAGTTAAAACAAGTTTATTGTTTTCTAAAGGAAAATCTAACCTCCGGTAACAGATGGACTTTTTCAAAATTGTACCAATTTCAACATAAAACTGGAATACCATTAACTATACTAGAGCATAATATTAAATTATTTTGCCTTGTCTATTATAAAAAACGAAAAAAGGGAATAAAATCCTTTATAAAATATGTAAACAGATTATCCAAGACAGAGGAACAACGCAGATATAAAAAAAGCCGACTAAGTTTTCAAATTAGTGTAAAGGATGGCGAGTATGAAAACTTTTTAAAAGCAGTTATATTATTAAATGAAACTTTAGAAGGTAGTAATAAAGATAAGATCAGAGTGCTAAACTATATAATACATACAGGCTTCACAGATAAAACCTTTCTTAAACATTACTATAACGAAAAGAAAAATACTTATTAACATCTGTTACAAGAAAATTATAACAAAATATTGATAATCAGCAATATGGAAATAAAAAAATGTTACTCATGTGAATAAATTGACATATTATATTGATAATCAGCAATATAACTCGTTTCTCCATGTGGAAGATTACTTAACTAATTAAATGGGTTTTCATTACAATCTCTTTAAATTTACTTCTAAGTAAAAAGGCATCAAGCCAACCGAAGTAAAACCCAATGCCCTTGTAATCTGGAAATTCAAAGGTACAAATATTTTACAACGGAGGTTAAGCCTAAGTATTAATCTTAACATTTTTTGTAAATGAAACAAGTACAATTTATTTCGATTACACCTGAACAACTACAAACGGCAATAATCGAAGGCGTCAAAACGCAATTAGACGATTTAAAAAAGAACTTCCAACCCAAAGAACCTAAAGAGTATTTAGAACGTGCTGAGGTTGCTAAAATGTTGAATGTGGACTTGTCAACGGTTCACAACTGGACTGTAAAAGGTATTTTAATTAGTTATGGTATAGGGCGAAGGGTTTACTATCTGCGCACCGATGTTGAAAATGCTATTGTTGAACTTAAAAAGTAAGATGATGGCAACGCAACAAAAGAAACCAGTAACCCACGTTTATAAAGAAATTAACGAGGGTAAATTTAAGGGCGTTAAACATTACGAACTCAAAGAAGTAATTAACGGAACTTTACAGTTAACCGAACTTATAAACATTAGCAAAGACCGAAACTGCGCTCAGTCAATGCCCGAATATTGGTTAAAGATCAGGAACGATAATAAATGGAGTAAATGTATAACCGGACTTTTCAAGACTGGTATTAATTACATTTATAAAGGCGACCTTCAAAGAAAAAAACACCTTATTCTTTTTAAATTTTCGACCGATGCCAAAACTTTAAAGGTTTTCGTCTTTAAGGATTTCTACACAAGAGATTTAAGCAACGTTTTGTTATTAATAAACCATAGTGCCAAAATATAAAGAGGGGCGTTCAAAACCCCTCTTTATTTGTTCAAATGTGGGTAATTGTGGCAACGCATACCCCGATTTCAAAGATACAAAATACATCTTGAATGCCTTTTTATAATTATACTCAAATAAGTATTAAAAATTAATACCAAGTATTTAACTTGACTGCATTAGATACGTTAGAATTTACTACCAGTACCGACTTTTTACAAAGTATGGATTCAAGATGTTTTAACTTATCTCAAATACACAAATCCAATGGACTTATAATTCAAAATCATTCTCTTATAAATAGATTGCCTGGAGTTAATAAGATTAATATAAATGAAACCTTTGGAACTGTAAGAATACAGGCAACGAGTAAGATACTTGGACAAAATTATAATCAGGGTATTTCTAGTAATACACTTGACCAATTCATTAATGAAATCAACAAAACAGGACTTGTATTAAATAAGGATTTTATAAGTGACTGTGAACTCAAACTGATTCACGTCAAAAACGATTTAAAACTGTTAAAAGAACCTATTGAATACATTAATACTCTTAACCAATTGATTGCTCCATACTTCTACAAAACAAAATATAACACTGGAATAGCATTCAACGAAAAAATATTTTCAACCCCGATACGATTTACTTGTTATGCTAAAGAATTTGAGATAGAATCTAATAAGAGTTTCTATAATACATATCCACAACTTGCAAAGGATTTCGATGGTGTATTAAGGGCTGAAAGCAAACTACCAAAAGGAGCAACTATTCGAAAATATTTTAAAAGTGCCAATCTTATTGATGTTCTAAATTTAAAGAATTTAAACCATTCTTTACTCGATAAGGTTATACATAAACAAACTAATTTTAAACCGTTTTTTAATACCTATAAAATGACAAATACTGAAGAAAAAAACTTTGCTCAAATCTATTATCTAAATGAATTTTATAATGGAGATTTCAACTCTATAATGCAACATATAAAAAGCAAGTTAGGAGAAAAAACAAAAGCGACTTATCAGCGAAAAAAGGTAAAGAAATATCTTTCAATGATTAATAATGCAGATAAGAATTTCAGTTTAGAGGATATTAACGAAATAAGAGAAGCATTAAAAGAACAATTAATTTAAATAATTATGAGAAAAGCAATTCTATTATTTCCAATGATGATATTTTTAACTTGTAATCCAGATCCAAAACCTCCTAAAGTGGGGAAAGAATCAATTATGTTAGTCAATAAAATAAGCCTAAGCATTTGATTATCAATTATTTTAAATACATTTATACTCTATTCACTTCAATTTTCCCCATAGATTCCCCAAAATAACCTCACGATTTCAATATCGATGGGTATTAATAATTTAATCCTTAAAAGGATTAACTAAATCTAATTATTATGAAAAAATTTCTTTTAACAATTTTAGTGACGTGTATGTGTGTATTGAGTTATGCCCAAGACAAACCAAAAGTTAACTCTAATAAAGAAAAAACTACTTTTGAGACAGGTATTAATACGTCAACCAAAGGAAAAATAGATCATAACGCCGTTGGTGATGATGTGAAAATTAGAAAAGAAGAGGATAAATGTGTTAACTCTGGTGGAATATTTTTGGAATTTTCAGATGGTTCATACAAATGCTGGAATAAAGAAATGAGAGTTTCGGAATTATTTATTAAAAAAGAAAATGTTTTGAAAGACACGTTAGATGTCTATGGAAGAAAAAGGAGGTGTAAAAAAGATGGAGGGTATTGGGTCGTATATGATGGGGACAAAGGCTGTTACTTCATGAACGAATGGATGGTTCTTGAGCCACATTATTACTAGTTATTATCAAAACATCTAAAACTTAATTTAAATGTTCCCTAAAGATTTAGGTTTTAAAATTTCATAGAACTATGCCAAAATATTCAACATTTCCATTTCTATTTGATGACGTGTTAAGCATTTCAACTACGAAACTGCTTAAATGGAAATACATAAAAAGTGGAAACTTTAAATCCGGTACAATTACGTGGAGTCGAAATGGCGTAGTGACAAGCACAATAAGCATCATAGTTGATTTTAAAAATGAATCACCAAGTTTGAGACTTATTTATACCTGCAATGGAAATCCTTATGACTACTATGTATATTTTGAATCAACACCTTCGAATTTAGGCTTCGGTGAAGTATGGTATTTTACTTGTCCGTTTACACGAAAACGATGTCGGAAATTGCATTTAATTAATGAACAATTTATGCACCGTTCAAATCTACGTTCTGGAATGTATGGGTGTCAAACTGAAAGTAAAAAATGGCGTGCTATGAATAAGTACCTTAGTCCATATTTTGAGACAGATCGTCTTTATCAAGAGTTATATAGCAAAAATTTTAAAAAATACTATGCAGGGAAACCGACAAAGAAGTACGTTCATATAATGAAACAAATTCAAAAAGCCGAAAGAATACCAGTACATGAAATAGAACGATTAATGTTAAGTAGATAAAACTACCCTTTAAAAGGTTTTGGATGTTCTTTTCTCAATTCCATTTGATATTCCTGTAAGGCAATTAGATGATTATTCTGACGAAGGATTTTATTTAACCTACTCGGTATAACGGATAATATATAAACCAGTAAAATTATCGAAATCAAAAACATAAAAAGAAAAAAGATTGTAGAAATTACTTCCATAGACAAAGGATTTAGATTGAGTTATTTTAGTTAATTAAAAGATTAAAATTAGTTTAGCCAATAATAAGACCATTACGGGTTTCCTCATGACAATTATTAAATGAATGATTAGGGAGATAATAAAAGTAATATTTAAATTTAAAAAAAAATAAATTTACTACGAAGATTATTTGGCAATCTCAACATACGCAACACTATGTTTCCGTTAAGGTTAACAGAGAAACAAAACAATACGCGCATACATGCGCGCGCGTAGTTGTCTCTTTTTAATTTTTATAAAGGTTTTTTCGACATCACAACACGCGCAAACAATCTATTATAAATATAATAATCTGTGCAGTACACATGCAGTCGAACAACGATAGAGGAACGATAGAGGAACGATTGAATACGATTGAATACGATTAATAGTATTATATATTTTTTACTTGAATGTAAGAGATATACCTCTATCAGAACGCGTGTAGTATTACTGTTCTAATAATTGATTAATCAAGTTTTTTCAAATCAATTAATGATTTCTTTTGATTTAGATAATTAGTTCAATCTTTAAAAGCAAAACGGAACGATTAAGAATTATTCAAGACACTAACAATGCCCAACATAGCAGCATTTTCGAACTATTTAAAAAACAAATCTATCCTAAACATTAAACATTTTTGGAATAATTCCTAATTTTGGGAATTATTCCAAATTATGAAATACACAAACTACTTCAAGTCGACTATTAAATTAAATGGTGTTCCTAAATTAAATCCAGATCAATTTGCACGTCTCATGAATATTTGCTGTTTAGAAACAGACGTACACACTTTGGAAGAACTTAACATGAATAGCCAATCTATATTTCTTACAATAGGTAGAAAGAAGGATAAAATTGAAAAATTGACTAAAGGGAGGACTCCCGAATTATTGTTGCTTGAAATGCTAAAGTTATCGATGTGAATATAAAGACTATTTTGAGGTCATAACGCGCGCACTTAGAACCTAACAAAACTTCACTTTCAAAGTTTATGGTATCTGTTGGAGTGTTATTAAACTCATGGTGTTTTTCTTCCCATAAAAGAATTATTTTTAGCACGTTAAAAAAGGGAACAACCCTAAAAAATCATTTTAATTTCTTTCCGTTCCTATCATATATCCCACGATCAACAAGTTTTGACACAGACAACTTCCATTTCATAATATTAACTTTACGCTCCGAAATCCTTAAAGAAGAATTTAATATTCCATCTGAAGGCAAAGGTACAGTATCATATTTTTTAGCAAGAAACATCAATGAGTCCCATTTTTTCTCTAGTGGAAGTAACTCACTAAACACTTTTTCTATTAGATTAACACTGTATGTAAGGTCTGTTACTTCCCAAATTGAATCATTTCCACTTGGATTATATTGATAGTTGCCAAGTTGCTCCATTGTTACTCTCATGTCACTTATCACAGAATAATATAACTTGTTTTGTTCTTTTCGTTTATCAACTTTTTTATCACACGATAATAAGATCAAAGCAGTAATACAAACCAAAAAAAATAAGAAATTTTTCATAATTTAGGATATAAATTTGAAATAGAATCAATAAATCTAGTAAAAATTAATACTTTAAAGACTATTTTGAGGTCATAACGCATGTATATAGAATTAACAAGACCTACATTGTTTAGCCTGTCAATAAAGAACCTTTTTTTAAATATGAAAATCCAAGAATTTGAGAATTTATCAAATATTGAAAAGTTCAATGCTACAATTGACGTAGGCGAATTTGTTATGTGCATAACTGAAGGTACTAAAAAATGTTTACTCTATTCTATCTCTTCATTTTTTGTAGAAGAACAATGGTGCATTTCCAGTAAGAAAATAGAAGGATATAAAAGTTTTACTGAGGGAAAATTACTCGATAAGTTTACTGGCATTATTCTATCTTAATATCTACTTTAAAGCGATCTATTTTAAGCATAGAAAACATTACTAATAAAAAATCATTCATTTGTCAAGATTGTATTTATACTTAATAATCTTCAGAATAAAAAAACTATTGTATATTTAATCACTCCCTAGTTAATTCAATTTGATTTTTAATCGCAATAAAATAATTTATTTCATTTTTAACACATATGATTTAATAAATTGTTTAATTTGCACTTAACTTATAAGTGAATTTGGAATTTAAATTACTAGCACTAAAGACACTTTCATTTAATAAGGTGAGGTACTATTCTATTCAAAAAGAAGGATTTGAAAAATCCGAATTTAAGGATTTTACAGATAGAATGATACTTTTGGGCGCAAGTGACTCTAGAGTACTAAGTGATCTTATTGAAATTAGATCTCAATTAAAATTAATTGGTGACAAATTTGGCGCAAAAACAAATAAATTTAAAATGGAAGGAAAGGCATTTGGCTTAGCCTTGCAATATCCCTCTAGAAAGAACAAACTTGGAATTTATGGGCTACGCGTTTATTGTATTATTTTATCAGATAATATAGTTATTCTTATGAATGGTGGTGACAAAACAAAAAAGAAAGCACAGGATTGTAGTAATGTGTCTATTTACTTTCATGAAGCAAACCATTTTACTACTATTTTTAACAATTATATTCAAGACGGCACACTAAATAAATATTATCGTGATCTCATTAATGATAATGATGATCCTTTATTCTATTAATTATGGCAAAATTAGAGCATTCAACAGAAGACTTTTCATTTTTTAGTAACAACGAGAAGTCAATTGATCTTTATATTGATAGAGCATTTGAAATTTCAGAAAGAATTAATGCTATATTAATCTATAAAGGAATTTCTCAAAAAGAACTGGCTTCTATGCTAGGTAAGTCTGAATCTCAAGTGAGTAAATGGACTTCAGGAGTGCATAATTTTACGATAAAAACTATAACAAAATTAGAAAGTGTATTAGAAGAAACAATCATAATACCTGTTGGTGGTGAAGAATTTAACAAAAAAGAACAGATAATTTATTTGAGTGATGAAAATTCAATCAATACAGTTTATTCACAAACCAAAATAATTGAAGGTAAATTTCTTTTCGCAAGTGAACCAGCCTGCGAATACAAAAGGATAAAACCCAGTAAAAAAACAACCAAAGGAAATAAAGAAATATCTTACAAAATAAGTAAACTTATAAAAGTAGATGAGTAGTTTAGGACTTGAAATATTATCTTTAAAAGAAATCTTGTTTAAAGTTGACAAGGATGCATTAATTAAATTAAAAGACGATTTTGACATTTTAAAAATTGACCAAACTTTCAATATAGAAACTATAAAGAATGCAAAAGATAAAGTAGGAATCTCTTATACACTCCAAGCATTTGTAAAGTTAAATCAGAAGAATAAATTACTTTTTGAATTTAATGCTTACTTCTTATTTCAAATTGAAAGTGTTGAAAAAATAAAAAGGAAGAAAGGGAAGATTATTGAAATAGATCAAGATTTATTAAGACTATTAGCATCTGTATGTGTTGGTACTAGTAGAGGGATCTT
The DNA here is from genome assembly GCF_003688405.1 of Ulvibacter antarcticus. Taxonomy (GTDB): domain Bacteria; phylum Bacteroidota; class Bacteroidia; order Flavobacteriales; family Flavobacteriaceae; genus Ulvibacter; species Ulvibacter antarcticus. The sequence continues at coordinate 18,743 of NZ_REFC01000017.1, forward strand.
ATCTCAAAAATCAAATAGTCTACCTCCCAATTTTATTCTACCAATTATTGATTTCGAAGAATTAAATAACAACATGACATAATTTTATTAATCTAATTCTAATTTATTCCGTCCAAAATTTTAAAATCTGTTGGTTTTTAATTTAAATCATATTTCTCTCCAATTATTAAAATTGATTGAGTTCAATTTATTGATTAAAAGTGGCACATGAAAATTTCATTGATCACATATTTTCAAAATACTGACTAATCGCTGACTAAATCACTAACAAGAAAACCGCAACAAGTTATAAAATAACAAGTTACGGTTTTTCTATGTACTGATGGCGGGACTTGAACCCGCACGCCCAAAAGAGCACAGGATTTTAAGTCCGGCGTGTCTACCAATTCCACCACATCAGCAAATCGGTTACAGTCTGTAACCTGGTAGTATTTAATTATAAGCGAAAAACGGCCCCGATGCTTCGGGGGAACCCGCGACCTTGTGAGGTCTCGCTTTCGAGCGAAAAACGGGATTCGAACCCGCGACCTCCACCTTGGCAAGGTGGCGCTCTACCAACTGAGCTATTTTCGCGATTTTTAAGAACATAACTTACTTTTAGTACCATTGCACTGTTGCGAGTAAGCAGCTGCAAATTTAAAATTTTTATACCAATACCAAAGGTTTTTCTTAAGATATTTTAATGATTCAGACGCCTGGAAAACCTCCTCTTACAGAGCGGTATAAGCTATAAAATGACAATTTCGAAGCCTTTTTAAGTTTTATTTTTTGATTTTTACTGAAGCACTTCGTTGTAACATCCGCTTAATTTCATTAAGTTTCATCAAGGCTTCCACCGGTGTTAAGGTATCGATATCAATATCCAAAATTTCATCACGTAGCTCTACCAACAACGGATCATCTAGTTTAAAGAAACTGAGTTGCATTTCATCTTTGGAAATAGCCTTCATTTCTTCTGTCAATTCTTCGGAAGAATGTAATTTCTCCAGTCTTTTCAGTATTTTATTTGCGCGATGTAATACAGCCTGTGGCATTCCCGCCATCTTTGCAACATGAATTCCGAAGCTGTGATGTGAACCTCCAGGCACCAGTTTCCGAAGAAAAAGAACATCATCCTTTAATTCTTTAACTGCAACATTATAATTTTTAATCCGAGCAAAAGTCTCGGTCATTTCATTAATCTCATGATAATGAGTAGCAAATAAAGTTTTAGCTCTCGAAGGGTGCTCATGCAAATACTCACTGATAGCCCAGGCAATAGAAATTCCATCATACGTACTGGTTCCTCGTCCTATCTCATCTAAAAGCACTAAACTTCGTTCAGAAATATTGTTAAGGATACTCGCAGTCTCATTCATTTCAACCATAAAAGTAGACTCACCCATTGAAATGTTATCACTGGCTCCTACTCTAGTAAATATCTTGTCAACATAGCCCATGCGAACGGCCTTTGCCGGAACAAAACTTCCCATCTGCGCCAACAATACAATAAGGGCAGTCTGTCGTAAAATAGCAGATTTACCACTCATATTCGGACCCGTAATCATCACCAACTGCTGATTTTCCCTATCTAAAAACACATCGTTTGCGATATATGGATTATCAGGTGGGAGTTGCTTTTCTATCACCGGATGCCGCCCTTCTTTTATGTCCAAATCGAAGGAATCATCGAATAACGGACGGGAATAATTAGCTATTTTCGCCTGACTAGCAAAAGAACACAAACAATCGAGTTCGGCAATCAAAGCTGCATTTTGCTGCACAACCCCAATAAACTGCAAGCTCCATGTCACCAATTTGGCAAAAATCTCTTGCTCTAAAGCTGTAATCTTCTCTTCTGCGCCAAATATTTTGGATTCGTATACCTTAAGTTCCTCAGTTATATATCGCTCTGCCGAAACCAAAGTTTGTTTCCGGATCCATTCTTCAGGCACTTTATCTTTATGGGTGTTTCTTACTTCAATATAATAGCCAAATACATTATTGGAAGCAATTTTTAAAGAACTAATGCCGGTTCGTTCAATTTCACGAGCCACCATTTGATCCAAATAGTCTTTTCCACCTTTTGAAATATTTCTTAACTCATCCAGGCTATCATTAAAACCAGGAGCAATTGCATTTCCTTTTAAAATATTTACCGGAGCTTCTTCATTTAGTGTTGTCTTGATTTTCTCTCTCAACAATTCACAATCCTGAAGCTGCTCCCCAATAATTTTGACCGATTCATTTTCAGATAATAACGTCTGAGCTTTTACTGGAATAATGGCTTCCAGAGAATTCTTCAATTGAACAAGTTCACGCGGATTGATTTTAGCCGTTGCGACCTTTGATATTAACCGTTCCAAATCTCCAATTCGCTTAATATGAGACTGTATCTTACCTAAAACCAACTCATTACCAAGCAGATAACTTACAATTTCATGTCTTCGGGTTATCTTTTCCACATTCTTTAACGGGAGTGCCATCCAGCGCTTTAACAATCTGCCTCCCATGGGAGAAATTGTCTTATCAATTACTTCTAGTAAGGTTACTGCATTTTGCTGAGTAGAATGGTATAACTCGAGATTTCGAATGGTAAAACGGTCCATCCAGACATAATCATCTTCTGCAATTCTGGCAATTTTTGAGATATGTTGTAATTTGGTATGCCGCGTTTCGCTTAGATAGTGTAATGCAGCTCCGGATGCAACAACGCCATCTTCGAGATGATCGATTCCAAAACCTTTTAAATTCTTGGTGTCAAAATGTTTCAGAAGTACTTCGGAAGCGTAATCTGTTTGAAAAACCCAATCTTCCAGATGAAACACATGAAAATTATCCCCAAAAGTTTCAGAAAATAACTTTCTTTTTTGTTTGCTGAAAAGCACTTCGGAAGGGTTAAAATTTTGAAGCAACTTATCGATGTATTCGGCAGATCCTTCCGAAGTTAAAAACTCTCCCGTTGAAACATCCAAAAATGAAACTCCAATAGTCTTAGTTCGGGAATTACCAAAATGTACAGCCGCCAAAAAATTATTAGATTTCGACTGAAGAATATCATCATTTAAAGCCACCCCTGGAGTTACTAACTCAGTTACGCCTCTTTTTACGATGGTTTTAGTCTGCTTTGGATCTTCCAACTGATCGCAAATCGCGACTCTACAACCGGCCATTACAAGTTTAGGCAGATACGTATTTAATGAATGGTGTGGAAAACCGGCCAACGCTACATTATCACCTCCGTTATTTCTAGCGGTGAGTGTAATATTCAAAATACCGGCAGCCCTTACTGCATCTTCCCCAAATGTTTCATAAAAATCACCCACACGAAAGAGTAATAATGCATCAGGATATTTCGCCTTGATGGTATTATATTGCTTCATTAAAGGCGTGACTTTTTTTGCCATATCATTACCTGCTCAGGCAGGTATCTTTTTATTTCACACAGAATATTCTGAACTAGTAAAAATAAGGAAATTGCACTTTTTTATAAATAGAACTGATTGATATTTATTGAAAGTTTTTCACAAATAAGACCGCAAAAGGTAAAAAACTTAAAACAATAGATTTTAAGAGCGTATTTTAACCTAGCGGACGTCCATAGTGGTCAAAAACAATTAATGCTCTAAAATGATATTGACTTTTGATGAATTTCAATATATAAACTTTATTACTCTGCTGTGTTATTATAAATATTATTTATTTTACCGTAATCTCTATAAAATTTCAAGAATCTATAAGAATAATTTATAGCCCTTGTTTTTATTTTTCAAAGCTTTTCAAAAAAGGCTAAGTGTTGATGAAATTAAAATTTTAGTTTTGCGATCATGAAACATCGAAAGTTAAAAAATAGCGAACTAGACCGAATAAGTTCCGAAGAGTTTATTTCATCAGAAAAAACACCGCTTATTATTATACTCGATAATATTCGTAGTTTGAATAATATTGGATCCGTATTTAGAACCGCAGATGCATTTCTAATTCAAAAAATCTATCTCTGTGGCTTTACTGCAACTCCTCCTCATAAAGATATCCAAAAAACGGCTTTAGGAGCAACCGATAGTGTTGATTGGGAATATGCAGAAGATACACTCCCGCTCATTGAGAAACTGCAAAAAGAAGGTGTATTCGTCACGTCAATAGAACAATCGGAAAACTCCATTATGCTTGATAAATTTGAAACGGATAAAAATAGAACCTATGCAGTCGTTTTCGGGAACGAAGTAAAAGGTGTTGCTCAAAATGTGGTTACCGCAAGTGACGCAGTAATTGAAATCCCGCAGTTTGGAACCAAACATTCATTAAACATAGCTGTTAGTGCTGGAATTGTACTTTGGGATCTTTTCTGCAAGCTGAAACGATAGTTGTAAAAACTACATGTTCATAAAGCTTTATCGTGATATAGCAATATATAAATTACGATATTATCTGTTTTAGCACAGTCAAATAGTCCTTGCGATTTTTTATGAAGTCTAAAGATGAAATGTCTATAATCTTGATCGTTTCACTATGCTGTGATTTTATAAAATCTAGATAACCATCGTTTATTTTTTGCAGATACTCAGCTTCTATACTTTGCTCATAAGAACGTCCTCTTTTTTTAATATTTTCAAGCAAGCGCTCTGTATTTTGATATAAGTAAACATAAACATCCGGTTTTGGAAGCTCTTTATGCATCAAATGAAATAACTTTTTGTACAGATTGAACTCTTCATCCTGCAATGTCACTTTGGCAAATATCAACGATTTGTATGCGTCGTAATCGGCAATCACACAATCTTTAAACAAATCAAATTGGGTGATATCCTCTAGCAATTGTTGGTATCGATCGGCCAAGAATGACATCTCCAATGGAAAAGCATAACGCTGCTGGTTTTTATAAAACTTAGGTAGAAACGGATTATCCTTAAAACGTTCCAAAATAAGCTTCGCATTAAAATCGGACGACAATTGCGATGCCAGACTTGTTTTCCCGGCGCCAATATTTCCTTCAATGGCGATATAGTTATACTTTGAAAGATCGTAATCTTTAATAGGATTTCGAAGCCATTTTGATTGCTTCGAAATAATGCTTTTGTCTGAAGTTTCAGACAAAAGTTGTATCATACTTTTTTTAAGAATAGCATGCTCAAACTCAGGATTAAGATCAACCATTGGCTGAAGCACAAACCTTCTATCTTGTAAATGTGGATGAGGAATTTTGAGCGATTTTGTGTCTTTGACCAAGTCATCGATAAACAAAATATCTATATCGATGGGTCGGGAAGTAAAGGAATCGTTGTCATTTCGCTCCCTTCCCATTTTTTTCTCAATAGCCAATATCTTATCTAAAAGCTTTCCTGAGGACAGTCGGCTTTGAACCTGAATCACACAATTCAGAAAATCGTCACCTTCAAACCCCATTGCCGGAGTTTGATACACTGCCGAAATCTTCAAAACAGTTCCAATCTCTTCAAAAATAGCATTTACGGCCTTTTGAAGATACTCAAACTTATTTCCCTGATTGCTTCCGAGGGAAAAATATATGTTCTGTAAAGCTTTGATCTTGTATAAATTTTTTAGGAAGTTTTGTAAACTCTTATCGCTCTATAATATTGGTAAAGGCACTAATTAATATAAAATAATGCCCTACTAAATTAGCACGAAATTAACGAAAAGAAAAATACTTCCTAGTATCTTTATCCCTTTTAAAAACCATTGTGGCGACACTTACTGTAAAAAATAAAATGTTAGCCGATCGCATCTATTTGATATTAGGTGCATTGTTTATTTCCTCATTGGTAGTTTCGAATTTAATTTTTCAGAAATTTTTTTACTGGGATTTCTTCGGAATCTATACCTTCGAAATATCGGTTGGGATATTACCCTATCCTATTACTTTTTTAATAACAGACATCATTAGTGAGATCTATGGAAAAAAGAAAGCAAACGAATTAGTCACGGCAGGTATTTTCGCATCTTTCTTTTCACTTTTAATTGTGTGGGCTTCAGATTCGGTGCCCGCAACTACCTGGAGCCCTATAGACGATCCATTATTTACCCGCGTTTTTGGCGCTACCGCCATTGCCGTTTTTGCTTCCATGATCGCGTATTTATTGGCACAGTACTTTGACATTCAAATCTTTCATTTTTGGAAAAGACTTACGAAAGGAAAACACCTCTGGCTTCGGAATAATTTTTCCACTTTTTCATCGCAGTTTGTCGACACATTTACCGTATTGATACTTCTTTGCAGCTTTGGAAAAATTGAATGGTCATTATTTGGACCGCTTCTTTTAAGTGGGTTTATATTTAAAATTTTAATTGCCATACTTGACACTCCATTTCTATATGCCGCTGTTTTTGCACTTCGGAAGAAATTCGGACTAAAAATGGGTGAAGAATTGATATTACAGAATTAGAAACTATGAAAAAAATACTTAAAATAGCAGGGATATTTCTTGCAGTCGTCATTCTACTTTTAGCATTATCCCCTTTATTTCTGAAAGGAACAATGGAAAAATTAGCGAAAAACACTATCGACAAAAACATCAACGCAGATGTAAGCTGGGAAGAATTTGATCTTAGTCTTTTCAGAAATTTCCCCGACGCAGCGCTTACTATTAGGAATTTTAGCGTGATAAACCGCGCTCCATTTGAAGGTGACACACTTGCTAAAGGTTCTCTTTTAAGCATCAATATGGGTGTTACCCAATTGTTTAAAAGTGGGGACAACCCTATTGAAGTAGATGGCCTGTTACTGGAAAATTCTTTGGTAAATATTTTAATAGATTCTACCGGCCAGAATAATTATGATATTGCCATAAAGAAAGATGCACCAATCGCTTCCGAAACTTCCACAGATGATAGTGGCTTCACTTTCGGACTTAAAAAATATGAGTTGAAAAATTCGCGTATCAACTATTTGGATGAGTCCACTCAAACATTTATGATGCTGAAAGATGTAAATCACAGCGGAAAAGGAGACTTTTCTTTATCTCAATCTGAACTTGACACAGAAACTACAGCCAAAGTAACTATGAGGCTTGGAGATGTGGAATATCTAAGTGAAAATGATGTGTCTTTGAATGCGGTGATTCAAATGGATCTTGATAACCTAAAATATACCTTCTTAGAGAATGAAGCCAAAATAAATGAATTACCTCTTACCTTCAATGGCTTCGTAAAAGTGAATGAAACGAATAACGAGATTGACATCAACTTTAAAACTCCTTCTTCCGATTTTAAAAACTTTCTAGCAGTTATTCCGAAGGAATATGTAAAAAATCTCGACGGGGTAACTACAACAGGTAATTTTACTGTCGACGGACTTATACAAGGCGTGGTAGATGAAACCCATATCCCAAAACTGGACATTAAAATTGCAAGTAATAATGCCTCTTTTAAATATCCTGATTTACCAAAAGCAGTACAAAATATATCTATCAACGCACAACTAAAAAATGACAGCGGACTTTTAGACGATACCTATCTTACCATTAGCAGTTTATCTTTTAAGATCGATGATGAACTTTTTACCGCTCACGGTGACATTAGAAATTTAACCGGCAATATGTTGGTCGATCTTGCCATGAAAGGCACCTTGAATCTTGCCAATATAGAAAAAGTACTTCCCGTGGAGCTTGACCAGGACTTGAGCGGTGTCTTTAAAGCGGACCTTTCTGCAAAATTTGACATGGCATCTATAGAAAAAGAAAAATATGAAAACGTAAGCACCAACGGAACAGCAAGTCTCACCAACTTTAATTACAAAAATGCCGGATTTAAAAATGATATTAAGATTTCAAAGGCGGCAATCACGATGCTTCGTGGTAATAACATTAACTTGAATGAGCTAAATGCAACATCCGGACAAACAGACATTAATGCTAGCGGGGACATACACAATCTAATCCCTTTTTTAATGTCGAAACAGGATTTAAGAGGCCGATTTAAGGTGCAATCAAACACCTTTAACCTGAATGATTTTATGGCTTCGGAAAATGCTTCAGAAGCAACCAAATCTAAAGGAGGAAACGCGAATTCTTCCGAAGCGAAATCAGTAAAAATCCCGGATTTCCTAAATGCTACAATAGATTTTTCAGCAGGGAAAGTCATTTATGATGATCTGGTTCTCAATAACACCAAAGGAACAGTAACGATAAAAGACGAGGCGGCAACTTTATCGAACGTTACAACTTCTACTTTGGGTGGAGATGTTGCCCTCTCCGGAAATGTTTCAACAAAAAACAATACGCCTTCCTTTACAATGGATCTCGATTTGAAGAAGATCGATATTGCGCAGTCTTTTAATCAGTTGGACTTGTTGAAATTTATCGCACCAATAGCGAGCGCATTACAAGGGAGTTTAAATACCACCTTAAAATTAAGTGGAAACCTAAACGGTGATCTTACACCTCAACTAAATTCGCTGGCTGGAAATGCATTGGCAAAAATTCTAACAGCAGAAGTGGATCCTAATAAAGCACCTTTGTTAAATAAACTTGGAGAACAGGTTCCGTTCTTAAATATCAACCAACTTAGCTTAAGAGATCTTAGCACTGCCCTAACTTTTAACAATGGATATATTGTTGTGAAACCATTTACTTTCGATGTAAAAGGTATCAATGTTACTGCCGGCGGAAGTCATGGTCTGGACAAAAACATCGACTACAGTCTTATGCTGGACGTGCCGGCAAAATTCCTAGGTAGTGATGTGACTAAACTACTTGCCAAATTGGACCCAAAAGAGGCGGAGACAACTACAGTTTCTATACCGGTAGGCTTATCAGGTACGTTTACGAGTCCGAAGTTTCAATTAAACACTGAAGCAGCCGTAAAATCACTGACACAAAAATTAATAGAAAAACAAAAGCAGGAGTTAATTACCAAAGGCACCGATATCTTAGGCGATATTATTTCCGGCAACACAACTAAACCTACCGATTCAACCAAAACCACCACTGGAACGACTAGCGGAGAAACAACATCAAAAGAAACTACAACCAAAGTGGTAACGGATATTTTGGGTGGTATCTTCGGAAACAAAAAGAAAAAAACGGACAGTACAAAAACCGGAAATTAAACTGATATAGGCGCATGTTTCTATTGTATTTACTTTTGGGAATGCTTATTAGCATATTGGGTACTATCCCGATGAGTGCTACTAATATTTCTGTAATTGCAACAACTAAAGAAGAATCACTTCCTAAGGCATTACCTATTGCTTTTGGCGCCGGATTAGGTGAAATGATGTTAGCTGTCATTGCGGTATTCTATAGCAATAGTATCGCCAATTTTTTTGAAACCAATCAATGGATCCAGATAACATCTGTTGTTATTTTTATTATTATTGGGTTTCTCTTTATATTCCCTAAGCTAGTAGATGTTGATTTCAAGGTAGATTCATCAGGTCAAAAACGTCCTTCAAAATTTATTACAGGTTTTCTACTTGGGTTTCTCAATCCGGGCGGAGTTTTATATTATATTCTAGCAGTATCATTAGCACAACAGTATATAATTTCTATCTCTAAAGTGAGTCCCTTACTTTTTTTAATGTTGTTTTTTGCAGGAGTATACATTGGTAAATGGGTTACACTCTATGTCTACGGAAAGTTAAGTGCGAAATTTGAAGATAAAGAACGTGGAAAGAACACCAAAATGTACAGAATAATTGGGATTATCTTAGTGGTAATTTCGACGGCTCAGGGAATACGGATGTTAATTAGTTAAGTCATTTTTAAAGTAACCACATAACCCTCGTTGCTGCGAACGTTAAAAACGGTATCATCGTCAAATATGAGATATTGCCCTTTGATGCCTTTTAATACAGCCTCAAAAAAAGGTGTTTTATCCAGATTAAGACTTTTTGGTTTTTTAGGATACTGAAGCACCGGAAATTTCAAATGGGTTTCGGAATTGTTTTCTATAAAATAATTCATTGCCTCTTCTGGAATAAACTGTTTAAGTTTTTCTCGCCAGTCTATAAGGTTTTCATCCTTAATTTCGTTTTTAAGCATCGTTCGCCAGTTAGTTTTATCGCCAACATGGTCTTTTAATGCAACTTCAGTAATTCCAGCCAAATATCTATTGGGAACCTCGACGATTTCTATAGCTTCATGCGCTCCCTGGTCGATCCAACGTGTAGGCACCTGATTTTTACGGGTAACACCTACTTTTACATTACTACTATTGGCTAAATAAACAATATGAGGTTGTAATTGCACCTTTTTCTCGTAATCCAGATCACGATCTTCTTTTCCAAGATGTGCCGTACTTAGCTCCGGCCTCATAATCCAATCGGCAGCTTGAGGAATTTCGAAAAAACAGTCATAACAAAAGCCTTGTCGGTAGATTTTCTTGTCTAAACTGCAATTTAAACACTGGTATTTTAAAAAGCTAATCGACACTTTTTTATCCAGTAATTGATTGACATTTAGGAAGTCATTCTCGAAAATTAGATAGTATTGTATAGGAGACCCGTTCTCAGTCTTCATTTTTGTTAAAACTCCTACGTAATTCATAAGAAGAAAATGGTTATTTTTATAGCATAAAGATAGGTCAAAAATATGCCAATAACCATTGTAAATTCAATCGCATCTTGGTTTTTAAAGAAACGATTTCATCAAATCGAGTTGTTTCTGAAGTACCCTATTGAAGTACAGGAAGAATTATTGAGCACCTTGATCTCGAAGGCAAAATTTACCGAAATCGGGAAGCAATACGATTTCGAGAGCATTAAAAACTACCAACAATTCGCTGAACGCATTCCGATTACTACTTACGAAGAAAATGAGGCGCAAATTGAACGAGCTCGTAGAGGAGAAAGTAATATTTTCTGGCCTACTCCTATTCGATGGTTCGCCAAGTCTAGTGGGACTACAAATGCCAAAAGTAAGTTTATACCGGTGAGCAGTGATTCGTTGGAAGATTGCCATTACGCTGCGAGTAAGGATCTATTGTGCATGTATTTAAATAACAATCCGAATTCTCAGTTATTTACAGGTAAAAGTCTGCGTTTGGGAGGAAGTAAGGAGTTGTATCAAGAGAATGGGACGATATTTGGAGATTTATCGGCAATACTTATAGACAATATGCCATTTTGGGCCGAATTTAGCAGCACACCCAGTAATGACGTGTCACTTATGGCGAATTGGGAAAACAAGATGCAGGCGATCGTTGATGAAACGATAAAGGAAAATGTTACCAGTTTAGCAGGTGTTCCTTCCTGGATGTTGGTTTTACTCAATAATGTCATTGAAACCACGGGTAAACAACACCTTTTGGAAGTGTGGCCTAATTTGGAGGTGTATTTTCATGGAGGCGTGAGCTTCGACCCTTATGTAGATCAGTATAAAAAGATTTTTCCTAATTCTGGAGTTAAGTACTATGAGACCTATAATGCTTCGGAAGGGTTCTTCGCTATTCAGGATAGAAACGATGAGAAAGATTTACTATTAATGCTTGACTACGGAATTTTCTACGAATTTATTCCAATGGACTCTTATGGTTCTTCCGAAGAAAAAGTTATCCCATTGAGCGAGGTAGAAGAAGGCGTAAATTATGCCATCATTATCACTACCAATGCCGGTCTATGGCGTTACAAAGTAGGTGATACAATACGGTTTACATCGACCAGTCCATATCGCATAAAAGTAACCGGTAGAACGAAGCATCATATTAATGTATTTGGTGAAGAATTAATTATAGAAAACGCGGAAGCTGCACTAAAAAAGGCTTCTCAACTAACGGAAAGTGAGATTGTAGATTATACAGCGGCACCTATTTTTATGTCAGGAAAAGATAAAGGTGCTCACGAATGGATTATTGAATTTAAGAAACCTCCAAATGATTTATCTAACTTTTCAAAACTCTTTGATGAAGCATTACAGCATGTAAATAGTGATTATGAAGCAAAACGTTTCAATAATATGACGCTCAATGCTCCAAAAATTCATTGTGCAAGAGAGCGATTATTCTATGATTGGTTAAAGGAAAAAGACAAATTAGGAGGGCAACATAAGGTTCCGAGGCTGTCTAATTCCCGAGATTTTATTGAAGAGCTTCTTATCCTAAATATTTAAATTCCCACAACATCGATTAAAAACACGATTTTTCCGACGAACAAAACGCCGTAAATCGAGTGTTTACAACACTTCAACGATAATTTAAAAAATTGATGCATTTCAACGAGTATCTGATTCGCTTTAACTAATTCTTTTGGTAGTCCTTTTCTTACGCGCTATGTTTGTCCTGTTATCAACAAAACCCTCGCAATGAAAAAATTAATAATAATATTAGTCGTAGCAGTATTCGGACTCTCGCTCACCTCTTGTGGCACCGTCTCGAGTATACAAAATAGCGATATTGAAATCGCAGGATACACCCTTAAGAACAAGAAAGAATTAATGCAGCAGAAAGTTCTTAATAAAAAGGTGAAAACAGTGGTTGCAATGCCATGATACAAACGAAGTTTAAGTAAGTGAGTTTTTATATTCCAGGATCCCTGACAGCCAAGTTGGGGATTCTTTTTTTATATAGCTTCGGAAATGATTGTTTGCCTGTTCAAAGTAGAAATTAAAACAAAAAACCGCAATAACACCTTTCAGTATCGTTGCGGTTCGTATTTTTCCGAAGAAAACAGTTTAAGAAACAGCTTTCAATTTCTTGATTGTGGATTTATTAAGCTTTTCTATAACATAATCTTCTGTTACATGAAGCTTCTTATCATCGGTTCCAGGAAGTTCGAACATAGCATCTGTGAGCACTGCTTCACATAGCGAACGCAATCCTCTGGCTCCAAGTTTGTACTCAATCGCCCTTTCGACTATAAAATCCAAAGCTTCTTCAGTAATTATCAATTCTATGCCGTCCATCTCAAACAACTTTTTATACTGCTTGATGATAGCATTCTTAGGATCTGTTAAAATTGCTCTTAAAGTCCCTTTATCCAAAGGGTTCATATAAGCCAAGACCGGAAGTCGACCTATGATTTCGGGTATTAGCCCAAAATCTTTAAGATCTTTAGGAATGATGTATTTCAACATATGGTCACGTTCCATTCCATCCTCTTTTTTCGAAGCACTAAATCCAACTGCCTGCATATTTAGACGTTTAGAAATATGGCGTTCAATACCATCGAAGGCCCCTCCGGCGATAAAGAGTATATTTTCAGTGTCAACCTCTATAAACTTCTGATCCGGATGCTTACGTCCCCCTTTTGGCGGAACATTTACCACAGTACCTTCCAATAGTTTAAGTAAAGCCTGTTGTACCCCTTCACCACTTACATCACGGGTAATGGATGGATTGTCACTTTTCCGTGCTATTTTATCGATCTCGTCTATAAATACGATCCCATTTTGGGCTTTTTCGAGGTTATAATCGGCAGCTTGTAATAATCGGGTTAAGATACTTTCTACATCTTCTCCAACGTATCCGGCCTCCGTTAATACCGTCGCATCTACAATCGCTAAAGGCACATTAAGCATGCGCGCTATAGTCTTTGCTATTAAGGTTTTACCGGTTCCTGTCTGCCCTACTATAATGATATTACTTTTCTGTATTTCTATATCATCATCGGTCTTTGGCTGTAATAATCGCTTGTAGTGATTATAAACAGCAACAGACATCACCTTCTTCGTATATTCTTGTCCAATTACATAATCATCTAAAAACGCCTTAATCGTCTTGGGTTTTTTAAGCATCAACTCACTCGACAACTCATTGTTGGTCGAATGCAATGCTTCTTCCACAACGATGCCGTGAGCCTGCTCTATACAACGATCACAGATATGTGCATCCAGTCCGGCGATTAGCAGATTAGTTTCGGCTTTTTTACGGCCACAAAATGAACATTCTAAAACTTCTTTAGACATAATTTCTTTTCTGAAAATTCAATTTTCGAGTACAGTTTACTTATCTCTCGTTAAAATTTCGTCAATCATACCGTATTTTAATGCTTTATCTGCTTTCATCCAGTAATCCCTGTCACTATCTTCATATACCTTATCGTAGGTCTGGCCACTGTGTTTAGCAATAATTTTATAAAGCTCCTCTTTTAACGTAATGATCTCTTTGGCTGTAATTTCAATATCACTCGCCTGTCCTTGTGCACCACCCATTGGCTGATGAATCATGACACGAGAGTGTGTTAATCCACTACGCTTCCCTTTGGCACCTGCTGCAAGAAGAACCGCCGCCATAGAAGCTGCCATTCCTGTACAGATAGTCGCGACATCAGGTTTAATAAACTGCATCGTATCGTAAATTCCAAGTCCGGCATATACACTACCTCCCGGAGAGTTGATATAAATCTGGATATCTTTCGAAGCATCCGTACTTTCTAAAAACAGTAACTGTGCCTGAACAATATTAGCAACTTGGTCGTTGATTCCAGTACCCAAAAAGATGATACGATCCATCATTAAACGAGAGAACACATCGAATATAGCAATATTCATCTGTCGCTCTTCAATTATATTTGGGGTAAGATTTGTAGGATACATGCTACTTACGATCTGATCGTAATACATGCTATTGATCCCTTGATCCTTTATTGCAAAGTCTTTAAATTCTTTTCCGTAGTTCATAAAATTTTAAACGTTTTTCTAAAAAAATAAAAGCGTTGAACTGTTAAATTCAACGCCTAAATATAACTATTTTATTGCTGAATTACTCGTAAGCTTCTTTAATGAATTTCTCATAAGTAATCTCCTTAGTCTTCAGTTTTGCATTTTCCTTAAAAAACTGAAGCAATTTGTTTGTATTCAACTGTTCGCTAATACGTTTCACTTCTTCTTCATTCGACAGGATTCTTGAAGCGATATTATCCAACTCTTCATCTGAAGGATTCATTTGTCCAAATTGAGCCATCTGACCTTTAATCATTTCACGGCTATGCGCTTTTAATTCGTCAAAAGTTACTTGAATTTTATTTTCGTTACGAATCTTTCCTTCGATCAATTGGTAGCGTAATCCTTTTTCACTTCTCTCGTATTCGGCTTTTGCTTCTTCTTCCGTTAGCGGCTTTTCTCCCGACATTTGAATCCAACGTTGTAAAAACGCCCCTGGAAGTTCAAATTTCGTGTTATCGATAAGCGATTCAACAACATCATTCAACAATTTCTGGTCGCTTTGTTGTTCGAATTGCTTTTCCGCATCTTCCTTGATTTTAGCTTTTAGCTCAGCTTCCGAAGAAACCACTCCTTCCCCAAAAAGCTTATCAAAAAACTCCTGATTCATGTCGGCAAGTTCGCGCTTATTAACTTCTTCTATTTTTAAAGAAACTTCAATGTCCAATCCATGTGCATCCTCATGTTCAACTCCAAGATACTTTTGGTTATCATGATCATCACCAAACATCCCTTTAGTCTTCAAAGTAACTGTATCACCAACCTTAGCTCCTAGTAAAGCAGAAAGTTGTTTTTTTCCTTTTACTACTTCCGTACTAAGCGTTGCTTTATTTTCAATGTTTTTTTCTGAAGAGGTAAACGTTCCCGTGATCTCATCTTCCTTAGCTACTTCTTTCTTGGAAATCAACTTTCCATATTGCTTACGAATGGTTTTCACCTGATTGTCAAGCATTTTATCATCGGCTACTATTTTGTAGTTGGTGATCGTCTTTGCTTTTACATCAACATCAAATTTCGGGCTTAGACCTAAGTCAAATTCGAAAGAAAAATCGTCGGTATTCCAATCGATTTCCATTTCGTTCTTTGGTAATGGGTTTCCTAACACATCTAATTTCTCTTCCGTAAGGAAATTGTGCAAACTGTCCTGTAAAATCTTGTTTACTTCTTCAACCAATACTGCTTTTCCGTATTGCTTCTGAACCATTCCCATAGGTACATGTCCTTTTCTGAAGCCAGGAATATTCGCGGTTTTACGGTAATTGTTCAAAACAGATTGTACCTTATCTGAATAATCCTCTTTCTTGATATCTACTGTTACAACAGCATTTAATGTATCAATGTCTTTTTTTGTAATATTCATTTTCTAAAAAATTTTCCTTTAAAAATTGATGCTTGCACGCCGGCAAAGCGGGTGCAAAAGTAAGATTTTTTAAGGAAGTCAGCAAACTTTTCAGCTGCTGAAATTCTGCGAATTATTTGTCCTTCAAAAGACTATAAAGTATGGACTGTAAGAAAGATAACAGTAAACTAAAAAGTAATGCCCACCAGAAATTTGTTACAGTAAAGCCATCCACAAAATAATCGGCCATTAAGATGATACAGGCGTTTATAACCAATAAAAACAATCCAAGCGTAATTATGGTGACCGGAAGGGTTAAGAATACCAAAACGGGCTTTACAATCGCTCTTAACAATGCCAGTACAACAGCTACAATTACAGCCGATGTAAATCCTTCTACGCCCACACCCGGAAGTACATAAGCCAGAATAATCACCGCAACAGCAGTTAAAAATAATCTTAAGATAAGTTTCATAGTTTAAATTTTAGAATAAAGATAAAAAAAAACCGCTCTCATTTACATGAGAACGGTCTTTAAAGAATTTTATAAACTCTTACTAACTATTTAATTATTATTAGCAGCAGTAATAGTTGCGTAATCGCTGATCAATACTGTTGGTATATGAGCGTTGTACTTACGATTCATCTCGTTTATTATTAGGTTCGAAACGTATGCGTACCCTCTTGGTGTTGGGTGAACACCATCTAAAGAAAATGCCCCTCCTGTACCAAATGTGGATGTTAATACACCGCCATCGTACACAACACCTCCATTTGCTACTTGTGCTAAATTAGCTTTTGCATCAACAAAACCTAAATCTTTGGCATCGGCAATTGCCTGAATTGTTGCATTGTAAGCAGCTGCAGCCGTGGCTATCATTTGTTGTTCAACAGGAACTAATACAAATTGGTCTTCCATAGGATATGTCACACCGTTTACAGATAATTGACCTGCAGTCGCTGGAGGCACACCTGCAGCAACCAATGCGTCAAAACGACCTTGGTTTAATTTTCCTATTACACCCGAACTCACTAACACTGGTAAATCACCAGCATTTGCCTGTCTTGCTTGTCCAAATTGTTGACCATATAATCCAGCAGTCACCGGATCTAAACCTCCACCTACTAAAACTGCTGCAAGCTGAGCAGAAAGATCTGCTAAGCCTTCATCATGAATCACAAGACTACTCGCCGCTGTCTGTGAAAAAACAATTGATCTCTCAGGAACTCCTAAAAATGCAAATGCCTGATTTAAAGGTGTAAATGTTGCATTTAAAGTTGGGATCTGAGGTCCAAAATTAGGATCCAAAGGACTCAATGGAGCAAAAGGCACCGTTGTAAAATATGGAATTGAAGTTACGTCAGCAATATTTAATAAAACTCCATCTGCACCATTAGCAGTTAATGCATCTACTTGTCCGCTATAAGCAGCAGCAAATACATTAGGATCTGTAATATCGTTTGGTCCATAAGTTGAAGGGTCAAAATTTCCTGTCTGATCCACACCTGTACCACCTGAAGTAGCAAAACTTAAGATGTCGTTGTTACCAATCCATAGCGTAAAGAACGTTGGGTTCATAGCAGCTGCATCAGCAATTACCGTTGTACTTGTACTCGTCGCGAAACGAGTAAAGTAAGGATTCAAAGTTGCGTAACCTGGTGTTGATAAATGGAAGCTTTTTGCTCCAGGAACACCCATATTGTTAAATGGGCCAGGCAATACGTTTGAGATATCTGTAGTTGGCATTTCGTCTAAACGAACAGGAGCTCTATTGCCCTGATCATCTACCGAAAGCACGAATCTAGTACCGAATCCGGGAATTGGAGTACCATTACTAAGCAAACCACCAAAGTTATCGTTTACTAATGGTTGAGTGAAATCTCCACCACCTGCGAAAGCAAATTGCTGCGCCATAATGTTTGGATACGAATTCTCTTGTCCACTAAGGTATAATGAACCATCAGCATATCCTGCCGTAAGTGAGTTTCCTACTGCTACATATCTTGAAAGATCTGCAGATCCACTGTCGTAAAATCCTTCGTCTGAAACCGCAGTCTCAAACTCTGCATCACAACTTACCAAACCGATGGCTAGTAAGCCTAATACTATTTTAAATGTATTTTTCATCTTTTCTGAATTTTTTTGAATTATAATTTATAAGTCAACCCTAAGCCCGGAACAAAGGCATTCGTTTTGTACTTTCCACCAAATGGAACAGTCGATCCATTCGTAGAATCAACATAGTAATCGTATGAAGCATCAACTTCCTTGAAGTGAGAATATAAGAAAGACGCATCAACTTGAAGATGTGATCCTACATTCACAGTAAGTCCGGCAGTAAAGTTATTACTATCGTTTCTTGGTGTTTCTGGCGCAAAATATCCAGGTTGTACCGGAGATTCATCAAAATAGTAACCAGCTCTTAATGTAAACATCTTTGTAGCGTCATACTGAAGTCCGAAACGATATATTGAATTGTTCTTATAATTACGTGCATTAAAAGAATCCGGTACGTCTTCCGAAGCGAAATCAATATCTAACGAATCGTATACATCCCAGAAAGTACGGTTGAAATCAAATGCAAATAAAAATCTTTCACAGAACTTATAAGAAAGACCAACGGTCATTTCAGCCGGTAATGGCAAATCCGCGTTAAAGGTTGTAGAAGCTGGAAAAGGAGTTAAAGGAGAATTAGGAATATTCTCGAAAGTTGCATCCCCATCTCTTGCTTCCATAATAATTTCTGAACGGTACGTTGCACCTATTGTTATTTGATCAGTAGCATGGAACATTGCACTAGCAACCCATCCCGTAGCATTTACTCCTGAAGCATCAAGAGTTACTTCAGAACGTTCTCCTTCAATAGTTGAAAGTGTCTTTGATAAGTTTCTATTGAAATTAACAGATCCAATAACAAAAATTGGTCCACCACCTACACTAAACTTATCATTAAATTTAAGGGAAATCGTTGGCTGAATATAAATTGCAGCCAAGTCAATGTTGTTCACTAAATGTGATCCCGCCCAGTCATCCGGGTATTCAACAGAACTTCCGTAAGGCGTATAAACACCTACACCCAATGCCAACCAATCGGTCGCTTTATAAGATGCATAAAAATAAAGTGGTGTTCCAACCGGGCTATCCGTCATCGAGCTAGCACCAGTAGTTTCATTTTGGTAAGCAACGTTCGAAAACACTCCACTGGCTCCAGCAGAGATACTTAATTTGTTTTCCAGATATACCAAACCTGCAGGGTTAAAAAATACAAGTTCACTACTGTTAACAACAGCAACTCCCGTATGTCCCATTGCCAAGGACTTATTTCCCTGAAGACTAACACGATACCCTCCGGCATAAGTTACTGCTGTGGCAAGTGCAAACACAGCGAGAAGCAATAATTTCTTCATAATAGTTAAGTTAAATTAATAGGTTTATTTATTATTTTTTTACTCGGTAAAATACACATTATTCTTGACTAAAAGCCGATTTATTATGCATACATAATAAAAATATCTGTGCAATGTTATAAAAAATTCATAACATTATGGTAAAATTCATCAGGATTTTCTGCGTGTAGCCAATGTCCAGCATTTGAAATAGTTACAATTTCCGCCTTTGGAAAGTGCTTTTTTATAAGAATTTCATCCATGGATTCAATGTAACCCGACTTCGACCCCTTTAAAAACAAAGTGTTTCCAAGGTATACCTTAGCTTCAGGCAAGGCCTTTCCCACCTCATCTATTTCTTTAGATAAAACTGCTAAATTCGCTCTAAGCGCCAAAACCCCTTTCTCCTTCCAATACAGGTTTTTAAGTAGAAATTGCCTTGTTCCAATCTCTTTAATATATTCTGAAAGCAGTTTGTCTGCCTCACTTCTACTTTTCAGCTTCTCGAAATCCAATTCATTAAGGGCCTTAAATATATCCTGATGATGTTGAGGATATGATTTTGGACCTATATCGGCCACCACTAACTTGTCTACCAGTGAAGGATATGTAGTAGCAAATAACATGGCTGTTTTGCCACCCAAGGAATGACCCAATAGTACAATATTCTTTAAATCATGAGCATCACAGTATCGTTTAAGGTCTTCCGCCATTAGTTCATAGTTAAAACTTTCACTATGAAAACTTCGCCCGTGATTACGTTGATCCACTAAATGGACTTGATATCCTTCTTCCGCAAATTGATTTGCTAAGGTTTTCCAGTTGTCTCCCATCCCTAATAATCCATGGAGAATCACAAAGGGTTTTCCTTTACCTATTATTTGCGAATGCAGAATCATACTATGCGAGTTTTTTAAGATATTCTTTTATTACAGTTTCCAAACCTAAATAAAGTGCTTCTGAAATTAATGCGTGCCCAATCGAAACTTCCAATAATCCCGGAACATGTTCCTTAAAGTATTGAATATTTTCCAACGAAAGATCATGGCCCGCGTTTATTCCCAAGCCTAATTCATTCGCCAACAACGCACATTCAGTATAAGGTTTTATAGCTGTTTTGTCACCTAAACCATATGCATGAGCGAATGCTTCGGTGTATAATTCAATTCGATCGGTTCCTGTTGCTGCGGCACCTTCAATCATTGGCAATGTTGGATCTACGAAAATCGAGGTTCTAATTCCGTTGCGCTTACATTCAGAAATCACTTCAGCTAAAAAATCTTTGTTTTTTATAGTATCCCAACCTGCATTGGAAGTAATTGCATCCACGGCGTCTGGAACCAATGTAACCTGTGTAGGTTTAATTTTTAGTACCAGATCCATAAATTTATCATTAGGATTTCCCTCAATATTATACTCCGTGGTTACAACTGGCGCAAGATCGTAGGCATCCTTATACTTTATATGACGTTCGTCCGGTCTGGGATGAATAGTAATACCCTGCGCTCCAAATTTTTGCGCATCGATTGCAAATTGTACCAAATTTGGCGTATTTCCTCCTCTTGCATTACGAATGGTAGCCACTTTATTAATATTTACGCTTAATTTTGCCATGAGATTTGATTGAAGGATACAAAAATACAAAGCTTCCTCAGGCTTTTGAATCTTTATTTTAAGTAATTTGCATAAAAATTAGAAAAGTGAATACCGAACAATTAATTATCAATGATGTGGAGGCTTTTTCTATTTCTTCGGAAATAAAAGAAGTTCAGACAGTTTTTAACCAATTGACCTATACACATATTCCTGTGATGAAAAAGGGCGTCTATGTGGGTTGTATTTCTGAAACAGACGCGTATTGTTTCGAAAACACAAAACACCTCGAAGACTTCGAATACGCTTTAGAACCTTTTTTTGTGCGTGAAAAAACTAACTGGTTAGATATTTTGGAGGCATTTGCATTAAATCATTGCAATATCATGCCGGTGTTAAGTTTGGAAAATAAATATCTGGGTTATTACGAATTAGGTGATATCATGAATCTCTTTAACAATACACCTTTTTTGGGCGAAGCAGGTGGAATTATAGTCGTTGAAAAGGGAATTCGGGATTATTCATTTAGTGAAGTTTGTCAGATAGTCGAATCCAATGACGCCAAACTTTTAGGAATATTTGTTTCTAAGATGGAAAATGAAAAAATACAGCTGACAATAAAAATTGGCCATACCGGTATGAATGCCATTGTTCAGACTTTCAGAAGGTATGATTACAGTGTTGTTTCAAACCATGAAGAAGACAGGTTCTTAGATGATTTAAAGAAGCGCTCTAACTATTTGGACAAATACCTAAACATATAATTTGATGAAGATAGGTATCTACGGACAGTTTTATCACGAAAAATCTGAAACTCATATTCAATTAATTCTGGATGCGCTTCAGAAAAAAAATGTTGAAATAGTAATAGAAGAGAATTTCCTTTCTATCATTAATAAGCACCAGAATATAAGTCCCGATTTTTCAAACATAGCCACTTTTAAAACACTTGATTCTTCCTACGACCTTTTTTTTAGTATTGGTGGTGATGGGACCATATTAAAGTCGGTAACCTATGTTGGCGATCTTGGTATTCCTATCGTTGGAATTAATACCGGTAGGTTAGGTTTTTTGGCTACCATTCAGAAAGAAAAAATAACAGAAAGCATAAATCAGATCTTAAATGATGAGTATATAATCTCTGAAAGATCTCTACTCACGATTTCTACAAAGCCATTAAACAGCGAGTTTACCAATTTAAATTTTGCACTAAATGAGGTTGCTGTAAATAGAAAAAACACTACTTCCATGATCAAAGTGGAGACAGAAGTTAATGGTAAATACCTTACTTCCTATTGGAGTGATGGTCTTATTGTAGCAACTCCAACCGGTTCAACCGGATATTCATTGAGTTGTGGTGGCCCTGTAATGGATCCAAGCACTAACAGTATTGTAATTACACCTATTGCACCTCATAACCTAAACGCGAGGCCCTTAGTAATACCCGATAGCAGTACGATTAGCTTAAAAGTTAGTGGAAGGGAGGAAAGCTACCTCGTTTCAATGGACTCCAGGATTGCGACCGTAAAGAACAACACTACCATAACAATTAAAAGAGCCTCTTTTACAGTAAAGTTTGTTCAATTAATGGATAATAGTTTTATTAAAACCCTTCGGAAAAAGTTACTTTGGGGTGAAGACAAAAGAAATTAGACAATAAAATACCTGAAAATTTGTTAATCAACAGAGACAAATTCGCTTATAATACTAATAAGCCAAGTTTATTATTATATTTGCAAACTTTTAAGGTATATGAAGTATTTCACCACCGTTTTTTTATTTATAATCACCTCTCTAACAGCGGTTTCTCAAACTTATGAAGTAGGAGCTATGGTAGGTGGATTCAACTACATTGGAGACGTTGGAAAAACAAATTTCATTTCGCCAAACACCTTAGCCTATGGGGCTGTTGTAAAATGGAATAGAAGTCCTCGGCATGCGTTCAGAGCTTCGATCCTTACTGGGTCTATTATAGGCGATGATGCGCAATCTAATGAAAGTAGAAGACGCGAAAGAGGATATGCCTTTGAAAATAAAATTACAGAATTTTCCGTAGGAATTGAATATACATTTTGGGAATATAATATTTACAATGGTCGAAATGTTTCCACTCCTTATTTGTATACAGGAGTTTCGTATTTCTTATACAAGGCCTCTTATTTTCGAAAAGCCGATAAGTTTTTTAGAGATTATGATCAGGCAGGATCTGTAGCAATTCCAATTATTTTGGGTTATAAGGTAAAAGTAAGCTCAAGTATGGCGCTTGCACTAGAGATTGGAGCAAGATATACCTTTACAGATGATATCGACGGAAGTAATCCGGTTGGTTCACTAGCTGATACAGAAAGTTTAAAATTTGGAAATGTTAACAATAATGACTGGTATGTCTTTACCGGACTGAACCTTAGCTTTACCTTTGGAAGAAAACCTTGTTATTGTAATTTTTAGATAGTCATGGATTTGCTCGATCAAATAGACAGAAATAAACTACCAAAACACCTTGCTATAATTATGGACGGCAATGGTCGTTGGGCGAAGCAAAAAGGCTTTTTACGAGCTATTGGACATGAAAACGGCACTAAGTCTGTACGCGAGGTTGTTGAAGCCTGCGCAGAAATTAATATCCCGTATTTAACTCTTTACGCTTTTTCCACTGAAAACTGGAAACGGCCAAAATTAGAAGTCGAGCTTCTTATGAAATTATTGGTTTCTTCCTTGAAAAAGGAAATAAAAACACTTCAAGACAATAATATTAGCCTCAATGCTATTGGAAATTTAGAAGCGCTTCCTAAAAAAGTTCACAAGGAACTCAAAGAAGTAATAGCAAGCACTAAGGACAACAAAAGAATGACACTCACTCTAGCTCTAAGTTATGGTTCTAGGGAAGAATTAATAAAAACCGTCAAAGAGATTAGCCTTAAAGTTAAAAATAACCTAATTTCGCGCGATGCTATCGATGAATCAGTTATTAATAATCATCTTTACACGCAAAATTTGCCGGATGTTGATTTGTTGATACGTACCAGTGGTGAACAGCGTATCAGTAACTTTTTACTTTGGCAACTAGCATATGCCGAATTATACTTTACTGAAACACTTTGGCCCGATTACACAAAGAAACATCTTTTTGAGGCAATATTAAATTATCAAAACAGAGAAAGAAGATTTGGAAAGACCAGTGAGCAACTCAATCAATAGTACATTTTCGTACAGATACCTTAAATTTTATTGTATTTTCCTTTTTACAATATTATCTGTTTCAACGCTTTCAGCTCAAAAAAAAGAACTGGACAGTGGAAAAAAATACACCATTAATAGCATCAAAGTCTCTGGAGCTCAAACCTTCAATGAGCAGACTGTCATTGCATTTACTGGACTAAAAATAGGTGATAGAATTTATATCCCCGGAGAAAAATTAAGTGCTATTACCAAAAAACTTTGGGAACAAAACCTGTTTAGTGATATTGCCTTTTATGTTACAAATATCGAGGGTGAGAATGCCGATTTAGAGCTGTATATCGTTGAACTCCCAAAATTGAGTGAAGTAAAAATTGAAGGAATACGTAAAGGAAAACAAAAAGAACTAATTAAGGACAACAACCTGAAACCAGGAATAAAAATCACCAAAAACCTTATTACTACTACTAAAAACTACATTGTAAACAAATATAAAGACGATGGGTTTTTAAACACCAATGTAGTTATAAGCACCACTCCAAAACTGGATTCTACCGGCACAGAAGTCGCCAAGAATATGACTATTAGCATTGACAAAGGCAACAGAGTTAAAGTATCTCCTATAACTTTTAATGGAAATAAAGAGCTCACTGATGCCAAATTGCGCAATGCAATGAAAAAGGTAAAACGTAAAAACTACTTGCGTTTCTGGAAAAAATCTAAATTTTCAGCTTCAGGCTTTGAAGAAGATAAAGCTTCAATTATTACCAAATATAAGTCTAACGGTTTTCGAGATGCACGTATTACAAGTGATACATTAATCGCAAGAAGTGATAAGACTGTCGCACTTACATTAAATATTGAAGAAGGAAAAAAATACTATTTTGGAGATATTGGCTTCATTGGAAACAGTGTTTACACAGACAGTCAATTGAGACAGCTACTGGGAATCAAGAAAGGAGAAACTTATAATGGCGTCTTACTTCAGGAACGAATTGCAGATGTTACAGATCCCGAAGCCGAAGATCTTACCAACCTATATCAAAATAACGGGTATTTATTTTCTTCCATTAATCCGGTTGAAGTTGCGGTTAGACAAGATACCATCGACTTTGAAATTAGAATCAAAGAAGGAAAGATGGCGTATTTCGACCATGTAACTGTTGTAGGAAATGATAAAACAAATGACCATGTTATCTACCGCGAATTACGTACGCGTCCAGGTCAAAAATACAGTAAGCGAAATGTTGTAAGAACGATCAGGGAATTAGGACAATTAGGCTTTTTCGATGCTGAGCAACTATCACCAAACTTTAAAAATGTAGATCCAAACAACGGTACTCTCGACATGGAATATTCGGTGGTAGAAAAAGGTGCCAGTCAGATCGAACTCCAAGGAGGATACGGTGGGGGTGGATTTGTTGGAACATTGGGTTTATCTTTTAATAACTTTTCTCTTCGGAACCTATTTAATGGTGAGGCTTACAAACCACTTCCTATGGGAGATGGTCAAAAACTAGCAGTTAGAGCACAAGCTAGTTCGTACTACCAAACCTATAGTTTATCCTTAACAGAACCATGGTTGGGAGGAAAGAAACCGATTCAATTAAGTACATCTTTTTCACATACTATTCAGTACCAGTATAATTTTAATTCTCGAGAAGTAGATAAGGACCAACGTTTCCTTATTACCGGGGGATCTGTGGGAATCGCCAAGCGTTTAAAATGGCCGGATGACTATTTTACCTTATCGCAAGCTGTAAGTTTCCAGCATTACAACCTTAAAAATTACAATACCAATTTATTTACATTTGGTAATGGATATTCAAACAACCTTGCCTATACCTTCGGAATTAGTAGAAACAACACTGCCACTAACCCGATTTATCCTATGCGTGGTTCAGACTTTAAATTTACCGCTAAGTTAACACTTCCTTATTCCGCTTTTAATGGTGTTGACTATAAAGATTTTGCTTCAGAAAGAGATGAAAAAGAACTCATAGCAAACGATGCGTCTCAGACCAGTACTGCCAGAGTAAACGCCGCTAATCGTGTTTCAGAAATTGATCAGGAACGTTTTAAATGGCTCGAATATTACAAGATTAAGTTTAGTGGTGCATGGTATACCAAGTTAATTGACAAACTCGTGTTAAAGACGAGTACAGAATTTGGTTTCCTAGGAGCATATAATAATGATCGTGGTATCCCACCGTTTGAAAGATTCTTCGTTGGGGGCGATGGTTTAGGATCATATAGTCTGGATGGACGTGAAGTGATACAACTAAGAGGATACCCTAATCAATCCCTGTCTACAGTGGATGGAGATAACATTTACAATAAATTTTCGTTAGAAGTAAGATATCCCGTAACTTTGAAGCAATTGGCTTCTATTTATGTACTTGCGTTCGCAGAAGGAGGAAGTTCATATGATGGGTTCAGAAATTATAATCCGTTTAGTGTGCAAAGATCTGCCGGAGCAGGATTACGTATATTTATGCCGGCGTTCGGGTTATTAGGGATAGATTTCGGTTATGGTTTCGACCCTGTACTTGGTGGATCGCAAAAGAATGGATGGGAGACACACTTTATTATAGGACAACAATTTTAATTTTGGCACGATATTTTCTTAAACACAACCAACCACTATGAAAACTAATAAGTTACTTTTTATAACACTTACCGTTTTTTGCCTTTCGTTAGTTGCAAATGCGCAAAGAGGTGCACGTATAGGATACATTGACATGGAATATATTCTTGAAAGTGTACCCGAGTATAAAGAAGCTTCCACTCAATTAGAAGGAAAAGTACAGCGATGGAAACAGGACATTGAAAAGAAGCAAAAAGAAATAGATCTCATGACGCTTAATTTAAGTAATGAGAGAGTTCTGTTAACGAAAGAATTAGTAGAAGAACGTGAAGAAGAAATAAAGTTAAAAGAGGATGAAATGCTGCAATATCAGCAGGACAGATTTGGTCCTAACGGTGACTTAATGATTCAAAGAAGACAATTGGTGCAACCCATACAAGATCAAGTTTTCAATATAGTTCAGGAAGTTGCGGAAAATAAGAAATACGACTTTATTTTTGATAAATCTGCAGATGTAGTGATGTTATTCGCTGCTAAAAGAAACGATATAAGTGATCTCGTATTAAGAAGTATAGATAGAGCTGCTAGAAGAACGCAAGCGACAACTAAAAAAGAAGAAAGACAAATCGAACAAAGAGACGGGCTGGATCTTGAAGAAGAAAAAGAAGTTTCAAAACGAGAAGAAGCTATCGAGGAAAAGAAAGATGAGCGTGAAAAAATAATGGAAGATCGTAAAAAACAACGCGACTCACTTAGAGCTGTGAAGAAAGCCGAATTCGATGCCAGAAGAAATCGATTACTTGAAGAAAGACAACAACGAAAAGACTCTATTTTAGACGCCCGTAATAATAGAAATGGACCTCCAAGTGGTGGCGAAGAAGGTGACGGCGGACAATAAAACTGAAATAATTTAACCTAAATAAATAATAACACTTAATTAATAAATACAATTACAATGAAAAATTTCAAATCATTATTAGTAGCTATAGTACTTTTGGTAGGAGCTACAAGTTTTGTAAATGCACAATCAAAAATTGCTCACATAGATACTCAGACTCTTATGGAAGCAATGCCTGAGATGAAAGCGGGACAGAATCAGCTTGAAAAGCTTAAAAAGACTTACGACACTGAGATTAAAGGTATGGCCAAAGAATTTGAGGCAAAAGTACAGCAATACGGAAGTGAAGAAGGAACTAAAACTCAAGAAGAAAACGAAAAAAGAGTTTTAGAAGTACAGGGGATGGAAAGAAACATCTCTGCATACAGACAACAAGCACTTCAAGATCTTCAGAAAAAAGAACTAGACGTATATCAACCAATTCTTGACAAAGCACGTGCAGCTATTCAAAAAGTTGCAAGAGCTCAAGGAATCCAGTATGTTATGGATTCTACAACTGGTAGCGGACTATTACTTGCAGACGGAAAAGACCTTTTACCGGACGTAAAGAAAGAATTAGGAATCTAAGATATCCCTAAAAAAATTAATGAAAACGGCTTTCCAATGGAGAGCCGTTTTTTTTTGTATAAATCGTTAGTTTAGGTTAAAAGATAAGTAACTAAGATTTAATATGTATTTGTCTTATCTAATAGATTCACCCCTTTTTTTAAGGAGAAGTATTCACTATTTTTGTTTTTATGAACCCCGATAGTCCTATAGGTATTTTCGACTCTGGCGTAGGAGGCAGTTCCATTTGGCGAGAAATCCACAGATTACTTCCTTTTGAAAACACCATCTACCTCGCAGATAGTAAAAACGCGCCTTACGGCCATAAATCTAAGGACGAGATTACCGCCTTGAGCATCAAAAACACCGAAACGCTTATTGAAATGGGAAGCAAGCTTATAGTCGTAGCTTGTAACACCGCTACAACCAATGCTATTTCCGTTTTACGCGACACCTATAACATTCCTATCATTGGCATAGAACCTGCCGTAAAACCGGCTGCATTGCAGTCTTCAACGAAAAAGATTGGAATACTTGCCACCAAGGGCACCTTGAGTAGTATTTTATTTCATAAAACTTCATCCGCCTTCTCGAAAGAAATCACTATGGTCGAGATCGTAGGTGAAGGTCTTGTTCAGCTTATTGAAGCCGGTAAAATAGAAAGTGATGAGATGACTTCTTTGCTTTTAGAATATACCGCCCCTATGATTAAAGAAAACATCGATTATTTGGTGTTGGGCTGTAGTCACTACCCCTATCTTATTCCGCAGTTGCAACAACTACTTCCTTCAAACATTAAAATACTCGATTCAGGCGAACCGGTAGCAAGACATACGCAAAACACATTGTCTTCTTTAAGATTGCTTCGGAAAGACACGAATGCGCCAACACTTCGATTCTATACCAACGCCGAAACTGAAACGCTTGCTGCCCTTTTACAAGACTTTTCCGAAGAAATTTCCGTAGAGAAAAAAATTTTTTAGATCAATCTAATCCTTAAACCAACCCGAATACTTTACATAATTCTCGGCAATACGATTGATCTCACCGCTAATAAGCTCCTTACTAATATCCTTCACTTTCTTAGCAGGAATTCCGGCGTAGATACTCCCGGCTTCCACTCTTGTATTCTTTGTTACCACAGCTCCGGCGGCAATAATCGAATTACTTTCAACCACACAATCGTCCATCACAATACTACCCATGCCAATCAATACATTATCCTTAATGGTGCATCCATGAACAATCGCATTATGTCCTATTGAAACGTTATTTCCAATCGTGGTTGGAGAAGTCTGATAAGTCGCATGTATCACTGCGCCATCCTGAACATTTACCTTGTTGCCCATTTTGATGAAATGTACATCACCCCTCACCACTGCATTAAACCAAATACTGCATTCTGAGCCCATAACAACATCACCAACAATTGTTGCGTTTTCGGCTACGAAACAATCCTCCGGAATTTGTGGCGCCTTGCCATTTACTGCTTTTATTATCATTTATTCTGTAGTTAATTAACTAAAATAAGCGAGTAACTCCTTTTTACGCGACGGACTTACCATAATCTCTTTCCCATTTGAAAGAACCACACTGCCTCCTTTTCCTTTTTTGTACTCGGTAACCGCATTGACATTGACCAAATACGACTTATGAACTCGCGCAAAACCCTTATCTGTAAGGATCTCTTCAAAATACTTAAGCGTTTTACTAACCAACTTCTTCTTGTCATTTATAAAAATATTGGTGTAATTATCGTCTGCCTGACAATAGAGTATTTGTGCAACTTCCAACACCTCAAAACCATTTTGTAACGGAATGGTGATTTTGCCATCTACCTGCGTTAATTTCGGTTGTAACACTGTGTTTTGTAGGCTATTCTCCTTTTCTTTTATTTCGGAAACATAATCCACTGCCTCAATAAGCTTATCAATAGAAATTGGTTTCAAAAGATAAAATGACGCATGTGCATTCAGTGCATCAATAGCGTAATGATTATAAGCAGTCACAAAAACCGTTTCAAACTGTCGGTCTCCCACCTTATCCAAAAGATCGAATGCATTACCATAAGGCATCTCCACATCCAGAAAAACAAGATCCAGGTCATTATTTCGTATAAGAACTAAAGCTTCTTCAACATTTGAAGCCTCTCCTTTCAGTTCAACATTCGGACAATACTTCGCAAGATAATTTCGCAAAATATCCCGGCTGGTTTCCTCGTCTTCAACTATGATAGCTCTTAAGTTCATAATTTAATTCTTTTATTAGTTGAGAATTTAATGGTATTAGCTCGAGGTTTACACATACTGCTAATCCTTCTTAAGTATTAGTACTACTCGTGTTCCTTCTTCATTATCGTAAACATTCTCCACTAAAACATCCACTTTATCTTTATACATTTCATTAAGAATAGTAATCCGCTTTTGAATATTTCCCATTCCTTTGGATTTCTGTTTTTTCTGATTTTCGGTCTTAAACTCCTGAGACTTTTTACGTCCTATTCCGTTATCAGTGATGGTTATTTTTGCGGTTTCTGAATCTACCTGTTCAAATTCAATTTCCAGTTTCCCACGCTCTTCTTTATATCGTAAACCATGCCACACGGCATTTTCCACATACGGCTGAAGCAACATCGGCGGAATCACAAATTCGTTTAAATTA
This sequence comes from Ulvibacter antarcticus, assembly GCF_003688405.1. GTDB lineage: Bacteria > Bacteroidota > Bacteroidia > Flavobacteriales > Flavobacteriaceae > Ulvibacter > Ulvibacter antarcticus. The sequence goes on from NZ_REFC01000017.1 coordinate 49,522, forward strand.
AGTTTTTCTGAAACTCTTATGTTATAATCAAACTTATCCTTAAATCGGAAATGTTCCAGTTTTACATATAATTCTAGCAAATCTATTTCCTTTTCCAAGGGTATAAAATCCTCTTCACTATTTTCGAGCACGGAACGCATTAATTGAGAAAACTCCGACAAGTATTTATTTGCCGCCCGCTCATCGTTACTTGCGATAAAGCTATTTACCGAATTTAAAGCATTGAATATAAAATGCGGATTCATCTGAGTACGAAGCGATTTTAACGACAACTGATTGTTAGCGTATTTCTGTTGTTTCACACTTTTGTATTGGGTGTAAGCGGTATATAATAATAACAACGCAATTAAAATTAAAGACCCAATAACCCACTTCTGTACAAGATTATTCTTTTGAATTAGCTCTTGATTTTCAACGGCAAGTTTGTACCGGCTCTCGTTGAGTTTTCGGTCGTTTTCCAAACTTGCGATTCTAGTTTGTCTTAAGGTTATCTCCTTACTGAATCTCGCTGCCTGTGAGAGTTCCTGATCTTTTTTGGCGTATAATTCGTCGACCACATTGGCATAACGCTCATAAGATTTTGATGCTTTATCATATTCTCCAATATCCCTGTACAACTCAGATAGCTTACGTGTAGCATCTTTTTTAACCAATAGATCTTCCTTCTTATCCGCTTCTACTATGCTTTTTTCTAAATACGGAATTGCTTCCTTAAATTTCTCCTGTCCCACAAAAGCATTTGCGATCTTATAGTTTTGTCGTTGTGGTGTCAACGGACTGTTTTGATCAGCTTCAATAGTTCCGTCATCTAAGGATTTTATCTCGTCCAAAGTTTCTTCACGAAGTTGTATTTCCTTTTCAAAATCTCTGTTTTGGTTGTAAAAATCGGCTACTTTATTCTTTTCTTCAACAGCTCTTTTTTTACCTTCTTTTTTCGAAAGATTTAATGAATTTCCAAAATACGATTCTGCTTCTTCAACCGCTCCACTCTGTGCAAATACCTCTCCAATTTTAGAATTTAAATCGGTGATCTTTGGAGTAATACTGTGTTTAGTGGCAATAGCCAAGCCTTGCTGATAATTGGCAACACTTCTCGATCCATCATTGATCGCTTTATAGGTGTCGCCAAGTCCTTCATAAACCTGTACTTTTTGATAATTAGACAGTGAAGATTTTAGTAATGCAGAATATTCGGTGATACTTTCCTGGTAATTTTTATTCTTTCTGAAAGCACCCGCAAGCTTTATCCGAATATCGATATTATTTCCGGAGAGTAAGCTACGATTGTAATTATCAATAGCGAGATCTTGTTGTTCGTAGTAAAGATTGATGTCTCCTAATGTTTCAAAAGCAATCTGATTTTGCGCTGCCGTAGCAGATCTACCCGGCACAGATTCCAATGCTTTGGTGACGTATTCAATACTTTTCTTAGCATCTTTTTTAAGATAGATTTTCGCAGAATCTATATAACTTTTAAAAACATCTACCGACTTTTTCCGAACCGATGAAGCTTTCGGGATTTCCATGGCATTCTCCACTTTTACCGTGAGATGCTGTTGGTCTTTAACTGTATAATATACTGTATTAAAATTCACACTACGGATAATTAACTCATCTCCAATTTTCGCATTAATTGAAAAATCCCCTTGAATATTAGTCGTGGTATACGCTCCTCCACTTATTTCGACATTCACTCTGGAAACCGGTTTATTGGTCTCAGATTCGACCACGTTTCCTTTTAAGTAAAATGAACTCCTTTCGGTCCTGCTATTCTGGGCTTCTAAACAGAATGGTGAGGCGAACAACAACGTAATTAGTAAAATTGAAACTAGTTTAAACATAGCTTTAAAACGGTAAACATACACACTTTAGGTCGCATTGAAAAACGTCGATTTTCAAAAATTAAGCACTCTAAAGCTCTAAAACAGTACTTGCCTAGCTCATTATAAGGGTTGCCTCAACGAAACAAGCTTGCTCCTCATTCTCATTTTTTTCTGAAAAACTTCACTCCTAGTTTTACACCATAATCAAACAAAACACATGAAGTATACATACATTTTATTAGGTTTCATTTTCTTTATTTCTGAAGCTACAGTGGCGCAGCATAAAGGCAATTACAATCAACAAGAATTGGAAAACGTCGTTTCTCGAAAAAATATATCTGGCTTTGGAAACGCACAAATTTACAATCCTGTAGTTCAACAACAGCTAAATCTGGCTTTACAACCAAGCACGACCCTCACGGTTGATTTAAAAGCACTTAAAAATGTTGAAGCAACTTCTTTTACAGCCGTTTTCAGTTTGTCACAAATTGGAGAAACTGCCGAAGAAACCAATGACTTGGTCAACGGAAGAATCGACGCTGTTAAAACGCTTTTAATTTCCGAAGGAATTTCAGAAAAAGACATTGTTATTGATGTTATTTCATTTGTTCCTGTATATGATATTGAAATTGAGAAAAAAATCTTCAGTACTAAATACAACGAAGTTCCCAAAGGATTTGAACTTCAGCAAAATATTCATATTCGATTTACAAAAACAAGTCAATTCAAGGCAATACTTACTGCTTGTGCCAAAAACGAAATTTACAACCTTGTAAAAGTGGATTACTTTATAGAAAATATAGCAGAGATCTACAATGAATTACAGAACGGATTAATTAAACTTATTAATGAAAAGAAAGAATACTACAAGTTGCTTGGTTTCGATTTGAATAACTATGACGTGGCGCTTGCAGATAATAAGTACTGCTTCTTTCCGAAGGACTTCTACCAGAGTTATCAAGCCTTTAATAGTATCTCTTTTGAAGCAATTAAAAAGAAAAAAGGGCTAACCACGGCAAAAAAACAGACCTCTTATTATTATGAAGCTTTGTCGTTTAGCGACTATGATCTTGTTTTAAATCCAGCCATTTTAGAACCTGTTATTCAAGTAGGTATGGATATAAAATTGATATATACACCAAAGCCGATTGAAAAAATTGAACCGATAGTTAAAACCGAAATCAAATCCATCTATTATGTGGTTTCACCCGATGGAAATATCGATATAAAACAATTAAACACAAATTAATACAAAATATCATGAAAAAATTAATAGTTACAACTCTATGCGCCATGGCTTTAATAGTAAGTTCATGCAAAGCAGATACCTCCAAAGAGCTTGCGGTAATTCATAATCCTTCAGAAACTGAAGCTGCAAAACATTACATAAAAGTTGCATTATTGCTCGATACCAGCAATAGTATGGACGGCTTAATTGATCAGGCCAAGGCACAGCTTTGGGAGATCGTAAATGAGCTTTCATACGCGAAATGTCGCAATAGTAGTCCCGACCTTCAGATAGCGCTTTATGAGTACGGAAATGATAATTTAAGCGGCCGATCTAATTATATTCGAAAAATACTTCCTTTTACAGAAGACTTAGATGAAGTTTCGAAAGAGCTATTTTCACTAACTACAAATGGAGGTAGTGAATACTGTGGCGCAGTGATTCAAAATTCTCTGAAAAATCTCGATTGGGGAAATGATGCAGACGATTTGAAAATGATTTTTATTGCCGGAAACGAACCCTTTACACAAGGACCGGTGAATTACAAAGATGCTTCTATGGAGGCCAAAGAGAAAGATGTGGTGGTTAATACTATATTTTGTGGGGATTATGAGCACGGTATATCTTCAAACTGGCAGGATGGGGCACGCTTGGCTTATGGTGACTATATGAGTATTAATCACAATCAGGAAACAGTTCATATTGCTTCCCCTTACGATGATATTATAATTCAACTTAACATTCAGTTAAATGATACGTATGTGCCTTATGGTCACTTCGGAAGAAAAAAGATTGCAATGCAAGAAGAACAGGACAATAATGCAGCGGGATATAGTAAAGCCAATGCTGTTAGTAGAACGGTCACAAAAGGATCTCGGCTTTATAAAAATAGTAGCTGGGATTTAGTTGATGCCGAAGCTGAAGATGATTTTAGCTATGATGAACTCAAAAAAGATGAACTGCCAAAAGAGCTTCAGAACAAATCTACAGCCGAAATTAAAAGTTATGTAAATAAGCAACGGAAAGAACGGGAACGTATTCAGAATGAAATCAAGGATGTCAATGAAAAAAGAAGAAAGTACATCACGAGTTCTACTTCCGAAACATCCAACAATTTGGAAAGCGTCATGATAGAAGCAATAAAAAAACAAGCGAAAAAGAAAGATTATATCTGGAACTAAAAAAAAGCCCTCTTTAAATAAAGAGGGCTTTTTTAGTTTATTATTTTAAGGATTAATATGCTGGTCGAAGTCGTCCGTTATTACGCATATCTTGTTCCCAGAAACTCGGCTTTCCATTTAAAATACTGTAACCCAATGTAAGTTGATGGAATCCTCCTGATCGAAACTTTACATTTCCCGTTTGGTATGAATATGTATAAGCTAGCATAAAGTTCTTGTAATCTGCCCCAAAAATCGGAGTTATATACTGAAGCTTTTGACTGTTTATTGTCTCACCATCCAAATATTGTGCACCATCAAAACTTCTTCTGTATGAAATTCCTGCCCATAAACGACCAAATTCCATGTCTCTAAATCCTTTCAAGTTAATATCTACAGATTGTTCGCCTGTTCGTTCAGAAAACTGAAATAAAACAGATGGTTGGTAACTGTAAAAGCTATTATTGATCGCGACTCCGTAAGAAGCGCCTAAAATATATCTTCTTTGATTGTTCGATTCAAATTTTTCGGAATATATCTTTCTATTCTGAAAGATCAGATTTTTCACTGTAAGGTCTGCAGCAAAATTTAAAAAGCGGTACGAAGCACCTACATCAACATTGAAATAAGAGGTACTCTGAACAATTCCCGCAATTATCGGATCAAAATCATTTAAGTCAAACTGAGTTTCATCTAATTTCGATTGAATAAATCCCGCTCGTAATCCAAATGATACTTGATTAAGATCTGATTTACTTCTGGAAAGGAGAAGGTGATGTGCATATCCTAAATATCCACCTGTTTGAGAATGGTATCCATTTCTATCAGTGAACAACACGACCCCTATCCCAGATTGATCACCTAAACTAGTATTAAAAGACAAAGTTGTAAGATTGGGGGCTTCGTCTTGATCGAACCACTGTCTCCTTGCTGTTAGCCGTAATTGGTTTGATCCGTCAGCTCCCGCCATCGATGGGTGCAATAGATACAAATTATTAGAAAAGTAATCGGAATATACGGGGATTCCGTCTTGCGATATGGCAACTTGGGTTACCAACAAAAGTAGGATGAAATAAATTCTTTTAAACTTCATAGTAATAGTCTATCGTTTTAGGGTAAAGTGACCTTTAAATTCTTTTTGTACTTCTTGTTCTGTATATTCAACCACAAACCAATAATCACTCGAGGGTAATGGATTGCCATTGTAAG
>NZ_REFC01000018.1 GCF_003688405.1 Ulvibacter antarcticus
TCCGAATAATTGGAACTAAACGAGGAACAGAAAAACTGTCGCTGCTTCAAGCCGCACGCTGCGCCAAGCGCCACGATTATTATACAAACCCGTTACCTTTAATACTCGGAAAAGAATTCGGCTGAATTATTTTCCGAACACCGAACTTTGGAAAAAGCTAATCCTCGAACGAACGAACCACTCTCCTATCTGATTTTAAAACTGATTAACTTTTATTCAACTTTCTAATAATATGAAAGCTTCAATTTCCTTTCAACTTCTGATGTAACTACTCATTCTTTTATTCTCGATTCGATAAGGCAATAACTGAATACGAAGTTTATCGTTAATCATAAGGTTCGTGTCTCGTAAAAAAGGTAACACTGTATATGAAAACATGGCTTAGTTGGAAATTGAATTGAAATTATTACTTTTAATCAAAATATGATTCGTCGGAATAATTTGAACACGCTTGCCTTTCTGAGTCTCACGCAGCTCCGAACAAATGGAACTAAGAAGAGAATTGGATAACTGTCGCTGCTTCAAGCCGCACACTGCGCCAAGCGCCAAGTTTCATATACAAACCCGTTGGCAACAAGCTAGAAAAAAAGGTATGGGAAATAAACTTATCTGTACGAATTGTCAGAAATCCTTTAATTATGGGAATATCTCTAATTGTCCCGAATGTGGAAATGAACGGATTAAAATGCCACACCGTTTTCGCCCTCCTAAAAAAGATGACACTGAAAAATGGAAAGTAGTGAAATTTCTGATTGACAACGGATTTTACTATCAACATATCACTGATGGCGGAATTGATTCGGATTACTACAATAGGGTGCGAAAATACGTCGAATATCCTGATAACATGAGAGATGCAAAAATATTCGTTAAGAAATATGCCGAAATGGCAAGAACTGAATAAGCCAGTTGCCAACTGTGTATAATTTTCATTGCTTGTTCGGTAATAATTTTGAATTTTTAGAAAATATTTAGCTAAATTGGTTCTCGGAATAAGCCGAACTAGCTTGCTCTTCTGAGTCTCACGCAGCTTCGGAAAATAAAGCTGAAACGAGACTTGGCGGCTGTCGCTGCTTCAAGCCGCACGCTGCGCCAAGCGCAACAAACATTATACAAACCCGTTGGCAACAAGCTAGAAAAAAAGGTATGGGAAATAAACTTATCTGTACGAATTGTCAGAAATCCTTTAATTATGGGAATATCTCTAATTGTCCCGAATGTGGAAATGAACGGATTAAAATGCCACACCGTTTTCGCCCTCCCAAAAAAGATGACACTGAAAAATGGAAAGTAGTGAAATTTCTGATTGACAACGGATTTTACTATCAACATATCACTGATGGCGGAATTGATTCGGATTACTACAATAGGGTGCGGAAATACGTCGAATATCCTGATAACATGAGAGATGCAAAAATATTCGTTAAGAAATATGCCGATATGGCAAGAACAGAATAAGCCAGTTGCCAACTGTGTATAATTTTCATTGCTTGATCGGTAATAATTTTGAATTTTTAGAAAATATTTAGCTAAATTGGTTCTCGGAATAAGCCGAACTAGCTTGCTCTTCTGAGTCTCACGCAGCTTCGGAGAATAAAGCTGAAACGAGACTTGGCGGCTGTCGCTGCTTCAAGCCGCACGCTGCGCCAAGCGCAACAAACATTATACAAACCCGTTGTGCGCAATTTTAGCCAACTATTAACAACCAAATTAACTAAATGAATTCTATAGGTAAAATTAAAATCTTATCAGAAAAATTAGAAGATGAAATATTAAAAGCGCTTCGAGAAAAAGGGAATGATAATCCAATGAAAGGGACACCGCTTGAAAGTATATATTATCTTGATATAATGAACAATACCGCTAAAGAATTTAAGAACTTTCTAAATTCTTCAAAAGCTAAATTTGACATAACTGATAAAGATATTGAGGAAATTGGCTCAAAAGGTTATACAGCTGTTTATTCTAAACTCTTCGATGATAGTTCAGAAGAAGTTGAACAAAAAAAAGATGACCTACCAATTGTGTCTCAAGCCGAATTAGATGAAGATGAACGAAAAATAAAACTTATGTTTTATCAATTTTGTTTTGACGATGAAGTAACTGAATTGTTTTTAGAAGATAGTGAGAATAGTAGAATAATTGCACAAGAAATGGCAGGAACAACAACTGTAACTGGAGCAATCACTTATAAGCTTTTTAAAAGTTTTTTAAAAAAATCTGATGTTGAATTTACAGAAATTGATGTTACTAAATTTAGATTTAGTAATTTAGAATTTACTTTGACGGTTGACAGAGTTGTTATTGGGAGTGATGATAACTATTTGGAGATTTTAACAAATGATTTTGACGATATACCAACCGACGATGGTTTACCACTTGCTTTGGCAAATAATTTTGTAGTTTATGTTGAAAATTTTAGGCCGAAATTTCTATATGCAGTTATAAGAAGCCCGATTTTAGGGAATTACGCGTTAAGGAAAATTGCCGAAAAAGGTGTTAGTTCAAATGTAACATTTATACCAAATAATGAAATGAATACAATTATAGATGCAGTATTGGAGTATAGTAATTAATTTAAAAAAGATAAATAGATGATTTGGGTATTAGTAATCGGTATAGTTTTATTCATTCTTTTTTCATTTTTCCGAGATGCAAATAAGGACAAAGATGATTTAAGAAATATAAGTTTAAGTGAGAAGTTCAATGTAATTGTGAATACTTTGAATAATGCAGCTTATGACGGAAAAGGGAGTGTTACAAACCTCGATAAAAGGAGTTTTAATTTATATGAAAATGGTAAAAATCAAATCATAAAATTTCAATATGGAACTGGTCATTTAACAATAAATTGGAAGTATAAATACTTTCAAAAAGAAATTGTTCACGAAAAAACTTTTAACAATGTGCGAAATTTAAGTTTATTTGAACAGAAGAAAATAGCGGACAATATGATAAATGAGATGATGAATGTTGTAGAGAAACATAAAATTGATGTAGTAAAAGATGCATTTTAATCGCAAGATTCTGAATAAAAAACTGCGCACAACACCGTATAACGCTTATGTCTAAGAGTGTTGTAAACAGTATGTTTCTGACAAATAATTAACTATCTTGTAGGTCGGAATAAAACGTAATGCTTGCCTTTCTGAGTCTCACGCGGCTCTGAATAATTTGGCAAAAAGAAGTAACTTTGTAGTTATCGCCGCTTCAAGCCGCACGCTGCGCCAGGCGCCACAAGCGTTATACAAACCCGTTGTGGTACATTTGAAAAAAAAATTTGAGTTTAGAAGAAAAATTAGCGAAAATAGAACTGGACATTCAAAACGGTCTGAAATTCAAGGCTGCGGATCGATTAAGAAATATGATTAATCAATATCCGAATGAGCCAATTTTATGGAATCGACTTTCAGAATTATATTATGAAAGTGGTTTTTTAGCCTCTGCAGGAAAATATTGGATTCTGACTGAACCAACTGAAGACCGAATTAAAAAATGTGTCGAGATTTATGAGAAATCAGTTAATCATTCAGGTACAAAAATTTTAGAGGACATAACTTTTAGAGGCGAGAAATCTAAACTCTCCGAATTTGGAAGGAAGAAACTATCCGAATTAGAATCAGATAGTAAGAAAAAATCAAATTATGTCCCTAAATTTTCTTCCTTTACGAACATTAAAAAGAAAAAGGATTACCAAAAAATTACGTTTAAAGATCAATTAATTAAATACGGCTTCTACACATTAATGATTGTAATTCTACTTTTGATTATTATTGGATTCTTCACCGTTGTGAATTCGATATTCTGATAATAAACGTACCACAACCATGAATATGCAATCATGGCTTAGTGGGAAATTGAATTATATTTGCTAGTTTTAATCAAAATATGGTTCGTCGGAATAATCCGAACACGCTTGCCCTTCTGAGTCTCACGCAGCTTCGGAGAATTGAGCCGAAACGAACGATTGATAGTTGAGCTGCTTCAAGCCGCACGCTGCGCCAGGCGCCACGATTCATATTCAAACCCGTTGGTAACAATTAAAACTTTAATCCGTATTGATAGAAATAAGTAAAAAACAACTGATTCTTCTGATTGGAATTGGAGCCTTCATTTTCAATTCGATAAACGGATTTACCTACTTAACAAAGGTTATGTTTCGCGATTTACAAGTTTGGTTTGATCAAAAACCTATTTACAATTTTTGGATAACTGAACTTAGTATGATTCTGATATTTACGCTTATTGGAATACTTGTAATTAATAAACTGACCAAAAAGCAACTTAGATCAGATAAAGAACTAATGAAAATATTTATTCTATGGATAATTGCATATTTCGTGATTCAGTTATCGCAATATTTTTATACGGTTTATGGAACTAGTTTTGTGATGGAGAATAAACATATTGAATATGGTAATTATGTTGATTTTATACGTGAAGATTATACATTGCAATCTTTCCAGTCGATTTTCATTTTTACTAGATATCTGATTTTTGCGGTAATAGTATATTTAGGACAAAAAACTGTTACCAACCATGTATAGTGTTCATTGCTTGTTCGGTAATAATTTTGAATTTTTAGAAAATATTTAGCTAAATTGGTTCGCGGAATAATCCGAACACGCTTGCCCTTCTGAGTCTCACGCAGCTTCGGAGAATAAAGCTGAAACGAGACTTGGTGGCTGTCGCTGCTTCAAGCCGCACGCTGCGCCAAGCGCAACAAACATTATACAAAACCGTTACCATAAATTGCTCGGAACAAAAATTCTTCTGAATTTTGTTCCGAACACCGAACTTTGGGAAAAGCTAATCCTCGAACTAACGAACCACGCTCCTATCTGATTTTAAATTGATTCAATTTTAATTTATCTTTCTGATAATCTGAATGTTTCGATTTCAATTCAACTTCTGATTTATTTACTCTTACAAGTTCGTTTTAATTCGAAAAGTCATTTTCTGAAAACAGTAGTCTGCCTCTATTCAATGGTTCGTGTCTCGCAACTTAAGGTAACAATGTATAATAATCATGGCTTTTGGGCTGCAAAGTACTGTGTTTACTGCAAATAATTAACTATATTGGTTTCTGAAAAATCGAGGCAGCTTGCCTTTCTGAGTCTCACGCAGCTCCGAATAATTGGAACTAAGAAGAGAATTGGAGAACTGTCGCTGCTTCAAGCCGCACGCTGCGCCAAGCGCCACGATTATTATACAAACCCGTTGGCGGTCATTGAAACAAAACCCTGAACTAATCAACAGACAATTAAGAAATGCAACTTGAAACAGTAAGACTTCATATTAGGGCTTTAAATAAACAAGAACTTTTAAAGTATATTCTTTACGACCATTCGTTGGAAGTAGTATTGAATTTAAATGAACGAAAAAGGTATGTTACTGAAAAGATAAAAAAATCAATTGAGGACAAAATCATACCAGAAATAAATGCAAATCCTGCAAATTATTTATTCTATACGTTTTGGAATATTATTAATAAAAAACAAAGATTGATGGTAGGAGATATTTGTTTCAAAGGTTTGCCAAATGAAAAGGGAGAAGTAGAAATTGGTTATGGAACATACAAAGATTTTCAAAATAATGGTTTTATGACAGAAGCAATTGGAGAAATTGTATCCTGGGCATTCAAACAAGATAAAGTTCGAAAGATAATCGCTTATACTGACCCAAATAATATAGCTTCCAATAAAGTATTAAAGAAAAATAAGTTTAGAACTCAAAATCAAACTACTAAAACTGTATATTGGTATTTAGATAAAATTGATAATGACAAAAGAAAATGAAATTAATTATATTTTTATGTATTTGTATAACCTCACAATGTTTTGGACAAAATCCTGATTCATTGTATTTAAATTTCACAAAAGCCTACGACAGCTTAAATGCCGAATCAATAGCAAACCTCTATTTAGAAAATGCAGAAGTCCTAAATTTATACGATGGCGAAAAATCATCTTCAATGAAAGGAAAAGTAGAGGTTCAAAAATATTATAAAGAATTCTTTGAAAGGTTTAAAAGTAATGACCAAAAATTAAAGCTGACATTTAAAATTGTAACTCGTGAAAAAGTAGGGGAAAACATATTGGATAATGGTTTCTACCAACTTGAATTTATTACCCAAAATATGCCTTCCTTTTTTACATTTGGTAAATTCTCAACAGTTCTTGAATTTGAGAATGATATTTGGAAATTCAAAACAGATGCCACTACTAATACAGATTTTGTAGAATATGAAAATTCAGTCGAATCCAAAATTCCAGAAAGAGATGAACCGTTATTTTCAGAGTTTTATGATAATTTACTTGGAAACTACATATCTGATGATGGTCAATTAATTGTAATAGGTCGTTCACTTTATAGATTATACGCTTATTACGAAAAAACAGGCGAATATCGTGCTTTGAATAAAGTAAATGCTACAACTTGGACTATTGGTAAAACTATAATATCAAACGAAATACAACAGACTTATAAGTTTTCATCGAATAAAATTGAGATTTACGATAATGATAAACTTGTGAATACTGCAACCAAAAAACAGCTTTATAAAAGCTCAAAAGTTACTTATGCAAATGTAAATGGAATAAAAATCGGTGGAACGTTATTTGTTCCAAATCAATCAAATGGTAAAGCAATAGTCTTGGTACACGGTTCTGGTCCACAAGACCGAAACGGTTATGCATCGATAATACGGTTATTAGCCGATATTTTATCAAGAGACGGAACTACTGTCTTAACTTATGATAAACAAGGGATTGGGCAATCAGAAGGAAATTGGGCGTCCGAAAATTTTGCGGAACTTGCTCAAGATGCGATAGCTGGAATTGATTTCTTAAAGTCAAACAAAGAACTATCATTGTCAAAAATTGGAATTGGAGGCAGTAGTCAAGCGGGATGGATTATTGCAAAAGCAATCGAAAAACGACAAGACATCGATTTTGCTTTGACAATCGGAGCAGCAGGTAGCGGAATTCCAGTTGTAGAACAAAATATTTACAATACGGAAGTAGTTCTCAAATGCGATGGGTCATTTTCTAAAAAACAAATTGAGAATATAATAACTCAACAGAAATATTTTTTTTACTTTTTAAGCAACCCAAAACAATCAGATAAATTGGACAAATTCACAAAAAGCATAGAGAAAGATGAAAAAATAAGAGATTGGCTCTTTCCTACAAGCAAACAAATGGATTTGAACAATCGAAATCAATGGTTTACAGCATTAGAAGTTAATTTTGACCCATTACCGGTTTGGAAAAAATATGATAATCCAGTTTTAATGATTTTCAGCGAATTTGATGATTCTACACCAGCCTCTAAAGTAAAATCAAAAGTGGATAATCTTAAAAAGAAAAACATCAGAACAATCATTCTTCCAAATGCTCAACACATTGGTTTAGAGAATGATTCAGTTTGTGTTAGTAACATTGGTGGATTATCTAAATTCCAAAAAGACTTTTTTAAGGAAATGAAAATATGGATAAAATCATTGTAACGGAAAAACAACGAACCGCCAACAACGTATAACGCTTATGGCTAAGAGCGTTGTAAATAGTCTATTTCTTATAAATAATTATCTATCTTGTAGGTCGGAATATGACGTAAAGCTTGCCCTTCTGAGTCTCACGCGGCTCCGAATAATTTGAAATAAAGAAGTAACTTTGACGTAGTCGCCGCTTCAAGCCGCACGCTGCGCCAGGCGCCACAAGCGTTATACAAACCCGTTACCTGCAATTAGATGAGACACGATGACAAATTGTTAAAAACTTAAATTACTATAAAATATGGAGAGTTTCATAGTAAATAGCATTAACCGCTTTAAAAAGTATTATTTAGACAATAAAGAACTACTACCACTTCTCATTTTATTACCAACAATTTTAGGAGGTATTTTACAAACTGTCCAATTGTTATTTATTGGTCCTGAATACATTCGATTTTTTTCAATAACTCAACTAGTATCAGATGGTATTTTGATTTTGTCGATATTATCTATAATTTATTTATCTTATCTCTTCCTTAAAAAATTCTATAATTTTAAACCGTTATTGACTAAGCTGACCCCACCGAATACTAACTTAAATTATGCTTTACGAAAATTCGGGTTTACTCTTTTCATGAACATATTAATTTTCGTGTTTCTATACGCTCTAAAACTATATAAGTATGAAATTGAATTTAGCATCGGTTGGATTCTGATTCATAGTTTCTTTGTTTTTTTTGTTCTTCCTTCTATAATTGAATTACTCATTCTCATTTGCTTCTTCCTAATTCGGTTTATCGTTTTTATATTAATCAAATGGAAAGGGATTGGAAAAGTAGAAACATATTTTAAGGACAAAGAAAAGGTAATAGCAGATCTAGATCCTTATATAAATGCTCTCTCTGTTATTCTCTTAATTCCGGTTATAGTAGTTATATTTGGTAGTTTTATATTACTTATACAATTTAGTATTTCCACGAACAATCCTCATAAATTGGCAAATTTAGAATGTGTTTCATCTTTAGTAAAAGACAAATTCGGAGAAAACCAGAATTCTAAAATTCTATATTTTAATGATAAATATTTTTTTGTAAAAATCAAGGATCCTAACTCAGATAAGAATGATGATAGAATTGTATTATTTGAAACAGAGAATATTCTGTTTATCGACAACTGCAGGTAACACCGCATAATAATCATGGCTTTTGAGCTGCTAAGTACTGTGTTTACTGCAAATAATTGACTATATTGGTTTCTGAAAAATCGAGGAAGCTTGCCTTTCTGAGTCTCACGCAGCTCCGAATCATTGGAACTAAAAGAAGAACAGAACAACTGTCGCTGCTTCAAGCCGCACGCTGCGCCAAGCGCCACGATTATTATACAAACCCGTTGCCAACAATTTGAAAAAAAATATGAACATATTAATTCTAACGATTTTATTTTTTTCATTATCAAACTGTAAAAAGAATGAGAATGTTGAAAAAAAGGATGATTATAATACAATCGCAACCGAATTTATAACGCAAGTTTTCTCTGATGAATTTTATGATTGTTCTTACATAATTCAACCAAATTCTGATAGAAATTTCCTTGAGGTAATAGAGAATGAAATGCCTGCCCTTAATTATCGCAATAGACTGAATAAAATCCTTAAAATTGAAAATAAAAGTAAACTTGACAGTCTAATAGGACTTTCGAAAAATTTTGTTTACGAAAAATCAATGTTCAGAAAAAAGACAGAATTAATAGACTATCGGAAATTCGATTCCATAAGAAATGATTTTGATTCAATTATTCAATTTGGAACAGAAAAAGAAATTGATGCAGTTTTCGAAGAATGTCCGAATGACTTTTATTTTATCTCCAAACCTATATTTGATAAAAATTACCAAATAGCTATAATTGATATTCAAATGGGATTTACCTGTTTAAGGAGTCATCCATCAATTTATAGACTAAATGATGGCATTTGGGAAAAAGAATGAGAAGACCAAAAACTGTTGGCAACACCGTATAGATATAGAAAAAGTTCTAACATCTGAGGTAATCGTTGACGGACAACAACGTTTAAGTACAATAATCCAGTATATAGATGAGGAAGAAACGTCAAAAGATTTTGGGAAAGATGTAGAAAAATATAAAAATCTTACTGAAGATGAAAGAAACGATTTTTTAAATTATAATGTAGTTTTTCGTGATTTAGGTGATATTGAAAGTGATCTTATAAAAGAAGTTTTTAGACGAATAAATCTAACTAAGTTTGGACTAGAACAAATTGAAATTCACAATGCTGTTTATGATGGAGAATTTATTTCTACTGCAAAGGCTATTTTAGATAATATAGAAGAAGAACAGTTTCAAATTTTCAGTGAGTCGGAGCTTTCTAGAATGTCAGATTTGCACTATATTTTATTATTAATGTCAACCATTATAAACGATGGGTATTTTTCAAGAGATACTGAAATTGAAAAGATGGTTATTGATCATAATGACGAATTTGAATATAAAACTGAAATTTTCAATAATTTTATTGCACAATTTCAGTTTATCGAGTCTCTTGATTTACCAAATGATTCAATTTGGTTTAGAAAATCTAATTTCTTTACATTATTTATTGAAATTTATGGAAAGGCTTTGCCAGAACCAGCCGTATTGAGAAAGAATTTATTAGAATTTGAAGATAATATATTAGCAAATAAAGATAAATCTAAAGACACTAATGATTTTAGTTTTTATTATTCAAATATGTATACCGGTACAAATAATAGAACTTCAAGAGTTTATAGGGGAGAAATTTTTAATAAGTATGTAATATAAAACAAGGCACAACACTGTATAACGCTTATGTCTAAGAGCGTTGTAAATACTCTATTTCTTACAAATAATTGTCTATCTTGTAGGTCGGAATAAAACGTAAAGCTTGCCCTTCTGAGTCTCACGCGGCTCCGAATAATTTGAAAAACGAAGTAACTTTGTAGTTGTCGCCGCTTCAAGCCGCACGCTGCGCCAGGCGCCACAAGCGTTATACAAACCCGTTACCAGCAAGCGAAAAAAAACTGAAATTTATCGAGAAGCTTATAAATAATCCAAGAAAAGTCTTTCTATTTGATGCCATTGGAGCATTCATTTCATCAGTTCTTTTATTTGGCGTACTTGGGCAATTAGAAAAGTATTTTGGAATGCCTAGGAGTGTTGTTTATAATTTAGCTGGAGTCGCAGTTTGCTTATTTGCTTATTCAGTTTGTTGCCATCGATTTGTAAAAACTAAATGGAAGCCTCTTTTAGGTGTTATAATAGTATCCAATTCCATTTACTTTCTGATTTCCCTTGGACAAGTGATTAAGCATTCTGAAAAACTGACTGAATTAGGATGGATTTATTTCATATCTGAATTAATTATAATCGCAACCTTAGTAAATATTGAAATTAGAACTTATTTAAATCAAACTAATATTTGAACATTTGAATAAATGAAAAACACAGCGCCTGCAGGTAACAACGAATATGCAATCATGGCTTAGTGGGAAATTGAATTGAAATTCCTACTTTTAATCAAAATATGATTCGTCGGAATATTCCGAACTCGCTTGCCCTTCTGAGTCTCACGCAGCTTCGGAGAATTGAGCCGAAACGAACGATTGTTGACAAAGCTGCTTCAAGCCGCGCGCTGCGCCAAGCGCCACGATTCATATTCAAACCCGTTGCCACACATTTGAAAAAAAACCTAAATCGAAATGACAAACGAAATGATTTTACTTTTTCACTCAATAATTGGAATACTTATTTTTGTTACTGGTTTTTTACAAATTGTTTTAAAAAAAGGAGGCAAATTACATAGAATTTTAGGCCAGATATACCTTTATGGTTGGCTTCTTCTTCTAATTTCTGGAGCTTATCTTGGCGGTCTTTTGATAACCATTGTTGGTGTTTTTGGATTTTATTTTGCTTTGACAGGTGCACGAATTGGAAATCTGAAAAACAAAAAAATCGGATTATTGGAAAAGACGATTTTCGTACTAGGCACCATTGTTTCTATTTTGATGTTGTACTATGCGATAAATCTTTATTTTAAAGGAGAGGAATCTTTTGCAATTATATTTGGCGTTTTTGGTGGAATTTTTCTTTTTACCACAATTAAAGATGTTTTTAAGTATGTACTAAATAAACCACTTGAAAAACAAACTTATGGTAAATTGGATTGGTATTTCGAACATTTTAAGAGGATGTGTATTTCATTCATTGCTGCAGTTACAGCATTTGTATCTATACAGGACGTTTTCAAAAATAATACCGCAAACTTTTTAATACCAACACTGATTGGTACAATCTTAATTATAATTGCTACTAAATTTTACAAAAAGAAACTATTAAAATAAGACTGTTACTAATGCTAAAAGAATTATTTTAAAGCCCAACATCCTGATAAAAAAACGTGTGGCAACAACGAATATGCAATCATGGCTTAATGGGAAATTGAATAATATTTCCTAGTTTTAATCAAAATATGATTCATCGGAACAATTCGAACACGCTTGCCCTTCTGAGTCTCACGCAGCTTCGGAGAATTGAGCTGAAACGAGCTATTGATGGTTGAGCTGCTTCAAGCCGCACGCTGCGCCAAGCGCCACGATTCATATTCAAACCCGTTAGTGGCAATACCGCCAGCGCAATTAATATTCACAATATGAAAAAAAATATTACTCTTATTTTTCTAACATTGAGTATAAGTTTTACAACTTTCAGTCAAACGATGAAAAACAAAGAAATAAAAATCCCAACTGTAGAGTACAGACAAGGAATATACTATTTAGAATTAGAAAGTAATACCTCATATGAAAGAGGATATCAACATGGAGCAGCCTTAAAATTTGTCATCAAAAAATCTTTAAAGAATTTTGAAAACTGGATAACGGAGAATACAACTATAAAAATCCCTGAAGAAGCCATTTCTGAATTCACTAATAATAATCGATATATCCAATCAGTAAAAGTTCAATTACCTGAATTGTTTAATGAATTTCAAGGAATTGTTGATGGAGCTCAAGTTAATTTTGACAAACTTTTTGCTTATCAAAGTTTTGATGAGTTCTATTCTTATTTAGAAGCTGGCAATCACTTTAAGACAAATGAAGGTAATTGCACAACAACAGGTGTTTTTGGTAGAAAAAACAAAGCAAATTTCCTAACACATAATAATGACCTTCCTAACTATCATGAAGACGCAGTAACTATACTAAAGATTAAGTATCCAAATTCAGATTTAGTCATACTACAACAAACTTTTGCTGGTCAGATTGGTCAAAATGGAGTAAACAATTACGGTGTAGCTGTTGGAATTAATACAATAATAGACTTGCCTATTTCTAATAAAGGTATTCCTGTTTCATTTAATATAAGAAAAATATTAGAGTCAAAAAACAGTTCTGATGCTCTTGAATATCTCAAAAAGGTTAATTTTGGAACCTCAATGAATTACTTAATTGCTGATAGAGAAATTGCGATTTCAGTAGAAACTTGGGAAGATAATATTGAAGTTATTCATAATAAGAAACAACATTATATAGCGCATACTAATCACACATTACAAGAAAACGCACCAGTTATTTATGATATAGATGCTGATGCGAACGATAGTAGCTTTGGACATACTCATGGAAGATTAAATCTGGCTAATGAAGTTTTGGAAGATAAGGCTAACAATATAGATTTTGAAGGATTGCAAAACTTAAAAACAACTCGACCTATACTTAATAGTAGCACAATCATGGGTACCATCATAAGTATTCCAAAAAAAGGATTTCCTATTTTATGGACTACTGGAGGTTCACCAGATATTTTTCACCACGTTAAATTTACATTCTGAAATAATTACAGCCACTAACACCGTATATCGCTTATGTCTAAGAGAGTTGTAAACATTGAGTTTCTTACAAATAATTAACTATCTTGTAGGTCGGAATAAAACGTAAAGCTTGCCCTTCTGAGTCTCACGCGGCTCTGAATAATTTGGAAAAAAGAACTAACTTAGTCGTGGTCGCCGCTTCAAGCCGCACGCTGCGCCAGACGCCACAAGCGTTATACAAACCCGTTACCTTTAATACTCGGAAAAGAATTCGGCTGAATTATTTTCCGAACACCGAACTTGCAAAAGAGCTACTCCTCAAACGAGCGTACCACTCTCCTATCTGATTTAATTTTGATTCGTTTTAAAAAGATCACTTCAGTCAACTGAAAAAATCACTTTCAGTCCAACTTCTGATGTTTATACTCATTTTTTATCTTCTCCATTCGGAAAGACAGTTTTCTTTAAACTGATGATTCTTCTCAACAATTAAGTTCGTGTCTCGTAAAAAAGGTAACACTGTATAATAATCATGGCTTTTGGGCTGTAAAGTACTGTGTTTACTGCAAATAATTGACTATATTGGTTTCTGAAAAATCGAGGAAGCTTGCCTTTCTGAGTCTCACGCAGCTCCGAATAATGGGAACTAAGAAGAGAACAGGAGAACTGTCGCTGCTTCAAGCCGCACGCTGCGCCAAGCGCCACGATTATTATACAAACCCGTTGGCAATAAGTTAAAAAAAAGGTCAACTATTATGATAACCTTTTAAAAATGAATGATATTTAATATCTACAATCTAATTGATTGTAACTCTTGTCCTAATAAATGAAGCTCATTCTCAATTTTTTTTGCCCTTTCTTCCGAAATGTAAATGTCTTTTTTTACAGAATATTGCCTTAAAAGACTTGGACTAATTCCTATCCTAGTTGCAAATGCTGATTTATTGATCACTTTTAATTTCTTAAATAATTCTGACAATTCAATTTGATATTCTAATTCAATACCATCATCTAATAACTTCGAGATTTCAGTATTATTAATATCTTGAGCGGTTTCAAGATATAATTCCAATGCTTCTTGTAAATTTTCTTTTAATTCTTTTAAATCTTGTCCATCCGCAGATATTACTCCTGGAATATTTTGAGTAGTGCCCCAATATACCCCATCAGCGGATTTCTCTACTTTGACTATAATTCCCATTTTTCTATCTTTAAATTGCGTGTAACGGATTTGTATAATGTTTGTGGCGTCTGGCGCAGCGTGCGGCTTAGCGCGTGGCTTAAAGCTTTACATCCAAAATTATTGCTTTTAAATTCCAAATTATTCGGAGCTGCGTGAGACTCAGAAACACAAGCTAGCTCGTGTTTTTTTTTTAAAATAATCATTACTGTGTATGAATCAGTATTTTTAAAATAATGAATAATATCTTTGATCCAAGCAAGGCATACTTTACTTCAGCCCTGCTTGCTTTAAAATTGAATTTGTTGTTCCTTTCGGAATATCCTTTCTAGGATGAGGAACAACTACTATTCCAATTTTTTTTTGATGTGAAAAAATGTGATGAGAACCCTTTATTCTATTTAGTTCCCAACCATCACTTTTTAGCATATTAATCAAAGATTTACTATCCATTCCTCATTTATCATCATTTTTAATATTACAAATATATAACATTTTTGCAATATATAACAGAAATGCAATATTATTTATTAATTATCTAAAAACAACAATAATATTGATATACACCAATTGCCAACAACGTATAACGCTTATGTCTAAGGCAGCTGAAAACAGTGTGTTTTTTACAATTAATCAACTATCTTGTAGGTCGGAATAAAACGTAAAGCTTGCCCTTCTGAGTCTCACGCGGCTCTGAATAATTTGGAAAAAAGAAGTAACTTCGTCGTAGTCGCCGCTTCAAGCCGCACGCTGCGCCAGGCGCCACAAGCGTTATACAAACCCGTTGTGCTTCATTATCAGAAACCGCTAACCAATGATAAAATTTTTCAGAAAAATTCGCCAAAATATGCTGACTGAAAACAAGTTCAGTAAATATCTGATTTACGCCATTGGCGAAATAATCCTCGTGGTCATTGGGATTTTGATTGCTCTCTCAATAAACAATTGGCACCAAGAGAAGCAACAAAAAAAAGTATTGAATAATATTTATGCAAACATAAAAGCAGATTTACAACAGGACATAATAAATATTGATGAAATTATCAATTTTTCGCAACCTTTAGAAAAAGATTATTTGGCAATTATTAATAAAACAAGAGAAAAAGATGACTTTAAGGATTGTAAATATTGCAAATATATAAATTTCGGATATCCTGACATTAACCTAAGAAAAAACGGCTTTGAACTTTTACTAAATTATAATCAGCAAAACAACACTTCCAGTGGTTCTTTATCAATTAAATTAAATAGTTTATATGTAGATTTATCTAATAAAATTTCTATTAAAATAAAGGAATTAGCCCTAAACAATAATTCCTTTACAGAAATTGTAATAACTACACAACCATGGTTTGCTGATTTTAGCTTTTATGGTGACGTTTATTATAGTGATGATTTTATTGAATATGCCTTGACCGATTTAGGTTATAGAAATAGAGCTAAATCGAGTTATGACTTGTATTTTAATGGATATATCTCCTTTTTAAAAGAGTATAAAATCAAGAGTTTAGCAATCATTGATTTGATAGATGAAAAATTAGCAGATGAATAAAATAACGAAAGCACAACACTGTATATCGCTTATGGCTAAGAGTATTGTAAACATTGAATTTCTTACAAATAATTAACTATCTTGTAGGTCGGAATATAACGTAAAGCTTGCCCTTCTGAGTCTCACGCGGCTCCGAATAATTTGGAAAAAGAAGTAACTTAGTCGTGATCGCCGCTTCAAGCCGCACGCTGCGCCAGGCGCCACAAGCGTTATACAAACCCGTTACCATAAATTGCTCGGAACAAAAATTCTTCTGAATTTTGTTCCGAACACCGAACTTGGAAAAAGCTAATCCTCGAACTAACGTACCACGCTCCTATCTGATTATAAATTGATTCAATTTTAATTTATCTTTCTGGTAATCTGAATGTTTCGATTTCAATTCAACTTCTGATTTATTTACTTTTACACGTTCGTTTTAATTCGAAAAGTCATTTTCTGAAAACAGTAGTTTGCTTCTATTCAATGGTTCGTGTCTCGCAACTTAAGGTAACAATGTATAAAAATCATGGCTTTTGAGCTGCAAAGTATAATGTTTGCTACAAATTATTAACTATATTGGTTTCTGATAAATCGAAAAAGCTTGCCTTTCTGAGTCTCACGCAGCTCCGAATAATTGGAACTAAACCGAGAACAGAATAACTGTCGCTGCTTCAAGCCGCAAGCTGCGCCAAGCGCCACGATTGTTATACAAACCCGTTACCTTTAATACTCGGAAAAGAATTCGGGTGAATTATTTTCCGAACACCGAACTTTGGAAAAAGCTAATCCTCGAACGAACGAACCACTCTCCTATCTGATTTTAAAACTGATTAACTTTTATTCAACTTTCTAATAATATTAAAGCTTCAGTTTCATTTCAACTTCTGATGTAACTACTCATTTTTTTATTCTCGATTCGATAAGGCAATAACTGAATACGAAGTTTATCGTTAATCATAAGGTTCGTGTCTCGTAAAAAAGGTAACACTGTATATGAAAACATGGCTTATCCGGAAATAGAATTATGCTAGCTACAATTATTTGTCTAAATTGGTTCTCGGAATAAAACGTGAAAGCTTGCCTTTCTGATTCTCACGCAGCTCAGAACAATTGGAACTAAGAAGAGAATTGGATAACTGTCGCTGCTTCAAGCCGCACACTGCGCTAAGCGCCACGTTTCATATACAAACCCGTTGCCCACAATTATAAAAAACACAGATATTGATAAACATTATTGAAATTATTATTGGAATCATAACATCCTTTATAATAGGTGTTATTTTGGTATGTATAGGAATTTATCTCATTCCTCATCATTGGACTATTAGAATTATCAAATATCTAAAGCCGTCATTGCTTAAAGATATTTTTCGAAGAAACAATAAATACTTCAACTCTATTTTGGGGATTTTAATGGATGGAACTTTTACTGATAATTATAAAGATGAAGAAGAGGCAAAAAGTAAAATTGATGAGATTAAAAAACTAAAGGTTGATTTAAATAAAATCGAACAAAATATGTTTACGATTGACTTGTTGTCTGATTTATTTAAAACATTAAGTTTTGCAGCTATAAATTACACAATGAATACCACTTCTGATGTTATAGAAAATATAGCGAATTATTTTAGAAATTATACTTCCAGACTTGAAGACACTTCTTACAGAAGAAATTTTGCGACTGATATACTTAACAAATTCGAAGAAATGAACACTCACATTATGGAAACTAAAGATTATGAAAGCGAAGATAGTTTAGGCGAATATGGAACAAAAATGAGTCGTGGAAGTGCCTCAAGAAATTTTGGAAGTTATTTAGAAAATGAAAAGGTGGAGTTAAATAAAACACGAAATTTGATAACTGATAGCATTAAATTAAAAGCAATCGATTTAATGAATCAAGCGAGATGAAAAAGGAAATTCAAGAATTAATTAAAAACCTTCCAAACTTATCTAAAGCATATTTATTTGGTAGTAGAGCAAAAAATACACATAATGATGATTCCGATTATGATATTTGTATTGTTATTAAGGATTTAGATAAAGATTTAGTATTCAAAACCATTACAGATTATATGATTGCAAACAAGGATTTTATCCAACCTTTAGTTTTGACAGATGATGAATTTAATGAGAAAATTCAAATAGAAATATACAAACGAGAAATTGTTGAAAACGGAAAATTAATCGCGTGAAATAACTGTGGGCAACAACGTATAATAATCATGGCTTTTGGGCTGCAAAGTACTGTGTTTACTGCAAATAATTGACTATATTGGTTTCTGAAAAATCGAGTAAGCTTGCCCTTCTGAGTCTCACGCAGCTCCAAATAATTGGAACTAAGAAGAGAATTGAAGAACTGTCGCTGCTTCAAGCCGCACGCTGCGCCAAGCGCCACGATTATTATACAAACCCGTTGGCGATAATTTGACAAGACTATGAAAAATATAATTTACATACTATTATTCTGCATGTCAGTGGTATCTTGTCAATCACAAACAAAAAAGTCAGAATCGAACAGAATTGTTGGTGGACCGTGTGAAGGCTGTGAGGCAATATTTGAGTACGGACAAAAAATATTGACTTCAACTGATACTCTTCCTGATTTTCAAAATAATGAACCTAAATTAAAAATTACTGGTACGGTATATAAAAAAGATGGAAAAACACCGGCCTCAAATGTTATTCTTTACATTTATCATACTAATAGAGAAGGAATTTATGAAACTAAAGGAAACGAAAAGAATTGGGGAAAAAGGCATGGATTTATAAGAGGTTGGACTAAAACAGATGAAATTGGTCAATATACTTTTTTTACCTTTCGCCCAGCGGCTTATCCAAATCGTCTTGAACCTGAACATATTCATATGACAATAAAGGAATCTGATAAGAACGAATATTATATTGATGACATTATGTTCAATGATGACTCCAAATTAACCAATTCTATCAAACAAAATTTAAGAAATAGAGCTGGTTCTGGAATAGTTGAACTCAAAGTAGAAGACAAAATTTTGATCGCGAAAAGAAACATAATTTTAGGTTTAAACATTCCTGATTATGACTGAATAAAAACTATCGCCAACCATGTATAATAATCATGGCTTTTGGGCTGCAAAGCACTATGTTTACTGCAAATAATTAACTATCTTGATTTCTGATAAATCGAACTCGCTTGCCTTTCTGAGTCTCACGCAGCTCCGAATAATTGGAACTAAGAAGAGAATTGGAAAACTGTCGCTGCTTCAAGCCGCACACTGCGCCAAGCGCCACGATTATTATACAAACCCGTTGTAACCAATTATGAAAAAAGCGTTAAGCAAATTAAAAATTATTCTGATTTTTTTGATTGTTAACCTAGTTGGATGCGACTCAGTGAAAAATAAAAGCATTCAAAATGAGAAGAACTTAATTATTGGAACTTGGATAATTGAAAAGAGTACTTATAACGGACAGGGTTCACCTGTAACTAAAGGAACAAATCTAAAATTTACCACAGATAATCAGGTTACATATACTCTATCCAAATTCGGCCAAAATTTTGAAGATATAAGTGCTATTGGTTTGTGGGAGTTAAACAATGGAATCGTGACAATTGACTATGGAAATGAAGAACTATATGGGGAAAAACAAGTTTGGCGGATTATCAAACTGACTGATAAAATTTTGAAATGGGAAATGGAAATGCAAAGCGGAATACAGGAAGAAATTTATAATCGGAAAAAATAACTGGTTACAACCACGAATATGCAATCATGGCTTAGTGGGAAATTGAATTATATTTCCTAGTTTTAATCAAAATATGATACGTCGGAATAATCCGAACTCGCTTGCCCTTCTGAGTCTCACGCAGCTTCGGAGCATTGAGCCGAAACGAACGATTGATGGCTCAAGCTGCTTCAAGCCGCACGCTGCGCCAGGCGCCACGATTCATATTCAAACCCGTTGTAAGCAATTAAAACCAATGAAAATGAAATATATAATTTACACTTTAATGCTAAGTTCTTTACTTAGCTATGCGCAAATTGACATTAACCAAAATACTTTTGTAAATAAAGAAATTGAGATTTGCTTAGAAATTAAAGAAAAAATGGATTTACAAAACAGTAGATTTAAAACAGAATACTCATACGATGAGATATTTGATAGAATTTTATCTGTAATTGGTATTAACAGAAATTTTGAATTAGTAGAATGTAACAATATTAATAATGCAGTTGCTTATACTCGGTTTGAGGAAAATATCGGTTATGTTAGATATATAGCATATGATGATAATTTTATGGGGAGAATTGAAAAAAATTCAAATGATTGGGCGAAAATAGGAATATTAGCGCACGAAATAGGACATCATCTTAATTTTCATAATTTAACCTATATTGATAATCTTGCAGATAAAAGAAGCCAAGAAATCGAATCTGATGAATTTGCAGGTTTTGTTCTGCAAAAATTAGGTGCGACTTTAAATGACGCTAAATTATTTATCAAAGTCAGCAATGATGAAATAGACGACACGAATTCTACTCATCCAAAAAGGAGTTCGCGATTAAAGGCAATAGAAAGAGGATACACAAATGCTAAAAACGGTGAAACAATTAAAAAAACAAAGGATAAAAGCATTTCAGATGAAAGTGAAACTCCAGTTGAGCCGCCAAGTATAACAAGTGAATTAGGTGTTTATACAACTAATGAAATCGGTGAAGATTTGAGAAATGGAATTACGGCTAGGACAAAGTATGACAACAAAATAATCACTGTAAAAGCACAAGTTTTTAGTTTAGATCTAGAAAGAGATTACAAATCGAATAAAGAAATGAAAGTAATTAGAACTTCTGATCTAGACGATGGTAGGCTTAGGAGCTTAAGAGGTAGTTTTAATTGTTATTTTAATAAAAATTCAAATCTGTCTGATGTCAAACCAAATGACGTAGTATATATTACTGGTAAGGCAAAAATTGAAAATGGAAGAATATCACTTTTTGATTGTACATTGAAACATTAACTGCTCACAACAACGAATATGCAATCATGGCTTAGTGGGAAATTGAATTATATTTCCTAGTTTTAATCAAAATATGATTCGTCGGAACAATCCGAACTTGCTTGCCCTTCTGAGTCTCACGCAGCTTCGGAGAATTGAGCTGAAACGAGTGATTGATGGCTGAGCTACTTCAAGCCGCACGCTTCGCCAGGCGCCACGATTCATATTCAAACCCGTTGGCAATAATTAGAAACACGAATCAATATGACTCTAGAACATTTCTTCCTTGATCTTCCGATTAATACTCCAATAAATCTTTCTGAAAGTGATGAGAAAAATTTTAAACCATTTTTACATTGGTTTTCATCATTTAAAATAGAAGGTTATAATCGGGTAAGAAAAAAACAATCGACCTTCGAACTTATAGCTAGATAAAAAAAACTATAAATAATTAAGTATTATTAACTATGGATACTTTAAAAGAAATACTTAGCTATCTTAAAATCTTCTTCATTGTCATATTGATTTTTTTCATGTTCAGTTTAATATTTGAGCATAAACAAAATGATAATTTTCTTCAAGAAATAAAAAATAATACAAGTATACACTCATTAGAATCTAATGATCCTGACAAGGAAATGTTTAAAAATGAATTAGAATATTACTTAAAAAAACAGTCCATATTAGACTCCGTAAGGAATAATTTAACCGTAAATCAAGTAGATAAACTAATACGAAATTTAAGCACCTCAAATATTAGTTTTAATGTCCCCAAACAGATATACATCGGTGATGAACACCCAGTAATTTTATTAGCATCTTATGGCTTGACCAAAATAGACTTAGAGAAAAGTTTGGATTCAATTCTAGGAAAAAAAAATCAAGATAAAATTGAAACACTTAGTATAAGGTCAAGTGTCTTAATAGAAGCTCATTTAACTGGTGAACATTTTTCTATAACATCTGGAAGTCCAATAAGGCAACCTTTATCCGAATTCAATGCAACTAAATGGGAGTGGATTGTAGAACCAAGGCTGAAAGGTAATAAAGTATTAACATTAACTATAAACGCAGTGCTAAATTCCAATGGAAAAGAAATTCCATTTACTCTTCAATCTTTCAACAAAAAAATACAGGTAAAGGTTAAAAATAGATTTTTATATTGGATTAAAACGAATGAAACGTTAATTCTAGGTTTACTAACACTTATCACAACTTTTTTAGCAGTGTACTACGGATATTATTTAGGTAAGAATTCTTTAAAAAATAAAAAGAAGAAGCACAAGAATGATACAAAGAATAAAAAATAACTATTGCCAACACCGTATAATAATCATGGCTTTTGGGCTGCAAAGCACTGTGTTTACTGCAAATAATTGACTATATTAGTTTCTGAAAAATCGAGGAAGCTTGCCTTTCTGAGTCTCACGCAGCTCCGAATAATTGGAACTAAGAAGAGAATTGGAGAACTGTCGCTGCTGCCGTCAACGCGCTGCGCCAAGCGCCACGATTATTATACAAACCCGTTGTGTTTAATGCTGAAAATAACGTTTAAAATTAAATGACAAAAAAACGAATTAATACTAATTTACATTATGCTCAATACGTAATAGCCCGGATTATTCTTTTTGCTGGAATTGGATTTCTGATTTATAGCATTTGGATTCAAAAAATCGGAGCAATTATTTTTCTTTCCTTCTTCGTGATTTATATTCTAATTTTGATGAAAAAGGTTTTTTACAAACCGACAGAAATAGAGTTTGATGAAAACTATATTTATATCGAAAATGGTAATGAACGGATTGAAATAAATAAAATTATTAGAATTAAAAGAAATCGACTTATATTTGATTTAAACGGGGTTGAATCGAAATTGAAATTACCGAATCTTCGAATATTCGATGGAAAGTGGATTGAATTGAAAGAACTGATTCTAAATAAAAAGCACTAAAACACAACCACGAATATGCAATCATGGCTTATTGGGAAATTACATTGAAATTATTACTTTTAATCAAAATATGATTCGTCGGAACAATCCGAACACGCTTGCCCTTCTGAGTCTCACGCAGCTTCGGAGAATTGAGCTGAAACGAACGATTGATGGTTGAGCTGCTTCAAGCCGCACGCTTCGCCAGGCGCCACGATTCATATTCAAACCCGTTGCCAGTAATTATAAAAAAACCAATCGATAAATGACAGTTCCAGATTTCCAATCATTTTTTTATCCAATTTTAAAATTTGCGTCTGACAAAAAAGAACATTCATTAAATGAAGTTCGTGATTATTTGACAGAATATTTTGAACTCACAGATGAAGCAAAATCCGAAAGAGTCCCGAGTGGAACGTAAACGAAATTTGACAATCGAATTTATTGGACTAAAAGCTATTTTTCGAAAGCTAAACTTATCGAAAATACGAAAAGGTCACATTTCATAGTTACAGAAAGAGGATTGAAGTTTTTGAACAAACACAATTCAGACATCAAAATCAAGGATTTAAAAACGATTGACGAATTTAAAGAGTTTAACGAGGGAACTAATTCTACAAATGATAATCCAAAAAAAGTAGAAAAGACAGAAATAATTTCAACTGACGATACTCAAACACCTTTAGAAAAATTAGAGGAAACATTTGAGTTTATACAAAATGAACTTGCATCTGAACTTTTGGACAAAATAAGGATTAACTCTTGGCAATTTTTTGAGGACTTAGTAATCGATTTAATGATTAATATGGGTTATGGTGGCTCGAAGAGTAAAGCTGGAAAATCAATTCAAAGAACGAATGACGAAGGAATTGACGGAATAATAAATGAAGATAAACTTGGACTAGATTTAATTTATCTACAAGCTAAATTGTGGCAAAAAGAAACAACTATTTCAAGACCTGAGGTTCAAAAATTTGTGGGCGCATTACACGGAAAAAGAGCAAAAAAAGGGGTCTTCATTACGACTAGCTCATTTACAAAGGGTGCGATTGAATATGTAAAAACAATCGACCCAAAAGTGATTTTAATTGACGGAGAAACATTGACGAATTTAATGATTGAACATAATGTCGGAACAACAGTTATAGCAAGTTATCAAATTAAGAAAATTGATTTAGACTATTTCGAAAAATAACTACTGGCAACAACGAATATGCAATCATGGCTTAGTGGGAAATTGATTTGAAATTCCTACTTTTAATCAAAATATGATTCGTCGGAACAATCCGAACACGCTTGCCCTTCTGAGTCTCACGCAGCTTCGGAGAATTGAGCCGAAACGAGCTATTGATGGTTGAGCTGCTTCAAGCCGCACGCTGCGCCAAGCGCCACGATTCATATTCAAACCCGTTACTTTCAATCGCTCGGAAAAAAAATCATCTTATTTCCTTTCCGAACTTCAAAATTAGGAAAAAGCTAATCCTCGAACGGACGAACCACTCTCCTATCTGATCCAATTTTGATTCGTTTTCAAAATCTACAATTCGGTCAACTTAAAACTTTGCTTTCAATTCAACTTCTGATGCAATTATTTTTACTCGTTATTTTCAATCCGAAAAGTCTATTCTGAAAACAATGGTTTGTATTAGTCTTTAGGCTCGTGTCTCGCACAGAAAGTAACAATGTATAAAAATCATGGCTTTTGAGCTGAAAAGTATCATGTTTGCTACAAATAATTAACTATCTTGGTTTCTGATAAATCGAGGAAGCTTGCCTCTCTGAGTCTCACGCAGCTCCGAATAATTGGAACTAACCCGAGAACAGAACAACTGTCGCTGCTTCAAGCCGCACGCTGCGCCAAGCGCCACGATTGTTATACAAACCCGTTGCCAGAAATGGGAAAGCAACATTATACATTTAAAAAACAGATAGAATGGAATTAACTAGCGATCCAAAAGTTAAAGAGGTTTTTGACAATTATCCTAAATCTGCAAAAAAGCAATTACTTAAGTTGAGAGATTTAGTTTTGAAAACAGCAACTGAAATTGACGGACTTGAAAAACTTGAGGAAACGCTTAAATGGAGAGAACCAAGTTATCTAACAAAATATGGAAGTACCATACGAATGGATTGGAAAGAAAAAACCCCGGATGAATATGCCATATATTTCAAATGTACTTCAAGTTTAGTTCAAACATTCCGAATAGTCTATAAAGACAAATTCAAATTTGGAGGAAAAAGAGCAATTATTTTTCAACTTGATGACAAAATCCCTGAAAAAGAATTAAAGCATTGTATTTCTATGGCGTTAACATATCATAAAGTAAAACACCTTCCACTTTTGGGTGCTTAGAATGACTGAATAGAATTATCACTCAAACGGAATTGACGAGTGCGCGAAAAAAAACGAAAAATGACAAGCAGATCTGAAACCACTACTGGCAACAACGAATATGCAATCATGGCTTAGTGGGAAATTGAATTGAAATTCCTACTTTTAATCAAAATATGATTCGTCGGAACAATCCGAACTCGCTTGCCCTTCTGAGTCTCACGCAGCTTCGGAGCATTGAGCCGAAACGAGCTATTGATGGTTCGAGCTGCTTCAAGCCGCACGCTGCGCCAAGCGCCACGATTCATATTCAAACCCGTTACATATTATAGCTCGGAAAAAAAATCATCTGATTTCCTTTCCGAGCGGACAATTGGTTCTTCTGAGCTTATCGCGAAGTCGGCAAATCCTGCTTCTGATATTATTACTGGTCAGTTTCATTTCCGATTGGCTTGCGACTGAATAAGGTGGTTCTCCCCTGCCCGATGGTTCGTGTCTCGCTACAAAATGTAACAATATATATCGTTCATTGCTTAAATTTTAACTGAAAGAATGATTTGTATTTAGAATTAACTATTTTAGTTCATCGGAATGAATCGTCAAGGCTTGCCTTTCTGAGTCTCACGCTTCTCTGAATAATTTGGAAAACAATCGAATTTTGCGATCGAGAAGCTGCCAACAGCGCGCAAGCCCATTCGCAACAAACATTATACAAACCCGTTGTAAAGCAGTTAAAAAATTTCAGGAAAATATAATATTTGAACGCGAATGTTGTAAATTTGAGTTATGGAAGTGAATATTCAAGATAAAAAAATAGAATTGATTCAGTGGTTGTCCACTTTGAACGATATTTCTATTATCGAGAAGCTCATGAAACTTCGCGATCGTGAAAAAACCGATTGGTGGAATGAAATTTCAACATTGGAAATAGAATCTATTGAGAAAGGACTGAAAGATGCCGATCAAGGAAAATTAAAATCTCATTCAGAAGCAAAAAAGCTTTATGAAAAGTGGTTATAAGATTCATTGGACGGATCACGCACTTTCAGAACTGAAAGATACAATTGAACACTTAGAAGAAAATTGGTCTGATAGAGAATTGAAAATTTTTAGTGAAGAATTAGATCACACAATTGAATTGATTTCAAAGAATCCTGATCTGTTTCAAGTCTCGAAAAAAGCAAAGAATATTCGTAGGGCTGTGGTTCTAAAATACAACAAACTATATTATCGAACGAAAGATAATTCTGTTGAAATATTATCATTCTTCTCAACTCGAACTGATCCAAAAAAATTAAAATTGTAGATCACCGCTTTACAACACCGTATATCGCTTATGGCTAAGAGTGTTGTAAACAGTGAGTTTCTTACAAATAATTAGCTATCTTGTAGGTCGGAACAAGGCGTAAAGCTTGCCCTTCTGAGTCTCACGCGGCTCCGAATAATTTGAAAAAAGAAGTAACTTTGTAGTTGTCGCCGCTTCAAGCCGCACGCTGCGCCAGGCGCCACAAGCGTTATACAAACCCGTTGGCTGTAATTTAAACAAAACGCTTCGTAATCAACAATTTAGCATTAATTAGAATTATAACTTATGAATACTATAATAGCAATATTTATGTTTTCTTTACTTTTCATAATTGGTATAATTGGAATAGTTTATACGATAAAGAATAATGGAAAACTGAATGAAATAGTATCTAAAGAGAAGTTAATAGAACAATATAGTAATTTAAAAATAAGCGATACTGAAACTTTAAAAATGAATTATTGGAATGGAAATTTAAAAATTTATGAGAATATCTTAATAATTGAAAACTCAACATATTTCCATCATATTATACTTGATAAGAAAAGTAAAAATGTAAAAAAACAACCAATGACAATCAGTCTGGAAAAAATAACTATTGAAAAAAATACACTGATTTTACAAGGAGTTAAACATCGTCTTTTAGGAAATAGTAATATAAAAATTAGGCTTAAATCAAATAGTGAATATGAAATAGTAGACATTAATAAATCTATAAATAATCTTATTGTTAAAAACATATAGAAAAAATATACTGAATATAAAAAACTACAGCCAACAACGAATATGCAATCATGGCTTAGTGGGAAATTGAATTGAAATTCCTACTTTTAATCAAAATATGATTCGTCGGAATAATTTGAACACGCTTGCCCTTCTGAGTCTCACGCAGCCTCGGAGAATCGAGCCGAAACGAGCGATTGATGGCTGAGCTGCTTCAAGCCGCACGCTGCGCCAAGCGCCACGATTCATATTCAAACCCGTTGTAGCCAATTAAACAAAATGAAATCTAACCTATTCAAAAAGAAACCCATTCACCTTTATGATGACCTCAAACCTGGGGCAAGAATAGATAAACTTTTGGTTGATTTTTTAGCTGCTATTCTAGAACCTGAAGGATTTAAATACTTGAAATCAAAACGGGAGTTCAAGAAAAGAGGAGAGTTTTTTGATTTTCATTTAGGTTGGCGTGGTCGAAAGTACAACGAAGGAAAAAGAACTGTTAAGTTCGATATATCTATTAATTCATTCTCACCTAAATATCGAAAATGGGAAACTCAATATTATCAACTTAACGAGAATTGGGGGAATGCTGTTGACGGTACAAGAGTAGATTATATTGATGGTTGGGACAAAGAGTACTATGATTTAGGTTGGTATGATTTAGTCAAATACGATAATATCAAACTAATGGAGAAGGTTGTGGAAAACACTAAAGTAGCTGGATTTACCTTTTTTCAAAATTATACCTCACTCGATTCAGCAATCACTAAGCTAAAAAAATACCCAATAGCTAATCTTGAAAAAATTGTCGATTTCTACATATTGCAAGATAAATGGAAAGAAGCTTTTGAATTTTTTGAGGAAAATAAAGGATGGCACGAAGAAGAAGAGAAACTGGAGGGAAGTGACCCAAATTCACAATATTCAATGAATAGGAGGATGCCTTTTGAAAAGAGAAAAGACAAGTTAAATAACTGGCTACAACAACGAATATGAAATCATGGCTCTATCGGATTTTCAAATAATGTTCATTGCAAATAATTAACTATATTGGTTTCTGATAAAATCGAACTCGCTTGCCTTTCTGAGTCTCACGCAGCTCCGAACAATTGGAACTAAGAATAGAATTGGAAACTGTCGCTGCTTCAAGCCGCACGCTGCGCCAAGCGCAACAAACATTATACAAACCCGTTGTGCTTAATGCCCGAAAAACAAACATTACGATAAATGAGTAAATTTATTACTGGCAAAGAATTAGAAGATGCCATTTACAATACAATTTGGGAAACAGAAAGTAGATTACTTATAGTTTCACCTTTTATAAAGCTCGATGACTATTTTAAAGAACTTTTTGATAAACACGAAAATAATCCAAAAATACATTTGACTTTAGTATTCGGAAAGAATGAAAAAGCAGTCCGAAAAAGTATGAGCAAAGCTGATTTTGACTATTTCAAAAAGTTTCTGAATGTCAGTATAATTTACGTTCCGAATTTACACGCTAAATATTACGGAAATGAAAAACAAGGTGTTATAACTTCGATAAATCTTTACGATTATTCATTTAAAAATAATATTGAGTTTGGAGTTTATTCTCAGCAAAGTATTTTAGATAGGTTCAAACAATCTGCTGATAACGATGCGTGGAATGAATGTATGGAAATTGCAGAAAACAGCGAAGTTGTTTTTATCAAAAGACCAGTTTTTGAGACTAAAAAAATGATTATCAACTTAGGTAAAATCTATATAAAATCAGACATTCTATTTGATTCAACGGATAAGTTTTACGGATTTTCAAAAAATGAAAAATCTGAAAATAAAAGACTCAATGATTTTCCAGAAGAATTGGAATTAGGCTCAAAAGCGGAAATTAGACCAGAAAGAGGAATTGAACACGGATTTTGCATAAGGTCTGGCAAAAAGATAAAATTCAATCCTAAACAACCAATGAACAGAGAATCATGGAAAATATGGAATGAATATGGGAATGAGGATTTTCCTGAAAAATATTGTCACAAAACAGGAAAAGCGTCTAACGGCAAAACATCTATGCGGAATCCAATAATGTGAATGCACTAAGCACAACCACGTATAATAATCATGGCTTTTGGGCTGCAAAGTACTGTGTTTACTACAAATAATTGACTATATTGGTTTCTGAAAAATCGAAGAAGCTTGCCTTTCTGAGTCTCACGCAGCTCCGAAAAATTGGAACTAAACGAAGAACAGAATAACTGTCGCTGCTTCAAGCCGCACGCTGCGCCAAGCGCCACGATTATTATACAAACCCGTTAGCCTTCATTATTCGAGTTCTCGTATTCTACTTTATTAGTTTACCTTTAGAGAAACTAACCCCTAATGATAAAATTCTTTCGGAAAATTCGACAAAAAATGCTGACTGAAAATAAATTCAGTAAGTATTTACTTTATGCTATTGGCGAAATATTATTAGTGATGATTGGAATACTACTTGCCTTTCAGGTAAATAAATGGAATGAAATTAAGAAAGATAATATTCTTCAGAAGAATTTACTTAAGGAAATAAAAATTGGTTTAATTAGTGACCTTAAAGATGTCACTAGTAATATCGAAAGGCAACAAGAAATATTAACGAATCAACAATTGATCATAAATTGGATTCAAAGCGATAAAGAATACCAAGATACAATCGCAAAGTCTTTGGCAGATTCGTATCAAGGAACATATTTTGGAGCTAATGACGGTCCTTATGAAACGTTAAAACAAATTGGGTTGAGGCGTATACAAAATGACTCTTTAAGAAACCAAATTTCGAATTTATATAATATAGTATATCCCCTATATAGAAAGTTTGATGACATTTATGCAGAAAACCAAATGGGAATGTTTGGGAAATCATCGGAACACTTAAGTGAAATAACTTGGTCGCAGCTAATAACAATAAACGATATTGATAGGTTTAAGTCTGACAATAAATATTTATTTGCAATGAAAACAACAAAGAACATTGGGAAAATATTAATTAATCTAGGAATGATTCCAACAAAAAATAGTATTGAATTTACACTTGAATTGATTGAACAAGAATTAGAAGAATAACGAAAGGCTAACACCGTTTAGCCTTCATTATGACCAACCACTAACCAAATGATTAAATTCTTTAGAAAAATTAGACAAAAAATGTTGACTGATAATAAATACAGCAAATATCTGCTTTATGCCATTGGTGAAATCATACTTGTGGTGATTGGAATATTGATTGCTCTTTCAATTAATAATTGGAATGATAGAACAAATGCAAAAAAAGCAGAATTATCATCATTAAAGGAACTTAAAAACAACCTTAAAAGTGATATTATTGATTTAGAAAATAACATCAAAACAGACTCGCTTGTGATTATTAGCTTCGATGTTATTATCAATAATTTGACTAAAACTCAAAAATATCACGATTCTCTAGCAAAACATTTTGGCAAACTTGCAGGCTTCACTAATTTTCTCAATAACAGTTCTGCTTACGAAAGTTTAAAATCTAGTGGATTAAACAAAATAATAAATGACTCTTTAAGGTTTAAAGTAATTAATTATTATGATTTACATTCTAATGAATTAAAAACTATTGAGAAAGAATTTATAAATAACGCGCATCATACATATATAAAACCTTACTTGATAGAAAACTTTTTGTATTACGGAAGAAACTCAAGAGCTTTCCCTAATGATTATTCAAGTATAGTAAATGACAAAAAACTCTTAAGTATTATTGAATCAACGAAAGTGAATTATGTTTGGAAATTTGAGCTTACAAAAAATTGTCTAGTTAAAGCAAAAGAATTACAAAAAGACTTGCAAATTTTGACAAAAAATAAATAAAATAACGAAAGGCTAACAATGTATAATAATCATGGCTTTTGAGCTGCAAAGTACTATGTTTACTACAAATAATTAACTATCTTGGTTTCTGATAAATCGAGGAAGCTTGCCTTTCTGAGTCTCACGCAGCTCCGAATAATGGGAACTAAACCGAAAATAGAAAAACTGTCGCTGCTTCAAGCCGCACGCTGCGCCAAACGCCACGATTATTATACAAACCCGTTGTGCTTAATGTAAAATAGCAAAAAATATTACCACATCATTTTCATAGATATTGAGCAGATAAAACCAAAATAAAATTTTCTTATTAGGTTTTATTAAAAGAATGTTTACATTTGACACCTCAATGAAAAACAGAAATATTATAGCATCTATTATTGAAATCGTGATTATTAATCACGAAAGATAAGGATGTCTATAATTTAATATACTTATAGCCATCCTAATAGGATGGCTTTTTTTATTTAATAAACTATGAAAACTAAAAACTTAAATACAATCAATATGATAACTAATGTAATAACCAACATTATTATTAGCATTATTATTTTACCCTTTAGGTGAGAAAGTAACTGTATTGATATTATACAAAATCCCTTCTCATTCAACGAGAAGGGATTTTTTTTTGAATATAAATAAATAATTAAAAAACAACAATGTATTTCAACAAAGAAACCTTATTATTTTTAGATGGAGAGTGGGTAAATGCACAAGATGGAAAAACCAATTTATACAGCCAAACACTACATTATGGAGCTGGTGTTTTTGAAGGTATTCGATCTTATAAAACAGACAAAGGCGTTAGTGTTTTTAAAGCCAAAGAACATTTTAAACGATTACATTATTCAGCAGAAAAAATGCACATCAAACTTAAGTATTCAGTGGAGGAATTAACTGATTTAAGCTATGAATTACTGGAAAGAAACAACTTGGTAGATGCTTATATCCGCCCATTAGTTTATTTGGGTGAAAATATGGCACTTCAGCCAACAGAAGATGTTCACGTAATGCTTTGTGCATGGGAATGGGGAAGATATTTAGGTGATACGCAACTCAAACTAATGACTTCTTCTTTTCAAAGACCTAATCCGAAATCTTGTTTTGTAGAAGCAAAAGTAAGCGGACATTATACCAATTCCATATTGGCAACCACAGAGGCTAAGCAAAAAGGGTTTGATGAAGCTTTACTATTAGACATGAACGAAAATGTAGCCGAAGGACCTGGAGCCAATTTCTTTTTTGAAAAAGACGGTAAATTATGTACTGCTCCACTTGGTAATATTCTTTCCGGAATAACGCGACAAACCATTTTTGAATTAGCTGAAGATTTAGGTTTTGAAGTCGTTGAAAAGTTTTTTAAAGTAGAAGAAGTATATCAAGCAGATGGCGCTTTTTTTACTGGAACGGCAGCAGAAGTTGCCGCAGTGGGTAGTCTTGATAATCATAGTTTCAATTTGCCTTGGGAAAAAACAATGGGCTATCAATTGGCAAAAGCTTATCAAAACTGCGTGCATACAAAATAAGCAATAAGCTTTTAAAAACATAAAAATGGAATTAAATAAATATAGTAAACGAGTAACACAAGACGATTCGCAACCAGCAGCAAAAGCAATGTTGTACGCCATTGGTTTAACCAAAGAAGATTTCAAAAAAGCTTTTGTTGGAATTGCTAGCACAGGTTATGAAGGTAATCCGTGCAATATGCACTTAAACGATTTGGCTCTTGAAGTAAAACAGGGAACAAAAAATGCAAATTTAGTAGGGTTAATCTACAACACCATAGGCGTGAGTGACGGTATTTCTATGGGAACACCCGGAATGAGATATTCTTTGCCATCAAGAGATGTCATTGCAGATTCTATGGAAACTGTGGTGGAAGGAATGTCATATGACGCTTTAGTTACGGTAGTTGGTTGTGATAAAAATATGCCGGGTGCTTTAATGGCAATGCTCAGAACCAATCGACCTGGCGTTTTGGTTTACGGAGGCACCATTGCATCTGGTTGTCATAAAGGTAAAAAACTGGATGTAGTTTCTGCTTTTGAAGCTTGGGGACAAAAAGTAGCAGGCAAAATGGATGATGAAGAATATCAAAATGTAATAGAAAAAGCTTGTCCTGGAGCAGGTGCTTGTGGTGGAATGTACACGGCAAATACCATGGCATCTGCTATTGAAGCTTTGGGAATGTCTTTGCCTTACAACTCGTCAAACCCGGCATTGGGAAAAGAGAAAAAACTAGAAAGCATAAAAGCGGGTGAAGCGATTCGTTTATTGCTTGAAAAGGACATTAAACCAAAAGATATTGTCACCAAAAAAGCATTAGAGAATGCCATAAGATTAGTAACCATAATGGGAGGTTCTACCAATGCCGTTTTGCACTTTTTGGCTATTGCCAGAACTGCCGAAGTAGAATTTACCTTAGATGATTTTCAAAGAATAGCAGACACCACACCTTTTTTGGCCGACTTAAAACCAAGTGGTCAATTTTTGATGGAAGATGTTCATAACATCGGTGGTATTCCAGCTGTTTTAAAATATTTATTGAAAAGCGGCCTGTTACACGGAGATTGCTTAACTGTAACTGGAAAAACTTTAGCCCAAAATCTTGAAAATGTTCCTGATTTAGTAGCTGGTCAAGAAATTATAAAACCACTAGAAAACCCGATAAAAAAAACCGGGCATTTGCGAATCCTAAAAGGAAATTTAGCCCCTAAAGGATCTGTTGCAAAAATTACAGGGAAAGAAGGGTTACAATTTACTGGAACTGCCAAAGTATTTGACTCTGAATATGAAGCCAATGATGGTATTAGAGATGGAAAAGTAGTAAAAGGAGATGTTGTGGTTATAAGATATGAAGGTCCAAAAGGTGGACCAGGAATGCCAGAAATGCTAAAACCAACTGCCGCTATTATAGGAGCAGGTTTAGGAAATGATGTTGCTTTAATTACAGATGGAAGATTTTCTGGAGGAACACACGGCTTTGTGGTAGGGCATATTTCGCCAGAAGCACAAGTAGGTGGACCAATCGCTTTTGTGAAAAACGGAGATAAAATTACTATTGATGCTATCAAAAACACCATTGATTTTAATATTTCCGAAGAAGAAATTAAAAAGCGAAAAGCAAAATGGAAACAACCCGAGTTAAAATATAAAAAAGGGGTGCTTTATAAATATGCAAGAACCGTTTCGTGTGCCTCAAAAGGCTGTGTAACAGATGAATTTTAATTAAAAATTAAAACCATAATAAAATGGAAACTTTAACAAAAAAAACAAAAGTTAAGCAACGCTTGATGACAGGTTCGCAAGCGGTTGTTCACTCATTAATAGCAGAAGGTGTAGATTTAATATTTGGATATCCGGGTGGCGCTATTATGCCAGTTTACGACGCACTTTATGATGTGGAAGATAAATTAACACACATTTTAACCAGACACGAACAAGGCGCAACTCACGCTGCACAAGGATTTGCTAGAGCAACAGGAAAAGTTGGGGTTTGTTTAGCAACTTCTGGTCCTGGCGCGACTAATTTAATTACTGGAATTGCAGACGCACAAATAGATTCTACACCCTTGGTGTGCATTACAGGGCAAGTGGCAAGCCATTTATTAGGCACTGATGCTTTTCAAGAAACAGATATTATTGGTATTTCTATGCCAGTTACCAAGTGGAATTTTCAAGTAACCCGAGCAGAAGAAATTCCTTTTGCCTTGGCCAAAGCCTTTTATATAGCTAGAACCGGCAGACCAGGTCCTGTTTTAATTGATATTACCAAAGACGCTCAATTTGGAACACTTGATTTTGATTATCAACCTTTTAAAGGAATGAGAAGTTACGTGCCTACGCCGCAATTGAGTTTAACGAAAGTAGCTGAAGCCGCATCTTTAATTAATGCAGCCAAAAAACCTTTTGTAGTGTTCGGTCAAGGCGTCCTTTTAGCAGAAGCAGAAAATGAATTTAAAGCTTTTATAGAAAAAGCGGGTTTGCCTTCGGCGTGGACCATAATGGGGTTATCGGCATTAGATTCTGACCATTATTTAAATGTTGGAATGTTAGGAATGCACGGCAATTATGCGCCAAATAAACTAACCAACGAATGCGATTTGTTAATAGCTGTCGGAATGCGTTTTGACGATAGAGTTACTGGCGATTTAAGTCGATATGCCAAGCAAGCAAAAGTGATTCATTTGGAAATTGACCCTGCGGAAATAGATAAAAATGTAAAAACAGATGTTGCCATTTTGGGAAATGCCAAAGAAAGTTTAAAAGCATTAACAGAA
The DNA here is from genome assembly GCF_003688405.1 of Ulvibacter antarcticus. Taxonomy (GTDB): domain Bacteria; phylum Bacteroidota; class Bacteroidia; order Flavobacteriales; family Flavobacteriaceae; genus Ulvibacter; species Ulvibacter antarcticus. The sequence continues at coordinate 35,456 of NZ_REFC01000018.1, forward strand.
ATGATTAATGAAAACGAACACAAAAACTGGTTAGAAAAATTCAGAGATTTAGAAAAAGAAGAGTTTAATGAAGTGATAGATGAAGAACTAAATCCTACGTCAGAATTAATGACTATGGGCGAAGTGATGAACAAAATAAACCTTCATTCTAATCAAAATAACATCATTGTTACAGATGTTGGGCAGCACCAAATGATAGCTTGTCGATACGCTAAATTTAAGCAAACTCGTTCCTCAATTACTTCAGGAGGATTGGGAACTATGGGGTTTTGTCTGCCTGCTGCCATTGGTGCAAAAATGGGTAGACCAGATGCACAAGTTATTGGAATTATTGGTGATGGAGGTTTTCAAATGACCATTCAAGAATTAGGCACCATTTTTCAATTTAAAACAGCTGTAAAAATTGTGGTATTAAACAATGAGTTTTTAGGAATGGTAAGACAATGGCAAGAGTTGTTTTTTGAAAAAAGATACGCGGCAACCACAATGGTTAATCCGGATTTTCAAACCATTGTAAAAGGCTACGGCATTAAAACGAAAAAGGTAGAAAAAAGAGAAAATTTAGAGGATGCAGTAAAAGAAATGTTGGCACACGAGGGTTCCTATTTTCTAGAAGTAATGGTTGGAAAAGAAAACAATGTGTTTCCTATGATAGCGACTGGTGCTTCTGTTTCAGAAATAAGATTAAAATAAAACTAATGGAAAAGACAAGATTTACAATATCCGTATTTACAGAAGATGTAGTGGGAATACTCAATAGAGTGTCCATTATTTTCACAAGAAGAAAAATAAATGTAGAGAGCATTGCCGCTTCTGAAAGTGAAATCAAAGGAATTTATAGATATACCATAGTGCTTACAGAAACGGAAGACCAAGTTAAAAAAGTAGTTGGGCAACTGGAAAAACAAGTAGAAGTAGTTAAGGCCGTTTTTCATCCTGATGCTGAAATTGTACATCAAGAAATAGCTCTTTACAAGGTGAAAACAGGTGTTTTAGCTTCAGGTGGTAATGCAGAAAAAATAGTTCGTTTTCACAATGCCCGAGTTTTATCTGTTGAAACAGAATTTACCGTCATAGAAAAAACGGGACACAAGGAGGAAACACAACAGTTATTTGATGATTTAAAACCTTTCGGAATCTTAGAGTTTGTTCGTTCTGGAAGAGTAGCCATTACCAAACCAATGAAAACATTGTCATCAATCGTAGAGTCATTAGAAGAATTATTAAAAAAGTAAAAAACAAAATGAAAAATTATTTCAATACCTTATCATTAAGAGAGCAACTGTCACAATTAGGTAAATGTGACTTTATGGATAACTCAGAATTTAAAAACGGCGTAAATGCTTTAAGAGGAAAAAAGATTGTCATTATAGGTTGTGGAGCACAGGGCTTAAACCAAGGCCTAAATATGAGAGATTCTGGATTGGATGTTTCTTACACCTTGAGGGAAAGTGCCATAAAAGAGCAAAGACAATCTTTTAAAAATGCCAACGAAAACCAATTTAAAGTGGGTATATATGGAGAAATGATTCCTACAGCAGATTTGGTTATAAATCTAACTCCCGACAAGCAACATACAGACGTGGTTAGTAAAGTAATGCCTTTGATGAAAAAAGGGGCGACTTTATCGTATTCTCATGGGTTCAATATTGTGGAAGAAGGAATGAAAGTAAGAGAAGATTTAACGGTAATAATGATGGCTCCAAAATCGCCAGGTTCAGAATTAAGGGAAGAATACAAAAGAGGTTTTGGCGTACCTACATTAATTGCAGTTCATCCAGAAAATGACCCGAAAAAGGTAGGATTAGAATTAGCAAAAGCCTATGCGGTTGCCACAGGTGGCGATAAAGCTGGTGTGTTGCATTCTTCTTTTGTAGCCGAAGTAAAATCGGATTTAATGGGCGAACAAACCATACTTTGTGGTGTATTACAATCTGCATCTATTTTATGTTTTGACAAGATGCTTGAAAAAGATTTAGATAAAAATTATGCTGCAAAACTAGTTCAAAACGGTTGGGAAACTTTAACAGAAGCCTTAAAACACGGAGGTTTAACCAATATGATGGACAGACTTAGTAACCCAGCAAAAGTAAAAGCTTACGAATTGGCAGAGGAAATAAAAGCCATTATGACGCCTTTATTCCAGAATCATATGGATGATATTATGTCTGGCGAATTTTCTAAAGGAATGATGAAAGATTGGGTAAATAACGACAAAGATTTGTTGAACTGGCGAAAAGCAACAGGCGAAACCGTTTTTGAACAAACCAAAGCTACTGACGAATTTATTAGTGAGCAAGAATATTTTGATAATGGAACTTTATTGGCTGCATTCTTAAAAGCAGGAGTAGAATTGGCTTACGAAACAATGACAGATTCAGGAATAAAACCAGAATCTGCGTATTACGAATCACTGCACGAAGCACCATTAATTGCCAACACAATTGCAAGAAAAAAACTGTATGAAATGAACAGAGTTATTTCTGATACTGCGGAATATGGCTGTTATTTATTTGATCACGCATGCAAACCTTTGTTAGCCGATTTTATGAAAAATATTGATACAAACTTAATTGGCAAACCATTTTCAACAGACAATGAGGTAGATAATAAAAAATTGATAGCCATAAATCAAGTCTTGAGAAACCATCCCATAGAAAAAATTGGTGCGACTTTGAGAACTTCTATGAAAGCTATGCAAAACTTAAATTAATGACAACACAAACCCAATATATTAATTTAAATAATGTGAAAAAAGCAGCAACGCTTTTGAGGGATATTGTTTTGGAAACGCCTTTGCAAAAAAATTTATTTTTGTCTGAAAAATTTGATGCAAATATTCTATTTAAACGAGAAGACTTACAAGAAGTGCGTTCGTACAAAATAAGAGGTGCTTATCATAAAATTTCATCATTAACTGCGTTAGAATTAAACCAAGGCGTAGTTTGCGCAAGTGCTGGCAATCACGCTCAAGGTGTTGCTTACTCGTGTAAGCTAAAACAAATCAAAGGCATAATTTTTATGCCTACACCTACACCAAATCAAAAAATAGAACAAGTAAAAATGTTTGGAGGAGACTACGTAGAACTTATTTTAACTGGCGACACTTATGATGATGCGTACGAAGCTGCTATGCATTATTGTACAGAAAAAAAGATGTCATTTGTTCATCCTTTTCACGATATAAAAGTGATAGAAGGACAAGCAACCATCGCTTTAGAAATATTAGCCCAAAGCAAAAAACCAATAGATTATTTGTTTTTGCCTGTTGGCGGAGGTGGTTTGGCTGCTGGTGTTTCTAGTGTTTTTAAAGAACTTTCTCCCAATACCAAAATTATTGGTGTAGAACCGATAGGCGCGCCTTCAATGTCTATTTCTTTAAAAAATGGATTTAATACTAAAATAGAAAACATAGATAAATTTATTGACGGAGCATCTGTGCAAAAAGTGGGCGATTTAAACTTTGAAATTTGCAAAAATAACTTGGATGAAATGGTAACGGTTCACGAAGGAAAAGTGTGTCAAACTATTTTAGATTTATACAATAAAAACGCCATTGTAGTTGAGCCAGCAGGAGCATTAACCACAGCTGTTTTAGATCAGTTTTTAGATGAGATAAGAGGTAAAAATGTGGTTTGCTTAGTCAGTGGTTCTAATAATGATATTACTCGAACGGAGGAAATAAAAGAACGTGCTTTGCTTTATTCTGGACATAAACATTATTTCATTATCAAATTTCCCCAAAGAGCGGGCGCATTGCGAGAGTTCTTGAACGATATATTAGGACCAAATGACAACATCACACATTTTGAATATTCTAAAAAACACAACAGAAATTCTGGTCCTGCCATAGTTGGTTTAGAATTACTAAACCCTCAAGATTTAGGAGAATTAATTCAAAAAATGAAAACCAAAAAGTTCTTTGGAGAATATCTGAATGATAAGCCCGATTTATTTCAGGTTTTGGTTTAGCTTCATCTCTAAAAGATTAAAAATAATTAGACTTACTGTAAGGAAGCACTAAGCACAACAACGAATATGCAAACATGGCTTAGTGGGAAATTGATTTTAAATTCCTACTTTTAATTAAAATATGATTCATCGGAACAATCCGAACTCGCTTGCCCTTCTGAGTCTCACGCAGCTTCGTAGCATTGAGCCGAAACGAGCGATTGATGGCTGAGCTGCTTCAAGCCGCACGCTTCACCAGGCGCCACGATTCATATTCAAACCCGTTGTAAAACATTTAAGACCAAACGATAATAAATGAGTAAAGTAAAATACTATTACGACTCTGAAACGCTTTCGTATCGAAAAATACAAAGTGAAAAAAAAAGTACGTTAAATTTATGGACTGGTTTCATTTCGACAACAATAGCAGGATTTGCCATATTGATTATCGTATCGGGAGCATATCAAGAGAATTTTGGTAAAAAAACTGATATTGAAATCAATGACCGAATTGAAAATTTAGATAAAATAACATCTGATTTAGAAAGTTTAAGTCGATTTATAGAAAATCAAAAGACCAATCTCAAAGAACAAAATAAAGTTCTGTCCGAATTAAAAAATGAGAATAAAAAACTCGAAAAGGTTGTCGGAATGAATAAAGAAAACGTGGATGCGTTATTTCAAATTCAAGAAGACAACGCGAGGAAAAGAATTTGGACCGACAGAATAATTGGTTTCTTATTTGGTCTTGCTGGCTCTTTTCTAATAGCTTTACTTTTCCGATTTTGGGATAGGAATAAAAAGCGAGAATTACCAGATGGCGATGATGAAATTTATATAAAGAAACCCAAATAGTAGCGGGAAAAACGTTTTACAACAACGAATATGCAATCATGGCTTAGTGGGAAATTGAATTGAAATTCCTACTTTTAATCAAAATATGATTCGTCGGAACAATCCGAACACGCTTGCCCTTCTGAGTCTCACGCAGCTTCGGAGAATTGAGCCGAAAAGAGCGATTGATGGTTGAGCTGCTTCAAGCCGCACGCTTCGCCAGGCGCCACGATTCATATTCAAACCCGTTACTTTTAATCGCTCGGAAAAAAAATCATCTGATTTCCTTTCCGAACTCCAAACTTAGGAAAAAGCTAATCCTCGAATGAGCGAACCACTCTCCTATCTGATTCAATTTGAAACGTTTTCAAAATTTACAATTTGGTTATCTAAATTCTAAACTGTCAATTCAACTTCTGATGTAATTATTCTTACTCTTTTGTTTCAATTCGGAAATTCAATTCTGAGAACTCTGGTTCTAGTAAATCGGTTGGATCGTGTCTCGCACAAAAAGTAACAATGTATAATTATCATGGCTTTTGGGCAGCAAAGTACTGTATTTACTACAAATAATTGACTATCTTGGTTTCTGAAAAATCGAGGAAGCTTGCCTTTCTGAGTCTCACGCAGCTCCGAATAATTGGAACTAACAAGAGAACTGAAGAACTGTCGCTGCTTCAAGCCGCACGCTGCGCCAAGCGCCACGATTATTATACAAACCCGTTACAGCACATATTACTAAAAATTTCGAATTATGAAAATATCATATTTATTACTCCCGATTTTCTTGATAATGTTAGGTTGTTCTTC
>NZ_REFC01000019.1 GCF_003688405.1 Ulvibacter antarcticus
AATAATTTTATACTCCGAATTATTCAACCTCAAAAAAATTCTCAGGTATTTAACTTAGTTTAGTTTTTCTTTGTCGATTACAATCCTTTCGAATCGTAACCTACGCTGTCAATTTCAATATCTCAATGAACTTTCCCATCTCTTGTTATGGGCGTCGTTTTTTACTTTTTCTCGCCTTCTTAACTCGTGTTTTTGAATCACTCATTCTTTTAGCGGGTGCAAATGTACAACACTTTTTTAATCCTGCAATACTTTTTAAAAATAATTTCAGAAAAAATTTAGACCGTTGTTCTGCGTTGCTTCGAGAAACAAATACTGCTTCTTTTGGCGGGTGCAAATATACTACAGTTTTTAATTCCTGCAATCTTTTTTGAAAACTATTTTAAGAAAATTTCAGACCGTTGTTTTTGCTTTGCTTTAACAACCGTAGCTGTTTCTGTAAGCGGGTGCAAAGATAGGTTCCTTTTTGAATCGCACAAGTATAAATTGAAGTTTTTTTGAAATAAATTTACCCTAAAATGATAAGCGTTTGGAAATGAAATATATCACTCAAAAAATAAATTGAATGCGTTTTATACCTTTATATATATACTATTATTTGAACATTTTTTGTGCCAGGGATAGAGCGGCATGTTTAAGCTCCCCTCCTTCTCCGCCAGAACGGATATGGAGGAAGCGAGTAGCGAAAGCCCGACCCTCTATGATCATTGTTTTAAAACCTTGCTTCATAGTACAATAGCAAATACTTGATGAATTATCGTTATCTGTATAAAGGGTGGCACCCAAAAGAAAAAGAATATCATTCGCCTCATTGTAAAAAAAGAAAGAGAATCCCTTAGCAGCTTATTGTGAAACGCATAAACTCGTAGTATCTTTGCCACTTAAATTTTGAAACTATGATAGCGATTACCTTACCTGATGGAAGTGTAAAGCAGTTTGACGCTGGTGTGACGCCTATGGATGTTGCCAAGAGTATTAGTGAAGGGTTGGCACGTAATGTGATTTCAGCTTCTTTTAATTCTGTAACGGTCGAAACCAGCACAACCCTAAATACCGACGGGAGTCTAGTACTGTTTACGTGGAATAATGATGAGGGTAAAAAAGCATTCTGGCATTCTTCTGCTCATATCCTGGCTCAGGCATTGGAGGAATTATATCCAGGTATCAAATTAAGTATTGGTCCGGCGATAGAAAATGGTTTTTATTATGATGTAGATTTTGGAGATGAGACTTTTATAGAGAAGGATTTAAAAGCAGTTGAGGACAAAATGATTGATATCGCCAGAGGAAAACATGAGTTCAGCCTAAGGGAATCGACCAAAGCCGATGCATTAGACTACTACAAAAAACAGGGTAACGAATATAAGGTGGAGCTTATTGAAGGTCTAGAAGATGGAACCATCACTTTTTGTGACCACGACACCTTCACCGACTTATGCCGTGGGGGACATATTCCAAATACAGGAATAGTAAAGGCAGTTAAATTAATGAGCATAGCCGGTGCTTATTGGCGTGGTGATGAAAACAATAAACAGCTTACCAGAATTTACGGCGTTAGTTTTCCGAAACAAAAGGAACTTACTGAATATCTAGCCCTTTTAGAGGAAGCGAAAAAACGTGACCACAGAAAACTAGGAAAGGAATTAGAGCTTTTTACATTTTCGCAACGTGTTGGACAAGGATTGCCTCTTTGGCTGCCTAAAGGAGCTGCCTTAAGAGAACGTCTTGAGAATTTTCTAAAAAAAGCGCAAAAGAAAGCCGGTTATGAAATGGTAGTATCACCGCATATCGGCCAAAAAGAGTTATATGAAACTTCAGGGCATTATGCCAAGTATGGAGCCGATAGTTTTCAGCCGATTCATACTCCAAATGAAGGAGAAGAGTTTCTTCTGAAACCGATGAATTGTCCGCATCACTGCGAGATATACAAATATAAGCCTTGGTCGTACAAAGATCTTCCAAAGCGTTTTGCTGAATTTGGAACGGTGTATCGTTACGAACAAAGTGGCGAGCTTCACGGATTAACCCGCGTTAGAGGTTTTACTCAAGATGATGCTCATATTTTCTGTACGCCGGATCAGTTGGATGCAGAGTTTAAAAAAGTGATTGATCTTGTGTTGTATGTTTTCGGATCCTTAGGTTTTGAGAATTTCACGACTCAGGTTTCATTAAGAGATCCGGACAAACCTGAAAAATATATTGGAGATCCAGAATTATGGGTAAAGGCAGAGCAGGCAATTATTAGTGCGGTTAAAGACAAGGAGTTGGATTATGTAATAGAGACTGGTGAGGCTGCTTTTTACGGTCCGAAGCTCGATTTCATGGTGAAGGATGCTTTAGGAAGAAGCTGGCAGTTAGGAACGATTCAGGTAGATTATACGTTGCCGGAACGTTTTGATCTTACTTATAAAGGAAGTGATAATGAGCTTCATAGACCAGTGATGATTCATAGGGCTCCCTTTGGAAGTATGGAGCGATTTGTAGCCATCTTACTCGAACACACAGGTGGGAATTTTCCTCTTTGGTTAATGCCAGATCAGGTTAGTATTTTATCATTGAGTGAAAAATATGAAAAATACTCCCAAAAAGTTTTAACTTTGCTTGAAAATGACGAAATTCGCGCCCTTGTGGACCACAGAAGCGAGACCATTGGTAAGAAAATACGGGAGGCAGAAATGAACAAAATTCCGTATATGTTGATTGTTGGGGAGCAGGAAGAGAATGATGGAACGGTTTCTGTAAGGAAACATAGTGAAGGAGATTTGGGGTCAATGACTATAGAAGCATTCTCAAAGATGCTTACTGAAGAAGTAAAAAAAGAAATAAAAGAATTTAACGTTTAACTAAAATATTTAGCCATAGCAATACGAAGAAAAAGAAGTAGGGGTCCCGCAAGGATAATTAAGGAAGATCAGCACAGAATTAATAGACGAATTCGCGCTGAAGAAGTCCGCCTTGTAGGCGATAATGTCGAAATTGGGGTATACCCATTAAAGAAGGCATTAGAATTCGCGGAAGAACAGGAATTGGACCTAGTAGAAATTTCTCCAAATGCCACTCCACCGGTTTGTAAGATCATAGATTATAAGAAATATGTCTATGAACAAAAAAAGCGGGAGAAGGTAATGAAGTCTAAGGCGACCAAAGTGATTATCAAAGAAATTAGGTTTGGTCCTAATACAGATGATCACGATTACGAATTTAAGAAGAAACACGCCGAGAAGTTCCTGAAAGATGGTGCGAAGTTAAAGGCCTATGTGTTTTTTAAAGGGCGTTCTATTATTTATAAGGATCAGGGAGAGATTCTCCTATTGAAACTTGCTCAGGAATTAGAAGAACTGGGAAAAGTAGAGCAAATGCCAAAATTAGAAGGAAAACGAATGATTATGTTCATCGCTCCTAAGAAAAAATAGTTGTCAATTTACAGTGATCAGCTATCAACATTAAAGAAATAATAATATTTCAAGTTTACATTGAATTTGAAATTTACAATAAAGTGAAGTAATAATAAAAAGAGGAAAACATGCCGAAACAAAAAACAAAATCCAGTGCTAAGAAGCGATTTAAGCTTACAGGTACAGGTAAAATTAAAAGAAAGCATGCGTTTAAAAGTCACATCTTAACAAAGAAGTCTAAAAAACGTAAGCTTGCATTGACCCATGACACATTAGTGCACAAGGCCGATGAGAGTAATGTTAAGCAAATGCTTCGAATGATGTAATTGCCTAACCGGTTAAAACAAATTTTTAAACCCTGGAGTATGGCTTTAGAGATTTGAGATTTCAGATGTAAGATTTGAGATATTAAATTGAAAATACAAGTGTCCGCCCGATGCGGACCGCCTGCTACAAAAACACAATTAAATTATGCCAAGATCAGTAAATTCAGTTGCGAAGAGAGCCAGAAGAAAAAAGGTGCTTAAGCAAGCCAAAGGTTACTTTGGAAGACGTAAAAATGTATGGACAGTTGCTAAGAATGCCGTTGACAAAGCGATGCAGTATTCTTATAGAGACCGTCGTGCGAAAAAGAGAACATTCAGAGCATTGTGGATCACGCGTATTAACGCGGGTGCACGTCAGCATGGGATGTCTTATTCACAGTTTATGGGCGGACTTAAAGTTGCCGGAATCGAATTAAACCGTAAGGTTTTAGCCGATTTAGCAATGAATCACCCGGAAGCTTTTGAAGCCATCATTAAAAAAGTAAAATAAGACATTTATAATCACATTACTTCACTGTAAAACGCCCGCTCCTAGAGTGGGCGTTTTTTTTTGGTTTTTTCAGCCACCATCAAATTTGATTTTAAATAATGGCTTATATTATTTTAACTATTTTTAGTGCTATGAAATATTCTTATCTCATCGCTTCTATTTTTATATGTTCAATAGCAAACAGCCAAATTGTGGACATCCCCGATGTCAATTTCAAAAACGCACTTGTAAATGAAAGCGTTGCTGGTTTAAATGGCAATACTAGTTTGGAAGATGTAGACACTAATAATGATGGCGAAATTCAAGTGAGTGAGGCCATAGCCGTGACTAGCCTACAGGTTATTGGTTTTGAAATAGAATCTTTAGAAGGGATACAGAGTTTCGTCAACCTCACTATTTTATACTGTATGGATAATTACATCGCTACTATAGATCTTTCCCAAAATATAGAGATTGATGAACTCTGGGTTAATAACAATGAATTGACAAGTTTGGACGTAAGTAACCTACCATTGCTAGAATGGCTAAGTTGTTCGGTTAATTTATTGACGAGTCTGGATGTTTCTCAAAATCCAGAACTAAGAATTTTTAGAGCTTCATTTAATCAATTGACGGACTTGGATGTTTCTCAAAATTTGGCGCTGGAGCATCTTTGGTGTTCTACAAATGAACTGACCACTATGGATATTTCCAACAATATACTTATCAATAACCTCTCAATTGGTAATAATCAGCTAACGAGTTTAAACATTCAAAATACCAATAATCATAATATCACTCGAATGTGGGCGTATAATAATCCAGACTTAACTTGTATTCTAGTGGATGACCAAACTTTCGTTTATCCGGTCTGTGATCAACCTGGAAATACCGGTTGGTGCAAGGATGCAACGGCAAGTTATTCTGATACGCTGGCCGGTTGCAATCTTGGATTTGAAGTGAATAATGTTTCCATAGCTGTGATTTATCCTAACCCGGCTAAGGACATTTTGTATATTTCTTCGGAAGAGCTTTTGGATGAAATTAATATTTATTCACTTAGCGGGAAGCTACTTTTAAATCTTTCTTCTGAAATAATTGATATTTCGGCTCTAGCGCCTGGAATCTATTTTGCTGAAATAGTAAATGATGATAAGAAAACCATTCAAAAATTCATTAAGCATTAAGTTGATATGATTGACGGAAGCTTCCGAAGCTTTCAAAAAAAGTAAAATAAGATTACCATTAAGTTTAATTACCTTAGTAAAAACTTTAGAATGCGTTCCCTATTTTTTACATCCTTCTGTATTTTAATATGTTTTAGCTCTCAACTTTTTGGACAAGTTGCAACAGGAAAAATGTACAGAATAGACCGTTACGAATCCATCTATCTTCCTTTAGGTAAAATATCATTTGCCGATAAACTGGTATCATACCGCGTGGGATCGCCTCCTCCAATCCAAAAATATCGTGATAGTTTACAATGTCTACACGAACCTAATTATAAAAATTACAGAGTAGGTGATTTTACATCTTTAGGATGTGGTGGAACCTTGACCGTTGAATTCACAGACAACGGTTTTATGAACTTAAAAGGATATGATCTTTACATTTTTGAAGTCGGACCTTCGAGAGAGCCGGCCCTCATAGAAATATCACAAAATGGAATCGATTGGATCTATGCCGGTAAAATATCCGGCGGGAAGTCATCAATTGATTTAAGTAAAGCAGGAATTGATTCTGAAACAGTATTCTATTTTTTGCGCGTAACCGATCAGGAATCTGTCTGTAAAAGTAAAAGTGCCGGTGCCGACATCGATGCGATTGGCGCAATAAACAGTGTAATCAAATTATCAATAAATGCAGACGTACTTTTTGATGTCGCCGCTTATGAACTCAAAGAAAATGCTGCTCAAACATTAGATTCTATGGTGAGTACCATTCAAAAAATTGACAAGGCTACTATTTTAATTGAAGGCCATACAGATAGCGATGGAGATGATACTTATAATATGGAATTATCTAAAAACAGGTGCAATTCTGTAGCTGAAAAGCTTCAAGATCTCCTTGGTGCGGATGCCTTATATCAATATGAAATACATCCCTTTGGAGAGACAAAACCCAGAGTTCCCAACAATAGTCAGGAAAATAAACAAACGAATCGAAGAGTTGAAGTACGAGTAATGCCTCCACAAGACTATTATAATTCCTTACCCGACGAAGATTAGGTCTTTTGTTTTTTCTTCTTAGCAGCCGGAAACAAAACATTATTTAAAATAAGTCGGTATCCCGGAGAGCTGGGATGTAATGCTAATTCTGTTTTGGCATCCCCTACTCTATGCTGATAATCTTCGGGATCATGACCTCCATAATAGGTAAAAAAACCTTTCCCTTTTATACCATGAATATATCTGGCTTCACCATTAGACTTATTCTCACCCATGATCAACACATTCGATTTGATCTCATCTCTGTCGTATGAAGTCGTTTGCCCCATAAAACCTTTTACCAAAGCAGTATGATTTTGTACTAACATACAAGGAATTGGATCCCATTTGGCTGAGTAATCCATTAAGGTAAAATAGTCCATTTCTTTCGAAACACGTCTTTTAGTGGTCATATCGATGGATGAAAATTCATAAACCATCGGACTTCTTTCAAGAATAAAGTCTTTAAATGCAAAAGTCTGACTGTAATCTATTTTACTCTGATAACCCGGTTCACTAGGATCTCCATCGAACATAGGCTCACAAATATCTACACCTTTTGCTGCGAGTGCGATATCAAAACTATCGGTAGCACTACACATAGCAAACATAAATCCACCACCAATCACATAATCCCGTATCTTCAATGCTACATCTCTTTTAGCTTCGGAAACTTTTGAATATCCAAGTTTGGCCGCCAATGCTTCGGCTTTTTGTTTTTCTTCAATATACCATGGAGCAGAACGATAGGCACGGTAGAATTTCCCATACTGACCTGTAAAATCTTCATGATGTAAATGAAGCCAATCAAATAGTAATAATTGATCTTCTAACACCTCTTCGTCGTAGATAACTGTATATGGAATTTCGGCATATGTAAGTACCATAGTCACGGCGTCATCCCATGGAAGATTTCCTTTTGGAGAATACACTGCAACTCGCGGTGCTTTTTCAAGTACCACTGCTTCCATATTTTGCGACGGACTACTAATATCGGTAAGTATCTGTTCTGTTTTTGCGTCGGAAAGGACCTCGAATGAAATCCCGCGTATCTGACATTCCTTGCGGATTTCTTCCGAATCGGGCAATAAGAATGAACCTCCTCTGTAATTTAGAAGCCACTTTACTTTCACCTGCTTTTCAAGTGTCCAGTATGTAAGTCCATATGCCTTTAGATGCTCCTTCTGACTTTCGGCATCCATAGGAATAAGGATATATGAAGCGAAAATGTTCGCAGAAAAAAGAAGAAATAGGATAATTATAAAATTTCTAAGCATTTGACGAATATAATAATTTATATAGTAAGTTTCCCGCATGCACGGGAATGTATAACGACAATTATTAAGCCAAATTTTATCTGGAAAGATTAATTTAAAAAGAAAGTGTTACTAGCAACAACTTTTGAAAATTTCAATTAAAACGGCACCTCATTATCGTCTTCCGGAGAAAGGTCGTCATTCATTGAACTTCCAAATGCCTCATCAGGAGAAGGTAGATTCTCTGTTTTAAATGTATCATCGTTTGCAGCAGCATTCATACGTGAATGGAATTCGGCCGGATAATCGAAGGTTTCAAGGTTTTCGAACTTACCTAAATGACCAACGAACTTCAATCGTATTTCATCCAAGCCACCATTTCTATGCTTAGCGATAATAAATTCAGCTTGTCCGGCAGTTGGCGTACGTTCTTCATCGTCCCACTCGTCAATTTTATAATACTCCGGGCGATAAATAAAGGAAACAATATCTGCATCCTGCTCGATCGCTCCCGATTCACGAAGATCGGAAAGTAACGGTCTTTTACTACCTCCTCTGGTTTCTACCGCACGCGATAATTGTGACAACGCGATTACCGGAATGTTCAATTCCTTTGCCAAAGCTTTCAAGTTTCTGGAAATAGTAGAGATTTCCTGTTCACGATTCCCACCTTTCTGACTACCACCTGCAGTCATTAACTGAAGGTAATCGATCATTATTAGCTTGATTCCGTGTTGGGATGCCAGTCTTCTTGCCTTTGCACGTAAATCGAAAATAGATAATGAAGGCGTGTCATCGATAAACAAAGGAGCTTTTTCAAGACTTTTCACCTTCACATTAAGCTGTTCCCATTCATGTTTCTCGAGATTTCCTGTTCTCAGTTTTTCTGAACTTAAACCGGTTTCCGAAGAGATTAAACGAGTTATTAATTGTACAGATGCCATTTCCAAAGAGAAAAAAGCTACTGGTATATTATGTTCAACAGCTACATTTCTTGCCATGGACAAAGTTAATGCTGTTTTTCCCATACCAGGTCTTGCTGCCACAATGATAAGGTCACTGGGCTGCCAACCAGAAGTAAGCTTGTCTAATTTTGTGAAGCCAGAAGGAATTCCGGAGAGTCCTTCTTTATTTGCGATTTCTTCAATTCGTTTTTTCGCTTGAATAACGAGATGTTGGGCAGTTTCTGAAGAACGCTTGATATTTCCCTGAGTGATATCGTATAATTTCGACTCGGCTGTGTCTAAAAGATCAAAAACATCGGTGGTTTCGTCGTAAGAATCTTCAATAATCTCGTTCGAAATCTTTATAAGACTTCGTTGTATATATTTCTGAAGAATAATACGTGCATGGAACTCGATATGAGCGGAAGAAGATACTTTTTGAGTGAGTTGGATCAGGTAAAATTCACCACCTGCCAAATCCAATTTCTGGTTCTTCTTTAATTGGGAAGAAACGGTTAATAAGTCGACCGGTTCACTATTCTCGAATAGAATATGTATCGCTTCAAAAATATGCTGATGTGATTCTTTATAGAACACATCTGCACTTAAGATATCGATTACCTCATCAACTCCTTTCTTGTCGATCATCATCGCCCCTAACACAACCTCTTCTAAATCAATAGCTTGCGGAGGAATTTTTCCTTTCTCGAGCGAAATAACCTGCCCGGAACGAGCCGGAAACGATTTGTGAGGTTGTACTTTTTCCATGAAGCGAATGTAAAGAAAATGTTAAGAGCAAAGGTGAAAATTCAATTTTCGATATGCACTAGTCATCAACAATTTAACTGTTAACAACTTTATTTTATTGTTAATAAGGTACAAAAAAATCCAAAGTCATGACTTCGGATTTTAAAAAGTGTTGGTATCGTTAGAACTAATCTTTGAATACTCCCATGTTGGCGTATTTTTCCATACGTTTTGTGGTTAGTTCTTTTGGTGATAAGTCTTTTAATTCATTATAAGCCTTATCAATTGCATTAGCTACAGTAATAAAAGTAGTCTTTCGATCGCTATGAGCTCCACCTAAAGGTTCTTTTACAATTGAATCGATAAGCTTCTGCTTTTTCATATCGGTTGCAGTTAATTTTAGCGCATCAGCGGCTATTTCCTTGAATTCCCAACTTCTCCATAATATAGAGGAGCAGCTTTCGGGAGAAATTACGGAGTACCAAGTATTTTCGAGCATAAGTACTGTATCACCAACGCCTATTCCGAGAGCACCACCACTTGCACCTTCACCTATTATTACTACAATGATAGGCACTTTAAGACGTGTCATCTCAAGTATATTTCTGGCAATTGCTTCTCCTTGTCCACGCTCTTCGGCTTCTAAACCAGGATATGCACCTGGAGTATCAATTAAAGTAACTACAGGTACGTTAAATTTTTCGGCAGATTTCATCAAGCGTAATGCTTTACGATACCCTTCAGGATTTGCCATTCCAAAATTACGATACTGACGTGTTTTGGTGTTATATCCTTTTTGCTGTCCAATAAACATATAACTTTGGTTGCCTATCTTTCCGAGGCCACCCACCATTGCTTTATCGTCCTTGAAATTACGATCTCCATGAAGTTCCAGGAAGGAATCTCCACAAATAGCATTGATATAGTCCATGGTATAAGGTCGATCTGGATGACGCGAAAGCTGAACACGTTGCCATGGCGTTAAATTTTTATAGATCTCCTTTTTGGTTTCTTTTAATTTAGTTTCGATCTGCTTACAGGTATTAGAGACATCAACATCACTCTCTTCTCCAATCTGACAAGCTTTTTCGAATTGCTCTTGCAATTCTTTTATAGGTAATTCAAAATCAAGATATTCCATAATAACTTCTAGAAGTTTTTCTTAGGCTTAGTGTACAAATATAAAATATTGTTTCTACTCATTGTACATTTGTTTTACTTTTTCGATTAGAGGAAAGTTCTTGTAGTTTGATGCATCAAAAACCATTTCGTAACTCCCGAAGTATCAAGGTTTGGTAAGTTTCCTCTTTTTTCGTTCTCTTGTATTTTTAATAATACCATTTGCAATGACTGTAACAAGTATTATTAATGCTCCAAAGTAGAATTGTGGACTCATATATTCTGAATCTCCCAATATAAATAATGCGAGTATTATTCCGTAGACTGGTTCCATGTTGGTGGTAAGCATTACAGTATAAGGGCTAATCCATTTCATTACATGTACAGAGGCGATGAAAGCATAGGCCGTACAAGCTGAAGCCAAGATTAGAAGATACATCCAATCGTTTCCGCTAAGTTGAAAAAAGGCCTGGTCGAAGCTGCCGCTCAACGCCAGATACACTGAAATACATAGCATTCCGAAGAAAATCTCATAAAAAGATATAACCGAAGCTTTATACTTTAATGCGAACCTACCATTGATCACCGAAAACAATGCCCCAAGAAAGGATGAACATAAAGCGAGTACAATTCCCCATACATATTCGGTTTCCACATTAAATATCACGTATAACCCAATTACTACAATACCTCCAAAAAGTACTTCATACCAAATTACTTTTCTTCTGTACAATAAGGGTTCGAGCAACGAGGCAAATAGCGCCCCGGTTGACATGATGGCTAGTGTTACAGAAACATTCGAAATTTTAATCGCACCAAAGAATGCCAGCCAATGGAGTGCAATAATAAGCCCTGCGAGAAAAAAACCGGCTAATACTTTCTTCGGAAGTAATAAAGGTTCTTTTCGAAATTTTATGTACAAAAAAATAAATCCGGAAGCCAACGACATGCGATACCAAACCAATGGGATAGCATCAATTGAGATAAGTGCACCTAAAACTGCCGTAAAGCCCCAGATAAAGACTATAAAATGTAAATGAAGATAATTAAGGAGTTTATCGTTTCGCATTTCTCAACAAATAGATAGCTAAAATACCAAAAATGATGTTTGGAAACCAAGTTGCTACAAAGGGTGAAAAATCACTCTGTTCTGCCATAGTACCAAAAATCTTATCGAAGAAGATATAAACCATACCTATAGCAATCCCAATGGCGAGGTTAACTCCCATCCCTCCTCTTCGCTTCACAGACGAAACAGCAACCGCGATAATAGTAAGAATATAGGCAGACACCGGTAGACTCCATCGTTTATTGCGAACTACTTCATAACGGTTTATATAAGAGGAACCTCGCTCCTTTTCACGCTTAATGAATTTATTAAGCTCAGGTAAATTAAGAGTTTCGGCTATATATTCTACAGGTGTAAGATCTTCCAATTCAAAGCTAAAAGTAGTGTCGATTTTGGCGGCGCTTTCAATAATATCGTCGTTTTCACCCACAATTCGCTTTGTATAATTTATTAAAGTATATGTACTATCCTTATCATTATAACGAATCCGTTTTGCAGCCAGTTTATAAGTCATTTTATTGCCTTCAAAATGTTCCAGTGTAAAATTACTCCCGGATTTTTCGGCAACATTAAAATAACTCACATAGATATAATCATTGTCGTTGATCTGCCTATAAACATTCGTCTGATCCCGATCCCGTTTACCCTTTTTCAGATACTGATAATGAAATTCATTAAAACCTTTACTTGCACTTGGTGCCAGGTAAGTTCCCATAAAGAAAGCACCAACGCAAACTATGGTTGCACCTATCATATAAGGACGAAGAAAACGATAATAGGAAACTCCACTACTTAAAAAAGCGATGACCTCGGTATTGGTAGCCAATTTGGAGGTGAACCATATCACAGACAGAAATAGAAAAAGCGGAAATAACAAATTCGCAAAGTAAATGGTAAAATCTAAGAAGTAGAAAATCACCTCAGTAAGAGGTACTTCATTTTCCAGAATTTTATCAATCTTTTCAGACAGATGCACTGTAATTCCTATTGGAATAAACAGCAAAAGCAGCAACCCAAAGGTTCCCAAGTATTTCTTTAAGATATAGCGGTCGAGAATGCTTAGCATGCAACTAAAGTCGTTTATCCATTTGTTTTACCATTATATTCTTCCAAGCATTAAAATCACCTGCTAAGATATGTTTTCTCGCTTCACGAACCAACCACAGATAAAATCCGAGGTTGTGAATGGTGGCAATTTGTCTTCCCAACATTTCATTTACAGTAAACAAATGGCGGACATATGCTTTGCTATATGCGGTATCAACCCAGGTAATATCCATCTCATCGATGGCAGAGAAATCAGCTTCCCATTTTTTGTTCTTTATATTTATAGTTCCATGTGCGGTAAAAAGCATTCCATTTCGCCCATTTCTCGTCGGCATTACACAATCGAACATATCAATTCCGAGCGCAATATTTTCCAGTATATTAATAGGAGTACCTACTCCCATAAGATAACGTGGTTTGTCCTCCGGAAGTATTTCGGTTACCACTGCTGTCATTTCGTACATTTCTTCAGCCGGTTCTCCTACCGAGAGTCCGCCAATCGCGTTCCCTGCTGCTCCTACTGAAGCAATATATTCTGCAGATTGTTTCCGAAGATCTTTATAGGTAGACCCTTGTACAATAGGAAAAAAGGTCTGATTATAATCGTAATGCAATGGTGTTTTATCCAGATGCGTAATACAACGATCCAACCATCTATGTGTCATATGCATAGAACGTTTGGCATAATTGTAATCACATGGATACGGTGTACATTCGTCGAATGCCATGATGATATCTGCTCCAATCTTTCGTTGGATTTCCATCACATTTTCAGGAGTGAAAAAATGATAACTTCCATCGATATGTGACTTAAACTTTACGCCTTCTTCCTTAATTTTTCGATTTGCCGACAATGAGTAAACCTGATAACCGCCACTATCGGTAAGTATATTACGGTCCCAATTCATGAATTTATGAATTCCTCCTGCCTTTTCGAGAATAGGTGTCTGAGGTCTTAGGTACAAGTGGTAAGTGTTCCCCAGTATGATATCTGGGTTGATCTCATCCTTTAACTCTTTTTGATGCACACCTTTTACGGTTCCAACGGTTCCAACGGGCATAAAAATGGGCGTTTCTATAATTCCGTGATCCAATGTGATCTCTCCGGCTCTCGCCTGACTATTCGCGTCTTTAGCTTCTAATTTAAATTTCATGCACTCTTTTTTCTGAAAGCGCAAAGATACTTTTAATAACCACCAAATAGCAAGCGACCCTTAACAATTTCCTTTTTTTGGCTTCGGAAGTAAAAAGATGTTAACTAAAAATATCAAATCGTTAATAACTGCTGTTTCTACAGTTTTGCAAGCCTCAATGAATACGTTACTTTTGAAACTGAAAATTTAAAAGATACTATGGCAGATTTACAACAGTTGGAAGCGTTGGTTTCACAGGTAAGAAGAGATATTCTTCGACAAGTACATAAAGTAAACTCGGGACACCCCGGAGGATCTTTGGGCTGTACCGAATTTTTTGTAGCCCTTTACAAGGTCTTAATGGATCGAAAAGATGGTTTTTCTATGGATGGAAAAGGAGAAGATTTATTCTTCTTATCCAATGGCCATATTTCCCCTGTTTTTTACAGCGTTCTGGCAAGATCCGGGTACTTTCCTGTAGAGGAGTTAAATACCTTCAGATTGTTAAATTCACGACTTCAAGGACATCCAACAACACACGAAGGGCTTCCTGGAGTGCGTATCGCTTCTGGATCTCTTGGTCAAGGAATTTCAGTATCTATTGGAGCTGCACAGGCAAAAAAATTAAACAATGATGATCACTTAATCTACACCCTTTGTGGAGATGGAGAACTTCAGGAAGGTCAGAATTGGGAAGCGATCATGTATGCTGCCGGTAATAAGGTGGACAACTTAATAGTTACCATCGACCTCAACGGCCAGCAGATAGACGGATCAACTGATAATGTATTACCAATGGGCAATATAAAGGCAAAATTTGAAGCTTTTGGTTGGGATGTGATGGAAATCGAAGCTGGAAATAATCTGGAAGCTGTTATTGATGGTATGAAAACTGCCAAAACCAAAACCGGGAATGGAAAACCAGTTTGTGTTTTACTACATACAATTATGGGGCACGGAGTTGATTTTATGATGCATACTCACGCGTGGCATGGAAAAGCTCCTAACGATGAGCAATTAGCTGTCGGATTAGCACAAAACCCTGAAACCTTGGGCGATTACTAAATGTGTTTCATTAAAATCAAGAATCAATTAAAGACACCCTCTTATTAAGAGCAGACATATGAAAAAATATACAGATACAGGAAAAAAGGATACGCGATCAGGATTTGGAGATGGACTCACAGAATTGGGGAAAACCAATAAAAATGTAGTGGCAATGTGTGCCGATTTAACCGGGTCCTTAAAAATGGATGACTTTAAAGAAAATCATCCCGAACGTTTCTTCCAGGTAGGAATTGCTGAAGCCAATATGATTGGTATGGCAGCAGGGATGACCATTGGTGGTAAGATTCCTTTTACAGGTACTTTTGCTAATTTCTCGACCGGCCGTGTGTACGACCAGATTCGACAGAGTGTTGCTTATAGTGGGAAAAACGTGAAGATTTGTGCTTCTCATGCTGGTGTAACACTGGGAGAAGATGGCGCTACGCATCAAATCCTTGAAGATATTGGATTAATGAAGATGCTTCCGGGAATGACTGTAATCAATACCTGTGATTACAATCAGACTAAAGCGGCTACAATCGCAATTGCGAAACATGATGGCCCTGTGTATCTTCGCTTCGGAAGACCAAAAGTGGCTAATTTCACACCAGATAATCAAGATTTTAAAATAGGAAAAGCGGTACATTTACAAGAAGGTACTGATGTTTCTATCGTAGCAACCGGACATTTAGTTTGGGAAGCTCTTCTCGCTGCAGAAACATTGAACGAGCAGGGAATCAAGGCGGAAGTGTTAAATATACACACCATTAAACCTTTAGACAATAAAGCTATTTTGGATAGCGTTAAAAAGACAAGATGCGTTGTAACTGCTGAAGAACACAATTATTTAGGTGGACTCGGCGAAAGTGTTTCACGTGTCTTAGCAGAAAATACCCCAACTCCTCAAGAATTTGTAGCTACTAATGATACCTTTGGTGAATCCGGTACTCCCGAACAACTAATGGAAAAATATGGTCTAAATGCCGATGCAATCGTGAAAGCGGCATTAAAAGTGATTGCACGCAAGTAATCTTTTTTTGCTCCCTCACTTGCTTTTTGGCAAGTTTGGCCCAATCAAAAAAGCCTCGGAATTCCGAGGCTTTTTTTTATATAGAATATAATTTATTCTAGCTGTCAGGATCCAGATAATCCGGTGTTCCGTCATTATCAGAATCCGGAAAAGTAATAGTTCCATCGCTATTTACAATGATTTCATCTATTGTAAATCTAGAGTCGCCATCGTCATCAAAATCCAAGAAGTTTGGACTAAGGTCCCCATCAGTATCATCATCATAGACATTTCCGTTTCCGTTTAAATCTTCCAATATTGAAATAACCATATCATCATCCTGATCACCTACTTCAGTTTCCATTAACTGGAATGTAAATACCAATTGAGAATAAAATGGCACACCTGGAGGTGAGGAAGCGTAGTAGCCTAATCCAGAAGGAATAAATGCAGCCCCTACACCAAAGTTTTCATACAATATTGAACCATCACCTGCAATGGTAAATCCTGAGGCGGTATTAAACTCAACTAATACTTCCTGAAAACCTGTAACAACTTCCGTGAGATCAAATCTAACCGGGGTTACAGAACCATCGAAAACGTCAGACACATTAAACCCACTTTCATTGTTAAGATAAGTCCCTTCATAATTCGTCAATACAACATCCGGGAAATTAGGAGATTCTCCTTCTCCTTGAATCGCTACCAAATAATACAATTTATATTCTACACTAGTATCAAATCCATCTGTCACCATTTTAAAGGCTACTTGATCCTTCAACGGAGTTTTAGTTTCGTTTGCTCCTGCAATGGTATCAAATCGGATTTTCTTATCGAAATTTGCCGGTGGATTAGCGAACTCCTCATAATTATAGAAATGAGTCGTTAAATAAGTCTCAATTTCAGCTGTAGACGGACCAACCTCAACACTACGATCTCGAGGTGGTGTGATTTCAATTCCATCGTCTTTTTTACATGAGCTCACTACTAATAATAGTAACAAGCTTATTGTTGATAAGAAATATACTTTTTTCATTCGTTTTTTTTTGCGGGTGCAAGATACAATTTTCTCCTATTTTTGCTGATGTGATTAACGTAAGTTTTGTAGTAATGTTATGAGAATTGATAAATATTTATGGTGCGTTCGATATTTTAAAACACGAAGTCTAGCGACTCAAGCGTGTAAGAAAGGCGGTGTACGCGTAAATGACGCCGTGATAAAGCCATCTCGGGAAGTATATCCCGGCGATACAATTGGGGTGCGAAAGAACCAAATAAATTACACCTTAAAAGTGCTGGATGTACCCGAGAGCCGTCTTGGAGCTAAACTTGTAGACATTTATCGACTAGATACCACACCAAAAGAAGCCTTTGCCCAAAATGAATTACTAAAATACTCTAAAGATTATTATCGTAAAAAAGGTAGTGGTCGTCCCACTAAAAAGGATCGTAGAGAAATTGACGGTTATATCGACGGGGAGGAATAGTTAGTTGTTAGTTGTTAGTTGTTAGTTGTTAGTTGTTAGTTGTTAGTTGTTAGTTGTTAGTTGAAAACTATACATTTTAATGATGTTTTCTTCTTTTAAGTGTGATTTGTTTTCAAGAACTTCTTACGGGTTTCTTCTTACTTCTTTCATTATCTTTGAAAAAACATTTTTCCGATGACTTCTACTGAAACGGTTATTCTTGATAAAAAACAGATCGCTCATAAATTAAAACGTATTGCCTATCAGATTTATGAAACTAATGTCGATGAAAAGGAGGTGATCATAGCAGGAATAAAGGAGAATGGTTTTTTGGTTGCAAAAAAGCTTAAAACTGCACTCGAAAAAATTTCACCTATAAAAGTTCAATTGTGCGAGGTCATTATCAATAAGAAATCGCCTACTTCGCCAATAACTACTTCATTAAAGCCTGAAGCTTATACAAACAAATCGGTTGTACTTGTAGACGATGTTCTTCATTCCGGAACGACATTAATATATGGAGTGAAACATTTTCTTGATGTTCCTTTGAAACAGTTTAAAACCGCGGTACTGGTAGATAGAAATCACAAAAAATACCCTGTGAAAGCAGATTTTAAAGGAATTTCATTGTCGACTTCCCTTAATGAAAATGTATCTGTAATCTTTGAGAAAAATAACGATAGAGCAGTCTTAGAATAATCTAACTACTATTGCTTCAGAGATTTCCTGAGGTGATTGTTGATCTGTATCAACTACTATTTCGGCTTTATTGTAGTAGAATACTCTCTCGAACAAATGCTTCCGAATAAAATCATTTAATAATTGTTCATTTTCTAAGTGTGAAATGAGTGGACGATGATTTCTTTCTAAAAAAAGTCGCTCGCTCAAAACAGCATTTGAAGTCTTCAAATAAACTGTAACACATTTTTCTTCGGAAATTAAAAAATCCATGCTATCCCCGTAACAAGGTGTTCCTCCTCCGGTAGCTAAAACAATTTTTTCT
The DNA here is from genome assembly GCF_003688405.1 of Ulvibacter antarcticus. Classification (GTDB taxonomy): domain Bacteria; phylum Bacteroidota; class Bacteroidia; order Flavobacteriales; family Flavobacteriaceae; genus Ulvibacter; species Ulvibacter antarcticus. Next base: position 18,238 of record NZ_REFC01000019.1, read on the forward strand.
TCACTTCTCACTAGTTCCTTTAAGTACTGATTTTCCTTTTTTCTGAAATATATCTCTCCTTTTTCAGAAAACAATTGGCTCACCGACATCTCTTCCGAAGCTTCTATAAAATCATCAAGATCGACAAAAGCATAATTTAGCTTGGAAGCCAATTCTCTACCTACTGAAGTCTTTCCGCTTCCCATATACCCAACTAAAACTACTTTCATTTTTACATTTTAATATTCAAATTGATCATTCTTTGAAAGAATCGCCTTCCAAATGTCGTAATAATTTAATACTTCCAGAGGATACTTTTTATAAAAACAATAGGCATTTCAGAAAAAAAACAAGCTTAATCCCTTATTTCCAAAGCGATTCAAAATAATCCAAAAATTTTATTTAAAATAGCTTGGAAAAATAAATTTAATGATAGTATATTTGCACCCGCCTAGCAGGATATTTAATACTGCAAATTGGTCAGAATAAATTGCTTTTTAAGCATGACCTGGTAGCTCAGTTGGTAGAGCACCTCCCTTTTAAGGAGGTGGTCCTGGGTTCGAGCCCCAGCCAGGTCACTTTTAAGATATAGCCCGATGTAATTCATCGGGTTTTTTTATGCTTAATTTTGATGGTGAGAAGTTTATGCCGAGCGTAGTCGAGGTGAGCCCCAGCCAGGTCACTTTTAAGATATAACCCGATGTAATTCATCGGGTTTTTTTATGCATAAATTTGATGGCGAGAAGTTTATGCCGAGCGCAGTCGAGGTGAGCCCCAGCCAGGTCACTTTTAAGATATAACCCGATGTAATTCATCGGGTTTTTTTATGCATAAATTTGATGGCGAGAAGTTTATGCCGAGCGCAGTCGAGGTGAGCCCCAGCCAGGTCACTTTTAAGATATAACCCGATGTAATTCATCGGGTTTTTTTATGCATAAATTTGATGGCGAGAAGTTTATGCCGAGCGCAGCCGAGGGGAGCCCCAGCCAGGTCACTTTTAAGATATAGCCCGATGTAATTCATCGGGTTTTTTTATGCATAATTTTGATGGCGAGAAGTTTACGCCGAGCGTAGTCGAGGTGAGCCCCAGCCAGGTCACAAAAACATTTACTGTTTACAACAAAAACCTGCTAATCTTTTGATTGGCAGGTTTTTGCCTTTGTAGTGAGATGACCAATTTGCTATTAATTGAGAACCAACATTTTTTTAGTTTTTGACCTACCATTCTGCAATACGGTGCAAAAATACATCCCATTTCCAATATCTAATCCATCAAAAGCTATTGAATAGTTGCTACCGGTTTCTACATCGGGTTCAATCTTTTTTATAACTCTGCCTTGTTCATCTCTAATTATTACTTGTATAGGACCATCTTCAGTAAGGCAAAGGTTAAGTTTTATTACACTGCCTCTCAAAATTTTAAAATATTCTATACCACAATGCTTTTCTGAATAATCCTGCAACGAAAGAGTGCCTTCTTGTGAAAAAATTTCCGTCTCAAAAAGATAGTCGGTTTGAAACCCTGAAGCACAGATTAATTTTGACGTATTCCCAATAAAAACTGATCCACTGTTACCTGTTACCCAAGATGTAGGTTTTGATGCTAATTGATGCCAAATATCGGTGTCGGGATTATAGAAATATGTCTCATCTGAATAGGTGTTAAAAGTATTGTCGGTGCTTCCGCCTGTCATGATTATACCATCCCTCCATGTTTGTGCTTCAAAAAAAGTTCTGGTTTGCCCGGGAAAAGGAGTTTTTTCTTCCCAAGTAATTATTGATCGATCATTCGCATCAATGGTCCCAACCCATACTGTATTCCAATAATTAGTAGACATAAAGTTGTCGCTTCCACACATATAAACGAGTTTGTTCCCGTTAATGGCAAAACCTCCCCAGCTTATACTACTGCCCGGCGGCAACATAGGTGTCGCTTCCCGCCAACGATTGTAATTGCTGTTATACAAATACGTTTTGTGTTGATACCCCCCAACCACATAAATCAAACTGTCTTGATAAGCCACTGCTCTTGCATCCACAATAGCTCGAGGAAAATCTGCTGCCAAGGACCAGCTGTTGGTAGCAATATTATATTTACGCACAGTTTTTATAGCATTTCCTGGTGTAGTTAGGAGTCCGCCAATAGTATAAATGGTATCTTTTAATACTGCTATAGACCCTCCTAAAAGTTGAGTGGGCGGGGGAGCAACATTCGTCCAAGTATTGGTACTAACCTGATATCGCTGTGTAATTGGTGTAATGATACCATCCTGATTCCTTCCAGAAACCATAAAAAGATAACCATCTCCATCTTTGCTATAGCCTATTGTTTGCCCGGCACGTATTCGCTCTGGAATATCGGCACCCGAGTTCCATTGTGCATGTATATTTGGAAATGTGAGTAAAATAAATACAAGGAGAAATAGTAGTTTTTTCATGATGTTTGATTTAGAATTCATCTAAAATTAATTCATAATTAAGCCACTAATTTCAAACCGTTACAGACACACTTTATTCATCAATAGAAACCATTTTTTTTCCTACGAACGGTTATTCTTTACATAAATTCATCGAAAACGGTCGTTGGTAGATTCAAATTGGTTGTTTGTAGCAATTTCTGAAAAATTAAAGTGCAATACCTTATTTTTATGCAATGCAAAAAAGATGGGTAAAACATGTTTTCTTTTGGCTGGCATATCATTCTTTTGAAGTCTATACAGACTTTTTATGGATGTTGAACCAATACAATTTATCTGTTTGGGAAGCCTTCAAAATGTCCTTTATAGCTGAAACCATAATCCTTTTGGCAATTAAGCTGCCGATGGTTTATATCATGTTTCATTTTTTGTCGAAGTATACTGTCGAAAGACCTAATCGGTGGAAGTTGATTTTTTCGCTTAGTGCAGTACTTATTTTATTTAGCATTTTGGCGCAACTCATTATAGTTTATCTGTTTTTGCCTACCATTTACAAGGACGTCGATATAGTGGAAACCCTTGCTTTTCAAGGAATAATAAATTCGTTTATGGACAAAGTGTTCATCGCCTGCCTGGCAATAGCTTTGAAACAAATGTCTAATAGCCAAAGGCTTCGTGAACGAGAAGATTTGTTAATAAAGGAAAAATTGAAAACTGAATTAAACCTGCTAAAGTCACAAATTAACCCACATTTTTTATTCAACACCTTGAATAACATTTATTCCTTAGCAAGAAAGAAATCGGATAAAACTCCGGAAGTAGTTCTAAAACTTTCAAAATTACTACGTTTTGTGATGTATGAAACGAAGCTTCAGTATATTTCTATTGAGAAAGAACTGGATTTTTTAAAAGATTATATCGAATTACACAAAATTCGTTATGACGATAGGCTAACCATAGATTTTAAATATGAATTGGATGATCTGAATGCCCAAATAATGCCGCATATTTTGACTCCTTTTGTGGAAAACGCTTTTAAACACGGTGCAAGCCAATCTACCGATGCTATCTTAATAACGATTGAACTGAAGCTTTTTCAAAATCAATTGGAATATAGCGTGGAAAACTCTTTCGAGCCAAGTACTGTAGAATATGAAGAAAATGGCATTGGATTAAAAAATTTACACAGGCAATTGGAGTTAATGTATCGGGTGTATAAGCTTCAGACTAATAAAGAAAACCATAAATACATTGCTAAACTTTCATTGGATTTAAACCAAAAGATATGACCATTAGATGCATCGTTGTAGAAGATGAACCACTGGCCACTGAGGTCATGGTAGATTTCATAAACCAGGTACCATTTTTAAAACTAGAGAATTGCTGTTCAGATGCCATTGCCGCTATGAACATATTAAATGAAAAGAAAATTGACTTAATATTTCTCGATATACATTTGCCGAAACTAAAGGGGTTAGATTTTTTAAGCACTTTGAAAAACCCTCCAATGATAATTCTTACCACTGCCTATCATGAATTTGCATTAAAAAGTTATGATTATAATGTGCTGGACTATCTTTTAAAACCCATTGAATTTAGTCGATTTATGGTGGCCGTTCAAAAAGCTGCAAACCAAATGAACAAAGATCTCATTCCTTCCGAAGAAATAAATAACGAAGGATTGTTTTTCACCGTGAACAAAAAGAAAGCACGCATTGCTTTTCATTCTATAATCTATATTGAAAGTCAGCGGGAGAACATAAAAATTGTAACTGAAACGAACATAATACAAACTCGTTTTGCAATCAGTGAGTTGGAAAAACAGTTACCCGACAGTTTTCTTCGTATCCATCGTTCTTACATCGTAGCCGTACCCAAGATAGATTTTGTAGATGCTCAGGAAATCGAAATACGCGGAAAACATTTACCTATCGGCCGTAGCTACAAAAATAACGTACATGCCGCTTTAGGTCTTAAATAAAAATATAAATTCAAGGAAATATACGAGTCCGAAATATGCCAACTCATAGTCTTTCAATCAAGTAAGTTCTGCATAAGATAAATCCTTAGGTTTCACATTTTTTTTTACCTTTGCGCCTGCTTCGGTTTAACCGTTAATCGCATTAAGTATCCACCCGGGTGCTGGAATTGGTAGACAGGCATGGTTGAGGGCCATGTGTCCTTTAGGGCGTGTGGGTTCAAGTCCCATTCCGGGTACTCTTTTTAAATAACAACCCCATATTTTTTACCCCTTATGAGATTTTTAAACATTACTTTTTTTATTATTTGTGCCTTTTCAGTTCTGAGCTGTGACAAATCAGCTTCAGACGAATTTGAAGAAGCAAATGGAGATATTACTCCTAGATATTTGTCTTCGATATCTATCGTTTCTGCTCAAAATTCCAACGAAAATAAAAATGTAAATTTCTCTTACGATGCGAATGGCAAATTAAGTAGTGTGAGCGATGGTACCGATAACAGTTTATTTGTATACGAAAACGGTAGTTTAACCAATATTACTGGGCAAAATGACAATCTTACAATTGCCGAACTTTATGAATCTCCTTACGATTCGTATGATATTGGCGCTGTAGAAAGTTACGACAGCAATGGAAACCCTACTCGCATCATTTATCTGTATGAGGAATATAATTATACTACTAGCAGCTATGAGATATTTGAACATACTGCAGATATAAGCTACGAAACTACGCACAACCCATTTTTCTTCACGATGCAAGCGGCCGGAATCATTGAAGTGCTGGACGGTGTAGATTTTAATCTAGGCCTTAACCCTCAATCGGCTCAATTAGTGCAAGCCAGAGCGTTGTTGCCAGTAAATAATCCTTCGGAAGTAGTCTATCGTGATGAAAATGGAACCGTATTGCAAACAGTGGTAACCGATTATGTATATAATTCAGACAATTACCCTACTTCGGCTTCTGTGACGGCTACCGTTCTCGAAACAAATGAAGTCAAAATCTACACCGCCAATATTCAATACACAAATTAGAAAGCACTAGGAAATAACTATAAAGGTCTAATTTTAGGTCTTTTAGTCTGAATGTATCAAACATGAATATCTTTTTAGTACCTTGACCCTTTAAATATTTCTTATAATAGTATGAGCGTCAAAACACAATTCAGCATTCGCGATCTGGAAAATTTAAGCGGTGTAAAAGCACATACTATACGAATTTGGGAAAAACGGTATCGATTACTGAAGCCGGAAAGAACCGAAACTAATATTCGCTATTACGATCTTAACAGCTTAAAGCGACTTCTCAATGTTAGCTTCCTGTACAAAGATGGATACAAAATTTCGCGAATAGCAGAATTAGACGAGTCGGAAATAAAATCATTGATTAAGGAAAAGTCCGAATTAAACCAGGATGTTTATGCTCTCAATGCTTTTAAAACAGCAATGTTCGATTTTGACGAGCAGCTATTCTCTAAAACCTATCTGGAACTCAGTCTTAAAAAATCGTTCAAAGAAATTTTTCACGAAGTTTTTATACCCCTACTTTCCGAAATAGGAACCCTCTGGCAAACTAGTACTATTGACCCTTGCCATGAAAGTTTTATTTCAGAATTGGTAAAAAGGAAAGTAATTATCAATATCGATCTTCAGATTCAGAATTTTAAGAAGTCTGGTGATATGCAGTTTGCATTGTTTCTACCCTATTCTGAAATTCATGAAATCGGACTATTGTTTTGCCACTTCGAAATTTTATCGGCCGGATTTAACGCCATTTATTTAGGCGCAAATATTCCATTGGAGAGCCTTAAAAATCTGAAGCAAAAAGACCCGGATATTACCTTCGTTTCGTATGTAACCATGCATCCGGAAGGTAAAAGCATCTATGATTACATTTCAGAATACAAAGCACAGCTCTGTGATGAAAAAATATGTAATTTGTGGTTATTAGGTAGTAAAGTGCAACAAATAGATTTGGAATCTATTCCTTCCGAAGTAATGATCATCCCTAGTCTTGAGCAACTTAGCTTAAAATTGAATACCCTAAAAAAATACTAAAATTTCACATTACTCTTATTATTGTTTAATTTTATTATAATATTGTTAAACAAAATGAGTAAACGCATCGCCATTATCGGATCGGGATTTTCATCTCTCGCTGCTGCATCCTATCTTGCAAAGGACGGATATAGTGTGACTATTTTTGAAAAGAACAGTAGCATTGGTGGTCGTGCACGTCAGCTTCAGAAGGAAGGATTCACTTTCGATATGGGACCTTCCTGGTATTGGATGCCCGATGTTTTTGAACGTTTTTTCAATGACTTCGGAAAAAAGCCTTCAGATTATTACGAACTAATTAAACTCAATCCTGCCTATAAAGTGTACTTCGGTAGAGATGATTCGATTGCGATTGGAGATTCCCTTCAGAAAATATACGCCACATTTGAAGATGTAGAGGTCGGAAGCGCTAAAAAACTCAAGAAATTTATCGATAAGGCGGCACATAATTACGAGATCGCGATTAAAGATTTGGTATATCGACCCGGCGTATCCCCACTGGAATTGGTGACTGTAGAAACATTTAAAAAGCTGGGACAATTCTTTAGTACAATCAGTAAAGAAGTACGGAAAGAATTCAGTAATCCGAAGCTAATTTCAATTCTGGAATTCCCTGTCTTATTTTTGGGAGCAAAAGCTTCAAACACTCCTGCATTTTACAGTTTTATGAATTACGCAGATTTCGGACTTGGAACATTTCACCCTAAAGGCGGTATGTTTAGCGTCGTTAAAGCAATGGGAGATCTGGCCGAAAGTCTCGGGGTAGCTATTAAAACAGATGCAGCTGTTGAAGAAATTAGCATCGATAACAAGACTGCCACGGGAGTTGTTATCGACGGAAAATACCACGCCTTCGATATTGTATTAAGTGGTGCCGATTACCATCATACGGAAACGCTATTGCCGCAAAAATTTCGTCAGTATTCTGAAGCTTATTGGGAGAAAAAAGTATTTGCACCTTCATCTCTGCTATTCTATGTCGGTTTTGACAAAAAGATAGAAAATGTGGCACATCATGCGCTCTTTTTTGATGTAGATTTTGAAGCACATGCCAGTGCAATTTACGATCATCCGGCCTGGCCTGAAGATCCATTGTTCTATGCAAGTTTTACCTCTAAAACGGACAAAACAGTAGCTCCTTACGGAAAAGAAAGTGGCGTTTTTCTTATTCCCTTAGCGCCTGGGCTTGAAGATACCGCTGAGCTAAGAGAGACATACTTTAACAAAATCATGGATCGTTTCGAACAAATAACAAACCAAAATGTTAGAAATTCCGTTATCTTTAAGGAGGCATTTTGTGTAAATGACTTTGAGGAAGCTTATAATTCCTATAAAGGAAATGCTTATGGTTTAGCGAATACCTTGATGCAGACTGCTTTTTTAAGACCCAATCTTAAAAGTAGTAAAGTCCGTAATTTATTTTTCACCGGGCAATTAACAGTTCCCGGCCCGGGAGTACCTCCGGCATTAATTTCAGGAAAATTAGCAGCAGGATTAATCGCAAAAAAAACTAACTAAAAGTGAAAGAACTATTCGACATCGTATCCCGCAATTGCAGTAAGCAAATTACCAGCACCTATAGCACCTCTTTTTCTATGGCGACTAAAATGCTGGCACCCAGTATTCGCCAAGATATTCACAACGTGTATGGTTTTGTGAGACTAGCAGATGAGATCGTGGATTCCTTTCATGATTACAACAAAGAACAACTTTTCGATCGATTAGAGCGTGATCTTGAGACTGCCCTAGCAGAGGGAATTAGTATAAATCCTATTCTGAATTCCTTTCAACAAACGGTTCATGACTACGATATAGATCGAGGTCTTATTGATACATTTTTAAAAAGTATGCGAATGGATCTCACTAAATCAGATTATCACACCGAAGCTGAATTTAAAGAGTACATATACGGATCGGCAGATGTTGTGGGACTCATGTGCTTAAAAGTATTTGTGAAGGGTGATTCTGAAAAGTTTGAAGCACTTAAAGATTCGGCAATGCATTTGGGATCTGCATTTCAGAAAGTGAACTTCTTAAGAGATTTAAAGGAAGATTTTGAAGGTTTAAATCGTTCATATTTCCCGCACACCAACCTCGCCGAATTAGATGAAGAATCGAAAGACCTTATCATTAAAGACATAGAAGAAGATTTCAGAAAAGGATATTTCGGCATCCTTCAGTTACCAACAGAGGCGAAATTTGGTGTCTTTATCGCCTATCGTTATTACAAACGATTATTACGAAAATTACAGCAAACGCCGGCAATCGAAATCAAGAACGCCCGTATTCGTGTTCCGAATTACGAGAAATTCGGATTGCTTACCCGAAGCTATGTGAAATATCAATTGAATCTGGTGAAGTGAATTTGAGATTTGAGACGTAAGAAACGAGAAGGTCACTTCGAGTGATTTTTGATGACCAGCGGGAATTAAAAATAGTATCGAGAAGGAGTGATTTTTGATGACCAGCGGGAATTAAAAATAGTATCGAGAAGGAGTGATTTTTAAGTAAAGAAGTAAAAACAAAAAAGTACCTTACAATAACCATGAGCATTGCAATTTGGATATTAATATTTGTCAGCACCTTTGGCGTCATGGAATTTATGGCATGGTTTACTCATAAATTTGTGATGCATGGTTTTCTTTGGAATTTACACAAGGACCATCATCACAAGAATCATGGTAGTTGGTGGGAACGCAATGATTTTTTCTTCCTTTTTTACGCTGCCGTAAGCATAGGCTGTTTTATAGGTTGGAGCTACCATGGATTTTGGGCAGGATTACCAATAGGTCTAGGAATATTTTGTTATGGCCTTGCGTACTTTTTTGTGCATGATATATTTATCCACCAGCGTTTTAAATTATTCCGAAATGCAAATAATTGGTATGCGAGAGGGATACGAAGAGCGCATAAAATGCATCATAAACATCTTGGAAAGCAAGAAGGGGAATGTTTTGGCATGCTTTTACCTCCTTTGAAATACTTCAAAAAATAAGGTATGGAATATTTGTACCTGCTACTGGACCTAGGCTCTATATCTGTTCCGTTGCTATTTAGTTTCCATCCGAAGCTTCCATTTTATAAAAAATGGAGGTCATTATTTCCGGCCATACTGTGCATGATGCTTTTCTTTATTCCCTGGGACATCCTTTTCACGGTAAATGGTTTTTGGGGCTTCAATGACACCTATCTCACGGGAGTAGAATTGCTTCACCTTCCTATAGAAGAATGGTTATTTTTTATCTGCATTCCTTATGCATGTTTGTTTACACATTATGCACTACAGTATTTTTTTCCGAAGCCTTTACTTTCAGAAAAAACGACAAATATTATATATATATTACTCATTACCGGCTTAATAATTGGGCTGCTTTACTATTATGAACGGTGGTATACAGTAGTGAATTTTGGATATGCCCTTCTCATTCTGGGACTGGTTTACAATAAAAACAGGGCCCAACTACGCAGTTTTTTTCCAACTTTTATTTTTATTCTCATTCCCTTTTTCATTATAAACGGAATACTTACGGGAAGCTGGATCGAAGCCCCTGTGGTTTGGTATAATGCTTCGGAAAATATTGGAATTCGCTTATTAACGATCCCTGTTGAAGACATTATTTACGCTTTGAGCATGCTTCTCACTGTGCTTGCATTGACCGAATATTTTGAATCCTTTTTCAGAAAAACAAAATAGATTGAAAAATATTAGTTAGATTTATAGGTACCGAAATTGTTAATTTCGACACATCTTCTCCCCTATTTTAATCTCTTCGGAAGGGTTTTCAACTTACTTCCACTACTATCATGAATATTAAATTTGAACCGATTACTCATAAGGGAAAGGCATGTATTGCCGTTAGATTTTCGTATAATTCTGCTTTGAAAACTTATCTGAAGCAATTCCCAGACATTACATTTAGCAAGACTTTTGGATGTTTTTACATCATAAACAAGGATAAGAATGGACATAAACTTTTTAACTATTTAAAAAAGAGAAATTATAATGTAGACTATTCGTCATTTCAGATCAAAACCGCTGAACCTAATGTCAAATCGAGTCCGAAATCAGCCTCACTACCAGAATTACATCCTTCCCGAAAACCGACGTTCACGAATTACGTACACTATCTGGAGGGCAAGAGATACAGCAAAAGTACGATTACTGTTTATAGCGGGTTTGTATTTGAATTTCTGCGGTATACCAATAGCAAAGATGTAAATGATCTAACAGAAGATGATGTGCGACTTTTTATTGAATGGGCGGTTCGAAGTCGGCATTATTCGATTAGTACGCACCGGCAGTTGGTAAGTGCCATCAAGCATTTTGCTGTTTTTTATCCTGATTGTAAGATTGATGAAAGCCAATTAACAAGACCTAATAAGGATATAAAATTACCTTCCGTATTGAGTCAGGAAGAGATAATTGATCTATTGCGAGTTACCAAAAATCTTAAGCATCGCACCGTTTTGGCCCTGTTATATTCGGCAGGTTTACGAATTGGCGAATTGATAGATTTACGACTTAACTGCTTTGATTTTGACCGGCGACAGCTGTTCATTAGAAGTGGAAAAGGCCGAAAAGACCGTGTAGTTTTGATTGCGGAGAGTTTTCTACCATTATTCCGCAATTATTTTATGAGTTACGGTCCAAAAGTATTCTTTGTAGAAAACCCATCGGGAGGAAGATACAGTGCTGCCAGCGTTCGGAAATTTTTAAAAAATAGTTGTAGATTAGCACAGATTAACAAATATGTAAGTCCGCACACCTTACGGCATAGTTATGCGACACATTTATTAGAGAACGGTACAGATTTGCGGTACATACAAGCCCTTTTGGGGCACAGTAAACCTGAGACGACGATGATTTACACTCATGTAGCGAAGCGTGATTTAATGGCAATTCACAGTCCGTTAGACACTGCTTTGCGCGAACTATCTCAGCGGGATAATGTGCAACAAAAAGTACTGTTATCCGGAAATTTATAATGGATATAACTACTTTTGGTAAGAATATAACAAGTTCTACGCAATTAAAACCAAACGAAATGCAAATGACACCAAATATTGAAGTTACAAGCCTAATAAAACCGATTTTAGACGGATTCAAGGCGATTAATAATGAATGGGACAGTTTTTTTGAGATTGGACTTACAGATTATTTGCATTCCCAAACAGATAAATACTACTTCACAAATACTTTTTTACACAGAAGTGAAAAGGTTAGATTTGGGAATATCTATTATCCCATAAAAGCAACTTATAAAAATTTAACTACCAACTTTGAAAAGTTAGATGATTTATTTGCAGAGTATAATAACATCACGATAGTTGGTTCTGCTGGAAGTGGAAAAACTACTTTGATTAAACACATATTTTTACAAACTATTAAAGACTCTAAGAGAATACCTATTCTTATTGAGTTAAGAAACTTAAATGATTTTAAAGGAGATTTAGAAAAATTAATAACTGAAAAAATTCTAAAATCGAAAGTAAAACCTAGTGATGGTATTTTTAAACGAACATTAGAGAGTGGAGATTTTTTGTTTTTATTAGATGGATATGACGAAATATTTTCAGATAAAAAGCAAGAAATAAATCGTCAAATTGAGCTATTTGTAGATTCATATTCCAAAAACAAATTTTTAATTACAACAAGACCTGGAAGTGGTATAGAAAGTTTTCCAAGATTTTATGATTTTAAGGTCTGTCCATTAGATGATGACGATGTTATCGGGTTTATATCCAAGATAGTAGATGAAGGAGAGAGAAAAGATCGAATTAAAAAAATTGTTTTAGACCCGAAGAACAAGAATTACTATGAATTTTTAAGAAATCCACTATTACTTTCTATGTTTATAATGGCGTTTGAAAATCATCCCGAAATTCCTAAAAGAAAAAGCGCATTTTACAGAAATGTCTATGACACTCTTTATTCAAGGCACGATGGAGTTACTAAGAATAGTTTCCCTCGTGAAAAAATGACAGGTTTACAAAGAGATGACTTTGAGGGTATTTTGGCCATATTTTCCTATTTAACATTAATTGAAGGTCAATATTCATTTACGAATGAATATTTAACCGACATTCTGGATAAAGTAAAATCCTCGTCTGATTACGATTATAATACCGAAAGTCTAATTTATGATTTAAGAACATCAATTTCCATTTTAATCTTAGATGGTTTTGAGTATTTCTTCCCTCATCGTTCAATACAAGAGTATTTTACCGCCTTATTTATTAATAAATTACCAACCGATAAAAAACATAAAGCATACCAGAATTTATCCAAAGTTCTTGAAGAATCAAGTACTGATTACAGTTTTAATTTTTGGAGCTTATGTTTTGAGATGGATGAAACAATATTTATATCGAACTTCCTAATTCCACAATTAAAAAAAATCCACAAACCTTTAGAAGACAAAAAAGGAGAAGAATTAGTTGTATCTTATTTCAAGATTATAAATCCGACACTCTGGAAAAGAGATTATGATAAAAAAGGTGAAAAAACTTTAAGAATTTTAAGACACGCAAACTTTCAAAATGCAATATTAGATTTTTGCGAAATCTATGATTACTCTGATATTTGGTTTTTTCCAGAAAAGAACAATTGTGAAAAAGGTTTTGTTAAACTTTACGACAAGCAAGTTAAAGAAATTAAAGGTGATGTTAAAAGACCACCAACTTTAGTCAAAAATAAAGAAATGTTAAATTTTCTTTTGGAAAATGGAATTGATAAAGTTGTGGAGGAAATTAGGAGTAAAATCGATAAAAAGATTATGAATTGGGATATGACAATTAAAAAGAAAAAATCTAACATTGACGATTTATTAAGCAGAGAATAACTGCGTAGAACACCGTATAATAATCATGGCTTTTGGGCTGCAAAGTACTATGTTTACTACAAATATTTGACTATATTGGTTTCTGAAAAATCGAGGAAGCTTGCCCTTCTGAGTCTCACGCAGCTCCGAATAATTGGAACTAAGAAGAGAAATGAAGTACTGTCGCTGCTTCAAGCCGCACGCTGCGCCAAGCGCCACGATTATTATACAAACCCGTTGTGCTTCATTATTTGGAAATACAATTGAGTAATTATCATATCTTTAGAGAAACTAACCTCTAATGATAAAATTCTTCCGAAAAATTCGCCAAAAGATGCTGACCGAAAATAAATTCAGTAAATATCTGATTTATGCAATTGGCGAAATTGCGCTTGTCGTTATTGGGATTTTGATCGCATTGAGTTTAAATAATTGGAATCAAAAAAAATCAGAACGTAATAGTGAGACGCAATACATTTTTTCATTGATTGAAGATGCAAAAACTGA
>NZ_REFC01000001.1 GCF_003688405.1 Ulvibacter antarcticus
GTATTGAAATCATTACTTTTAGTCAAAATATGAATCGTCGGAATAGTCCGAACTCGCTTGCCCTTCTGAGTCTCACGCAGCTTCGGAGAATTGAGTTGAAACGAACGATTGATGGCTGAGCTGCTTCAAGCCGTACGCTGCGCCAGGCGCCACGATTCATATTCAAACACGTTAGCATTAATTAAAAAAGCATAAACTATAATTTAATAATTTAGACCAAAAATAAATAAAATGAAATACACAATAATTACGATTCTTTTGATAATTACGAATATCAATTTATACTCACAAACTGATTCTTTATCGAGAAAAGAAAAAATGAGTAACTTGAATGAGCGATTAAAAGAAAATAAATCAAAGTCTATTGGTTATTTTATTACTATAAAAGGAGAAAAAGTAGAAATTTACAGATTAAAAAATGCCATTGAAGCATTAATAGAAATCGGTTCAGCGACGGATTATGGGCTAACCGCAGAAAGACTTTTCTATCATGATGAGAAGGGAAAAGTAATCAAAGTAAAGCAAAAAAAAATATCAGAACTTTTTGTAGGCAATAATTATTACACAAGATTAAAAATAGGTAGCGCATTTGGCTTCAACCGTTTACATCAGGTAATAGCACAAAATAAAAACTATATTCTGACTGAGTATTTTTCCCACAGTTCCTTTTATTACTATTTATTTGATAAAAATAATCAAGTATTCGTTTACAAAAAACAACGATCTTCAAACAATACGAAAGATGACAAAAAATTTACAGAAAAATACCTTAAACCATATTTCAAAAATTGTCCCGAATTAATCTCTAAATTAGATGAAAATTTAAGTAAAGAATATAAAAAATCACTCGGTCAATCAAGTTATATAAGTAATTTGATGTTAGGTATTTCTAATTTTGAATGTCAATAATCTATGATTGAGTTCACTCCTAACTAATGCTAACACCGTATATCGCTTATGGCTAAGAGTGTAGTAAACAGTGAGTTTCTTACAAATAATTAACTATCTTGTAGGTCGGAATATGACGTAAAGCTTGCCCTTCTGAGTCTCACGCGGCTCTGAATAATTTGGAAAAAAGAACTAACTTAGTCGTGGTCGCCGCTTCAAGCCGCACGCTGCGCCAGGCGCCACAAGCGTTATACAAACCCGTTACCTTTAATTGCTAAAAAAACATCACCTAACATCAAGATTTATTGATTTTTTTTAAATATTGTTGTCTAAATCCATTACTCAAACCATTAAAATTGATTTTAAATTTTTGAGCATTAATATGAATTAATAATAAATGTAAAAAAGCACCTCCTAAATACATACTCAATTTCATTTTGCAATTTTCGGATTTTTTAAAACTATTATTTAAATCTTGAATATCGTCATATTTAGTCAAGATTAACTGTAAGAAGTCTAAATATTCACTGTAAGCATTGAATTCAATTGTATTGTCGTTTAAATACTTTTTATCAATTTTTTTCACTACCATTCCCGTTACTAGAACTGTGCATTCATTTTCATAAATCATCAAACCTATATCTTCAAGAAAACCTTTTACAGGTTCTATGACTTTTTCAAACTTATCATTAATCTTAGTTAAGCCAGAGTGTATGTTTGAAGAATGATGAAAAAAGTGAACTGTCATCAAAAGTAATCCTAAATCAATGCTAACAAATCTTATTAAATCTCCATTTAACAAATATGCAATCTCTGTTGAACCACCACCAATATCAATATAGACAATTTTATTAGTGAGTTTATTATTACTTTTTAAAATTGAATTACAACTTAATAAAACTTCTTCTTTCGGAGTTAAAACAAAAAGTTCAAGATTTGGAATAGCACATAAAATTTTTAAGGAAGTATTGGCATTTGTAGAATTTCTATATATACCAGTTGCAAAAGCAATTATTTTAGTTGTGGGTCTAGTCAGTTCTTTCAACCGTTTTTTTAATCTGTAGATGACGGATTTATTGAATACTTTTAATTGAAAATTTCCTTCTATGCTTATTAAATTATAGGGATTGACAATTGGAGGGCATAGATTTTCTTCGCCTCGCCAATCAAGAATTTTAGTTGCGTAAGACCCTAATTCAATGAAAATTAAATCATTCCCAATTATATTGTTGTTCATTCTAAAAACTTTTCGTAATTTTATTTCAAAGTTAAAACGACTTTAATTGCTGTTCAGAAACCTTGGGAAGTCAGCGCCCAAAATCTTTAGTTTTCCATTTACATAGGAGAATATTTAGGTTAAGCAATCTTTTGCTTACAATACCTAGCTATCGTTTTAACTTTGTTTCAAAAAATTACATCTAAAACTATAGCAACTTTCGTCAAGAGGTATACTATAGCTTTTATTATTCTTTCCAGTAATTCGGTTTAACTAAATCCAAAAAAACAGTGCGCTCGTCTGTCTAGGAAAAACGCACTGTAGTAATTACCAAATTCAGGCCAATGGCTTGAATTTATTTGGATAGAATTTCAGATTAAACAATTTAAACCGAAATCTATTCATAAAAGTAACATTTATTAATCTAAAAATGAATTTTTATGAAACCTACATTTATCAGAGAATTAGCAGGATGGGAATTATATCTTAATTTTGATGGGGAATATTTAGTAAAGACTCCCGATAACGAAATAGTGAAGTTTTTAATAAAACAAAAAGCAGAAACATATATTCTATATAAATTTTACAGTAGTTTTTGACTATTTTGTCTTATTATACTTGCGGAATGCGACTAAAGGTAACAACGTATAATAATCATGGCTTTTGAGCTGCTAAGTACTGTGTTTACTGCAAATAATGACTATATTGGTTTCTGAAAAATCGAGGAAGCTTGCCCTTCTGAGTCTCACGCAGCTCCGAATAATTGGAACTAAACGAAAAACAGAACAATTGTCGCTGCTTCAAGCCGCACGCTGCGCCAAGTGCCACGATTATTATACAAACCCGTTGTGCGTCATTTAAAAAAAACATCCGTTAGGATTTAATGTCAAAGAAAAAAAGAAACTTATCGATTGAAATTCTCATAAAAAAAATGGGAACGAATACTGGTACAGCAATCTCAATTCTGACTTTGATAGGTATGGGTTTTGGTGCTGGAGTATATTATCAAAATCTTGAAAAAAATGTTGAAATTATAGAGATCAAGAAAAACAATTTTATAGAACTAAAAAATTTAGTGCGTGAAATAGATAACCTGAAAATTGAAAACAAAGAATTAATCCTAAAAATCGCTGACTATGAGCAAGAAAAATCAGAATAGGTCAATCAGCGAATCTTTTAAATTAGTTTTAAAGAAATACAATACTTTAAAGCAAGGAAAAGACGGAAAAGAATTGGAAACAATTAATGAACTCGAAAAACTGACTAAAGAATTACTTAAATTTTTTAAAGGTTTTAGGAAAATTCTTTTAATGATGTCCTCGTTACTCGTAATACTTATCGCTTTGTTTTGTTTCTCTGTATATAAAAATATTGAGCTAACTAATATTAATTCAGAACTGGAAATTCAAAAAGTAGATTCAATTATGAAAACAATTATGGACATTAAAGAAACAGAAGTTGATAGTTTTACTACTCGAACCTCATACAAATATCAAAAGAAAGGAGATAAGATTGTTACTTATAAAAACTTGTTGGACGATAATGACAGTCTTCAAGAGCGAATAGATAGCTTAAGAATTTTACGTATAACACAAAAATCACAAATATCAACTTTGCGTCAAAAATTGGAAATGGCAAAAGATAATTACGGAATTAACTTTAGAGAATATTATAAAGTTAGAAATGGCGACACTACGAATTATATACAGATTCAAGGAAAGAAAATCGATTCGGCAATGATGTTATTAGTACATTACAGAAAAAACTTGACATACAATAAAGAAAAAGATTTATGGTACATCACGGAAAATCAAAAGGAAAAACAAGAATAAATCACGGAGAAAAAACGACGCACAACACTGCATATTAATCATGGCTTTTGAGCTGCAAAGTACTATGTTTGCTGCAAATAATTGACTATCTTGGTTTCTGAAAAATCGAACTCGCTTGCCTTTCTGAGTCTCACGCAGCTCCGAATAATTGGAACTAAACCGAGAACAGAAAAACTGTCGCTGCTGCCGCCAACGCGCTGCGCCAAGCGCCACGATTATTATACAAACCCGTTAGCAAAAATTTGAAACCAACCGTTATGAACAAAATAATTCTAACATCAATAAGTATAATTTTTGCTTTCAATTCAATTTTCGGACAAACAAACGAAGAAAAATATGCAGAAGACGTAAAATCAGTAGATGCGATAATAAACGCATATTATGATGTTGTTTCAGGTTCGAGTAGTGAACCTTGGGAATTTGAAAGAGATAAATTTATTCATTCAAAAAATGCTGCTATCACAAGATTAGACGAAAACGGAAAAGCGGAATCGCATACTCTTGAAGCGGAATATATTCCAATCGGATTATCACCGAAAGAAGATTTTTATGAAAAGGAACTTAAAAGAAAAGTTAGTAAATACGGAAATATTGCACAAGTTTGGAGCGCATTTGAAATACGAACTGACCCAAAAACTGAATCCAATGTTCGAGGACTAAATAGCGTTCAACTTCATTATGAAAATGGACGATGGTTTATAGACAGTTGGACTTGTGAAATGGAATCTGAAAAGAATACTTTAGTTACTGACTTTTTGAAAAAGGAATAAAAAAACTTTTGCTAACAATGTATAATAATCATGGCTTTTGGGCTGCAAAGCACTATGTTTACTACAAATAATTAACTATATTGGTTTCTGAAAAATCGAGGAAGCTTGCCTTTCTGAGTCTCACGCAGCTCCGAATAATTGGAACTAAACGAGGAACAGAAAAACTGTCGTTGCTTCGAGCCGCACGCTGCGCCAAGCGCCACGATTATTATACAAACCCGTTATGCATAATGCAAAAAAAATATGAGTGAAGAAAAATTCCATTTCGAAATCCCTAAGGGAAATATACGAAACGTAAAATATGATAAGCAGGGGTTTGCGCCAACTGTGCAAAGGATAAGTCATTCTGAACACGGAAAAAAGCTTATGACTCAAACTAAAGAATTTATTGCTACCGAGTTCAAGAAAAAAGATATTGAATACACCAGTGATTTATTTTTACAAATAGAAACACCCGAAAAAATAACAATTAAAAGTCAAAAGCAAAAAATTGAAAATCTTGGTTTTGAATTATTATCATTTTCTGCCAAAAATGAATCAATTGGAACCGCGAAGATTGGGAAAGAAAAGCTTGATGAGTTTGGAAAAAGATTGGAGAATTATATTGCTAGTCCTGAAAATATTGGCAAAACTTATTTTGCCCCAATCGAGAGTATTTCAAGTATTCCGCCTGAAAACAAAATAGACGAAGCAATTAATTATGAATCCGATGAAAGTATTGAAATAGTAATTAATCTTTTCAATGCTATATCAACAAAGGAATTGCTTGCGATAACAAACTCTATAGAAGTTGAACTAAGACAATTTTCCGATAATATAAACAAGCGTAACTTTAAAAACGGTGTTTCCTCCTTGCACTGTACAATACAAGCAAAATATTTGCCGCAAATCGCTACGGATTTCTCAACTATAAAAGAGATTAAAACTAGTCAAACATTTTTTATACCACAGGCACTTCCTTCCGACACTCTACCAAATCCATTAAAAATTAATCCAGTTAAATCTGATTCTTTAATTTGTATTGTCGATTCTGGTATTAATCGGAATGGTATAATGGATAATTTAATAAAAGACCAACTTATTTATATTGATCCATCATCCATTGATTGTGATTATAATCACGGAACTTTTGTTGCAAGTAGATGTGTTTTTGGGGATGATATAGATAATTGTCTCGGCACTCATAGTTTAAATCCATACTGTAATCTAATTGATTTATCTGTGTTCGGAGTTAATAATTTAGGTCAAGTAATAGGTCCGAGTGAATTTTTATTGAGAACAGCTATCGAAGATACCGTCACTAAATATGCTGACATCGTAAAAGTCTATAACTTATCCTTAGGAATTGATTCACCAATAAAAGATACTGAGTTTTCTGATTTAGCAAAATTATTGGACTTCCTTTCAAAAGAATATAAAGTACTATTCGTTATAGCTGCAGGAAATATTCGTGGACTTCTAGGAACTTTTCCAATTGATCACTATGCTAATCCACTATCTAGGATTGGTTGCCCTGCAGAATCACTTTTAGGGTTAACAATAGGTTCGATTGCCAAACATACGAATACAACCGCTTTATCAGATGTAAATTTTGTTTCGCCATTCTCAAGAAAAGGACCAGGAGCAGATAATGGAATTAAGCCTGAATTGGTGGCGCATGGTGGAAATTTTATTATACCCTATGCCTTCTCATCAAGACTATCAACTTATGGAATCTCAAAAGATGGTAAGAATTTAGCTGTTGATAATGGAACAAGTTACTCTGCCCCTTTAATCTCTCAATATGCACAAAGACTCTTCGATGCATATCCACAAAGTGACCCAAATCTAGTTAAAGGTTTATTATGTCATTTTACAGAACCTAGAAACAATCATGATGAATTAAGTGAATCTAGTTTAAACTATGTCGGCTTTGGAGAGCCAAATATTGAAAGAGCATTAACTGCTGGAGATCATAACGCTGCTTATATTTACGAAGGTCAATTAGACCAGGATAACTATCAATATATTGGTTTTCATATTCCAGTAACATTGAGAGCAGATGAAGAAGATACTAAATTACGGGTAAAAATAACAGTAACATATGACCCACCTGTAAACCCTGATAATGAAAAAGAGTATTCAGAAGCTAGAATATCAGCTACTCTCATTAAGAATACAACTAGTGGTATGAAAGATATAACGATTTCAGGTGATGATAAATATAATCTCCCTTGGAATCCCATAATTCAATTTGAAAAATCATTTAGTAGATCTTATTTGGCAGGACTATGGGAATTAAGACTTAGACTTTATACTAGAGGAAAAGTAAATGAAAATTATTTACAAGATTTCTCTGTTGTAATCGAAATCATCGATGAAAATGAAAAAACCGATGTTTATACTAATGTGAGTTCTGAATTTTCTGATATTTATAAAAAGATAGAAGTTACAATTGCTGCATAAGCACTATGCATAACAACGAATATGCAATCATGGCTTGTTTGGAATTTGAATTGAAATCCTTACTTTTAATCAAAATATGATGCGTCGGAACAATCCGAACACGCTTGCCTTTCTGAGTCTCACGCAGCTTCGGAGAATTGAGCCGAAACGAGCTAATAATGGCTGAGCTGCTTCAAGCCGCACGCTGCGCCAAGCGCCACGATTCATATTCAAACCCGTTATGTTTTATTAAGAAAAGTCGCTACATGGTAATAAAATCCAATGCTGGAAGTTCTGAAATTTCATCTCCATTCTATCAAATGAATGAAAAGTTCTGCGCTGAATTTGAAAACTATATTGCTTCTAAAAATGGTATGGTCAAAGGAACTTTCAATGCCTTTTCCTATCAAATCTTTGGTAAAATATCTGATCCAATTGAATGGGAGCTTTTTTATAAAAAATCTACTTTTACTAGTGGAAACCTAATTCTTTCGGCGAAACGACAGAATTTATTTGTTGCGGCTGAATGGAGTACGAAAAGAATTGGAACACATAATTCAGAATTTCTGATACGCAGAAAAACTAAATCTGATTATTTTAAAATGAAACTTCAAAGCAATTTATCAACTTTTGATTTCGATAAAGATTATGTAATAAAATCTGATTACCACGATCACCAATTAATTACGAATTTGTGTAATCAGTTGTCAGAGTTATTCGATACGAAAGAAATATATCTGATTGAACAAAAGGACGATAAATTAAAAATTGAACTAAGATCTGAGAAACATCATTTTGATATTTTCGAGAAGCTTCTAAGACAATAACAAAACATAACACCGCATATGAAATCATGGCTTGTTTGGAAATTGGATTGAAATTCCTACTTTTAATCAAAATATGATAGGTCGGAACAATCCGAACACGCTTGCCTTTCTGAGTCTCACGCAGCTTCGGAGAATTGAGCCGAAACGAGCTAATGATGGCTGAGCTGCTTCAAGCCGCACGCTGCGCCAAGCGCCACGATTCATATTCAAACCCGTTACTTTTAATCGCTCGGAAAGAAAAATCATCTGATTTCCTTTCCGAACTTCAAACTTAGAAAGAAGCTAATCCTTAAATTGACGAACCACTTCCCTATCTGATTTAAAAATGATACAATTTAATTTTATCAGTCTGATAATCTGAATTTTCCTATTTCAACTCAACTTCTGATTTAATTACTCTTACACTTTCGTCTAAATTCGGAAAGTCATTTCTGAGAACAATGGTTCTCGTAATTCGGCTGGTTCGTGTCTCGCACAAAAAGTAACAACGAATATGCAATCATGGCTTAGTGGGAAATTGAATTATATTTCCTAGTTTTAATCAAAATATGATTTGTCGGAACAATCCGAACACGCTTGCCCTTCTGAGTCTCACGCAGCTTCGGAGAATCGAGCCGAAACGAACTATTGATGGCAAAGCTGCTTCAAGCCGCACGCTACGCCAGGCGCCACGATTCATATTCAAACCCGTTACTTTCAATCGCTCGGAAAAAAATCATCTGATTTCCTTTCCGAACTCCAAACTAAGGAAAAAACTAATCCTCGAACGGACGAACCACTCTCTTATATCTGATCCAATTTTGATACGTTTTTAATATTTACAATTCGGTCAACTGAAAACTTTACTTTCAATTCAACTTCTGATGCAATTATTTTTACTCGATATTTTCAATCCGATAAGTCTATTTCTGAAAACAATGGCTTGTATTAATCATTAGGTTCGTGTCTCGCACAGAAAGTAACAATGTATAATAATCATGGCTTTTGAGCTGCAAAGTACTGTGTTTACTGCAAATATTTGACTATATTGGTTTCTGATAAATCGAGGGAGCTTGCCCTTCTGAGTCTCACGCAGCTTCGGAGAATCGAGCCGAAACGAACGATTGATGGCTGAGCTGCTTCAAGCCGCACGCTGCGCCAAGCGCCACGATTATTATACAAACCCGTTAGCCTACATATGAGAAACTGTCTACTTTGCAACGAAAATCCAGCTGATAAAAAAGGTTCTCACATAGTTCCTCACTTTCTTTCAAAACGAATTGATAATGAAGAAGGGGAAACTGGTAGAGATAAGGAAATGGGGTTTGTAATAACCCCTAAACAAACAACATCATATTTTGGTAGAGCTGTACTTCCCGAAAAGCTTGAAGAAGTTTATGGAGAAGTAACGGATGAACTTATTGAAAAGAATAATATTGACGGAGTTGTAGACAATTATTTCTGTACAAGTTGCGAATCAAATTTATCAGTCATCGAATCGGAATATGCTAACACTTTAAATCAAAATCCAGAGTTCGACCAAGTTTATGAAGGTTCGACATCAGGATTTGTCGCCTTCCTATTTTGGACTTCAATTATTTGGAGATTATCGATTCAAGATTATAGCGGATTTAAACTAAAAGTAAAAGAAGAAAAAAGATTAAATAGAATTTTAAAAAAATACCTGAAAAATAATCTGACTGAAATAAAACCAAATCCTTTAGATTCGGACTTAAATGATATTGGCTATAAATTACTGCGTTCGCCTCACTATTCCGACAAAAATTGGACTTGGCTTCATTGGCGTCCAAATTACGAAAGACCGTATTCGATTATGATTGACGAATATGTTTTGTTCTTGTATTTTAAAACAAGTCATTTAAAAGGTATGGTTATGGATTTTTACAGTTCAGAAAATTTGAAAAATAAAGCTGAATTTAATATTCCAACCGAGAATGAATCAATTTTTAGCGTTTCACATAAAGAATATTCGCTAATCGTGGAAAACATTAAGAATTATGGAGTTAAAGCAGTTGACAAAGAACTCGATACAAATTTGGATAAAATTCATCAACGTTTAGGAAAAAAAGGACAAATGAATGCTCAATTAAAAGCAGAGATAAAAAAGAAAATAGCGGATTCTAAAGTTGCTCTCGGACAAAAATTCACAATAAAGAATCAAGCTGAAATAATCAATGAAGCTATGTCAAAATATATAAATACGTAGGCTAACACCGTATATCGCTTATGGCTAAGAGTGTTGTAAACAGTGAGATTCTTACAAATAATTAACTATCTTGTAGGTCGGAATAAAACGTAAAGCTTGCCCTTCTGAGTCTCACGCGGCTCTGAATAATTTGAAAAAAAGAAGTAAATTAGTCGTGGTCGCCGCTTCAAGCCGCACGCTGCGCCAGGCGCCACAAGCGTTATACAAACCCGTTGTGCACAAGTAAAAAAAATCTAATCCGAAAATTATGAATAAAGCATTTTTAACGATACTGACTATAATTTTACTATTCTGTAGTTGCCAATCAACAGATAATAATTCAGTTTTAGAGAAAAACAAAGAAGTTGTTTTGGAGTATCACAAAGTTTGGAATGAAGGTAAATATGACAACTTAAATGACATACTAACTTCTGACTTTGTTTGTCATTATTTAACAAGTGAAGAATGGACAGGTATTGAAGATACTCAAAAAGCAATTTCGGACTGGAGAACACTTTTTCCAGATTGGAACGAAGAAATAGTTGACATCATTCAAGAAAAGGATAAAGTCGTAACTCGCTATAAAGCGACAGCAACTCATACCAGAACTTACGAAGGAATTGATTCAACAGGAGCGAAAATTGAAATATACGAAGTTTCGATTTATCGAATAAGTAATGGTAAAATAGCTGAACAATGGTGCTTTCCTGATGACCCAAGTATAAAAACACAAATTCTTAATTTTAAGAAATAATAGAAATACCTGTGCACAACAACGTATATCGCTTATGGCTAAGAGTGTTATAAACAGTGAGTTTCTTACAAATAATTAACTATCTTGTAGGTCGGAATAAGACGTAAAGCTTGCCCTTCTGAGTCTCACGCAGCTCCGAATAATTTGGTAAAAAGAAGTAACTTTGTAGTGGTCGCCGCTTCAAGCCGCACGCTGCGCCAGGCGCCACAAGCGTTATACAAACCCGTTGTGTGCCATTTAAAAACATCCTAGAAAATTATGAAACAATTGATTTACGGATTATTATTATTTGCTCTAATTAGTTGCGGACAGAATTTGGCAAATTTTTCTAAATCCGAACTATTATTATTTAATAATATAGAGTTTGAAAAAGAGATTTTGTCTGATTTAAAAAAATCAACTAATGCGGAGTTTTTTCAGCTAGAAATATCCGAACCTGGTTATGTTATTGACGAAAATGGAAAGAAAAGTAAAACAGGAATTGAAAAGTTAAACGGAATTTCATTTACTACATCCGAAAATCAAGCGTATGAAATTATAATGAAAAATCGAGTGGAATTGAAAAGTAAAGGTTATCAATTGTTTTTATCGGAAAGCGGATACGAAAGTCCTTCAACTGTATCGGTTATTAAATCATTAGACAAATTTGATATTCTTAGAATTCAAAAAACCGACGGAATTAATTTCGATATAGAAAATAAAGATGTTATCGAAAAGCTCAAAGTTTGGGACGAGACCTATGGAATTGAAATATTAGGAGCTGATTATGATTGGGTTGACTTAACTTTTAGTAAAGACATTGCTGATGTTAAAGCATTCGCAGAAGAAGTATACGACTTTTGCCCAGATTCAGCAGACCAAGGAGTTGGGGAAATAAGTGAGCTTGAAAGAATAATAAAAGAAGAAAAACGACTGTTATTGTGGTGGGATTAAAAACGGACACACAACAATGTATATTAATCATGGCTTTTGAGCTGCGAAGTACTGTGTTTACTGCAAATAATTTACTATATTGGTTTCTGAAAAATCGAGGAAGCTTGCCTTTCTGAGTCTCACGCAGCTTCGGACAATCGGAACTAAGATGAGAACAGGATAACTGTCGCTGCTTCAAGCCGCACGCTGCGCCAAGCGCCACGATTATTATACAAACCCGTTACCATAAATTGCTCGGAACAAAAATTCTTCTGAATTTTGTTCCGAACACCGAACTTTGGAAAAAGCTAATCCTCGAACTAACGAACCACGCTCCTATCTGATTTTAAATTGATTCAATTTTAATTTATCTTTCTGGTAATCTGAATGTTTCTATTTCAATTCAACTTCTGACTTATTTACTTTTACACGTTCGTTTTAATTCGAAAAGTCATTTTCTGAAAACAGTAGTTTGCCTCTATTCAATGGTTCGTGTCTCGCAACTTAAGGTAACAATGTATAAAAATCATGGCTTGTCAGCTGAAAAGTATAATGTTTGCTACAAATATTTAACTATCTTGGTTTCTGATAAATCGAGGAAGCTTGCCTTTCTGAGTCTCACGCAGCTCCAAATAATTGGAACTAAAACGAGAACAGAATAACTGTCGCTGCTTCAAGCCGCACGCTGCGCCAAACGCCACGATTGTTATACAAACCCGTTACCATAAATTGCTCGGAGCAAAAATTCTTCTGAATTTTGTTCCGAACACCGAACTTTGGAAAAAGCTAATCCTCGAACTAACGAACCACGCTCCTATCTGATTTTAAATTGATTCAATTTTAATTTATCTTTCTGGTAATCTGAATGTTTCGATTTCAATTCAACTTCTGATTTATTTACTTTTACACGTTCGTTTTAATTCGAAAAGTCATTTTCTGAAAACAGTAGTTTGCCTCTATTCAATGGTTCGTGTCTCGCAACTTAAGGTAACAATGTATAATAATCATGGCTTTTGAGCTGCAAAGTACTGTGTTTACTGCAAATAATTGACTATATTGGTTTCTGAAAAATCGAGGATGCTTGCCTTTCTGAGTCTCACGCAGCTCCGAATAATTGGAACTAAGAAGAGAATTGAAAAGATGTCGCTGCTTCAAGCCGCACGCTGCGCCAAGCGCCACGATTATTATACAAACCCGTTGGGCAACATATAAACACTCACGTTAAAATGAAAAAATCTAAAGAAACAACCGATAAGGATAACCAATTTATTTTGGAAGTTTTGAAAAATACAAAAAGCGACCAACTAGAAAGTCCACCATATCCTGATGTAGATTCTAATACAACTGATTTGGAGAAAGAAGATAAGTCTGATATTTTAGAGTACGAGCAAATTAATAAAGGAATTATATTCTTAAAAAAACTATCAACAAAACAACGTGAACGACTTTTAGGTTTATTAAAAAAAGTTCAAGAAATTCAAACATCTGAATTAAGTAAAACCGAAAAAACAACTGAAATAAAAAAAGTTTTATGGACTGACCAATCACCGAGATCTAAATTATTTATTGGTGGATTTCTCGGCACAATTGTGGGACTGATGATTTTTGGTACTGGCGGAATTGGAATCGCGGGTTTAGGAGGCGCCATCGGTGTTTGGGGATTTCTAGCTGGAACTACTGGCGGAATCTTAATATCATCGATTATTCAGAACTTTGAGAAGAATAATAAGGAATAAATACATTGCCCAACCACGTATATTAATCATGGCTTTTGAGCCGGAAAGTACTGTATTTACTGCAAATAATTGACTATATTGGTTTCTGATAAATCGAGGAAGCTTGCCCTTCTGAGTCTCACGCAGCTCTGAATAATTGGAACTAAGAAGAGATTTGAAGAACTGTCGCTGCTTCAAGCCGCACGCTGCGCCAAGCGCCACGATTATTATACAAACCCGTTAGGCATAATTAATACCGATGCATCGTCCTGAAATAGGTTGACTAAAAATTAAACCTTTTAGCACCTATCCTAATGAAAGACAAAAAACCACCCTGCCGAAAAACTTCCTACAAGAAAATAGGTTTCGATTTAAAGCTGACCATTATCGATCAGATTCAAAACGGACGAATTTCCGTAAACCATGCTTCAGAAAAATTTCAAGTTTCAAGATCCTCTATTGATTACTGGTTAAAAAAATACAGTACCTTAGAACAAAAGAAACTTGGTATGAGCAAGAAAAATGAAATCAAAAAGCTAAAGGAACGGATCGAAGAACTTGAGTTCGTAAAAGACTTTCAGCAGGATATCATTGCTGATATGGAACTGATCACCGGAGTCGATTTATCAAAAAAGTCGTTGCCCAAAACATTAGCAGACGAAATAGAAAAAAAGAAACAAAACCGTTTAAAAGAAAATGGTTGATCGAATGTTTTGGGATTAGTAAACAAGCCTTCTATAAACGACTTAAAGCACACGCCCGAAAAGAACAACAAGAACAGTTGCTCTTTGAAATGGTCAGGGATTGCAGAAAAAAAATAAGCCAGCGAACCGGTGGAAGAAAACTCTATAACTTGCTTCAAACGCAAATGCAACAGCAAAATATACACATAGGAAGAGATAAGTTCTTTCGGTTTCTAAGAGCTCATAACCTGCTGGTTCCAAGAACCAAAAGACATTTTATAACCACCAATTCTAAACATCAGTTTTACAAATACAAAAACCTCATTAAAGACAAAGCCCCAACCCGATCCGAACAGCTCTGGGTAAGTGACATCACCTATATAAAAACCGAGAAAGGAAATAGTTTCCTGGCTCTGGTCACAGACGCCTATTCTAAGCAAATTATGGGCTATAAACTGGCATCGCATATGAGAACATCACTTTGTACCGATGCACTGGCTATGGCCATTAAAAATAGAAAATATCCAAATATGAAGTTGATTCATCATTCTGACAGAGGAATTCAGTATTGCAATCCAGCATATACGAGCTTTGCCGAGTTAAACAACATTACCTTATCGATGACCCAACAATACGATCCATACGAAAATGCAGTAGCCGAAAGAATCAACAGAACCCTTAAATATGAATTTGGACTCAAACGAACTATAAAAAATGTTACCTTAGCTAAGAAGATCATTAAAAGAGCAGTCGCCATTTACAATACTAAAAGACCGCATTTTAGTTTAAATCTTCAAACACCGAAATTTGTTCATAGTAATCAAGGAATTGAGTACCGTTCCTACAAAATGAACAAAGAAAATTTAGAACTTTTGACCTTTTAAGTAATGAAAAATGAACCAAAAAAAGGTCAACCTATATCAGGACAATACATGACGTTAACGAAAATAAATCAACTTCCAAATAAAGATATAAAAGCCAAAATGAAATTATGATTAAATATCTCTTTAGCAGACACATTATATATAGTTTACTGATACTAGTATTTTATATTTCTTGTAATGGACAAGTCAAAACTAAACCAACCGATCATTTGAAAAATACAGATACAATTACTATTGGAACACCTAAACTTGTAAAAACACAAGGTTCTGGCGTTAGTCATAATGTACATTGTAGTCTTAAAGATACACAAGGAAATCTTTGGTTTGGCACTACTGGGGAAGGTGTTTACCGTTATGATGGTAAATTATTCACTCAATTTACTATCGGTTTAAGTACTAATTCTGTTGGGGCTATTTTAGAAGATAAAAGTGGAAATATTTGGTTTGGAACCGATGATGGTTTATATAAGTTTAATGGAAAAGAGATAGTCGCTGTTCCTTTTGATAAAATAAATTCAAGAGTAACAATACTATCTATGATGCAGCGTGAAAATGGAACACTTTGGTTTGGAACTAACAAGGGAGTTTATAGGTATAAAGAGAACGTATTTTCTGCTTTTCTAAACAATGAAAGCATACTAAACAGTGATAGTTTACATCTTAAAAACACTGAATCAATGTTAGAAGATAAAAACGGAAACATCTGGTTTGGTTCTTATGTAGGTGAAGGTATATCCTTTTTTGATGGTAAGACTTTAGCTCGACTTAAACCAAATGTTACTATAAAGCATTTTGGCTATGTGAGGGTCCCATCCATTATGGAAGATAGTGCTGGATTTATTTGGTTTGGAACTAGTGATGGAGCTTTCCGTTTCGATGGAAAAGAGTTAACCAAGATTGGTAAAAAAGAGGGTATCAATAGTGTGTATACTATTGTTGAAGATAAAAATGGAAATTTTTGGTTTTCAACAGAGAGCATAACCGGACAAATTGACTATACAGGTGGGGTTTGGCGTTTCGATGGGAAATCTTTTACTCAATTCACAACAAAAGATAGACTTGTTCATAATGCTGTATTTTCTATAGTTGAAGATAACGATGGAAACCTTTGGTTCGGAACTAGAAACACAGGTTTAAGTAAATACGATGGGGAAAACTTCACAACATTTTCTGAATAAAAAAACTAAAAATTTGAATAATCAAAACTTTCGTGAAAAATATGGCAGCCGCTAACAACGTATAACATTTATGGCGCTCCTCTGTAATAATTGAAAAGTCTTAACAAATATTAGTAAATTGTACTTCCGAAAAATACGAACTCGCTTGCCGGCTGATTCGCACGCGGCTCAGTTAATTTGGAACAAAAAAGATGATGGTTGCTTTCGCCGCTTCAAGCCGCACGCTGCGCCAAGCGCCACAAACGTTATACAAACCCGTTGTACGCAAGTTATCAAATAACGATTTCATAATTAATAATAAATTAGTATGATAGATATTAAAGTAGAAGGAAAAATAGTGAATCTTTATAGAGATGAAGAAGAATCACCTATTTATCAAATCAGAATTTCTCAACTAGATCATTCAAGAACAGAAAATGGCAAGATTATCTCTGAATGGATTGACCATTTAATGTCCAAAACATGGATGGAAGACGGAACCCTGTACAAGCTTGCAAGTTTAATAAATGAACTGAATCCTCGGAATAAAATAGACTGGTCTGAAAGTTTTTTTCCAGTGGAAAAACGACAATATTTAAGTCATGTTAAAAAAACTAAACAAATTGTATCCGGTAATAAGAAAGAATCAATTGACATTGATGATATAAAGGAAAGTTTGACAATTGGCGTCGAGGAGCAAAATGAATCTGTAAATGGTGAGATATCTAAGATTGTGGAAATAAATCTACAGAAATATGGCCTAAAATAACCAGCGTACAACAACGAATAAGTCATCATGGCTTATTTCAAAATAGAATTATGTCAGCTACAAATATTTGACTAAATTGGTTCTCGGAATAAGCCGAACACGCTTGCCCTTCTGAGTCTCACGCAGCTTCGGAAAGTTGAGCTGAAACGAGCGATTGATGGCAAAGCTGCTTCAAGCCGCACACTGCGCCAAGCGCCACAATGCTTATTCAAACCCGTTACATAAAATAGCTCGGGAAAAAAATCATCTGATTTCCTTTCCGGGCAAATCATTGGAAATGATGATGTTATTGCGAAGGAGAAAAATCCCGCATCTGACAAAATTAATGGTTCGTTTCGATTCCGAATGGCTTACGACTAAATTCATTTTCATTCTCTTCCCGATATTTCTATTTTATTATTAAAAGTCATAATGGTATTAACGTGAAGTCGGAAAATCGTGCTTCTGATAAAATTATTTGTTAACTCTTTTGCGTTAAGCATGCGACTGAAAACCAAGTTCCTTCCCTGCCCGACGGTTCGTGTCTCGCTACTTAATGTAACAATGTATATGAAAACATGGCTTAGTGGAAAATTGAATTGAAATTATTACTTTTAATCATAATATGAATCGTCGGATTAATCCGAACTTGCTTGCCTTTCTGAATCTCACGCAGCTTCGGAAAATTGAGCCGAAACGAACTAATGATTGCTGTAGCTGCTTCAAGCCGCACGCTGCGCCAAACGCCACGTTTCATATACAAACCCGTTACCACACATTTTTTTACCAACCTAATGAAAAAACTGATTATAATTTCATTGAATGTTGTTCTTCTGATATTCCTTCAGAGCTGCGCTACTTTCAATGAGAATTTCAATAATCAGATAAAACTAAACGAATTGAACTTGTCTGAATTGGATGGACGATATGAGATAGTTCCTTCTGAGTCTCAAATGATACTCAAAAATTCGAAAAAAGAAGTTAAAAACTACTCCGACTTCTACTCTAAAATTAATAAAGTTACAATTGAGAATAATATAACAATAGATAGTCTAAAAAAATATTATTTTCAATTAAGTACAATGTCTGATAAAACTATTAAAATAAGCTACTTTGAGAACAATCAAATTATAAAAGAGCAGGTTCTTCCGACTAAGCTAAAGAATGATGGTTATCTTTACGTTAGAACGAATAAACAGAATATTCGTGGTGTCCCATTTATAGTTGGTGGAATTGATATCGTTAAATCGAGAATGACATTAGACAATGATCAAAATTTAATATTTGATCAATCTGAATACAGTGGTGGCGCCCTATTTTTAATAATATTTAAGGGTAGCTCCAATTATAATTACAGATATAAATTTAAAGAAGTACATTAAAAACGTGAGGTAACAATGTATAATAATCATGGCTTTTGGGCTGCAAAGTACTATGTTTACTACAAATAATTGACTATATTGGTTTCTGATAAATCGAGGAAGCTTGCCTTTCTGAGTCTCACTCAGCTCCGAATAATTGGAACTAAAACGAGAACTGGAAAACTGTCGCTGCTTCAAGCCGCACGCTGCGCCAAGCGCCACGATTATTATACAAACCCGTTAGCAAAAAGCCCGAATCAACACTCAGATGAATTTGAATAAACCCTCTAAAGAACTACTTGATATTCTTCATCTTACTCAAGAAAAACTTCTTACAGCCGAAAGAATCAAGTTTGAGAAAAATATTGAATGGAGACGGAAAATGATACCTGATGGTCCTGGCATATATGCCCTGTTTGAGAAGAATAATAAATTACTGTACATAGGAGAAAGCGGAAGTTTGCGTGAGAGAATGGGTGAAATAAATAGAACAGTCAATCATTCTTTCAGAAAACAGATAGACCATATAAGATTCAACGGAGTTAAATCAAGTAAAAAATATAATTCTGAGGTGGAAACCAAGTTGGACAAATTCTTTGATGAAGAAATTTATGTATCATTCGTAGAGGTATATTTTGGAAGATTAGAAATTGAAGAATTTATGATTTCAAATCATCAAATGTTTTTGACAAATTCCTTTAAAAAAAGAAAGTTTAAAACAGTAATGGATTACCTCAGAGACTTCAAATAAAAGGGCCATTTGCTAACAATGTATAGTGTTCATTGCTTGTTCGGTAATAATTTTGAATTTTTAGAAAATATTTAGCTAAATTGGTTGGCGGAACAATCCGAACTCGCTTGCCCTTCTGAGTCTCACGCAGCTTCGGAGAATTGAGCCGAAACGAGACTTGGTGGCTGTCGCTGCTTCAAGCCGCACGCTGCGCCAAGCGCAACAAACATTATACAAACCCGTTGTGTGTAATTAATAACAAATTCTATTTTTTAATTGAAAAAGAAACATAAAGAATATCAAATAGAAAAATTCTTTCAGTCAATCGATAATAAATTTGACCGTGGAGTCAATCAGTCTATTCAAGAATTAAATAATGCTTTTGATGAAATTGGGTCTGATCTTGAATATTGGGCTACTATGTCCCAAAACAATCCAAAAGAATATAATGAAGCTGAAGAAAGGATAAACGAATTTGGAAGCTCAATTTCTGAGCAAATGCATGAAAAAATTAACAACGGTACTTTTATTGAAGAAGAATTATCTGCCCTATATGAGATGAAAATCATCTATTCCTTTAAGCATTTGGAGATAAATTTAAAACGATTTTTAATAATGTTTTATGAAGATAATAGTATTTCAAAAACATATAAATGGGAAAACATAATCGAGTATTTAAAAGGTAGAAATATTGACTTGTCCAATATTGCTGGTTACAAAGAGGTAAATGAATTAAGGAATGTAAACAATTCATTAAAACACTCTATCAATAGTCTTGACAAGAGCTTGAATTCAATCAAGGAGTTTAAAAATAATTCCACAAAAGATCACTCTAATTTAAGTAGGTTTTATGAAAGAATTGAAGACTCATCTATACTATTCCTATCATCATTATCAGAAGAAATAATTAAAGAATTCTACGATTTCAATGACACGAAAATAAAAATATTAGCCGAGCATGTTACCACCGGAATGAATAAGGAAACATCTGAAAAGTTAATTTTAAAAATTAAGGACATATTTTCTTAACTACACATAACATTAACTACACACAACAACGTATATCGCTTATGGCTAAGAGTGTTGTAAACAGTGAGTTTCTTACAAATAATTAGCTATCTTGTAGGTCGGAATAAGACGTAAAGCTTGCCCTTCTGAGTCTCACGCGGCTCCGAATAATTTGAAAAAAGAAGTAACTTTGTAGTTGTCGCCGCTTCAAGCCGCACGCTGCGCCAGGCGCCACAAGCGTTATACAAACCCGTTAGCATACATTTAGAAAAAAATTAATCGCAGAAAATAATATTTATGAATAAAACAATTTTAACATTTTTAGCAGTCGGACTTATTAATCTAAGTTGTTCGGCACAAGTAAAGAAATCTAATCTCGAAATTGAAGCTGAAAAATGGACTAAAGAACTTATCAGCGAAGATGGAATTAATTATTGTGAGGAAAATTCACCATCACTTTCGGAATTTTTAAAACAAATGTCATCAAGCGAGTCTGATATAAATAGTGACGGAATAAAAGATGGACTTTTTTATTATAGATATAATTCTTGTGGTGGAACTGCAAACTTTTCTGATTTATCAATGCTTACTTACTCTGAAAATGGAAAATTAGTTACAGATAAAAATTTCACTCAGACAATTATCAAAAAAATTAAAAGCAATCTAAGTAAAAAACAGTTATCGGAATTTGGAGCAGCCACTGTAAATTTTAAAGGTTTAGGCAATTCTGTTATTGGTACTTATTCTGTTTGGGTTGGGGAAGACCCAAATGGTTTTCCGAGTATTAATGGAATGTTTCAGTATAGTCCAGATTCGGAATACCCCTATTTTGAAACGAGCTTGTTTGCGGAATAAACGTATGCTAACAACGTATATCAATCATGGCTTTTAGGCTGCAAAGTACTGTGTTTGCTACAAATAATTGACTATATTGGTTTCTGATAAATCGAACAAGCTTGCCTTTCTGAGTCTCACGCAGCTCCGAACAATTGGAACTAAACCGAGAACTGGAAAACTGTCGCTGCTTCAAGCCGCACGCTGCGCCAAGCGCCACGATTGTTATACAAACCCGTTGGCAACAATATTGGAAAAATTTGCATGTGATTCATATTTGGTGTAAATTTACATCAAAATCATTATTATGACAAGGCAAAGCATATCATTCACCAAGCCAAATGATGAATGGCTGAAAACTCAAGTTAACAATCAAGAATATTCTAGTAAAAGCGAACTCGTTAATGATTTGATTAGACAGGTAAGAAATCAGCAAGTACAAATTGATTGGATAAGAGCTAAGATTGACCAGGCTGAAAAAAGTGGATTTACTGACGATGGGAAAGAGCAAATACTAAAACAATCGAAGTCTTTACTTAATGGCTAAATATAGATTAAGTAATACGGCTAAAGAGGATCTGATTCGAATACATCATTACGGGGTCAAAAAATTTGGAATTAACCAAGCTGATAAATATTACGATGCCTTTTTTGATTATTTTGTGACTATTGCTGAACGACCGTTTTCTTTTGAATCAGTCGATTTTATTAAAAGCGGATATAGACGATGTGTATGCGGATCTGATAGTATTTACTACAAAATAAATCATGGAGTTGTAGAAATCATGACAATTATTGGTAGACAAGATTTAAAGAATATTCTTTAGTTTCGAGGAAAACAATACAGTTGCCAACAACGTATAATAATCATGGCTTTTGGGCTGCAAAGTACTGTGTTTACTGCAAATAATTGACTATATTGGTTTCTGATAAAATCGAACTCGCTAGCCTTTCTGAGTCTCACGCAGCTCCGAATAATTGGAACTAAATGAAGAACAGAACAACTGTCGCTGCTTCAAGCCGCACGCTGCGCCAAGCGCCACGATTATTATACAAACCCGTTAGGGCAAATACAAACACAAAAATGAATTATCACGTTAGAATATCATTAAAATCACAAAAATCAAGTGACGAAACTAAAAATGATTTTAGTGAAGAACAATTATTAGTTCGAGTTATTGAACCCTATGAACAAGGAGAGCCGATTATAATGAATGGTAAAACGATTCAACCAAATGATATAGATAGAATTCAAATTAGTAAAAGTTCAGAATCAAGTGAACAAATAATTGAGAAAATAAAAATTGAGAATAGAAACAGCAACGTAATCAGTATAGGTGGACCAAGTTACGCTTGGAGAGCAGCATCTCGAGCGAATGATGTTACTGATGAATTAATATCTGGACCAGTAGGCTATAAAAAGGGGAAAACTCCAAAAAAAACAATTACATCGAATAAGAAATCTAATAATAAAGTATTTGTTGTGCATGGTCACGATACAGGACTAAAAAATGATATTGATATATTTTTAAGGGACATAGGGTTAGAACCAGTAATACTGCATAGGCAAGCTGATGAAGGTCTGACGATCATTGAAAAATTTGAAAAACATTCCGATGTTTCTTACGCATTTATATTATTAACACCTGATGATGTAGGAATGACAGTCTTTGAATATGAAAAACATGATAAAGATAAGGACAAAGAGTTTGAGTTAAGAGCAAGGCAAAATGTGATATTTGAATTTGGATATTTTGCTGCTAAATTAGGTAGACGTAATGTTTGTTGTATCTATAAGGATGGAGTTACATTACCAAATGATATTGCAGGTTTACTTTATAAAAAAGTAACTGAATCAGTTGATTCAATTGGATATGAAATAATTAAAGAATTGAGAGCAATAGGCTTTAAAATTGAGGTATAAAGTACTTGCCCTAACAATGTATAATAATCATGGCTTTTGGGCTGCAAAGTACTGTGTTTACTGAAAATAATTCACTATATTGGTTTCTGAAAAATCGAGGAAGCTTGCCTTTCTGAGTCTCACGCAGCTCCGAATAATTGGAACTAAGAAGAGAATTGGAGAACTGTCGCTGCTTCAAGCCGCACGCTGCGCCAAGCGCCACGATTATTATACAAACCCGTTGTACACAAGCTTTTAAATGAACAAAACTATAAATGAAAT
This sequence comes from Ulvibacter antarcticus, assembly GCF_003688405.1. Taxonomy (GTDB): domain Bacteria; phylum Bacteroidota; class Bacteroidia; order Flavobacteriales; family Flavobacteriaceae; genus Ulvibacter; species Ulvibacter antarcticus. Next base: position 23,114 of record NZ_REFC01000001.1, read on the forward strand.
AGTCAACCGATTAAAAAAATATCCAGAAGTGGAATATAAATTGGATGAAAATTCAATAACAGTAAATCCAAAATGTAAAAATGGATTTCCAGTATCTATGACTTCTGATGGAAACGGAAATTACACTGTTGCTTTTGATTTTTGGCACGAGGAATTTGATAATGAAAATGATGCTCTGAATTGTTTTGCTTTCGGATTATCAAAAGATTGTCGACTAAAGCTGACCAAGAAAGGTGAAAAACCAATTAAATGGACAGTGGAATCTAATGATAACGGAATTTGGATAAAGGACAGCTCTACGGGAATATTAAATTTTACCTTTTGGAAAAAAGCTGAATTTGAATATTTACAAAACGATTTAATTAAAAGCATTGCGGATTAAAAGCCAGTGTACAACTGTGTATATGAAAACATGGCTTTACAGAAAATTGAATTTAAATTATTACTTTTAGTCAAAATTATGATTCGTCGGAATATTCCGAACACGCTTGCCTTTCTGAGTCTCACGCAGCTTCGGAGAATTGAGCCGAAACGAAACTTGGTGGCTGTCGCTGCTTCAGGCCGCACGCTGCGCCAAGCGCAACAAACATTATACAAACCCGTTACCCATAATTTGGAAACCGAACTAAAACGACAACCATTAGAATATAATTATGATAATTATCAAAAGATTAATTGGTCAATTTTCATAATTACAATTCTCGGTATAATAATTTTTCTCTTACAGCTTAAGATGAAATTACTGATTCTCGGATCAATTGTTTTATTATGTTTAATCATTTTCTATTCAATAATTCTGATGTTTTCAAAAAATGGTTTGGCGGCAAAAAATAATGATCTTTATAAAGCTGATTTCTTTTCGGATAAACTAATATTTAAAAGAAAAGTCAAATTATCGGACAATCCTAATTTCTCAATTTTGAAATTAAGAAAAAGACAAAAGGTAGTGTTTTCAGTAGCCAGTACTGATGCATCATATGGTCTGATTAACTATGACATCTTTCTATTGAATGAAAAACACACTAAAAAAAAGTATGTAATGTCACTGCGAAATGAAATGATTAGTAAAAAGGCATCTGAATTCATTTCAATGAACAGTAATTTAAAATTTGAAATTTATAGTCCAGATTTCAGCTGAACAAACTATGGGTAACAATGTATAATAATCATGGCTTTTGGGCTGCAAAGTACTGTGTTTACTGCAAATAATTGACTATATTGGTTTCTGATAAATCGAGGAAGCTTGCCTTTCTGAGTCTCACGCAGCTCCGAATAATTGGAACTAAACCGAGAACTGGAAAACTGTCGCTGCTTCAAGCCGCACGCTGCGCCAAGCGCCACGATTATTATACAAACCCGTTACCATAAATTGCTCGGAACAAAAATTCTCCTGAATTTTGTTCCGAACACCGAACTTTGGAAAAAGCTAATCCTCGAACTAACGAACCACGCTCCTATCTGATTTTAAATTGATTAAATTTTAATTTATCTTTCTGGTAATCTGAATGTTTAGATTTCAATTCAACTTCTGATTTATTTACTTTTACACGTTCGTTTTAATTCGAAAAGTCATTTTCTGAAAACAGTAGTTTGTCTCTATACAATGGTTCGTGTCTCGCAACTTAAGGTAACAATGTATAAAAATCATGGCTTTTGAGCTGAAAAGTATGATGTTCGCTGCAAATAATTAACTATCTTGGTTTCTGATAAATCGAGGAAGCTTGCCTTTCTGAGTCTCACGCAGCTCCGAATAATTGGAACTAAACCGAGAACAGAATAACTGTCGCTGCTTCAAGCCGCACGCTACGCCAAGCGCCACGATTGTTATACAAACCCGTTGGTAACAATTAAAACTTTAATACATATTGATAGAAATAAGTAAAAAACAACTGATTCTTCTGATTGGAATTGGAGCCTTCATTTTTAATTCGATAAACGGATTTACCTATTTAGCTAAAGTATTAGTTCGCGATTTACAAGTTTGGTTAGATCAAAAACCTATTTACAATTTTTGGATTACAGAACTTAGTATGATTCTGATATTCACACTAATTGGAATTCATGTAATTTATAAACTGACCAAAAAGCAAAAAGTATCTGATAAAGAACTTATGAAAATATTTCTTTTATGGATAATTGCATATTTCGTAATTCAATTATCGCAATATTTTTATACGGTTTATGGAACTAGATTTGTTATGGAAAATAAGCATAATGAATATGGTAACTATGCTGATTTTATACGTGAAGATTACACATTGCAATCTTTCCAGTCGATTTTTATTTTTTCTAGATATCTGATTTTTGCGGTAATAGTATATTTCGGACAAAAAACTGTTACCAACCATGTATAATAATCATGGCTTTTGAGCTGCAAAGCACTGTATTTACTGCAAATAATTGACTATATTGGTTTCTGAAAAATCGAGGAAGCTTGCCTTTCTGAGTCTCACGCAGCTCCGAATAACTGGAACTAAACGAAGAACAGGACAACTGTCGCTGCTTCAAGCCGCACGCTGCGCCAAGCGCCACGATTATTATACAAACCCGTTGTGCAACATTTACATACCATCGCTTTTGAAGAATAATGAAATGATAATTTACTGTTTACTTTATCCAATTCTAACAATGACTTTATGTATGATTTGGATTTCTCAAACCACTATACCAGGTATAATAAGTGGAATGATACCTTATGTTGTTGGACTTCTTTTACTAATTGTTTTTGTGATAGATATTACACTTATTCTAATTTTCAGAAAAAAAATAAAAAGTTTGAAGAGTAAAGTCATTTCATTAATTATCGGATTCTTTATTTATGAACTTGTGATGTGGGTTTTAGGAGGTGATATTGTGTTATTTGAATCGTTTAAAAAATCCTTTACGGAAAATACCGATGGCGCTTTTTCGTTTTCATCAATTTTTGCGCTCTTAATTATTCTAGGTCTGATTTTCATAAATAAAAGAATAACTGATAAAAAAACATTGCACAACCATGTATAATAATCATGGCTTTTGGGCTGCAAAGTACTGTGTTTACTGCAAATAATTGACTATATTGGTTTCTGAAAAATCGAGGAAGCTTGCCTTTCTGAGTCTCACGCAGCTCCGAATAATTGGAACTAAACTAAGAACAGAACAACTGTCGCTGCTTCAAGCCGCACGCTGCGCCAAGCGCCACGATTATTATACAAACCCGTTGTGCTTCATTATTTGGAAATACAATTGAGTAATTA
>NZ_REFC01000002.1 GCF_003688405.1 Ulvibacter antarcticus
AAGATCTGTTGAACTTATTAAAATATTAGAAAACGATAATACAAATACTTAAAATAAATAACGAAAGCACAACCACGAATATGCAATCATGGCTTGTTTGGAAATTGAATTGAAATTGCTACTTTTAATCAAAATATGAGTCGTCGGAACAATCCGAACTCGCTTGCCCTTCTGAGTCTCACGCAGCCTCGGAGAATTTAGCCGAAACGAACGATTGATGGCTGAGCTGCTTCAAGCCGCACGCTGCGCCAGGCGCCACGATTCATATTCAAACCCGTTACCACACATTTGAGAAAAACCAAGGACATATTAATATTTATTTTTGCATTAATAGTAATTTCTGTATTTGGATATGGAGTTTTTTTATATTTCTATACACAGAAAAAATATGCAGAAATTCCTGAGAATAAAATCGAATTAGTTTCGGAATTACAATCGGAAATTAATTTAAACTCGAATTTAGTTGAGTTTCTTGATAATCCAATTGACCTTTTAGCTTTCAAGAATAAGAAAGGAATGGAATTTACAACAAACGTAACTAGTGGAACTAAATATTATCACCAACCGAAAATTAAAGATTCGATTTTTTATGTTTACTATTATCCTGACTTTAAAAAAGAATCTATTAAAATAGACCAATTTGTTGTTTTTAAACACGGAGAAAATAAACACACTTACGAAGACCAAACAGAAACCTTAATTGAGTTTCGAATTTTTAATCCAGATTCTGATTTAGAAAAGGCCGATCTTTACGGATTAACAAAAACGGAATTGGAATCTGAATTTGGAACTGATTATCTGACTCTTGATAACGGAATCGCTTACTCGAATAAAAATAAGGTTTTGATTATTGAACTTAACAACTCAAAAGTAAAATCGTTTAGATATATAAAACTAAATACGGAAAATATTGATCAAGAATTAATTAGACTAATAGTAGAATAAAAACGTGTGGTAACAACGTATAATAATCATGGCTTTTGGGCTACAAAGTACTGTGTTTACTGCAAATAATTGACTATATTGGTTTCTGAAAAATCGAGGAAGCTTGCCTTTCTGAGTCTCACGCAGCTCCGAATAATTGGAACTAAAAGAAGAACAGAACAACTGTCGCTGCTTCAAGCCGCACGCTGCGCCAAGCGCCACGATTATTATACAAACCCGTTGTAGGTAATTTAGAAAAAATTAGTAATGAATTATATCACAATCATTTTAATTCTGCTTGGATTGAGTATATTCTTTTTTTTTATCTATCGAAGAATCCTGAATGGCAAATATTTGAAAGAAATAGAACTGAGTTATCCTAACTCTATCGCGTTTATGGCTGATGTATATTTCTCAAAATTACATATCCTAAAAAGTATAAAACTCAATATATTATTTGATAAAAAAAGCTTTGTGATTTACGGATATGATTATTATAACACGAGACAGACTAAATTTCTTTTTTCTAGCGATCTAGAACAGTTGACGAACGTTCCGTCACTTTTGCCTACTTATCAGGTATCGGATTTTGAATTATTAAAAGTAGATACTCTGATATTAAAAGGTAATGGAAATGAAAAGATCACGGCCGATCTTAATCGGAATATCAATTTGAAGCAAATTATAATTGACAATGAATTACTGAACCTGTTAAATAATCTGACTTCGAATCCAAATAATAAAATTCAGTAAAACTACCTACAACCACGAATATGCAATCATGGCTTAGTGGGAAATTACATTGAATTTATTACTTTTAGTCAAAATATGATTCGTCGGAATAATTCGAACACGCTTGCCCTTCTGAGTCTCACGCAGCTTCGGAGAATTGAGCCGAAACGAACGATTGATGGCTGAGCTGCTTCAAGCCGCACGCTGCGCCAAGCGCCACGATTCATATTCAAACCCGTTGTGGTGCATTTGAAAAACATCGATAAATAAGAAACATATGAGTAAAACATTTGAAGATTTAGGATTAAAATTTGATTTTGATAATAGTTGTGTAACTTGCAAAGACGGTTCTTGTCACGCAATGGTTACATCTAAAAAAGATGGAAAAGAATATTCCGTTCATATTTCTACTGACAAGGAATTGAACGAATTTGAAATTTTTGCATCTCAATCTTCTTCAACATTTAGTGGTTTAGAAGTTCACGAAACGTTTACTGACGAGAATGAAGCTGTTGAATTTTTGTGCAGAACGTTCGAAAACTTTAAATGTTTCTAAAAATTAACTAATAGATATGGAAGATTGTTTTATAATATGCCCTTTAGGTGGTGCTCATTCGGAAATTCGAAAAAAATCGGACAAGATATTAAGGCACGTTTTCCAACCTGTTTTAGAGCAAAATGAATACAAAGCAATTAGAGCTGACCAAATACCAAAAGTAGGTTTAATTACAACTCAAATAATTAATCTTATTTTGGAAAGTCCATTGGTAATTGCCGATTTGACCGATTCTAATCCTAACGTTTTTTATGAATTAGCAATTAGACACGCTATTCGAAAACCATATATTCAAGTAATTACAAAAGGACAAAAGATTCCTTTCGATTTAAGCGGAATTAGAACTATTGAGATTGATATTACCGATTTGGATAATGTGGAAATGGCAAAAAAAGAAATTGAAAATCAAATTTTGGAATTTAAAAAAGGTCATATTCCTGACTCACCAATCTCTGTTGCTTCCTCTGCAAGATTATTACAAAACGATAGTGATTTAGCTGAAGAAATAGCTGAAAGATTAAGTTATATCGGACGAAGAAACTATACTGATTATAGTTATGGCGATATTGAAAAAATCGACTTAATAGAAAGAAAATTATGGTCATTTAGAGAATTCGGTTCAGTTAATTTGGAAGACTTGAATTTAAAACTTGATTCTTTAATCGAACTACTGAATAAAAAATAAAAACGACACCACAACAATGTATAACGCTTATGCCTAAGAGTATTGTAAACTGTGAGATTCTTACAAATAAATGTCTATCTTGTAGGTCGGAATAAAACGTAAAGCTTGCCCTTCTGAGTCTCACGCGGCTCTGAATAATTTGGAAAAAAGAACTAACTTAGTCGTGGTCGCCGCTTCAAGCCGCACGCTGCGCCAGGCGCCACAAGCGTTATACAAACCCGTTACCCACAATTTTGAAAAAAAATTCGCGAATCAATGAAAATAAGTCTATTAATTGGAATTCTTTTTTACTCAACTTTATTTACGTGCGGAAACAAAAATGATGACCGATTTATTTTCTTCCTTCATAATCGATTTTTAGAAGAACACGAACTGAATGATTTACATCCCGAATTCGGACGAACTGAATACGACGAAATTATAGCTGAATTTGAAAAAAGTGGTTTAAATGTTATTAGCGAAAAAAGAAACGGAAATGTAAATGCAAGAGAATACGCAGTCGGAATCGTAAATCAAATTGACAGTTTAATAAAAATTGGAACTGAACCTCAAAAAATAACCATAGTCGGAACTTCAAAAGGTGGATATATAGCACAGTACGTTTCAACCATAGCAAATAATAAAGATTTGAATTTTGTATTTATCGCAAGTTTTAGGAATAATGACATTCAAAATATACCTGAAATCAATTATTGTGGAAATATTTTGACGATTTACGAAAAGTCCGACCCATTTGGAGTTTCTTCATTGGAACGAAAGAAAAATTCGAATTGTAAAATAAAACACTTTAAAGAAATCGAACTGAATACAGGAATGGGACACGGTTTTTTATTCAAACCTTTAAAAGAATGGATTGAACCGACAATAAAATGGGCGAATGGAAATTATAACTCGGAATAAAAACTGTGGGTAACACCGTATAATAATCATGGCTTTTGGGCTGCAAAGCACTGTGTTTACTACAAATAATTGACTATATTGGTTTCTGAAACATCAAGGAAGCTTGCCTTTCTGAGTCTCACGCAGCTCCGAATCATTGGAACTAAATGAAGAACAGAACAACTGTCGCTGCTTCAAGCCGCACGCTGCGCCAAGCGCCACGATTATTATACAAACCCGTTGTGCGCAATTATAAAAAAACATTGTAACTTTAATTTAAATACATAACTAAAAATAAAAAAATATGGCCGATTTCAGACTAGCATCATCATCTTACAATGAATTAACCAAATTAATTAAAGCATATAGTTCGAGTCCTAAAGGTGCTAGTCTAGATGACATCAGTCAAGCAACAGCAATGCACAGAGTTGTCATTAGTAAAAACAGCAAGTTTCTTGTTGGTGCAGGCATTATAGAAGGCGGTAACACCAAAAAGCCGACTGAAATAGGTTTAAATCTTGGAAGAGCTTTATCCTTTAATAAACCAGAAGAAATAAAGAAACATTGGAGGACTATCATAGCAGAAACTGATTTTTTTAAGAAAATGCTTACTGTATTGGAAGTCAAAGGTGGAATGTTAGAAAGTGATTTTATTGGACACATTGAATATTCGTCTGGACAAAGCAAGACTAAAGAATCTCGAGCTGGGGCAGGAGCTGTGGTTGAAATTTTAAAAGAAGCAAATTTGATTGAGGAATCAAATGGCAAAATAATTTCTTCTAATAAACTTGAAGAAACCCAAAGGGAAAAAGACGAAGTTGTAGATAGCATTGTGGAAAAGGTTCATACCGAAAATACAAAAAAGGAGGAAGAAAGTTTAACATCCCAAATGAGCAAAAAAATATCAACAAATAGAGGAAATGGTGTAACTATAAATTTAAATATACAACTGACAGTTCCCGAAACTACTGACGAAAAAGTTTACGACAAATTTTTTGAAGCTATGAAGAAACATTTACTTTCATAGGTAAATGATAGAAATAACTCAAATACTGGTTAATGCTTCTAAATTTGGAAAAGAAGCTCGTGAGATTCTCGGAAGTCCAAAAATTGTTTCAAGTCCAGAGCTATATTTTGACATTGGCATTATTACAGCAACCGATGAAGAGTTTAATTCTTTCGTTGTGTTATTGGAAGAATGTGAGGAATTTAATACTGATTTAAATGATTCAACCATTTACTATGAAGGCAAAATCTCTACAAATAATGGTGTTAAAAAAATAATTCTACCATATCCAATATCAATGGGTGTTGAAGCAGTAGTTTCAACAACCAGCAAATTGCTTACTCAATTCAATCTTAAATATCTATTTATGGTGGGCATTTGTGCTGGAAATAAAAATGTAACTAACATTGGAGATGTGATAATTGCGGAAAAATCTTTAAACTATAATGAGATTGTAGAAGTTCAAAAAGAAGATAAAGATGTAAAAAAGAAATTTAGGCAGAACGCAGACTCAATTGACAAAAACTTAAAATCAAGATTATCTTTGTTTACTAAACAAATCGACCTTCCAAAAATTAAAGGCAAATATAAGGATAATTCGGATTTTACTAAACCTCTAAAATGCCACATTGGACTTATGGTCTCTGGTAGTTCGCTTTTAAGAAGTGATAGCAAAATAAAAGAAATAAATGAGGACTATCACGGAATCAAAGGAATGGATATGGAAACAAATGGCTTTTATTTCACGTCTTCCCATTCACTAAAAGATAGCAAACCTAAATTTGTTTCTATAAAGTCGGTTTCGGATTTTGGCGACTCAACAAACCATAAGCTTTCTGGAGAAAAAAGGAAAAGTTACGCACTTCACACTTCGTCAACTACATTATTAGAATTCATATTTAATCACGTAAAATAACTGCGCACAACAACGAATATGCAATCATGGCTTAGTGGGAAATTGAATTGAAATTCCTATTTTTAATCAAAATATGATTCGTCGGAATAATCCGAACTCGCTTGCCCTTCTGAGTCTCACGCAGCTTCGGAGAATTGAGCTGAAACGAACGATTGATGGCTCAAGCTGCTTCAAGCCGCACGCTGCACCAGGCGCCACGATTCATATTCAAACCCGTTGGCATTCATTAATAAAATCACCGTAAAATTAACTAGATAAAAAATAATTAATGTATTCAAAAGAAATAAAAGACCTACAAGATAATATTAAACAAGCACAGAATAACATTAGAATAAATAGAGCTAATATGGCTCAATATAGAGAAAAAAAGGCTCCAAAACATTATCAAGATTCTGGAAAAAGAAATATAGAATCACAAAAAAAACTAATTGTAAACTACAGAGAAAGAATCGCATCTTATAGAGAAAAGAAACAAAAACAAAAAAGTATGGGTAAAGGTATTGACTCTTTTAAAAGAGAATTAGGAAAAAACACTGGGAAATGGGTCAGTAACAAAGTTTTTGGAGATGGTCATTCAACACCTCATAGAGTGAATATCAAAACTGAAAAACAAAAAACACAAAGTGAGAATCGAAAAGATATTTTTTCCAAAGGCAAAGAGTTTTTATCTAATGAAAATTTGTTCGGAGATAAAGAAGTGATTTTAGGCTTTAATAAAAAAACAGATAATATTGTTGAAACTCCAATCCCAAATGATAAAGAGGATATTATGAATTTAGTCAATTTATTATTGTCTACAATAAAAGCGAATGGTTGGAAATCTGGAGAAAATGAGAAACATATAAATTCTCTATCTGATGCGTGTTTGACGAAATTAGAACAATGCGAAATCAAACTCATATCAATGAATGAAATAAATCAAGCAACCTATGTAGAGAACGAAATCAAAAAGCTGAAAAAGAAAAAGTTGATTCAGAAATATATGATATTCGTTGGAATAGGCTTTTTATTCCTAATCGGTTTTATTTCATATCAATTAGGTCTCTGGAAATAACGAAATGCCAACCACGAATATGAAATCATGGCTTGTTTGGAAATTGAAATGAAATTCCTACTTTTAATCAAAATATGATTTGTCGGAACAATCCGAACACGCTTGCCCTTCTGAGTCTCACGCAGCTTCGGAAAATTTAGCCGAAACGAACGATTGATGGCTGAGCTGCTTCAAGCCGCACGCTGCGCCAAGCGCCACGATTCATATTCAAACCCGTTGTGTGTAATTTTCCGTAACATTTTCTCAGAATTCATACTTATAGATTAATAAAAATATAAAAATTGAATTGTATGCTTAAAAAACTGATTTTATTTGTCTTTGTTATTCTTTGCTTTTCTTGTAAAACTGATTCGAATAACGGATTCAAAGGAAAATGGGTAAACACCGAAAACGAAAAGAAAATAATCGTGATTTCAAAGATTGGAGAAAATTATACGATAAATATAAATGACAGAGAAAAATATTCAGCAATTGAAAATAATGGAATTCTAAAAATCATTGTCGAAAATGATTCCATTAATGCTAAAATTGACAGTAATAAGTTTCTGGTAATAGAGAACGAAAAATTTAAAAAACTGAACGGAAGATATACGAATCCTGGAGCTGGAATCTACTGATAAAAACTACACACAACCACGAATATGCAATCATGGCTTAGTGAGAAATTGAATAGAAATTCCTACTTTTAATCAAAATATGATTCATCGGAATAATTCGAACTCGCTTGCCCTTCTGAGTCTCACGCAGCTTCGGAGAATTGAGCCGAAACGAGCGATTGATGGCTGAGCTGCTTCAAGCCGCACGCTGCGCCAGGCGCCACGATTCATATTCAAACCCGTTGTGCTTAATTTCAAAAATGACATTTCTTCCAATACAATTTCGGACAAAAATCAAATTCAGCGACTACGAAAAGCTGAACAAATCTGATATCCTTGATAAAATCGAGAATTATCTAGAATTGAAAAACTATAATTATGTTGTTAGAAAAGAAAACAGTATAGTATTTCACAAATCCAATGCTTGGACATCATTTGATTTTAAATCATTTTTAGTCAGTGGAATTGTAAAGTTAAAAGAGAGGAAGGACGGATTTGTAATAATTAGTGGAAACTGGATGGTCTTTCTGATTGCAATACCCTTTATTCTGATATTATTATTAAGCAAATCTGATTATTCAACTCTTGACGTAAACGACATTCAAATAATTGAATATTCCTTTGCGACTCTGTTTGGAGTAAATATGATAATCCGATTTTTTGCGCATCTGATTTTTAAGTATAAAATTAAAGATCTGATTAAAAACTAAGCACAACCACGTATAATTTTCATGGCTTTTGAGCTGCAAAGTACTGTGTTTACTGCAAATAATTGACTATATTGGTTTCTGAAAAATCGAGGAAGCTTGCCTTTCTGAGTCTAACGCAGCTCCGAATAATTGGAACTAAACGAAGAACAGGAAAACTGTCGCTGCTTCAAGCCGCACGCTGCGCCAAGCGCCACGATCATTATACAAACCCGTTAGCAAAAATTAAAGACAGAAAACCTATTAAAAAAGGTATGCACTAATTAAAAATAAGTTTAACCATTAAAAAATAAATTATGAAAAAATCACTTTTAATCCTTTTTACCGTAGTATTTGCACTAACAAGTTGCAGTAAAGACAATGACCCAGTAGATAATACTACTGTACCAACATTAACCACCTTAGACATTACAGACATTACACCCACAAGTGCAACAAGTGGTGGAGATATTACAGCTACAGGTGGAGCAGACATTACCGCAAAAGGCGTATGTTGGAGTACTTCACAAAACCCTACTATATTAGATTTTGCAAGTGACCAAGGCGGAAACCCAAGCAATTACACCAGTAATATAAGTGGTTTAACAGCAAACACCACTTATTATGTGAGAGCTTATGCCACTAATAGTAAAGGAACGGGTTATGGGAATGAATTAGAGTTTATAGCAGAAAACATCTTTCCTGGCGAAAAAGTAAGTGTAGCAGGTGGCACTTTTCAAATGGGCAGTACTACTGGGGGTGCAGATGAAGCACCCGTACACAGCGTAACGGTAAGTAACTTTAGTATAAGCAAACACGAAATTACCAATGCCCAATACGCTATTTTTATGAACGACATAGGAGCCAATATAGATGGCAGTTTTAATGGCGTAGAATATTTAGATATGGACGGTGCAGCAATTCAAATAAGCCATACAAGTGGTAGTTTTATGGTGGATCCAGGCAAAGAAAACTTCCCTGTAATAGAGGTAAGTTGGTTTGGAGCAAAAGCCTATTCCGAACATTACGGAGGCAGACTACCTACCGAAGCAGAATGGGAATTTGCTGCAGAAGGTGGTGCCAGTAGCGTTGGTTACATCTATTCTGGTAGCAATACTATTGATGATGTTGCTTGGTACACTACAAATTCAGGAAGTGCTACGCACCCAGTTGGTACAAAAAGTGCCAACGAATTAGGATTACACGATATGAGTGGTAATGTATGGGAATGGACAAACGATTGGTATGCTAGCGACTATTACAGTAGTAGCCCAAGCAACAATCCACAAGGTCCTTTAACAGGTGCTAGCCGTGTTTTTCGAGGCGGTAGTTGGTTCAGCATTGCCAGCAGCTGCCGTGTTGCCGATCGCAATAACAACGACCCAACGGGCACGTTCAACAGGTTGGGCTTCCGCCCAATATTTTTTCCATAGTTCAAAGTTTGCTATTGGTTTTTTTTGAGCTAAAGAGGTTTAGCCTCCACGGAGGGAGGGAGGGACGACCGACAACGGCTAAACCGTAAGGAATATAAATACCGCAAAGCGGTCAAATTTTTATTTAATAATTGGGTATACCACTTTTACCCAATTATTAAATAAACTAACAAAAATTAGCAAAAATTAAAATGAAACACTCAATAAAAGAATCTGTCGGAATTTATTTTGAGAAAATTAATTCTGGATCAATGGAAATTTCTGATTTGAGAAAAGCACTAGAATCTGATAATTTGGAAAAGCATGAGATTGACATTATCGTTAAAAGAGTAGATCGTGATCTTATGAGAATGGAAGTTCAAAAACAAAATTACTCATATGGAAAATGCTGTTTTTTGGAGGTCTGATTATTATGCTGACTGGAATACTTATAACAGTTTTCACTTACATCGGAATTTTTGATTTAGGAAACTCCTTTATTGTTGCATATGGACCTGCATTTGGTGGTTTAGGAATGGCAATCACAGGAAAATTGAAAATGAATAATTAACTTTTGCTAACACCGTATAATAATCATGGCTTTTGAGCTGCAAAGTACTGTGTTTACTACAAATAATTGACTATATTGGTTTCTGAAAAATCGAGGAAGCTTGCCTTTCTGAGTCTCACGCAGCTCCGAACAATTGGAACTAAATGAAGAACAGAAAAACTGTCGCTGCTTCAAGCCGCACGCTGCGCCAAGCGCCACGATTATTATACAAACCCGTTACCCAACATTAGAATGAAAATCCAATACGAATCAGAAAATTATGAAATATGGACAATGGTTAATGATATTACTTTTGACCGAAAATTAGAATATGAAACCGCATTTGATGGAGTTGTAAAAGTATATAGTTTAAAAACGAACAAAGAGAATCTAAATGATCTACTGATTGGTAAATATTTTGGTTCCTTTATTCATAATGCTGAACAAGGTGTTTTTTTACGAATGTTTAAAAGCAAAAAATCTTGGCCGAAAACCAGACTTGTCTATCTGAATTTTAAAACTGAAAAATTGAGAGTAATTAAAAAAACAAGATCATCTTATGATATTTGGAAAGGAACTGACTTAGGAAACGGAAGGCACTCAATTGAAATAAAACCGACTGAAAAAATTAAACATCAAATCTGATAGTATTAACGTTGGGTAACAACGAATATGCAATCATGGCTTAGTGGGAAATTGAATTGAAATTCCTACATTTAATAAAAATATGATTCGTCGGAATAATCTGAACTCGCTTGCCCTTCTGAGTCTCACGCAGCTTCGGAGCATTGAGCCGAAACGAGCTATTGATGGCTGAGCTGCTTCAAGCCGCACGCTGCGCCAGGCGCCACGATTCATATTCAAACCCGTTACCTGCAAGCAGAAAAAAAATAATGACCGCCAAAGAATTTATTAATACTCTAGAAATAATCAGTCAAGACTATTTGAGAGAAATT
>NZ_REFC01000004.1 GCF_003688405.1 Ulvibacter antarcticus
ACTCCCTTTTTACAAGTGGTGTATATTTTGGTGGTGGGTAATGCCGCTTATACGGATCCTAACAATGGTGGAACGGGCTGTTATGCTATTGTTCCCTTAACCTTGATAGTAGATCCATTGCCCCTAGCGGTACAACCGCTTCCTTATGAGCTATGCGATGATGAGATTAATGGCAGTACCCGTACCGACCAGATTAGCACCTTTGATTTAACCACTCGGGAGGATGAGATTACCGATGGGAATTCTACCTTGAGTGTAATTTGGTATGAGACTCCAGGCGATGAGTTAGCGAATAATCCTATTGCCAATCCCATGGCCTATCAGAATCGTGAGATTCCTCCAGCACCGTTAAATCCACAGACAATTGTAGCTAGAGTTACCGGTACTTTTGGCTGTAAGGTCACTGTTACCTTGACCTTGGTGGTAAACCCTGTACCTACGAGTATTACTCCGGAGCCACTGGTTATCTGTGATGATGACAACGATGGTTTTGCAGAATTTACCCTTCACGATGCGGATATGGATATCACCGACGGTGATGCTGATTTGCAGGTAACTTATCACCCAACGCTGTCGGATGCACAGAATAATATCAACGAACTAACGGATCCTTATACCAATGATGATCCTTATAATGATGTGGTCTTTGCACGGGTAGAGAGCATTACAACCCTATGTAAGAATTACATCACCTTAACTCTGGAGGTTCGAGACAGCCCTATGGTTGCCACGACTCCTCAGAGCCTTCACCGTTGTGATACCAACAATCCTGGTGATGGATTGGAGTTTTTCAATTTAAACGAATCTGCAGTGGGTGTATTAAACGGCTTAGACCCGATTTTGTATGATTTGTATTATTATGAGCTGGAAGCTGATGCCATTACTGCTGGAGATCTGGCCTTAACGGCTCCTGATTACTCACAGGCCATTCCCAATCCTGGAGTATATCAGAATGTGACTCCCTTTTTACAAGTGGTGTATGTGCTAGTGGTAGGGAATGCTGCAAATACCGATCCTAATAACGGTGGGACCGGTTGTTATGCAATTGTTCCTTTAACCTTGATGGTAGATCCAATACCGGCTGCAATACAGCCACTTCCTTATAAGCTATGTGATGACGATTTAAATGGCAGTACCCTTACCGATCAGATCAGTACGTTTGATTTGACCACAAAGGAGGATGAGATTACAGGCTCGGACCCTACTTTAAGTGTGAGTTGGTATGAGACCACGGCCGATGAGCTTGCCAATAATGCCATAACAACTCCTTCGGCCTATCAAAACCGAGCGATTCCTCCGGCACCTGTGAACCCACAAACGATTATTGCTAGGGTCAGCAGTGGAGCAGGGTGTAAGCGACTGGTAACCCTTACCTTGATTGTGAACCCTAACCCATCACCTGTAACACCAACTCCGTTGGTGGTCTGTGATGATGACAACAATGGTTTTTCTGAATTTACCTTAGAGGATAAAGATATAGAGATTATCGGAGGCGAGCCAGATGTAAGTGTATTGTATTTCTTAACTCAGACTGGGGCACGCACAGGAAATCCTGCGGCGGCCCTTACAAGTCCTTATCAAAATGTAGTGGCAAACCTTCAAACGGTATGGGCACGAGTGACTAATGATCTTACGGGCTGTTTTACGGTAGTTCCTTTGGATCTGGTGGTAGGTGCTTTGCCTGATGCCCCTGTGATTCCTGGTTTTGGTGACTTACTAGCCTGTGATAACGGAACAGGAGGTAGTGTGGTGTTTAATTTGGAAGAGAACACTCCCTTTGTGTATGGTGCTCAGGATCCGCTAGATTTTAGTATCAGCTACCATGTGTCCTTAGCAGATGCTGAGGCAGGAACCAACCCAATCGGGCCCACGACCACCTTTAGTAGTACAGGACAGAGCATTTGGGTTCGTCTGGAAGACAACGATAGTGGATGTGCACGTGTTAGTTCTTTTGAACTCATTGTAGGGGGCTATCCTGTGATTGCTTCTCCAGAAGATATGGAGGTGTGTGATGACCAAACAGGCGGTAGTACTACCGATGGTATCGCTACCTTTGATTTAACTCTTAATGATGATTTTATCACCATAGGGGATGAAGACTTAAGTGTTTTTTATTATGAGACCTTGGCCCAACAAACGGCAGGTGATTTTATTACCAATGCCACGGCCTATGCCAATACCACCAATGGACAGACGTTGTTTGTGAGTGTATTTAATTTAGAGGGCTGTGATGCCCAAACGACCCTAACCTTGTTTGTGAATCCAAATCCGACGGCTGCTACGCCTTCCGATTTTGAATTATGTGATATTAATAATGATGGATTTGGGACCTTTGATTTAACGACCAAGGATGTAGAGATCATCGCTGGTCAGAGCGGGGTGAGTGTTGCGTACTATGAGACCTTGTCGGATGCTCAAAACCAGGTATTTGCCATTGCAAGTCCTTATACCAATATTGTTGCCAATACCCAGACGGTGTATGCACGGGCGAGCTTTGAGGAGCCACCAACAGCTACGGGCTGTTTTACGATCGTTGCCTTGGATCTTGTTTTGATTCCTACCCCGATTGTACCTATTGCTATTGAAGATTTAGTATTGTGTGATGATGATGGATTTGGGGTCTTTGATTTGACCCAGCGATCGGCTGTTATTTTTGGTTCTCAGAGTTCGGATGCCTATACCCTTAGTTTCCATCTAACGCAGGTGGCAGCAGCTGCAGGGACCAATCCTATTGCCAATCCGCAGGCCTATACCAACACCAGTACTCCCGAGCAAACGATTTTTGTTCGTTTGGAGCACAACACCACCCAGTGTTACAAGACTGGTTCTTTCTTATTAAAGGTCACCATTGGTCCACTAGCCAATGCACCTACGCCACTAAATGTGTGTGATGATCTAGGGGAGCCCAATGATGGGTTTACACTCTTTGATCTGACTCAGAAGAATGCTGAGATTACGGGCGGCGTCGTTGGGGTAGAGGTACGCTATTATGAGACCCAGCAGAATGCGATTGATGACATCGATCCTATTACCCCTGCCAATGAATATTTAAATACTTCGAATCCACAGACGGTGTACGTTCGTGTGATCGATGGCAATACGGACTGTGACAATACCAGTGTTAGCTTAACCCTTCGGGTGAATGCGAATCCTGCTGCTGTAACCCCAGAGGCATTGATGGCCTGTGATAATAATCTACCGGGCGATGGGATCGAGGAGTTCGATCTAACCCAAAGAGAGGGAGAGATATTAAATGGAGCAACTTGGGATCTGGGCTACTATGAGAGCTATCAAGATGCACTGACCCTTACCAACCCCATTGCTA
>NZ_REFC01000005.1 GCF_003688405.1 Ulvibacter antarcticus
CGGTATCGGAACTGATGGATTTACGAATGATATTCCTTATGATATTGAAGAAATAAATACTTACTCATTCGAATATTAGAAAATTTATTAAATCTTAGAATACAATATACGTGCTGTAACAACGAATATGCAATCATGGCTTAGTGGGAAATTGAATTGAAATTCCTACTTTTAATCAAAATATGATTCGTCGGAATAGTCCGAACACGCTTGCCCTTCTGAGTCTCACGCAGCTTCGGAGAATTGAGCCGAAACGAGCGATTGATGGCTGAGCTGCTTCAAGCCGCACGCTGCGCCAGGCGCCACGATTCATATTCAAACCCGTTAGCGGTTATTTCAGATGAAAAAACGAAAAATCATACTATATTCCTTTTTGCTTGTTGCATATTTAATATTAGCATTTTTCATTACTGGATTTGGTGCAATATTTTTGGGATTTGCAGACTATTCTTTGATTATAATTTTTGGAATAATTAATATGTGCATTGCATATTTTTACTTCAAAATCGAATCTTTAAGAAGTATTTTTATCGGCTTTTTAATTTCTTCTGCAGGATTAGTTTTTTCTTACTTGCTTTGGATGCCGATATCTAATTTTAATTTTGCAGATGATATAATAATATTAGGAATTATAAGTAATGCTATTTTCCAAACTCTGAGTTGGTTGCTAGTTGAAAAACTCATTGTAAAACGGAATTATATAAAAACAACTGCTCTTTTCACTTCTATGTTACTTATGACAGTCATTTCATTCAACATGCACGATTTTTGGAAATTTGAAAAATACTACAACTGGAATAAAAGAAAAGTTATTATTATCCAAACCACTGATTCAAAAACTGGACAACTTCTTATTGGAGATTCAATTGAATTATCAACCAAAAGACAACGTTTATATGGATTAATGGGAGACATTCCAATCAAAAAAACCATTACTGACGCAAATGGACTCTCTGAATTTGAAATATATCTCGGCACGGATTATCGAGGCACAATCTGGAGGACTAAAGAATATTTAGATTTATTTGCAATTATCCCAAGTGAAATAAGAGAAAAAGACACGATTAGAATAAAAACAACCGCTAACAACGAATAAGTCATCATGGCTTCTGTTCAATTAGAATTATGTCAGCTACAAATAATTGACTAAATTGGTTCTTGGAAGAATACGAATAAGCTTGCCTTTCTGATTCTCACGTAGCTCCGAACAATTGGAACTAAACTTTGAACAGAACAACTGTCGCTGCTTCAAGCCGAAAGCTGCGCCAAGCGCCACAATGCTTATTCAATCCCGTTGGGCGTAATTATCCTCCTAAGAAAAATTCTTCAAAACATAATAATTGTACGGATTAATTCGTTATTTTTGTACGTACAACATGAATTATCATTATGGATACCAAATTGACATTAAAACTGAATCAGGAAATTATTGAAAAAGCTAAAAAATATGCTTCTGATCAAAAACTAAGCCTTTCAAGAATTGTAGAAAACTATCTTCAATCTTTAACGAGCGACAAAAGAAATGATGATATTGAAATCTCACCTTTTGTAAAGAGTCTCGCAACTGGCGTAAGCATACCTTCTGACCTGAATTATAAAAAGGAATACTCTGATTATCTAATGGAGAAATACAAATGAGTAAGCGATTATTTATTGACACCAATGTAATGTTGGATTTACTTGGAGAGCGAAAACTATTTTATGAACCAATTGCCAAAATAGCAACATTGGCGGATAAAGATGAATTAACTTTAGTTGTCTCTCCGATATCCTTTGCAACTGTAAATTACTTTCTTGCAAAATATGAAAATTCTAAATCCGCAATCGAGAAGCTAAGAAAATTCAAGATAATTTGCGAAATATGTAAAGTGGATGAGCCTATTATTGAAAAAGGATTAAATTCCTCGTTTAAAGATTTTGAAGATTCACTTCAATACTTTAGTGCTATTGATTCAAATTGTGATGTGATCATAACTAGAAACGGAAAAGACTTCAAAAAATCTGTCATTCCGGTGATGACAGCAGATGAATATTTGAAAAGCATCCGAAAAAAATAACTACGCCCAACCACGAATATGCAATCATGGCTTAGTGGGAAATTGAATTGAAATTCCTATTTTTAATCAAAATATGATTCGTCGGAATAAATCGAACACGCTTGCCTTTCTGAGTCTCACGCAGCTTCGGACAACTGGAGCCGAAACGAACGATTGATGGCTCAAGCTGCTTCAAGCCGCACGCTACGCCAAACGCCACGTTTCATATACAAACCCGTTGTGCTTCATTATCAGAAACCGTTAACCAATGATAAAATTCTTTAGAAAAATTAGACAAAAAATGCTGACTGAAAATAATTTCAGTAAATATCTGATTTATGCGATTGGAGAAATTGTTCTTGTAATTATTGGAATATTAATAGCATTACAAATAAATAATTGGAATATTAATCAAAGTAATTTAAAAGAATCCAGTGAATTTGTAAATCGACTAAAAGCAGAAATAAAGAGTAATATAGGTTTTACAAACGAAGAAATTAAACGTACAGAAAATCAAAAAAGGAGTTCGTTGGCAATTTTAAAAATGTTCAATGAAGATATAACTAAACTCTCTTCAAGAACATTCGATAGCCTTATTAGTATATGTATGGCAAATGGTAATATGGATTTTAGAAATGGAACTTTGAACGAAGGATTAAATACCGGGAAAGTAGCACTTATTAAATCCGATTCACTAAAATCAATGTTGTATGGCTTGCCATCATTAGTTGAAGAAGTTAGAATAGGAGAAAAATATTGCAATGATGACCTTAATCAATATTTCTATCCATTTATTTACGAACATATCAGTTTCCGACAGATGGACTCTGAACACTCGAAATATGCAGAACAAATCGGACCCTCAAAATTTAGTAATCATAATAATTTGGATGTGCTGAATATTTTAAAATTTGAGAGTTTAATTGATAATATTTTTTTTAATTCTAATTTTCAGATTGGTAATTATTTAAAACTTAAAAGTGAATTAGAAAACCTCTATAAATTGATGGAGGAGCGTAAATAAAATAACGAAAGCACAACAACGAATATGCAATCATGGCTTAGTGGGAAATTGAATAATATTTCCTAGTTTTAATCAAAATATGATTCGTCGGAATAATCCGAACTCGCTTGCCCTTCTGAGTCTCACGCAGCTTCGGAGAATTGAGCCGAAACGAACGATTGATGGCTGAGCTGCTTCAAGCCGCACGCTGCGCCAAGCGCCACGATTCATATTCAAACCCGTTG
>NZ_REFC01000006.1 GCF_003688405.1 Ulvibacter antarcticus
GGAACAATAGCATAACAGCCCGTTCCACCATTGTTAGGATCCGTATAAGCGGCATTACCCACCACCAAAATATACACCACTTGTAAAAAGGGAGTGACATTCTGATAATTAGTAGGAGTACCAATAGCTTGCGAGAAATCAGGAGCCGTTAAGGCCAGATCTCCAGCAGTAATAGCATCTGCCTCCTGCTCGTAATAATAAATATCATATAAAAGTGGATCCAAACCATCTAAAACCTCCGTGGCAACAGAGCTTAGATCGAAAAATTCTAAACCATCACCAGGATTGTCGTAATCACATGCACGTAAAGGTGCGGCAGGTGTAATAATCTCAGGAGTGTTCCGAACCTCTAAGGTTAAAAGAACGGTATTATAACAAGTATTAGTTGTACTCTCAATTCTAGCAAAAACTACATCATTAAAAGGATCGTCATTCGTATATGGATCCAGTAATTCGTTTAAATTATTTTGGGCATCGGATAAGGTTGGGTGATAGGTCACAATAAGTGTAAGATCACCACCAGTAATATCGGCATCCGCATCATGTAAATTAAATGGAGCAAACCCATCATTGTTTCCATCACAAATAACCAGAGGTTGTGGATCATTTACTATTGGAGGTGAATCGACAACTATTTCTACAATTTGAGTAGTATCATAACAACTTATATCGTCAAGATTTTCTAGTCTAATATAAATCAACTCTCCAGGAACGGGCACCGAATAAGGTACCGGAAGGATATTTGCTCCAGCATCTGCATCGGCCTGACTTACATGATATGTTACATTATACTGTCCTGCAGGTTCTCCATTAAGAATCAACACATCAAATTCCGAAGGTAAATTTATTGACTCAAAACCATCTTCATCCTGATCACACATCACAAAAGGAGATGGTACGGCGCCAGCATTGGCTATTGTAAAGTATATCTCAAATTGTTCAAGGTCAAAACATGTTCCAGAATTATCTTCAATTCTAACAAAAATTGTCTCTGGTGAAGGTGGATTTATTTGATGGACCGTAGGAGTTGCAATTGCATTCGTATCATCTTGACTATCCAGCAATGTTTGATAATACTTTATCACAAACATTGTAGGATCCTGTGTGCCTAAAACATCATCGTCATTTTCTGTTAAATCAAAAAAGCCAGTTGACACGCCATCATCACACTGAAATAAATCCATAGGAGGATTCGCTACTGGCTGAGGGTTAAAGTGAACTTCAATAGAACCTTCAACAAAACAAATTCCTTCAAATGCCTCAATAGAATACATTCCGTCTGTTGTAACATCCAATGATGGACCTGTTTCTCCAGTAATTGGCACTCCGGCTAAAAACCATTGAAAAGTAAAAGTTGGGTCGGTAATCCCTGTGTCCAGAGTTACCGTCATTCCGATACAACTCTCAATATTTGGTCCTAGATTTAAACCTGCCTGATTAAGATCTATTGGTAGGGTAAAAATATTATTATCTTCATTTGTTTCAGCAACAATTCCAGTTCCATCACCAATATCATCTACAACAGCAATTAAATCAAATAATACCGGTGTCCCTATAGGTATGTTTAATGTAATTACACCACTTTCAGAGCCTTCAATAGGGATTTCGGTCAAAGTTTGTGCTTGGCCAATTAAAACTGCATCTGCATAAAAGGCAATCGGTGTATTAATAGGTAATGGTGCAGTACTATTGACATTGTAAACTGTATAAGTAACATCAATATCATTATTTTGACAAAGTACTCCTATACTATCAATTTCTATAGTTGCATCCGGAATTTCAGAATTTACACTAGTTATGACATTATTAATCATAACAAAATCCTGTCCTGAAGTCAAATTGATAGTAATTTCAGTAGCCCCTGGCACCACAATGCCCTGAAGATCATAAAAATCCAGATCCATATTGTACATTACATTGGAATTCGTCCAACTATTGGTTCCGTTAAACGCGTTATCTCCCGGATTCAGTGGAGGATTATCAATTAAAGTACCATTGATTAAAAGAGATTCTGTTGTATTCAATTCAGCTTCACCTTCCCAAGCAAGAAAACCAATTTTTGCCAAGTCATCTGTAGCAACATCTATATTTGTTAAAATAATCTCTAATGTTTGATTTTGTGATGAAACATAATCCAATCCATCAAAAAGACTAATTTGATTCAGTGATAAGGTAGGGTCTGCATAAATTACATAGATGGCCCATCCACCAAAATTAGTATTTCCACAATATGGTGAGCCAGGATACACAGCACCAGATAAATCCAATTCGGAAAATGTATATGTACCATTCCCTCCAGTACCAATAATATTAGAGACATCAGCATATGCTGCGAAATAATTCAATCCTGAATTTGCGGTTAATGCAAAAGTTCTTTGTGCGTCTACTGTAATTCCATTCAACTCTATTTTATTGTCGGCATCGCCAGGACCGGCCCAATAAAGATGTGCTGAAAGAAACGTTTGCGTAGGAAGTAAGGTAAGATTCGCACTACTTTGTGGTAAAAAATCGCAATATCCAGTTCCAAAGTTGGGTTGCTCGTTTAAAGTATTCCCAAAGGCGGTAAAATCATATCGCCCATTAAACTGCTGAAACAATTGTACCTGTTGAGCTACTACGAATAAAGGGGCAAGAACAAAAAGGATATGTAAAATTTTTTTCATAGCATAATTAGTATAATTTCCAAAATAAAGAAATTTTTATGAAACATTAGCTTTTTATTTGGAGTACATCAAATAACTGCACAAGTTAAGCCCTAAAATCTTTAAGTTAACTGGTAAATTAGCATTTCATCTTAAATCAGTAAAAAAATTATAGAATATCAATACTCAACATCTACCTTTTTAAGGTAAAGTGACCTTTAAATTCTTTTTGTACTTCTTGTTCTGTATATTCAACCACAAACCAATAATCACTCGAGGGTAATGGATTGCCATTGTAAG
>NZ_REFC01000007.1 GCF_003688405.1 Ulvibacter antarcticus
GTATCGTTGTCAAATACATTGGCAAGGGTTCCTCCCGTTGTTCCGTTTACCGGAGTGGCCGAATAATCATCATCCACTGCCTCGATAGGATCAGGATTCCCAACAACAACTGTTACTGTTGCAGTATCACAGTTCGTTGGAACTGCAATCTCACAAATAGTGTAGGTTACTGTGTATGTTCCAGGTCCCGTTCCAGGAGCTACATCTACCGTTCCATTGGCATTTACTGTCAGTGGTCCGTTCGTGTTTGGGGTGATCGTTATATCATTTGGATCAACCGCTACTCCGTTTAAAGTGTCATTATCTAATAGGTCTGTGTAGGTGATTCCTAAGATTCCTTCTGCAGCTGTCGCTGTATAATCATCATCTACTGCATTTATACAACTAACGGTGATAGTAAAAGGAGCTGATTCCGAAGTACAACCATTAACATCTGTTACTGTATATGTAATATCTGTTGTACCCGCTGAAATAGCAGTTACTTCACCTGAGTTTGTGTCAATTGTAGCAACACTAGGAGTACCAGAAATCCATAATATAGTTCCAACAGCCGTAGTTGACAAAGTTGTCATTTCACCATTACAAAGAATATCATCACCTGTAATTACTGGCGCGTTAGGTGTAGCGTTAATCGTTACTGAAACATTTGAACTGTTAGGACAAGATCCGGCAGTTGTATAGGTGACTGAATAAGTTCCAGGAGTTGATGCACTTACATCGATTGCACCAGTTCCGGCGTTGATTGATAAACCAGAGGTACTAGTAAATGTTCCACCAGCCAATCCTGTAATGGTAGGAGTTGGGTCTGAAGCATCTGTACAATAAGAAGCGGCATCATAAGTAAACGATGCATCGTCTAAAGCGTTAATCGTTACTGAAACATTTGAACTGTTCGGACAAGATCCGGCAGTTGTATAGGTTACAGAGTATGTTCCAGGAGTTGAAGCACTAACATCAATAGCACCAGTTCCGGCGTTGATTGATAAACCAGCGGTACTTGAAAAAGTTCCACCAGCCAATCCTGTAATGGTAGGCGTTGGGTCTGAAGCATCTGTACAATAAGAAGCAGCATCATACGTGAAACTTGCATCGTCTAAGGTGTTGATTGTTACTGAAGCCGTTGAACTGTTAGGACACGTTCCAGCCGTTGTATAAGTTACTGTATAGGTTCCAGCAGTTGATGCACTAACATCAATAGCACCAGTTCCGGGGTTGATTGATAAACCAGCGGTACTTGTAAATGTTCCACCAGCCAATCCTGTAATGGTAGGCGTTGGATCTGAAGCATCTGTACAATAAGAAGCGGCATCATAACTAAACGATGCATCGTCTCTTGCATTTATTGTTACTGAAACATTTGAACTATTCGGACAAGTACCAGCAGTAGTATAAGTTACTGTATAAGTTCCAGCAGTGGATGCGCTAACATCAATAACACCAGTTCCAGCTGTAATTGATAATCCAGCAGGGCTACTGCTAAACGTTCCACCAGCCAATCCAGTAATTGTAGGAGTCGGATCTGAAGCATCTGTACAATAAGAAGCTGCATCATATGTGAAACTTGCATCGTCTAAAGCGTTGATCGTTACTGACTGATCTGAACTATTCGGACATGATCCGGCAGTTGTGTAGGTTACTGAATAAGTTCCAGGGGTTGATGCACTAACATCGATTGCGCCAGTTCCGGCGTTGATTGATAAACCAGCGGTACTAGTAAATGTTCCACCAGCCAATCCTGTAATAGTAGGAGTTGGATCTGTTGCATCTGCACAATAAGAAGCGGCATCATAACTAAAAGATGCATCGTCTAATGCATTAATCGTTACTGACTGATCTGAACTATTCGGACATGATCCGGCAGTTGTGTAGGTTACTGAATAAGTTCCAGGGGTTGATGCACTAACATCGATTGCGCCAGTTCCGGCGTTGATTGATAAACCAGCGGTACTAGTAAATGTTCCACCAGCCAATCCTGTAATAGTAGGAGTTGGATCTGTTGCATCTGCACAATACGAAGCGGCATCATAAGTAAACGATGCATCATCTAAAGCATTGATCGTTACTGAAACATTTGAACTGTTAGGACACGTTCCAGCCGTTGTATAAGTTACTGCATAGGTTCCAGCAGTTGATGCGCTAACATCAATTGCACCAGTTCCGGCGTTGATTGATAAACCAGCGGTACTTGTAAATGTTCCACCAGCCAATCCTGTAATGGTAGGAGTTGGGTCTGAAGCATCTGCACAATACGAAGCGGCATCATAAGTAAACGATGCATCGTCTAAAGCATTGATCGTTACTGAAACATTTGAACTGTTCGGACAAGATCCGGCAGTTGTGTATGTTACTGAATAAGTTCCAGGGGTTGATGCACTTACATCAATAGCACCAGTTCCGGCGTTGATTGATAAACCGGCTGTACTAGTAAATGTTCCGCCAGCCAATCCTGTGATTGTAGGAGTTGGATCTGAAGCATCTGTACAATAAGAAGCGGCATCATAATTAAAAGATGCATCGTCTAATGCATTAATCGTTACTGAAACATTTGAACTGTTCGGACAAGTTCCAGCAGTAGTATAGGTTACTGTATAAGTTCCAGCAGTTGATGCGCTAACATCAATCACTCCAGTTCCGGCGTTAATTGATAATCCAGCTGGGCTACTGCTAAATGTTCCACCAGCCAATCCTGTGATAGTTGGTGTTGGATCTGAAGCGTCTGTACAATATGAAGCTGCATCATAAGTAAAGGATGCATCGTCTAAAGCGTTAATCGTTACTGAAACATTTGAACTGTTCGGACATGATCCGGCAGTTGTATAGGTGACTGAATAAGTTCCAGGAGTTGATGCACTTACATCGATTGCACCAGTTCCGGCGTTGATTGATAAACCAGAGGT
>NZ_REFC01000008.1 GCF_003688405.1 Ulvibacter antarcticus
CGGTATCGGAACTGATGGATTTACGAATGATATTCCTTATGATATTGAAGAAATAAATACTTACTCATTCGAATATTAGAAAATTTATTAAATCTAAAATACAATATACGTGCTGTAACACCGTATAATAATCATGGCTCTTGCGGAATTAGTATAATGTTCATTGCAAATAATTAACTATCTTGGTTTCTGATAAAATCGAACTCGCTTGCCTTTCTGAGTCTCACGCAGCTCTGAATAATTGGAACTAAGAAGAGAATTGGAGAACTGACGCTGCTGCCGCCAACGCGCTGCGCCAAGCGCCACGATTATTATACAAACCCGTTGTAGGTAATTAAAAAAACAATTATGAAAAATCTTATTCCCTTAATTGGATGTATTATAGTGATGAGTTGTGCAGACAATTCCAAAACTATAAAAAGTGAACCTTCAATCGTTACATTGGCCGACTCATATTATGAAAGGTCGTTGGAAACATTCCCTGAAAAAGCTTATTATGCAGACATTAAACTTGCGAAACATAATGGCATCACTTCAAATGAATTGTCAGAACGAACTAAATGGGGAAATTATGAAGACAGCTTGTATGTAGAATTAACAAAATTGGAAATCAATCAAATTCCTGAAAAAAAAGATAAAATCACCTATTGGCTATTGAAAGAAGAACTAGAGGCAAGTATCGAATTGCGGGTTTGCAAAAGAAATCTTTGGAATGTAAATCATTTGAGTGGATGGCAGTCTCGATGGATCTCATTGGCTGAATTTCAACCTGTGGGCTCAGAAGAGTTGCGTGAGCAAGCATTTGAGCGATGGAATAAATTTCCGGTATTTGTAGCAACCGAAATCAATAACCTAAAAAAAGGAATAGCGGAAGGCTATTCTATGCCAAAAGAAATAGTAGACCTTGTCATTGAGCAACTGCAAGTTTTGCAAGATTACACAATAGAGAATTCACCTTTTATGTCTCCTGCAAAAAGAGATAATGACATACAATTTAAAGAAGAATGGGTAGGATTAGTGACTAATAAAGTTCTACCTGCGCTTTCAAAATATCAACAATATTTGTTGACCGAATATAGACCAAATGCTAGAGATGAGATTTCAGTTGTAGCCTTACCAAATGGAAGTGAGTGTTACCAAGCGTTTATAAGGTCAATGACAACAACCAAAAAATCAGCAGAAGAGCTATTTGAACTGGGGCAAAAAATCGTCTCTTCCAATAAAACTAAAGTTTCAGAAATTGGTTTTGATGTGTACAAAGAAAGAGACTTTTCTAAAATCATAGAGTTGATGAATAAGGACACTTCTGATAATTTCAAAACAAGTGAAGAGATTTTAGAAGTCAATTCAAAACTTCTCGAAAAGGCAAAAAATGAATCAGAAAAATGGTTCGTTATGCTACCATCCACAGAAGTGACTATCAAACCCTACGAGGCACATGAAGCAGGCATTGGAAGCTATGAAGCTGCAAAGGGAGACAAGCCAGCCTATTACCGAATCAGCTTAAAGAATCCAAAAAAACAAAAAAAGAGCAATAATGAAACCCTCACATTTCATGAAGCATATCCTGGTCATCATTTACAAATAGGCATAGAAAAAGATATTAAAGGGTTACATCCTATTTCTAAAATTATTGGTTTCGGAAGCTACGTTGAAGGATGGGCCAGATATAGTGAACAATTAGCCGAAGAAATGGGATTATACGAAAGTAAATTAGCCTTAATTAGAAGACGTGCATGGCCATCGAGAGGTCTGGTAGTAGATCCTGCTATTCATACGAAAGGGTGGTCTAAAGAACATGCTATTGACTTTATGATGGAGTCTGGACAAAGTGCCGAAGTAGCGTTAAGTCTTTATCATCGAAGTATTGTTTGGCCAGCCCAATTAACTTCGTATGATACAGGTGGTGAAGAAATAAAAGCACTTCGTAAAATGGCAGAAGAGAAGATGGGAGAGCAGTTTGACATTAAAGAGTTTCACTCTAAAATATTGGAAAATGGTTCAATTCCTTTAAGTTCTTTAAGACACAACATAAATGAATGGGTTAAAAGCAAGAAAAATTAACTACCTACAACATCGTATAATAATCATGGCTTTTGGGCTGCAAAGTACTGTGTTTACTGCAAATAATTGACTATATTGGTTTCTGAAAAATCGAGGAAGCTTGCCTTTCTGAGTCTCACACAGCTCCGAATAATTGGAACTAAATGAAGAACAGAATAACTGTCGCTGCTTCAAGCCGCACGCTGCGCCAAGCGCCACGATTATTATACAAACCCGTTGTGCTTCATTATCAGAAACCGTTAAACAATGATTAAATTCTTTAGGAAAATTAGACAAAAAATGCTGATTGAAAATAAATTCAGTAAATATCTGATATATGCAATTGGCGAAATTGCGCTTGTCGTTATTGGGATTTTAATCGCATTGAGTTTAAATAATTGGAATCAAAAAAAATCAGAACGTAATAGTGAGACGCAATACATTTTTTCATTGATTGAAGATGCAAAAACTGA
>NZ_REFC01000009.1 GCF_003688405.1 Ulvibacter antarcticus
TCCGAATAATTGGAACTAAACGAGGAACAGAAAAACTGTCGCTGCTTCAAGCCGCACGCTGCGCCAAGCGCCACGATTATTATACAAACCCGTTAACTACAATTTTGACATAAAACAAACTTTTGATATTGGATTTAATTCAGAGAAATTGAAAGAAGCAACGTAAAAATTATGAAGAGAAATTGTCCAAAGTGTTCTGATAAAGAATTTGAAGTTCCTGATTTCACTCTTGAGGAGAAAAAAATATTATCTGAATTAAAAGCAAATTACAAGCTCGGACAATTAATGGATAAATTAGAATCCTTATATAATATAGAAAGTATTGAAGCAAAATTCTCTTTAATGCATATCAATAAGGAATATGGAAAATGTAATAGATGTAATGTTGACAATCTCGAAGGAGAATATATTGTTTGTCCAAAATGTAAGTCATTGAATTTTAATTGGAAAGTATAAAAACTGTAGTTAACATCGTATAATAATCATGGCTTTTGGGCTGCAAAGTACTGTGTTTACTGCAAATAATTGACTATATTGGTTTCTGATAAATCGAGGAAGCTTGCCTTTCTGAGTCTCACGCAGCTCCGAATAATTGGAACTAAAAAGAGAATTGGAGAACTGTCGCTGCTTCAAGCCGCACGCTGCGCCAAGCGCCACGATTATTATACAAACCCGTTAGCCTTCATTATTCGAGTTCTCGTATTCTACTTTATTAGTTTACCTTTAGAGAAACTAACCCCTAATGATAAAATTCTTTCGGAAAATTCGCCAAAAAATGCTGACAGAAAACAAGTTCAGTAAATATTTCCTTTATGCTATTGGTGAAATTATTCTTGTTGTTATTGGAATTTTAGTTGCTCTTCAAATCAATAATTGGAATCAAAACCAATCTGATCGCAAAAATGAAGTTACCATATTAGAAGAACTTAAAAAAGAATTTGAAGAGAACTCAATTAGGTATGAAGAAACGATAAAAGCACAAACATTTGCTCTCAACTCTAACCAATCATTTCTGCTATGCTTAGAAAAGAAAAACTTAAATTATAAAAGAGACTCTATAGCTGGTTTTATTCTTTATGGTCCACTTAATTATTTTCGAGCGGAACCAGTTATAGGAGCCTATCAATCTATTAACGCGAGTGGAAATATAAGTCTCATTCAAAATTCAGTATTAAAATCTAAGTTAGCTGCTTTTTCCTCTGAAATATCTCAGGGTTTCGAAGATGAAGAAAGTTCTATGGACCTTTTGAATCTACTAAATGCTGAATTTAGTTCTATACTCGAACCATTGATGCCTACAGAAATCAGAGAGCAATTAGGATTAAAACAATCTCAAAATATGGATATAGAATATCAAAATAATGCGCTTTCAAAATTGTATGAAAATCAAAATATTATGAGCCTTACTTTAATGAGAGGACGAACGGAATATAATAGATTATACCTTCAGAAGAAGATGCTGACTTACACAGATGAAATAATAGATTTAATAAATAATGAGTTGAATACTGAAAAATAACGAAAGCACAACAACGAATATGCAATCATGGCTTAGTGGGAAATTGAATAATATTTCCTAGTTTTAATCAAAATATGATTCGTCGGAATAATCCAAACACGCTTGCCCTTCTGAGTCTCACGCAGCTTCGGAGAATCGAGCTGAAACGAGCTATTGATGGTTGAGCTGCTTCAAGCCGCACGCTTCGCCAGGCGCCACGATTCATATTCAAACCCGTTACAGCACATATTACTAAAAATTTCGAATTATGAAAATATCATATTTATTACTCCCGATTTTCTTGATAATGTTAGGTTGTTCTTC
>NZ_REFC01000010.1 GCF_003688405.1 Ulvibacter antarcticus
AAATCGTATAGGTCACTGTGTATGTTCCAGGTCCCGTTCCAGGAGCTACATCCACCGTTCCATTGGCATTTACTGTCAGTGGTCCGTTCGTGTTTGGGGTGATCGTTATATCATTTGGATCAACCGCTACTCCGTTTAAAGTATCATTATCTAAAATATCAGTGTAGGTGATTCCATCAACTCCTTCTTGAGCAGTTGCTGTGTAATCGTCATCTACTGCCTCGATTGGATCAGGATTCCCAACAACAACTGTTACTGTTGCAGTATCACAGTTCGTTGGAACTGCAATCTCACAAATAGTGTAGGTTACTGTGTATGTTCCAGGTCCCGTTCCAGGAGCTACATCTACCGTTCCATTGGCATTGACTGTCAGTGGTCCGTTCGTGTTTGGGGTGATCGTTATATCATTTGGATCTACCGCTACTCCGTTTAAAGTATCATTATCTAAAATATCAGTGTAGGTGATTCCATCAACTCCTTCTTGAGCAGTTGCGGTGTAGTCATCATCTACTGCATCCATCGTTCCGTCTACTACTACCGTTACCGTAGCATCATCACAGTTCGTTGGAACAGCAATTTCACAAATAGTGTAAACAATAGTATAGGTTCCTGAGGCAGTTCCTGCAGCAACCGTTACGGTTCCATCAGCATTCACTGTCAATGGTCCTGTAGTTACTGGTGTTAAACTAACATCGTTTGGATCTAACAATACACCATTTAAAGTATCGTTATCAAATACATTTGATACAGTTCCACCTGTAGTTCCATTTACCGGAGTGGCCGAATAATCATCATCCACTGCCTCGATAGGATCAGGGTTACCAACAACAACTGTTACTGTTGCAGTATCACAGTTCGTTGGAACTGCAATCTCACAAATAGTATAGGTTACTGTATATGTTCCAGGTCCCGTTCCAGGAGCTACATCCACCGTTCCATTGGCATTTACTGTCAGTGGTCCGTTCGTGTTTGGGGTGATCGTAATATCATTTGGATCAACCGCTACTCCGTTTAAAGTATCATTATCTAAAATATCAGTGTAGGTAATTCCATCAACTCCTTCTTGAGCAGTTGCGGTGTAATCATCATCTACAGCATCCATCGTTCCATCAACTACTACCGTTACCGTAGCATCATCACAGTTCGTTGGAACAGCAATTTCACAAATAGTATACACTACTGTATAGGTTCCTGAGTCGGTTCCTGCTGCAACTGTTACCGTTCCATCAGCATTCACTGTCAATGGTCCAGTAGTTACTGGTGTTAAACTAACATCGTTTGGATCTAA